>CAVUHX010000031.1:0-300586 GCA_963741405.1 uncultured Alphaproteobacteria bacterium
ACATCCCCCCGCCGTTCAAGCGGCGGCGTTTGCGGGGATTATGGGCAGGGTGAGGTTGGCTCGGGCTGCGGCGATAGAGAGCAAGCGTACGCCCAGGGCTCGACGCCGCGCCTGCGGCAAGTATCGATGACGCTGAGACCGGCGGCGTAGAACCGGCTGCCTTCATCGGTCCTGGTTCCAAAGCTGATCCGGCGTGCGATCACGGCGTGGCGGAGCGCGCGTTCGGCGTCGTTGTTGGTTGGCGGCAGGTTTGGGTCCGACACGAAGGCGATAACGGCGTCCCAGTCGTTGAGGATTTCACCGGCGAGATCGCGAACCTTCTTCTCGATCTCATGCCGGTTGCACTGGCAGTTCCATTTGATGCGGGTCGTCAGCCGCTCGAGGGCGTCCGCGTCGGCTCCATCGTGGACGCGCCCGATGAGGCGGCGGAGGTCGCGGACCAGATCGCGACCGAAGCCTGAGCCCGCGCCGTAGTAGCCTTCGGCGAGGGCCAGGGCCCTGCGGATGAGATGCGCCAGACAGCGCTGGCGGCGGGGATGATCTCGGTAGGCGCCGTAGCCGTCGGTGACCAACCAGCTGAGGCAAGGCGTCGCCAATCAGCGTGGCGAGTTCCTCCTTGCGGCGGCTGCCGATGCGGTAGACGATCGTGGCGGCCGTCACCGCCACCCACATCCACAACAGGACGCCCCGCTGATACCAGGGGGGTTCGTCGAGATGGACGATCTCGGCGGCTCGCACATCCGCAATGAGGCGCTCGACCACGGGTTCGCTGGCCAGGCCGAATTCGTGGATGCAGCGCTCGATGGTCGCCACTCCCAGTTCGAGGTCGAGCCAGTCGCGCAGAAATTCCTGGATCTTGCGCCGCGAAAGACGGCAGCGCAGCGACAACGCAGCGATGAAAGTGGCGAGCATGGGGCCCACCAATCAACACTCGCTCATCCGCAAGTTTCGTTTGCGCCCCCCGATCAGAGAACTCAGTCCGACGCGAGGGCGATCGACGCTTACAGGAGTTGCGTCGCCCTACCCGCCGACCGTCGCGATCCGTAGGTTGTTCGTTCCCCCCGAGGTGCCGAACGGCACGCCGGCGACGACGATAATGCGCTCGCCGGGCCCGGCGAATCCCTCGATATAGGCGTGGCGGCAGGCGCGCTCGGCCATGTCGCGCTCGTCGCGTGCGTCGTCGGTCACGATCGGATGCACCCCCCAGACCAGGGCGAGGCGGCGCGCCACCTCCTCGTTTGGGGTCAGCGCCAGGATCGAGGAGCGGGGCCGCTCCCGGGCGATCCTCAGGCCCGTCGAGCCCGAACTCGTCCAGGCGCAGATGACTTTGAGGCCGAGCGTCTCGGCGACGTCCCGGGTCGCTTCCGCGATCGCATCGGCGCCGGTCGGTTCGGGTGTTGCCCGCTGCGCCTCGATGATCGACGGATAAATGCCCTCCAACTCGACCGCGACCGCGATTCGGTTCATCGTCGCCACCGCCTCGCGCGAATATTGCCCGGACGCGCTTTCGGCGGACAGCATGACGGCGTCCGCGCCCTCGAACACGGCGGTCGCGACGTCGGACACTTCCGCCCGCGTCGGCACCGGCGACGTGATCATCGATTCGAGCATCTGGGTCGCCACCACCACCGGCTTGCCGAGCCGGCGACCGAAGCGCGTCAGCGTCTTCTGGATGCCCGGCACCCGCTCGAGCGGCATCTCGACCCCGAGATCGCCGCGCGCCACCATGAACGCGTCGGCGACCGCCATGATCTCCTCGAGCCGGGTCACCGCCTGCGGCTTCTCGATCTTGGCCATGACCAGCGCCCGGCCCCTGGCGATCGCCTTGACCTCGGCCACGTCCTCCGGCCGCTGCACGAACGAGAGCGCGATCCAGTCGATATTCTCGTCGAGAGCGGCCAGCAGGTCGGCGCGGTCCTTGTCGGTCATCGCCGAGGTGGGGATGGTCGTGTCGGGCAGGCTGACGCCTTTCTTGTTCGACACGCGGCCGGCGACCTCGACCACGGTAGAGGCTCGGTTCGGCTCCGCATCGGCCACGCGCAGCATCACCTTGCCGTCGTCGATGAGAATGCGATGCCCCGGCGCCAGCGAACTCAGGATTTCGGGATGGGGCAGCTGAACCCGCGTCGCGCCGCCCGGCTCGGGGTCGCTGTCGAGCACGAAAACGTCGCCCTTGTGCAGCTCGGCCCCGCCGTCGGCGAACAGACCCAGCCTCAGCTTCGGTCCCTGGAGATCAACCAGAATCCCGATCGGCCTCCCCGCCTCTTCCTCGAGCGCCCTGATCATCGCGACCCGCTCGCGCATGGCGTCGTGCGAGGCATGGCTCATGTTGATGCGAAAGACGTCGGCGCCAGCGGCGAACAGGGCCGCAAGCGTCTCCTTGTCGGCCGACGCCGGGCCGAGGGTGGCGATGATCTTCACGCGGCGGCTGCGGCGGGAATGCAAAGGGCGTCTCCTCGAACTCGGACTTGCGGCGCCGCGACTAGCGCGCAGCCTGCGTCACGATGATGACACGATTCAGGGCGTGGCGGAATTCGCCTGGTCGGTCAGCTGCACCGTCCAGCTCTTCGCGTCCTTGCCGGTGTCGACCTCGAAGAAGCCGGTCCGGTCGTAGCCGCGCCGGAAGCAGTCCTGGCGGCCATCGATCTTGAACTCGCGATCGGAGGTGCACATGAAGGCCTTGCCCTTCCACTCGCCCCCTCGCTCGTCCATCGCATAGACGTAGTAATACTGCGCCGCCAGCGCGCCGCGCAGTAGCGTCACGCAATCGAGTGGCTTCAGGTTCCACCAGCCCTCGCTCGCCCAGCTCTGACCATCGGTGTAGGCGAGAGCGACGCTGACGCGGTTTTGCGTGTTGTTGCACATGCGCAGGTCGGCTGCGGCCGGGGTCGCGGCGACAAGGGCAAAGCCGAGGGCCGCAAGGGACAGGGATTTGGCGGATTTCTTCAAATGCGACTCGGGTTCCGGGCCGCCATATTCGCCGCGCGACCGGTCCTGTCAACCGCGCCTTCACGATCGCCGGCCGAAGCGCCAGTCGGGTCGCGCCGAACGGATGAGCACGATTTCGGCGAGCGCCTGCCGGGTCAGAAGGCCGACGATCGCGCCGTCGGCGTCGGTGACATACAGCGCCTCCGCCTTCGGGTCCTGCAGCCGCTCGAACACGCTCTCGACCGGCGTCCCCGGCCGAACGCTGTCCACTCCGG
Source organism: uncultured Alphaproteobacteria bacterium (assembly GCA_963741405.1). Lineage (GTDB taxonomy): Bacteria > Pseudomonadota > Alphaproteobacteria > Rhizobiales > Beijerinckiaceae > Roseiarcus. Next base: position 3,204 of record CAVUHX010000031.1, read on the forward strand.
CGCGCATGAAAGCGCTCGCCGGCTCTTCGCCGCCATGGCTGCGCACCGCCGCGAGGATATCCTCGCGGGTCAGGAGTCCGGCCGGCTTGCGGAACGCGTCGACCACCGGAAACTCTTGCTGCGCCGTGGCGAGCAGCGCGTCCACCGCCTGGCCGAGGGTGGCGTCGATCGGGATCGGGGTGAAGCGCGTCTCCATCGCCTCGGCGACGGACAGTCCCTTGAGCGTCTGCCGGGCCGTGCTGATCTGCGCCTCCCCGGCCGCGGCCATGTAGACGAAGATCGCGATGAACAGAAGGAGCGGGTTGCCGAACAGCCCGAGAAAGCCGAGGCCGAGGGCGAAGGCCTGGCCGATCTTGGCGGCGATCTCGGTCGCTCGATCCCCGCCGAGCCGCATGGCGAGGAGGGCGTGGAGAACCCGCCCGCCGTCCATCGGGAACGCCGGGATCAGGTTGAAGACCACGAGAAAGATGTTGGCCGCGGCGAGCCGGCCCATCAGCGACAGGTGCGGATTGTCGATATCGGCGAGTTGGCCCGGTTGCACCGAGCCGAGGGCGAGCGCCAGCGCCAGTCCGATGACCAGATTGACGGCGGGCCCGGCGAGCGCGACCACCAGTTCCTGCCGCGGGTCGGACGGCAGGCGCTGCATGCTGGCCACGCCGCCGATTGGCAGCAGGGTCACCTGGGGCGACTGAATGCCGTAACGGCGGGCGGCAAGGATGTGGCCGAACTCGTGCAGGACTACGCAAAGGAAGAGGAGAAGAATGAACAGCGTGCTGTCGAGCGCTGCGCTCCACCCGCCGCGCGCCCAGGCGCTGGCGGCGATCCAGATGAGGAACAAGAGGAAGGTGATATGGATCTTGACCGCGGTCTCGCCGAAGCGGCCGATGGTGACGGACCAGGGCATCGTTCCCATCCTTGCGTATCGAGGCGCGCGCCTCTAACGGCAATTGTTCCGGAGAGCGCCCAGCCATTTCGGCACGAGGGATATCCAAATGCGATTCCGCAGCCCCCTTGTGGAGACGGCCGATCGCAACATCACCCGCCGGCCTCAATCGCCTCCATCGCCAGTCCCGCCATCATCGGCACGGCTTTTCCGTATTGCCGGCCCCGCTCGGGATTCGAGGCGTTGCCGTCGAGCGCACGCTTGTAGACGCCCTGGGCGATGGCGATGATGCGAAAGAAGCTGAAGGCGATCAGAAAGGTCCAGTCCGGAATCCGGTCGAGCCCGGCGCGGCGGCGGTAGGCTTCGACATATTCGGCTTCCGTCGGAAGGCCCGCGGCCGTCCGATCGATGAGGCCGAGCCCGCCCGAGGTCTTCGGCATCCGCCAGAACATGCATTGGTAGGCGAGGTCTGAGAACGGGTGGCCGAGCGTCGAGAGCTCCCAGTCGAGGACGGCGAGGAGGCGGGGCGACCGGGCGTCGAAGATCATGTTGTCGATGCGCCAGTCGCCGTGCACCAGGGCGACGCGACCGTCGTCGGGCGGGACGTGCGGCCCGAGCCAGGCGATGAGGCGCTCCATGTCCTCGATCCTGTCCGTTTCGCTGGCGCGATACTGCTCGGTCCAGCGCTGCAGCTGGCGGGAGAAGTAGCTGCCGGGTTTGCCGAAGTCGGAAAGGCCCGTCGCGGCGACGTCGACCGCGTGGAGCCTCGCCAGACCCTCGTTCATCGCGTCGAAGATTTTTCCGCGCTCCTCGCGCGGGAGATCCGGCAAGGCCGGATCCCAGAAGATCCGGCCCTCGATATGGGCCATGAGGTAGAAGGGCGTGCCGGCGACGCCCTCATCCTCGCAGAGCGCCAACGCCCGGGGCGCGGGGAATCCCGTGCCCTCGAGCGCCTTCAGGACGCGAAACTCGCGCTCGATCATATGCGCGCTCTTCAGGAGCTTGCCCGGCGGCTTGCGACGCAGCACATAGCGGCCGCTGTCGGCTTCGATGAGGTAGGTCGGGTTCGATTGGCCGGTGGCGAACTTGGTCGCCCGGCTCGGCCCGCGAAAGCCCTCGACATGCGCCGCCGCCCAGGCGTCGAACGCCCGCGCGTCGTCGGGAAACCGGCCGGTCATCGCGCCGGCGTCTCGTTCGAATAGCGTTTCATCTCGGCCTTGGCGATGACCCGCCGGTGCACGGCGTCCGGCCCGTCGGCGAGGCGGAGCGTCCGCACTTGCGTCCACATCTGCGCCAGCGGGAAGTCCTGGCTGATGCCCGCCCCGCCGTGCAACTGGACTGCCTGGTCGATCACTTCGAGCGCCACCCGCGGAGCAATCACCTTGATCTGGGAAATCAGCGGCGCTGCCGCGCGCACGCCCTGCGTGTCCATCGCCCAGGCGGCCTTGAGGCACAGGAGGCGCGCCATCTCGATGCTCATCCGGCTCTCGGCGATGATGTCCGGATTGGCGCCGAGGCGGGCGAGTTTCTGTCCGAAGGCGGTGCGCAGAGCGGCCCGCCGGCACATGGCCTCCAATGCCCGCTCGGCCTGGCCGATCGCCCGCATGCAATGATGGATGCGGCCCGGCCCGAGGCGCCCCTGCGCGATCTCGAATCCGCGCCCGCGGCCGAGGATCAGCGCGTCCTTCGGAACGCGCACGTCGGTGAACCGGATATGCATGTGCCCGTGCGGCGCGTCATCGGCGCCATAGACCTTCAGCGCCCTCAATACCTCGACGCCCTTGGTCGCAGCCGGCACGAGGATCATCGAGTGACGCGCGTGCGTGGACGCCTCGGGGTCCGTCAGCGTCATCGTGATATAGAGCGAGCAGCGCGGGTCGCCGGCGCCGGACGACCACCATTTCTCGCCATTGAGCACCCATTCGTCGCCTTCGAGTTGGGCGTCCATCGCGATGTTGGTCGCGTCCGACGAGGCCACGCCGGGCTCGGTCATGAGATAGGCCGAGCGCGTCCGGCCTTCAAGCAGGTCCGGCAGCCAGCGCGCCTTCTGCTCGGCGTTGCCGAAGCGCTCGAGCACCTCCATGTTCCCGGTGTCGGGCGCCGAGCAGTTGAAGACTTCCGAGGCGAGCGGCGACCACCCCATCTCCTCGGCGAGATAGGCGTATTCGACCGTGGTCAGGCCGTAGCCCTTGTCGGAGGCGGTTAGCCAGAAGTTCCACAACCCCTTGGCCCGCGCCTTGGCTTTCAGGGACTCGCGGATCTCGATCATGCGTTGTGTTGGCTTGAAGCGGTCGCCGTCGCGGCCGACCTCGGCCTCGTATTCCTCCTCGATCGGCATGACCTCATCGCGCACCATGGCGCGGACGGCGGCGATGAGCGGACGGACTTTGTCGGTGACGCCGAGATCCACGTTTCTCTCCCTTGAATTGACTCCGCGCGATATGGCGCCGAAAGCCGCCGCGCGGCAAGCGGCAAGGACCGCCGTCGTTTCCGCGCGGGCCCCGACTTCTTTCCGTCCCGGCGCCAAGTCCCGGGCGCGGATCGAAGGATTCCAGAGACTTGCGGCGCCATTTCCGCTCCGTTCGCCCATGCGCGGCGTCGGCCCGACGACTCCGAATGCTTGAGCCCGCCGTCGTCCCGACTTCCATCGGCTCCGGCGGATTTCCGTTTGCTGCAAATCGGGGCGGGATGCGTCGAATGCGCTCCAATGGGCGGAACGTCGTCAAAACGCACGTCCATTTCCTTCCCTTTCTTTCCGCCAATCGGGACTTTTCAATGGGTTGCACAAAAAGACGGGTGAAAAGGAATTTCCTGCCCTTCCTTCCTATGGAAACCGCCAGTTCGTCCGTCCCGGATGCGGGAGCCGCCCCACACCTCCGCGCCGCGAGTCAGCGTCATCTCCGTCGCCATCTCCAGGGCGCTGCGGCCGCCTGTCGACACGGCGCCGCCGCAAGAACGAAACAGGAACAATAGCACAGACCACACCGGGGGAGAAGAAAAATTCGACAAAAAACAGGAATTGTCGCGGACTTCAGAATCCCGCGCGTGGCCGGCGTTGCAGCCTGCCTCGACCTTGCCCTAGCATCGCTGCGACTGCACAACGGAGATCAAGCCATGAGCGCGACGATCGACAGACCGACCTGCGTCTGCCTGCGGGCGGGCGAGCCGTTCACCGGCAGGCAGGGCTTCACCTACGCGCCAGCGATCTCGGCCGAGACGGTCGGCGCAAAGGCCATCCACCTGCAGCTTCTGACCATGCCGCCCGGAGCGCGGGCCAAGGCGCACAAGCACGAGCGCCATGAGACCGCGATCTACCTCCTGAGCGGCGAGGCGGGCACCTGGTACGGCGAGCGACTCGAACATCACATGGTCTCGCGCGCCGGCGACTTCGTCTATATCCCGGCCAATACGCCCCACCTGCCCTACAACCGGAGCGAGACCGAGCCGGCGGTCGCGGTGGTCGCCCGCACCGATCCGAACGAGCAGGAGAGCGTAGTGATGCTGCCGGAGCTCGACGCCATCCATCCCTGAGCCGCGAAGCGAGGGCGATCCCCGCCCCTCATGTTCGCCCGCGGCGGAAAAGCCTGACCCCGGCAAGCTCTTTGCTTGCCTCCGGACCGTGTCTATGCGATTGATTGCTGCACTGCAGCAATCCGATTCGACGGTCTCTTTCCGAAAAAAGGAACGCATCCCGATGATCGTCGGCGTTCTCAATCAGAAGGGCGGCGTCGGCAAGACGACCGTCGCGGTCAATCTGGCGGCGAGCTTCGCCGGATCGGGCGAGCGGGTCCTCTTGATCGACGCCGACCCCCAGGGCAGCGCGATGGCCTGGTCGAGCACGCGCCAGAGCGAACCTCCGTTTGCGATCGTCGGCATGGCGAAGCCGACCCTGCATCGCGACCTGCCGCGCCTCGCCAAGGACTACACCATCGTGATCATCGACGGCGCGCCGCGGGTCAACGACCTCGGCCGGTCGGCGATTCTCGCCAGCGACATGGTGCTGATCCCTGTCCAGCCCTCGCCCTACGACGTCTGGGCGGCGGCCGACACGGTCGCGCTGATCCGCGAGGCGCAGATCCTGAAGGAAAGCATCGCCGCCGCCTTCGTCATCAACCGCCGCATCGCCCGCACTGCGATCGGCCGCGACGCGGCGGAGGCTTTGTCCCAGTTCGAGGACGTGCCCGTGCTCGCCGCAGCGCTTCACCAGCGCGTCGTCTACGCCGAGAGCGCCGCGCGCGGCCTCTCGGTGATCGAGGCCGCGCCGTCGAGCGAGGCGGCGCGGGAGATCGAGGCCCTCGCCCGCGAAGTTTTGAAGGCAAGGAAGAGGAAAGCCGCGTGAGCAGGAAATCGGTTCCGTTTTCCGTGTCCGCGGGCGCCAGGCGCCCCGCCCGGGACGTCGTGATCGAGGCGCATACCGATGACTGGGTGAGCGACCGGCACGCCCCGGGAGACCGGGCGACCCCTGCGCCGGGCCCGAGCCTGGTCCTCGACCTCGCCGCCGAACGGGGCCTGATGGAGGTCGTCGCGCTCGCCATGCTCGCGCCCATGGCGCTGGGCTTCTTCTGGTTCCTCAATGTGATGGCGGGACGGGTGCGGCTTTGAGCGAAAGCGCCGATTGCAGGCGCGGTGCTGACCGCACCGCCCGTCATTGGCGCAGTCGCCCGCTCAAGGCCTTGCCGAAAGAACACCCTCGACGTCGGTCTGCGAGAAGTCGTCTCCGACGAACAGCAGTCGGCATCGCCGCTCCCTCGCCACTTCATAGGCGAAGCAGGCGCCAAAGTTCAGCGCTGCCGGATGCACGCCCCTGCTCCAACTCTGAAAGGCCTCGGCAACGCGCCGCGCGGAAGCTGACGTCTCGTTGACGACTTCGAGTCCCAACCTGTCGATCAGACGCGCGATCTCTTTGGCGACGTTGCGCCTGGCGGACACGATCAGCGTCTCGGCCAGCGTGCCCGCCGAAATCAGGAGTTCGTCTTCGGCCGCCAGCGCCGCGATACAGGCGTCTGCTTGCGGCTCATTCAGAGCGATCGCCATCAGCGCAGACGTATCGACCGCCATCATTCGGGCAAGCCATCCTCGCCGTAGAGGAAATCCTGGCTGCGCGCAGCGTTCGGCCCGGACGTGGCCTTGGCGGCCGCTGCCCGCACAGATTTCGAGCAGCGCCCGTCTGGACTTCCTGTCCAGCGAAGTCCTGATCGGGGCGAGGCGGACGACGTCATGCCCGTATCGGGTCAGAATGACCTCTTCTCCCGCCTCGGCGCGGCGAACGAGTTTAGTCAGCTGTCCTTTCGCTTCGCTCACTGGCGCACGCATTGCTCGATCCACCCTCCATCAGGACGTACATTTAGACCAGATGATGGTCCAAATCAAGGAATTGCCTCCGCCGAGTCCGTTGGTGTTCCCTTGGGTTGCAGGGGCGATGGAATTCGGACAACAGGATCACAAGCCAGGCAAGAAAGGCGTCGTCTGAGCTTGAGCGGATACCGAAGGAGCGGGCGCCGACTTTGTAATGGGGTCCGAGGAGTCGCGAACGCGGCTCGACGGACATTATCGAATCGTGGGATGGTCCGGGCATGAACCGCATTGCCTTCTTCCTTGTCGCAGCGTCGTCGTCGCTGGCGTCCCTTCCGGCGTGGGCGGATTTCGCCTCCTGCGTTGCGAACCTGCGCGCCGAAGCCGCGCATTCCGGCATTTCGTCCGCCACGCTCGACAAGGCCTTCGCCGGGCTCGCGCCCGACATGAAAGTGCTCGAATTTCAGAAGCAGCAGCCGGAGTTCAAGACCCCGATCTGGGATTATGTCGAAGGCCTCGTCGATGAGGAGAGGGTCGCCGACGGCAAGGCGGCGATGGCCAGGAACGCCCGGGCGCTGGCCTATGCCGAGGAGACCTACGGAGTCAGCCGCTATATGGTCGCGGCGATCTGGGGGGTCGAATCGAATTTCGGCACGGAGATGGGCGAGCGCCCCCTGGTGCAATCGCTCTCGACGCTCGCCTGCTACGGCGAGCGGTCCGGCTATTTCCGCTCCGAGCTGATAGCGACGCTGAAAATCATCGACCGCGGCGACATCCCGGCCGAGAAGCTCGCCGGCTCCTGGGCGGGGGCGTTCGGCCAGACCCAGTTCATGCCCTCGAGCTACCTCCGGCTCGCCGCCCCCGGCTCCGACGGGCGGCGCGACATCGTCGACTCGGCCGACGACGCGCTCGCCTCGACCGCCCATTATTTCGTCAAGTCCGGCTGGCGCTCCGGCGTGCCGTGGGGGTTCGAGGTCAAGCTGCCGCCGGGCTATTCGGGCCCGTCCGGGCGCAAGGCGAGACAGCCGATGTCGGCCTGGGCGGCGCGGGGGATCGCCCGCATCGACGGGCGACCGCTCGGCGAAGGAGAGGCGGGCCTCCTCCTGCCCGCCGGATCCCAGGGACCGGCCTTCCTGGTGACGAAGAATTTCGACGTCGTCTATTCCTACAACGCCGCCGAATCCTATTCGCTCGCCGCCTGCGTCCTCGCCGACCGCCTCGCCGGCGGCCCGGGCATCCGGACGCCCTGGCCGACCGACGATCCGGGGCTGTCGCGGGCAGGACGGCGCGAATTGCAGGCGCTGCTCGCCAAGCACGGCTACGACGTCGGAGCGCCGGACGGGGCGATCGGCACCAAGACCAAGGCGGCGATCGCCGACTTCGAGGGGAAGCAGGGCATGCCGGTCAATGGGCGGGCGTCGCAGAAGGTGCTGGAGGCGCTGAGGAGGTAGGGGTTTTCACTTGTTGGGTCTTGGATGACATCGGCGATCGAACGAAGCGGTGAATGACGCGTTCTGCTGAGCTCGGTCGCCCTGCTGCGCGATCTGCCCGAATGGGGGCTCGTCCGCGGTCAGGTCGGCACGATCGTCGAACCGTTCGACGGAGTAACCGCGCTGGTCGAGTTCAGCGACGACGAAGGACGCGCGTACGCGATCGTCCCGTGCCCGCGCGACGCCTTGCTGATCTTGCGACCGCGCTCCTCGCCGCGTGACCCGCCGCCGGCGTTCGCGCGAGAATCCAGGTTGCGGACAAGCTCGATCCACAACGGCGAAGATTGATGGCGATCAAGGTCTGCAAACTCATCGGCCGCTGGCGGATCGTCGAATCCGACACCTGGGACTGTGACTACCTCGACCTCTGCGGGCCGGCGACGTTGACGATCCGCGACGACGGCTGGGGCGAAATCGCCTTCGGCGCGCTCCAGGCGAGCCTCGACCTCGAATACGGCCGCGAGTTCGATCGGCTTCACGTTTGAAGGCTCCGATGAGGGAGACGAGATCCGCGGCGACGGCTCTGCCGAACTCATGGACGACGGCTCGATCGAGATCGAATTCAACTTTCACAGGGGCGACGAGGCCGTCCTCAAGGCAAAACCGGCCGAGCAGGTTCGGTAGGCTTCCAAGAGGCCATGCGACGACAGCAAAATATCCGTCGGATTTCTCCTTCGCAGCCCCTGAGAGAATTCATGCGGCGACAAAAAGTTAAAGACGGTCGTGTCACCGTAATCCCTAGGTAAACGTCACCGGAAACCGGAACCGCCGTGGACGGAAACCCTTCAGTTGGGGTTTCGACAACGACCATCTTGACAAGCCGATGCCATTTGGGGTGCGGTCCAATCGATCACCTTAAACCTGAATGGCGTAGCGTGTGAGGCTCCGACAGGCTTTCAACGAATGAGCGTTATCGACCCACCAAATGACTTCGACAGTGCTCCGAGCCAAGTTTTTGATCGCGCGCGCAAAATCGCGCTACGCCGCGGGCGTGGCACTACAAAACGAAGGAAGCGCGTAAATCAGGCGGCGGAGATCTGCCGCATTGTCGGCGGCAGGCGACGCCGAGGGCGGAGAGCGCGAGGCTGGCGCCTGGGCGTGGGGCGGAGCGCAGCAGGAAGCGTTTGCCGTCCTGCTCGACCTCGGTCTCGGTGAGCGAGTTGAGGTCGGCCATCACGGCGGGCCAGGAGGCGCGGGCGCCGCTGTCGACCGCGGCGAGCCGGTCTTCCAGCTCCTTCTTGAGAACGAGCGCGAGAAAGCTGCAGGCGACGTGGCCGCGGATCGTTTCGTCGAGCTTGTGGTAGATCGGCCGCGTGTCGAGCAGACTTTTGGTCGTGCGAAAGGTTCGCTCCACGGTCCAGAGTTGTTTGTAGACGAGCATCGCCTCCAGCGGCGAGAGATGGGCGTTGGTCTGCAGCACGAACACGCCGTCGAATTTTGCGTCCTCCTCGACTTTGGCGCGGTCGATGGAAAAGCCGTCTCCCTCCGGGTCGGCGAGGAAGCGGCGGTAGCCCTTGTTGCCGACGAGGCTCTTGTCGCCCTTCTTCAATTGCCGCTCAAGGTTGGCGACGATGGTCGCGCGATTGGCGGCGTCCTTTGTCATCTCGTCGAGGTTGCGGCACACGACATAGCGCCGCCCGGCGAGCGCGACCGCCTTGGCCTCGTAGTCGACCTCGCGCCGCGGCTTCTTCAGGACGAAGGGAACGAACGGCGCGGGATCGTCGAGGACGAGCTCGCGCACCAGCTTGTCGGTCCGCTCGCGCACGCCCAGAACGTAGATGAGCCCTCGCGTCTCGAGTTCGGCGATCGTCTCGGCGCTGATCATGCCGCGGTCGGCGACGACGCAGACGCGGTTGATGCGGAAGCGGCGCTGCAGGCGGTCGATCGCCGGGATCAGGCCCGTCACGTCGGCGGTGTTCCCGGGCCACATCTCCGTGCATACCGGGCGGCCGTCGCCGTCGAGCAGCACGGCCAGGATCATCTGGTTGAGGTCGGGCCGGTGATCCTTGGAGAAGCCGCGCCTCCCCAGCGTCTGGCCGCCCGCGCCTTCGAAATAGAGGCTGGTGGTGTCCATGAACACGATGTCGAGCGTGGTCAGGAGGTCGCGCCGGGCGGCGAACAACTCCTCCTCCAGGACGTCCTTCACGCAGCGCGGCGAAAACGGCGTCGCGGCGTCCTGCTGGTCTTTTGGCAGTTCCTCGCCGAGCCACGCCATCGTGCGATAGAGATGATGCAGTTCGATCTCGTCGACGCCGTCGATGCGGTAGTCCTCGCGCCAGCGATCGGCGGCGCGGTCCGAGCCGCCGCACGCCAGGCGATGGAGCACGGTCAGGAACGCCGCGCGCTCCAGCGAGAACTCATGGTTGCGCGCGCCCGCCAGGCGCTCGATCACCCCCCGGCAGCCGGTCTCCTCCCACACCCGCTCGAAGGCGAGCGCCGGACCGACGCGCCGCGTCGCCACGACGGTGGCCTCGCCGCGGTCGAGCGCATCGAGCACGATCGCCTTGTCGGCAAACCGCGCGCCCGAGCGCAGCAGTCGCTCCAACTGCCCGCTCTCGTTGAGATCCTCGACCCGCCCGAGCGTGGCGATCACCTGCTGGCGGACGGCCGCGCCCTCGCGCCGGCTCTCGACGATCTGCAGATAAGCGCGACCACCAGAGGTCTTCTTGCGGAAATACATGGCGGAAAGCCTGTCGCCAACTCGATGTCGGTGCGCACAGAATCCGCTGCGATTATCACAAAATCAAGCGAAATCGGCACAAAACGTGGCACTACATTTTCGCGTCCGCGCACCCTCGGCTCAAATCATATCAATAACTTACGCGCCACGCACATGCGTTAACTGTCGAAGATCAGCCTAACGCAACTCCCTTCAAGTATCTTCTTGCCTCGGCTAGAGAGGCTCGAATACGGGTATCCTGTATCGCGCCGTTCTCTTCGCGTAATGCGCTTAGATCACATGCGCTGGAAGTCGGCCTCGGCAGGCCGGAGAGGCTACTGGTTTACGGAGGTTAGCGAAAAAAAAATTACCAGAAATTCTGCAATCTCTGCGCAGTGTTTCCGAATTAAGATCGGATTACAATTCGCACAGAAAAAATCACTGCGTTCGAACGTTATAGAACACCACACAAACTGAGTTCTTACATGAAAATATACCAAGAGGTTGCCCCACTTATAATGATAAGAATGAGAATGTTAGATGGGACAGACGCGCAAAAAACGCCTGTCATGTAAGAATAATTCCTAATCGGGAACCATATTCTTTCCACGCACGAAGATGGCTTTTGGCGGCTATACGTAAATAATCTATAATCGCTGGGGGAATGGTTTACTTGTGTTTCGGCGAATGCTAAGCTCATATTTTTCAGCAAGCAACCTGATCTTATCCATATCGGGATTAGGTTTCGCCAATTCGCGCTCCATCTCGCGCACAACCAGAGTTATTCGGATCGCATTCTGATGCAATTGATGAGCCAAAATCCCCCTTCCGAGCGCATAATCAAAGAGCGTAATTACCAGGATCCACACGGATGCGACGATTGAGAGGGTACCGAAGTACTTACTTCCCTTACTACCCAAAACGTCCGGAGCAGCTAAGAGAACGACGGAAAGTCCGATCAGAAATATGGATAGCATAGCTAGCGTAAAGACACTGAATCTGTCCCGATTTGTTAGTAAATGCGCCGCAGTAAACCTTGACCCCCTCGTTGCGAGCATAATTTTCGCGAGATTGTCATAGTAATCAAGCTCTCTACTCACAGGTAAGCATATCCCATTCCTTGAGAATCGATCCCTCCAAGCCCATGACGCGACCAACTCTTCCTTAGCGCTTCGCCATGCCGTGAAGAAACTCGGTAACTTGGTCTCCATCGCCAGAGCCGGAAATTTATACCAGCTACCTGTGACAAATTGACGCTTCGTCAATGGACGCATTGTACGACCCGCTTGCGCGGCGGCTTGGACACGCGCAACATAGGCTCGGGAAAGAACGTCAGCGAGCCACCCGTCAAGCTGTCGGAACCCACTACTGTCAGCCACGAGAGCAAAGTAAGAGACGGCACCAGAAACGTTTCGGATATCGCCGGAGCCCGACAAAAGGAGATCTATTGAGCTTTGAGAGAGGCCGCCATAAATATACGACCGCAACTCATTTATACATGTTACTAGATCCCAATCGCGAAACCCCAACCCGATGCGTTTCTTACTCAGAGATTTGGTTCGCCTTAGGTGTAGTAGTAGATGATTGTATATGATTTGAGAGCATCGCCTCTTGATTGCGGTTATTGCCCTATCACTCATATAAATTCCTGATCTCTTAAAGCTATAACCCAAGAATACAAATTCACAAATGTTGGCCATTTCCATCGGAGTATCCGAGAACATTCTTATTCCACTCGATTTTATCGAATTTATGGCTACGCCGCTTTTCTTAGAAAAACGATGAAAAGCTTCAGCTGTTCTAAGCGCGTCTTCATAGGTTGTGTTTACCACTACCGAGTCATCGGCAAATCTGGCAAACGTCCCATTCAGACGACTGAGTTCTTCATCCAAAGGGTGAGCTGCCACATTCGCGATAAATAGAGAGAGGCTGTTCCCTTGGGGCGTTCCGCATGTGCGGGTTTTGCTTATTCCCGATGCGTCGATAAATTCGTGCTCAAGTATCGAGTTTAGAAGTCGGCGCTCCATGGAGGTTGTTAAGAATACCCCGTGCTCGGATAGAATATCTCTAACGTATTTATGTTCTATCGCGTCAAAATATGAGGAAAAATCATACTGACTTATGAACATAACGTCGAGCTTCAGAGCCGATAGCAGTCGAATAACGGCATCGAGCGGCGTCTTTCCTATCTGATAAGCATTAGCTTCCATCCGAAAATATCTTTGAGTTTCGAATGCGCATATTATCGAGAAATATCTTGGCTATCGCGGCGTCTGGGATACCAAAGCTGTCTATTGTGCGCGTGCCGCCACTCGCTTTGGGAATCGAAATCCGCAGCGACGGAATCGGTTTGTAAGTTCCGTCCCTGAGTGCACTCCAAATTCCCTTAGCAAGAAACTTAGCGTGATTTATGCAATAACGAGGGTCAAATTGCTTATGGTGTAGCCATGAGGATGGTAAAGACTGTTTTGCAGTCTTGGCTCGCTTTCCTGTACGTTTTGTGAAAGCACGCCTGTATTTGTGTATGTAATACCATTGTCGAGAATATTTCGAAAGTCGTTTCTTAGATTCACGTTCAATGGCAGCTTGTATCAAACTCTCCATTCGCCTTCCCCAGATCGCCAGCAGGCAGCAGTAGTCAGAGACCGTTGCGAAGGTGGAAAGCGGCTCGCACCGCGACCCCGCAGAGTGAAGTCGCTGCCTGCTGGCTAGTGCTTCTCGCACATGACTTCTTATCATCCGCATCCCTGGGAGGCGTCAAGCTTACGCTGCGCGCCTTCCAAGAGAATTATGGTGACTGCCGGGCGGTCATCACGTCCGACTGGGATTGTAGAGTCGAGGAAGGGCGTGGTGGCTTGACGCTGGGCCAATCGCCCCGTTTCCCTTCCCCGCTCGTCAGACCGGACGTGCGGATTTGCCGCATCCGGCTTTCCGACAGACTTCACGTCAGGCTCACGGCCAGCGTTGCGGGCGTGACGCGGGTGAGGCGACGCACTTCAAATTTCCCGAACATCTGGCTCCAGGAATAGTGTCGCGCGCCGCGCGCGTCGCGTTTGCCTTCGCCGATTGAGGAAGCGCCGGGCGCGGTCGCAGACGTGCCGATCAACGCTCCGGTAGGCCGCGTTCAAGGCGCCGTAGCCGAAGTAGGCCGACCATCCCCGCCAAGCAGGCGGTTGAGCCGGCCGCGCACACTGTCACTGTTACGACGAAACTATGCACTGTCACTGTTACCGCCCCCCCCTTGCCCGCGACGCTCCTCGTCGTCGACCTCTTGCAAGAGAACTTCCGAGCCGCGAGCCCTGTCAAGGGGCGACGCGGCGGAGGCGGCGCGCTCTCAGGGCTCCGAACTCGGACTAATGACGATTAGGAAAGTCGCCGCTCGACCTTCTTTCGGCGGCGACGAACTCCGGAGGCACACCGCAGATGAAGCATGCAGGCCGCTGAATTGCACCTGCAGTGAGTTCTCTTGGGCGCGCGATGCAACTACCAGGAGCCATTCCACGCTGGCCGCCGCGCAGCGCGCGGGATGGCTTAGGAAAGGCGCCCTTCCTTTGATTTCGAGCGACCTGTCCGCGCCAAGGCCCTGGATCCCCGCTTTCGCGGGGATGACAGGGAAGGAGAACCTCCGCTCCACCGAGCGCAACCGAGGCTCCTTGGGACTTACATTTTTGCGGCGCGCACGACTGAAATGGTAGAATTGCCAAAACGAATTGTTCGGAGCCTTCGATGATCCCGGAACCACGAGATATCGTCCTGCCCAGATCCCGGGAGGCTTGCCTCGTCGCGCTGCGATCGGGAAAATCGACGGTGACGCAAATCGCCATGTCCGCGCTGGTGTCAATCAAGACAGCGTCCCACGCGCTTCGCGATCTGAGGGACCTCGGGCTCGCCGAGCGGGGCCCTAAGGCGGTCTGGCGCCCGACATCGCGCGGACTGACGGGTCATGTCGTCCCGTCGGCGGGCAGATCGCGCGACGTCGGTCGAGAGCCTTCCCCGAACGGGCGCCGGTTGCTCGAACTGCTCGAGCGGCCGATCCGGGGACGAACCATCGCCAGGAAGCTCGGCGTCTCGCGCCAGGGCGCCCTTAACATCATGCACAGGCTGCGCGCGCAGGGGCGTGTCAAATTCGGGGACCCCGAAGACCCGTCCTGGCTGGTCCTGCGCGCCGAGGACGAAACGCCCGTGCTGACGCGGGAAGAGGAGCGCGTGCTTTCGGCGATCCCCGGCTCATATTCGACGAACGCCCTGCAGATCCGGCGTCGAACGCGGCTCTCCGAGGATCAGATCGAAGCCGCCCTGGAACGACTCGTCGGCTCCGGCTTCGTCGACACCGTCGGCGAATTCAACGGCGCCGCGCTTTTCCGCGCTGCCGCGGCCGGTCTCGGGCATCCGCAACGCCGTACGGACATCCGCGGGGCGGAGCCCCCGCGTCTGCCCGCACGCTCGGATCGCGTTCGGGCCGTCTTGTCGGCCATCGAAACCGCGGGCGCCCTGCGAATCAAGGACGTCAGGGATATGTTGCGATTGCCGCAAAAGTCGACCAACGCCCTGGCGCAGTACCTGAAGAGAAAAAGCCTGATCCGGAAGACGGGCGAAATGTTCGACGACCCCTACGTCCTGACCGTCCTGGGCCGCTTCACGCTGGCGGAAATGGCTGAGCCGGGTCAGATGAAATCCGGCTACCCGAAAGGCGCCGTCGAAGCCGAGGAGCGCGAGCCGCGCCGAGCTAGGCCGGCTGATGCGCCGCGTCGTCAAAAGGCCCCCAAGCCTCCACGCGTCAAACGGCCGCGGCTGCCCGTTCATTCGGATCGCGTTCAGGCCGTGCTGTCGGTCCTTTCAAGCGCCGGCGCCTTGCGGATCAAGGATGTCAGCGATCGACTGCGATTGCCTCATCAATCGACCAATGCCCTGATGCAATATCTGAAGAGGAAGGCGCTGGTCGAAAAGTTGGGGGAGCAAGTCGGCGCCCCCTTCGGGTTGACCGCACTGGGCCGGGAGACGCTGGCGGAAATGGCGCAGCGACGCGCCGCGTGAGGGGCAAGGGGGCCGGAGCGGACAATCTCAGGCTTGATTCGAAAGCCCTACAGCCGTTTCTCGAACCAGTGATGCGCGTAAGGGTTGTCGTTGAACCGCTCGACGTCCCGGTAGCCCTCCTTGCGGTAGAGGGCGTGCGCCTCGAACAGCGCCTTGTTGGTGTCGAGCCTGAGCGTCGCGAGACCCATGTCCCGCGCGGCGGCTTCCAGTTTCCGCAGCATGCGCCGCGCGATCCCGAGGCCGCGGGCGGATTTCGCCACCCACACCCGCTTGATTTCGCCCGCTGCGTCGTCGATGCGCTTCAGCGCGCCGCAGCCGACGGGCTCGCCGTCCAAACTTGCGACGACAAAGCGGCCGGCGGGCGGCGCCATGCCCGATTCGGGCGCGGACGTGTCGTTATGCGCGTCGTAGCCGCCGTCGAACCGCTCGGCGAGTTCGCGGAAATAGGATTCGAGGCAGAGCCGCGCCGCTTCGCTCGTCGGAGACTCGAATTCGACCGCCACACGAGAAACGCTGAGCAGCTTCTCCACCTCGTCCATCGCCGCGATCAGGCGCTTGCGCTGGCCTGGGTCGAGCGGCTCCAGCAACGAGGCGGCGAGCCGGTCCGAAAGTCGATCATAGGCATGAAGCTCCTCGCGCCCCTTTTTCGTCAGCGCGACCCGGCGGAGCCGGCCGTCGCCGGGATCCCTGCGCGCTTCGAGGAGCCCCTGGCCCGACAGGGATTGCACCATCCGGCTCAGGTAGCCGGAATCGAGGCCGAGCTTCATTCTGAGCCTGCGCAGGTCGGTCCCTTCGACCCCGACCTCGAATAGGAGGCGCGCCTCGGCAAGCGGCCGTCCGCGCTCGAGATAGCTCGCCTGCAGCGCGCCGACGGTGAGCGTGACCGCCCGATTGAAGCTGCGAACCCACCCGATTGGATCGCTGTCCATTCTCTGACTTAAGTCAGAGTTCCTGGCATTGGCAAGAGGACGCAAGTCCTCGAGGCGCCGCAACGGCGGCTCTCGCCCCGACCCTCTCGCGCAAACAGGCTGCGTCAGCGCGGATCTTTTGGCCGTCGCGCCGGGGCTTTGACCTGCCTCCCTTACGGCGAAAGCATGGACTGCATAATTATCAACATTATCAGATCTTTACGACGTGAGCTCAAGCCTATCTGCAAGAAGGCCGATCGCGGGAGCCGGCGCTTGGCGCGGCGGAAGTTTTGGCGCGATGCGGGTATCCCTGCTGGGCGCAAAAATTCCCTGCGCATTCCCGTCTCGAAGGGCCGAGTTCGCTGTGAACTCGCTGCGCGCAGGGAATGTTTCTCCTCGCCCCGCGTCCGGAAGCGGGCGGCGCAAACGGGCGAGGGCGCGGTGGCTGCGTGCGGCCGGCGCGACTTACGTCACGACGTCCGGCGCAGCCCGACCGGTTCGCTGCTGGATCCCGGCGAGGTCGCGCGACAGCCGGATGAGGTCGGCGAGCGCTGCTTGCGTATCCTGGCCCAGGTCCCCATCCGGCCTCTCGTACCGTTCGATATAGACGCGCAGAGTGGCTCCGACGGTGCCGGTGCCCGAGAGTCGGTAAACGATGCGCGAGCCGCCGGAAAACATCACCCGCACGCCCTGGTGAGCGGAATCGGACCCGTCGACCGGGTCGTGATAGGCGAAGTCGTCGGCCGCTTCGACAGTGAAAGCGCCGAACGTCTTGCCCGGAAGCGTCGCCGTCGCGTCGCGCAACGCGCCCATCAGGCCCTGGGCGGCGCCGAGGTCCACTTCGTCGTAGTCGTGCCGCGTATAGTAGTTTCGTCCGTAGGTCCGCCAATGCTCATGGACGACGTCGAGGACCGAGATCCGGCGCCTTGCTAGGATGTTGAGCCAGAACAGCACCGCCCAGACGCCGTCCTTCTCGCGGATGTGATCGGAGCCCGTGCCGAAACTCTCCTCTCCGCAGAGCGTCGCGAGCCCCGCGTCGAGCAGGTTGCCGAAGAACTTCCAGCCGGTCGGCGTTTCATAGGCCCGGACGCCGAGCTTCTCCGCCACGCGATCGGCGGCCGCGCTGGTCGGCATCGAGCGGGCGACGCCGGCGAGCCCTTTCGCGTAGCCCGGCGCGAGAGCGGCGTTGGCGGCAAGAATTGCCAGCGAGTCCCGAAGGGGTTACGTACATGCTCCGTCCGACGACCATGTTGCGGTCGCCGTCGCCGTCGGAGGCCGCGCCGAAGTCGGGGGCGGTTGGCGACATCATCAGGTCGTAAAGATCCTTGGCGTAGGTCGGGTTGGGATCGGGGTGATGGCCGCCGAAATCCGGCAGCGGCGTTCCGTTGACGACCGTACCGGCCCGCGCGCCGAGCTCGCGCTCGAAGATCGCGTGCGCGTAAGGTCCGGTGACGGCGTGCATGGCGTCGAAGCGCATGGTGAATCCGGAAGCGAAGTGTGCGCGGATCGCCTCGAAGTCGAACAGCGTCTTCATGAGCGACAGATATTGCGTCACCGGGTCGACGATCTCGACCGTCGCGCCCTCGACCGCGACGACGCCGAGTTGGTCGAGGTCGACGTCCGGCGCATCCGAGATCGCGTAGGCGTCGATCGTCTTGGTGCGGGCGAAGATCGCGTCGGTAATCTTCTCGGGGGCCGGTCCGCCCGCGCCGATATTGTATTTGACGCCGAAATCGCCGTCCGGACCGCCCGGGTTGTGGCTGGCCGACAGGATGATCCCGCCGAACGCGCCGCGATCGCGAATGAGGGCTGAGGCGGCCGGCGTCGACAGGATTCCACTTTGGCCGATCACGATGCGGCCGAAGCCGTTGGCCGCGGCCATCTTGACGACGATCTGGATCGCCTCGCGGTTGAAAAAGCGTCCGTCCCCGCCGACCACCAGCGTCTTGCCCCGGTAGCCTTCGAGCGAATCGAAGATCGACTGGACGAAGTTCTCCAGATATCCGGGCGCCTGGAAGACGAGAACTTTCTTGCGTAGGCCCGAGGTGCCAGGCTTCTGATCGGGGAAAGGTTTCGTGGCGACGGAGCGGATCATCGACGGCGTTTTCCCCGTTTCGCGCGCCAAGAAAGTTCGGCGCGGCGGCCGCACTCTAGGCGCGCGCCAGGCCGGCGGCAACGCCGGATTGCCCTGCCGGTCCATGAACAGAATGAAAACATTTGTGAAAGCATTTCCGGCGATTATGAGCTATGGAGTGCGGTCTTGGCGGAATCGCTGAGGTTCCGCAGAGGAGGCTCGCCAGATGGGGCGAAAGTATTTCGGCACCGACGGGATCCGCGGCCGGGCCAACGCGAAAATCACGGCCGAAATTGCGATGAAGGTCGGACAGGCGGCCGGGCTCGCCTTTCGCCGCGGCGAACATCGCCACCGCGTGGTGATCGGCAAGGACACGCGCCTGTCGAGCTACATGATCGAATATGCGCTGGTCGCCGGATTTACCTCGGTCGGCGCCGACGTGCTGCTGCTCGGGCCGGTTCCGGCTCCGGCGGTCGCGATGCTGACGCGCTCGATGCGCTGCGACCTCGGAGTGATGATCTCGGCGTCGCACAACCCGTACGAAGACAACGGCATCAAGCTGTTCGGCCCCGACGGATTCAAGCTATCGGACGAGGTCGAGACGCAAATCGAGGCGCTCATGGACGGCGACGTTCAGCCGATGCTCGCCCGCTCGCCCGATCTCGGCCGCGCCAAGCGCATCGACGACGTCCAGGCCCGATACATCGAATACGCCAAGCGGACGCTGAACCGCGACGTGTCATTCGAGGGACTGCGCATCGTGATCGACTGCGCGAACGGCGCCGCTTACAAGGTCGCCCCCGAGGCGCTGTGGGAGCTCGGCGCCGAGGTGATCCGGATCGGCGTCGAACCGAACGGGCTCAACATCAATCTCGACGTCGGGTCGACCGCGCCGGAGGCGCTGGCGCGCAAAGTCCGGGAAATGCGGGCTGATGTCGGCATTGCGCTCGACGGCGACGCCGACAGGATGATCATCGTCGACGAGAAGGGTCACGTTATCGATGGCGACCAGGTGATGGCGGTCATCGCGGAGAGCTGGCGAGACGATGGCCGGCTGGCGAAGCCGGGCATCGTCACGACCATCATGTCCAACCTCGGGCTCGAGCGGCATCTGGCCTCGCTCGGCCTGACTCTGGAGCGAACCGCGGTCGGCGACCGCTACGTGATCGAGCGGATGCGCGAAAGGGGATACAACGTCGGCGGCGAGCAGTCGGGCCACGTCATCTTTTCCGACTACTCGACGACCGGCGACGGCCTTGTTTCGGCGCTGCAGGTGCTTGCGGTGGTGCAGAAGCTCGGCAAGCCGGTCAGCGAGGTGTGCCATCGATTCGATCCGCTGCCGCAGGTGCTGCGCAATGTCCGCTTCAGCGGCGGAAAACCGCTGGAGAATCCGGCCGTCGCCCAGGCGATTGCCGAAGCCACCGCGCGCCTCGCGGGCCGCGGCCGGCTGGTCATCCGTCCGTCCGGCACCGAGCCGGTGATCCGGGTGATGGGCGAGGCGGACGACAAGGCCCTCGTCGATGCGCTGGTCGGCGACGTATGCGAAGCCGTGGCCGGCGCCGCCGCCTGATCAGATCCCCGCCGCGATCCAAAAGGCAAGCGCCTGCACGAGTCGCGACACGCGCTCGTGATTGGATTGCTCGATCATCGTCTGATCGACCGGCGAGGCCATGTAGCTGGTTGTCGCGCGCACCGGAATCCGGGCGCCGCCGGGCAACACAACGACGCCGCTGATGTTGTCTGGCGACGAGCCGCCGTGCACCGAGGCGGGGGTGTTCGGCCCGAGGGTGAGGAAGTCGATCCGCACGAGCAGCCGCCCGCGCAGGGTCCGACCCGCTAACCCTTTCCTCAGCGCGCCGGGAAGCTCGCTCTCCACCCAGGCCGCGGTCGGATCTCCGGCGTTCGCCCTCAGTGGCGTCACATCGACGCGGATTTCGCTCTCCGGGACGGGCGGGCGGGCGGATGCGCCTTGCCCTACGACCGCTACAGCGAGGCCAAAACCGCAAAAACCAGCGAGCGCAGCGCGGCGGGCGATCAATGTCTGGGGCACATCAAGCTCCCGCAAACACTTGCTCACTCGTCGGCTCGGCGGCTGCCGACGTTGTGACGGCCCGGGTCAGTATCCCCGGGCGATCCAGTACGCGAACGCCTGAGACAGCTGAGCGACGCGATTGAAATTCGACTGCTCGATCATCGCTGCGTCGGAGGCCATCGGATAGTAACTCGATGTCGCGCGCAACGGGCGCTCGACCCCGCCCTCCGTCACGGTCCCGACCATGTGGTCCGGCGACGAGCCCGCGGGGCCGACGCCGCCGCTGTTTGGACCGAGTAAGACGTAGTCGATGCGCACCGAGACGCTCTCGCCGCTGCGTCCGACGGAGGCGAGAGCCTGGGCGATCGCCGGGGGCAGCGTCTGGGCGACCCAGCTCGCTGTCGGATCGCCGGCGTTCTCCCTGAGCGGCGCGACGTCGACCCTCACGCCGCTGAACGGGCCCAGCCGCGCGAGCGCTTTGTGGGCGGCGAAGGCAGGTGAGCCTGCAACGGCGACAAGTGACATCAGCGCCGCCCGTCGGGTCAGTTCGAATGCACGCATTGGTCCGATCTCCCGGAGCGGACGCGCGCCCAAGCGCGCGTCCTGAAGCCCCACCCCGTTGAACATACGCTTTTCGCACCGTTTCGGATGAGGCAGGCGAAAATTATTGTGGGGTCGATGCGGCAGTCATGGGGCGCGCGTGTCCGGCGTCCTCCAGCTGCGCCTGCGGGCGCCGGCACGGGCGCTGACTCCTCGGCGAAAATTCCAGCTTCCAAATTTCGCGAATCACCTTAACATCAGGTCTGTCGTCAACCAGCCGAAAGGAGGTGATCCAGTGTCTCATTGTCATCAGCCCCGAGTGATCGACAAGGCCTGGGTTATTGTCCCTGCGAAGGAATTTCGCGCGTAGCGTTCGCTATAGGCAGACACCCAAGGCCCGGGCGAACCCGCGTGGGCGCGACAATGGAAGAGCCGTTCCCTAACAGGAGCGGCTCTTCTCGTTTCCGTCTGGCCCAAGTCGAAATTCGCGCAGGGGATCCGAAACCGGACGGTCGCGGTAGGGACGGTGATTGCTCACCGCCCCCCGCACATATCTCGGCGTGCGGCTTTCCCGCACCGGGCTCCTGCCGAAGTTCAGACGTGATCGCGTCTGGGGCCTGTTCGTCGGCCCGTAACCTCGATCCGTGCGCGACCCGCTTCGGTGGCGTGCCGATCCCGGTTCTGCGTCCGGGGCTTGCCTGGCGGTCCACGCTCCCTCCGGCCGCGCTTCTTCCCTCCACGCCCTCCGCCACCGCCCATGCCCTGTCTCCCAGGGCCATCACGCTTTGTTCGGGTGCTTCATCGGTACGACGAGCGCGTCCGATTCCTCGCCTGGCCGCCAATCCGCCGTAAGCCCCTACCTGGCGTCGGTTGGCGAAGCTGCGAAACAACGCTTCCAGCCACAGGAGCGAGGCGAACTCAGGGCCGATGCCCTTGAGCTTGATGAGCACGCCGGCGGGAGTGTCCGGCTTCTCGACTTCCGTATGGACCAGCGCGTCGCGGGCGCGTTCGACCGTAGCCAGTTGCGTCGTCACCACCGCTATCCGATCGAGTTCCCGGAGGATTTCCGCCTTCAGCAGCGGCGGCAGAGGACGGCCGTCGCCGGTCCGCAGCGCTTCAAGCCGTTCAAGACAATCGCCCCGAAGCGGATTGTAATCCCGGACGCCCTGGCCGCTGAGCAGCCCCCGGATCCGATTGGTATGCTGAATGCGTTCCTTGACCAGCGTGCCGCGCTCACGCGTCAGACGCCGGCGATCCTCGTCTTCCGGGCTCGGCGCCTGAACCATGGAACAGACCCGCCGCTCACCCCGACCCCAGGCCATCAGCGTCCGCAACAGTGTCTCGCCGTCGATCGAATCGGTCTTGGCCCGCCGATGCCGCCGCGCGACCGCGATCGAACCCGCATCGACGACATGGCTCTCGATCCCGTTCGCGAGCAGCAGCCGATGAATCCAGAACCCGTCCAGTCCCGCTTCCTGAATAACCACCGTCTTGATCGCAACGCCGTAGCGCTCCTCGGCCTTCGCCCGCCACCGCGAAAGAAGGCCGAGCAAACAGCCGCCGTTTCCTCCTTCAACTGTATGCCTGGAAAACTTCTCGCTGCCCGGACTGTTCATCGTCACAACCCATTTCGATTTGCTCAATTCGAGCGAGGCGAACAACGTGATCGCATTCGCTCGGACGGTGGCCGCGACAACGGTCGCAGAGGGGACGGACTCCATCGGTTGCCTCCATGCTGGTGTGGAAGCTCAGCCTACCAAGTCCGGCCCCGTCCACCCGCATAGGATCTGTTTGCCTTGTTCTCGCGAAAATATCAGGGCAGTCCGCGCTCGTCGAGTTGGCTTTCCGCCGGAAAATAGGCGTCTTTCCAATGTGTTGGAACACAAGCTGGAACGACGTAACAAAACCAAATTGTAACAAAGAACAGGGCAGCCTTCTGCCCTGTTCAGCCGAAGAAGCAGGGCCCATTGGCCTCGGAGCAGGGGAAAGCGGAAACCGGGCCGGCCCGATGCAACCTGGGCGCGAACTGAGGGGCGGCGCGGCGGCGGCCGGAATTTGCCGCATCAGGAACGTCGGCAAGCAGAAGGATCCGGTCGGAGTTTCCGAAAGACGTCGCGAAGGCGTTGATCAGGTCGGAGCTTCCGCCGCCTCGGCAAGCTCCAAAGCCCCGCAACTGGGCCGACCTGAAATCGTCCTGCTCCAGAGACAGCGACCGCATCCCCTGTCCGGCGCTTTTCCTGGCCTTTTCTGATCGGCGAGCCCGCCAGATCGAGTTTCACGCCAGGCGGCTCTGTTCCTCGGAGTGATTCATCCCGCCCCGCCATATTCCTCCGTAGTCGGGCGCAAAACAAAAGGCGTCCGGCCGAAGCCGGACGCCTTTTCAACTCTTGCCGGTGTTGGCCCGGCTTGCCTTCAGTACGCGACGGCCGTGTCGGCGCCGATGCCGGTCTGCGAACGCACATACTGCGCCTCGAACGCGGCCTGCTCGTTCGCCGCCGTCTTCGAACTGTCGGTGATCGAGAACAGCCAGCCGCAGAGGAACGACAGCGGCATGGTGAAGAGCGCCGGCGAAACGTAGGGGAACCACGCCCGAGCCCTTCGGATAGCCGAACACCGCCTCCCAGATCCCCGGGCTCAGGACAGCCAACAGCAGCGCTTCGCGACGTTGCTTCGCGATTCGCTTGAAGCGGAGGCATGTTTCGCGGCGATCGAGGCGGGAAGGCTCTTGCTGATTGTGGGCCGGCAAGAGTGGCGCGCAATGAGAACGGCGCCCGGTCGAAGCCGGACGCCTTGCTTTTCTCTCGCCTTCCGCGCCGCCCTCCGGTTCAGTGCGCGGTCGCGCCTTCGGCGCCGACTCCCGTCTGAGACCGCACGAACTGCGCGATGAAGCCGGCGCGATCCGTTTCCGCGCGCTTGCTCGTGTCGACCTTGGACACGACATAGATGGCGACGAACGCCAGCGACATCGAAAACAGCGTCGGATTGTCGATCGTCACCAGCGCCGAGCCCTTGGGATTGCCGAAAATGCCTTCCCAAACCGCCGGGGACATCACGACGCCGAGGAACGCGGTGACGAGGCCGAGGAAGCCGCCGACCACGGCGCCGCGAGTCGTCATGTCCTTCCAGAATATGCTCATGACCAGCACCGGGAAGTTGCAGGACGCAGCGATGGCGAAGGCGAGGCCGACGGCGAACGCGACGTTGATGCTTTGGGCGAATATGCCGACGAGGACGGCGAAAACGCCCAAGCATACTGTGGCGATTTTCGAGACGCGAATCTCGTGCGCTTCGTCGGCCCTGCCGCGGGCGAACACGTTGGCGTAGAGGTCGTGGCTGATCGCCGAGGCCCCCGCGAGCGTCAGCCCCGACACGACCGCCAGGATCGTCGCGAAAGCCACCGCCGAGATGAACCCGAACAGCAGGTCGCCGCCGAGCGCCTTGGCTAGCAAAGGCGCCGGCATGTTGGGGAAGCCCCTGGTGGCCTGGATCACGCTCATGCCGGCCTTGATTTTCGCCTGGTCGATGAAGTCGGGATTGGTCGAAACGAACACGATCGCGCCGAAGCCGATGATGAACGTTAGGATGTAGAAATAGCCGATGAAGCCGGTGGCGTAGAGCACCGACTTGCGCGCCTCCTTGGCGTTGGGGACCGTAAAGAAGCGCATCAGGATATGTGGAAGGCCGCAGGTGCCGAACATCAGCGCCAGGCCCGTTGAAATCGCCGAGAGCGGCGTCGAGACCGGAGCGCCCGGCTTGAAGATCGGACCCATGATCGCGTCCTTGAGCGGATGCACCTCGACCGCCTTGGCAAACAGCGCGCTCGGATTGAAGCCGAATGCGACCAGCACCAAGAGCGCCATCAACGTCGCGCCGCCAAGCAGCAGACAGGCCTTGATGATCTGCACCCAGGTGGTGGCAATCATGCCGCCGAATGTGACGTAGAGGATCATCAGCACGCCGACGCCGATCACAGCGATCTTGTAGTCTAAGGCGGGGAAAAGGACGTGGATGAGGCTGCCGGCGCCGACCATCTGGGCGATCAGATAGAAGGCGACCGTCACCAGCGTGCCGCAGGCCGCCAGCACGCGCACCGGCGTCTGCTCGAATCGGAATGATGCGACGTCGGCGAAAGTGAACTTCCCGAGGTTGCGCAACGGCTCGGCGATCAGGAACGTCACGATCGGCCAGCCGACCAGCCAGCCAACGGAATAGATCAGCCCGTCATAGCCCCACGCGTAGACGAAGGCGGAAATGCCGAGGAACGAGGCGGCGGACATGTAGTCGCCAGCGATAGCGAGCCCGTTCTGCAGGCCGGTGATTCCGCCACCCGCGGCGTAGAATTGCGCCGCGGTCTTGGTCCGCATGGCCGCCCAGTAGGTGATCCCCAAAGTCACCGCGACGAAAAAGAGGAACATGCTGATGGCGGTCCAATCGGTCGACGGTCCTGCGGCGCCGCCAGCGTTCGCTGCCTGGGCGAGCGCCATTCCCGGCGCCAGGCCGAGTCCGAGAATGATCGATTTCAGCAGCGCGCGGCTCATTTGCTGGTCTCCCTGATGATCTGCTGCGTCAGCGTGTCGTAGGCGCCGTTGGCGCGGATCACGTAGAAGGCAGTCAGCCCGAAAGCCGAAAGGATGACCAGGATTCCGATGGGTATACCGACCGTCGTCACCCCACCCGTCAACGACGCCCCCAGGAACGAAGGCGCGAATGCGACCAGCAAGATGAAACCGAAATAAATGACGCACATTGCCACCGACAACGTGAGACCAAGCGAGCGGCGTTCACTCACCAGCTGTTGGTATTTCGGATTTTTCTGAATCGATTCGAGTCTGCTCGCAGCCATGGGCTCCCTCCATATTTCCGCTCTGGGGACCGCGCCGTCGTCCGCGAGCGCCCCTGTTCGTCGGCCTTCAACTGTACGCATTTCTACATCTTTTGGTACCTCAAAGCACTGAGTCGCGTCCCTTATGCTTTAGTAAGGGGCTTGGGCGCGTACGTGGTATGGCCGGCTGCGGATAGGATAGGTCGGGCTGATCGACATCGCCAGAGACGCCGAAATTCGGCGTCGAGGGCCGTAATTTGCGTTCGATCCCGCCGCGTCGACCCTTCCGGCCCTAGACACTTTGTCTAGAAGCCCGGCCGGGGCGACGTTAGGCCGCGGCGGAATGTTTGTGCAGGCGGCCCCGATCGGCTAAGTTGGCGGCCGGGGCTGGCCCCCGGTCCGGACAAGACCAATGCTTGGCTTATGCGGCCCGTATCCCCATATCTCGTCTACCCGCGCGCGGGCAACGGCGGGATTCCACCAGAAAAGGCCATGTGCATGGATTTCCTCAAGCCACGGTCGCACCGCATGAAAAGCCGTCGACGAATCTATGAAGGCAAAGCCAAGGTCCTCTACGAGGGCCCGGAGCCGGGCACGTTGGTCCAGTATTTCAAGGATGACGCGACCGCGTTCAACGCCAAGAAGCACGAGGTGATCGAGGGCAAAGGCGTCCTCAACAATCGGATCTCCGAGTATATCTTCCAGCGCCTGAACGACATCGGGGTGCCGACGCATTTCATCCGCCGCATGAACATGCGTGAACAGCTTATTCGCGAGGTCGAGATCATTCCGCTGGAGATCGTCGTGCGCAATGTCGCGGCCGGTTCGCTGGCCACTCGCCTCGGTCTCGAGGAAGGCGCCCAGCTGCCGCGCTCGATCATCGAGTTCTACTACAAGAACGATCAGCTGAACGACCCGATGGTGTCGGAAGAGCACATCACCGCCTTCGGCTGGGCCGCGCCGCAGGAGATCGACGACATCATGGCGCTGGCGATCCGCGTCAACGACTTCCTGTCCGGGCTCTTCCTTGGCGTCGGCATCCGCCTGATCGATTTCAAGATCGAGTGCGGGCGGCTGTGGGAAGGCGAGAACATGCGGATCGTCCTCGCCGACGAGATCAGTCCGGATTCCTGCCGACTGTGGGACGTCAAGACCAACGACAAGATGGACAAGGACCGCTTCCGCAAGGACCTTGGCGGCATGATCGAGGCCTATACGGAAGTGGCGCGGCGTCTGGGCGTCGTGCAGGAGAACGAGGTCCCGCGGTCGGGCACGCCGCGGCTGGTCAAGTAAGGGCTGCGGCAGGCAACGAAGGATTTGAATGGTCGGCGCGGCGGGTCCGCGCCGATTTTTTTTCCGCAACGTGGAGTGGACTCCATGAGTGGCTCGCTGGCTTTGGCCGCCGCGGTGTTCATTGTCATTGTCCCTGGAGCGGCGGTGGCCGATACGAATTCAGCGACGGCATGTGCCGCCGTTCTGCCCACGGAGGCCAAGGCGATCTGCGACGCCACAGCCCCGGAATTTGGCAGCGCCCGCGCATGCGCGGGCGCTGGTCAAGGCGAAGACCGTCGATCTCGTCAGAGCGGGAACGGTCCGGCGCGGCAGCGCGCGCTCGAGCGCGACGGCGGCGGGAACCTGCCTCAAGAAGCTGCGCTGAAGCCTCTCGCCGCCCGACTCCCCCTGCCGGCTTGACCAGCGTCCGCTCCGGCGGCAAGTTTTGGCATGGCCCGCATTGTTTTCACCGCCAATCTCGAGCGGCACGTCGATTGCCCGATGGCGGAAGTCGAGGGGGCGACCGTGCGCGAGGCGCTCGAGGTCGTGTTTGGCGCGAACGAACGCCTTCGCGGCTACGTGCTCGACGACCAGTCGGGGCTGCGCCGCCACATGGCGATCGTCGTCGACGGCAAGCCTCTTCGGGACCGGGTCCGCCTGAGCGACCCGATTTCCGCCGCCAGCGCCATCTACGTCCTGCAGGCTTTGTCCGGGGGATAGGGCAGCGCATGACCGACAGACTGGATGTCTCGACCCGCAAGGGTCTGTTCAGGGTCGAACGCAACAAGAGTGACTGGCGCGTCGCCAGCGTCGACTTTCTGGGCGACAATGTCACGCTGACGCTGCACGACCGGCGCAGCGGCCATGACTACGCCGTCCTCAATCATGGACATTTCGGAGTGAAGCTGCATCGCCGCGCGAACGGGGTGTGGGAAGAGGTCGCAGCGCCCGCTTATCCGCCAAAGCCCGAAGGCCTCGTCGACCGCGACGGCTGGGGCAAGGACATCCCCTACACGCTGATGAACATCTTCGCGCTCGAAACGGGCGGCCCGGACGAGGATGGCCTCCTGTGGTGCGGAACCATCCCTGGGGGCCTTTTCCGCTCGCGCGACCACGCGGCGACATGGGAGCTTGTCCGGTCGCTGTGGGACAATCCGAAACGCCAGCAATGGATGGGCGGCGGCACGGATTGGCCGGCGATCCACTCCATCTGCGTCGATCCGCGCGACAGCGCCGTCGTGCGGATCGGCATATCCTGCGGCGGCGTATGGGAAACGCGCGACGGCGGAAAGGCGTGGGAATGCCGGGCCGACGGAATGTTCGCCGCGTTCCTGCCGCCCGAGATGAGCCGCGACCCGAATGTCCAGGACCCGCACTGCGTGGCGCAGTGTCCGGGCGCGCCCGATCGCCTGTGGGCCCAGCATCACAACGGAATCTTCCGCAGCGATGACGCCTCGGCGAGTTGGCGCGAGATCGCCGGCGTTTCGCCTTCCTCCTTCGGCTTCGCCGTCGCGGTCCATCCCCGCGAGCCGGATACCGCCTGGTTCGTGCCGGCGATCAAGGACGAGCGCCGCGTTCCGGTCGACGGAAGGCTCGTCGTCACGCGCACCCGCGACGCCGGCGCGACCTTCGACGTGCTCCGCGCCGGCCTGCCGCAGGAACACGCCTACGACGTCGTCTATCGCCATGCGCTGGCGGTAGACGAGAGCGGCGACCGGCTCGCTTTCGCCACCACGACCGGCGGCCTCTATGTCAGCGAGGACCAGGGCGACCGATGGCGGGAGATCACCCACAACCTGCCGCCGGCGCATGCGGTGCGGTTCGTCCCCTGAATGACGGCCTCGAAAGCACCGTTCATTTGCCGCGACTGCGGAGTTCAGCTAGCGTTCGAGCGGCTCCGGCGCGCGCCTCGATCGCCGGCGACCTGACGGACAGGAGGGCGAGATGGCTCTGGAGCCGACGCCGACGGGCGGCATGGTCCACGAACACGCCCACCAACATGAAAGCAGCGAACTTTCCGATATTGCGCTGCGCGTGCGCGCCCTCGAATCTCTGCTAATCGAGAAAGGCTACGTCGACCCGGCGGCGCTCGACGAGATCATCGAGACCTATGAGACGAAGATCGGGCCCCGCAACGGCGCTCGCGTCGTCGCCCGGAGCTGGGTCGACCCGGACTATCGCAAATGGCTGGCCGAAGACGCGACCGCGGCGATCCGATCGCTCGGCTACGCCGGACGGCAGGGGGAGCATATGGTGGCGGTCGAGAACACGCCCGACGTCCATAACCTCGTCGTGTGCACGCTTTGCTCCTGCTATCCCCTGCCGGTGCTCGGCCTGCCGCCGGTCTGGTACAAGTCCGCCCCTTATCGCTCGCGGGCGGTGATCGACCCGCATGGAGTCCTTGCCGATTTCGGAGTTTCGCTGCCCGC
This sequence comes from uncultured Alphaproteobacteria bacterium, assembly GCA_963741405.1. Lineage (GTDB taxonomy): Bacteria > Pseudomonadota > Alphaproteobacteria > Rhizobiales > Beijerinckiaceae > Roseiarcus. The sequence continues at coordinate 32,639 of CAVUHX010000031.1, forward strand.
CGGGACGAGGATCCGTGTCTGGGATTCGACCGCCGAAATCCGCTACCTTGTCGTGCCCATGCGCCCGGCCGGAACGGACGGGTGGAGCGAGGAGCGGCTCGCTTCGCTGGTCACCCGGGATTCGATGATCGGAACGGGCCTCGCCGTCGATCCCCGATCGCTTGCCGCGGAGAAGGCCTCGTGAACGGCGGCCACGACCTCGGCGGCATGATGGGTTTTGGCCCTGTCCTTGCGGAGGCGAACGAGCCCGTCTTTCACGCCGACTGGGAAAAACGCGTCCTCGCCCTGCGGACCGCGGCCGGGGCGCTCGGAGAATGGCCGATCGACACGGCGCGGCACGCCAACGAGAAACTCCATCCCGTCGACTATCTGTCGTCGAGCTACTATGAGATCTGGCTCAAGGGTTTGGAGAAACTCCTCGTTGCGCGCGGCCTGGCGACGCCCGAGGAGATTCTGGCGGGGCGGGCGTTGCAACCGGCGAAGCCGACCCCCGCGCCCCCTTCCGCCGCCGCGATGGCGGTGGCTTTGGCCCGGGGAACATCCTATGACCGGCCCGCTCCCTCCACCCCGCGCTTCGCGGTCGGGGACGGTGTCCGCGCGCAAAACATCAACCCTGGCGGTCACACGCGGCTGCCCCGCTACGCGCGCGGCAAGCGCGGACGCGTCGAGAAGGTTCACGGCGTATTCGTCTTTCCCGACACGAACGCCCATGGCCAAGGCCCGAACCCGCAATGGCTTTATCTCGTCCGGTTCTCGAGCGCGGAGCTGTGGGGTCGCGAAGGCGATCCGGCCGTCGACGTGTCGATCGATGCCTGGGAGAGCTATCTCGAAGGGGTCGCCGATTGATCGCCCGCAGCGCCGTTTTAGAGGCCGGCGACGCGCTCCTGCCGATTGCGCGCGACGGCGACAGACCGGTCTTCAACGAAGCGTGGGAGGCGCAGGCTTTCGCGATGGTCGTGGCGCTCCACGAAGCCAAGCTTTTCAGCTGGCCCGAATGGACCGCGGCGCTATCGCGCGAGATCGCCGCCGCTTCAGCGGCGGACGAAGTGGCGGATTCCTATTATCTCCATTGGCTCGCCGCTCTGGAACGCCTGGTCACGGAAAAGGGCGTGGCCAGCGCCACAGCGCTGAAGGCGCGAAAGGCTGCCTGGGCGCGCGCGGCGGAGGCGACGCCGCATGGGCGCCCGATCCTTCTCGCCAACGACCCGCAGGCGGCGCTGAGCGGCGAAGGCCGCAAGACCCACTGGGAGCGCGTCTACGCGACCAAACCGGAAACCGAGGTCAGCTGGTTTCAGGCCGATCCGGCTCCCTCGCTCGAGGCGCTCGCGCTGGCCGGCGCCAATCGCCGGTCGGTCGTCATCGACGTCGGCGGCGGGGCGTCGCGGCTGGTCGACCGGCTGATCCACGAAGACTACGAGGACGTCACCGTCCTCGACATCTCCCCGGCGGCGATCGCGACGACCAAAGCGCGGCTGGGCGAGCACGCCGCAAAAGCGCGCTGGATCGCAGCCGACGCGACCGAGTGGACGCCCGAGAAAAGCTACGACGTCTGGCACGACCGCGCGGCGTTCCACTTTCTCACCGATCCGGCCGGGCAGGCCGCCTATGTCGAGCGCCTCGTGCAGGCGCTTCGGCCCGGCGGACACGCGATCATCGCCACCTTCGCCACCGACGGGCCGGAAAAGTGCAGCGGCCTTCCCGTCGCGCGGCATGACGGGCAGAGCCTCGCCGCCGCGCTCGGCCCCGCCTTCAGGCTCGTCGAGACGAGGCGGCACAATCACCTCACGCCGTCGGGCGCTGTGCAGCGCTTCCAGTTCAGCGTCTTCCGCCGCCTCTGATCCCGGCTGCGGCCGGGAGAGACGCTCCGGATTTTTTCGCCGCGCGCGGCGAGCCGAGGCGCGCAAGAGACGGAAACGATTGGGCTTTGTCAGGGCCGTAGCGCCGAAACGGCGCCAAGTTCCCTGCCTGCGCGCGGAATCGCGTTGCCCGCCCTGCGCTCCGCCCCTTGCGCCCGGACCCGGGATCGTCCACATAGGCTCCGGGAGGTTGGTGAAGGACGTACCGCTCGCCAACCGGGTCAGATCCGGAAGGAAGCAGCCCTAACGAGACAGGGCGGGTCTTTGTTCAACCTCCCACCTTCGCCCGCACCTTTCGCGCCGACCGCCGAACGAGCCGACTTGAACGCGTCACTGCCCGGAGCCCCAGGGCAGGCCCTCGTCCGGAGGAGCCTGCGAAGCAAGCGTCTCGAAGGACGGTCCGCGGGGCGGCCGGCGAGCTTCCGTCGAGACGCGCTTTCGGCGCCCCTCGGGATAAGGAGCGTCGGCCGTCGCCTCGCTTCCGGGGCGGCTTGGCAATGAGCGACACGCTGTTTCCCGCCGAACCCCCGGCCGCGCCGCCTGCACCCTCATCCCCGCCCGCCGTGTCGCCCTATCGGGTTCTGGCGCGCAAATACCGGCCGCAGCGGTTCGAGGACCTGATCGGCCAGGAGGCGATGGTCCGGACGATTGCCAATTCCTTCGCCGTCAACCGTATCCACCAGGCCTACATTTTCACCGGCGTGCGCGGCACGGGGAAAACGACGACCGCGCGCATCCTCGCCCGCGCGCTGAACTACAGCGTTCCGGGCAAGATCGACGCGCCCAGCGTCGACATGCCCGAGCTCGGCGCACACTGCCAGGCGATCATGGATTCACGCCACGTCGACGTGATCGAGATGGACGCGGCTTCGCACACCGGCGTCGACGATGTGCGCGAGATCATCGAGAACGCGCGCTACCGGCCGGTGTCGGCGCGCATCAAGGTCTATATCATCGACGAAGTGCACATGCTGTCGAAGCAGGCCTTCAACGCGCTCTTGAAAACGCTCGAAGAGCCGCCCGAGCACGTCAAGTTCCTGTTCGCCACGACCGAAATCGACAAGGTGCCGATCACGGTGCGCTCACGCTGCATCCGCTTCGACCTGAAGCGGATCGAATCGGGCCTGATGATGAAGCACCTGGAAAGGATCGCCGCCGCCGAAGGCGTCGCGATCGAGCCTGAAGCGCTCGCCGTCATCGCCCGCGTCGCTGAGGGGTCGGTGCGCGACGCACTGTCGCTGCTCGACCAGGGCATCGCCTACGGCGGCCCGGGCGGCGTGACCGCGCTCTCCGTGCGCGACATGCTCGGCCTGTCCGACCGGGGTGAGATCGTCGCCTTGTTCGAGCGCGCGATGAAGGGGGAGATCGCCGAGGCGCTCGACGCGATGCGCGCGCTCTATCAGGCCGGCGCCGACCCAGCCGACATCCTCATCGAGCTCGCCGAGGTCTGCCACTACGTCACCCAGGTCAAGATCGCGCCCGACGCCCCCGACGATGCGACGATCAGCGAGCATCAGCGCGAGAAGGGCCGCGAATTCGCCCGCCGGCTGTCGATGGGCGCGCTGACGCGCGCCTGGCAGATCCTGCTGAAGGGCTTCGATGACGTGAACGATAGCCCCCGTCCGCTCGCCTCCGCCGAGATGGCGCTGATCCGCCTCGCCTACGCCTCCGATCTTCCGACGCCCGAGGATGCGCTGCGCAAGCTCGCCGAGGCGACCGACTATGCGCCGCGCCATGCGCCGCCGCTTCCGCACGCGGGCTCGGGTCCGCGCGCAAGCCTCGGCCTTGCGAGCGCCGCCGCGGAGCGCGTCGCCGTCGACAGCGCCCCCCGACCGGCGGCGCCTTCGGCTCCCGCGGTGCGGCTCGCGCGGTTCGACGATGTCGTCGCACTCGCCCGGTCGAAGCGCGACATCCAACTCGTCCAGGCGCTCGAACGGGACGTGCGCCTCGACCGGTTCGATGAGGGCAGCATCGTGTTTTCGCTGGTCGAGGGCGCTTCGCCAAGCCTCGCTCAGACGCTGGCGAAGCGCATGCAGGAATGGACCGGCCAACGCTGGATGGTGGCGCTCGCGCCGGGCTCGGCCGCGCCTACCCTTCGCGAGGCGCAGATCGCCCGCGAGGCCGAACGGACGACGGGCGCAGCGGCGCATCCCTTGGTGCGCAAGGTGCTCGAACGGTTCAAGGGCGCCCGCATCGTCGCGGTGCGCGCGCCGGAAGCCGCCGTCCCGCCCGTCCCGTCGTCGCCCCCGCCGGACGACGACGTCGGCTACGCCGATTCCGATCCGGCCGAAAACGACGACCTTTGAACAAGGAGATGCCGGTCATGGACATCATGGGCATGATGAAGAAAGCGCAGGAAGTGCAGGCCAGGCTGCAGGAGGCGCAGGAGGAACTCGGCCGCGTCGAGGTCGAGGGGATGTCGGGCGGCGGCATGGTCCGCATCGTGATGACCGCCAAAGGCGAACTCAAGGGCGTCGAGATTGATCCGACGCTGCTGGTCCCGTCCGACAAGGAGATGCTGGAGGATCTGATCATCGCGGCTTTCGCCGACGCCAAGGCCAAGGCCGATCGGGCCGCGGCGGAAAAGATGCAGTCGCTGACCGCCGGACTGCCTCTGCCGCCGGGCATGAAAATGCCGTTCTGAATGGCTTCGAACGTCGCCGGGCCGGAAATCGAACGGCTGATCCAGCTGCTCGCCCGCCTGCCGGGCCTCGGACCTCGCTCCGCCCGCCGGGCGGCGCTCCATCTCATCCGCAAGCGGGAGACGCTGCTCGGGCCGCTCGCCGAGGCGATGCGGGTCGCCGCGGAGCGCATCGTCACCTGCTCGGTCTGCGGCTCGGTCGATACCCATGATCCGTGCGCCATCTGCGCGGATCAGCAGCGCGACCCCTCGACCATCGTCGTGGTCGAGACGGTCGGCGATCTCTGGGCGCTCGAGCGGGCGGGCGCGCTGAGAGCCCGATATCACGTGCTCGGCGGCGTCCTGTCGCCGCTCGACGGCGTCGGCCCTTCCGACCTCAACCTCGCCTCGCTCGTCGACCGCGTGGCCGCCGGCGGGATCGGCGAAGTGATCCTCGCCGTCAACGCCACCGTCGACGGGCAGACGACCGCCCATTACATCGTCGATCTCCTCGCCGAACGCCCGGTGAAGGTGACGCGCCTCGCTCATGGCGTTCCGGTCGGGGGCGAGCTCGACTATCTGGACGACGGGACGCTCTCCGCCGCGATGCGCCAGAGGACGGGATTCTAGCCTGGCGGGGGCAAGAATGCCGGCGGGACCCCTGTCACGCCGGTGTGCAGGCGCCTAAATTGGGCGCGGGACTGTTCGAGGCGATTTCGATGTCGGCGGCGATTTATGGTGCACGGCGCTTTGTTCCCCCCTTTCCGCGGCGGTCGGAAAAGCCGCGCAGCGGGCTGTCGACCATTCTCACCCTGCGGCGCAACCCGCTCGAGATCTGGGGTGAGGCGGATTTCGAGCGGCCGTTCTCGATCGGCCGCTCGATCCTCGGGCTGCGGGCCGTCGCCCACGATCCGGCCGCTGTGCGCCACGTCCTCCTCGACAATGCGGCGAACTACCGCAAGGACGACCTGCAGCTGAGGGTGCTCAGTCCGGGCTTGGGCAACGGGCTTCTGACGGCGCAAGGCGAAACGTGGCGTCTTCAGCGGCGATCGCTCGCACCGCTGTTTTCGCCCCGTGAGGTCGCCGGCTTCGCGCCCGCCATGCAGCGAGTGGCCGAGACGACGGTCGAGCGCCTCGGGCGTCGCCGCGACGGAGCTGTGACCGACGTCGCCGAACTCATGTCGCGCATGGCCCTCGAAGTGCTGGAGCAGACGCTGTTCTCGCAGGGCCTCGGGCGCGACCCGAGCGAATTCCAGCGCGCCGTCACGAGCTATTTCGACAGCTTCGGGCGACTGGATCCGCTTGACCTCATCGGCGCGCCGGCGTTCCTTCCTAGGCTCGGCCGCCTCAGGGGCCGCAGCGCCCTCCGGTTCTTCAACGACGCCGTCGAGGCCATCGTCGCAAGCCGCAGGACGTTGCTCGAGGGCGGCGGCGAAGCGCCGCGGGATCTGCTCACCCTTCTGCTCGCGGCGAAGGATCCCGAGACCGGTCGCGGCCTCCCCGAGGCCGACATCCGGGCCAACATCATCACCTTCATCGGCGCAGGCCACGAAACGACGGCGAACGGGTTGACCTGGACGCTCTACCTGTTGTCGCAATCGCCCGAATGGCGCGAGCGGGCCGAGGAGGAAGCCGAGCGCGCCTTCGATCCGAGCCGGCCGGCTGCGCTCGAGCCGTGCTCCGTTCTGCGCGCCGTGTTCGAGGAGGCATTGCGGCTCTACCCGCCGGCGGCGATCCTGAGCCGGGAGGCGCTGGCGGATGACGAGATCCTCGGCGAGCGCGTTCCGGCCGGCACTGTCGTCGTGACCTCGCCCTACGTGCTTCACCGCCGACGCGGCCTGTGGGACGATCCGGACGCCTTCGATCCGTCCCGGTTCCTCGGCGAGCGGCGCGAGCGCATCGACCGCTTCGCCTATATCCCGTTCGGGGCCGGCCCGCGCGTGTGCATCGGCATGGCGTTCGCCATGCAGGAGGCGATCATCATCCTCGCCAATCTTCTGCGCGCGTTCCGTTTCGACTTTGTCGCGGGTCAACCGGTGACGGCGCAGCAGCGCGTCACCCTACGGCCGCGCAGCGGCATGAAGATGCACGTCAGACGGCGCGGCGAGGGGGAGAAATCCACAGGCGAAAGATTCTTCGCGCAAGTGCGTTGACACCGGAAGAGCCTGCCTCTATATCCGCGTCCACCAACGGCGAGGCGCGCGTTTGCGACGCCTGTAACGGTGGGTTTCGGGAACTTCTCGAATACAATCCTCCCGGCTGAGAGGCGAGGGAGGAAAAAGCGTCGGTCGTTCCTGCTTCGCGTGAGCGAAGTCTTTCGAATTCGGGCTCGGACTTGGGCTCTGCAGGCGGATCGCCTCGGAGCCGAGTTCGCGTCCAATGGGTCAGGAGACCGGCGTCAGCCGGGGATTTTCCCGTCCCATTGCTGTTTGACAATTGCATCGGAAGGAAGAGAGACGTGGGCGGCGTTGTCCTTGCGGGGGCATTTTAGTGCTGGGTTTTGGGGTTGGCGCAGGCTTTCCTCGGGTCTGGCCTGGGATGCTCTGGGAAGAGACAACTGACGGTCACGTTTCAAGAATTCATCGCGTCTGGTGTGTGGCGCGTCGGAACGTCGTGAGGCGGACTGGCGTGTTTGATCATCAGGCGGATGTGTTTGGAACTCGTCAAGAGAACAGCGGGACCGCGAGGTTTTGCTGGAGTGACCAGTCAGCGATCAGATCTCATTCAACTTGAGAGTTTGATCCTGGCTCAGAACGAACGCTGGCGGCAGGCTTAACACATGCAAGTCGAACGCTCGTGAGCAATCACGGGAGTGGCAGACGGGTGAGTAACGCGTGGGAACATACCCTCCGGTTCGGAATAACTCAGGGAAACTTGAGCTAATACCGGATACGGCCTGACGGCGAAAGATTGATCGCCGGAGGATTGGCCCGCGTTCGATTAGCTAGTTGGTGGGGTAACGGCTCACCAAGGCGACGATCGATAGCTGGTCTGAGAGGATGATCAGCCACATTGGGACTGAGACACGGCCCAAACTCCTACGGGAGGCAGCAGTGGGGAATATTGGACAATGGGCGCAAGCCTGATCCAGCCATGCCGCGTGAGTGATGACGGCCTTAGGGTTGTAAAGCTCTTTCGCTCGGGACGATAATGACGGTACCGAGATAAGAAGCCCCGGCTAACTTCGTGCCAGCAGCCGCGGTAATACGAAGGGGGCTAGCGTTGTTCGGAATTACTGGGCGTAAAGCGCGTGTAGGCGGGTCTTTAAGTCAGGGGTGAAATGCCAAGGCTCAACCTTGGAACTGCCTTTGATACTGGAGATCTTGAGTCCGGGAGAGGTGAGTGGAACTGCGAGTGTAGAGGTGAAATTCGTAGATATTCGCAAGAACACCAGTGGCGAAGGCGGCTCACTGGCCCGGAACTGACGCTGAGACGCGAAAGCGTGGGGAGCAAACAGGATTAGATACCCTGGTAGTCCACGCTGTAAACGATGGATGCTAGCCGTTGGGGAGCTTGCTCTTCAGTGGCGCCGCTAACGCATTAAGCATCCCGCCTGGGGAGTACGGTCGCAAGATTAAAACTCAAAGGAATTGACGGGGGCCCGCACAAGCGGTGGAGCATGTGGTTTAATTCGAAGCAACGCGCAGAACCTTACCAGCTTTTGACATGTCCTGGACGGATTGCAGAGATGCGATCTTCCCTTCGGGGCCGGGAACACAGGTGCTGCATGGCTGTCGTCAGCTCGTGTCGTGAGATGTTGGGTTAAGTCCCGCAACGAGCGCAACCCTCGCCCTTAGTTGCCATCATTCAGTTGGGCACTCCAGGGGGACTGCCGGTGATAAGCCGGAGGAAGGTGGGGATGACGTCAAGTCCTCATGGCCCTTACAGGCTGGGCTACACACGTGCTACAATGGCGGTGACAGAGGGATGCGGAGGGGCGACCCCGAGCAAATCTCGAAAAACCGTCTCAGTTCGGATTGCACTCTGCAACTCGAGTGCATGAAGTCGGAATCGCTAGTAATCGCGGATCAGCACGCCGCGGTGAATACGTTCCCGGGCCTTGTACACACCGCCCGTCACACCATGGGAGTTGGTTTTACCCGAAGACGGCGCGCTAACCCGAAAGGGAGGCAGCCGGCCACGGTAGGGTCAGCGACTGGGGTGAAGTCGTAACAAGGTAGCCGTAGGGGAACCTGCGGCTGGATCACCTCCTTTCTGGATATGGACCTCATCAACTTCGGGGGCCCGGTTCGCCGGAGCGCCTGACGTTTGTCGTCCGTTCGGAAAACACGTGGCTTGTCAAAGCCGCGAAATGCGGGATAACGCCGCCTTCGTCTCTCTTTCATCCAGGATATCGGACGACGGAGTCCTCGTGGAACGGATCGTCCGTCCCCTTGTGCTCCGCCCTCTGTCCTCCGATACGGGCTTGTAGCTCAGTTGGTTAGAGCGCGCGCTTGATAAGCGTGAGGTCGGAGGTTCAAGTCCTCCCAGGCCCACCATCCGGACCTTGGACGGTCCAGGCGAAGGGAAGGCCTTCGTCGTTCATGCCCTTCTGTCCCGCGGTGGTTTCTTCGAAGGGGCCATAGCTCAGTTGGGAGAGCGCGTGCTTTGCAAGCATGAGGTCGTCGGTTCGATCCCGTCTGGCTCCACCAATTCGAACGGGGCGGGGCGGCGAGGAGGACCAGCGGCGCGAGGCGGGGAGCGATCCCCAACGGGCCGGTTGTTCGATGATCCTTGATCCGATGCGATTTTATCAGTTTCGCCGAGGCGCGCTTCTAAAAGCGCGCCCTGGCGTTCAAGGGAAGGCCTGACGGCCCGAGCGGAAGCGTTTTCGCTTCGGATCCGTCGCCTTCCTTTATCTGACATTGTGAAGAGGAAGCGCATTCGGTCGAGGGCCGGATGGGGCGAAGCGTTGCGGACGAGGTTCGGGAGAACCTTTGAAGCCTTGAAAAGCGGTTCGTCGTTCATTCGACCCTTCGAGCAACCAGTCGTGGGTTTGGAGCCTGACCGCTCAGATCCCCGGATGCGTTTGAAGCAAAACTGGTCTTTTCAATGCCGAAGGGCGTCTGGTTTTCGATTGCCGATCGAAGGCCGTAGAACAACGACGCGCTTTGGCGATGAGAGCAATCAAGTGTCTTAAGGGTATCTGGTGGATGCCTTGGCGCTGAGAGGCGATGAAGGACGTGGTACGCTGCGATAAGTCATGGGGAGCCGCGAACAGGCTTTGATCCGTGAATCTCCGAATGGGGAAACCCCCCTTCGATCTCTGTTGCTCCGAAGAGGCGCGTTTTGACGCGAGGGGAGGCCGCACAGGCTGATCTTCGGGTTGAGGCGGGCCGGCGAAAAGCGTTTCGGAAGGAACGGCTTCGCGGTCTTTGGACCAACAGAGATCAAGAGAAGGGACTTATTCTCTGAACACATAGGGGAATAAGAGCGAACCCGGGGAACTGAAACATCTCAGTACCCGGAGGAAAGGACATCAACGAGACTCCGTCAGTAGTGGCGAGCGAACGCGGACGAGGCCAATGCTTTTGCTCAAGTCGACCAGAACCGGCTGGAAAGCCGGGCCGGAGCGGGTGACAGCCCCGTATGGATAGGACTGAGCAGGAGATTTGAGTAGGGCGGGACACGTGCAATCCTGCCTGAACACGGGGGGACCACCCTCCAAGCCTAAGTACTCCTCAGCGACCGATAGCGAACAAGTACCGTGAGGGAAAGGTGAAAAGCACCCCGACGAGGGGAGTGAAACAGTTCCTGAAACCGGATACCTACAAACAGTCGGAGGGCGTCCTTCAAATCGCTGTTGCGACGTTGAAGGCTTTTTTCGAAAGAGAAGAGTCCATAAAATCGCGAAGCGATTTGATGGGCGCCTGACGGCGTACCTTTTGTATTATGGGTCAGCGACTTAAAGTATCGAGCAAGCTTAAGCCGATAGGCGTAGGCGCAGCGAAAGCGAGTTTGAACAGGGCGTTTCAGTTCGATGCTTTAGACCCGAAACCGAGTGATCTAGTCATGAGCAGGTTGAAGGTAGGGTAACACCTACTGGAGGACCGAACCGGTGCCTGTTGAAAAAGGCTCGGATGACTTGTGATTAGGGGTGAAAGGCCAACCAAACTCGGAAATAGCTGGTTCTCCGCGAAATATATTTAGGTATAGCCTCGAGATGAGGCTCCAGGGGGTAGAGCACTGGATGGGCTAGGGGGGCTAAAACCCTACCAAACCTAACCAAACTCCGAATACCTGGAAGCCATTCTCGGGAGTCACACAGTGGGTGCTAACGTCCATTGTGGAGAGGGAAACAACCCAGACCAACAGCTAAGGCCCCCAATTCACGGCTAAGTGGGAAAGGATGTGGAAATCCCAAAACAACCAGGAGGTTGGCTTAGAAGCAGCCATCCTTTAAAGAAAGCGTAACAGCTCACTGGTCTAAACAAGGACTTCTGCGCCGAAGATGTAACGGGGCTCAAGCCGTGAGCCGAAGCTTTGGGCGCGTTGCAAGACGCGCGGTAGCGGAGCGTTCCGTTTGCCTGCGAAGGGACAGCCGTGAGGCGTCCTGGAGGCTTCGGAAGTGCGAATGCTGACATGAGTAACGACAAACACTGTGAAAGACAGTGTCGCCGAAAGTCCAAGGGTTCCTGCGTAAAGTTAATCTTCGCAGGGTTAGCCGGTCCCTAAGGCGAGGCCGAAAGGCGTAGTCGATGGGAATCACGTTAATATTCGTGAGCCTGCAGGTGGTGACGGATCTCTTAAGTCGTTCATCCTTACTGGATTGGATGGGCGGCGGCGAGGTTCCAGGAAATAGCCCCTGCGTTCAGACCGTACCCGAAACCGACACAGGTGGACAGGTAGAGCATACCAAGGCGCTTGAGAGAATGACGTTGAAGGAACTCGGCAATTTACCTCCGTAACTTCGGAATAAGGAGGCCCTCGGGTGACGCAAGTCGTCTGGGGGGGCACAGTCCAGGGGGTGGCAACTGTTTAACAAAAACACAGGGCTCTGCGAAATCGCAAGATGACGTATAGGGTCTGACGCCTGCCCGGTGCCGGAAGGTTAAAAGGAGAGGTGCAAGCCTTGAATTGAAGCCCCGGTAAACGGCGGCCGTAACTATAACGGTCCTAAGGTAGCGAAATTCCTTGTCGGGTAAGTTCCGACCTGCACGAATGGCGTAATGACTTCCCCGCTGTCTCCAACGTCAGCTCAGTGAAATTGAAGTCCCCGTGAAGATGCGGGGTACCTGCGGTCAGACGGAAAGACCCCGTGCACCTTTACTATAACTTTGCGTTGGCATTCGTGTGGTCATGTGTAGGATAGGTGGTAGGCTTGGAAGCCGGGGCGCCAGCTCTGGTGGAGCCACCCTTGAAATACCACCCTTGACTTCATGGATGTCTAACCGCGCTCCCTGATCGGGAGCCGGGACAACGCATGGCGGGTAGTTTGACTGGGGCGGTCGCCTCCCAAAACGTAACGGAGGCGCGCAATGGTTGGCTCAGACCGGTCGGAAATCGGTCGTCGAGTGCAATGGCATAAGCCAGCCTGACTGCGAGACCAACAAGTCGAGCAGAGACGAAAGTCGGTCATAGTGATCCGGTGGTCCCGCGTGGGTGGGCCATCGCTCAACGGATAAAAGGTACGCCGGGGATAACAGGCTGATACTCCCCAAGAGTCCATATCGACGGGAGTGTTTGGCACCTCGATGTCGGCTCATCACATCCTGGGGCTGGAGAAGGTCCCAAGGGTTCGGCTGTTCGCCGATTAAAGTGGTACGTGAGCTGGGTTCAAAACGTCGTGAGACAGTTTGGTCCCTATCTGCCGTGGGTGTCGGAGAATTGAGAGGATTTGCCCCTAGTACGAGAGGACCGGGGTGAACGTATCTCTGGTGGACCTGTTGTGGCGCCAGCCGCAGTGCAGGGTAGCTATATACGGAATGGATAACCGCTGAAGGCATCTAAGCGGGAAACCAGCCTCAAAACAAGTTCTCCCTGAAGAGCCGTGGAAGACCACCACGTCGATAGGCCGGATGTGAAAGCGCGGCAACGCGTGCAGCTGACCGGTACTAATCGCTCGTTCGACTTGATTGCTCTCGTCGCCAAGGCGACGTTATGGGTTCAAGAGCGTGACAACGCTCTGAACAGGGAACCGCGCCTCGAGCGCGGGCGCGCGTTCGCGCCCAAGCAGTCCTTCGGACTGCGACGCCAAGCTCGACGCACGCACCCAACTGAAGGCCAGTTTTGCTTCAAAATCCGTTCTTTGCCGGCCTGGTGGCCCTTGCAAGGCGATCAGACCCGATCCCATCCCGAACTCGGCCGTCAAACGCCTTAGCGCCGATGGTACTCTGTCTCAAGACATGGGAGAGTAGGTCGTCGCCAGGCCTGCAAAGAACGGATCATCCTTCCTCTTCACGCCCTCGACGCCGCGGCCCTGCTCAAGGCCGCCCATGCCGATCGCCAAAGCCAAGGCTGCCGCCCAAAAACAAGCGCAGCCGAGGCCCAAGCCAAAACCCTCGACGCGGGGTGGAGCAGCCCGGTAGCTCGTCAGGCTCATAACCTGAAGGCCGCAGGTTCAAATCCTGCCCCCGCAACCAGCGTTACTTGTCGAGCCCCCGGCCCAAAAGGCCGGGGGCTTTTTTCGTTGGTGAGCGCCAATATCCCGGCCAGCTCGCCGACGAGCTCGATCGCCAGCTCCCCGACTCTGGCACGAGCCGGATCGCCTGGATCATCGATCGCAGCATCTCGGCCGCTTCCGAACGCAGCTCTTCTTTGTTCAGCGCCTGCGTCAGCTTCTCGACCTTCCGCTGATAAACCTCGGCGAGGCCGGGATGCAGCATCGGCGGCTCCTCGACCTGATCGCGGGTCGAGGGGGCCAGTCGCATGACGTCCAAGCCGATGACGCCACAGGCGGGTCTATACGAGGAGATCGCCGCCGAGTGGTTATTGGAACAGGGCGAGGTCGCGCTCGCCGATCGCTGCGACGAGCTCGACGAGTTCAGCGACGCCGTGCTGGCCGATCGCCTGATCACCGCATCGGCCGAGCGGCTCGACAGGCCCGACTTTCCGCGTCTGATCGATGCGTTCGTGAAACTGCGCAACGAGGGCGCCGACCCCCTCATCGTCTCTTGAGCGTCGCGCCGCTCATGGTTCGGCTGGCGGAAGGCGGGCTAGGCCGCCTTCGCCGCCCGGCGATACCCCACGAAGCCGAGACCCGCGAAGCCGAGCAGCATCATGGCCCAAGTCGAAGGCTCGGGAACCTCACCGATGCTCACCCAGCCATTGCCGTTGTTGTAGCCGCCGTAGGGGCCGCCAAGATTGATCGCCGAGCTGGCCAGGAACGAGGTGCCGCCCAAGGGGAGGCCACCGCCGCCGTCGCCGCCGCCGTAGCCACCGCCGCCTCCACCCTCAAAGCCGCCGCTGAAGCCGCCGCCGCCGCCAAGGCCGCCAAGGCCGCCGCTGAGAAAACTGCTGCCGCCGCCGCCGAAGCCGCCGTCGCCATAGAAGCCACCGCCCCCACCACCGTCGTAGTAGTTCAATGAGCTTGTACGACGGCCACCAAGGCAGTCGCCACTTTCGACCTGTGTCGGATACGCGTCTCCAGGGCTAGCTAGTCTCGAGCGAGATGCGATCCGGTCGAACCGGGAGAAGCAACCTGCTTCACCTCCGGTTGGCGTAGGGGGGAACGTCCACCAGCGTTCCAATTAACCGCAGCAGAGCCTGCTGCTCAGGCCCCGCGCCCTCTCTCAGGAACGCGCCCAATTCGATGTGCGACAGTCGGCCTCCGGACGGCGCGTTGGGTTGATGGATGACGAAGGCGTGACCATTCTCCGGCTCCCGACCGAGAAACCAGGTATCGCCGTTCGGGCTGCGGTACAGCTCTCGCCGATTTGGCATAAAAGTGGCTCCCATGCTGGCGCTCGGCATAGCATGAGATGGGAGCAGGCTGCGAGCGCGCCTCGGGGCTTTCGAATTTCGGACCCGGATGCGCGCTCGAGAAGGCGCTTCCAACAGCGAACTTTGAGGTGGCAATGTCGCGGCTCGAAAAGATCGATGACGCGCTGTGGCTCGTCGAGGGCGAGATCGTCAGCTTCTACGGGTTCCCATACCCGACCCGCGCGGCGATCTCCCGTCTCGCGGACGGCGGCCTTTGGGTCTGGTCTCCCGTCCGTCTCGACGCCGCGCTTCGCAGCGAGGTCGACGAGCTTGGCCCAGTCGCGCATCTGGTCAGTCCAAACAAGCTGCATAGTCTCTACCTCGCCGAGTGGAAATCGGCCCATCCGGGCGCGAAGCTGTGGGGTCCCGAGTCGACTGTCAGACGTCAACGCGACCTGCCGTTCGCCGCCCCCTTGAAGGAATCTCCGCCGGCGGAATGGGGCCCGGATTTCGATCAGGCGTGGTTCCGCGGATCGCTCTTCCTGGACGAGATCGTCTTCTTTCACCGCCCCTCGCGCGCGGCGCTGGTCGCCGATCTGATCCAGGCGTTCGACGACACGTTCCTGCATGAGCGCTGGTCATGGTGGCGCCGACCCTTGGCGCGGCTCGACGGGATCACCGCCGCCGATCCCGGCGCACCACGCGAATGGCGCATTTCCTTCACCGACCGCGCGCCGGCGCGTCAAGCGAGGGACAAGGCGCTGAGCTGGAATTGCGAGCGTGTGATCGTCGCTCACGGCGAATGGCGCCGCTCCGGCGGCGGGGATTTCCTCGGCCGCGCCCTTGGCTGGCTCGGGCCTTAGTTTGATTGCTCCCATCGCGCGGCCATTCGTCCGAGCGACGACCGTTTGCGGGCAGTTCGCGCGCGACGATCCTGACACCGCTTGATCACGTCTCCGCCCTGACCGATCGTTGGCCGGAAGGTCAAGGTTCCGCCACGATTCCTTGTCCATACAGCGGTTGAGTTGACGCTGTGCAGCGTCCCCGCGCGCTGAGGCGCGCTTTCACACATTCTGGAATCGAGATGATTCGACGATGACCGCGTTCGCAATTCTCTCCGCCAGCGGCGAAAACCGCGATCAGTCAAAGCAGCCGGCGGCGGATGGATCGGGAGCCAGTGTCGCCCAAATCGGTCGCGCTTTGCGGATCTTTCCGCAGACCCGTTTTCAGCGGCTGCTGACGTCGCTTGCAATTCTGCTTGCGCTTGGAGGCCTGATCGCCGCCTTCGGCGACGCCGTTCGTGACATCGACTACCGGCAAACAGTGCGGGCCCTCAGGCATTTGCCTCTTTCGGCGATTTTCTCTCGGTCGGCGCGACCGCAGTGAGTTTCGCCGCGCTTGTCGCCCGGGATGCGAGCGCGATGCGCTACATCGGTGCGCGCGCGTCTTCGTCCGCCATGTTGATCGCCGGGTTCTGCGGCAGTGCGCTCGGAAACGCGGTCGGCTTCGGCGTCCTGAGCGCGGCGGCGGTCCGCTACCGGATTTACGGCGCCGCCGGCGTCAAGTCCGACGATGTCTCCCGCCTGCTTGTGTTCATCGTCAGCGGCTTCGCCATCGGACTGACCGGCGTCGGCGGTCTGGCCGGTCTCGTCGAGGCGGGCCCTGCCGGCGCGCTTCTCGGCTGGTCGCCGTCGCTGATCAGGGCGGCGTCGGGCTTCGCTCTGGCGGGCGTCGTCTGCCTGCTCGTTTTCGGCGCGCCCGGACAGATGCGCCTGGGCGGCGTCGCGATTCCCGCCCCAAGCCGAAACCTTCTGGCGGCTCAATTGGCGCTGACGTCGATCCGTCTGGTCGGGGCTGCAGCCGCCCTCTGGATCCTTCTTCCGGCGACGCCGATCGACTTTTTCACCTTCGCCGCCATCTTCTCCGCCGCGACGGCTCTCGCAGCGGTCACGCACATACCCGCAGGAGCCGGCATTTTCGAAGTCGTCGTGTTCTGGGCCTTTCGAGGTCGCGCCTCCTTCGAAGACGTGGCAGCCGCACTGATCGCCTACCGCTGCATCTATTACCTGCTGCCGCTGGCGCTCTCGGCCGTCGTCTTCGCCTATTTCGAGGTCGGCGTCGCGGTCGGCGCGCGAAAGGCGGCAGCCGACGAGAGATTGGCGCGCGCGGCGGCGCGGCTGTCGCCGATGTTCCTGAGCGTGATGGCCTTCACCACCGGCGCGATGCTTCTGGTGTCGGGAGCAACGCCGACCTTCAGCGCCCGGCTCGCCGAACTCTCCGTTCATGTGCCGCTATGGGCGGTCGAGAGTTCCCATTTCCTCGGAAGTCTGATCGGCGTGGTCTTTCTGTTTGTCGCGCACGGTCTGCTCGACCGGCGCGACGGCGCCTGGAAGCTCGCTCTCGCCCTGACCGCCGTGAGTTCTCGTCTTCTCCCTCGTCAAGGGACTTGCGTTTGGGGAAGCCGCTTTCCTGTTGCTCTTTGCCCTCCTGTTGCTGGCGACGCGCCAGCAGTTCTATCGCCCGACATCGATGATCGACCAACCCTTCACCTGGGGCTGGTTCGCCGCGGTCGCCGGCATCGTCGCCGCAGCTTTCGGCATTCTGTTTCTTGCTTTTCACGATATCCGCGAGGGGCCGGACGGCCTCTGGTGGCAGTTCGAATTCGACGCCCAGGCCCCTCGCGCCCTGCGCGCGCTTCTTGGCGCCTCGGTGCTCACCGTCGGTTTCGGCCTGCGTCAGCTCCTGCGAGCGCCGGTCGGCCTCGCGCCGAGACCCGCGGCAGGCGAACTCGCAAGCGCGCAATCGATCATCGACCAACAGGCGCGTGGCGACGCGATGCTCGCGCTGATGGGTGACAAGAGTCTGCTTTTTTCCGAGAGCGGCCGTTCGTTCCTGATGTTCGGAAAACGCGGGCGAAGCTGGATCGCGCTGTTCGACCCGATCGGACCCCGTGAGGAATGGCTCGGGCTGATTGACCGCTTCAGCCGGATGTCCCGCGCGCACGGGGGCCGGGCCGCTTTCTATCAGGTTCGTCCCGAGAACCTGCCGCTTTACCTCGACGCCGGATTCAGCGTCATGAAGCTCGGCGAGGACGCCGTCGTGACCTTGTCCGAATTCACGCTGAAGGGAGGGTCCGCGTCCCATCTGCGGTATGCGCTCAAGCGCGGGGCGCGCGACGGGCTCGAATTCGAACTCGTTCCGCCGGAGCGGTTGGCGCCGCATATGGACGATCTTGCCGGGATTTCCGACCGGTGGCTCGAGTTCCGGCGCGGCGAGGAGAAAGGCTTCTCCGTCGCCGCATTCGAGCCGAACTATCTTGGCCGGCAGCACGTCGCCCTGCTTCGTGAGCGCGGTCGCGCCGTCGCCTTCGTGAGCGTCATGATGACCCGGTCGGGCGGCGAGGCGACCGTCGGCTTGATTCGGCGCTCAGGCGCCGAGAGCCCGGTCGCGATGGAGTTCCTGATCACGAACCTGATCCTGGCGCTCAAGGAGCGTGGGCTCGAGTTCCTCAGCCTCGGCGCGGCGCCGCTGGCCGGCGTTCGGGCCGCGCCGCTGTCGTCGGGCTGGAATCGCCTCGCCTCCCTGATCTGGAAGCACGGCGACCGATTCTATAATTTTCAGGGACTGCGCGCGTTCAAAGGCAAGTTCAACCCGACCTGGGATCCGCGCTATTTCGCCGCCTCGGGGGCGCTGGGCCCCTTCGTTGCGCTCGCCGACGCGACCGTTCTGATCGGAGCCGGCTTTTCCACCTCAACATCCGGGCAAGCCCATGTCTAAGATGTCGGCGCTGCTCGGTTTGGTCGCGTGCCTGTTCTTCGCCGCGCCCGCGCCCGCGTCCGCTCTCGACGGCGGCCGCTACGGCGGGGTGCGCCTCGCGGTTCCCAAGGGGCCGCCGCGCGGTTACGTGGTGCTGTTTTCGGATGCGGGAGGATGGACGGCCGACGACCAGTCCCGGCTGGACGCAATCGCCTCGGCCGGCGCCATAGCCGTCGGCGTCGACACTGACGCCTATCTGGCGCGCGTCGCTTCGAGCGATCCGCGATGCGCACAGCTCATCGGCGATACGGAGGGCCTGAGCCGACAGGTGCAGCGCGAGCATTCGGGCGCCGAATATTTCTTCCCGATCGTCGCCGGCGTCGGCAAGGGAGGGGCGGTCGCCGGAGCGATCCTAGCGCAAGCGCCCGATGCGACGCTCGGCGGCGCGGTTTCGATCGATCCCTTGGGCGTCCTGGAGGTCAGCCATGGATGGTGCCCGCGGGTCGCGAACAAGGACGACGCCAGTGCCCCCGGCAATTTTCGGGCGCCGATCCTCAAGCAATTCTGGACAGTCGCGCTGTCGCCCGATGCCTCTCTTGCGCTCCGTGCCCATTTCGACGCCCTGACCGAACTCGTGCCGCAACTCGAGGTCCGGACAGTCGACAGGCCCGCCCGTCCGGAAGCGCTTGCGTCGTTGATTGCTCCGCACCTCGTTCAGGACAATTTCGCCAGCGTCGCCGGCCTCCCCCTGGTTGAACTGCCTGCGTCGTCGCAATCACGGCTGATGGCGGTCTTCTTCTCCGGCGACGGCGGGTGGCGCGACATCGACAGGACGATCGGAGAGCACCTCCAGTCGATGGGCGTTTCCGTCGTCGGCTGGGACAGCGTCCGCTATTTCTGGAGGCGGAAGACGCCCGAGCAGACCGCGGCCGATCTTTCGGCAGTCATTCTGGCCTATAGCGCCAAGTGGCACGCCGACAAGGTCGCGCTGATCGGATTCTCGTTCGGCGCCGACGTCCTTCCCTTCGCTTACGACCATCTGCGCGAGAGCATCAAGGCGCACGTGCCGATGCTGTCGCTCTTGAGCCTCGGCCCGGCGGCCGACTGGGAAATTCGCGTCGCCGGATGGCTCGGCGCGCCTCCGAGCGCGGAAGCGACTCCGCTCGGTCCCGCGATTAGCCGCATTCCGGGCAAGGCGATCCAGTGCTTTTATGGAAGCCAGGACAAGGAGACCTATTGTCCGGAATTGATTCGGCAGGGCGCGGAAGTGATCGAGAAGCAGGGAATTCACCATTTCGACGGAAACTACGTCCTGATGGCGCGCCAGATTCTCGACGGCTTCGAGCGCCGAATGGGCGGCGGCTCATAAGGATGATGTCGTTGCAGAGCTCGCCTTGTCCCGACGCGTAGCGGACCCCGCACTCGGGTTCGCGTTTTGACTTGGAAGGTTGTGATGGAGCAGGCGCTGCGAAAACCCTCGAGCGCGGGGGATCCCGCGGAACTCGTCGCCTCTCCCGCCCCCCGGGAGGCCGAGCGGCGCGTTGGCCTTCTCGTCCTCTGCCTCCTCGCGCTGTTCATCGGCGTCCTGACCGGCTACGGCGCCGTGGCGCTGCGCGCGCTGATCGGGCTCATTCACAACGGCTTCTACTACGGGGTGTTCGACTTTCGGTACAACGCCAACATTCTCGAGGGTCCGAGCCCTTTCGGCGATCTGCTGATCCTTTCGCCGATCATCGGCGGCGTGATCGTGGTTTTCCTCGTTCAGCGCTTCGCGCCCGAAGCCAAGGGGCACGGCGTGCCCGAGGTGATGGACTCGATCTTCTACGGCGGCGGCAACATCCGCTGGCAGGTCGCGGTCATCAAGTCGCTGGCCTCGGCGCTGTCGATTGGCAGCGGCGCGGCGGTCGGGAGGGAAGGCCCGATCATCCAGATCGGCGCGGCGCTGGGATCGGCATTCTCGCAAGTCATCCGGCTCTCGCGCTGGCAGAAGGTGACGCTGCTTTCCGCCGGCGCCGGCGCCGGCATCGCGGCGACATTCAACACGCCGCTCGGCGGCGTGCTGTTCGCCCTCGAAATCCTCCTGCCCGAGGTTTCCAACCGGACCTTTCTTCCGGTCGTCGTCGCAACCGGCGCGGCGACACTGATCGGCAGAATCCTGATCGGGCCGGACCCGGCGTTCAGCGTCCCCGAGATCCTGTTCCCGCTGGCGCATACGTTCAGCTTCGAGGAGGGGCTGGCGTTCGTGATTCTCGGCGCCCTGTGCGGGGTCGCGGCCTGGGCGTTCATTCGCCTGCTGGTGGTCATGGAAGACAATTTTCCGCGCCTGCCGGGCGGGATCTATGTGCAGAACATTGTCGGCATGGCGATCGTCGGCCTGATGATGGTCGTGCTCATGCGCACGTTCGGCCATTCCTACATCGACGGCGTCGGTTACGGGGTGATCCAGTCCGTACTCGACGACCATATGACCGGAGTCGGATTGCTCGCGCTGCTGTTCGGCCTCAAGCTACTCGCCACGACGATCAGCCTCGGCTGCGGGGCCTCGGGCGGCATCTTCTCGCCGTCGCTCTATCTCGGCGCGACGCTCGGCGCCGCCTTCGCGGCGGTCGCCGGCCTCGCCCTGCCGCACGCAGGCCTGACGCTTCCGTCGGCGGCGATCGTCGGCATGGCGGCGATGGTCGGCGCCGGAACGGGCGGCGTCATGACCGCCATCGTCATGGTGTTCGAGATGACGCGCGACTACGCGATCATCGTGCCCGTCATAGTCGCCGTCGCGGTGGCGGCGGGGGTCCGGCGCTGGCTGATCGGCGAGACCATCTACACCGTCAAGCTTCGCCACCGCGGCCACCGCATCCCGAAAGAGCGCCACATGAACCTCTATCTGGTCCGGCAGGCGCAGGACGTCATGGAGCGGCGGTTCATTCTGGCCAGGGCCGGCACGACCCTGAACGAAACGCTGGCCGCCGAGGAGGAAGACGACCTGCGCGCCATCGTTGTCGAACGGGACGGGCGCATCGTCGGCCTCGTTCCGCCGCGCTCCGGTCTCTGGCGCGAAGCGCGGATCAATCCGGGCGCGCTCATCGACCGATTCGTCGAGCGCCGCCCGGCGCTCTGCCGCGACACCGACATCCTGAGCCTCGCGCTGGCGCGGCTGAAGACCCACGGGTCGGGCGCCGCGATCGTCTTTCACGGCGACGGCCGGCCGCGGGCGCGCGACGTCGTCGGCGTGATCACCAAGCGCGCGATCGCCGACGCGGTCATTGAAAACCTGGCGGATTGAGAGAGCGACGCTCGCCGAAGACGAAGCCGTCCGGCCGACGGAACGGGACGGGGGCCAATAACCGGAGCTCCAGGGTCCAGGCAACCGGACTCTTTAGGACGTTGGATCAGGATGACGCCTATACCGGTCGCTACGCAAAGACGCGCTATCCGTATTTGACATGACCGGGATTTCGGACCACGCCGTTCGAGCATGGAATGGGCGAGTTCGGCGCATGGCAAATGCGGCGTTCGCATATGGCTCCGTGGTTTTCGCTTTCGGTTTCGTGCTGGGGGTCGCCCGCACATTTCTGCTCGCCCCGCTGGCTGGTTCGACTGTCGCAGTCGCTCTCGAAGCGCCAATCATGATCGCGATCAGTTGGGCGATTTCGGACCGCGTTTCATCGCGTTGCCGCGTTCCCGCCCTTGCGGCCCCGAGGCTGGCGTTGGGGATCTTGGCTTTTGTGATCCTGCAAGCCTACGAATTCAGCCTTGCCATTGTCGTTTTTGGCCGGACGCTGCCCGACACTTTCGCCAGCCTTGGCACGGCGGCGGGCGCCATTGGGATGGCGTCGCAGATTGTCTTCGCTACGATACCTGTCCTTCAGATCGGTCAGCGTCGGTCGCCGGCGCGGCGACGTCGCCCCAATTGAGACGGCGCGAGTTTGCAATGGGTTCGGAGAATGAGAGGAGCGAGGGCGCAGCGCCTCACTGGAAGGCCGGCCTCAGCGAAGCCGAAGCGCAAGCAAGGCTGAAGGCCGAAGGCTACAATGAACTGCCACGGACGGATCGTCGGACGGCGTTGCGAATCGTGTTCGAGGTGCTGCGCGAGCCGATGCTCGCCCTGCTGATCGCCGGAGGGGTCGTTTACCTGGCGCTCGGCGACTGGCGCGAGGCCTTGATCCTCCTGGTCTTCGCCGGACTCTCCGTGGTCATCACGGTGGTTCAGGAAACGCGCACCGAGCGCGTTCTGGAAGCGCTTCGCGATCTGACGAGCCCACGCGCGCTGGTCATCCGCGATGGGGAGCGCAAACGGATACCCGGTCGGGAGGTGGCGCGTGGCGACGTGGTCGTGCTTTCCGAAGGCGATCGCGTTCCGGCAGACGCGGCGCTCATCGAATGCGCGGATCTGCAGGTCGACGAATCGCTGCTCACGGGCGAGTCCGTGCCGGTGCGCAAGGTTGCGAGGACGAGCGCCGGTTCTGGCCGGGGAGCTCGGCCCGGCGGCGACGACTCGCCGAACGTCTTTTCCGGATCGCTGGTCGTGCGCGGCGCCGGAATCGCGGAAGTCAGCGCCACGGGTCCGATGAGCGAAATCGGCAAGATCGGCCAGTCGCTCAGCGCGCTGGAAACCGAGCCCCCTCGCCTGCAAACCCAAATGAACCGCCTCGTGCGCATGTTCGCCGTGGTGGGCGGAGGCGTCAGCATTCTCGCGGTGGCGCTCTACGGGATTCTGCGGGGCCATTGGCTCGACGCGCTCCTGGGCGGCATCGCCCTGGGGATGGCGATGCTGCCGGAAGAGTTTCCGGTCGTCCTCGCGGTCTTCATGGCGATGGGCGCGTGGCGAATTTCTCGCGCTCGCGTCCTGACAAGGCGCGCCGTCGCCATCGAAACTCTCGGCTCCGCGACGGTTCTGTGTACGGACAAAACCGGCACCCTGACCGAAAACAGAATGACGATCACGGAACTTCGCGGGGCGGACGGCCGAGCGTTGCGTATCGACCATTCGGAGGCCCTGTCGATTCCGCAAGCGTTCCAGGACGTGATCGAGGTCGGCGTCCTCGCAAGCGCTCCCGAGCCGTTCGATCCGATGGAAAAGGCCTTTCACGCATTGCGCCGGAAAAGCGCCCCGAACTCAGGGCGTCCGGACAATGGCGAACTTGAGCTTGTCCGTGTTTACGGGCTGCGGCCGGATCTCCTGGCCGTCACGCAAGTCTGGAGGCCGGCGTCCGACGATCCCAAATTCCTGACCGCGTCGAAAGGGGCGCCAGAAGCAATTGCTGAACTTTGCCGTCTCGGCGGCGCGGATCGTGATGCGTTGAACCGTCAGGTCAAGGAAATGGCGGGCGAGGGGCTTCGGGTCCTGGGCGTTGCGCGCGCCGCTGGGGCTGCGGGCGCCTTGCCGGATTCGCCGCGCGATATTGCGTTCGATTTCGTCGGTCTCGTGGGCCTTGCCGATCCCCTGCGGGCCAGCGCCGCCGCGGCGGTGAAAGAATGCCGGTCGGCCGGCATTCGGGTCGTGATGATCACCGGCGATTACCCGGAAACCGCCGCCGCCATCGCCCGGCAGGCGGGGCTCGACGCGCGACGCGTGATGACCGGCGAAGCGCTGGAAAGGATGGACGAGGCGGAGTTGCGGCGGGACATCGGCTCGGTAAACGTCTTTGCCCGCATCATGCCGGAACAGAAGCTCAGGATCGTCAACGCGCTGAAAACCGAAGGCGACGTCGTGGCCATGACCGGCGACGGCGTCAACGACGCCCCGTCGCTGAAGGCCGCCCACATTGGCGTCGCGATGGGCGGCAGGGGCACGGACGTCGCGCGCGAAGCCTCGGCCATCGTTCTCCTCGACGACGACTTCGGTTCGATCGTCAAGGCGGTGCGCCTCGGACGCCGCATCTACGACAACCTGCGCAAGGCCGTGGGCTTCATCTTCGCTGTTCATGTGCCGATCGCCGGCCTGGCGCTCACGCCGTTGGTCTTCGGGCTGCCGGTGTTGTTCGGGCCGATCCATATCGCCTTCATCGAAATGGTCATCGACCCGGTCTGCTCGCTTGTATTCGAGGCGGAGGTCGAGGAAGACGACGTCATGCGGCGCCCGCCAAGGCCGCCAGACGAGCCGATGGCGCCGGCGTCGTTCGTCGCCTGGAGTCTTTTCCAGGGCCTCTTTGCATTTGCGATTGTAGCCGGCGTGCTGTTCGTCGGGCTGCGCCGTGGAATGCCCGTTGACGAAGTGCGCGCTCTCACCTTTTTCGCGCTTATCCTGACCATCGTCGGGCTGATCCTCGTCAATCGGTCGTTCAGCGCCTCGGTGTGGACCGCGCTTCGACGTCCGAACCCGACGCTGCTGTGGATTCTGGCGGCGGTCGTGGCGATTCTCACCCTTACGCTGGCCTGGCCGTTCGCCGCCGCTCTTTTCCGGTTCGGCCCGCTGCACGCCGATGATCTGGCCTTGACGATCGGGGCGGGCGTGATCGTGTTCGCTTGCCTCGATGCGATCAAGCTCATGTGGGGTGCGTCGCAGAAGAGCTGACGCGCCGTGGCCGGCAGGTGCTTGTACCTGGATACGGCGGTCGCCGGAACCTGCTGTTTCGCAGGCGTCTGAACGACAACGAGTACCGGCAGTAGGGAGCCGTCGAGCGTTTTGCAGGAAGGTGTTCTGCGGGACTGCTGGGACTCCGGCGACGAATTTCGTATTTGCACGATTGCCTTCGACCGCTAAAGAGACGATCGCCGCCATGAGAATCGCCTGCGGCGGGGACATAGGCGCGGCTGACGGAAATCCACTTTTTGTGTCGGCTTGCTCTGGATGGCGAACGCGCGGGGCCATTGCGTGAGACGGCATGATGAGGCGGAACTTTCTTGTGTCGACGACGGCGCACGCGCTCGTGACGATCGGCTTGGCAACTCTGGCCGCTGCGCAGATTCCGATCTTGGGGGGCGGGTACAAGGATGCGATCGCGATTCCGGTCGACGATCCGGCGACGAGGGCGATCGCCGGGGCCCTGTTCCGGCCGGCTAGCGCGGGTCCGTTCCCGGCCGTCATCTACATGGGCACGTGCGCGGAAATGAATTCCGGGGAGGAGCGCTTCGCACATTCCGCGGTGCGCGACCGCTTGCTTGCCAAAGGCTTCGCAATGCTGGTCATCGATCCCTACTGGCCGCGCCAGGAGTGGCAAGGAGTTTGCGGCCAGCCGAACGCGGGTGGCGAGACCGTTGCGCGGGGCGCCAGGGACATCTACGCTGCGCTCGACGCCCTCAAGGCGAGGCCTGAAATCGATACCAACCGGATTTTCGTCCAGGGTGTCGGTTTGGGCGCCTCGGCGGCGCTATTTGCAATTGACGCCGCCAAAGCGCCGCCGCACACGGCGAAGCTCGCTGGCGCAATCGCCATTTCTCCCCACTGCAAGGAAGACGCGGTCCCTTCGGTTCCGACCCTGATCTTGACCGGGCAGCAGGATCTTTGGGCGCCGGCTGCGCGTTGCCAGGCGTTGGCGCGGGCGCCGAATGTCGAAGTCAAGGTCTATCCCGGCGTCGGACACGCCTTCGCCATGCCCTTCGGGCATCGGGCGCAGCACAACCTCGCCGCGGCCAAGGATGCGCAAGTTCGCGCCGAGGCTTTCCTTGACGCGCACGCGGTTCGTTGACCCCTTGCATGGTGGCGTGAGCACCGAGCCCAGGTCTCTGGTGCTGGCCCGCTCCGGCGCGCGGTCCAAATCAGCCGACCCTACGAAAAACGCTAAATTGAAAGGACTGGGTTGTTCCCCGAGGCGTTGCGTGAGTGTGCCTCCGCGTCTGGATCAACTCGAAACCTTGGCCGAGGATCTGGCCGAGGCTTTCAGCGTCATAGCGCGTGATCGGCAAGCCACTGCATCGCTCAGGCCCGTCCAGCGCAAAGGTGGCGATAATCGCGTGGCCTCCGACCCGCAAAGCTCGCTTCATGCGGGCGACGTAGGCGGCGCGGTCGTGCTCTTCGGTGAGAAAATGGAATGCAGC
The DNA here is from genome assembly GCA_963741405.1 of uncultured Alphaproteobacteria bacterium. Taxonomy (GTDB): domain Bacteria; phylum Pseudomonadota; class Alphaproteobacteria; order Rhizobiales; family Beijerinckiaceae; genus Roseiarcus. Next base: position 58,706 of record CAVUHX010000031.1, read on the forward strand.
TCTGTCGTGCCAAATATCATAGCCCTCAGTCGGCTCCCACACGGTCGCATCCGCGACAATCCAGCAAACCTTAGCAGCCTGCGCGCCAAGGCGGGCTTTCGCGGCCTCCAACGCGGCGGTTGATAGGTCAAGCACGGTGATCGCGCGAAAGTCCTTTGCTAACAGGCTGTCGACCAATCGCGAGGCCCCGCCGCCAATATCGATGATTTTCGTCCAAGGGGCTGCGCCAACCTCAGCTAACAGCTCATGCGAGGGCGCTGGATTTTCCTGATACCAACTTACCTCTTGCTCGCCCTTAGTCGTGTAGACAGTCTCCCAATGGGTCTGACGGCTCCGGCTCTCCATAGCGCGCTGCTCCAACCCTCTTTCGATCACGGGTAACATGGTCACTGTCCCCATCCTCGACAACAAATCAACTTCGAAGCCGTCGGTGTTCGCTCCCGTGACGCTGCTGCGAGAGGCGCGGCGTCAAAAAGGGCTGGGCAACGCGGAGGTGCCGCCCGTTTGTATTCTCGATCCGGATGGCGATCTCGTGCGCCAGATTCGACGCAGCGGTGCGGCGACGCCTTTCGCAGATTGGCCCTGTTACCATACGGAACTCGATACATTTAACCTCGGGGGGCAACGCGTCGGGATTGTCGGCCGTGCGGTTGGCGCATCATTCGCGGTGCTCGTGGCTGAGGAGTTGTTCGCCTCTGGGTGCAAGCTGCTGGTTAGTCTGACCTCGGCAGGCCAGATTGCCCCCGCCGGAAACCCGCCCTATTTCGTGGTGATCGACCGCGCCTTGCGCGATGAGGGTACGAGCTATCATTACGCCCCTCCGGCTGAGTTTGCCGAAGCCGATGCGAAATTGATCGAGGCGGCGGCGTCCGCGTTAGCAGAGGGCGGTCCCCGCAGCATTATTGGGGCGAGTTGGACAACCGACGCGCCCTTTCGGGAGACAGTCGAAGCCATAGATGCCGCGCGGAACAAGGGCATTCTGGCGGTCGAAATGGAGGCCGCTGGGCTTTACGCGTTTGCCCGCGCTGCCAACGTTCGGGTGCTTTGCCTCGCTCATGTAACCAATACGATGGGGTTGGCTGGCGATGATTTTGAAAAGGGCGAAGCGGACGGAGCACGCGACGCGTTGGCCGTTCTTGGGGCAGTAATCGCCGAATTGCAAAAGTCTAAATTGCTCTGAGGAGACAAACCCCTTACCCGACGCGGTCGGCCTCTACATCACGGCGGCCTATTGGTTCACGGCCTCAACGTCCTTCGCCAATCCGGCTGTGACAATTGCCCGCGCGCTCTCCGACACGTTCGCTGGTACTGCCCCTTCTGGCGTCGTAGTATTTATATATCTTGGCGCACATAGTGGGCATGCTCACAGCGCTCGCCGTACAGCGTTGGCTTTGGCCCGACGAAAAAAGGAACTATCGCGCTAGGAAACTGGATTTGATTATTGCGACAAACGACAGCGGCGATCTGCTCAAGCGAATTGCGCCACATGGCTCACCGGCGGAAGTGTTTCGGGTGTTCCTGAAACTGGGGCTCACGTCATTTGGCGGGCCTGTCGCGCACCTCGGCTATTTTCGCGAAGAGCTGGTGGTGCGGCGCAAGTGGATCGACGAGGCGAGTTACGTCGATCTGGTTGCCCTGTGTCAATTCCTGCCTGGCCCGGGGTGCGATCAAAGTGGTGCAATCAGGCGGTGCGGCGTAGTGATTTGTTCGGGCTATTGTCATTGGCTGCAGCGGCACGTTGCCGGGCGAGGGCTTTCCAGTAGGCGTCCCAGTCGCCGTTGATTCGGTTTATCCGCAAGGCGAGCATATGTTCGGCATGCTCGACGCGCCACCAGGCGCCGGGCCGCTTCAGGCGTTGCTGGGCGACGTAGCGATGGGCGCTTTCGATCTCGCCGGAGCCGATCGGCAGTCCGTCGGCCAGGGCCTGGCGATAGTTCAACTGGTTGGCGCGAGCGCCAAGATAACGATGGCAGGTTCGCACCGGCGCGTGCTGGTCGTCGGCTTCGGGAGGCTCGCAATGTCCGACGAGCGCCCGCAGGACGGCGTCGAGACGCCCGCCTTTGAGCGCCTCCTTCTGCGTCTCCATCCATGCGCTGCGCGCCGCCGGGTCGGGCGCGATCGCCGCCGAGGCGGCGCCCAGGTATTCGCAGACGTGATAGAAATCAATCAGGTAGCAGCCCTGATCGCCGAACTGCTGCTCGATTTGGCCGACGATCCAGGGCGCGCCGTCGCCGACCGCGTGAACCCGGGAGTTCGCCCCGAAGCCGGCGCGAACCGCGCAGGAAAGCAGCTGGCGCCCGGCCTCTTCGACCCCGCCCTCGATCGAGCCCGCATAAACCGGCGTGCAGTTCCCTTGCGCGTGCGCCAGCGACAGCTTCGCCTCCCGCCAGGACAGCGTCTTGTCCTTGCGCTTGTCCTTCTCCTCGCTGCTCGGCTCGACAATCGGAACCATGCCGCCGTCCGTCTCGACGACGATCGGCTTGCGAAGGCCCGGCGCTTCCGGAAACTCCAAATCCCGACGACTGCTTTCATGCATCGCCCGCGCGTGGGCGAACGTGATCCGCTGGATCGTGCTCTCGCCGATCGCGAAGCCGTAGTGCTCCTCAAGCTTGGCGCGCGCCTGCGCGAAGGGCTGATCGGCGGCGAAGTCGACGATGGCGCGCTGCAGCGGCCGCGAACACCCGAGCGGGCTCACCTTCGCCCCGAGCACGAATGGACGCACCCGCTGCCTCCGAACCGATATTGCGGCTCCCGAACCTCTATTTCGCCGAATTTCGTATGCCAGCGGAGTTTTTTTCGCCTTGGCGATGCATCTGCGGGCGTTGGCGAATCTCCCGCTCCGTCGCCTCGACCCGCCGCTCGGCCCAAGTGCGCAACGCCTCCCGTCCCAGAAGACGCGTCTCCTCGACCATCCGCTCTTCCGCCGCGTCGGCTTCCGTCAATGCCCCCTCGTCGCCTTCGACCGCCAGCACAATCGAAAACACCCGCTGGCGAAGCTCCGGATGCGCCCGCAACGCCGCCATCAGCCCCTCATCGCTCAAATCCCCGACCGACATCCGTCGCCTCCCGCCAAATCAATCAAACCGAACCTACTGATCGGTTTAATGACCTGGCCCCGCCTCAAGTCAGGTCGGCTTCTCCCTCGGGGTTTTGCGCGGCAATGGTCTTTTGGGTGGGTTGGCAGCGTGGTTCGGCTTCACCATGCCGTCCGCCGTGATCCTGCTCGCCTTCGCTCTCGGCGCGGCGGCGTTTACCGGTCCCCTCGCCGAAGGATTCCTGCACGGGCTTAAGCTCGTGGCCGTCGCTGTGGTGGCGCAAGCGGTGTGGGGCATGACGCGAACGCTCACGCCGGATCGCGCACGGGCGATGATCGCGCTGGCCGCTATCGCTGTGGTAGTCATCGTCGAGGGGTCATTCGGACAGATCGCGGCGATTGCCCTCGGCGCGGTCGCCGGCCTTCGCCTTTGCCGTGGCGAAGCAGCGGCCTTGTCGGGACAGTTGCGCTGTCCTGTTTCGCGGCGCGGCGGCTCTTGTTGCCTTTGCCGCGCTCCTCCTGATTCCGCTGGTCATATCCGGCGGGGGCAGTCGCCAAGCCGTCGCGCTATTCGAAGCCTTCTATCGGTCGGGCGCGCTGGTGTTTGGCGGCGGCCATGTCGTGCTGCCCTTGCTCCAGGCGCAAGTGGTTGCGCCGCATTGGGTGACGAACGAGACGTTTCTAGCAGGCTATGGATTGGCGCAAGCTGTGCCTGGGCCTCTCTTCACATTCGCCGCCTATCTCGGCGCGGTGATGGGGCCGACGCCGAACGGTGTTGCCGGCGCGGCGATTGCGCTCGTCGCGATCTTTCTCCCCGGCATGTTGCTCGTTTATGGCATGTTGCCCTTCTGGGACGAACTACGCAGCGGCCACACCGTTCAAGCCGCCATGCGCGGCGCAAACGCTGCCGAGGTCGGTATTCTTGGGCTGGCCCTCTACAACCCTATTTGGACAAGTGGTGTCCTTACATCGCGAGACTTCGCCCTCGCGGTCGGCGGATTCCTCCTGTTGACGGTCTGGAAGGCTCCGCCGTGGGTTGTCGTCATCTTGCTGGCGGGTTCCGCCGCCCTGTTAGCCGCGACACACTATTCTTGATCGAAGTCACATAAGCTCCATTCTGCTAGACGGCGCTTTGCGTAAGTCTTGATTTTTGTACTTTGCTGGAATTACCGCCGAGGTTTCCGCTAGAACATTGGCGTTGGGACGCGCCCCCACCCTGTGCCCGGGCCGAGGGCCTGGGTGTCCAGCAAGGTGAGGTTGTGCATATCCACGTCGGCGAAGAACAGCGGGACGCGAGACGTTGTGATGCCGAAAACATCAGCGCTCGTGTTTAAGGGTCCCGGGGAGTCGAGCCGCAGGAAGATGAGCCGGCGGACCATGCCTCCGGAGGTCGAGTTAGTCCCCGATGCTCCTCCTATGCCGTGGTGCGCCGCCATGTCGCCGCCCTCAAGGTGTCGGAAGGGATGGGCGATCCAGTCGGTGATCATCGCTAGCGTCCGACGTTCCTGAAAGAGACGCCACTTTGGGCCGGTGTCTGCGATCATCCCTTGCATCACATAGTTCTGCGGGATTACGTAGACGAGGACGGGCTCTGACAACTGGTCGAGCCGCGACTTCACCTCCGGCAGCTCCAGCACATCGGGCATCCGGTGCTCAAGCATGAAGGAGTCTCCTGGCAGGACGGCCATCGCCGTGATGCGCCCCTCGGACCAGAGCGGCAATTGGGCGACCGTATAGGTTCGAAGGGCGAATGCGCCGCCGACAGCCACGAGCGCAAGAATGGCGAAACCAAGCAGAGATCGGAGCATCGCTGATTTCCGAAGGGGCAGCAGGCGGCCCATGCTTCGCTCCACGCTTCGCGGAACGAACATGCCCGTCCGCACCATATAATCCCGGTACTGATCGCCGAACTGGCTCACCATCCGCCGTTCCTCATCCCTCGCAAGGAGGTAGTAGAGCCCGGTCATAGCGACCCACAGGACGATGGTGAGGAAACGCGGCCAGAGGATTGCCAAGCCGAGGCCGGTGGCCTCTAGAGCGAGATACTGCGGGTGCCGAATCCAATGGTAGAGCCCGCCGATCGCCGGGTCGCGTCGAAAGAACTGATGGAAGTAGACCTGCGTCATGCAGACCAGGAAGACGACCGCGCCGACCAAGAAGAGGCCCGAACCAGCGACCCGCACAGTCTGAAGGAACAACCCGGGCGGCGAGACCATGTGCGGCAGAAAGAATGCGGTGAGCCAGCGCGTGGCGGGCCACTCGGCCAAGAAGAGGAGGACCGGATTTAGGGCAGCGTAGAAAAACACAGCAAAGGGGCTGATCATGATCAGCACCTCAAGCGCGATAATAAAGTACACGATTATCACGCCGCCAAAGAGTCCACGCAATTTGCTCCTGGACGATTTCTCTGAGCTTGTCATGGTACTCATTCGACTCTTCAATCGGCTAAACTTGTAACGCGGAGCATGGAAGTCTCCTTCGTTGGAGGAAACTGTCCGTAGCTCGTCAACCTGTCGTGTTTTTGTAGCGTATGATGTGGCGTCTTCGGGTTGATGTTCGAAGCGGGTCGGAAGCCGCGGACGGCCCGGCTCGAGAGGAGGATGCTGCGTCGATCATCTCCGGGTTGGGTTTGGGCTGTTTCCTTGTTCGGCTGGGCGGCCGTTTCCTCGTCCCGGCCTGCGCAGCGGAATTGGCGTCGCGCGCAGGGGCGGTCAAGGATGCGCGCAAGCGCGCCCGACAGGGCTTGTCCTTGACGGCCCCGAGCACGACGCCAGACTTGGGCGCAGTCGGGACGCGGAGGACTCCCTCGGCGTCGTAGTCGGCGAGCCGATGCGGGCCGAGGAACACAGCGCAGGCTCCGTCGGGGTACTCGTGCACCCGCACCTGCGCCCTGACGAAATGCGGGCGCAGGCGGCTCTCCGGCAGTTGCAGGCGCCTTGCGTTCCAGGCGACGGTGTTGTCGCCGGCGACCGTGCGCTCCTCGACGACGCAGAGGATCTCGCGCCACATCTCCTTGGCGTCGGGGACGAAGGCCGAGGCCTCCTGCTCGGGGTCGACGGCGAAGCGGGCGTTGTGCTCGGCGATGTAATGGCTCTTCAGCCAGGCGTTGGCCGCCTCGACGGTCTCGATCCCGGCCAGCCGCAGCTCCTTGGGGAGCCGGTCCTGCAGGGTGGCGAACAGCCGCTCGGAGCGTCCCCGCGCCTGTGGCGAATAGGCGGCGATGTGCTCGATCCCCAGATGCGCCAGAGCCCGCCCGACCTGCGTCTGGACCGTGCCCGAGACTTTCCCGCCGGCCTCCGGGGTATGAAAGTAATGGCTGCCGCGGTCGGTGTAGAGCGCACAGAACAGGCCGCGCTCGCCGATCACCTCGCGCAAGGCCTCAAAGGTCGAGGCCGTTCCCTCCTCTTCGACGAGGATCATCGAGTAGATCTCGCTCGTGGCGTCGTCCATGGTGACGATCAGGTCCATCGAGGGCCTGCCCTCGACCCACACGTGCCGCGACCCGTCCTGATGCAGCATCATGCCGCGCATCGGCCGGCGCGGCCGCTTCTTGCGGTGCGCCGAGCGCTTGGGCGCCGGCCTGACCAGCCCGGCCCTGTGCAGGCAAAGCTTCGTCACGGTGTAGCCAAGCGTGTAATTGTGGCGCTTGGTCAGCTGCTCGTGGAAATGCCTGACCGTGAAGTCGGCGTACTTGTCCCGGTAGAGCCCGAGCATCCGCTCGACCTCCTCTTCCGGCGCACGCCGCGGCGACGGCGCGCCGCGCCGATCGACCAGCCCAGCCTCGCCGTCCGCCTCGTAGCGCTCTCTCCATCGCTGGAAAGAGCGAACGCTCATCCCCAACAACTCCGCCGCCGTCTCCTGTGTCATCTCTCCCGAGTCCCAGCGGTCCAAAATCGTCGAAAACCGCATCTTCCGTATTCCCTCGCGAATGTGCGCCGTGTCCATCAAGGCCCTCCAGGGCCTCCAAAAAACACGACACTTCACGAGCTACGAAATCACGTCACCCATCGCTAGCGACAGTTGGAGGAAACTTGCCATACGTTGACCGTCTGCGACATGATAGCGATCATGTCTGAGGAACTAAGTTCACTCCTTCGGGGATTGCGGGGCAGCGAATGCGCGTTCGCCGCTGGCGCATCGGTCTTCCACCTGAACGACCATGTCCGCCTTGTTCATTTCGTACGGCGCGGAACGATTCATCTCGTGCGGCACCAAGACAACGGCGCGGCTCTGATCCTGCAACGCGCTCGTGCGGGCTCGATCCTGGCGGAGGCCTCGGTTTATTCAGAACGCTATCATTGCGATGCCCGAGCTGAAAGCGCAGCCGTGACGTGGGCCGCTCCGCAAAAGGATTTGCGCCGCCTCCTGGAAGCGAAACCAGAAGCCTCTCAAGCTTGGGCTCGCTATCTGACGTATGAGGTCCAGCGCGCCCGACTTCATGCCGAAATCCTGTCGCTCAAGACGGTCGGGGCGCGGCTCCGAGCTTGGATAATTTGGAACGGCGCTCTGCCCGGAAAGGGGCAGTGGCGTCGGATCGCCGATGAGATTGGCGTTAGCCCTGAGGCTCTCTATCGGGAAATCGCTAAACGCTCGGCGGTCGCATAAGATTGGTATGCGGAGCCGCAGGCCGCCTCCGGGCAGCCTTTGCGCGTCGCCCGCACTCTCTCAAAAGACGCCGATTTTCGGCCTGAATCCGTGCGTGCAAAATTCTTGATTCTTGCACCGCGAGCAATGCCCGCTCAGGGGTCGATTTGACCCGTTCGCCACGCGGTCGGCGAATGACCGGATGTTCAGCATTGCGGTCGCCTCGGCCGTCGGTTTCAACTGATCGCAATCCGCTCTACCGATGTTCTGCCGGCGCCTTGATCGATGCCTGCTTCGGGGTCATGAACGGCCGATCAGACGGTGGCGGCGCTGCACGCAGGTCAGTCTACATGTAGCGGAAGTCTGTCCTAACCGGATAGGCACGGATTGCTCTTTGAAAGAGACCGCAGACCGGGACCTCGGCCATGTCGAAGTGCTCGGGGAAGTGGTCAGCCCATACATTGGTTCCTTCGTTCCCTTACCGCCCGGTGTACACGCGCGCGTGGCCCGAAGCTGACGAATTCACTCGTTCATGAACACGACCTCGAGCAGATGCATCTCCCTGAGGTGGTTTTCGGCAGCGAGTTCGCCAATGGATTGCTGGCTGCTCGCGGCAATCCCATGCGCGCTCAACCTGCCCACGAGGCTCTCCGGGGCGAGGTGGGGTCAAGCTCGCCAATGTCGACAAGGGGGCGTCGACAAGGGCCTGCTCGACGGTTTTCCTTAGATGACCGCCTGCGCCGATTCCCGCGGAGAACGAGGCGACGAGGATGACGACGAAAGCCGCGACGCTGGCCTTGCCCCAACGGGATTTGAGATGCTTCACAAACGGGCGGGAATTCGCAGCGATGTGAGCGCCGGCGGCCGCAAGAAAGAGCCATGAGAACCACTCATGGCTTCTCCGCTTAGGCCCCGATCCAAACCGAAGAACATCAGGACTCCGGTCGCCGACATCAATAGGAACGCGCCGGTGGTTATGGGCGTCGCCCAGGTGCGTGAAGGAATGATCGCGGCTGGAAGCCGATCGACTATGAACATGAACCTGCCTCTCCGCATTGCTGACCGTCTTCCGCGACACGATCGAAGCGGTCTCACGCTTCGGAGCTGAAGGATTGCGCTGGAATGGTCGCGTCTGGAATCGACTGCTCCTGGCGGCGCCTGTTAAGGCAGCCGTTCGTGCGAGAGTTTGATGCAGGTCAAACAAGCCTTTGCGATTCCCGCCCGGGAACGCGAACATGGTTTCGTCCGCGCCCGCGGGTAACCCCCTGTTTAACAATTACGGTTACCCGAAGGTAACGGCCGCGCCGCCGTCGCCGTCCGAGTCTTCGCGTGCCGAACCGCCGATCTTCGAACCTGCTGCGCCGCCGCGATGTCCTCGCTCTCATCGCCGGCGCGGCGCTGCCATGGCCGGCGCATGGGCGGGCCGCGCAGGCCGCGCTGGAGGAGATTGTCGGCTTCACCGGGCAGAAACTGTTCCTGGCGACGAAGCCGCCGGCGCTGGTGATCGGTGCGGTGCGCAACAGCCAGGGCGCAGTTTTCGGCTTCGGCCGGCGCTCCGAACGGACGTTCCGGCCGCCGGACGGCGACACGGTTTTCCGGATCGGCTCGATCACCAAGGCTTTCACCGGACAGGTTTTGGCGAGCCTGGCCGCGGACGGAGTCGTGAGCCTGACCGACCGGCTGACCAAATACGCGCCCGAATTCGAGGAGTCGCTGTCGGAAGGCGGCCGGCCGATCCGCCTCATCGACCTCGCCACCCACTCGGGCGGCTTGCCGCGCGAGGCGCCGCACGGCGAGGAGCCGCCGGGCAACCCCTTCGTCACCATCACCCGGGCCGCCTTCGTCGCCTGGCTCAGGAACAATCCGCTGCTGTTCACGCCCGGCACGTCGGTTCTCGATTCGAACTTCGGCTTCGACCTGCTCGCCGCCGCCCTTTCCGCCGCGGCGCAAAAACCCTATTCGGATCTCGTCGCCGAGCGCGTCCTCAAGCCCCTCGGCCTCGCCGACACGACCTTTGCGCCCGCGGACGGCCAGTGGGCGCGCCTGATGCGCGGCCACGGCTTCGACGGCCGGGCCTTGCCCTATGCGCCGACCGGGCAGACCATGGTCGGCTCCGGCGGGCTCTATTCTTCGCCGCGCGACCTCCTGCGCTGGCTGCAATGGCACCTCGACCGGTTCTCGAACGACCGGGCCGCCGAACGCCTGATCGACCACGCCGCCTGGCTGCCGCGCGACGGCCTCCAGTCGGTGTCCGGCGTGGACGGCGAGGGCCGCATGGACGCGATGGGGCTCGGCTGGGTGATCATGCAGCCGGAGGGCGACCGCCCGCTCGTCTTGCAGAAGGTCGGCGGCCTGCAGGGGGTGGTCTCCTACGTCGCCTTCGCGCCGACCCGCGGCGCCGGCGTGATGGTGGCGATCAACGCCTTCGACGTCAACGCCAGCCTCGCCATCGCCAAGGCGGCGAATGACCTGCTCGCCGGGCTCGCGCCGCGATAGGCGCTTTCTTGTTTTACATATTATTTAGGTTATATAAGGCAGGCAGATTTGCCGCCGCTAAGGCGGGTCGCAACCCTTTGAAAAAGCTTATCGCCGCCGCTAAACCGGCGCTAAACGGCTCGCTGCCGATCGCCCGCGGCGGGGCGGCCTCACCGCTTGGGATAGCGCTCGCAAAGCAGGTCGAACAGTCCCCGCGCCGCCTGGATCTCGCCGCCCGCCGGCCCGTACGAGCGCGGCTTCGGGTTCCAGGCGTAGACGTCGAAATGCGCCCAGGCCCCCGCCTTGTCGACGAACCGGCGCAGGAACAAGGCCGCGGTGATCGACCCGGCCATTCCGGCCCCGCTGCCCGAATTGCTGACGTCGCCGACGGTTCCCTCGATCATCGCCTCGTAGGGGCGCCACAGCGGCATGCGCCAGACCGGGTCGGCGGCCTTCGCGGCGCACTCGGCGATCGCGCCGGCGAGGCGATCGTCGTCGGTGTAGAACGGCGGCAGGTCGGGGCCGAGCGCGACCCGAGCCGCCCCGGTCAGCGTGGCGAAATCGAACAGGAGATCGGGCGCGTCCTCGTCGGCGAGCGCAAGCGCGTCGGCGAGGATCAGCCGGCCCTCGGCGTCGGTGTTGCCGATCTCGACGGCGAGGCCCTTGCGGCTGACGATCACGTCGCCGGGCCGCATCGCCGCGGCCGAGACGGCGTTCTCGACGATCGGGACGACGACCCTGAGGCGAAGGTCGAGGCTCGCTTCCATGACCAGCCGCGCCAGCGTCAGCGCCGTCGCGGCGCCGCCCATGTCCTTCTTCATCAGCTCCATGCCGGATGCAGGCTTGATGTCGAGGCCGCCGCTGTCGAAGGTCACCCCCTTGCCGACCAGCGTCACCTTCGGCGCGCTCTCGCGCCCCCAGACGAAATCGACGATCCTCGGACGATCCGCGGCGGCGCGCCCGACGGCGTGTACGAGGGGGAAATTCGCGGCGATCAGGTCGTCGCCCCGGACCATCCTCACGCTCGCGTCGAAATCCTCAGCGAGCTTCACCGCCGCCTGTTCGAGCTCGTGCGGTCCGAGAACATTGGCCGGCGCATTGACAAGGTCGCGTCCGAAAGCGACCGCGGCGGCGATGCGCTCGATCCGTCCGCTGTCGACGCCTTCCGGAGCGACGACGACGCTCAAGCCGGGCTCCGGCTCGGACCTGAAACGGGCGTACCGGTAGCGCGCGAGCAGAAATCCGAGCGCCGCCAGATCGGGATCGGCCACGGGATTGGCGAAGCGGTAAACCCCCTTCGGCAGCGCGGTCGCGAGCTTGCCCGCGGCGAACCGATCGCGCGCCGGCGCGTCAGGCGCGTCGACCCCAAACAAGACAGCGGCGAGCGCCCCGTCCGCGCCAGGCAGGAACTGCAGCCGCCCTGCCTTCGGCGCAAATCCGCAACGCTCGGCGAACACGGCGCCCGCTTCTCCGATCGAGGACTTCAGGCCCTCCCAGTTGGCGGCGCTGACGAACCAGATCGGAACGGCGTCGGACGTCGGCGGGGCGAAAGCAGACACAATCGGGCTCCTCGAAGCGGATAGGCGCGCCGCGGCTTACCATGAAATCGGCGTCCCTCTCCATCGGAATGGCGCCGCTTCATCCGCGCCGTTGGAATGGTTGATATTGTCTCGGAGAACTGACAAGAAAGCCGCCGTTCGATCGCCCGGTCTCCCGCCTTGACATGCCGGAGACCGGCGCCCGTAACTGCGCCCGTAGAAGCGAGCGCGCCTGGCTTCGATCATCCTCAAGGCCGGCGGCGCGGTGGAGGTCTATTTGTCCGAGATCAGCGAGAAGGCAAAGGTTCGCCTGCTCGGCGGAGATGCGCCGGAGCCGTCCGCATACTCATCGCCTGTCAAGCCCGTGCAGGGCGACGCCGCACCCTCCCCGCTCAATTCGAAGGTTTCGTCGCCGGTGTTTCTATCCGATTCCGTCGAAGGCGCAGACGTGCTCGACACGGCCGCAATCATTCAACCGCTGGCGCAGCTTTGCGTCACCGCGCAGGTCCAGACGCCGTTCCTGGCGGCGATCGCCGGCCTTCCCGGCTCGGGCAAAAGCTTCGCTCTAAAGCGGCTTGTCCAGGCGATCGAGGCGTTCGCCGGCTCCAACGGGGCTCTGCCACGGGTTGTTGTTGCGAGGGTCGATGCGTCCGACGGGGCCGAAGCGCCGGTCGGCCTCGCCACTGCCGCGTATGCGGCGCTCGACCGCGAGCCGGGCGGCATCGACTATTCGGCGCTGCTCGACGAATCGTCGCATGCCGGCGGCGATCCGTTGAGGGCGGCGAAAGCCGCCTCCGACCGCCATGACGAAATTGTTCGCAAGCTCGAGACCGAGCGCGCGCTGCGAGACGAGGCCGAGGCGCGGTCCGCCCGCCTTTCCGATGCTCTACTGTTCGAGACCCCCGGCTCGCGCGTCGATGTCTTCGCCCGCGCCCGACGCGGAACGATCGACGCCCGCCTCCGGCGCTTTGATCTCGCCGGTTCGGACGCCGCCGCGAGCTATCGCGACCTCGTGCGCGACATGGTGGGCATGGGGCCTGGCGGGCGAGCCGGCGTCGCGCTCCGCTCGATCTGGGCCTATGCTGGGCAGAGAAGGCTCCTGTTCTGGGCGATTGTCGCCTTTCTCCTTGGGTTTGCGATTCATCTGTTGCATGGCCAGGAAGCGGTCGACGCGATTCAGAAAACACCTGCGCCGCAAGAGCTCGTGGCCGATTGGACAACGAAAATCGCGGGATGGATTTCGGGGCACGGCGCCTGGTTCGAAACAGCCTCGAAAGTCCTCTACGTCCTCGGCGCTCTGGCGCTTGCCCTGAACATTTGGCGAGCGATAAGTTTCTCCACCCTCGTGCTCCGCGGGGCGCAACTCCTGAATATCGACGTGCGGGACCGGCGGCGTGATCTTGACAACCGGCTGGCGCGCCTCGAGCAGAGGGTGGGCGCATTGTCAGCCGAAGCGGATGCCGCCGCCAAGCGGGCGGAAGCCGCTGGCCGCCGCGCTGGCGGAAAGGCCGCGTCGCGCGCACCCGGCCCGGAATTCCTCGACGCCCGGCACGTCCCCGCCGCGGCGGCGCGGTCGTTTCTGGCGGCGCTTGCCGAGCGCATAGGTTTAGGCCCGGAGGGGAGCGCCCCGAACCGGCTTGTTCTCGTCATCGACAATCTCGACGCTTTGCCGGCTGGAGCAGCGATCGCGTGGATCGAGACTGCGCAAAGCGTTATCGGCTCGGGCTTGATTGGCGTCCTAGCTCTCGACCTGACACGGCTTGTCGATCCGCTCGGCGGTCTTCACGAAGGGCGACGCAGACTAGACAAGTGGCTTCATGTCGTCGTCAACCTGCCCAGACGCACCGACTTTGATGGCGAGCGTCTCATCACGAGACTTCTTGTGACCGACGGACAGGCCACGCCCCGCCGTCTCGTCGCAGAGCACGGGACCGCATTGATCGAGCCTCTATCCAATGCGGAAGCAACGCTCCTGATCGCGCTCGCGCCTCTGGCCGCACATTCGCCCCGCGGGGCAAAGCGGTTTCTGAACGCCTACCGGCTGGCGCGCTGCACAAGCGCGCCCCGGCCCGTCGTCGCCTTGATGCAGGCCGTCGCGTTCGCTGATGAGGATGTTCGCGAGGCGATGCGCAATCGGCTGAGCGGCGCCTCCGGCGAGCTCGGCGACTTCGACGGTCCCGAGCTCCTTGCAAAAGCGGTCGAGACCGCGCGTGCAGCGAACAATGGCGCGATCACAATGTCGGATGCGCGCGAGGCCGAAGCGATCGCTGGGCGATTCGCCGTGTCACTGTGACCCGAGCGGATGCGGCGGCATCGAGGCCGCCGCATCCGCCAGCGCGTTCGGCAATTTGGATTCGGTCCAGTCGCCGCCCAACGCGACGATCAGATTGACGGCGTCGGTCTGAATCTGCGCCTGCGTCGACAACAACAACTCTTCCACCGAAAGCTGCTGGGCCTCCGCGGTCACGACGGTGGTGAAGGTCTGTGTTCCCGCCTGATATTCGTTCAGCGCAATCTGTGTCGCCTGCCGCGAGATGCGCACGTCCTCAGCCTGGACTTTCGCCTCTCTCGTCAGGATGCGGATGGCCGCCAGATTATCCTCCACCTGTTGAATCGCCGTCAGGACAGTCTGCCGGTAAGCCGCGACATCAGAGTTGTAGGTCTCGCGCGCAGCCTCTACCTGGGCGCCGGTCAGGCCGCCGTTGAACAGGGGCTGGGCCAGCGACGCGCCGAACGACCACGCCGGATTGGTGGGCCCGAGCGCCCCGGCGAACGGGTTCCCGGAGTAACCGAACAATCCGGACAGCGAGATTGCGGGGAAATAACCGGCAAATTCGACTCCGATCTGCGCGTTCGCCTGCCGCATCGTCTCCTCCGCCGACGCCACATCTGGCCTGCGTTCGAGCAGCGATGACGGCAGTCGCACGGGGATTGACGGAACGCGGGTCGACAGGGCTCCGTGCGGGACCGACAATCCGGCGGGCGGGCGGCCCATCAGCACTGCAATCGCATGCTCGTTTTGGGCGCGCGCCACGCCGGCCGCGATGAGCGACGACTGGGCGTTGAGCAATTGCGCCTGCGCGGTAATGACGTCGGACTTGGCGGCCGTTCCGGCGTTGTACTGGTTTTGCGTGATCGTAACCGAACGCTTGTAATCCTCGACTGTTCTAGTCAGCAGATCCTCAAGCGAGTCCGCTTGTCGCAGCAGGATATAGGCAGCAGCGAGAGCCGACTGCGCCGCCAGAGTGGCGTTGGCCAGATTGGCGGCTGAAACACCAGCTACAGCTTGCTGAACCTCGATCTCGCGCCTGACCTGCCCCCAGATGTCGAGCGTCCAGGAGCCGGTCGCTTCGGCCAAGAAGCTTGTTCCCAGAGTCGAATTCCGGATCGCCGAACCGTTCCCGGCGACCGTTGGAAACAGGCCGGCCCGCGACCCGTTGATGAGCGCGAGGGCCTCGCGATAGTTCGCTTCGTCGGATTTGACCGTCTGGTTGGAAACGGCCACGGCGCTCTCGAGCCGACCGAGCACCGGATCGTGGAAGACACTCCACCAATCCTCCTTGGGTTCGCTACCCCGCGGCGTCGCGATCTTCCAGCCCGCGATCTCCTTGAATTGCGGAGAGACGACCGCCGCGGGGCGCTCAAAATCGGGCCCGACAGGCGCGCAGCCACCGAGCGCAGTCGCCAGAGCCAGCGCGACGAACACAATCTGATCGCGAGAGCCTACCTTGTTCTCGCGACAGGCTCCGACCGGGCCCGCAGGTAATATCAATTCCACAAACGCCCCAGCAACTTCGCGAACGAATCCAGATAGATAAAAACCACTGGCGTCGTATAAAGCGTCAACACCTGGCTGACGACCAAGCCTCCGACAATCGTGATCCCGAGAGGGTGACGCAACTCCGACCCCTCGCCGGTGCCGAAGGCGAGCGGTAGCGCGCCAAAGATCGCTGCGCAGGTGGTCATCATGATCGGACGGAAGCGCAAAAGGCAAGCCTGTTCGATCGCGGACCGCGTGTCGAGCCCCTGGCGCTCCGCCGCAAGCGCGAAATCCACCATCATGATCGCATTCTTCTTGACGATACCGATGAGCAACAGGACGCCGATCGCCGCGATAACGGTGAACTGCGTATTGAAGATCCACAAGGCGAGCGCCGCGCCTACGCTGGCCGAAAACAACGTGGACAGAATCGTGATCGGGTGAATGAGAACTCTCGTATAGAATGCCAAGCACGATGTAGATCGTCAGCAGAGCCGCGCCGAACAGCATCGGCATGTTGGACTGCGACTGCTGATAGGTCGCAGCCGTGCCGGCGAAGGCGCCGTGCACCGTCGAGGGCATCCCGATGCGCTGGATCGCGCTCTCGATTTCCGTCTTGGCTTCGCTCAGCGCCCGACCTGGGGCGAGATTGAAGGAAATGGTCGAGGCCGCGAACAGTCCCTGATGGTTGACGCTGAGCGGCGTGTGTCCCGGCGAGAAACGGGCGAAAGCCGAGAGCGGGACCATTGTTTCCAGCGACGTCGAAACGGCGGCGCCGGACGAGGCGCTCATGTGCCCGCTCGCGGCGAGCGCGTTGGTGGCGAGATTGCGCGCCGAATCCGCTGCGATCGTCGCGGCCGTGCTGGACGGGCCAGTCGCGGACT
This sequence comes from uncultured Alphaproteobacteria bacterium, assembly GCA_963741405.1. GTDB lineage: Bacteria > Pseudomonadota > Alphaproteobacteria > Rhizobiales > Beijerinckiaceae > Roseiarcus. The sequence continues at coordinate 74,981 of CAVUHX010000031.1, forward strand.
TGAACAACCCCGCGGCGATTCCGGTCTGCTGGGTACCGGTGGGATTGGCGCCCGCGGTCGATACATAGAGCTCGTCCAAGGTCCGCGGATCCTGCCAGTAGCGCGGCGCGACCTCCATGACGACATGGTACTGGTTCTGCGCGCTGTAGATGACCGAGACCTGCCGCTGACCGAAGGCGTCGTAAAGCGTGTTGTCGATCGCGTTCAGCGTGAGGCCCAGGCGCATCGCCGTGTCGCGGTCGATGGCGATGTCGGTCTCGAGTCCGCCCTGCTGCTGGTCGGAATTGACGTCCTTGACGACGTTGCTCGTCATCAATGCCGCCGTGAGCTTTGGTGCCCATTCGTAGAGCTCGGAGGTATCGTCGGACAGGAGCGTGTACTGGTAGGTGGCGTTGCTCTGGCGCCCGCCGGTCCTGAGGTCGGAGACCGCAACCATATAGAGATGGGCGCCCGCCACCTCGGCGAGCTTGCCACGCAGTCGGTTGACGACGTCGTCGGCGGTGATCCTCCGCTCCGGGAACGGCTTGAGCGAAATATAGACAAAGCCCGAGTTGGTCTGCCGTCCCCCGGTAAACCCGACGACGCTGGCGACGGCGGGATCCTCCTGGACGATCGTCTGCAGCTGCTTGAGCTTCTGCTGCATCGCCTGAAAGGAGATGCTCTGGTCGCCCTGGATCGAGCCGACGATGAGCCCCGTGTCCTGCACGGGAAAGAGACCGTAGGTAATCTGGTAGCGGAACATGTAGTAGTTGAGGCCGATCGTCGCCAGCAACGAGAGGAGAACCGCGCCGGGATGCCGCAGGACGATGCGCAGCGTTCTCCGATAGAATGCCAGCATCACGTCGAACACGTGTTCGGTTGCGCGATAGAGACGACCATGCCGTATGATCGGCTGGCGCGGAAGGATGAGAGCACACATCATCGGCGTCGTCGTCAGCGACACCGCTAGCGAGATCATTACGGCCACAGACAGCGTCACCGCGAATTCGTTGAAGAGGCGTCCGACAATTCCGCCGAAAAAGATCAGCGGCGCGAACACGGCGATCAGCGACAGGCTGATCGAGAGAACGGTGAAGCCGACCTCGTTGGCGCCCATGATGGCCGCTTGAAGGCGCGGCACGCCCTGCTCGAGGTAGCGCGAGACATTTTCGAGCACCACGATGGCGTCGTCGACCACAAAACCGGTTGAGATGGTCAGCGCCATCAGCGACAGATTATCGAGGCTGAACCCCAGGAGATACATCACCCCGAACGAGCCGATGATCGAAGTCGGCACGGCGACACTCGGAATCGCCGCGGCCCGAACGCTCCGAAGGAACGCGAACACCACGAAGATCACCAGCGCGACGGCGATGATCAGGCTCTTTTCGGTGTCGGCCAGGGATTGGCGAATGGTTTTGGATCGGTCGACCACGACCGTCAGATCGACGTCACCGGGCAACGAAGCGACGAGCCGCGGAAGCTCCGCGCGCACATTGTTGACGGCCTCGATGATGTTGGCGCCAGGTTGGCGCGACAGCACGACGGCAACCCCGGGCTTGCCATTCGTGAGTCCGGCGTTCCTCAGATCCTCGACCGAATCAACGACCTCGGCGACGTCGGACAATTTGACCGCCGCGCTGTTTCGATAAGCGATCACCAGATCGCGGTATTGTGTCGCCTTGGTCGCCTGATCGTTGGCGTAGATCTGATAATGGGCGTTGTCGTCCTCGATCGCACCCTTCGGGCTGTTGGCGTTGGCTGACGCGAGGGCGGCGCGGATGTCCTCGAGGCCGATGCCGTAGCGGAAGATCGCTGTCGGATTGATCTCGATCCGTACGGCAGGCAACGCCGCGCCCGAAACGTCGACCTCGCCAATTCCTGGTAGCTGCGACAGGCGCTGCTGGAGGATGTTCGAGGCCAGATCGTAAAGCTGACCGGGTGTGTGCGTCGAGGAGGTCATCGCAATGACCATGATCGGCGCATCGGCGGGGTTCACCTTATGGTACGATGGATTTTGGCGCAGACTGGTCGGAAGATCGGCGCGCGCCGCGACGATAGCCGCCTGGACGTCGCGCGCCGCGCCGTCGATGTCACGGTTGAGACCGAACTGCAGGATGATGAAGGTCGAGCCCTGCGTGCTTTGCGACGTCATCTCGTTGACGTCGGCGATCTGGCCGAGATGGCGCTCGAGCGGCGCGGCGACCGCTGTCGCCATCGTATCCGGGCTCGCGCCCGGCATATTGGCTCGCACCGAGATGATAGGAAAGTCGACCTGAGGTAGCGGAGCGACCGGCAATCGGCTGTACCCGAGCAGACCTGCGAAGATGATTCCGACCGTCAGCAGCGTCGTGGCCACCGGCCTGCGGATGAAGATTTCAGAGAAGCGGTTGTTCACGACGGCTCTGCCGCGAGCGTCGCATTCGCCGCGCCCAGTCCGAAGCGTTCGCCAAGCCTCTCGAAGAACAAATAGATGACCGGAGTCGTGTAGAGCGTCAGCACCTGGCTGAACGCCAGGCCGCCGACGATCGCCAGGCCGAGCGGATGGCGCAGCTCCGAGCCGACGCCGGAGCCCAGCATCAGCGGCAGCGCGCCGAAGATCGCCGCGACCGTGGTCATCAGGATCGGCCGCAGGCGCAAGAGGCAGGCCTGGTAGATCGCCTCGCGCGCCGGCAGGCCCTGATGTCGCTGCGCATCAAGCGCGAAGTCGATCATCATGATCGCGTTTTTCTTGACGATGCCGATCAGGAGCACAATGCCGATCACGCCGATGATATCGAGCCCCGCGCCCGCCGCGTTCAACGTCAGGAGCGCACCGATGCCGGCAGACGGCAGGGTCGTCAGGATCGTGATCGGGTGGACGAAGCTCTCGTAGAGGACGCCCAGAACGATATACATGGCGGCTATCGCGGCCGCGAGCAGGAACACTTCGTTCGACAGGGCGGACTGGAAGGCCTGGGCCGCGCCCTGGTAGCTCACCGCAAAGCTCGGTGGAAGATCGACGCCGGCGAGCGCCGCATTGATCGCGTCGACCGCTTCGCCCAGGGAAGCGCCGGGAGCGAGATTGAACGAGATGGTCGTCGCCGGGAACTGTTTCAGATGTGAGACCTGCAGCGGTGACGTCTTGGCGACGAAGTTGGCGACCGAACCAAGCGGCGTCTGACCGGAGGCCGAGGACGCCGAGGGAAGGTAGAGCGAATTCAGCGAATCCAGCGACCGTGCCATTTTGGGGTCGATGTCGAGAATGACGCGGTACTGGTTGGTCTGAGTGAAGATCGTCGAAATGATGCGCTGGCCGTATGAGTCGTAGAGCGCGTTGTCGACGATAGCCGGCGTGATGCCGAACCGCGCCGCCTCGGCGCGGTCGAGATCGACCGTGACCGAACGTCCGCTCGCCTGGAGATCGCTCGCGACGTCAACAATCGAAGGGATCTCTGAGAGCCGCTGCATGACCTTGGGAGTCCATTCCTGCAGCAGAGACAGGCTCTGGTTCTCAAACGTGAATTGATATTGGGTCGCGCTCACCGCGGTGTCGATTGTCAGGTCCTGAACCGGCTGCATGAGCAACAATATGCCCGGAACCTCCGCCGTCTCCTGCCGCAGCCGCCGGATGATTTCGCTCGCCGTCGACTTGCGCGCGGAATGGGGCTTCAGGTTGATGAGGAAGCGCCCGGAATTGAGCGTCACATTGGTCCCGTCGACGCCGATGAACGACGACAGGCTTTCCACCTCCGGGTCCGCGAGGATCGCCTTCGCCAGCGCCTGCTGATGGGCGGCCATCTGGTCGAAGGAAATGTCCGCGGCCGCCTGGGTCACGCCCTGGATGACCCCGGTGTCCTGGACCGGGAAGAAGCCTTTCGGGATCGTCGCATAGAGGTAGCCGGTCAGGATAAACGTCCCGAGCGCGACCAGGAGCGTGATTCCCTGATGATCGAGCACGACCCGCAGCGTCGCGGCATAGAGCCGTGTCAGCGCCTGAAAGAAGCGTCCGCCACTTGCTTCGTGCCCTCCCGTCGGACGCAGGAGCTTGGAGCACAGCATCGGCACGAGCGTCAGCGAGACGAAGGCCGAAATGATGATCGTCGCGGCGAGGGTGATCGCGAACTCGTGGAACAGCCTGCCGACGACGTCGCCCATAAAGAGCAGCGGGATCAGCACTGCGATCAGCGACACGGTCAGCGAAATGATGGTGAAGCCGATTTGCGCGGAGCCCTTGACCGCCGCCTCATAGGGGTTGTCTCCCGCCTCGAGATGACGGGCGATGTTCTCGACGACGACGATAGCGTCGTCGACGACGAAGCCGGTCGCGATGGTGAGCGCCATGAGTGACAAGTTGTCGAGGCTGAAGCCGAACTGGTACATGATCGCCAAGGCGCCGACCAGCGACAGCGGCACCGACAGGCTCGGGATGATGGTCGCGGGAATGTTGCGCAGAAAGAGGAAGATCACCATCACGACGAGGCCGACAGCGAGCGCGAGCTCGAACTGCACGTCGCTGACCGACGCCCTTATCGTCGTCGTGCGGTCCGTCAGGGGTTTGACCGTCACTCCCGCAGGAAGAGTGGCGCTCAGTACCGGCAGCACCGCCTTGATGCCGTCCACGACCTGAATGACGTTCGCGCCCGGCTGACGCTGGATATTGACGATGAGCGCTGGCGTCGTGTTCATCCAGGCCGAAAGCCGGGTGTTTTCCGGCCCCATCTCGACGGTGGCGACGTCGGAGAGCAGGATCGGCGCTCCGTTCCGGTAGGCGACGACCGACTTCAGATAATCCTTCGGATCGCGGATCTGGTCATTGGCGTTGATCGTCGACGACTGCGTCGGCCCGTCGAAGTTGCCCTTGGGGGTGTTGACGTTGAGATTGCTGATCGTGGTGCGCAGGTCGTCGAGATTCACTCCGTAGGCAGCCAGAGCCAGCGGATTGGCGTGGATGCGCACCGCCGGTCGGTGGCCGCCCGAGATCGTCACGAGGCCGACGCCCGGAAGCTGTGAAAGCTTCGGCGCGAGCCGGCTCTCGATCAGGTCTTCGACATCGGTGAGCTTCATCGTGTCCGACGCGACGCCGAGGGTCAGGATGGGCGCGTCGGCCGGATTGACTTTGGAATAGATCGGCGGCGCCGGCAGGTCGGCCGGCAGGAGGTTTCCGGCCGCGTTGATCGCCGCCTGCACTTGCTGCTCGGCGACGTCGAGACCGATGTCGAGGCCGAAGCGCAAGGTGATGACGGACGAGCCCGCGGAACTCGCCGACATCATCTGGTTCAGGCTCGGCATCTGGCCGAACTGGCGCTCGAGCGGCGCGGTCACCGCCGACGTCATCACTTCGGGGCTTGCGCCCGGGTAGAAGGTCTGAACCTCGATTGTCGGGTAATCGACCTCGGGCAGCGCCGACAGCGGGAGAAAGCGGTAGGCCGCGAGGCCTACGAGCAGGATCGCGATCATCATGAGGCTGGTCGCGACAGGTCGGTCGATGAAGATGCGGGACGGATTCACCAAGGCGTCTCCGGCGCCCAAGCGCTCATTGAGTGGCGCCCTGGGCCGGCGCCGTCGTTGCTCTCCCAGTCGTCGGGGAACTATCGCCTCCGCCGCCCCGACCCCCTTGCGAGTGGCGGTGACGGTGGACTTGAGCGTCGCCGCCCTCCACCCCGCCGCCACCGCCGCTGAAACCACCACCGCGCGCGCCTTGGCTTTGGTCGCCCGGACCCTGTACAGCCCCTGCCGGCGTGTTCTCGGCGAGCCTTACCTTCGCGCCGTCGCGCAGACGGTCGATCCCGTCAATGACGATCCTGTCGCCCGGCGCGAGCCCCTCGCTGATCGTCGTCACTTTGCCGTCGGTCGGGCCGCTGACGACGTCGCGCTTGGAGACCGTCCCGTCGTCTTTAAGGAGGTAGACGAAGTCGCCGGACGGTCCAATCTGGATGGCGGCATTGGGCGCCACCGTCGCGTCCTTCATCGTGTCAACAAGCAGACGAACGTTCACAAACTGCAACGGAAACAGCGCGCCTTTCGCGTTGTCGAAGGTCGCCCGCATCTTGATCGTGCCGGTGGTGACGTCGATCTGGTTGTCATAGGCCGTCAATGTCCCTGTCGCGAGCGCGTTGACGTTGGCGCGGTCGAACGCGGTCACCTTGAGCTCGGCGCCGGATTTGAGCCGCCCGGCGATGCGCGGCAAATTGTCCTCGGGCGTCGAGAACACGACGCTGATCGGATCGAGCTGGGTGACGACCACGATGCCGGTCGCGTCCGCGGGCTGCAGATAATTGCCCGTATCGACCAGCCGCAGCCCAGCGCGGCCAGTGATCGGCGAGACGATGCGGGTGTAGTCCAGGTTGATCTGCGCGGTCTGCACCTGCGCCTGGTCGCTCGCGATCGCAGCCTTGTCTTGGGTGACCAAGGCCTCCTGGTCGGTGACCTGCTGCTTTGAGATCGAATCCTGCTTGCTGAGCGTTTCGTAGCGCGAGAGGTTGCCCAGCGCCTGCAAGAGCAGCGCCTGATCCTTGGCCAGTTGCCCCTGCGCCTGGGCGAGCGCAGCCTCATAGGGCCGCGGATCGATCTGGGCGAGAAAGTCGCCCTTTTTCACCATCTGCCCCTCGGTGAAGCCCAGTTCCATCAGCTTGCCGGCGATCTGGGTGCGGATGGTGACGGTTTCGAACGGCGTGACCGTGCCGAGCGCGTCGATGGTGATCGGCATGTCGCCGACCGTGACCGGACCGACGCGCACCGTCTGCGGCGGCGTCGCGGGCCGCTCGGACTTGACGCCCTCGTTCTTCGAGGGGGCGGTGCTTTCGAACTTCTCCCAGGCGAAAAACGCCGCGACGGCCAGCGCGGCGAGCAGCGCGAGACGCCCGAAGAGCCGGCGGCTTCGGGGTCTCGCCGCAGGCCGCGGCATCGTTTCGGGAGCCGGCGTCTCCGGGATAGCCGGAGCGGCGCGCTCGGCCACGTCAGGTCTGACGGCTTCGTTCATTGGTCAACTCGATCGAACCCGCATCGCACGGGGGAACCGGCTTGACAAATCAAGCCCGCGTGTCTTGGGGGAGGTCCCTCGTGAAATATCCTCCTCATTCGCTCGAAAACAAGATGTTGCATTCCGGTTGGCCGTTTGTCATAAGCGCCGGGCGAACGGCGATGCCGCGGTACGGATGCGGGTGTAGCTCAGGGGTAGAGCACAACCTTGCCAAGGTTGGGGTCGAGGGTTCGAATCCCTTCGCCCGCTCCAAATCGCTTAGCAGAGTAATGGCGGCGCCAATGGGCGAGCCGGACAAACGGTTGGCCGGTCGCGCAACCTTGGTCATTCAATCTCGTGGCGGCCACAAATCGCTGAAGATTGCCCGGATTAAGTGCCATAGGGCTAAATAGACCGGACTGCGAACCGGAACGTCGAGCAGCGGAACGGGAAACTTGCATGTGATCAAGAAATTGACGACTAATTGATTATACTGAATGAGCAACAGGACGACTAGGTGGACATGGATCCGGTCGCGGACCGCTGGCGTCCGATACTGTCGGCCTAAAGTCGCTTATGCCGAATACTGCACGGGTCCACAAGTCGGGGCCCCCCGGGGGCCGATTGGCCTCAGGAATGCCGCTCCTCGCCGCCATCCGGCGAATGAAGGCCGCGCAGGCATCCGGCTGAGTAACCGGCAGCATGTGGCCGCCCTCGATAATCTCGAGATCAAGCGTGGGAAGCTTCCGCTTCATGGCTTCCCCTTGCTCGCGCCAGTCGAGGATCGCGTCGGAGCGCCCGAATAGGATGCCGACCGGCGCTCGAATCGAGCCGTAGCGGCGCATCATGCTCTCGATGTCCGCCTTGAGCCTTGTCGCCGCTATCATATCGGACGACGACGCGTAGACGTTGCTGGGGCGCAATGCCAGCAGGCCGCCGCCTCTCGTGGCGAAATCGGCCGGAGCCGGTTCCGGGGCGAACACCTCCGCGGTTCCCCAGTGTCGCCCGAGCAGCGCGGCCGGCGTCGCCAGCGTCCAGGCGACCAACCGGCGCAGCGGACGTGCCCCGAGCAGCAGGCCGCGAAACACTAGCGGCGTCGACGCCACCGGGTGGGTCGCAGGGGAAATAAGGGCGAGCGCGCCGACGCAATCGGGATGATCAAGCGCGATCGCGAGCGCGACCGCGCCGCCGAGCGAATGGCCGACGATCACCGGGTTCTTGATCTCGAGCTTCCGGATCGCCTTGGCCAGGGTCTCTGCCTGGGCGCGGACTCCGGCCGGCGCGGCCGCCCGGCGCGTCGAATAGCCGGAGCCCGGACGGTCGAAGGCGACGACGCGGAAATCGGCCGAGAGGCGGTCGACCAGCGAATGGGTGAAATTTCCCATCTGGCCGCTGAGTCCGTGGATCATCACGACGGGAGGGCCGGCTCCCTTGTCGAGCAGATGCAGGCGCTCCCCGTCGAGGTCGAGAAAGTCGCCCTGCGGCGGCACGGCCTTCTCGATCCGCCGAGCCGCGACTACGGAGAATACGGCAAGGCCGGCGACGACGAGAACGACCGCCAGCGAGTCATAAAGCAGCATCATCATCGCGTATTTGAACACACGTTCGGAATGCCCGCGTCGCCAGTTTGCCCGAAGCGCGGCGATTAACCGGGCGCAATTGCGCGTCTCCGCCCAACGCCGGCCTTTCACTTGTTCTCGGCGGCGACTCTAACCCAGTCCGCCGCCTTGCACCATTGGATCATTGACGAGGCGTGAAGACCGGACGCGAGGGACAAAGCAGTCGGGCCGCTCGAGACACTGCGCATGTTCCTGATCGGGCGGCGCCAGGAAGAATGCCGGGGCGGCGACTGTTCGCCCCTTTGGCAGGAGACCGGGCGTCAAGGGATAGAGAGGGCCGGAGGGATGCCACCAAGTGGCGACGCGAAATATACACGTTATGTGATAGTCTTTTATAACAAACAACGAAGGCCGTCCGAAATGTAACCTTCGGGACGACAAGGTGCAGATTTCGCAGCGCAAGCCGTTGGACAACCTATATTATTTCCCGAAGTGTCGCCCCTGATCGGCCAGCGGACAAGGAGAAGGGTTCAGTCCGCGGTCGGCAACCGGCGCATGACGAACTCGATCTCGTCGTCGGCGAGCTCCCGCCACGATTCGATCTCGGTCATGTAGGCCGCCTTGGGGAAGCGCTCGAACCATTCCTGTGCCTTGGCGCGCGCCTCGCTCCGGGGCAGGCGGAAAGTCTCACGTCGCCACGCGGTATCCGCGACTGCGCTCCGCCGGTCGCGCCGCCCCGCGACGCGCTCGACCAAATCGACCGGCCTTTTCCTCTGGATCGCCATGGCGGCCTCTCCAACGCGCGAGGTTAGCGCGGTTCTCGTCCGTTGGGGAGTCTCGAATTGCCGGCCGCTTCGGCGATCCGCCCGGGCGGGTTCGCCGGCTTCCCGCTGTCCTATTCGGAGACGATGCGCGGAAAGCGGGCCATCGCCTCGAGGTCGTCGAGGTCCATGCTGTTGCGCATGTACTGCTTGGAGGCGTCGCGGAACGGCTGGAAGTCCCAGGCGCGGACGTCGCCCTTGCTCAGCGCCGCGTCGACCAGGCGACGCCGGCGCTGGCTTGCGCGCACCTCGGCGTCGAGGCCGGCGAGATCCCATCGCCGGGCGATTTCACCGCGAAATTTTGCCGTCTCCGCAGCATGGCCGGATTGCAGCGCCAGATTGTCGCGTTCGACCGGGTCGCGGCGTAGGTCGTAAAGCTGATCGGGGTCGGGCGCCGAGTGGATGAACTTCAGAACTCCGCGGCGGATCATGACCATCGGCGCGATCGCGCCCTCCGCCAGATATTCGGCGGTCGCCTCGTCATGACCCCGCCGATCCGCGAGATGCGGGCCGAGGCTGCGTCCGTCGATCGACGAGCCGAGCGCCGCCGCGTCGCCGCCCGCAAGTTCGACGAGGGTCGGAAGAACATCAACGAGCGATACGCTCGCGGCGACGCGGGCCGGCGTGAAGCGTCCGGCGCTTGCGACAATGAGCGGCACCCGGCTTGCGCCCTCGAAGAAGCTCATCTTGTACCAAAGCCCGCGTTCGCCAAGCATTTCTCCATGGTCGCTGAGCAGGATCACGATCGTATCCTCGCCGAGTCCGCTCGAGCGCACGGCCTGCACGAGACGGCCGAGATTGTCGTCGAAATAGGCGATCGCTCCGAAATAGGCGCGGCGCGCATTGCGAACCTGTGCTTCGGTCACCGGCTCGGCGTCCATTGCGCAGACCTGGCGGAGCCGGCGTGAGTGTGGGTCGAGCAAGTCGGGCGCGGGCGAAGGCATCTCGATGTCCTCCGCCCGGTAGAGGTCCCAGTATCGCTCAGGCACAGCGAACGGGTCGTGCGGATGAGTGAAGGATGCGACCAGCAGGAAGGGGCGCCTTTCGTTCGATCGAGCGATGTCGAAAATCATCCGCTCGGCGGTGAAGGCGACCTCGTCGTCGAAGTCGAGCTGGTTCGTACGCAGGCACACGCCGGCCTGCGCGACGGAGCTCATATTATGGTACCAGCTCGGACGCTCGTCCGGATGGTCCCAATCCGGAGTCCAGCCATAATCGGCCGGATAGATGTCGGTCGTCAGCCGCTCCTCGAAACCGTGCAGCTGGTCGGGACCGCAAAAATGCATCTTGCCGGACAGTATTGTCCGATACCCGCGCAGCCTAAGATGATGGGCGAAAGTCGGAATGTCCGCGGAGAAGTCCGCCGCATTGTCGTAAACGCGGGTGCGCGAAGGGAACAGCCCGGCCATGAACGAGGCGCGAGACGGCGAACACAAGGGGCTCGCGCAATAGGCGCTGTCGAAGACGACGCCGTTTCGCGCGAGCGCCTGCATGTGCGGCGCGCGGGTCAGCCCATGGCCATAGACCGGAAGAAACGCGGGCGCCATCTGGTCGGCCATGACAATGAGGATGTTGGGCGGTCGCGCAGTCATCGTTTCCTTCTCGCAGGCTTGCTCGCAGGCTTGGTCTCCCCAGCGTGCTCCGCCTGCGCCGGAGCCCGCGCCCTCGCCCATTCCCTTTCGATGACCGGCAGGAGCGTCTGGTCATAGACGCCGACAGGCCAGAGCGCGCGAATAACCTGAGCCGGCGCCTCCGCTTCAGAGCTCGCGAGGCCAGCTGCAGCAGTCGCCTCGGCGGCGATGGAGGGGCGCAGCAGGAAATTGATCAGCGCCCCAGCGTCTTTCGGATGCGGAGCGTCGCGAGGCTCCGCGAGCGCATCGATCGCAATCGCGCCGCCTTCCCTCGGTTCGGCGTACTGAATCTCCAGTCCGTCGCCGCCTTCCCGACTCCGGCGGGAAGCGATCATGGCCTGGGCGCGGTCGCCGAATGTGAGGCAGACGGCGCCTCGGGAAATGGCCGAGATGGGATCGTGCGAGGCGGGTTGCCGCGCCGTCGCGCGCGCTCGAATGATCAGATCGGCGGCGGCCCTGACGTCGCGTTCACGGATCCTGCCGGGATCGACGCCTAACAACCGCCACGCGGCGATGAACATTTCGTCCCGCGCATCGGGCAGCGCGACGCCGCAGGACATAAGCTTGCGGGCGACTTCGGGCGCAAGCGCGTCGGCCCAGGAATTTGGAACGGTTCCAAGCAGGCGGGGCGCCTTGTCGGCGTCGTAAAGCAGTCCGATCGCCGACCAGCCCCAGGCGAGCCCGTAGGCGCCCGTCGAATCATAAGACGCCAGCTTGGCGGCGACCGTCGGCGCAATGCGGCGCGCGTTCGGAATCTCGCCTTTCTCGAACGCGCGCAGTTGCCGCGCGGCAATTGCGTGGGCGAGCGCCGGCCCGGGCAACACGACGACATCGTATGGCTCTTTCATCAACGACGGGATTCTCGCCGGATCGCCGTAGGCGTCATAGGCTACGGCGTAGCCGCTCTCGCCCTCGAACTCCCTGAGCAGCTTGGCGGAGAAGGCGCCCGACGGAGCGAGGAGGCGCAGGACTTTCGGAGCAGGCGCCGGAGCCGGTGCGAACGGCGATACGCCGGGGCTGAGCGCAACCTGGCCCAGCGCCATCGCGGCGGCCAAAATCGAGATTACCATGGCGCTGGCGTCGAGGGCAAAGCGCGGTCCACTCCGGTTCGAAGCCGCCTCTGGCTATGCGGTGGCCGCGATCCGGTCAAGGACTGCGCGACAAGTGGATGAAATCCCCTAACCCGTCGAGGAAGCTCGTTCCAATTCGCACGCGCAGCAAAGTTCGCTTGAAGTTTCAACGCGCCCGACGGCTCCGGCCAATCGAAAGAGGCGCAGATTATTCTCGCCGAACAGGTTTGGAGACAGGCGTCTCCATCGAGGCCGGGGATTTGCCCATCGAGAAACACGGAGTCGCGACATCGTTCTGGGTTTGGCTCCGAGGCGGAGCTTGCTCCACGTCGGCCCGCCGACCTCCTGGTTGAAAAGTGGTGCGTGTCAAATCAGACTGGAATTCGCGGGTTCGTCGCGACGGCTTGTCGGGCGCGGCGCTGACCCTCCGGAATTCTCGATGAAGCTGCGCTCTCTTCTGTTCGTGCCCGGCGATTCCGAGCGCAAGTTCGAAAAGGCGGCCCGGAGCGGCGCTGATGCGCTCATATTCGACCTCGAGGATTCCGTCGCCCCGTCGCGGAAGGCGGTGGCTCGGGAGCTTGTGGCTGGTCTCATCGACCGCTGCGACCGGCGCGACTGGTCGATGTTCGTGCGTGTCAATGCGCTCGATACCGGCCTCATACTGGACGATCTGGTGGCGGTCGTGCGGCCGGGTGTCGATGCGCTGATGATCCCGAAGACGAACGGCGCGCCGGATGTCGAGCGGGTCGCCTGCTATCTCGACGCCCTCGAGGCGCGGGCAAGCATGCCCCTTGGTTCCGTCAGGCTGGCGATTGTTGCGACGGAGACCGCCAAGGCGGTGTTTGCGCTCGGCTCCTACGCGCCCGCCCATCCGAGGCTTGCGGCGCTGACCTGGGGCGGAGAGGATCTGGCTGCGGCGCTCGGCGCGACCTCCAACCGCGACGAAGCCGGCGACTGGACCTTCCCCTACCAGGTCGCCCGCGCGCAGTGCCTGTTCGCGGCCTCAGCCGCGGAGGTTGCAGCTATCGACACGGTGTTCGTCGATTTTCGCGATGCCGACGGTTTCGAGCGCGACTGCAGGCGCTCGCGCCGCGACGGCTTCAGCGGCCGAATGGCCATTCACCCAGACCAAGTCGCCGCCATCAATCGCTGCTATGCGCCGTCGGACGCCGAGATCGAACTGGCAAGAAAGATCGTCGCGGCATTCGAGGCCAATCCGGGCGCCGGGACGCTCGGGATCGACGGCAAGATGGTCGATATTCCACATCTGAAGGCCGCTCGGAAGATTCTGGGGTCTCTCTGACGATCTCGGCGATGCGACGCGGGTGCTCGCCGGTTAAGGGCAATTCTGGCAGGGCGAGACGGGTAATTGACGGCAACCCAGCCGCTGGCCCACAATCGACGACAATCCGCCGGAGTTGCGCGCTGAAACATCTGCGGGCCTTGCTCAGGGCCGGGCTGCCAGTTCCGCGGAGGAAAGCGCTTGAAGAGGCGCGACAGGCGACGAAGGGAGAACGGAGTCGGAGCGTGCAGGCTGCCGGGCGCCCGAGCGAACCTCGCGTACGATCATCCGCTTCTCCGCCAACACGGGAGGAACGCGTGGAGAAGAATAAATCAAGGCCTCAGACCGGAAGGGTTCAAACCGGGATTACGCGGCGCGTGTTCATCAGGTCGACGGGTTTCAGCGCCGGTGCGCTGGCAATGCCAGGGCCGCTCTCCCTGTTGACAACAGCCTTCGCAGCGGATGGCGCGATCAAGGTCGGTTTCGTCAGTCCGCGGACCGGGCCGCTGGCTGGATTCGGCGAGACCGATCCCTACATCCTGACGTTGGCCCGCAAGGCGCTGGGGGCGGGCGTCACCGTCGGCGGCAAGACATATTCGATCGCGATCATCGACAAGGACACGCAGTCCGACCCGGTCCGCGCAGGACAACTCGCCAAGGAGCTGATCGAGAGCGACAAGGTCGACCTGATGCTGTCGACGTCGACGCCAGAGGTGGTCAACCCTGTCGCCGACGCCTGCGAAGCGGCGGGTGTGCCGAGCCTTTCGACCGTCATGCCGTGGGAGGCGTTCTATTTCGGCCGCGGCGCAAAGCCGGGGCAGCCCTCGCCCTTCAAATGGAGCTATCTCTTCAGCTTCGGCGCCCACGACTTTTTCAACTGCTACGTCTCGCAATGGAACGGGCCGGTGAAGACCAACAAGAAGGTCGCCGTCCTCTACCCCAACGACGCCGACGGCAATGGAATCCGCAACCATCTGGCGCCGGCGCTGGCGAAGGCCGGCTTCACGATCGTCGATCCGGGCGGCTACGAGGACGGCACGACCGACTTCTCCTCGCAGATCGCAAAGTTCAAGGCCGAGAACTGTGAGATCTTCAACACCTTCCCGATCCCGCCCGACTTCGCCACTTTCTGGCGGCAGGCCGCCCAGCAGGGCTACGCAAGGATGGTCAAGATCGCCCAGATCGCCAAGACCGGCCTCTTTCCTTCGCAGGTCGAGGCGCTGGGCTCGCTTGGGCCGAATCTCGCCACCGCCGTTTACTGGCACAAGGACTTTCCCTACAAATCGCCGCTGACCGGCCTTGCGTCGCAGGACATCGCCGACGGCTACGAGAAGGCGTCCGGCAAGCAATGGACGCAACAGCTCGGGGCGACCATGTCGCTGTTCGACGCCGGAGTCGCAGCGTTGCAGGCGAGCGGGAATCCTTTGGACAAGTCCGCCGTCGCCAAGGCGATCAGCACGCTGAAGGCCCCGACGACCGTCGGCGTGATCGATTTCGCCAAGGGGCCGGCGCCGAATTGCTTCAACACCGACATCATCGGGAGCCAGTGGGTCAAGGCGAAGCCGGGAAGCAAGTTCAAACTCGACTTGGTCATCACCGAGAACGCCAATGACAGAAACGTGCCCGTCCAGGCTCAATTGAAACCTTACAACGGCTGAGCCGGAGCCCGTGGCTTCGCCGCCGGCAGGCGTGATCCTCAGCGGCTCCGGACTGACGAAGCGGTTTGGGGCGCTGACGGTGCTCGACGACGTGAGCCTCTCGATCGGAGCGGACGAGGCGGTGGGCATCGTCGGCCCCAACGGCGCCGGGAAGACGACGTTGCTCAGCGTGCTCGCCGGCGGCCTGCCGTCGTCGCGCGGGACCGTCCGCTTTCGCGGCGCCGATGTGACCACGGCTAACGCTTCGGAGCGAACCCGGCTTGGCGTCGCCAAGACCCATCAGGTGCCAAGACCCTTTGGCGGCATGACCGTTTTCGAGAACGTCTATGTCGCGGCGACGGCGGGCGCCGGCCAAAGGGGTTCGAAAGCCTACCGGAGCTGCATGGAATCGCTCGAGCTTTGCGACATGCTCGGCGTGGTCAACCGCCGCGCCGAGACGCTCGGCCTGCTCGACCGCAAGCGGCTCGAACTCGCCCGCGTGCTTGCGACCGATCCGGTCGTCGTGCTGCTCGACGAGATCGGCGGCGGGCTCACCGACGAGGAGACGGTGCAGCTCGTCGAGGCCATCCGTGAAATGAGGCGGCGCGGCATGGCGATCGTCTGGATCGAGCACATCGTCCATGTCCTTCTGCAAGTGGTCGAGCGGCTCGTGTGCATGGTGTCTGGTCGGGTGATCGCCGACGGCGACCCTCAGAGCGTGATGACCGACGCGGCCGTGGTCGAGGCCTATCTCGGGAGCGGCGCGACGTGAGTCTGCTCGCGGTCGACCGGCTCGACGTCCGTCACGGCCTACTGCAGGCGGTGCGCGAGGTTTCTTTTGCCGTCGAGGAGGGCGAGATCGTCGCGCTCGTCGGCGCCAACGGCGCCGGCAAGTCGACTTTGCTCAGCGCCATCGCGGGCGCGCATAGTCCGTCCGGGGGAACAATTGCATTCGACGGTGCGGACGTCACCTCGATGCGCGCCTACAAGCGGGTCGCTGAGGGAATCGCGCTCGTGCCCGAGGGGCGGCGGTTGTTCGGCGGCATGTCGGTCGAGGAAAACCTTCGCGTCGCGATGCGGGTCGGCCGGCGGGGTTATTGGACCTTGGACCGGGTCATGGAGCTCTTCCCGATGCTGAGCGCGCGGAGGGACGCGCTTGCAGGCAACCTTTCGGGCGGCGAGCGGCAGGCGGCCGCCATTGGCCGGGCGCTGATCACCAATCCGCGCCTCCTTCTGCTCGACGAGGTGTCGCTCGGACTGGCGCCGGTGGTCGTCGAGCAGCTTTACCGGTCGATGCGCTCCGTGCTTCACGGCGGAGCGACGCTCATTCTGGTCGAGCAGGAGCTGACGCGCTCGCTGAGCGTCGCGACGCGCGTGATGTGCATGCTCGAAGGCAGGATCGTGCTCGACGGGCCGGCACAAGCGATGTCGCGCGGCGAGATCGTCGACGCCTATTTCGGCTTGCGCCGGGCGGCAGCGGGGGGGCATGCATGAGCCTCGTCAATCTCGTCGCGCAAGGCGTGCTGCTCGGCGGCTATTACGCGCTGCTCGCCTGCGGCCTGTCGCTGATGTTCGGCGTCATGCGGATCATCAATCTCGCTCACGGCGATCTCGCCATCCTCGCCGCCTTCCTCGTCTTCTCGATATCCGACGCTTTGGGCCTTTCGCCTTTCCTTTCGCTCCTCGCCGTGCTGCCGATCATGGCCGCCGTCGGCTGGGCTCTGCAGCGGGGCATTCTCGAGCGGAGCCTGCGCTCCGGCATGCTCGTGCCGCTGCTCGCGACCTTCGGACTGTCGATCGCGCTCGAGAACATTCTGTTCGAGGTCTACGGCGCCGATACGCGCTCACTCGGCGACATGATCGGCGACCTCGCCTTCGACAGCTACGAAGTGACGAACCAGATGAGCATCAGCTATCTCGCGGCGCTCATATTCGCCCTCGCGACGGCGGTGCTCGGCGGCCTGTCGCTCTTTCTCAAGACCACCTCGCTCGGCCGCGCGATCCGCGCCACGGCGGAGGATCCGGACACGGCCGAGCTCGTCGGAATCAACGCGCGCGCCGTTTACGCGGTCGCCGCCGCGATCGCGGTCGCGACGGTTGCGCTCGCCGGCACAATGCTCGCCATGCGGGCGACCTTCGACCCCTATTCCGGGCCGATGCAGCTCATCTTCGCCTTCGAGGCGGTCGTGATCGGCGGCATCGGATCGCTGTGGGGCACCCTGGTCGGCGGAATCGTGCTCGGCCTCGCGCAGTCGATCGGCGCCGCGCTCGACCCGAAATGGTTTCTGCTCGCCGGTCATCTGACGTTTCTCGCGGTGCTCGCCCTTCGCCTGTTGCGGGACTGGGCGCGGGCGCGCGGCGGCCTGCGTTCGGCCCTCGGTCTCGGTCTGTGAACGAAGCCGCAAAATTCTCCGTCGAGCGCTGGACGCGCGAGTTGGGCGCGTTCGGCGTCGCGGTCGCCATCATCGTTCTGGCGCTGGCCGTGACGCCCTTCGTCGGCGGCGCCAACCTGGTCGACAAGCTGACGACCCTGTTCATCTACGTGATGCTTGCCGCGATGTGGAACGCGCTCGCCGGCTACGCCGGCCTCGTCTCGGTCGGGCAGCAGGCGTTCTTCGGCATCGGCGCCTATTTCGCCATCCGGCTCGCCGCGGCCGGCTTTCCCCCCTATCCGTCGCTGCTCGCGGGGGCGGTCGGCGCGGCGCTGCTGGCGATCCCCGTCTCCTTTTTCATGCTGCGTCTCAAGGGCGGCGAGTTCTCGATCGGCATGTGGGTGCTCGCCGAGGTCCTGCATCTCCTGGTCAACCTCGACCCGCTGATCCAGGGCGAGACCGGCACGTCGATGATCTCGCTCAACGCCTACAGCGATCACACGCGCCTCGCCGCCAACTACTGGCTGTCGCTCGGCTCGATGCTTGCCCTGCTCGGCGCGATCTTCGTCCTGTTGCGCAGCCCGTTCGGCGCCTCGGTGCAGGCGATCCGCGACGACGAGGAGGCGGCGGCCTCGGTCGGCGTCAAGGTTCTGGCCGCCAAGCGGACCGTGTTCATCCTGGCGGCGTTCGGCTGCGCGCTGGCGGGCGTGCTCTGGCTTGCGACCTCGATCACCTTCCAGCCCAAGACCAATTTCGGCGTGCAATGGACGGCCTACATGATCCTGATGGCGCTGGTCGGGGGCCTCGGCACGTTCGAGGGGCCGATCCTCGGAGCGGTGCTGTTCTTCCTCGTCCAGAACACGTTCGGCGAGAACGGCGTCTGGTACATGGCGGGTCTGGGCGTGGTCGCCATCCTGTTCGCGCTGTTCCTGCCGCGCGGCCTGTGGGGCGAGATCGAGGCGCGCACCGGTCTCCGGCTCCTGCCGGTTGGTTACCGGCTGCGCCTGATGGAGCGCCCGCCTCGTGGACCCGGTCGTTGAGACGCCGTCTCAACAGAACGCCATGCCGTTGGGCAGCATCCTGATGTTCACCCGCCTGAAGCCGCCCGGCGCGCTGGGATCCGGAACCAGCACCGGAGCAACCGGGTACAGGTTTTCCCTTGTTTCGGGCGGAAGCTCGATCGGGCTCGCCGGCGGCGGCTGCCAGGGCGGTTCGCCGTGGCTCGATGGGGCGTCGGTCGGCCCGGCGGCCGGGTCGTTTCCGGGCGCAGACTTAACATTTTCAATCGCTTGCGGCGCCATTTCCGCGCCGGCGCAAGCCGACGCCGATGGAGCCGGCGCGCCGGCCGGCGGCAAGGCTTGGTTTGAGCAATCTGCGATCGGCGGTGATCGCTTCTCCTCATCCTGAGCCTGTCGAAGGACATCCTGAGCCTGTCGAAGGACGCTCCAGGTCCTGTCAACGGTCTGCTGCTCTCCGCATCCTTCGAGGCTCCCGATTGACGCCGCTTCCCAGGCCTTCGGGTCCACGTCTTTTTCGGGCGCGAATTCCCTTGTTTCAGGCGCTTGCGGCGCCGTTTGCGGGCGATCGGCAGGCGCCTCGGCGCCCGACGCCCCCACTTCGTGGAGAAGGGGAGCGCGACGCTCGAAGGGAGATGTGTCCATGCCGCAGGGCGCCTCCTCGACTTCGGCGTCCGCCCGGCCCGGCCGCCGGTCGGCGGCGACGAAGCCATGGTAGCGGTCGAGCTCGCGGACGATCCTGACGACGAGGGCGACCGCCCGAAGGTTCTGATCCGACATGGCGTCATAGGCGACGAGCAGCGCCTCGTTGAGGCGGCTCACCTGCAGCGCGGCGAAATCCTCCGGCGCCGCCGGCATGCGGCGGGCGAGGATGTCTTTCGCAACCGCGCGCGCCCGCTTCTCCGTCACGCCGATGCGCTGGGCGATCTCCGCGATCGAGACCCCGCGGTTCAGGCAATCGACGATCAGCCTCTCGCGCTCGTACCTGGCGCGGCGAGCCGCGCGCCGCGCCTCGATCGAGCGGTTGCGGGGCGTTGCGGCGGGATGAAGGGCGACGGATGCGGCCATGCGGATGGGATCCTTGTTCTCAAATCCGAGGATTGGAGCACGGTAGAACAAAGAGAGAACAATGTCAAGAAATCACTGGCGCGGCCTGCGCTTGGCGCAGCTTTTTGAAAGGTTGTGTCAGTCGTTCGAATCAAGCGCTTTGCGCCGGACCCGGGCGCCGGCGCGAAAATGGCGCGTTTTCCCCGTCCCTAGGGACCACAATGGCTCGCCCATCGACGATCAGTACCGACACCCAATCACTCAGTCCGCCATAGTAGCCGTCCTGAGCAATGTCAGCTCGTTCTCACCGCTGCTCGCGGGTTGAGCCTTCTTGTCTCCCCGCCGTCCAGCTCGCGCGTGTCGGGGGTTACGAAGGAACGAACTCGCATCGACTTCGACTGAAGCTGATGCAAGAATTCCGGCGCTGTCAGAAATTGCCTTGCGAAATAAAGCGTTTAGTCGGTGAAATTTGGGGGCGATTTTTTTCGGACCATTTCAGACAACTCACCGCGTATCATCCGGGATCAACGAGCAGTCAAAACCATCGGACCCGGACGCAAGTTGTTGTCGGCCGAATGTGCCCCAAGCGCAATGGAGTGTAGCGCGACAATCTGGATGAGAAGGCGGCGACGGTCAGAAGGAGTGATTTTGGCGGTCGCGGCGGGATTATGATTGTCGCGGCGCGACAGGAACGCAAGCGGTATTTTGTTGTCGTTGTCGCGGCGCGACGATCATGACGACGCCTTGATCGTCGCGCGCGTTGGCGGTCGTCCGGCGCCGCGGGCTTTTTCGATGGCTTCCTTGCGGCGGTAGCTGTCGACATTCATTTCAAGGATGGTGGCGTGATGGACGAGGCGGTCTATGACCGCGAGCGTCATGGCTTGGCCTGGAAAGATCTTTCCCCATTCGCCGAACGGCTGGTTGGCGGTGATGAGCAGGGACCGGTGCTCGTAACGGGCGCTGATCAGTTCGAACAGAACGCTCGTCTCCGCCTGATCCTTGGTGACATAGGCGAGATCGTCGAGGATCAGCAGATGATATTTGTCGAGCTTGGCGATCGCGGCTTCGAGGACGAGATCGCGGCGCGCGATCTGAAGTTTCTGGACGAGGTCGGTGGTTCTGGTGAAGAGGACGCGCCAGCCTTTTTCGATCAAGGCCAGACCGAGCGCCGCCGCGAGATGAGACTTTCCTCCGCCCGGCGGCCCGAAACACAACAAGTTGGCTCCCTTTTCGATCCAGGCGTCGCCGGCGGCGAGCGCCTGCACCTGGGCTTTCGAGATCATCGGCACGGCGGCGAAGTCGAAGGCGTCGAGGGTTTTGCCTGGCGGTAAGCGGGCTTCCTCCAGGTGACGTTCGAACCGCCGCCGGCTTCGCTCCGTCATCTCCTGTTCGGTGAGAGCCGCGAGGAAACGGGCGGCAGGCCAGCCTTCCTTGTCCGCTGTCGCCGCGAGCGCGGTCCAGATCAGCCTGATGCCGGGCAGTCGCAATGCGCTCAGAGCCAGGTCGATCCGGGCCGCGTCGATCTTGTCGGCGGCGTTCATGCCGCTTCTCCCACGCTCGTCGAGATCGGATCGTAGACGGCGAGCGAGGGCAGCGTGACGACGACGTCAGGCCATGCGGCGTCTTTCGGGCGGAAGCGCTCGATCAGCGCCGCCAGATCGGGCAGAACGCTATCGTCGAGAGCCGCTTGCAACGCGAGGGCGAGTTCGGCCTCGCAGGCCCGTTCATGGGCGAGCGCGAGAATCCCGACCATGGCGCGGCAAGCCGGTCTTTCCCCCAGGCCCGCCAGCAAGGCCTCGAACGCCAGGGCAAAGGCTCGGCGAGGAAAGAGCTGGTCGCGATAGACGAGGTTCATGAGCGCCATCGGCTTGCGGCGCAGGGAATGAATGACATGCCGATAATCGACGACATGGCCATGCTTGCCGTTGGGCTGGGACCGGCCGCGGCGCAAGGTGAAGATGGGCGTCGAGCCCTGGAAGCCTTCGAGCCGATCGTCATAGAGATGGACCCGCAGCCGCTGGCCGATCAGTCGCGAGGGGACCGAATAGAACACCTTGCGCAGCGTGAAGGCGCTGGCGCTGGTGACATCGACATGGACCTCCTCGTAGTCGGCGGTCTTGCGATCCGGCAGTTGCTTCAGCGCCGCGCGCTCCTGATCGATGCGCTTGGCGTTGCGGGCGTTGCCGCGCCCGACGATCTCGTCGACGAAGCCCCGCCATGCCGGAAGATCGTCGAAGTCGCGCGAGGCGCGCAGCAGCAGGGCGTCGGCGAGCTTGCTCTTGAGATGGCCGTGGGCGCTTTCGATCGAACCGTTCTCGTGACTGACGCCCAGATTGTTGCGGGTCGGCGTCATGCCGTAATGGGCGCAGAACGCCTCGTAGCGCTTCGTCAGATCCTCCTTCGCTTCGGCGTCGAGATTGCGGAAGGCCGCCGACAGGCTGTCGGTGCGATGCTGCTCGGGGACGCCGCCCAGCGCCCACAGGGCGTTCTGTAGCCCCTCGGCTAGCGCGACGAAGCTTTCGCCGCCGAGCACGACGTGGGCGTGCTCGAAACCCGAGAAGGGCAGACGGAAGTGATAGAGGCGGCAATCGAGGATCTGGCCGGCGATGGTCACGCCGAGATCGGCCACCTCAGTGAAGTCCGACAAGCCCATCCGGCCCGGCGGATGCTCCTGACGAAAGATGACCTCCCGATCCGGACCGTTCACCGCCCGCCAAGCCCGGATGCGGCGCTCGAGGGTTCGCCGCGTTCCGGCGCCCAGGTCTGGATGGCGGCGGCAGAGTTCTTCGAAGACGGCGATCGGTCTCAATCCGGGCGCTGCCTTCAACATCGGGACGGCTTCATTGTCCCAGACATCGGCGAAGGGATCGGATCGGCGTCGTTCTCGACCCGCCTTCTTCTGGCTGGGAAGTCGCGGATCTTTCTCGAAGCGGTACGCGGCGGCCGTGCTGAATCCGGCCTTCGCGCCGGCAATCGCCGGCGAGTGGTAGCGACGCAAGTTCATGAATAGCCTCATCTGACGATCGGTGACGTGTCGGCCGGGCAAGAAGTCGGTCCTCTCGAAAGAGAAAGCCGATCCCTAATCCAGCCGCCGTACCGCCAGACGAGGCCCCTCGGGCGCTCGCCGCCGCCGTGGGGGTGTCTACGGTCGGGCTACGCCCTCCCTTCGTCACCCCCACGGCGGCGCATTCTCATCCTGATTGTCGCGCGATTCTCATCCTGATTGTCGCGCCGCAATGGAGTTCGAATTGTCAGAAAGTCTGTCGGAAATTAGAGAGCGACTTCATCGTCAGTCCCATGAGTATTTGGCGTTTGATTTTGACCGACGCGAAGACGCCAAATGGCGCATGTTCTACGGAGCCACGGACGCCCTTTTGGATGCGGGCACAGCCGCCGCAAGTTATAGCCGCGCTATCACCGCAGACCCAGGAACCAGATTATTGGTTTGTTATGGCTTTCTGCAGGCACTTTTTGTTCAGCAAGACGCCGTTGGGACGCTTTCTCGTGCGGTGGGATTGGATTGGAGTCCAAACACCGATGCCCGGCTTAGGCAAATCCGCGATACCCGCAATCGCTTGTCCGGCCATCCCGCACGTGCTGGCGAGAAGGAAAAACTGCCTCGTCCCTCGTCGGCCATCATTCCCGACAATTATATTTGTAAAAGTGGTTTTCGTGGACACGTCTACTATGATGACACGATTGTTGACATTGAGGTGGACGTATCGTTGTTTCTCGCCGACAACCAAGAGCGGTTGCTAATCCAACTGCAGAAAATTGAATTTAAAATGGACGAAACAGAGCGCCAATTGCGATCCGAGCAGGCGGCGCGGCCTTTCTCCATTTATTTTGAAAATGGATTTTCATACCTCTTACAAAGGCTACACTGCAATTTAGCTGATGAAGGTCGTGTGCCGCAGGCGCGATCTCACGCTCAAATGGTCCACGAATTAATGATCAAACTTCAACAGGAACTCGCAGAGCGGGGATTTGAATCGGAAAGCACCTCTTACCATTTGGAACGTATACTCACGGGACTTGAAATGCTTGATACACTTATGGACAACGGTCCGCACTCATCAAAAACACAGCATAAGTTCGATCTGAACTACAATGGGATTGAGACGAATATCAATGCGTTAAGAAATATCCTTCGCGAAATCGATGAACGGCTTCGGACACCCGTGCCCTAAAATCTGTCAGACTGGCAATTGGCATACGCACCTCGCGCTTCTGCTGCCAAATGCCTACAGCATCAACTTGAGCGACTATTGTAGGCAGCTTGCATTAGTTCCTTTAGTAGGTCGTGGTTCTTGCCAATGTCTGCCTTATGTAGTGACAACCGATACGTTCCCCATCTTGGTGAGTATTCAAGGGCCTCCAGACCCGCCTTTTCGATTTTTTCGCCGAGTTCTTCCGCCTTTGGTAGTTTAACCTCAAAATTAACAGTGTTTTCCTGGGACGAAAGACAGCGATGTTAAATGGTTGTCCATCTTTTGATAGACCGATGTAAAACCTGTTATATTTTAGTTCCAATGACGGTGCGATTTCACGAGCAATCCCTAGTAACTCATCGGCCAACTGAACCGTTGCCTTTGAGCCTCGTTTTTCCCAATATGCCCGATCTGCGGGGGCTGCCTCGGCATCTTCGTCTTCATCGACCAAGCCGCGTGGCATTTCGTCGATAACTTTTGTGAAGACCACTGTTGTATGATTTCCAACCTTTAGAGCCTGCATTTGGAGCGCGATAAGCGGAATGCTTCCGTTGAAAAGGGCGATGATATTAAGAAAGCGACTGGTAATATCCTCCGCGATCAGCACAGCGGCATGTTCGTATTGTTGATAACGTTTCCGCTCAATGTCCTAGTATTCAATGGTGCGGATGATGTGGGTTTCATCAGTTAGGCCAAGCTAGACTTCCACCTCGTAGCGCCGCTTTGTTTCTGGGTCTTGAAGGAGGAGATCAAGTCGTCCGGCCCTTGGTTGAATACGCTCCTTGTCTCTCAGAACCAGCTCACCCAGACCGAGAATTGAAGGATCGGTAGCTATAAGTTGCTGCACCCATTTTTCGTCGAGGTCTTGGTGCAATTTTAAGGAAATTCGCTCTGATTTTGTAAACTCCACCAACTCCTCCCGATTGCAGTTTTGACTTGCGAAGAATTGAATGAATGCAGGCAGCCAACTTCGCAGGCCCCTGCGAACTTGTCGAGCGGTCGCCGTTGGGTCAGGAACAGCGGCGACGCCGAATAACACGCCCTCGACCTCCACGACGATGCGTCAGGACGGGGCCAGGACGAGCCTCCGGAATTCGGCAGGGCCGCGCTTCATGATCAACTCTGCAAGCCAGCTACCGACAATGAGGGCTTTGACCTAGCAGTGGGGTCCTCGCTGGAGGCGTACCCAAGGCCCACAATAGCTCGACCATCGACGCTCAGTTCGCGTATCCCATTATTCAGCTCACCTCAGTCATGACCGCCCTCAGCGAAGTCAGCTCGATCTCACCACTGCTTGCGGGTCGAGCCTTCTTTTCTCCGCTCCGTCAGCTCGCGCCGCATGCGATGGAACGAACTCGCTTCGACTTCGACGGAAGCCGATGCGCTTGTTCAATTCGCCGCCGCTGCGTAGATTTCAACGCGCAACGACTGCTCGGGAGTTTCGACAGACAGCGGGACGGGCGCCGGAAGCTGTCGCAAGCTTTCTCCAGGCGCTTTGCCGCATCGGGAGGCGGAGATGGTTGTCATTCCTGTGCGCGCTCATCTGCTCACCCTGACGATCTCCGCTCCCGAGATCGTGGAGCGACCGGTGCGGGTCGGAAGAGAAACGCGCATGCAGCGGGAGCGGGTGATGCGCACGCGCGAGATCACGACCACGCGGACGCAGGCTTCGCTGGTGAATTCGTTCGCCGCCGTGAACCAAGTGTTCGCCGCGGCCGACATTCAATTTCGGCTTCACGATACGACAGGCGACCGGGTGGAGGCGCCGTCCAACAATGAGGCGCTGGACGACAGTGGGTTTTACCTGTTGGCCCGCAGCTTTCCGATGACCGATTTTGTGCAGCTTCTGCTGGTGCGCCGGTTCGCCGGGTCGGAGGGCGGGGCGGCTATCGAGGACCAGGGCGTGTGCGCCGTGGGAGACTCCTCTCCCGACACCTCGCTCGCCCATGAATTCGGGCACCTGCTCGGACTCGCTCATCAGGGCGACATTCGCGATCTGATGAACCCCGGTCTGTCACCCCCCGGCACACCGCTGACCGCCAGCGAAATCAGGGACGCCCGCGGATCACGCCTCGCGGCGCGCTTCGACCGCGCGACCCGATAGGCGGATTGCCGAATGCATGCACGCCGCCTTTGACGGTCGCGGCCAACGCGAAAGCCTGATTGCGTCAACCTTGCCCATCGCCGCTCAGTTCCCCCAATCCCATCACTCAGCTCACCTCAGGTAGGACCGCCCTGCGCGACGTCAGGTCATTCTCACCGCTGATTACAGGTTGAGCCTCTCCCCGCCGTCAGTTCGCGCCGCGATGTGCGGGCATTATCAAAGAACGGACTCGTGCGACGACGACCGAAGTTGGTCCAGAATTCCGGCGCGGGAAGGACTTGGCTTGGGAAACCGCTCGTCCAGACGCACGATATTGACGGGGAATATTTGGGGGCGTTATCAGACACTCTCTGCTCATCATCCGTCGCGGTCGAGCGATCACTCAGACCGGGGTTTTTCGCCCAATCTCGCCAAAACCGGACGGAACAAATCAGGCCGTCGGTCGAGGCAGGTCGTGCGACGACGTCAACGAGTAGCGCGTTGGTGCGCGGCGATTTAGCAGCCAATATGTAACGAAAACTCGCTTCGCTTTGCCCGGTCGTCGGGGCGAAAGGCGGTCGGTTGCGCCTCGTTTTGGTTGTGCGTAGGCATCGTCGCGCTGCTCAACTCCAGACCCTTTCCGCTGTCATGCGCCACCCCGAACCGCTGGAAGACGAATTCTTTGAGCTGCTTCAAAGTCATCCGGACTTGCTCCCAGTTCATGCACGCCTCCTGCACCATGGCTGACCCCATTTAACTCACTTGGTGAGACCGGGTTCCAAAGCGGCGCTTTGACAAGACTGAAATGTCGTTGAGACCCGCCGTGGCGTGTAGATACGTTTCCGGGCTGTTTCACAACGCCGAAGGCCCGCCCTGTGACGACCGTCACAGCGACCTGCCAGGGACCATGCTTAATTGTTCGTATCAACCGGGGTCCTGAACACCAGGCGGTCCATTCGGAGACGCGGCAATGTTCGGCAATCTCAACGAATACAGTTCGTTCGACGGTATTCTGATCGACGCCTGCAACGAGCGGCCATTGGTGATCGCCCTTGCGACAATCATCGCGGTCTGGTCGATCACTTTCGCACTCACCGTGGCGCTGTGATGGAAGGGCGGGGCGCTCCGTTTTTCGAAGAGCGTCTGGGTTGTGACCGCCAAGTCCGCATCGGGACGTGAGTATCTCAAGGCGGAGACGGATTGGGTTCGGCCCGCCACTCTACTCGCCCTCCCGGGCCGCGCATAATAGAGGGAGGCGCCTTCGCGGATACGTCAGGGCTAATGCAGGGTTGGCCTGTTTGTCGGCATCCCCGCAAGCATTTGCCGCCGAGCACGGGTGCAGGCCAAGACGACGGCATGGATTTCGTGCTCGGCGATCCTGGTTATCTCGCGTATGCGTCGAAGCGTCGTCTCCATATCCCTTTCGGTCGCTGGTTTCGTATCATCCACAACAAGGACCACCACGGCCTCGAATAGGGCGCGCATCTGACCAAGTTCGTGGAGAGCATGATGAGCACGCTTCGGCAGGTCCATCACCTCTTCTCGCCCGAATAGCCCCTCGACGAAGCCGTCGAGTTCCTGACGCCGCACCAGCGCCAGAGCCGCCAAGCCCGCGCGTGTCGGGGCTGTTTCAATCCGCGTGAGGCGGAACGGCAAACTTCGATCCTGATGGCGGGTCAGGCGGTTCCACAAGCCCATCACCAACGCGCCGATGAGTTCGTTCACCTCGTCGATTGTCCCGAACGGCGGCAGCTGGGCGCCCCACAGGCCTTTCACTACCTCAATCGGCGAGGCCGACATGATTGGCGAGGCGATGTTGCCGAGGAAGCGTGTGCGAACCTCGTGGAACGGAACCGGACACTTGTATCGTTCAAGCAGGGCGCGGACCTGTTCGTCGCTTGCTCGCGATGGATTGGCGCGTGACGGCATTGATGCTCCCCGCAAGCGCAGCACACAGCATGACGGGTTGAAGAGAATGGAGCGCTGTCGATACGAGACGTGGCCGCAAGCCGTCAAATCAGCGATGCATCAACCCCCGTCCAGAGACCGATAGGCCGCTTTGGTATCTCCTTACATCAACCGCGCCGGTTCAGGCACTGACGCATGGGGCCGCAAATCGCGACGTCATCAACGGCCGCGTCGCCCAAGCGCATACAAAGCGGCTACTTCGTGGGCTTCCATTCGCTCGCCATCCGCTTCGCCTCGGCCAATTGACGATCAAGAAAAGTCGGGCCGAAGCAAATACGCCAGCCTCGCACCGAACTTCCAGAGGGACCTACCCGCGCTACCTTTGACCATGAATGTAGTGTTCAAGCTGGCCGATTATGAATTCCTGCTGGCCAATAATGCTCTTCACGAGATCACCTATCGAAATAATCCCAACTAGTTTTTTTCCATCGATGACCGGGAGATGACGAACACGCCTGTCCGTCATAAGTGCCATGCATTGTTCCACAGATTGTTCTGGCCGCGCGATAAAGACGTCCTTTTCCATAACCTCGCGAACAGGCGTCTTCGGAGAGGCTCTGCCTTTCAGAAAAACATTGCGCGCGTAGTGCCTTTCCGTGAAGACACCAACGAGTTCGTCGCCGTCCATCACGGCGAGTGAGCCAACGTCTTTTTCGGCCATTCTTGCAATGGCGTCGAAGACCGTGGTGTCTGGGCTAATGTAGAAGACGTCTGACCCTTTGCTGTCGAGTACCTGCTGCACCGTCGTCATCATCATCCTCCCCGACTTTTTGCTTGGCGACATTATCGAGATGGCATACGGCCGCTTACCACATCAAGGTGGACCAAATTGGCAGCACGCGCATTGAAGAAGCTCAACGCCCGAGGGTCACTTCGGCTTCCACTCCCGCGCCATCCGCTGCGCCTCGGCGATTTGGGCGAGGGTCATTTTGGAGGCCACGTCGTCGAGGAGTTTGATCACTCTGTCTCGGTTCGCTTCAAAGTAGAAAAAGGCGCTTGCTGCGTGTGTCGCCGCCAAGTTGAACCACATGTGCGCCCGTACATAGTCCTGAGGTACGCCCCACCCGTTTTCGTAGAGAAACCCGAGTTCCGCTTGCGCATACATGTAGCCTTGATCGGCAGCTTTCTGAAACCAAATCGGCACCTTCGCGTCGTCCTGCGGGACGCCTGTGCCCTGCAAGTGCATTTCATCGCTCCTTATAGCTCTGCAAAGGGGTCGCCTTTCGCTGCGACATTGCGCCTTGGGGAACTCGTCACAGGATTGGGTCGGCCCGTCCAAAAGCCGTCGGCGGCGGCAGCGGCGACTCCGGAACCCCCCTTGACGGACCGCACAGCAATTTCGTTTCTGACCCCGATTACGCCTTTCACCCGGCGCACGTCTGCTTCCGCGCAGGATTTCTGATACGCCCTTTCAACCACGCCCTGCAGGATGACCCATCCGCCATCGACGTCGGCGGTCACGCTATGTCGAGGAACTGCTAAATCCCAATAAAGCGCGTTTGCGACTGCGGTTCGCATCTCCTTCATGGCCGCGTCCCTCCGATTGTGTGAGTCGCAAACTAACGTACGTTCACGCCGGGATTTTAGCTATACGCAGTTTAATGACGCGACGGATTGCCGCAGGCGGCTCTTGCATGGCGTAACTGAAGGTCACGGCGGTTCGGCTAGGCGAGACGTCGAGACGCTGTCACGTGCGCCGCGCAACGTCCTCCTCTCTTGGCGGCGATCTGGCGGGCGTCGTTTTTGCGGCGTTCAGATTGCTAAGGACCAGCCTCTTGCTTTCGGGGGGCCTCTCCCAGGGGGCAGCCGAGCCGAGTACGCCGTCCTAGTGCATTTCTATGGCTTGGCGGGCAGGGCGCAAGGCGAGGCGCGTCGAGGATCGATCATCTCTCAAAGCGCCCCTCGGATGTACAAAAATAAGCCCCGCTCAGTGGGGAGGCTGAGCGGGGCCAATGCGCTGAGTTATCTTGGTGCGAGGGGAGGCGCCCCGCCTTTACGTCCGCAAACGCGGAAAACACGAAAATATGACGTCCGCCGTTACAGCGCCTGTTAACGGTCGCCAATCTCCTGCTTATACACGCCAAGTCTTCCTTAGGGGAACCCGAGCCGACCCGAAGTGAGAACTCGCCCTCCCCCGAACGCTCACACGTGCAAGGGAGGGCGAGGGAGCGTGGGACGCATTCCCCATTCTGGCATCGCGCGAGGGGTCCGTGCGGCATAGCCAGACTGCACTCCGATGCGCTCCGACGTCGATCAGGGACACATGAAAGCTAAGCCCTGGTTGCTGACGTCTCGTCAGCTAATCACCGTGGCTGAGCTTTTTGGCGTTACGGGGCAGTTACAGTGACAGTGCACTTTACTTGCGACGTCGCTTCTGCGGCGTAGTTTAATGCACTGTCTTCACCCGCCGCTTCTGAGCGCCTCGTCTCCGACCACTGCGGAAATTTACTTTCGACCCGTGGTCCCGATGTCCCTCAACGCGCGCCGAACCCTCCGTGTTCGCCTTAAGCATTGCGTGACTGCCGCGGGAGCGTAGCGGCCAGGCGCGGTGCGGCGAAGCCTGGATCGCGACATCGCACCCATTCCAGAAAGGCGGCGACGCGGCGCCTGACTTTGGCGTCATGATTTTGATGAATGTCGGCGAGCCGATGTTCAAGGAACGGGTTGTGGAACCGCTCCAGTGTGACGGCGATATAGTCATGCGCCTCGCGGCCCATCTCGTAAAGCGCAAAGCCGGGCAGGACTTCCTCCAGATAGACTGCGGTGAGGGCCTTGGAGGCGGCGGCGTCTTCCAGGATCGCCCGGACCGTCTCATTCGCCGGCCGCCCTTCCTTCATCCAAATGTCGGCGAGCACCGTGTGACCCAAATTTAGGATATGCAGCTTCAGGCGCTCGAACGGCGCGAGGTCGTCCACCATTTGAACGGCGGGGTGCCTGATCGGTCCGCTGAACGCGCCCTTACGGATGGCCCAGAGAGCATAGGGCTCGGCGACCGCGCCGACCGGCTCGATCGGTTCGGAGACGATCCGGTCGACCAAGGTGTCTGCGAAGATCACGGATCGTGCGAGCCAGTCGCGAAACATGTCCGACTGGCGGCTTTCCTCGGCGAGGGTCGAAACGGCCTCGGCCAGACGGCGGCCGTTGCCGGAGACCAGCTCGGTGGGCAGGAAAAGCAGGCGACGGCCAGTCTCCCGGTAGCGAGCGAGAAGGAGCGCGAGCAGTTTGGCCGGAAAGCTGCCTGGCGGCGCATTCGAGCAATAATCGTGGCCGGCGTCTTCGCGCGTGCGCTCGAAGCCGGTGTCGCCGGTATTGGACACGGCGATCTCCGCATCGCGAGCGAAGCAGGCGACGACGTCCGGCCATTCCTGCTGGGCGTCAAACGCCGAATCGACGCTCGCGACCTCGATTGTTTCGTCGACCACCTTGTTCGCCGCGATCCCCCGGATACGAACCGGAAAAGGGACTCCGCGCTTGAAGGCGGATATGCGCCCGTCGCGGTCGCCGGCAGGAGAGGTCTTCACGACAGTGATCGGCCCGATGTCCTCGCCCGATCGGCGGGCCTCGTGGACGAAGAGATCGACATGCGCCTGAAGGAATCGGCTGGTGCCGAACTGGATGATTCTCCGAGTCATTCGATCTCGACCAGCGCCTTCACGAGGCCCGTCTTGTCTGTCGTCCATCGCGGGATGTCGGCGGCGACGCGAGCAAGGCTCGTGCGATGCGTGAGCAGGCGTTGCAGCGGGACCCTCCTGTCTTCGATTGCCGCCATGACCCGTTCGAAATCCGCGCGCACGGCGTTTCGGCTCCCGAGGACGGTCATCTCGCGCTTGTGAAGCTCCGGATCTGAAAAAGTGATGTTTTCGTTCACCACGCTAACCAGCACCAGCGAGCCACCATGGGCCACATGGCGAATCGCCTCTTCCATCGAGGCCTCGATTTCCGGTTGCGTCGAACACCACGTCGAATCCCTCGCCATTGGTCGCCTCGGCGACCCGCTCGTCCGTCCGGTCGCCGGCTGGGATCGACCGCCCCGCGATCCCCGCCTGCATCGCGAAATCGAGTCGCTCGGGGTCGAGGTCGATGACGGTGACGTCCCCGCCGGCCTGTCCCGCAAAGAGCGCGACGCCGAGGCCGATCGGCCCCGCGCCGATCACGAGCGCGCGGTCGCCGGGCCTCAGGCCCGAGCGCGCCGCGGCATGGGCGCCGATCGACAGGAACTCGACGCTCGCCGCCTCGTCGAAGGTGAGGTTTCCCGCCGGATAGAGATTGCGCTCCGGCACGCTGATCCGCTCGCACATGCCGCCGTCGCGATGCACGCCGAGCACGGCGATGCGCACGCAGCAATTGGGTTTGCCTTTGCGGCAGGCGATGCAGACTCCGCACGACACGTAGGGATTGACGACGACCCTCTGGCCCTCCGTCAACGCGCTGCCCCGAGGCGCCTCGAGCACTTCGCCGGACAGTTCATGGCCGATGACCCGCGGATATTGCAGATAGGGGTGGCTACCCTCGTAGATATGATAATCGGTGCCGCAAATCCCGATCCTTCGGATGGCGACAAGAGCATCGCCGTCGCCGCGCCTTGCATCCGGCCGCTCCTCCAGCACAAGCTCGCCGGGTCTGCGACAGACGACCGCTCGCATGGTCTTCGTCCCGCTTCTTGGTTAGCCGGTCCGCGGCTGGATGGAACCAGGCGTCCGGCCGCCGCCCGTTTTCGAGGATGTCGGGTTGGATCGCAAGCCTGACGCGGCGTGTGGTGCGCCAGCTCATCGGCGTCCGGAAACGGGAGGGGGCCGGCTGTACGCCGGCCCCCTCGCGTCTCACTTGAACTTGTCCATGTTGTCCTTGGTGACGAGGGCGGCGCCAGAGTCGATCAGGGACTCCACCTTTTCTCCCTTGATGGACTTCACCAGCGCGTCCACGCCGAGCTCCGCCATTTTCGACGGGAACTGCGCCACGGAGGCGTCCTCGATTCCTGCGGCCATGGCTTCCGCCTCGCCGCAGCAGAAATCGAAACCCACGAGAATGACGCGATGATCAAGCTTGGCGTTCTTGATCGCCTGCGCGGCGCCGGCCGCGGGCGGGCCGCACGCCGAATAGATCGCCACGAGATTGCGGATTCGCCGTCAGGATGTCCTGGGCGACGTTGATCCCTTTTTCTTCGGTGCAGCTTGTCGCGCCTCTGCCGACGATCTTGACGTCGACGCCTTTCAAGCCTTCGAGCATGCCGTTCACTCGATCATCAAGCGCGGGCACGCCCGGCACGCCTTCGAGAACGCCGAGCGTGTCGCCGTTCTTCAAGACCGACTTGAGATATTGGCCCGCGATTTTGCCGGCTTCGAGATTGTTCGTGGTGGCAAGCGCGGTCTGGCCCTTCCAGTCGGGGATTCTTGTTGTCCATGAGGACGACCTTGACGCCTTTGGCGACTGCCTTGTCGAGCGTCGTCGCCACCGTCGGATCGACCGGCGTGATGGCGATGCCCTGCACTCCCTTGCTCACCATCAACTCGATGAGCGCGATTTGACCTTCGATATCGGTCGCGGAGGTTCCCTGCCCGAAGACGATCTCGACTCCGGGATGAGCCGCCGCATACGCCTTGGCTGCGTTCTCCATCGTGGCGAAAAATGGCACCGGGAACTTGGTGATGAAGCCGAGCTTGATCGGTTGGTCCGCTTGGGCGGGCCCGGCGATCGCCGCGGCAAGCGCTACGCCGCCGAGCAGCACTGTCAGTCGCATGTTGCATCCTCCCTTGCTTCAAAGAGGTCGCTCCAGAGCGGAGCGACGCTCGCTTCGCCGCAGCCTGATGCGACGAAATCCGGTTAAGCGTCCGCTCCCACAATCAGGGCGACGAGATCCTTCTGGTTCGCGCGGTCCGGCTTCAGCTCCCCGACCTTGCGTCCATGGCGCAGGACGATCGCCCGGTCGGCGAGCTCGACGACGTGCTCCATGTTGTGGGTGATGAGAATGACGGCGTTCCCTTCCGCACGCAGTTGCGCGATGAGGTCGAGGACCTTGCGGGATTCGCGCACTCCAAGCGCGGCGGTCGGCTCGTCGAGGATCACGACCTTGCGGGCGAACACCGTCGCCCGTGCGACAGCAATGGCCTGACGCTGGCCGCCCGACATCCGCGCCACCGGGGCGTCGAATTTGGGCAGCTTGACCTTCAACCGTTCGAGCACCGCCGCCGCTTCGCGATCCATGGCGCGACCGCTCAGGAGCCTCAGTCCGCGAGGAAGCCACCCTGGGTACGCGATCTCGCGGCCGCAGTAGAAGTTTTGCGCTGGCGTAAGGTTGTCGAAGAGGGCGAGGTCCTGATAGACCGTCTCGATCCCCGCGCGGCGCGCCGCGGCCGGCGAATGAATCGCGGTCGGCGCTCCGTCGAGAAGGATCTCGCCTTCGTCGAGCGCGTAGACGCCGCTGATGCATTTGATCAGCGTCGACTTGCCGGCGCCGTTGTCTCCGAGCAGGGCGAGCACTTCGGCGCGATGGGCCTCGAGGCTGACGCCCTTGAGGGCGCGAATCGCGCCGAATCTCTTTTCCGCATCGCGGATCGCGAGAACCGGGACATTCGCCGCCGGGTTCATCTAGGTCCCCGCCGCCTGAATGACCCGCGCGCGCGCCTCCAGATGACTGCGCAGCACGTCGGCCTCGACCGCCACGACGATGACGAGGCCGATGGCGATCATCTGGAAGAACACATTGACGTCGAGAAGGTTGAGCGCGTTGCGGATCACTCCGATCATCACCGCCCCGATCAGCGCGTGGCCGATATGGCCTCGCCCGCCGAGAAAGCTCGCGCCGCCGATGATGACCGCGGCGATGGTGTCGAGTTCGAGCAGATTGCCGTAGAGCGGAGAACTGGCGGCGGTGCGACCGGCGAGAACGACCGCGCCGACGCCCGCGCAGAAGCCGGAAATCACGTAGCTCGAAACGAGCACCCCTTTGACCGGTATGCCCATTTCAAGCGCCGCTTCCGGGTTGCCGCCGACGGCGTAAATCCAACGGCCCCATACCATCGCCTTGGTCATGACCAGCCCGGCGAGGGCGACCACAAGGACGACGAAGAAGGAGTTCGGCAGGCCGAAAGTCTCCGACCCGCCGATCGCGACGATCGCGTCGGGCATGCCGCGCATCGTGGTGTGGCCGATGGCGAGCTGCAGCGCGAGGCCGCGGCAGATGCTCAAAGTCGCAAGCGTTATGATGAACGGGTGCGGAAGGCGTCCGTAGACGTAGACGACGCCGTTGACGACGCCGACGAGCGTCGCAGCGCCGAGCATCGCGAGGGCCACGACGAGCGCCGAATTGTCGATACGAAACACGAGGCCGCCGATCACGGTCGCGAGGGCGAGATTCGAGCCGACCGACAGGTCGATTCCGCGGGTGAGAATGACGAGGTGCTGCCCGATCGCCACGATCGCGATGACGGCGGTTTGCGCGAGAATGTTGCTGATATTGACCGGCTTCAGAAAATAGGGCGTCGCCTGGCTGATGACGGCGATGAGCAGGATGAGGATCAGCAGCGGGCCGACGGCGAGCAGCCTCAGAGCCAAAGAAACTGCGGTGGCCTCGCCGGTCCGGCGCTCCCTGGGAGAGGGAGCCGTTTCCTGACGTTCGGTCGCCGCTTCCGCCACATCGCCCTCGTCATGTTTCCGAGAGACAAAAACCTCGGGTTGCGGTCGTCGCCGTAGGCGCCCGGTCGTCTCTTTTCGGGGTATTGCGCGATTAGTTTCTTCTCCATAAAAGACCGTCTTGTCGTCCAGACGTCAAATTGTTTTTTATCGACAAATAAGCATACAGAGCCCCTGCCCGATGAAGACGGACGCCGTATTCAAGCGCGCCTTCAATGACGCGATCGATCTGATCTCCAAACTCGGGGACGGCGAACCGCTGCCGTCCGAGAACGCATTGCGTTCGATGCTCGGCGTCAGCCGCACGACCGTGCGCAAAATCATCGCGACCCTCGCCGCGCGAGGCGTCGTGGTCGGAGCCGGGCGTCAGCGCGCGGTTCGATCGAGTGACACGCGGATGCAGCGGTTTCCCGAGGCGGAGACGGTCTCGGCTTCCGCTCAGCTCGAGAAAAAGTTCATGGAATGGATGCTGCGGGAAAACGCGCTTCCAGGAACGACGATCAACGAGCTCGAGCTGGCCCGCCGGTTCGGCGTGGCGACGACCGGAATCCGCGAGTTCCTGAACCGATTCCAAAGGTTCGGACTCATCGAAAAGCGGCCCAACGGCGGCTGGGCGCTGCACGGCTTCACGCGAGAGCTTCGCCCTCGAACTCTTCGAGATCCGGGAAATGTTCGAGCTCCGGTCAGCGATGGCCTTCGCCGCGCTGCCCGAGTCTTCTCCGTTGTGGCGGCAGATCGAGACGCTGCGCGAGGAGCATCACTCGCTGCTGAAGGACATCGAGCGCCGCTACCACGACTTTTCCGATCTCGACAGCCGCTTCCACCAGCTCATCAACTGGGCGAACCGCAACCGGTTCATCGACGGCTTCTACGACATCTTCACGCTCATTTTTCATTACCATTACCAATGGAACAAGCGCGACGAGCGGCAACGCAACGGCGTCGCGATTCGAGAGCACATCGCCTACATCGACGCGCTGCTCAGCCGGAACCCCGCCGCCGTCAGGCGCGCCTGCAAAGCACATCTCGCCTCGGCAAAGACGACCCTCTTGCGGTCCACGTCACAGCAACGGCCTCCGCCATAGAGGGGCGAGGCCGATAAACGGGTCGTCCACGCCTGGCGCGACCTATCCCTTCAGCCGAACGAAACTTTCTTGCGCTCGACCCGGCGCGTGCGCGACGGCGGGTCACAACGCCGAGAGCCTGCGCATCGTCACGGTGAACCGGGCCGCGATCCTCTCGCGCGAAACGTGCCGGCCGCCCTGCACGACCTTGCGGCCGCCGCTCCAGACGCAGTCGACGAGCGGGTTTCCGGCGCTGAAAATCCAGGCGTCGAGGATGGCGTCGCCGGTCTTTCCCGCGAGCGTCGGATGACCGGCGTCGAGCGTCAAGAGGTCGGCGCGCGCGCCGACCGCGAGCGCGCCCGAGCGGCGCGCCAGCGCCTGCGCCCCGCCGGCCAGCGCCGTGTCAAACAGCGCTCGCCCGGCCGATCCGCCGGCGTCCGCAATCACGTTGCGCGACCGCGAACCGAGGCGCTGGGAATATTCGAGCTGTCGCAGTTCGTCCGCCGCGGCAATGGAAACATTCGAGTCGGTTCCGACGCCGAAGCGTCCGCCGGCGTCCAGCCAAGCGCGCCCCTGGAAAATCCCGTCGCCGAGATTGGCCTCGGTCACGGGACAGAGCCCCGCCACGGCCCCGGAGGCGGCGAGATCGCGCGTCTCGCCCGCGTCCATATGCGTCGCATGGACGAGGCACCAGCGCGGGTCGACCTCCGCGTGGTCGAGGAGCCAGCGGACCGGACGGGCGCCGAGCGCGGCGACGCAATCATCGACTTCCGCGACCTGCTCGGCGGCGTGAATGTGGACGGGCCGGCGCCCCGCAAGCGCGACGACGCGGGCGAGTTCTTCCGGCGTCGCGGCGCGCAGGCTGTGCGGCGCGACGCCGAGCGCCTCATCCGGCCTTCCCTCGACGAGCCCTTCGCAGGCCTCGAACAGGCGGGCGAAGCCGTCGAGGTCATTGATGAACCGGCGCTGTTCCGGCTTCGGCGGCGCCCCGCCGAAGGTCGCGTGCGCGTAGAAGACCGGCAGGAGCGTCAGAGCGATTCCCGCTTCGCGCGCGGCGGCCACGATGCGCCCGGCCATTTCCGAGAGGTCGGCGTAGGGGGCGCCGTCGGGCGCGTGATGAAGGTAGTGGAATTCGGCGACGGCGGCGAAGCCCGCTTCCAGCATCTCGACATAGAGCTGGGCTGCGATCGCCTCGACGTCGTCCGGCGTCACCCTCAGCGCGAACCGGTACATCGTCTCGCGCCAGGTCCAGAAGGTGTCAGGGCCGGTCCCACGGGTTTCGGCGAGGCCTGCCATCGCCCGCTGGAAGGCGTGGCTGTGCAGATCCGCCAGCGCCGGGATGAGGATCGCATGCCGCTCGTCGCCCGCGCGCGGGGGGACGCCGGTCTCGACCGTGAGAATCGTCCCCGCGTCGATCGTGAGCCGGACGCCCGATTTCCAGCCATCCGGCATCAGGGCGCTTTCGGCATGAACGGCAGTCAGGCGCGCCTCCGGTCCGTCGCGGGTTTCTTGCGTTTCGATGCGATATGTATTGCAATAAACAGGCAGCTGAGGAAGCGTTACAATGGGTGAGAGCCTGTCTCGAAAGCCCACCCTCGTCGTGAGGCGCCCCGAAGGGGCCTCGAAGGACGATCGACTGGACGCAGGCGCAACCTGGAGCATCCTTCGAGGCCCTTTGCATTCGCAAAGGGCGCCTCAGGATGGGGCTCGATGACGATCGAGACAGTCCCTCAGCCGGCGACGGACGACGTCGAAACGATCTGGCTGAACGCGCGCCTGGCGACGCTCGCTCCCGGAAAGCCGGGTTTCGGGATTGTCGAGAAGGGAGCCGTCGCCGCGCGGGGCGGCCGCATCGCCTTCGCCGGTCCCGAGAACGATCTGCCCGCGGCCCTGCGGGCTCGCGCCCGGGTCGTCGACTGCGAGGGGCGCTGGATCACGCCCGGGCTGATCGACTGCCACACCCATCTCGTCTACGGCGGCGATCGCGCCGCGGAATTCGAGATGCGGCTTGCCGGCGCGAGCTACGAAGAAATCGCCAGGGCCGGGGGCGGCATTCTCTCGACCGTGCGGGCGACGCGCGCGACAAGCGAAGATGATCTGGTCGCTTCGGCGCTCCGGCGCCTCGACGCGCTAATCGCCGAAGGCGTGACGACGGTCGAGGTCAAGTCGGGTTACGGCCTCGAACTCGAGACGGAGCGGAAGTCGCTGCGCGCAGCGCGGCGCCTCGGCGAGGCGCGGCCAATCACGGTCCGCTCGACGCTCCTCGCCGCGCATGCGGTTCCGCCGGAATATGCAGAGCATCGCAATGCCTATCTCGACACGGTCGTCGGCGAGACGATCCCGGCGCTCGCCGGCGAAGGCCTCGTCGACGCGGTCGACGCCTTCTGCGAGCGCATCGCCTTCGTTGCGCCGGAGGTCGCGCGGGTGTTCGACGCCGCCCGGAGTCTCGATCTGCCGGTCAAGCTGCACGCCGACCAATTGTCGAACGGCGGTGGCGGCGCGCTCGCGGCCGAATTCCGCGCCCTTTCCGCCGACCACCTCGAATACACCGACGAAGCCGGCGTCGAAGCCATGGCGGCGACCGGAGTGGTCGCGGTTCTCCTGCCGGGCGCGTTTTACACGCTTCGCGAGCGGCAGGCGCCGCCGGTCGCGCTTTTTCGCAGGCTTCGGGTCCCGATTGCGGTCGCGACCGACTCGAACCCGGGCACCTCGCCGCTGACATCGATTCTGCTGGCCCTGAACATGGCCGCCACGCTGTTCGGCCTGACAGTCGACGAGTGCATCCGGGGCGTCACGCGCCATGCGGCCGAGGCGCTCGGCCTCGGCGGCGAAACAGGGACGCTCGAAGCGGGCAAATGGGCGGATCTGGCGATCTGGGAGGTCGAAAGGCCGGCCGAACTCGTCTATCGTCTGGGCTTCAATCCCCTGCACGCCCGGGTTTGGAGAGGCCGATGACTGTGATCTTGCGGCCCGGCGAAACGCCGCTCAGCGACTGGCGGGCGATCTGGCGCGGGGCGTCGGTCGCGCTCGACTCCGCCTGCCGGGAGAAGGTCGCCGCAAGCGCGGCGGCGGTCCAGCGCATTCTCGCCCGCGGCGAACCGGTCTACGGAATCAACACCGGCTTCGGCAAGCTCGCCGGCGTGCGGATCGATGAGGCCGATCTCGCGCAGCTCCAGCGCAACATCGTCCTGTCGCACGCCGCCGGCGTGGGCGAGGCGACGCCGCTTCCGGTCACGCGTCTCATGATGGCGCTGAAGCTCGGCAGCCTCGCCCAGGGAGCCTCGGGCGTGCGCCAGCAGACGCTCGACGGCATCACGGCGATGCTCGAGCGCCGCGTGACGCCGGTCGTTCCTTCCCAGGGCTCGGTCGGCGCCTCTGGCGACCTCGCGCCGCTCGCCCACATGGCCGCCGCCATGATCGGCGT
Source organism: uncultured Alphaproteobacteria bacterium (assembly GCA_963741405.1). Lineage (GTDB taxonomy): Bacteria > Pseudomonadota > Alphaproteobacteria > Rhizobiales > Beijerinckiaceae > Roseiarcus. Next base: position 114,714 of record CAVUHX010000031.1, read on the forward strand.
GGGCGAGGCCGCGCTCGACGGTCGGATCATGCCGGCGGCCGAAGCGCTCGCCGCCGTCGGACTCGAGCCGCTCGCGCTGCAGCCGAAGGAGGGGCTCGCGCTCCTCAACGGCACGCAGTTCTCGACCGCTCATGCGCTCGTCGGCCTGTTCGAGGCGGAGACCCTGTTCCGCTCGGCGCTGGCGACCGGCGCGCTGTCGCTCGACGCGGCGCGCGGCTCGGACGCGCCGTTCGATCCGCGCATCCACGCGCTGCGCCGCCACCGCGGCCAGCGGGAAGCCGCCGCGGCCTTGCGAGCGCTCGTCGCCGGCAGCGAGATCCGCGCCTCCCACCGGGTCGGCGACCCGAGGGTTCAGGATCCCTATTGCCTGCGCTGCCAGCCGCAGGTGATGGGCGCCGCGCTCGACCTTCTCCGCCACGCCGCAGCCACGCTCGCCGACGAAGCCAACTCGGTGTCCGACAATCCGCTCGTCTTCGCCGAAGACGACGAGGCGCTGTCGGGCGGCAATTTTCACGCCGAGCCCGTCGCCTTCGTCGCCGACATCATTGCGCTCGCGATCTGCGAGATCGGCTCGCTCGCCGAGCGGAAAATCGCCATGCTGGTCGATCCGGCGCTCAGCGGCCTGCCGGCTTTCCTGACGCCGAATCCGGGCCTCAACTCGGGCTTCATGCTCGCCCAGGTGACGGCCGCCGCGCTCGTCTCCGAAAACAAGCAGCGCGCCTACCCGGCGAGCGTCGATTCGATCCCGACCTCGGCCAACCAGGAGGATCACGTGTCGATGGCGGCCCATGCCGCGCGGCGGCTTTCGCCAATGGTCGGGAATGCGTTTTCCGTCATCGGCATCGAATGGCTCGCCGCCGCGCAGGGCTGCGACTTTCATGCGCCGCTGCGCTCGAGTGCGCCGCTCGAGGCTTTGCGCGCGCGGATCCGCCGGAACGTTGCCCATCTCGACGACGATCGCTACTTTCACCCCGACATCGCAGCCGCCACGCGCCTCACGTGCGAGGGCGCGATCATCGAGGCGGTCGGCGGGAATCTCCTGCCGGCTCTGGACGCCGAGCGATGAGCGACAGGCGCCCGGACTGGCTCGAGGTCAGGCGCGGCACGGCGCCGCTGATCGTCAGCATTCCGCACGGCGGCGTCGACCTGCGGGACTATGAGCCGCGCTTCGTCAGCCCGTGGATCGCGCGCAAGGACGCCGACTGGCGGCTCGACGAGCTCTACGATTTCGTCGGCTCGCTCGGCGCGACGCTGGTCCGCACAAGCCTGTCGCGCTCGATCATCGACGTCAACCGCGACCCGAGCGGCGTCTCGCTCTATCCGGGGCAGGCGACGACCGAGCTCTGCCCGACCACGACCTTCGACGGCGAGCCGCTCTATTCGGGGAACGGGCCCGACCCGAACGACATCGCCGACCGCACACGGGCCTTCTTCGATCCCTATCACGCAGCGCTCGGCGCCGAGATCGCCCGCCTCAAGGCGCGCTTCGGCCGGGTGGCCCTGTTCGATGCCCACTCGATCCGCTCGCGCATTCCGCGCCTGTTCGACGGCGAGCTGCCGGTGTTCAATCTCGGGACGAACGGCGGCGCGAGCTGCAGCCCGAAACTGCGGGAAGCGCTCGCCTCTACGCTCGCGGCGAGCGGGCAGAGTTCTGTCGTCGACGGCCGCTTCCGGGGCGGCTGGATCACCCGGCGCCACGGAAACCCGGGCGAGGGAATCGAGGCGATCCAGCTCGAACTCGCCTGCCGCGGCTACATGCTCGAACCCGAATTCCCGTCGCCCGCCAACTGGCCGCAACCGATCGACGACGGACGTTCCGCCCGCACCCGGGCGACCCTGCGGCGTGTGCTGGAAACGATTCTGGAGAAAGTCGCCCCATGACTGCTTCCCCCCGCCTCGACAACATGCGCGTCATCCGCGCCCCGCGAGGACCCGAACGCAGCGCGAAGAGCTGGCTGACCGAAGCGCCCTTGCGGATGCTGATGAACAACCTCGATCCCGACGTCGCCGAGCGGCCCGGCGAGCTCGTCGTCTATGGCGGGATCGGGCGCGCGGCGCGCGACTGGCAGGCCTTCGACCGGATCGTTTCGGCGCTCCGCCGCCTTGAAGCCGACGAGACCCTGCTCGTGCAGTCAGGCAAGCCGGTCGGCGTGTTCCGCACCCACGCGGACGCGCCGCGGGTGCTGATCGCCAACTCGAACCTCGTGCCGCACTGGGCGACCTGGGATCATTTCAACGAGCTCGATCGCAAGGGCCTCATGATGTACGGCCAGATGACCGCGGGCTCGTGGATCTATATCGGCTCGCAGGGCATCGTTCAGGGCACCTACGAGACCTTCGTCGAGATGGGCCGCCAGCATTTCGGCGGCGATCTGTCGGGAAAATGGATCCTGACGGCGGGCCTCGGCGGCATGGGAGGGGCGCAGCCGCTGGCGGCGACCTTCGCCGGCGCCTCGATGCTGGCGGTCGAATGCCGGCCCTCCAGCATCGAATTCCGCCTGCGCACCGGCTACGTCGACGTGGCGGCGAATGACCTCGACGACGCGCTGGCGATCATCGAAAAGGCGACGAAAGAGCGCAAGGCCGTGTCGGTCGCCCTGCTCGGCAATGCGGCCGACATTGTCCCCGAACTGGTGCGCCGCGGGGTGAGGCCGGACGCCGTCACCGACCAGACCTCGGCGCACGATCCGGTCAACGGCTATCTGCCGAAAGGCTGGACGCTGGCCGAATGGGAGGAGCGCCGCGCGAGCGACCCGAAGGGCGTGGAGCGCGCCGCAAAAGCCTCGATGGCCGAGCACGTGCGGGCGATGCTCGCCTATGCCCATGCCGGGGTCCCGACCGTCGACTACGGCAACAACATCCGCCAGATGGCGCTCGAGGAAGGCGTCACGGACGCCTTCGACTTCCCGGGCTTCGTCCCGGCCTATATCCGCCCGCTGTTCTGCAAAGGCGTCGGCCCGTTCCGCTGGGTGGCGCTGTCGGGCGACCCGGACGACATTTATAGGACCGACGCGAAAGTGAAGGAGCTGATGCCGGACGACGCGCATCTACACCAGTGGCTCGACATGGCGCGGGCGCGGATCAAGTTCCAGGGTCTGCCGGCGCGCATTTGCTGGGTGGGCCTCGGCGACCGCCACCGCCTCGGCCTCGCCTTCAACGAGATGGTGGCGAAGGGCGAGGTGAGCGCGCCGATCGTCATCGGCCGCGACCATCTCAACTCGGGCTCGGTCGCTTCCCCCAACCGCGAGACCGAAGCCATGAAGGACGGCTCGGACGCCGTCTCCGACTGGCCGATGCTGAACGCCCTTCTGAATTGCGCCTCGGGCGCGACCTGGGTGTCGCTGCATCACGGCGGCGGCGTCGGCATGGGCTTTTCGCAGCACGCCGGCGTCGTGATTGTCTGCGATGGCACGCCGGAAGCCGCGAAGCGGATCGAGCGGGTGCTGTGGAACGACCCGGCCACCGGCGTCATGCGCCACGCCGACGCCGGCTACGAGATTGCGGTTCGATGCGCCCGGGAGAAGGGCCTCGACCTGCCGAGCCTTTGAGGAGCGCGCTCCTGAGCGTCGGCTCGGTCTCGATTTTAGCGCCGGTTTAGCGGAGCGCCCCAAGGATTTCAGAGGCTTGCGACCTCGGTTAGCGGCGCGCTGAAACATGGCGCGGATGGCATTAAACCGTCTTGATTTCGTACAAAGTCGTTGCGCACCGCTAAATTAACTTGCGTGCTATTGAGCACTGGCGGTTAAGCCAAGAAATATCTCTTGATTGATCTCCCTTGTGCGAGAGGAGCACCTGCCAGCGCCGCGTCGATAAATAGAGGCGCGCGTAAACGAGTCCGGCATCGTCATGTCCAGAGCTAAAGTGTCGCTCCCACCATCCGGTCGCTCCCTGAACTTCTTCCAAGCAGGCGGCATCCGATCTTGTGCGAAATTCAGTTCGGCCAAAGCGCGATAGAGGGAGCTGCGATCAGACAGCTCCGAGGACACGAACACCAGCGTGTCTCTTTGGGACTCGATACGCGGGAGTAGGGAGGTCAGGACCGTTTCGATTTCGTCCTTGAGTTTCGGTGCTAGCGGCGGGATGGCCCGTGGTTGTTGCGCGGTCGCTACCGCCTCGGCTGCCAGCTTCTCCGCTTCCTCGCGTCGCGTTCTCTCGCCTTCAAGGTTAGCCTGAAGTGCGACGAAGTTCGTCAGAGAAGCTGCTCTTCTGATCGGCCATACTCTGGGTGACGGCGGTGAGGCGCTCGTGAAGTTCGTCCTGGCTCCGCTTTGCGGAGGCAAGCGTCTCGAGGAGCAACGAGAATCTGAGATCCCGCGGCGGCGCAGAAGTCGAACCCGAGACTGTCTGAAATTCGGCTCCCAGAGCTTCAGTCAGCTATTCCACGAGATTCGGAGCCTCGGGACGCTCAAACTTGACAAACGAGTCTCCCGCCAGCTCGTCGACGGGGTCGCCCAGATACCGGCCCACGCGAAGCATCTGGACGCCTTCTCACGAATTTTGGCGGCTGCACGCTCGGCGTCGAGAACAGAACCTTCAACAATCAGGTATGCATCGGCGCCTTCGATCGCCGCCCACCGCCTCGCGGGATCAAGCGCAGGCGCTTCATCGTGGCATTCAAGCGGTGGGAACGCCTCGCCGCTGGCGTCGATCTGGTTTTCGGGCGCCAGAGGATAAGCAAGTCCGCGCCAGATTGCACCTGCCTTCCGTGAGGAAGGATGACGCGGCGACACTGAGCCTCGTCGATCATCCGACCATTATCCAGGATTGCAACGATCACCGAGTTCATACTAGTTCGTCTGTTACGCCGGGCGTCGATGAGGTCGGCGGCCGGTTTTAGGAGGCCGAGTGGATCTTATCAAATTCGTCGCGCCGGCGGTCACCAATCCGCTCACAGTGTACGCAGTCGTCTCCTTACTTTTTCTCTGGGCCTTTTTATCGGGGATCTCGCTATGGCGGTCCGCTTCACGGTTCCGCGCTGCGCTGGATAACGCGAAACTTCGCGTGGAAGAGGCTCCAGACTCAGTTGCCTTTGCCTCTAACTTCAAATCGATACGATCCGACCTTGGAAGCATGCCGGTCATTGGCGAGAGATGGCGAGACTATTGCAACTCGCTGATCGTTATTGACCGACCCATCCCGATGGTCGGAACAACTTCACGGGTCGCCTCCTGGTTCGATCTTGGACTGGTGCGCTCTGACACGATCAAACTGGACCTAAGGTATCATGCGGCGCTGCCGAATCTGCTCGTCGGCGCAGGGCTGCTTTTCACATTCCTTGGTCTGGCGGTCGCGCTGTACGCCGCCGGCGGGGTCGTCGAGGCACAATCGGCCGATCGAACGAATGCACTCAAGACATTGCTCGATGCAGCCTCGTTCAAATTCATTACATCACTGGTCGGCCTTTTTCTCTCGATTGCGTATGCGCTTTATAGGAAATCCAAACTGCGCGGCATCGAGAGGTCTCTGGATGAGTTCGTCGCCGCGCTCGAAACTCGCGTCCCGATCATTACGCCTGCATCGCTCCAGCTTAAAGGGAACGAGATTCTGGAGCGTAGGCGTCCACCTGGAGACGTTCTCAACCGACCTAGCCTCGGGTTCGGCTCTGCCTCGGTCGGGTTTTGATCAGCGGCTTGGGGAGCACATTGCGCCGCTCACGGAAGCGATGGAGAAACTGGCGTCGAGAACGACGGACGACAACGAGGCCGCGATGCAGTCCATGTTGGACAGCTTCCTCCAACGCTTGCAAGGCGGTGCCGGTGACAACCTGAATGAGGTTGCTCAAACGCTAGGAAATCTGGGCACGCGGCTTGAAGCCATGCAAGCGGGCTTGGGGGATGCATCCAGCCGAATGGCGCAGTCGGCAGAGGCTATGGCGACCAGGATGGGGGAGGGCGCAGAGGCAGCCTTGGGTCGAATTACAGACCAGCTGGGAGGGTTGGCGGAAAGCCTGCGATCCACCGCCGACCAGACTCGCTCCGCGGGCGCGCAGCGGGTCAGGAAATGGCCTCCCGAATAGAGAAGGCCGCAGCCGGCTTCGAGGACGCGGCTAGAAGCGTCGCAAACGCTGCTCTCGGACGCCGCGGAAGGCCTCGGGCAGCGGATGGGTCGGCAGACCGAGGAAAGCTCTGCACAACTCGCGGAACAGTTTGCTGGCATGCTTACAGAACTCCGGTCGTTGGCGGAAGCAAGCCGCCGGTCCGGACAGGATGCTTTGACGGCTGTCGCCGAGCAGGTAAGCGCTTCGGCTGCCGGCTTTGAACGCACCGCCGCCAAAGTCGCCGAGGCGCTCGAAAGGGCCGCGGTCAGCACGGGAGGAACGTTTGGCAAGGGCGCTGAAGCGGCGGTTGGTCGGATCGCGGAAGCGACCGAGGGCATGAGGTCAGAGCTGCAGGCGATGCTCAACGAATTTCGGAACAGCCTTGGCACAAGCCGGCGGAGAATTGCGGCAGGCAAGCGAGGCTGGCGCTGCTTCGCTGAGTGGCGCTCTCGATAAGGCAGGCGTGGACGTTGCCGGCGCCGTAAGGGATGCGGCAGATCGCCTCGCGCAGGCGGGAAACACCGACGGCGTCCTCGCTTGAAAGAGGAGGTGAAACAGCGTCAGCGAGCATCGTTGGCGCCGCTGGCGGGTTTGGTGACAGAGCGAGAGCGCTCGCCGCCCAGGTCGGAGAGATTGGCCGGATCGGCGAGACGATCACGGGCCGGCTGACAGAATTTGAGAGGGCCGTCCGGGAAGCGTCATCGCCTTTGGCCACTGCGTCGGCGGATCTGAAAATCGCAGGCCAGAATGCTCGGGCGAGTGTTGATCCTCTCAACCAGGTTGCGCAAGCTTTTGCGCGATCGATCGAGCAAATCGTAGGGGCAACCCAAAGGTTAGAGACGGCGGGTTCTGCCGCCTCGAAACTGATGGAAGGCATGACCATGGCCTCGCAGCGGTTCGAAGGAGTCGACCGTGAGCTATCGAAAGTCTTCGATGAGCTCCGAAAAGGGCTTCAGGGGTTCACACAAAGGGTATCCGAGTTCGTCGGTCAGACGGACCAGAACCTTGCAAAGGCAGCAACTCAGCTCGGCGCTCTCGTTAGGAGCCTTCAAGACACTGTCGAAGATTTCGTCGAAAAGGTTCCATGATGTCTTCCTCAGAACTAGATGGATCAGACGAAACGGGAGAAGGCTACTTCGCCTCCGTCAGCGACCTGATGGTCGGGATCCTTTTCGTGTTCCTCCTCATGCTGACCGTGTTCGCGCTAAACTTCAGAGAAGAGGAGGACAAGCAAAAAATTGAATACTCCAAATATGTGGCTTTACAAAAGGAGGCTGAGGAAGAAAAGAAGAGAGCAGTAGAAGAAACAAATCGAGCTGCCGACGAGAAGAAGCGCGCAGACGAGGAGCGCGATCAGGCCGAGAAAGCGCAGCAAGCGAACGCGGGCCTTAAGAAGCTACTCCAGGAAGCAGCCGACCAGCTAGAGCGCGATGCTGAAGAAAGGCAAGCCGCCCGGAAAAGTCTCATTGAGGCGTTGCAGAAAACTCTCAGCGATCGGAACATAGAGGTTCGAGCAGATCCGAACTCCGGCGTTCTACACGTAAGTGGAGATCTACTTTTCGATTCTGGAAGCTTCGTGTTGAAGGACGAAGCTCGTCAAACGGTGAAGGTCCTCGCCGACGTCCTCGGCAAGGTTCTACCCTGCTATTCAAATGGGGGGACTAAGACCGATTGCCCCCAGGATTCAGTCCCGATATTAGAGACCCTCCTTGTGGAAGGTCACACAGACCACCACCCGTACCGGGACGCGCAGGGCAAGGTGTTGCCGACGGGCAATGATCATCTATCAACGGAACGCGCACTCGCCGTTTTTGAAGAGCTCTGGCAAAGTCATACGGGACTCGACAGCTTACGTAATGGCGACCAACTCGCTCTTCTCGGCTTTTCCGGTTACGGTGATCGCCGTCCGCTAGCTGACGCGCAAGGAACGAATGAAGCTGATTATCAGAGGAATCGGAGGATGGACCTCCGGTTCGTCCTGACGCCGAAAACCTCAAACGAATTCCAGGAACTGAAGAAGCGCATCGACAAGGTCCTTGAAGCTCAATGACCGGAAGCACGCAGCTCCATACGCGGCAAGTCATCTCGGCGCTGAGGAACGCTATCTACAGCCTGCCGACGAGCGCTCGTCTTCCAGATGTTCCTGCAAGCCAAAAAGCGCTCAAGGAGTTGAACGCGGTCGACGCCGCCCCGTCTGAGCCCGAGGACGACGCGCTCGAGCAAGTTCGTCAGCGGTTGAAGCGAGCGCGGGCTGGCGCAGGCGGCGTGAAATCAGCGGCTCCTCGAGACATCCGTGACGGAATCTGGCTCCTTTGGTCTCAAAAGGAGCCTCTCTTCTCGCTATCAGGCCTGTTCGAGGCGATTTTCGAGCAGGCGAGCAGACGCGCTCCCGCGCGTCGCAATCTCGTCGAAGCCTGGCTGAGAAGTTTCAGTCCCCGTAAGCCTGGAATTGAACAGGCGGGGTATGCCATCCGGCGCCTCATTTCCAATCCAGACGACCTGAGACTTGCGCATTGGAGAAAGGTCGATCAGCGTTTCCGCCTCTTCGACGCGCGTGGCGGCCCGGAGGCCGTCGCCAGGCATATCTTGAGCGCGTCCGAACCTGTTGATGCTATCTTGGACGAGACCGGCTTCGCAGATCCACTTCGGTCTGTTTCAGGCTACATGCTCGCAGTGCAGGCCGAAATGATGGATTTGGTCCCGCAGGCTCTTCGCCAAAATGCGGGACGCCGTCTGCTCGAGCGGATTCGCACATTCGTTACGCCCCACGGAAGTTGGCGGTTCAAGGAAACTCGAGGGGAGGTCGCCAGGGCTTTGCTGTCCCCCTGGCTGACGAGCGGCGCGGTTCCCGATTTGACGGTCCGTGACGAGGTGCGTTCGTTCCTCCTTACGCAGTTCGGCGACCCCCGCATTCGAGGAGGGGACTGGCAGGAGATTGGGCCGGCTGGCGTCAGCCTCATGCTGAAGTGGCTAGCGGGCGTCTCTCTCAAGAGCTTCTTTGAATTGATCGCAGACCACGCGCTCGACGAACACTTCAAGTATCGCCGCGCATTCTGGGCATCGTACCTTGACGCGGGAGTTATCGACGAAGCATGGCTCGCGCTTGGGAGGAATGTCTACCATAGAGCACGGACAATTCCCGAACTCCGTGGCGCGTTCGGGCGGCTCGAAGGACAGGGTATAAGCGCAACCTATCGATTATCATTCTATAACTGGAGGCTTGGTCTTCTGCGATTGGCGCCATAGCGGTAGTCATCCGGGCGTGCGAGCGCCGACAGCAGCAACGCGCCGCGGCTAGGTAAGCAGACAAATTTTGTACGCGACGACGTCACGAAACCTTGCCTCCTTTTTCCGAGGGGTGGGTCCGGGAGAGGCGGTTCTCGTGACGACCGGGGTCTCGCCCATTTCAACTCCCAAGAATTCTATTGGCAGGAGAGCGTTGCAAACCTGATCCATCACAACAACGGGCCTCTCCTCGACAAGCGCTCGTGGAAGCCGAAATGATGCGCTTTGTCTTCCACCCGACGCCGTCAGCTGTCGAGATTTCGATCGAAGGTCCCGGCGGGGCTCTTACGGTCGAAAGCTGGTCCCTCGAGGCGCCTGACGCCCTTCTCACAGGCGTAGACCTCGCCCATCGGTTGCTCGGTACCGATAAGGCGATCGCCGACGCAGACCGCATCCTCGTCGAGCATCAGACGATCGCCGCTCTTTCGTCCCGTGAGGCGGCCTCCATTGGTTTGCCTCCTCAGACGGAGTTCGTCGCCCAGGTTCAGACAGCTGGGCTGGTGACGCAACCGACATTCGGGGTTGTATTGAAATGGCTGCGCCCGAACGGACAGGCTGTCGTCGGCGCTGAACGGCTGGGAGCCTTCCTGAAGGCCGGGGAAGAGATGCGGCGCATTCCTGAACCCCTGTTTTCATTGGCCGAAGCGGTCGAAGAGATCAACCGCAGCGTTGGAAGCTCCGAATTCAGGAGGACGGCTTGCGGGCCTCGCAAAGCTGAAGGAGATCTTGCCTGATGCTGCTGCCGAAGGCCATGCAACGACTTCAGGACTTCTTCAAAACATGACGATCGCTGTGGCCGACGCGTTCTCACTCGACATGGAGGGCGACCAACTCGTTCCCATCCTGCACGGAAGTCGCAAGGGAAACGAAGGCCCGTTGCTTGCTCCGGACCGGCAAGCCGAGTTCGCCCACCGGCATTTCGGCGCGTTCGCGAACGTTCGGTCAGCCTACGGCATCGGCGGCGGCTATTATGTCGTCCTCACGCCTCCACTTCGTAAAGCTCTGACAGAGGTTCGAAAGGCGCAAGCCGCCCCCGTTGCTCGGCGTCGTGCGCTATTCGCAAGTCCCCGAGCCTTCCTGCAAACCGCACTGGGTGACGACGAAGGCGACACCGCGATCGAGTCCGTCTTCCGAGAGACGCCGAGCTACGCAGAACGCGTGCTGGGCCTGGGCCTGTGGAAGCCGCGTGTCGTCCCGTGGATCAAACTTCCAGGAACAAACTGGTTCGAGGAAGAGGGCGGTCACGAAAAATCGAAAGTCGATCGCCCGGCGGCTGAAACCGCCGGGATCATGGTTGGGGACCGCGCTGTTCCCTTGAAAGCCGAGCAAATAGCTCCCCTTGCAGCCGCCGTTGAAGAGGCCATGGCTGCGGGTCGCGTATCAGTCCCATTCGATGTCGAGGGACAGCAGATTTTGATTCCCGCGCACAGGGAGACCTTGGAGGCGCTTCGGGCTGTCGAACAAGGCGCCGCCAAAAAGTCCAACGAAAAGGGCGGCCAGAAATTGGGCCAAGAAGGTCTTCTCATCGAAACGAATGAGGAGGCCGTTGCAGTCGAAGGCGAGTTCGTTCGCCGGAAGGACATCGCGCCCGCAGTACCCGACTTATTGGCCACGATGCTCAAGCCCCATCAAGTCGATGGCTTGCGTTGGCTTCAGAAAGCCTGGACAATCGGGCGGCCCGGTGTGTTATTGGCTGATGACATGGGGTTGGGGAAGACCATCCAGGGGCTCGCCTTCCTTGCGTGGCTCAGGGAAGGTATGGCAAATCGGTCGATCCCCAAGCTGCCCTTCCTGATCGTGGCGCCGACTGGTCTTCTCCGTAACTGGCTTGCGGAGCACGATCGGCACCTGCGAAGCCCTGGTCTTGGAATCTGCCTTGAGGCCTTTGGCCAAGGGCTCTCACTCCTTCGACATGTGGACGAGGATAACTGCCCGGGACTTGATTTGCGGCGACTCGAAGCCGCCGATTGGGTACTCACGACCTACGAGACTTTGAGAAATTTTGATCGGGACTTCGGCGCGGTTCAATTCGGCGTGCTGCTCTTCGATGAGGCGCAGAAGATCAAGACGCCCGGTATCCGTCTTACCGACGCAGCCAAGGCGATGAACGCTGAATTCAGAATCGCCATGACGGGTACTCCTGTGGAGAACCGGCTCAGCGATCTCTGGTGCATCACCGACACGATCCACCCTGCTCTTCTGGGGGACCTCAAAGGATTTAGCGCTCGCTACGAACGCGATCTCGATGCCGACCGCCTCAAGCAGCTGAAGGATACACTTGAGACTTCCTACGGAGGGCGCCCGCCGGTCTTGCTCCGGCGACTGAAAAAAGACCGACTTCCGGATCTTCCTCAGCCGGAGGAGCGAGTTCGCCCAAGCTTCCATGCCTGATCTGCAGAAGCGCGCGTATGAACGGGTGATCGAAGGCGCAAGGGCTGCTCGCGCCGATGGGCTGGGGGGCGCTGTGCTGAGCGCTTTGCACGAGCTGCGGAAGATCTGCCTGCATCCCGACCGCGAGACTGCGACGAGCGATGGCGCGTTCATAGCCGCCTCCTCCAGGCTCACTTTGACTTTTGAGGCCCTAGACGAGATCAAGGCCAATCGGGAACGCGCTCTAATATTTCTCAATGATTTGGACATGCAGGCGCGTCTTGTCGGCCTGATCCAGCGCCGGTACCGGATGCGTCTCGCCCCAATGGTCATAAACGGCTCGGTTTCTGGCGGCGACCGACAAGCTCGGGTAGACCGCTTCCAGGCGGGTCCCGACGAGTTCGACGTCATGATCCTCTCGCCGCAAGCCGGCGGAGTGGGGCTCACGCTAACACGAGCGAACCACGTCATCCATCTTGCGCGCTGGTGGAACCCCGCGGTGGAAGATCAGTGCACTGGCCGCGCCCTTCGGATCGGGCAAGAGAAGACAGTTTACGTTCATATTCCAATGGCGACGCTCGGTGATGGTCGGTCGTCGTTCGACGAGAACCTCCACGCACTCTTGGAGAGGAAAAGGACCTTAATGAATGAGGCGCTCATGCCTCCGGAGGCGACGGAGGGCGACCTCGACTCGTTGCTCGACGCGTCAACCGTCGGCCCCAACAGGTCATAGAAGCTCGGTTGGAACTCGGGTAAGAAACCTGGTTTCGCGACAATTTCGACCTTGATCATCCTGACATGACCACGTCCACTTTGCTCTTCGAGCCTCTTTGCTCCAATTCCCCCTTCAGCGCGTCGTATAGCCGCCATCGATGACGAGAACCTCGCCCGTCACATAGCTCGCTGCATCGGAGCAGAGGAACACGGCCGCCGCGGCGACCTCGTCGGGGCGGCCGACGCGGCCCATGGGCGTCATGCGCCGCCAGATGGGAAACCACTCCGGGTTCTCGATCCCGCCGCGCGAAAGATCGGTCTCGATGTAACCGGGTGCGACCGCGTTGACTCTGATGTTCTCCGCCGCCAATTCGCTCGCCAGGCTCTTGGTCATCATGTGGACCGCCGCCTTCGAGCTGTTGTAGGCGACCTGGTTCTGCGGGATGTTGGAGACGATACCCGAGATCGAGCCGACATTGAGGATGGCGCCCTTTCCCAGTGCGCGCATCGGCGCCAAAGCGGCTCGGCAGCCGCGAAACACGGCCTCGACATTGAGGCTCATGATCTGCCGCCAGGTGGCGTCGGGGAAGTCGCCGCTGTCGCCGTGAATGGCGACGCCGGCGTTGTTGACCAGAATATCGAGCCTGCCCGCCTTCGAGACCGCGTCGGAGACGAGACGATCGGCAGCGCCTTCATCCAGGAGTTCGCTCGCCAAGAAGTCGAAGGAGACGCCGGCGTCGGAGAGCGTCCGCTCGGCGCCGCTATTCAGGGTGCGGCCGCTGATGACGACGCGCGCGCCGACCTCGCCCAACGCCTTGGCGATGGCGAGGCCGATGCCGCGCGTGCCGCCGGTGACGAGAGCCACCCGGGAATCAAGCCGGAATCGATCGAGGATCATCGTGTGCCTCTTTGTCGCGAATGGGTCGCCGGTCAGATGTCCAAACTCTGGGGAAGGATCACGAGGTCGCGGATCGTTATGTTGCGCGGCCGCGTCAGCATGAAAAGAACCGCGTCCGCCACCTCTTTCGGCTCCATCAGGCTGCCGGCCGCCAACGCCTCGTCCATCTTGGCCTTCGGCCAATCGCTAAGCAGGGCTGTCACCACCGGCCCCGGCGCCACCTCGCCGACGCGAATTCCGTGCTTGGCGACCTGACGCCTCACGGTGTGAACGAACGCCTGCACGGCATGTTTCGAGGCGGTGTAGATCGGTTCCCAGACGACAGCAGTGAAGCCAGCCACCGAACTCGTGACGATGATGTCGCCGCCCTTGCGCTCGACCATATGCGGCAAGACTGCGTGCACCGTGCGGAAAACGCTGTTGATGTTGAGATTCAGCATACGGTCCCATTCGTCGGGATCACCCGCGATGACCTCGCCTCCGATATAGGCGCCGGCGTTGGCGTGAAAGATGTCGAGATGACCCGCCCTTTGGAGGATCTGGGGCAACATCTCCGCGACGCTGGAATTGTCGAGAAGGTCGGTGATGATGGGGATCGCCTGGTCGCCCAGTTCGGTGCAAAGCGCCTGCACCTTGTCGGCGTCGCGATCCACCAGCGCAACCCGCGCGCCCGCGGCGAGCATGGCCCGGGCGCACGCCAGCCCGATGCCGGAGGCGGCGCCGGTGACCGCCGCGACCTTTCCAGAGAGTTGCTTTGTCATTTTGCGCTCTTCGATTAGCCGTTCGCTCAAGCGCGGCCGTGTGAAACACGCGAGCGGCGAGCGAGAGAGTCGACGATGACAGCGATAGCCAGGACGCCTCCGGTGATCATGTACCGGAGCGACGAGGACAGATCGAGCAGCGTCAGGCCGCTTGCGATGGACTGGATGACGATGATGCCAAGCAGCGCCGAATAGGCGCTGCCGCGGCCGCCGAACAGGCTGGTGCCGCCGATCACGGCCGCAGCGATGGCGTTGAGATTGACGTCGACCGTGCCGGCCTGGAGATTGGAACTGGCGAGCCGTGCGGCGGCCAGCAGGCCGCCGGCGGCGGCCAGCGTCGCGCACAGGGCGAAGGCGCTCGTATAGATCAGACGCACGTCGATGCCGGCCCGTCGCGCCGCCTCGAGATTGCCGCCGACGGCGGTCATCGATCGGCCCCACTTGGTGCGTCGCAGCGCATAGTTCATCGCCGCGACCAGCCCGACGAAGAGGCCGAACATCCACGGCACCCCGCGAGCGAAGTTGAGGTAGTAGGCGATCGCCTCGAGCACGACGGTGATCGCGACCGCCTCCAGCAACTGCCCGCCAAGGGACCGGGAGGACAGCCCGGCCGCCTGGCGCCGCTTCGCCGTACGGAAGCGGCTCACGAGCGTCAGCAGACCGGGAACCGCCGCCAGCGCGTAAGACACCGGCGGCGGCATGACGAGGAGCTGGCCAAACCTCACCAATAGCGAGTCGTAGGGAAGGTTGATGGAGCCCTTCGGACCGAGGATGTAGAGCTGAAGCCCGAGGAAGGCCAGAAGGCCCGACAGCGTCGAGACGAAGCTCGGCATCCCGAGGCGATTGAAGAGCAGCGCATACATGCAGCCGATCAGGCATCCCGCCGCCAGGGCCGCGAGTATCGCCGCCGCCGGCGGCCATTCCATGCGCATCCACAGTACGCCGAGAATGGCGGACGAAAGACCGCTGACCGAGCCGACCGACAGGTCGATCTCTCCCACCATGAGCACACAAACGATGCCGAGAGAGATGATACCGACAGTCGAGCAGTCGAACAGAAGGTTCACAAGATTGCGCGGCGAAAGGAACACCGGGTTCAACGTCTGGAACACGGTCCAGATAATGATGAGCCCGACAATGACCGGGAGGGAGCCCAGATCGCCGGACTGGAGGCGGTCCACGAAGGCCTTCAGCGAGCCGGCAATCCCGCTTCGATCCTCGAGCCGCTCGTCGCCGCGATCGAGAAGCGCTGGCAATTCGGCATGACGTCCGGATTCGGAGCTCATCAATGACTCCGCGGATTCGAGGATCCGGGCTGGGAGACGCTGCTCTCCCGGCGCGAGACCGCATTGTCGTCGGCGCCGGTGATCGCGCTCACAAGAACGTGGGTGGATGCATCCCGAGGGAAGACGCCATTGTTCCGTCCAAGCCGAAGCACCACGATTCGATCCGCCACGGCGCGCACCACCTCCATGTTGTGGCTTATGATCACCACGCCCAGGCCGCGGTCCCGAACGCGTTCGATCAGGTTCAATACCTCGGCCGTCTGCGCAACGCCGAGGGCGGCGGTCGGTTCGTCGAGAAGAATGACCCTTGGATTCATCAGCAAGGAACGGGCGATCGCAACTGTCTGACGCTGGCCGCCGGAGAGGGCGGCGACCGGTTCCCGTACGCTCGGGAGGCGCGCCGAAAGCTCTGCAAGCAGCGTCCAGGCGCGGACTTCCATCGCCACCTCGTCGAGCTGAAGCGGGCTGAGCTCTCGCCCGAGAAAGATGTTGGCGACCACGTCGAGGTTTTCGCACAACGCAAGGTCCTGAAACACCGTCGCGATTCCGAGGCGCAGCGCAGAGCTGGGGTTCGGCAGGGTCACCGGGGCGCCCTCGAACGAGATGGCGCCGGAACTCGGCTGCAGAACACCGGCGAGGATCTTGACGAGGGTTGATTTGCCGGCGCCGTTGTCCCCGACAAGCGCGACGATCTCGCCAGGAAAAATGTCGAGATCCACCTCGGTCAGCGCCGAGACGGCGCCGAAGTGTTTGGAAATGGCGCTCAAGCTGACCAGAGGCCGAGGGTCCGATGCCGGTCGTGCGGCGGGTTCCGTCATTGGCGGCGTCCCCGAATGCGAAACAAGTGCTGGAAAAGTCCTCCGGCTGCCCACCCCCGGGATTGGGAGATGAGCAGCCGGATCTGTTCGGCCTCGCGGCGGCCCGGCCCGTCAGCCGGCGGAAATGACCGCCGATCCAGGCCCTACTGGATGCCGAGCTTCTTGCAGCCCGCGGCATAGTCTCCCGTGCAGAGCTCGGCGGCCGTCTGGATCTTCTTGTCAATGATCTCGGCCTTGAGATTCTCCGCCGTCACGACGGCCGGCACGAAGAGCTGTGACGGCGACCCGAACAGCGTTGTCGTCGCCTTGGGAGTCTCGCCCTTGAGGAGCTGCACGGCGACGTCGGCGGCCGCGCGCGCCACGATCTCGCTGGGCTTGGAGATCGTGTTGTACTGGTCGCCGGCGATGATGCGCTGCAATGCCGCGATCTCGGCGTCATTGCCTGTCACCGGGGGCACCGGGTCAACACCGGCCGCCTTGAACGCCGCGATGGCGCCGCCGGCGGTTCCGTCGTTCGCCGCCACGACGCCAATGATCTGCTTTCCAAACCGGGCGATCTGCCCCGCGGCCCATTGCTGGGCGTTGGCCGGCATCCAGTTCGGCGTGTCGAACTCGGCCAGGGTCTTGTACTGGCCCGTCGCCAGCCCCTCATGGCAGCCCTGCTTGATCAGGCCCGCGGCCGCGTCGGTCGGCGAGCCGTTGATCTGAAGGACGCCGACGCCGTCCGTTGGAGCGCCTATAGCCTTGAGATGCTCCACCAGAGACGCGGCGATCGCCTTGCCAATCCCCTCGTTGTCGAACGAGACGTAGAAGTCGACCTTGCCGTCGGGGATCGGGCGGTCGTAGGCGATCACCTTGACGCCCTGGCTCTGGGCGTTGTGCACCAGCGACGCCGAGGCGGAGGAATCCACCCCATCGAGCACGATGACCTTCGCGCCCTGGGCGATGGCGGAGTTGAACTGCTGCTGCTGCTTCGACACGTCGGCGTCGGCGTTCAGATAGATCAGCTTGCAGCTCGGGCAGAGTTTGTTCATCTCGGCGACGAAACCGGGATGATCATGCTGCTCGTAGCGGGTCGAGCCCTGGTCGGGCATCAGGAAGGCGACGGTCGATCCGGAAATGTCCGCGGCGCGGGCAGGGGCAAAGCCTGCCGCCAGGACGACTGTCGCAAGCAGCGCTGGGCTGCTCAGTTTCGACGAAAACTTCACCATTGGGTCCTCTCCATTCCGTTGTTTTGGCGCAGGGCGGCGGACGTGTCGGGGGTCGGGGGCTGTCCGGCGCTGTCGTAGCGGCCACGGGCTCCCCATGCCCCCGGCGATCGTGTGAGTTCTGGTATTCTTCTCAACATGGCGGCGATGTCTGGCTCTTCCGTGATCCTCCCTGCTATGCGGCTCTCGCGGCCGAGAAATTGTCGGCCAGCTGCTTCCTGAACTGTGAGGGCGGCATGCCCTTCTCGGCGAGGAATTTCCGGTTGAAATTGGAAAGGTTGTTGAATCCGACTTCGAAGCAGATGTCCGAGACCTGCGCGCGTCCGTCGCTCATCAGGATCTGGCAGGCCATGTTGATGCGCAGGCGCCGGATATACTGAAGGAGGGACATGCCTGTATGCTTACGGAATGAGCGAGAGAACGCGCCCGTCGATTGTTTCGCGATAGCGGCGAGATCGCGTTCACTGAATGGTTGCGTGAGATTCTCGCGGATGTACGCGAGCGCCTTGTTCATGCCTGCCGACATATAGCCTGAAGGATCGGGAACGTAGCTTTCGCTGGCAAGGACCCGCGCGCTCCGCTCACGACTCAGTAAGCCTATGATCCTCATGAAGAGCTCGATCCGGAGCACGCCCTGGGCCTCCATGATCCCTTCCAGGATTGGCCGGACCGCGTTGTTGGTCTGGCTGCTGAACAGAACGCCGCGGCGCGACAACTCCAGAAGCGGCGAGACCGCTTTCAATTCGGGGAATGCATTCATCGCTCCGGTGATGAAATCCGGGGTGAACTGGATGAAGCGGCAGCGCAGCGCCACGTTTTGCCCGGGAGGGACGTCACTGATCCAGTTGTGCGGCAGGTTCGGACCCGTGAGGACGAGATTGCCCGGCTCGAATTCACCGATGTAATCGCCGACGAAATACCGGCCCCGAGTTGCAACGACCTGATGGATCTCGAACTCCGGGTGGAAGTGCCAGCGCACCGTATGGTACGGATAGCCGTGGCACTTTGTGGAAAATGATTCACCCGGCCTTATCTGGATGACCTCTAGGTCAGGTTCCATAGTCGTCCCTCCCAGAGGACCTCGCTAATCTTGACCTCGACCTGCGGGTCTGTGTCCGCACCGGGCTTGTTTCGCCTCGTTACAGAACGACGATAGCGGCACTTGCGGGCAAGCGCCACCACAGCCCGGCGCGGTCGCTGATACTTTTTTGACGTCTCGATAGCGCCGCGTGTACCTGGAGAGTGAAACCGAGAAGGAACTCAGCGCGCGACGCAGCTTCGGCTTTGCCCGACTGCGGGCCCCAGATCATTTCGAGGTCGTCTGCGACGGCGCGGGTTGGGCGACGGCGGTTTCCATCGGGACAACGAAGTGGACGATGGCGTCGTCGCAGACGATGCGCCATGTCAAAGCTGGATCGGATGCGTTGCTGCGGTGAAGCGCCCCAGCCGGACTGCTCGATCGCCCTTGGCTCGCGGGCGACGCCCTATCGATAGGTTCTAGCCGCACGGACCGTGAATCCTCCAAGCGTCGCAGATTTCAGTTGAACCAGGCCGACCGCCTCGGAGTCTGCGTTCCGGCGGAAAGGAAGGGGGGGGGTTGGCTTCTCGACAGGGAGGGTAAACATGAAGATTGTCGTCATCGGCGGCGCCGGCCTGATCGGCTCGAAGACCGTCGCCACTCTGCGCAAGGGCGGCCACGAGGGCGTCGCCGGCTCGCCCAAAAGCGGCATCAACAGCATCACCGGCGAGGCTCGCTCGTGCCGTTGACCGAGGCGCGCGTCGGCCGCATCGGACTGGACGAATGGGTCCGCCGCTCGGCAGCAGCCTGACCGCGAGAGCGTGACCATGGTCAATGACGATCACCCAGGTTTTTCTGCCGCCTTTATTTATCGTCTCCTCTTCTCTCGCGTTGAAACGGACGTCAACAGAACTTAAATTCGCTGTCGACCGAGGTGTCTCAATCAAAAAGAACAGCGGCCGGTCGGCTGAATGGGAAGGAAGAAGATGCAGAACGAAACTTCTGCTCGTCCGGAGCGTCATATTGTCGTCGACTCGCCTCGAGTGATCGCTTCGGGCTCGGCGACCGTCTATATGGCGAGGATCGAAAAGCCAGGGACGAAAGGCGTCTGGGAGCTATTTGACGCCGATTCGTTCGAGGACTGCTGGGATATTCGTCGCCTGCTTTACGTCCCGCTCGGAACTCCGGGAAGCGGCCAGGGAAATTTGTTGCTGCCCCCGTGGGGCACGCCGGTGGGACAGGGCCTCACTCTGCGGTCCCTCCCGGTTGGCGCGCAGGCCGTTTTCGGGATCAGGTGAAATGTTCGCTCCGGGTCAAATCGACAGGCGCCGGGCAAGGGTGCGCGGATTGCGAGCTTATTGGACTTAGCCGATCTGCCTACCCCGCTATTTCGATCCTGTCCCCAATCACGCCCGGCGCCCTCCGGACAACCGCTTCCGCGCAGGATTTCTGATAGGTTCGTTCGACCATTCCGTTCAGGGTGGCCCAACCGTCGTCCAGGTTCGCGGTCACGCTCTGACGAGGAACTGCGACCTCCCCAACAGGCGCTGCGCAACCGCTATTTCGATTCGCTCGGTCTTCCCCGAATCTATGTGCCCGCCCAAGCTTAACTCGGTCGAACCGCCGCGGTACGGATCCGTATGCCAGGTGGTGTGGGAGGGGCGGCGCCGCGAGGCATCCCCCTATCCCGATCAATCCTGAAAATTCCTTGCTGGTGGTGCGGATTCGACCAGGTCTTGCCATCGAACGAGGCCGTCGCGAGATTGTCCTCGAGCAGGCTTCCCATCACCTCGTCGCTGAATAGCTCCATTCCGCAATTCGTGTGATGGACGACGAACCACTCCACCGTTCCGAGCAGTTTGTGCGAGATGACCAGAGATCGGATCGCATCGTCGGTCGCCCTCCCTCCGGCGTTGCGGATCACGTGGGCGTCGCCTTCGGCGAGGCCCGCATATTTGGCCGGATCGAGCCGCGCGTCCATGCAGGTGAGAATTGCGAAACGCCTTGCCGGCGGCAGGGCAAGCGTCCCTTTGTCCCCGAACCCCGCCACACATTTTTGCGTCGGCGGCCATAACCTCTGCGACGACAGCCATGTTTTCCTCCCGATGTTGGTCCGACGCTGAGCAAGCGGAACGATAGCCCGAACCCAAGGGATGTCCAACTCCAACTCGATGATCCGCACTGGCGATCCGCAGCATTTTCGATAGCAGCGGGGTTCGGCGCTGCGTGCTTCCGGGGGCGCTCGCCGGCGCGCAGCTCCATTCACGCAATGCGAAAAAATACTGCAGACGTCGAAGAGCCGCGTTACGTGGGCGAACCGTTCGGACAGGTCGCGGCAAGCCACCGGGTCGTGATCGACTTCGCCTCCATCGCAGCCTGGAACAATTGTCGGCGCTTGCCACGACAGCGCCCGGAAATTGAGGTGTCTCTCGGCTCTCGCCGAATCCGCACCCGCCCCGCCATGGCCGCTCCTGAGCCAGAACCAGCGGAACGGAAGGGCGCGAGCATGCTCAGTGCGCCATGGGCTCGTCGGCGGACCAACGGACTGAGCGCCTTGCGAGTGCCTGGCCCCCGTGCTAATCGCCGGCCCCGGAGAGGTGGCAGAGTGGTCGATCGCGCCGCACTCGAAATGCGGAGTACGTGCAAGCGTACCGGGGGTTCGAATCCCTCCCTCTCCGCCACGAATTAAGTATTTGATATAACATACTAATATGACTTTCTAACGATCAAATTCTCGGCTCTTTCCCGAGGCTTGTGGCGGATGCATTTTTCGCTCACCCCATAGAGACGATTTCCCGGCCATTCTCTGCCGCTTTCGGTCCTCGAGTCTCGAAGTCGACTTTCGGTGGTACGGGCGTCTCTGACTGCTCGGTCCCCGGGAACCATCTTTCGGTCGTCACGTCTCCGAGCGAGGCGGCAATTCTGCAGGGGAACAAACGGGGTGTCGGTGGCCGAACAGGCTTGCGCTCTTCGCCGATGCACGTGTGGCGAGGAGCACAGAGCTTTGAGGCCGTGGATGGAATCGTAAGGGATGGAGTATCGGGTTACGCGAAGCCCAGCGCGGCTCGCTGATCCCGCCAATCGAGGGGCAGACGCGTGTCGGCCATCAGCTTGTTGGCGGTCAGGCCAGGCGGTTGCTTCCCCGCAAGGATCGCGGCGACAATATCAGGAGCGAGAAAAGCCAGCCGCAAAAGGCGTGTCGCATAAGAAGCCGTGATCCCTTCCTCGTGCGCGATGGCTTCGAGCGGCGGACAGTTCGACTCGAACATTCGCTTGGCGATTTTCTGACCACGCACAAGCAGTCGGATCAAGGTCGTATCCGCTGGCGCCGAATTGGTGACGCCCTTGACGATGAACTTCATCTCCTTGCCGGTTCGCTTCAGGCTCGCGCGAACGCTGAGCCTAATCAAAGTCTCTTCGGAGCCATCCGCGTTCGCGCTCGACGTCGGATTCCCTTCAACGGTCCCCTCGCCTGCGCTGTCGTTCAAGAGCCAACCGACCAAACGCGCCGAGTCGATGTCAAGGTCAATGCGATCCGCGTGAACCTGCGCCCTGACGAGGATGGAGCGCGCAAAATCGTGTTGCGTCTCGGTCGGCAGATGCTCCCAACGAGCGGAGAGAGCAGCCGCCGCGTCCCTCAACCTCTTCTGCATCGGCGCATCGCGTTCCCCATTCGAGATCGCATCGAGGAATTCGACGGGATCGGCCAAGAGAGCGCGCAGGCGGCCGATGACAAGGGCTTCGAGATTGGACGCCGGGACCCGCTGGCCTCGGAAACCGTCAGACGCGGGGCCGGCGACGAGGCCGCGGGATTTGTAGTAGCGATATCGCGTTTCCCTTCTTGACCGCGTGATTCGGCGTCATGGGTTCGGAACTGGCGTCGAAGACGATGCCGGCCAGCAGGCTTGGTTCGAGGGCTCTGTCGCCTTCCCGCCGCTCCGTCCGGTTCTCTTCGAGATGGCTTTGCACATGTCGCCACAGATCTTCATCGACGATCGCTGCGTGTTCTCCCGGAAACGCTTTGCCCTTGTGGACAATCTCGCTTCGGTAGATTCGGTTCTTCAACATCAGGTAAAGGGCGCCGCGCGAAAACCGTTGGCCGCCATAGGGGCTCCCGTCCGCGGCCGTGCGACGTTTGCTGACGACGCCCGTGGCGGCGAGATCGTCCCGCAAGGCGCGCACCGCCCCGAGTTCGAGATAGCGCCGAAAGATGTAGCGCACGGTCGCCGCTTCCGCTTCGTTGACGACGAGTTTGCGTTCCTTGACGTCGTAGCCGAGCGAGGGCAGTCCGCCCATCCACATGCCCTTCTTTTTCGACGCGGCGATCTTGTCGCGGATTCGCTCTCCCGTGACCTCGCGCTCGAACTGGGCGAAAGAGAGCAGCACGTTGAGCGTGAGGCGACCCATGCTGGTCGTCGTATTGAACGCTTGCGTGACCGACACGAACGATACGCCCTGCGCGTCGAAGACCTCGACGATCTTGGCGAAATCGGCCAGCGATCGCGTCAGCCGATCGACCTTGTAGACGACGACCACGTCGACCTTGCCGCCGCGAATGTCGTCCAGCAGCCGCTGCAGAGCCGGTCGATCCATCGTGCCTCCGGAATAGGCTCCATCGTCGTAGAGCGTAGGGAGGACAGTCCAGCCTTCGTGCTTCTGGCTGGTGACATAGGCCTCGCACGCTTCGCGCTGCGCATCGAGCGAATTGAACTCCTGCTCGAGGCCCTCCTCCGAAGATTTGCGGGTGTAGACGGCGCAGCGGACCCTTGCGCGCATCGGCGAACTCATTTGACGGAGTTCAACCATTTGCGTTCTCCGAACGCATCTCATCGCCGGTCGCGAGATTGTCGGGCGTCGCTATTGCGGTCGCCAACCTTTTCGTCAGCCCGAAGAATCGGGGTCCGGACCATTGCGCGCCGGTAATGTCGCGCGCGATCTTGGTCAGCGATCGGTAGGACTTGCCCTGAAACTCGAAGCCGTCATCGGTGACGCAGACCGTGTGGGTTCGCCCATGCCATTCGCGAACGAGGCGCGAGCCGGGTTTGATCTTCGGCCTTGGCGGCGGCGCAATCGTTCCGCCGGTTTCGAACTCCGAGGCCAAGGTCATTAATCGGCGCTGCGTCACTTTGGAGGCGCCGCCATGGGCGATTTCCTGTAGCCGGTAGGCAGCGGCCCGCATCATAATATCGCGGCTCAGCCTTGGCGGGTCGGCGCGAAAGAATCGCCGCCATTCCAGACGCAGGTCTGCGAGGCTGAGCTCAGCCAAGACCGCCAGGCGATCCGACAACTGGCTCGTGCTGTCTGGCGCGCTCGCCGTGGCTCGACGCTGAGCGGCAGCGCCCATCGGCGACGCCCCGGAGTCGTTCTGGTCGAGGTCGCCGGACCCGGCGGCGGTCCCGTCATGCGGGTCGGCGGCCGAATTGATCGGCCGCCGCGTCAAGCTCTTCGGGCTCGGTCGCATGGGGATCACGCGCTGGCCGCGAGAGTCGCGACGGCGCGGTAGACCGAGGCGCGGCCGGTTTCGCCACGCTCCAGGCGGACGTCGTAGCCGCGATGGCGGAGGCCGGTCAGCGCGGCTCGTGCGGTATGGGGCAACCACTCCGTGGCGGCGATCAGCTCATCCAACCTGGCGCCCTGATCGCGTTGGAGCAATTCGATCACTCGCGCGATCTTCGTGCCTTGGCGGGGCGCCGTCGCTGTTGGCGCCGCCGTTGCGCTCCGGGCCGCCGCCATATTTGCTGCGGTCTTCGCATTCGACGAATCCTCGTTCGTGTTCTGCGGAACGGCCGTGCTGGGTATGGATTGCGAACCGCGCTCATCGGCCGCGATGGCTTTCAGTCCCGCGTCGGTCAATTTCAACGAATCCGCTTGGCCCGTTTCCTCGTCGCGTCGCCAGGCTTCCATTCCCGTCTTCGCTTTGATCTCGCGCACGAGGCCGGCCTTCAGAAGCTTGGTCGCGACCTTCCGCGCCGCGGCGGCTTTCAGGGTCTTCGGCGGGATGAGGCAGCGATCCTTGCGTTGTGACGCCTCGGACAGAATCGCAAATTGCATGTCAGTGAGTTTGGCAGGGGAGTTCATCGGGATCATCCTCTCGGGTTTGACGGCGCTGTCGCCGTCACCGCCGCGAGCCCCGGACCGGAGACGAGCCGGGCGGGGCCGAGGAATTCACCGATCAACCTATCGGCGGGTCTATTCTGAGCACGTCACGACCATTGCTCTCTTGCGGGGCGAAAGCGAGCGAAATCTGAGGCTTACGGGCAAGACGTGAATCGTAGTTAGCGCGTTTTACTGTGACATTCACTGCGTCAGATCATTTCTCGCACGAAAACCGCGACACGCCGCCTCGTTTTGAAGGAACGCCAAGCTGCGATGGCCATCAGTTCGATCCCTGCATAACCCGCCAAGAAGTCCGCGAGAGCGGCGGCAGTTTCCTCGGTTCCACAATCCTACGAAATTACCAAGTCACCGGAAGGTCCTTTCCGTGCGGCGAATCAGGTAAAGACCAATTGGCGGCATTGTTTCAGGCGTCCGCTTACGAAATCGAAGCGCTTCCCAGAGTGGTCGGCACAAAGGCCACGATCCTGCGAGTTCGCATAAGGTGCCCATGAACGCGACCCATCCGCTCGATCTCGAGCCCGAAACCGGTGCGCGCCCGCGCGTTCTCGCCATGACGAACCAGAAGGGCGGGGTCGGCAAGACCACCACCGCCATCAATCTCGCGACCGCCCTCGCCGCGATCGCAGAGCGCGTACTCATTATCGATCTCGATCCCCAGGGCAACGCGTCGACCGGGCTCGGAATCGATCGCAAATCTCGCGTCACTTCAAGTTACGACGTGCTGGTGGGAGAACGCGCGTTGCGAGACGTCATCATCCCGACATCAGTGCCGCATCTGTTCATCGCGCCTTCGACTATGGATCTTCTCGGGGTCGAACTGGAAATCTCCGGGCACGACGATCGCTCCTATAAACTGCGCAACGCGCTACGGACTTATGGCAAGTCCAGCGGCGACGATCCTGAATCCGTCACCTATGTCGTGGTTGATTGCCCGGCGTCGCTCAACCTTCTGACCATCAACGCTCTCGCCGCCGCAGACGCGGTAGTCGTCCCGCTGCAGTGCGAGTTCTTCGCGCTCGCAGGCCTGTCGCAACTCTTGACGACGGTCGAGCAGGTCCGCCGCACCCTCAATCCGGCTCTGACGGTTCATGGCGTTGTACTGACCATGTACGATCCTCGCAACAGCCTCGCCGGGCAAGTCGTTGCGGACGTGCGCGCGTATCTGGGCGACAAAGTCTCCGAGACGGTCATCCCCCGCAATGTGAGCCCCTCCAAGGCGCCTTCGCACGGAAAGCCAGCGTTGCTTTACGATCTCAAGTGCGCGGGCAGGCAAGCCTATCTCAAGCTCGCTTTCGAAGTCATTCGACGCGAAGGACGTTGCCGCGCCGCCTGAGTGCGAGCTGTCTACCACCCGAAGGAGCACCAAGATCCATGGCCGAAGACGCAGCCGGTACCGAACATCGGCCTCGCCTGGGGCGGGGGCTCGCCGCGCTGCTCGGCGACGTGAACGCCGTGAACGAAGAGCATGCCGAATTCGCACGCGGCGGGCGACGGGCGCCAATCGAGTTCCTGCGGCCAAATCCCCGCAACCTTCGAAAGCTATTTGACGACGGGGAACTCGACGAACTCGCCGCTTCGATCAAAGAGCGCGGAGTCATCCAGCCTATCGTGGTCCGCGCCATTCCCGGCGCTGCGGATACTTACGAAATCATTGCTGGCGAGCGGCGCTGGCGGGCGGCGCAGCGCGCGGGGCTCCACGATATCCCCGTCATCGTCGTTGAGGCTGGCGACCGCGAGGCGCTTGAGATCGCCATCGTCGAAAATGTGCAGCGCGCGGATCTCAACGCTCTCGAGGAAGCCGCGGGCTACGCCCAGCTCGGCGCCGACTACGGGTATTCGCATGGCGACATTGCGCGTGTCGTCGGCAAGAGCCGGAGCCACGTCGCAAACACTCTGCGCTTGGCCAATCTGCCAGAACATTCGCGCGCATTACTCGCCGGAGGGCAGATTTCAGCGGGGCATGCGCGCGCGCTCCTCGCCGTCGCCGAGCCGGACGCGCTTGCCGACCGCATCGTCGCCGAAGGCATGACCGTGCGAGACATTGAGCGTTTCGGCGAAAATTCGGGCAAAACGACACGACCTCGAAAGGCGACCGCGACCGTCGACGCCGACACGCTTGCACTTCAGGACAAACTCGCCCTGGTGCTCGGGGCTAAAGTCACAATTCGGCATACTGGTCGCGAGGGCGGCGACATTCGCATCGCCTTCCGAGATTTCAACCAGCTCGACGAATTCTGCCGCCGCCTTTGCCAATCGGCGCAGTAGGGTCAAAACCCAATCGGCCATCAAGCTCTCTGGGAGATAACGCACCTCTGCGCCGCCCGCGCACTGGCTGTGTCAGAGTACCGGTAGGTCGTCTGCGCCTGGCGCAACACGCCCACCCTCAAACGAAATTTAAGCCGCGAGGGCGCGCCAATCCGCCAATGCGGCAGAACGTCTCTGCTTGTAGACTGGGCGTGTGATCAGATTGCGCTCGTGACTGAAATGGTTGTGGACCTGGGCGTGGAGTAAACTGAATTTCTGCAGCGTCCTCATATTTCGAAACCGCTGTATCGCCCGCTCTCGTCGACGAAACGGCTGATGAGAATTCTCCGCCCGATTATTGAGGCGGCCACCGACCTCCTGGCGATCGGCGTTGCCGATCTCTTTCATCGCCGCGGAATAGGAGCAAAGTCCGTCGGTGACGATTTTCCGCGCTCGGCCGTATTTCTTCATGATGCGCTTATGCCCGACGCGCCCGAAAATCTCAGACCCGCCGACCCGCGCGACCTCGCCGAGGCTCTCGCGTTCGCCTTGCGCTATCAATGTGCACTACCCATAGCGGGAAATACACGCTGCCGTGAGCGCTAGAAAAGCGCGGGCGGCCGCTTGATGCGGCCTGACAGTCAAATCCTCCAGATGGAGGGCCCGGTTAGATCAAGTATGCGTCTGCCCGGCCAGCAATTCTAAAAGTCGGCCGTGGCGAGGGTCCTATTCGATTTTTTGGGTTGTGAGGAGGTGGGGTGGGATTATGAAGGTGGCGAGGGCTTCGAGGAGATCGGACCAGGCGGGGAAGACCGCCAGGGTGGTCAGGGTTGCAAGATGAGCAAAGAAGCTCGTTCGCTTTTCCGCCGCCTCTCTCGCTTTTCGCCAGGGCGGTTCGAGAAGGTCGAGAACCGTATGCCAGGCGAAGGCGAGCAAGTTGAGCGCGGCGAGCGTCATGGCCAGATTGGTCTCGCCGTGCCCGAAATTGTGTTCAAGCTCGTAGCCGTTGTTTTTCAGGACGTTGAAGCCTTCGTTCTCGATCTTCCACCTTGCGCGGCCGCAAGCGGCGATCTCGGCGACGTTGCTCTTGGCGACCGGCAGCGAGGTAACGAAGGCCATCTTGTATGTGACTGCGCCCTTGGCGTTGAGGCTGTCGAAGCCGATCCAGTTGACCAGCACGGCGTCCTTGCCGTCGCGCAGCGGAACCTTCTCGACGAACCGGTAGCGATGCGTCTGGCGCGTCTTGCCTTTGCGGACTTGGACCTCATGACGCGTGAGTTCGGCTCCATCGATGAAGTCGTAGAGCGCCTTGTGCGAGGTCTCCTTGCAGGTGAAGATGAAATCGTCGCCGTTGTCCGCGAGCCTCTCGACCACGCTCTGGCAGGCGAACAGATCGTCGCCCAGATACACCGGTCGCAGGGGCTTCAGGCGCGCGCCGTGCTGCATGAGCCAGCGTTTGACCGCGTTGCGCTCGCAGTCCTGCTTCTCGGCGCCGTCCTGTTTGACGATGAACTCCGGCGCGAGCGGGACCACCTTGGAATGTCCCGGCGCGACAACCGTCGCGCACAGCATGGAATGATAGCTTTCGACCTTGCCGTTGCTGCGCTTGCGCGTCTGGCAATGCGGGCAGGCGATCCTCTGGCTGCAAAAATACTCGGTCCCGTCGAGGGCCACGAGCGCTCGGCCGCCCAGCCGGCCGAAAGCCTCGCGCATCGCCGGTTCGAGCAGCAGACGCTCCGTGTCCTCGAAGCAGGGCGAAAGAAGAGCAGGATCCGCGCCGTCGAGCATGTCCCTGATATAATTGTCGGAAGGGATCTTCTCGATGCCAAAAAGGGTTTGGCAGTTCGACCGTCCCTGACCTTTCTCCAGCCTACGCTGAAAGGACAGAAAAGACGCGCTCTGCATGAAAAACATCGCGAAGGCCGACAGACCGAAATCCGCCATCGCAATATTGCCGCTCCGCCCCTTGCGAGGGTCCGGAAACGCCTTGCAAACCGCCTTCAGGCCAGACAAAAGCGACGCCAAGATCTCCATCCACAGCGTGAATCATGTTTCCGCTGATTTGGGAATCCCCCAGCGAAAAAATCATCCCGACCCTCTTTTAGAATTGCTGCTGCCCGGCGGCGATTTTTTAGTCGGACGCCATCTCGTAGGACGTTGTGAGCGAGGCGGTTTGCAAGGCGTTTCCGGACCCTCGCAAGGGGCGGAGCGGCAATATTGCGATGGCGGATTTCGGTCTGTCGGCCTTCGCGATGTTTTTCATGCAGAGCGCGTCTTTTCTGTCCTTTCAGCGTAGGCTGGAGAAAGGTCAGGGACGGTCGAACTGCCAAACCCTTTTTGGCATCGAGAAGATCCCTTCCGACAATTATATCAGGGACATGCTCGACGGCGCGGATCCTGCTCTTCTTTCGCCCTGCTTCGAGGACACGGAGCGTCTGCTGCTCGAACCGGCGATGCGCGAGGCTTTCGGCCGGCTGGGCGGCCGAGCGCTCGTGGCCCTCGACGGGACCGAGTATTTTTGCAGCCAGAGGATCGCCTGCCCGCATTGCCAGACGCGCAAGCGCAGCAACGGCAAGGTCGAAAGCTATCATTCCATGCTGTGCGCGACGGTTGTCGCGCCGGGACATTCCAAGGTGGTCCCGCTCGCGCCGGAGTTCATCGTCAAACAGGACGGCGCCGAGAAGCAGGACTGCGAGCGCAACGCGGTCAAACGCTGGCTCATGCAGCACGGCGCGCGCCTGAAGCCCCTGCGACCGGTGTATCTGGGCGACGATCTGTTCGCCTGCCAGAGCGTGGTCGAGAGGCTCGCGGACAACGGCGACGATTTCATCTTCACCTGCAAGGAGACCTCGCACAAGGCGCTCTACGACTTCATCGATGGAGCCGAACTCACGCGTCATGAGGTCCAAGTCCGCAAAGGCAAGACGCGCCAGACGCATCGCTACCGGTTCGTCGAGAAGGTTCCGCTGCGCGACGGCAAGGACGCCGTGCTGGTCAACTGGATCGGCTTCGACAGCCTCAACGCCAAGGGCGCAGTCACATACAAGATGGCCTTCGTTACCTCGCTGCCGGTCGCCAAGAGCAACGTCGCCGAGATCGCCGCTTGCGGCCGCGCAAGGTGGAAGATCGAGAACGAAGGCTTCAACGTCCTGAAAAACAACGGCTACGAGCTTGAACACAATTTCGGGCACGGCGAGACCAATCTGGCCATGACGCTCGCCGCGCTCAACTTGCTCGCCTTCGCCTGGCATACGGTTCTCGACCTTCTCGAACCGCCCTGGCGAAAAGCGAGAGAGGCGGCGGAAAAGCGAACGAGCTTCTTTGCTCATCTTGCAACCCTGACCACCCTGGCGGTCTTCCCCGCCTGGTCCGATCTCCTCGAAGCCCTCGCCACCTTCATAATCCCACCCCACCTCCTCACAACCCAAAAAATCGAATAGGACCCTCGCCACGGCCGACTTTTAGAATTGCTGACAATCCGCCGCCGCGCTTGCCCCGCACGCGCTCCTCTCCTATAAGCCTGCCCTTCGCGCCGTCACCGACACCCCTGGAGGCAGAGGCGCGGACGACACTTAACAAGGACATCATCATGGCAGCGATCAAGCAACTCGCGGCCGTGGCGCGTAGCGGGATAGGCAAGGGGGCCGCCCGCTCCGTTCGTCGCGAAGGCCGCGTTCCCGCCGTCATTTATGGCGGCGGCATGAAGCCGGAACCGATCTCGGTCGACTTCAAGGACGTCAACAAGCTCATTTACGCCGGGCATTTTCTGACGACCATATTCGAGCTCGAATTGGACGACCGCAAGGAGCGCGTGCTTCCGCGCGACTACCAGCTCGACGTCGTCACCGACCGGCCGGTGCATGTCGATTTCCTTCGGCTGCCAACGGGCTCCCGGGTGCGCATCGGCGTTCCCGTGCACGTCGCCAATCGCGAGGCCTCGCCGGGTCTCAAGAAGGGCGGGACGGTCAACCTCGTGCTGCATACGGTCGAGGTGTTCGCTCCGGCGGACAGTATTCCAGAGTCGATCACGATCGACCTTACCGGCCTCGACTTCGCCAATTCGGTGCATGTCTCGGACCTCAAATTGCCGGAAGGCTGCAAACTGGTGGCCGCCAAGACGGATCTTACGGTCGTGACCATCGTGCCGCCGACTGTCATGGCCGAAGAGGCGCCGGCCGCGACGGCGACGGCGCCCGCCGCTGCCCCTGCCGCCGCCGCGCCGGCCAAAGCCGAGACGAAGGCTGCGCCTGCCAAGAAGTAAGGCGCAGCACCCTCTCCCGTTTCGCAGGGAGAGGGTTCCTCGCCCGCAATTCGCCTTGCGCGATCGATCGGGGGCTCCATGCTCGTCATCGCGGGACTCGGGAATCCGGGCGAGCGCTACGGGAGCAATCGACACAACATCGGCTTCATGGCGCTGCAGGCGATCGCCGAGCTGCATCGCATCGGTCCGTTTCGCGCGCGCCTTTCAGGACTGGCGGCCGAGGGGGTGATCGGCGGCAAGCGCGTCATGCTGCTTGCCCCGCAGACCTTCATGAACAAGTCCGGCCGCAGCGTCGGTGAAGCGCTCCGCTTTCACAAGCTCGACTGCGGCTCGCTCGTCGTCATTCATGACGAACTCGACCTTGCGCCGGCAAAGATCAGGGTGAAGGTCGGCGGCGGCAACGCCGGCCACAACGGCCTGCGTTCGATCAGCGCCCATGTCGGCAACGACTACCGACGCGTGCGTTTGGGGATCGGCCACCCGGGCGACAAGGCGCTCGTGCACAACTTCGTTCTGAGCGATTTCGCAAAATCCGAGACAGGATGGGTCGCGGCGGTTTGCCGCGCGGTCGCGGAGGCGGCGCCGCTTCTTGTCGAAGGCCTGGACTCGAGCTTTCAAAACAAGGCGCACCTTGCCGTCGAGGCGGCTGGCTTCGGGGAAAATGTGGCCCCGTAGCTCAAGCCGCCTGCACGGAGTCGCGCCGTCTGCGGCCGAACCGCAGGACGCGCCGCTCGTGAGCCTCCTGAGGCGCCTCCGGGACGGTCGCGGGCTGCGCGTCCATCGTCCTCTCGGGCGGGAAGATCACGACCGCTTCGGTGCCCTGACGAAGCTTCGAGGTTAGACGAAACTGTCCACCGTGCAGTTCGACGAGGCCCTTGACGATCGGCAGGCCGAGCCCCGTCCCCTCTTCCGCATTCTTCTGCGCAAGCGACCCGCGGCCAAAGGAAGAGAGAACGACCGGGATCTCTTCGGGCGGGATGCCGGGGCCTGTGTCCCTGACCGAGACGTACTGGCCGCCCGCGCCCGTCCAGCCGACCTTGACGACGATCGAACCGCCCTGGGGCGTGAACTTGATCGCGTTGGTCAGCAGGTTTAGCGTCACCTGCCGCACAGCGCGCTCGTCCGCCCAGATGCGCGGCAGATCGCGATCGAGCGCTTCGGTGAGCGAGAGGTTGCGGCTCTTTGCCCGCATCGAGAGGAGCCGGCAGCACTCGACAACCACGGCCGGCAGCGACACCGCCGCTTCCTTCAGTTCGTACCGGCCGGCCTCGACCCGCGAAAGATCGAGGATCTCATTGATCAGCATCAGAAGATGTTGGCCGCTGGCGTGGATGTCGGTCGAATACTCCTTGTAGGTCGAAACGCTGTGCGGGCCGAACAGTTCGCCCTTCATCACCTCCGAAAAGCCGAGGATGGCGTTGAGCGGCGTGCGAAGCTCGTGGCTCATCGTGGCCAGAAATCGCGACTTGGCGAGGTTTGCGCTTTCCGCCCTGCGGCGCGCCTCGTCCGAGTTGAGCCTTGCCTGCTCGAGTTCGGCGATCAGCGAATCTTTTTCCGCCTGGAACGAGATGTTGCGCGCGGCCGAGGCGTGCAGGCGTTGGACGACGACGACGAGATAGCCGATGACTCCGATCACGAGCGCCACAGCCGGAGCCGCCGCGGCCTGCAGGCGCGGAGCCTCGAACATGACGACGCCGGCGATCATCGGCAGCATGCCGGCGACATAGGCCGCCGGAATGGCCGCGGCCAGCAGCGACATCACGGTCGAAGCGAGCAGCAGGACGAGAACGGCGAAGGCCTGCGCGCCGGGCTCTTCTGAAACCAGGAGCGCGATCGCGAGATAAGCCCAGGCCGAGCCGCAAAATGCGGTCGCGAGCACGAACTTGCGTCGCCATGCGCCAGCCGACGTTTCCGCATCGACGCTCTCCAGGAAGGCGATCGGGAGCGAATAGACGAGCGCGATGGCGCAGCCGATGAAGGCCGACCAGGTCGCCAGGGCGCCCGCTTTGACAAACGCCAGGGCGACGGCGCAAAGACCGAGCGCGACGAGGCCGAGCATCGGCGCGGCGCTGCGGTTGATGTGGGCGAACAGCCGCACCATCGCGGCCGAATGGGTCGGGATCGGGTCGGGCCCGATCAGCGCCGGTCTCGCCCGCCTGAGTTCGAGCGTCATCTTGCGGCCGCGCAGGATAACGTCCGGATCGCTCCGTCCGTCGGGCTTCTTCTGCGCCCTCACCTCGCTCATGATCCGCCTGGCACGCAACGCAACAGTTGCGCCGACTATGCTGTTCAAATGTTTAACGAGGCCTGACGAAGAGTTCAGGCAGAGTGAGGATTTCGGCCAAGGAATTCGTTAACGTCCGACGCCGAACAGCGGGAGGGGATGGTTGAAGCTCTACAACTCGAATTTCGCGCCGAACCCGCGGCGCGTCCGAATCTTCCTCGCCGAGAAGAACGTGTCGATCCCCCGGATCGAGGTCGATCTCGCCAAGCTCGAGCACAAGACCGCCGACTTCTCGGCGATCAATCCCTTTCAGGTGATTCCGGCGCTTGAACTCGACGACGGCGCGGTGATCGGCGAATCGATCTCGATCTGCCGCTATCTCGAGGAACTGCATCCGGAGCCGAACCTGTTCGGATCGACCCCGCTCGAAAGAGCGACAGTTGAAATGTGGCAGAGGCGGGTCGAGTGGCATCTCCTGCTGCCGATCGCCCAGGTCTTCCGTCACACGCATCCGCATATGGCGAGGCTCGAAGAGCCGCAGATCGCCGACTGGGCGGCGGCCAATCGTCCCCGGGCGCTCCGCAACATGTTGATTTTCGATCAGGTCTTGCGCGATCGGCCGTTCATCGCCGGCGACCGTTTCACCGTCGCCGACATCACCGGGCTTGTCGCGCTCGACTTCGCCAGGCCCGCCCGCATCGGCGTTCCGCCCGAGCTCGTCAATCTCTCCCGTTGGCATGAAGCCTTGCGGACCAGGCCGAGCGCGACCGCCTGAGCGCGCGAACTCGAACTGACCGGCGGAGACGGCGACCCGGTCGACCCGGCCGCGCCGCCATGCGTTGCAGACCTGCACGCCTGCCTAGCGGGCGCGCGGCGCCGGGCTTCTATCGCCTTTTGCGCGGAGCGCGGTTCGGCCATTTGACGATCCGGTCCGGCCATAGCTCCTGTGCGAGATCGTCTTCGCTCGCGACGACGCGGCCGCGCACGGATACGCCTGCTTCGTCGACGCTGTCAGCGGAGCCGGAGACCAGCGGATGCCATTCCGGAAGATCCTTGCCTTCGGCGACGAGCCGATAGGCGCAGGTGACCGGAAGCCAGGTGAGCGCGCGAACGATTTCGGGCGTCAGCCTGACGCAGTCGGGAACCCGCCGGCTGCGTCCCTTGTAGTCGCGGCAGCGGCACGTCCTGGCGTCGAGCAGCCTGCACCCGATATCGGTGAAGTGGATGTCGCCAGTGTCTTCGTCCTCTAGCTTGACAAGGCAGCAGCGGGCGCAGCCGTCGCACAGGCTCTCCCATTCGTCCCGGCTCATCTCGTCCAGCGTCTTCACCCGCCAGAACGGAGCCGTCGCCGCGTCCTTTGTTGTCATTCCCGCCGGCTCGACCTCCCCCTTTTGGCACTGGATCCCGTTAACGCGGCTTTTCCATGGTTTGCGAGGCGCCGTGAAGCCGCAACGCTCGTGCACGTTTAGGCCGGGGTCATACTATGTTAAGGGCGTCGGCCCGGGGCGATCCCCGCCCGGGTGTCGCCGCGCTCGAGGACATTGGTGCCGAAGTTGCGGATCACGAGGCTGCTGGCAATGGCGTCGCGGGCGTTGCTCGCTTTCGACGCTTTCATCAACTCGTCGATGTTCAATGCGCGCCAGAGGTTGTTCGCCGCCCTGCGGGCTGTCGACGCTGCGTCGGACCGGATGCATCTCTCCGGCGCGGCCCGTTTCCTGGTCGAGTTCGCTTGCGAAGCGTTGACGATCGGGCTCGCCGGACTCCTCGTCGTGCTGACTTTGGCGATTCCGGCGTTCAGGGAGACTGCCGGCGACGACTGGCTGAAACGCGGCGACCTCGCGGTGACTTTTCAGGACCGCTACGGCGTCGAGGTCGGCAAGCGAGGGATCAAGCACGACGACGCCGTGCCGTTCGAGGAATTGCCGGACTATTTCGTCAAGGCGGTGCTGGCGACGGAGGACCGCCGCTTCTTCAGCCACTTCGGGATCGATGTGATCGGCACCCTCCGCGCGCTGACCGTTGACGCAAAGGCCTCGGGCGTCGTGCAGGGTGGTTCGTCCATCACCCAGCAACTGGCCAAGAATTTCTTTTTGACCAACGAACGGTCGATCGAGCGCAAGATCAAGGAGGCCTACCTAGCCCTTTGGCTAGAGAACCATCTGACCAAGAAGGAAATTCTGAAGCTCTACCTCGATCGGGCCTATATGGGCGCGGGCGCGTTCGGCGTCCAGGCCGCCGCCCAGACCTATTTTGGGAAATCCGCGCGCGACATCGACCTGGCCGAGGCTGCGATGCTCGCCGGCCTGTTCAAGGCGCCGACGAAATATTCGCCCCTGGTCAATCTGCCCGCGGCCCGGGCGCGGGCCAACGACGTGTTGAGCAATCTGGTCGATGCCGGCTTCATGACCGAGGGGCAGGTTTACGCCGCAAGGAGGAATCCCGCCACGCCGGTCGACCAGACACCCCACGACAGCCCAGACTGGTACCTCGACTTTGCCTATTCCGAGGTCAGGGCGCTCGCCCTGGCGGGAAAGCTCGGCGGCGACCGGATCCTGACGGTTCGCACCGGTCTGGACCAAGCCCTGCAGACGAAGGCCGAGACGGTGATCGAAACCATGCTGCGCGACAAGGCGCCGGCCTACCACTCTCATCAGGCGGCGACGGTGATTGCGACGACCGACGGGCTCGTGCGAGCGATGGTCGGCGGCCGGGACTACGGGGCCAGCCAGTTCAACCGCGCGACGGACGCGGCGCGCCAGCCTGGGTCGTCATTCAAGATCTTCGTCTACATGACCGCTCTCCTGACCGGAAAGTTTCACGCGGATACGCCAGTCGATGCCTCAGGCGTCTGCATCGGCGACTATTGCGTGCACAATTACCACGGCGAGAGTGCGGGAACCCTTCCCCTCTATCGGGCGCTGGCCGAGTCGCTGAACACCGCGGCGATCCGCATGTCGATCAAGATCGGCGAGGTCTACTGGCCGCCGAAGCAGAGTTATCACCTCGCCAAGATCGCCGCCCTCGGGCGCTCGAAGATTGTCGAAACCGCGCGCGCGATGGGCGTGACGACGCCGCTGATCGACACCGTCTCGCTGCCGATCGGGGCGGACGAAGTCAAGATGATCGACATGGTCGCCGCAAATGCGACGCTCGCGAGCGGAGGGATGCGCGTCACGCCCTATGCGGCGATCGAAGCGCGCAACTCGAACGGGAAGCTGATCTACTCGCGCGCGAGGGACAGCGGAGCGCCTGCGCGCGTCCTTCCCGCCGACAAGGTTGCCGAGATGAACAACATCATGACCCATGTCGTGACCGAAGGCACCGGCCGCGCCGCCCAGATCCCCGGCCTCGTCATCTCCGGCAAGACGGGCACGACTAATAACTCGACCAATGCGTGGTTCACTGCATTCACCGGGAATCTTGTCGGCAGCGTCTGGTTCGGCAACGACGACAATACTCCCCAGGAGAATCTGACCGGCGGCGTCCTGCCGGCGATGACCTGGCGCGAAATCATGGTTTTCGCCCACCAGGGGCTCGACCCGAAACCTCCGTTCGGTGTCGCCGCGCCGCCTCCCGCGCCCAACGGGCCGACCGCGACGACCGCCAGGGAAGGCCAACCGTCCGCCGACGCGTCGCTTCCGCGGATCGGACTTTCGCCGCGCGCGACTCGGGCGATCGTCGAAATCGGCGATCTCGCCCGGGATGCGCTGAAAGGCGGCCGGACGTCGGAGGCCCCGCAAGCCGGCCCCGATCGACAGCAGCCGAGCGGCGTCGCAGAAGTGCGCGGAAGCGCGGGCTCGCCCTGAATGCAAGTTGCAAAATGACTTGAATGCTGATAACGCGTGGATGTATAGATAGGTTTTATATGCCGGATTTTCAAGTCTGCTGACAGAATATATACCGATGTACACGATAGGAATAGGCAGTAATACTGTTCTTGTATTTACCCGATTCGCAGCGGACAGCATGTCCGACGATCCCCTCGACGCCATGAAAGCCCGTTGGAGTCATATCCAGGGCGCCCTGTTTCCTTGGCTGCGCGAGGAGGTCGACCCGTTGACCGAGGCGCTCGGGCGTCTCGTCACGACACTCGATGTGATCGGCCTCGAAGCCTTCGTTCCGGATCCACCACGCGGCCCCGGCCGCCCGCGTTGAGAGCGATGGGCTCGTAAACTGGTCCGTTAGTGTCTGGCGTATCGGCTTCGTTTTCTTATTGTCCAGCCAGTGTTCTTTTTCCACATCTCGGATCGCCGACACGCAGAACAGCATCACAGCCGCGCGCGAAATTCTTATCAAAGCTTCCGTTGCGCGGCGTAGCTGTTCCGGCGGTTCTGCGCTCTTCGAAGATTTAATGAATTCGTCCACTCCGTCGAACAATGGACTTACTCTTGGCAGAACATCAAAAAATATCGTTTCAATCAGTGCAAATATTTCTTTAAAAGCCGCAAAGTAAAATGAATTAAAGTCGCCAACACCATCGGCTACTGTCTGTGCAAAAGCGGCCTTCGAAAGTGCTACGTTTTGATGATTGGCATCATAGACTTCCGTATCTACTACTCGCACCGAACGCCCACTCCCAAGTTTTCCTTTGTTTCCTATGCTGAGAGCGGAATTAGCTATGTTGCGACCGCTCCTTATATCAAACTCACTCGACAGAAAAAGACGCCGTCCCTTCTCGTCATGTTTCTACAAGTCAGCATCTCGATAATATAACTCAATACATACACCCGACAAATCCCGTCTGTGTTTCGGTACAGGAATCGCAAAAGAAAATACGTTGTTTACCCGTTCTCGATATGATCCGTTTTCGAAAAGGACCTGTTTCACAATTTCCGGGTTATCGTGATCGAATATAAAAATAGATATATGCTGTTTGGGAATCAGCGCCAACGCCTTGCACTGCTTCAATAGGCTGATCATCACCCATTTCAACGTTATGCTGTTGAAACGTAACATTTGATGAGACGTTAAGGACTTCTTTGGCTTTGGAAAGATGCAGGAAATCTGTTTTTCCTTCCGTCCAGATGACTACGTCGTACGACCAGCAATTCTAAAACTATCGAATTGGGGTCCACTCATGAGCGATCTCGGATATGTGTGAGTTCTGGCGGGATGGTGAAGTTGGTCAGGGAATCGAGGATGGCGCGCCAGCTGAAGGCCTGTCGGATCGGGGGCTCGGTCAGCAGCGTTTCCATGCGCTCGAAACAAGGCTGCAAAAGCGCGGGGTCGGCCTCGTCCAGCCTGTCGCGGATATAATTGTCCGAAGGGATTCGACCGATCCCGAACAGCGTCTGGCAATTGGAGCGGCCATGGCCCTTCTCCAGCGCGCGCTGAAAACGGAGAAACGACGCGCCCTGCATGAAAAACATCGCGAAAGCCGAGAGGCCGAAGTCGGCGATCTCGATGTTGCCGCAACGCCCTTTTCGCGTGTCAGGAAAAGTCGCGCATACGGACTTCAACTCGGACAGAAGGGAGGGCAAAAGCTGCATCCCAACCGTGAATCAGACTTTTGCTGATTCGCAAATCCTGAAAATTCCATACTTTTAGGATTTCTGGTCGTACGACAATGCAGTTAGCCTTCCGTTGCACAGGGTGGAACTCATTTTGGTGGCTTATGACACTCAGGTCATCAGTCCATCAGGTTTGCCTCACGCAAAGGCTCGTAGACTCCGTTCTCAAGCTTCTGCTTATCCACGCCCTGTGGCGGCTCGCCTTTGACGGTGATCCTGACCTTGCCGCACAACTCGGCGAGTTTGCCAGGGCGCTCCAGGCCGAGAATAGCTGGTTGCGGTCGGTAGCGTAAGCCTCCGGCGGCGGGTCGCGTGGCGGCGTCGGGTCCGGCCGGACGGATGGAGATCGTTCTTGGCGGCAGAGAGCGGATCATCGTCGGCGTGGACGTCGACGCGACGGCGCTGGCCCGACCACGAGTGCCACGCCGAAACCCTGGAATGGCTGGGCGAGGACTTCGATCCGAACGCTTTCGACGCCGAGTACCTCAAAGCGGGCGTCGCCGCCCTCGCCAAACGATAGGCGAGAAAACCTGCCGCCAGGAAGCCGTGACCTGCCCAACCCGCGGCCCTCGCCGGAGGGTTACTCTCCGTCCGTACCAGATTGACTCAGAGAGACCGCTCCGGGTCGAACGACCCGTTCAGAGGTTGCTTCTGGAAGGACCGCACCTGGCGCAATCCTTCCGTTCAAGGGACCAGTTTGGAAGGCCGGCAAAGGGGTCGATTCCGGCCATCAGCCGGACGCCAGGCGTCACATTCGAGGCCGGTCAAAAATCCATACACGGCCGCCAAAAAGAAAAGCGGCCCCGAGGGGGCCGCTTTCGGTGAACGCCGCCGGTTCCGGCGGCCGGATTGGCGAACCGATCAGACGGCTTCCTTCGTCACCGTCTGGCGGACAACGGTCTCGATGTCGCCGCGGCGGATGCCGATGTCGGTGAGCTCCCGGTCGGTGAGCTGGCTCAGCTCGCGGACCGCGTCGCGATAACGCCGCCATGCGGCGAGCTTCTCGGAAATGGACTTGAGGGTGGTCATACCGTTCTCCTTTGCAAAGGAACTCTTTGCTGCACTGCAACATAGGTCGGAGAGAAGGTCGGCGGTAGGGGCGAGGGCAGGAGCCAGCAATGCAACATTTGCATATCTAATGAAGCTAAATGTTCACTTTTTTCGACCTCTCCGGGCCGGAACGACCGTCCACGGCTATTTGCGGCGGACGGAGGCTCCCGCAAAATTATTCTATCGAGTGTAGATATGTGAATTTTTCATGACTCGCCGCCGGTCGGCTAGCCCCCGTCAATGTTGGGCGACCCACCTGGGTCGATGAGCCCGGGGGAGCAACCCAGGGAGCGCAGGGCGCCCTCCGGCCCTGGATTGCCTCGTCGCTGCGCTCCTCGCAATGACGGGGGCGGGCCAAGGCACGGCCTCCGCTTTCGCCGTTCCGTTCCACGGGCCGACCAATTACTATGTCGTGCACGCTTGATTTCGTCCGCGCGAGCGGCGACACACATCGCGCAGCCGGAGGAGCCCATAATGGATAACGTGATCGCGCAAGTCGCCAAAGCGGCGAACCTGTCGCCGGAGGTGGCGCGCAAGGCCGTCGCCCTGATCGCCGATTTCATCCAGCGCGAGGCTTCCGAGGACGCCGTCAAGGAACTCTTCCAAAAGGCGCCGGAGCTTCAGGCAATCATTGCCTCGGGCGCGCCGACCGGCGGCGAGGGCATGGGATTCGGCCTCAAGGGGCTGATGGGCATCGCCGCCGGCGCGATGGGCGGCGGCGGGCTGATGTCGCTCGCCGGCGAACTCATGGGCCTCGGGCTCAGCATGGACCAGATCCAGACGGCCGGCAAAGAGGTGTTCGCCTATGCGCGCGAGGTCGCGGGCGACCAGACGATTGGCGAGATCGCCGCTTCGATTCCGGGCGTCTCTCAGTTCATCTAGAGGAGGTCTGGCCTTGGGCGCGGACCCGGCGGTGTTCCCCGCCTCGAGCAAAGCCGACTGGCGCAAGGCCGCCGAAGCGGCCCTGAAAGGCAAGAGCCTCGAGAGCCTGTCCTCCCGGACGGCGGACGGGATCACGATCGAGCCGCTTTACCAACCGGCCGACGGCCCCCGACCGCTTGGTCCGTCGGGACCCTGGCGGGTGATGGCCCGGCTCGACCACCCGGATGCGCGCGAAGCCAACGCCCAGGCGCTCGACGATCTCGCCGGCGGCGCGGACGGGCTGACCGTCGTTTTCGAGGGCGCGATTGGGGCCCACGGCTTCGGACTGAGAAAATTCGATCCCGCGACCCTCCACACGGCCTTCGAAGGCGTGCGCTTCGACGCCGGACCGCATTTCGAACTCGACCTCGGGACGAACGGCCCGCGCGAGGCGCTGAGCTTCGCGGCGCTGGTCGAGCGATCGGGCGCCCGCCCGCCCGACTGCGCCGTGTCTTTCGGGCTCGATCCCTTCGCCGCCGCCGCGGCCGGGCCTTTCCCGGCCGATTGGGCGTCGCAGGTGAAGCCCTATCTCGACGTCGCCCTGTCGCTCCGTGTCAGGAGCTACGCCGGGCCCTACTTCGTCGCGGACGCCAGAAGCGTTCATGCGGCGGGCGGCACGCCGGGCCAGGAGCTCGCCTTCGCGCTCTCGGCCGGCGTCGCTCTCCTGCGCGGTCTCCAATCCGTTCGCGTTCCGCTCGACGCGGCACGCGGCATGATCGCCTTCCGCCTCGCGGCCGACGCGGACGAATTCGTCACCTTGTCGAAGTTCCGCGCATTGCGCCTCGCCTGGGCGCGGGTCGAGCAAGCCTGCGGCCTTATGCCGCGCAAGGCCCATGTCCAGGCGGAAAGCGCGTGGCGGATGATGACGGCGCGCGACCCCGCCGTGAACATCATGCGCGGAACGATCGCCGCCTTTTCCGCCGGCCTCGGCGGCGCCGACAGCGTCTGCGTCCTGCCGCATACGCTCGCGGTCGGCCTTCCGGACGGCCTTGCGCGGCGTCTCGCGCGCAACGGCCAGCTTGTCCTTTTGCGCGAATCCAACCTCGGTTTCGTCGCCGATCCGGCGGCAGGCGCGGGCGGGTTCGAAGCCCTGACCCAGGCGCTGGTCGACAAGGGATGGCTCCTTTTCCAGGACATCGAGGGGCTGGGCGGCCTGCCGGACGCGCTGGCGGAGGGCGCCTTCCAGCGTGAAGTCGGCGTGAGCGCCGTGGCGCTGAGGCGCGACGCGGCCCGGGTCAAGGCGCCGATCACCGGCGTCAGCGCCCACCCCGATCTCGACGAGGCCACGGCCGAGGTCGCGCCGGGCGCCCCAGCGCGCGAAGACATCATCGCGCTGGCCGGCGGGCTCGCGCCGATGCGCCTCTCCGAGCCGTTCGAAGCCTTGCGCGACCGGTCGGACGCCTATCTGCGCAAGACTGGCGCGCGACCGAAGGCCTATCTCGTCGCGCTCGGCCCCGAGCCCGCCCATCGCCGCCGCGTCGCCTTCATCCGCGAATGGTTCGAAGCCGGCGGAATCGAGCCGGTCTATGACGGCGAGGCGGCGACGCCGGAGGACGCGGCGAAAAGGTTCGAGGCGAGCGGCGCGGAGTTCGGGTGCCTCTGTGGCGATGACGCGGCCTATGGCGCCGCGGCTGAAGCCTGCGCCAGAGCGGTCAAGGCGGTTGGAGTCAAGGGCTTGCGCCTCGCCGGGCGCCCGGGAGAGGCGGAGGCGGCGCTCCGCTCGGCCGGAGTCGACGACTTCATCTTCGCCGGCGGCGATGCGATCGCGGCCCTCGAAGGCCTTTATCGGCGCATAGCGGCCTGAGCGGCGCGAGAAGATCCCCATGAACCAGATTCCCGATTTCGCCCGCACGCCCTTCGCCGCCGCCCCGCTCCCGCCCGAAGCGGGCGAAACGCGCCTGTGGACGACGCCGGAAGGGATCGACGTCAGGTCGCTCTACGGCCCCGCCGACCGCGCCGGACTTGATTTCTCGCACGACTGGCCGGGTCTTCCGCCCTATCTGCGCGGGCCCTATCCCACCATGTATGTCAACCAGCCGTGGACGGTGCGTCAGTACGCCGGCTTCTCGACCGCCGAGGAATCGAACGCCTTCTATCGCGCCAATCTCGCCGCCGGGCAGAAGGGGCTGTCGGTCGCCTTCGACCTCGCGACGCATCGCGGCTACGATTCGGACCATCCGCGCGTCGCCGGCGACGTCGGCATGGCCGGCGTCGCGATCAACTCGATCTATGACATGCGGACGCTGTTTTCCGGCATCCCGCTCAATTCGATGAGCGTGTCGATGACGATGAACGGCGCGGTTCTGCCGGTGCTGGCTTTGTTCATCGTCGCCGCGGAAGAGCAGGGTGTCCCGATGGCGGCCCTGTCGGGGACCATTCAGAACGACATTCTCAAAGAGTTCATGGTCCGCAACACCTATATTTATCCGCCCGCCGCCTCGATGCGGATCGTCGCCGACATCTTCGCCTTCACGGCGGCGAACATGCCGAAGTTCAACTCGATCTCGATCTCCGGCTATCACATGCAGGAGGCGGGAGCGACGCAGGACCTCGAACTCGCCTACACGCTCGCCGACGGGGTGGAATATCTCCGGGCGGGGATCGCCGCCGGCATGACGGTCGACCAGTTCGCGCCGCGCCTGTCGTTCTTCTGGGCGATCGGCATGAATTTCTTCATGGAGGTCGCCAAGCTCCGCGCCGCCCGCAAGCTGTGGGCAGGGCTGGTCAATGGCTTCGGGCCGAAGTCGGACAAATCGCTGCCTTTGCGCGCCCACAGCCAGACGTCGGGCTGGTCGCTGACTGCGCAGGACCCGTTCAACAACGTCGTCCGCACCCAGATCGAGGCGATGGCGGCGACGCAGGGCCACACCCAGTCGCTGCACACCAACGCCCTCGACGAGGCGCTGGCGCTGCCCACCCCCTTCTCCGCCCGGATCGCACGCAACACCCAGCTCTTCCTCATCGAAGAAAGCGGCACGACCCGGATCATCGATCCCTGGGGCGGCTCATACTATGTCGAGCGCCTGACCGCCGAACTCGAAGCCAGGGCCCAGAGCCATATCGACGAGATCGAGACGCTCGGCGGAATGGCGAAAGCGATCGAGCAGGGCCTGCCGAAGCGTCGCATCGAGGAGGCGGCGGCGCGCACGCAGGCGCGCATCGATTCAGGGAGGCAGACGGTGATCGGGGTCAACGCGTTCCCCCCGACCGTCGAGCGCGAGATCAACGTGCTCAAGGTCGACGCCGCGAGCGTGCGCGGGATGCAGATCGAGAAGCTGAAGCGGCTGCGCGCCAAGCGTGACGAGGCC
Organism: uncultured Alphaproteobacteria bacterium; assembly: GCA_963741405.1. Taxonomy (GTDB): domain Bacteria; phylum Pseudomonadota; class Alphaproteobacteria; order Rhizobiales; family Beijerinckiaceae; genus Roseiarcus. Next base: position 158,744 of record CAVUHX010000031.1, read on the forward strand.
AGGACGCAGGCGACGCTCGAGGCGTTGACCGAGGGCGCGAAGGGCAGGGCCAATCTTCTTGGGCTGTCGGTCGAAGCGGCGCGCGCCAAGGCGACGGTCGGCGAAATCTCGCTCGCCATGGAAAAGGTCTTCGGCCGCCATGTCGCGAAGATCCAGGCGATCTCCGGCGTCTATCTCGCCGAGTTCGGGCCGGGCGCCGAAGCGAACCAGCGCGTGATGGCGATGACTCGCGCCTTCGCCGAGAACGAAGGCCATCGACCGCGCATCCTCGTCGCCAAGATGGGCCAGGACGGACACGACCGCGGTCAGAAGATCATCGCCTCGGCCTTCGCCGACCTCGGATTCGAGGTCAAGATCGGGCCATTGTTTGCGACGCCCGAAGAGGTCGCGGCGCTCGCGGCGGAAAGCAAGGTCCATATCGTGGGCGTCTCTTCCCTCGCCGCGGGCCATCTCGCGCTCGTGCCGGCGCTGAAGGCGGCGCTCGGCAAGACCGGAATGGGCGAGGCGATGATCGTCGTCGGCGGCGTCATTCCGGAGCAGGATTTCGCGCCGTTGCGCGAAGCCGGCGCCGACGCGATCTTCCCGCCCGGGACGCAGATCGCCGAAGCCGCGCAGAGCCTGATCGAGCGGCTCAACGAACGGCTGGGCTACAGCCAGCGCTCTCCGGCATAGGCGCCCGCGCAAGTCCGCCCGAACGCCCTTCCCGGATTGGCGCGCCCCGTGCGAGCGGACGCAGCGGCGCCTGCCCCGAATTGAAACGAAACGGCCCGACGTCGACGGCGCCGCGCTTGCAGTCGGCTGATCGGGACTCGCGCGGGCGAGAAGACGTGAGACGCGCAATGGCTGACGTGATTGCCGACATGATCGACCGGCTGATTGCGCACGCGCAAGAGATGCTGGACGAGGACGCTTACGACTGGCCGACCTCGCGGGAAGCGCTCGTAAGAATCCTCGCCGACCTCGAGGCGCGCACGCTCGGCCATCCGAGCCTCGGGCGGCTGCGCCTGTACATCGCGCAAGGCGACAAAAGATGGGATTCCCGCAGAGGCGAGACAAAATGACGCTGGCGCCGCGCCGGACCTTGAAGAACGCTGATTTTCCGCTCCACGCGCCGCACATTCTCGCGTGCGGCGAACGGGAGCTTACGCGATGCTCTCCCTTGACTCGCTCCGGCGACTGCAGAACAATTTCTCCTCACTTGGCAAACATTGCGTCAACGCGTGGTCTGCTGTCGCGCCTTCTCGGCGAGAAGCGGGTCGAGCAACGTCTTGGGGCAGCGGCGGCGGCCTGCGTTGCGGTCGTTCGACGCGCCGGTCCTGTTGCCTGATTGATCGGGGAGGGGCGTTCTCAATGACGACCGCGAATGGGCGAAGCGCGCGCGTGCGGAGGTTCGTCACCCGGCGCGGAGCGGAGCTTGCCTTCACGGAACTCGGGTTCGGCGGCGGTCCGCTCGGCAACCTCTATCGGCCGACGACCGAAAAGGAGGCGCGGCTGACGCTCGAAACCGTATGGGCGTCGGGCTGCCGCTACTTCGACACCGCGCCGCTTTACGGTCTCGGACTCTCGGAGACGAGACTGAACGGATTCCTGCGTCCGAAGCCGCGCGATTCCTACCTGATCTCGACCAAGGTCGGCCGGCTGCTGGCTCCCTGCAAGCCGCAGGAACGCTCGCTGCAGAGCACGTTCTTCGAAACGCCGTCGCGCCGCGAGCGTTTCGACTATTCTTACGATGGCGTGATGCGGTCGCTCGAATTTTCGCTCGAGCGCCTCGGCCTCGACTCTGTCGACATCGTGTTCGTCCATGACGTCGATTGCGGCGCCGACACCGGCAGGGGGGCGTCCGACGCGCGCTTCGGCGATTTCATGAAAGGCGGATACCGCGCGCTCGATGAAATGCGCGCGCGCGGAGCGATCAAGGCGATCGGCGCCGGCGTCAGGGACGGCGATGCGGCCGGGCAGTTCGCGCGCGCCGGCGAACTCGACATTTTTCTGGTCTCCGGACGCTATACGCTGCTCGACCAGGACGCCCTGACCGGGCTGCTGCCGCTCTGCGCGGAGCACGGAATCGGCGTCGTCGTCGGCGGTCCTTTCAACTCGGGCATCCTCGCGACGGGCGTGAAGGCAGATTCTCACTACGACTACGGCGCGCCGCCGGTAGAGGTGAGGGAGCGCGTGCGCCGGATCCAGCAGATCTGCAAGGCGTTCAAGGTCAAGCTGCCCGAAGCGGCGTTGCGTTTTCCGCTCGGCCACCCGGCCGTCGTCAGCGTCATCCCGGGCGCGCAGCGCGCGAGCGAAGCCAGGCGCAACGCGGACATGATGAGCGCGAAGATCCCGCCCGCGCTCTGGCGGACGCTGAAAGACGAGAAGCTCATCCGCGCCGACGCGCCCGCGCCGCGCTGAAGCGGTCCGAGGCCGTCAGAACAGGCCGTGGATCTCGCCGTCCACGACGCGGATGCGCTCCGCCGCGGGGCTGCGCGGCAGGCCCGGCATGGTGCGGATGTCGCCCATCAGGACGACCACGAAGCCCGCGCCGGCGCGCAGGCGCACCTCGCGCACCTCCGGGATATGTCCGCTCGGCGCGCCGAGCAGAGCCGGGTTGTCGGTGAACGAATATTGGGTCTTGGCGACGCAGACCGGCAGATGTCCCCAGCCGGCGGCCTCGAGCTCGTGAAACTGCGTCCGGGCCGTTCCGTCGACATCGACGTCGGCGGCGCCATAGATCTCGCACGCGATCGTGCGCGTCTTTTCCCACAAGCTCATATCGTCGGGATAGAGCGGCCGGAAGTCGGACGTTCCGCCGTCGGCGAGCGCAGCGATGGCGTACGCCAGATCCTCGCAGCCGGCGCCGCCGCGGGCAAAATGCTCGCAGACGATGGCCTTGACGCCGAACTCGGCCGCCGCCGCGCTTTTCACGAAGTCGAGTTCGGCGGCGGTGTCGCTGGCGAACCGGTTGACCGCGACCACGACTGGTACGCCGAACTTGCGCAGGTTGGCGATATGGCGCGCCAGATTGACGAATCCCGCCTTCAGCGCCGGAAGCGATTCCGCGCCGAGCGCGTCCCGGGCGAGCCCGCCATGCATTTTGAGCGCCCGCACCGAAGCGACGATCACCGCGGCGGCGGGCTTGAGTTCGGCCACGCGGCATTTGATGTCGAAGAATTTTTCCGCGCCGAGGTCGGCGCCGAATCCGGCTTCCGTCACGGCGTAGTCGCCGAGCTTGAGCGCGGCGCGGGTCGCGGCGAGGGAGTTGCAGCCGTGGGCGATGTTGGCGAACGGACCGCCATGCACGAGCGCCGGCGATCCTTCGAGCGTCTGCACGAGGTTGGGCCGAAGCGCGTCCCTGAGAAGCGCGGTCATCGCGCCCCCGGCCTTGAGGTCGGTCGCCGTCACGGGCTGCCTGTCGCGCCGGTAGCCAACGATCATGCGGCCGAGCCGCGTCTCGAGATCGTCGAGGTCGGAGGCGAGGCAGAACGCCGCCATCGTCTCCGATGCGACCGTGATGTCGAACCCTTCCTCGCGCGGAAACCCATTGCCCGCGCCGCCGAGACCGACCACCGTCTCGCGCAGCGCCCGGTCGTTCAGGTCGAGTGCGCGGCGCCAGGCGACGCGGCGCTGATCGATCCCGAGCGCGTTGCCCCAGTACATGTGGTTGTCGACCATCGAGGCCAGCAGGTTGTTGGCGGTCGTGATGGCGTGGAAGTCTCCGGTGAAATGAAGATTGATCGCGTCCATCGGCACGACCTGAGCGTAGCCGCCGCCGGCGGCGCCTCCCTTCATGCCGAAGCACGGGCCGAGAGACGGCTCGCGCAGGCAGATCACCGACTTTCTGCCGATGCGGTTCAGCGCGTCGCCGAGACCGACGGTGGTCGTCGTCTTGCCTTCGCCCGCCGGCGTCGGACTGATTGCGGTGACGAGGATCAGTTTTCCGTCGGGCCGCTCGGCCAGCCGGGAAAGAAACGCGGTCTCGAGCTTGGCGATATGGCGCCCGTACGGATAGAGCGCATTCTCGGGGATTCCGACCCGTGCGGCGACCTCGGCGATCGGCTTCAATTGCGCGGCGCGCGCGATCTCGATGTCGGATAACATCTGCCCCTCGTTCGTCGTCGGCGCCCGCAAGGATCGATACGCGCGCTCTGATCGTCCGATCGGTGACGATTTGCAAGACCGAATCCTCAGAGGAATTGCGCGAATCCCGGCGACCGGAGCGATCAAGCCGCGCGGTCAGGCCTGGTCGCGATGCGCTCGGACTCTTTGGCGCCTGTCTGGTATAGGATTGCGTGATCGCGGGCGAAGAGTGATTTCGCCGGACGCGAGGCGTTCCACCGCCTCCGGCGAAGGCTCGGCGCGGTCGCATTCAGCGGAATCCTCGTCGCGCTCGGCCTCTCGGGATGGAGCCTCGCATGCGGATGACTTTGCCCCTTGCCCTCATCACCGCTGTCAGCCTCACCGCCTACCTCGGACTGGCGATCGCCGGGGAGGGCGGCTTCGGGCGCTTCTTTTCCCGTCCGCAATTGACCGCCGTTGTCGTCGTCACCATCGCGGCCGGCGCGGCGGCGCTGTTCAGCGAGGGCGACATCAATCCGGGCGTTCGCGAGGACCGCTCGAACCGTTGGGTGATCGGAGCGGTCACGCTGCTGGGGCTCCTCCTCGCCTGGCTGCCGGCATTCGCCGACCGGCGCGACATCCTGACCTTCGGCGGCGAAGGCGTGCGCTGGCTTGGCGTCGCGCTTTATGCGGTCGGCGGCGCCCTGAGGATGGCGCCGGTGTTCGTGCTGGGCCGCAGGTTCAGCGGCCTCGTGGCGATCCAGCCGGACCACCGGCTCGTCACGGACGGGATCTACGGGATCATTCGCCATCCGAGCTATCTCGGGCTCGTCATCAACACGCTCGGCTGGAGCCTCGTGTTTCGTTCCGGAATCGGCGTCTTTCTTGTCGTCCTGATCCTTCTGGTGCTGATCGGACGGATGAACGCCGAGGAGCGGTTGCTTGGCGAAACATTCGGAGCCGAATACGACGCCTATCGCGCGCGCACCTGGAGGCTTGTTCCGTACATCTACTGAAGCGGGTTCGTGAGCGCCGCATCGGGCTGCGCAGAAACGCTCGCGGCAATTTGTCATAGCCGCTTTGCGTGGCGTCGCCCGTTGCCTCGCATCGGCGCATCCCGTAAACCTCCGTGCGCTCTGCCGAGCCTTGGACCCCTTTCATGATCCGATCCGCCTTGATGACCGTGATGACCAATGCCGTGATCAAGGCGGGACGCGGTTTGAAGCGCGATTTTGGCGAGGTCGGTCAGCTGCAGGTGTCGATGAAAGGCCCGGGCGATTTCGTCAGTCTCGCCGACAAGAAGTCGGAGAAGACGCTTTACGAAGAGCTTGCCAAGGCGCGTCCGGGCTACGGCTTCGTGATGGAGGAAAGCGGTCGGGTCGAGGGAACCGACAAGAGCCACACGTGGCATATCGATCCGCTCGACGCGACCACGAACTTCCTGCACGCCATGCCGATCTTCGCCATCTCGCTCGGGCTCGAGCGCGACGGGCAGATCGTGGCCGGGGTGATCTACAATCCGGCCGACGACGACCTGTATGTGACGGAGAAGGGTCAGGGAGCGTTCGGCGGCAATCGTCGTCTGCGGGTGGCGGCCCGCACGGAGCTGTCGCAGGCGCTGTTCGGCTGCGGCATTCCCCATCTGGGCAAGGCGGCGCAGCATCCCCGCTTCAAGGCCGAGCTCGCGGCGGTGATGGCTCGGGTGGTCAACGTTCGCCGGCTCGGCTGCGCCTCTCTCGATCTGGCGTATGTCGCGGCCGGCCGTTTCGACGCGTTCTGGGAGCGGGGCCTGAATTCCTGGGACATTGCGGCGGGCACGCTGCTGATTCGCGAGGCTGGCGGCTTCGTTTCCGGTTGCGATGGCGAGGCCAATTTCCTCGAGACCGGATCGATCTGCTGCGGCAACGAAATCATGCACCGCGAGCTTCTGGCGCTTCTCAAGAGCGTCGCGTGACGGGCGGACTTTCTGCTACGGTTCGTCAGATTGAAGGCATGACCGATTCGTTTTCGGGTTACGGTGGGCGGGCAGTGAGTATTGGTTTGGTCCGGCGGCCTTGCGGTGCGCCGAAATGAATGGGGAGACACTATTTCTTTCGGGCGACGCTGCGTTGCTCGCGATTGCCGTCGCAGGCGGTTTCACGGCGCGGAAGCCGTTCGGGGGGACTCTCGTCTATGGCGGAGCGCTGGCGATCTGCGCGGCGATGTTGGTCCTCGCGATCGTCGAACTTCTGGGACGCGCGAACGGGGCGGCGCTCGTCCTGCCGCTCGGTTTGCCGTGGATCGGCGCTCGCTTCCACGTCGATGCGCTGTCCGCGTTCTTTCTCGTCGTCATCAATCTTGGCGGAGCCGCGGCCAGTCTCTATGGCCTAGGCGACGCGCGTCACGAGCGCGCGCCGGAACGCGTGCTGCCGTTCTTTCCCGCCTTTCTCGCCGGGATGAACGTCGTCCTTCTCGCCGACGACGCTTATTCGTTTCTGCTGTCCTGGGAGTTCATGTCGATCGCCTCGTGGGCGCTCGTGATGGCCCACCATCGCGAGGGCGACAACGCGCGCGCCGGCTATGTCTACCTCGTCACGGCGAGCTTCGGCACGCTCATGCTGCTGCTCTCTTTCGCCTTGCTCGCAACTCCTGCCGGCGGCTACGCATTTGACGCCATGCGCTCGGCCACGCCGACGCCCGGCGTCGCCGCCATCGTTTTCATGCTGGCCCTGATCGGCGCGGGGTCGAAGGCGGGGATTGTGCCGCTGCACGTCTGGTTGCCGCTCGCCCACCCCGCGGCGCCGAGCCATGTTTCCGCGCTGATGAGCGGGGTCATGACGAAGGTCGCCGTCTACGGCTTCGTCCGGATCGTGTTCGGACTGGCGGGACCGGCCGCGTGGTGGTGGAGCGTTCCGGTCCTGGCGGTCGGGGCCGGCACCGCCTTGCTCGGCGTCCTCTACGCGTTGATGCAACACGACCTCAAGCGCTTGCTCGCTTACCACACGGTGGAGAACATCGGCATCATCTTCATCGGGCTTGGGCTCGCGCTCGCTTTCCAAGTGTTCGGCATGCCCTCGGTCGCAGCGCTCGCCATGACAGCCGGTCTCTTGCACGTGTTCAATCATTCTCTCTTCAAGAGCCTGCTGTTCTTCGGCGCGGGCGCCGTTCTGTCGGCGACGGGAGAACGCGACATGGATCATCTTGGGGGCCTCATTCACAATATGCCCCGAACGGCTTTCACATTTCTCGTCGGTTGCGCCGCCATCTCCGCTTTGCCGCCATTCAACGGTTTCGTTTCCGAGTGGCTGACGTTTCAAGCCATCCTGCTAAGCCCGCTCTTGTCGTCTTGGGTGCTCAAGATCCTGGCGCCCGCGGTCGGGGCGCTGCTGGCGCTCTCGGCCGCGCTCGCCGCCGCGTGCTTCGCCAAGGCGTTCGGCATATCCTTCCTCGGCCGCCCTCGCACGGACGCGGCCAAAGGCGCGCGAGAGGCCAATCGCCTCGCCCTCGCAGCGATGTTTGTGCTTGCGACCCTGTGCCTGGTCGGCGGCATCTTTCCCGGACTCTTCATCGACGCTCTGTCGCCGGCGGTGAGCGCCGCCGTCGGCGGCCGAATGCCGGCGCAGGCCGGCATTGCCTGGCTCTCGATCGCCCCGATCGCCGAAAGCCGCAGTTCGTATAACGGGCTGCTCGTGTTCCTGTTCATCGCCATCTCCGCCACGCTGGCCGCCAGCGTCATCCATCGCTTCGCCTCCGACGCTTTGCGCCGCGCGCCAGCGTGGGATTGCGGCTTTCCGGACGCCAGCCCCACGACGCAATATTCGGCGGAGAGCTTCGCCCAGCCGATCCGCCGCGTGTTCGGTTCGGTCGCCTTCGTCACGCGGGAGAAAATCGACATGCCCGGACCCGGCGAAACGCGCGCGGCGCGTTTCGATCTCACGCTCGACGACAGGATCTGGGACGAGCTCTATGTTCCGCTGATCGCATTCGTCGAGCGGGTGTCGCTGCGGCTGAACCGCCTCCAGTTTCTCACCATCCGCCAGTACCTCGCCGTCGTCTTCGGCGCGCTGGTCACGCTCCTCGTCGTGCTCGCGTCATGGCCATGATCGTCGATCTCGTCTTCCAGCTGCTGCAAATGACGCTGGTCATCGCGGCCGCGCCGCTGCTGACGGGTGTCGTTCGCGTGACCAAGGCGCGGCTGCTGCGCCGGCAGGGGCCGTCGCCCATCCAGCCTTACCGCGACCTGATTCGACTTGCGCACAAGGAGGCGGTCGTCGCCGAAAGCGCCTCGTGGCTATTCCGCTTCGCGCCCTATCTGGTGTTCGCCGCGACCTGGGTCGCCGCCGCTTTGGTTCCCACATTCGCGACCGGGCTCCTGTTTTCATGGTCGGCCGATCTCATCGCCATCATCGCGCTCCTGGGGTCGGCGCGTTTCTTCCTGGCGCTCGCAGGGCTCGATGTCGGAACCAGCTTCGGCGGTCTGGGCTCGAGCCGCGAGGCCCTGTTCGGGGCGCTCGCCGAGCCGGCGATGATCGTGATCGTCTTCTCGCTCGCGCTGCTCGCCGGCTCGACCCAACTGTCGATGGTCGCGGCCTACATGGTCTCGAGCAACGTAGGCTTGCGCGTGTCGCTCGGCATGGCTCTGGTCGCGCTCATCATCGTCGCGCTCGCCGAGAACGGGCGCGTTCCGGTCGACAATCCCGCGACCCACCTCGAACTCACCATGGTTCACGAGGCGATGATCCTCGAATATTCCGGTCGGCATCTCGCGGTGATCGAGCTCGCCGCGATGCTGAAGCTCGTGTTGTACGTCTCGCTTATCATCTGCGTCTTCGCCCCTTGGGGGATTGCGATCGCCGACGCGAGCGTCGCCGACCGCCTCTTCGGCGCTATTGTCTATCTCGCCAAGCTCGCGGTCGCCGCCGTCGCGCTGGGCGTGTTCGAGACCAGCATCGCCAAGATGAGGGTCTTCCGGGTGCCCGACTTCGTCGGCGCCGCGCTGATGCTCGGCTTCCTTGGCGCACTGCTCCTGTTCGTCTCGAGGACCTTGAAATGAAGGGTCTCGCTTTCGACGTCGCGCATCTTCTGGCCGGCGGCCTGGTGCTGGTCAGCTTCATGCTGATTTATCAAACCCGCCTCTATGCGCTGCTCAACGTTTTCGCGCTGCAGGCGGTCGTGCTGTCGCTATCGGTCGCCTGGCAGGCCTATGTTCAGGACGCCGGCCACCTGTATGTGACGGCGGTCATCGCCTTCGCCTTCAAGGCGATCGCGGTTCCCTACGCGCTGCATCGCATCATCGCGCAACTGGGCATTCATCGGGACGTCGAGAACGTGGTCGGAGTCGGGCCGACGATGCTCGCCGGACTCGCGCTGGTCGCACTCTCTGAGGTGGTCATGCTGCGCATCGCCAGCGAGGCCGACGCGCTCGCGCGAGAGGACCTCGCCTTCGCCCTGTCGGTCGTGCTGCTCGGCATGCTGATGATGGTGGTGCGGCGCAACGCGGTCTCGATGGTGGTCGGCTTCATGTCGCTCGAGAACGGTCTCATTCTCGCTGCGACGGGCGCCAAGGGCATGCCGCTCGTGGTCGAGGTATCGGTCGCCTTCTCCGTGCTGGTGGCGCTGGTGGTCATCGGCGTCTTCCTGTTTCGCATCAGCGAGCGGTTCGAGACAGTCGACGCGCACGCGCTCGACCGCTTCCAGGGGGATCGCCGATGACGGGCTGGCCCAACGCCGCGGTCGTCATTCTCGCGCTGCCCGTGGCGACCGCGGCGCTGCTCGCCGTCCTGCCGTCCTACCGGCTGTCGGCGGCGCTGAACGTCGGCTCCGCCTTTGTCACCTTCCTCGCCTCAGTCTCGCTGCTCGCCGCCGCGCCGCCGCCGAACGCCTACATTCTCGTCGATGACCTCAACGTCGTCTTCATCGTGCTCAACACCTTCGTCGGCTTCACCGCGAGCGTGTTCAGCGCGACCTACATCGCCCATGAGATCGAGACCGGACGGCTGACGCCAACCCATCTGCGCTTCTATCACGCGATGTATCAGTTCCTTCTGTTCTCGATGAACTTGGCCCTTATCGCGAACAACATCGGGCTGATGTGGGTGGCGATCGAGTTCGCGACGCTGACGACGGTGCTGATGGTCGGCGTCTATCGCACGCACGAGGCGATCGAGGCGGCGTGGAAATACTTCATCCTCGGCAGCGTCGGTATCGCGCTGGCGCTGTTTGGCACCATTCTCGTCTACATGGCGGCGCGGCCGGTGGTCGGCGAAGGCGTCCAGGGCATGCTGTGGACCAGCCTGATCCGGAGCGTGGCGGATTTCGATCCGTCGCTGCTCGATCTGGCTTTCGTCTTTCTCCTGCTCGGCTACGGCACCAAGGTGGGGCTTGCGCCGCTGCACGCCTGGCTGCCCGACGCGCACGCCGAAGGCCCGACGCCCATCTCGGCCGTGCTGTCCGGCCTCCTGCTCAATGTTGCGCTCTACGCCGTGTTGCGCTTCAAGCTTCTCCTGGACGCCAACGCCCGCGCGCTCGCTCCGGGGCCCCTGATGGCGACGCTGGGCCTCATCTCGATCATCTTCGCCGCCTTCATGCTCTACCGGCGCCGGGACGCGAAGCGCCTGTTCGCCTATTCCTCGATCGAACATATGGGCATCATCGTGTTCGCGTTCGGGGTCGGCGGTCCGCTCGCCAATTTCGCCGCGCTCCTGCATATGGCCATGCACAGCCTGACCAAGTCGGCGATCTTCTACACCGTCGGTCAGATCGCCCAGGTCAAGGGCTCGCAGAAGATGGCCGACATTCGCGGCCTCACCGTCTCCCATCCGTTGCTCGGCTGGAGCCTCGTCTTCGGCGTGTTCGCCATTGTCGGCCTGCCGCCGATGGGCGTGTTCATGAGCGAGTTCCTGATCGTCAGCTCGACCTTCGAGCGCGCGCCGTGGCTGGCGTTGCCGCTGGCCTTCGGGCTCATCGTCGCGCTCGGCGCGCTCGTCCTCCGGCTGCAGGGCATGGCGTTCGGCGCGCCGACCGGCTCGACCGCGGCGGCCAAATCCTCGGCCTTGCCGATCCTCGCCCATTTCGCGCTGGTGCTGATGGCCGGCGTCTATCTGCCTCCCCCGATCGTGACGTGGTTCCAGCACGTCGCGGAACTGTTGCGCTGAGGGGGGAACGGGCGATGAGCGCAAAGCCGACCAGTCTCACCGGCGAGGCCGCCTGGCGGGAGGCTGCGCGCAGGCTCGCCGCGGGAGACGCGGACCTCGTGAGCCTTTGGGGCGACGACGACCGCATGCGGATGGCTCTGCGCGAGCAAAACGGCGCCCTGGTTTTCGCCGATGTCGCCTGCGACGGCGGCTCGTTTCCGTCCGTGGCGGCGCTCCACCCGCCGGCCAGCCGGCTCGAGCGGGCGGCCTGCGATCTTTTCGGCTTCGGCGCGGCCGGAGCGTCGGACGACCGGCGCTGGCTCGATCACGGCCGATGGCGTCTGCGCCATCCGCTCGGACAGCGGGAGCCGCACGACGGCTCGCCGGACGCCTACGCCTTCCTCAAGGCGGACGGTCCGGGCCTGCATCAGATCCCGGTCGGCCCGGTCCATGCCGGAATTATCGAGCCCGGCCACTTCCGCTTCCACGCGGGCGGCGAGGCGGTCGTGCGGCTCGAGGAGCGGCTCGGCTATGTGCACAAGGGCGTCGACGCGCTCATGCGCGGCGCAAGCGTCGAACGGGCGGCGACTCTCGCGGCTCGGGTCAGCGGCGACTCCACCGTCGCCTATGGCGTCGCCTTCGCGCGCGCGGTCGAACAGGCGCTCGGAATCGAAGCTCCGCCCCGCGCGCAGGATCTTCGCGGCGTGATGGCGGAACTCGAGCGGATCGCCAATCACATCGGCGACGTCGGCGCGATCTGCAACGACGCCGCCTTCGCCCTGATGCACGCCCATTGCGGCATCCTGCGCGAGCGCGCGCTGCGCGCCGCCAAAGCCGCGTTCGGCCACCGGCTGATGATGGACGCGGTCGTTCCGGGCGGCGTCGCGCTCGATCTCGCGCCCGAGGGGGCCGAGGCGATTGTTTCGCTGACCGGCGAAGTGCGAAAGACCTTTCCGAATCTCGTAACGCTCTACGACAACACCGCTTCGCTCCAGGACCGGACGGTCGGAACCGGCGTCCTGAAAGCGGATCTCGCTCGCGCCTATGGCGGCCGGGGGCGTGGTCGGGCGCGCTTCGGGGCGTGACTTCGACGCCCGGCGCGACCATCCCTATCCGCCCTACGACAGCCTCGGCTTCAAGGTTCCCGGGCGGCGCGCCGGCGACGTCAATGCGCGCGTCTGGATCCGGATCGAGGAGGTGGGCGTGAGCCTCGATCTGATCGAAACCATGCTGGCGCGCCTGCCCGGCGGCCCGGTCCGCGCCGCGCTGCCCGCGCCGGGCGCGTCGGCCGAAGGCTTTGCGCTCGTCGAGGCGTTCCGGGGCGACGTGTTCGCGCATGTGCGCCTCGCCGCCGACGGGACGGTCGCGCGCTGCCATCTGCGCGACGCCTCGTGGTTCCAGTGGCCGCTCCTCGAGGCGGCGATCGAGGGCAATATCGTCGCCGACTTCCCTTTGTGCAACAAGTCGTTCAACTGCTCCTATTCGGGATGCGACCTCTGAGATGCGCAAGACGCTGCTGCAGGGCCTTCGACCGCCGGTGACGGAAGCCGCGCCGGGGAACGACGATCCAGAACTCGCCGCGCTGGCGGCGACGGTCAAGGAGGCCGCCGGGCGGGCGCTCGGGCGCAGTCTCGCCATCCGGCACGTCGACGCCGGCTCCTGCAACGGCTGCGAGCTCGAAATCCACGCTCTCTCCAACGCCTTCTATGATCTCGAGCAATTCGGCTTCCGCTTCGTCGCTTCGCCCCGGCACGCCGACGTGCTCTTGGTGACGGGCCCGGTGACGCGGAACATGAGCGAAGCGCTGAAACGCACCTACGACGCGACGCCCGCGCCCAAATGGGTGATTGCGTCGGGCGCCTGCGCCGCCGACGGCGGCGTCTTCGCCGGCGGCTACGCCATCGCGGGGGGCGTGTCGGATGTGGTTCCCGTCGATCTCGTCATTCCCGGCTGTCCGCCGAGCCCAGCGACGCCTGCTCAAGGGGTTGCTCGCGCTGATGCGGGGCGGCCAGTGAGGATGGCCTCAGGAGGGTGACAGTGACCGGGGCAGATTTCCGGGCAAGCAGTTGAACGTCATGGCCGGGCTTGTCCCGGCCGTCCGCGCGGCTTGAAAATCCGGAATTGCGGTCTACTCATCGACGTTTCGGGCAACGCCTCGCTGAAGGCGCGCTGCGCCTTAATAAACTGCACTGTCACCGTAACACCCGACCTTGAGACGGTGTGCGCTCGGGATCAAAAGCATGCTTTCCGCTCCGGGTCGCGTCTCAGCCTTGCGCCTTCAAACTTTCTGCACGTGTAGCGCCAGGCTGACCGAACCTATGATTTCTGTGACCTTTGCGAGGAGCTGTTGGCGAGGGGGTTTCTGTGTACGCCGACGAATGGCACTGTTCGCCGCCCGGCTACGTGCGCCGGGCGGGACTAGGCGACTACACTCAGCGCCGGCTCCTCTCCTCTGGTGGAGGGCATGGTTCATTCGCCTCGCGCTGCAAACAAAACCATATCGACGCGACGTGGTGTCCATGAGTTGACGCGGTTCTTCTCGTTCAGTTGCTGAGCGATCTCGCGCAATCTCAATATCACAAGCGCCCCGTACTCGAGTCCGAACTTAGCGTCTTTGCTGAAATCGGCCTCAGTCCGCACGAATTGAAATTCATTGTTATCGTGAAATGACTTCAGCACCATCCTATCGATTGTGCCGTAGGTTTCGGGATGAACCAGCGCTAGTACGCCACTGCCGCCGATCGTTCCGAGTCCTGGGATTTTGGAAACGGCCGTCAGCATCGTCTTGATGCTGCGGCCATCTGGCGCTTGGAGGGCTTGTGGGGTGCGTGACGGTTAACTGAGACATCTGGCTGCGGTAATTGAACCGCAACGGAGGTGTCGAAATGACGATTGACGCAGGGCTGAAGCCCGAGGGGGCGCCGGAGCGCTCTCCCATAGCTGGCGCAGGCGCCCCCTCGGGCGTTGAAGCAGGACCGAAGCGCTATTCGGTCCAACGCAAGATGGCGGTGGTGGCGCGTTTGTTGCGTGGCGAACCGTTGGAAGTCGTCGCCCGGGAAGCGAATGTCTCAGTGGCCAAGCTGACCGAATGGCGGGACCGAGCGCTCGCCGGCGCGGCGTCGGCCCTGAAGGAACGTGAGCGCGACGATCGCGAGGATGAAATCGCCCGACTGAAATCCAAGGTGGGCGAGATCACCATGGACAACGAATTGCTGTCCGCCAGGATCGCCGCCATGGAGGCCAAAAGCCCTTTGGCCCGAAGGAGGTCGAGACGATGAGCCAGACGGTCTCGCCTTCCATGTCTCGTTCTTATGGCCTGGCGCGGGTCTCGCGCGCGTGGCGTGTCTCGCGCGCCGGCGTGTATCGCTTTCTCAAGGGAGCGCCCTCGCCTGCGATTGCCCGTCGCCCCGGCCCGACAGGCCCTTGTCCGGATGCCGACCTGGCCGATCATATTCGCCGGCAAATCGAAGCGTCAGACTTCCATGGCGAAGGCTATCGCAAAATCTGGGCGCGACTGCGCGTTGCCGGGGTTCGCTCGAGCCCTCGCCGCGTGCGCCGGGTGATGGGAGAGAACGGCTTGCTCGCGCCCCATCGCGTCGGCCGCAACCAAGAGAAGACGCACGACGGAACCATTGTCACCGACAAGGTCAATGAAATGTGGGGAACGGACATGAGCCAGACCGTCACCCTCGAGGAAGGGCGGGCTTATGTTTTCGTCGCCGTCGAACACGCGAACTCGGAAGTCGTCGGCATTCACGCCGCGCGTTCAGCCAATCGTTTCGAGGCGCTGGAGCCGGTCCGGCAAGGGGTGCATCGGTGCTTCGGTTCCATCGCGCCCGGCGTGGCGCGTGGGCTCAAGCTGCGTCACGATCATGGCTCCAATTACATGTCCCGCGATTTTCAGGCCGAGATCAAATGTCTGGGCATCGAGGCTTCGCCGTCCTTCGTGCGCGAACCCGAGGGCAATGGCGTCGCCGAACGCTTCATCCGAACCTTGAAGGAGAACTTGCTCTGGGTGCGGACGTTCAAAACCATCGAGGAACTGCGCGTCGAGCTCGTCGCATTCGCCAGGCGCTACAACGAAACTTGGCTCGTCGCGCGGCATGGATACAAAACGCCCGCCACGGTCAGAGAGGAGCAAACCATGCCGCGAATTGCGATTGACCCGACGCTCGCAGCCACCTTACCCTTGGCCGCTTGAGCAAGCGCAGCCGGGTGCCTCAAAACCGTGCCGCAGTACACGCTTGGAGGGCTTGAAACGCACTGCGCAGAACCAGCCGTGTCCGGTCAATAGGTGTTTGTGTCAAATGGACAAGATTGTTGTTGAGGACCACCTCGCTAAAACCGAACTTCCAAGGAAAATACCTGTCGCGTAGCCAGACGAAGAACTGATCGACATCGTCGCCCATCGCACGCAAGGAACAACGCTGCGGTTCACGCTCCAGCTCCTCGGAAAGTTTAAAGTATTTCGACGACGAGGCCTTGACGCGTCCCCAGTATTGCTGAGGGCCGTTGCCGTCGGCGGTCTTAAGCCATAACTCGTGACTGAGATCATGAAAAAGGGCTTTTGTCAGGCGCATCACATACGCCTCCCGGCTTCGCGGCGACTTGCGGCTATTTTTGACTTGCGGTTACTAAAGCAGCCAACAGTGCCCATGCGGAAGGAGACACAATAAAAGCGACGAACGTCGCACAACCAGACACGATAGCCATTGAAATAATACCGCCCTTACCTGTCGATATTCCTACAACAAGAGACAACAAGGTACAAACCGCCGCCAAAGGAACAAATATTGCTCCTACAGTGAATATTCCTAGGACGGCAAAAATGCATCCAAATATAGCGGTAACCATTTCATTTTGTCCGAACGTTCCCAAGAAAGATAGTACAAGTTCGCGAGAAGAGCATTGATGCAGATCAAACGGAGCAGGGGCGGGACATGGAATGTGCCGCCTGGGTGGGGCGCGGGGTGGGGCGCGGGGCCTTCTGCTTTTCAAGCACCGCCCGAACGCGCGCGAACAAGGTTACCCGACGACCTGCTCGACGTTGGCCACGAGGCCTCCTCTCGCCGCCGAGCGGCGAACGCCGCTGGATCGCATTAGAAGCGCGCAGAGGTTGCTTTCGCCATCCAAGCCCTAAAGGGGGATCGGTACTCAGCCGAGGCCGGTCCTGTGTGGACGGCGGTCTGAATCCGCGCTTATCCGGCGGCGCGCCGAAAACTGGCACAAATTTTGCCGCGAGTTCTTGGCGGCCAGAGTGCGGAGCGATAGATCCCTGTCAACGCCGCAAGCCGCCGGAGGCGGTGGCCAAAGGCCAGCGTTTACAGGGATCGATCGCCCGCTAAAATCGGCCGCAGAGATCGGTGGCGTTGCGGCATCGCATCTTCTCCTACCCAGAATATTCAGCAATCAGGCCGGCAAGCGCGCCGGATAAGCGCGGATTCTCACCGCCGGCAACATCCTGAGCCATCTGTGAGTCATGGGCTGTCGTCGACGGCGGAGGGTCAGGTCGGGCGGAATTTTCGTCGGCTACACGAGCAGCGACGGGGTATCGTGGCTGTCCGGTCGATGGTGGTTAGTCTCTGCTCGCTTTCCCCCGGCTATTGCCGCCCGTGACGTGCGGTGAGCGCGCGCACACTAACGCCCTTGGCGGGTCCCCGAAGGGAGCCGCTGCCCGAGAAGCAAGCCGTTTTGAGGCGTCTACTCGCCTCCCGCCGGATCATAGGCCAAAGGGTAAATCCGCAACCCGAAATTGTCTTCCCAGTCCGCAAGCTTGTCCTCAGCAACCTTCATTGGCCACCAACGATCCACCTTAGCTCTTGAAGTAAGGCTGCCTTTTCGTGACGTATTGTTGGCTGTTTCTCTTGGTATAACAAAAATTCGGTCTTTGTCTCGGTATCGTAACACTACGGCAAGCCATCCAAATTCATCGCCGCTATTCCAATCGACGAAACGCGCCGACAAAGGCGTATAAGTCCGCGTGATAACCTTAAGGCGCTCTCGCTTTTCGCCGACGAAAATCTCCCTCTTGTCATCTGTTACGATCTTGGTTTTCGCGTTTTCCAGCTTTCTAAGAACAAGGTCGACGCCAAAATCGTGTAGCTCACGAGTATTCATCGCCGCGTCCCTCTTGTCGTCGTTCGTGCAGTCAAGATGCGGCCCGTTTTCATTCAGAGGCCGCTCCAGGTCCATTTGCGCGCCCACCCGCAGCGTCTTCGCGGCGATCGTCGCCGCGGCGGAGCTGGCGTAAGCGCTGGCGGCTGGCGCGGCCTCGGGACGGTGCCATGGCCCGGCCCAACGTCGCGATCGGCCTGAGAAACGAGAAGTGCACGGCGGGCGGTTCGCTCGCGAACAATGACCGACGGTCCTAGAACGTCGTCGGCGTTCGGATTTGTCGCACCCATACATATCCTCCAAGAAACTTGGACAAGTCGGACAGTTTGGACACTTACCCAAAAATCAATCACTTATGCATGCGGGCGGTGTCCAAGGTGTCCATGAACAAGCTTGCGAGCTTTAAAATGCTCGTACCATTAGAGCGACGGCGTGTAGAATTGATGCGACGCATCATTGCCGATACCCCACGCGCTGCGATAGCGGTATTGATCTTGCTGCGCCACGAAATCGAGGGCGAGGCACGCGAAGGCGTCGTGACCGAACGCCGCCCTCTCCAACGCGTTCATAACGTCCGCGTCCGTAGCGAAGCCTTTCAGCGGGATGACGCACACCTGGTTGTAATACCAGCGCTGGAAAAAGAAACCGCGTTCGACCGCGCGAACTTGGCAGTCTTTAGTCCAAACGATGCCAGCGTCGCGGGCCAGCGGGCGCGGCCAGTGCGGCGGCGCTCCGATATAGGGCAGGCGAATGCGGGTCTCAGGGTGTACTACGTTGTAGGCCATGGGTCACTCTCTCTGTTGTCCAGCGAGGCCATCTCGCCAGCGAGCATATTGGCGAACGCGCGCGTTCACGCCGCCGACACGCACGTGGCATTACGGTGACAGTGCAATGAATTGACCTTTTGGCTTGCTGTTGCGGGTCGAGTTGCCTGCGGTGTACTCTCGAGACGGAAAACCGGGATGCCCCGATGCTCAGAGCAATCGGCTATGCCGCCGGCACGTCAGTGATCGCCCTGGCGGGCGGCGACTTGATCTATGCCATTTGGGACACGCTCATCCGGGAAGAGTTGGTGCGCAATTCCTCATTTACGTGGTTTCCCGTCGTCGCCGTGCTATGGGGAAGCGTTTGCCTTGGCGTCGGCGGACTTCGTTATCGTCGGCGCTCTCAGCCGCATGCGAGTCAACCGAGGAGTCCTCCAACCGAGGCCAGAAAATGATGAGATCGAGACGCTTCGCGCTCAGCGCGGGGATGATGCTCGCACTGGCGGCGCTCGCTCAGCCATCGCTTGGCGTGGGTGATGACAAGCCACTGTCGGACTATACCGAGCAACTCATCAATCTGATGGCCCTGTGGAACAAGCTGAACCAGGCGGTAGCCGACCGTATGCAACAGAACGAGCGCTACCTTCTGGCGAAAGCGATGCTCCGAATGTCGAGCGGGTTTTATGCGCTCAAGACTGCCAAGGACGGCTTTGTGGCCTCGCTTGAGGCGGAGCCGCCGAACGGCGCAATCGACTATAGTTCATACGTGCCGGCCGTGCAGAAACTGCAAGCGGCCGTTCAATGCTTCATTGCACAGCTCAACAGTGAAGGCGCACGTTTGGGCGTCATGACGGAAATCAACGGGAAGGACATTGAGACGAACCTTCGCAAAGGTCTCGAGGAGAAAGTCGCCGACCTGCGCCAGGTCGCCAAGGACCTTGATATTCGGACGGATAGCCAGGATATGGCGGCGCTGAAAGCAACCCTGATCAGGGATGGGAACGCGGCGGTGGCGGCGGCCGACCATCTTCAACAAAAATCGGCCGAGTTCGCCCACATCCTCGACCCGTCGGCGGTTCTCTCCGGAGAGCCGCCATGCGGCGGCCCATAGTCGTCGGTGAAAAAACTGCGTTTCGCGTTGACGCGCCCAGGAATTCCAGGAATTCAGGAATTTGTGTTCCGTGTTCCGCGTGTTCATGTGACAGTGCATTCAATTCGCCGTGCGAGACCGTGCCGGCGCGCCGCATGCAATTGGAGCGAGTGGCCTCATCCGGGAAAATGCAAGCGTCAGTCGGCGCGGCAAAAGCGCACGTCTCAGTTTGAGTCGAGCCCATCATGCTTGCCGCCTTCGCCCCCGGCGAGGCCATCGAGAAACGCCGCGGAGGCGAGCGCGCGCCCGAGCATCCCGCCCGGCGCGCGGCGATGTCCAGGCTTCAAACCGTCGCTCTCGCCTGCTACGTTGTTGCTTATGAACGAACGCATCAAAGAGTTGACCGAGCAGGCGAGCTTGCTTCCCCCGATTGAGCGGGCTGAGCTGGTCGAGGGCATCCTGCAGAGCCTCGACGCCACCGATCCTGGCCTCGATCAGCTTTGGGCCGAGGAGGCGAAGGACCGTCTGGCCGCCTATCGGCGTGGCGAGCTCGAGGCGCTCGATTTCGACGAGACGTTGGCCAAACATGCCAGCCGCCCGTGAATGTCCGGCTGCTGGCGCCGGCTGCCGCCGAGCTTGATGAGGCGGTCGCATGGTACGCCGCCCAGGCGCCGGGCCTCGAGCGGCGGTTCATCGATGAAATGGGAACGGCGCGAAAGCGTATCGCCGAGCGTCCGCACGCTTGGCATCCCCTCGGCGACGGCGTGCGGCGGTTTCGGTTGGGGCGGTTCCCGTACGGAGTAATTTACGTTGTCGAGGCGGACGAAATCATCGTCCTCGCCGTCGCTCACCTGCATCGCAAACCGAATTATTGGCGGTCGCGTCAGTCCAGGCCAAACCCATGAACGGTCGCGCTGCCATCTTGAGAGAATTCGCCCTCCGAGACGGTGGCGGCGCGCCGCATGGCCATTGGTGCGAGTGGCCTCAATCGGGGAAAATACAAGAGTCCCGCAATTACAGACATAATGTGGTTGAATCGGTCTCCTGTGGATGGAACAGACGAAGAACAATTTCTCGACAGACATGGAAACCCGCGCTATCATTGCAAAAGCGCCGGCCGAGCGGCCCTCGTCGCGGTGGCGGCCTCGGGCGACGGGGCGACGGAACGGAGTGAAAATTGCGGAGCGCGGCGCTGAACGCATCGACACCATTCCCTCGCGGTCGATCCGCGCAACTCCCGGCGCGGCCGGCCACGAAACCGCGACGGCGCCGGATGTTCAGCGCCTGCCGACCCCGCGCCGTAAGGCTGCAGGGGCGCATTGGGGTCGCGACAGACCCGCCCGCGGCGGTCAGGCCGAATGCGAGTCGCCCGCAGAAGGCGCCGCAAGGGCTTGAAAAGATTGATTCCGCGCCCGGAAATGACGCCCCGCGGGGCCGGTCGATCCCCACGCCCGCGCCCGGGCGTCTTCGATCGGGGATGGACAGGCCGAATGCGAGTCGCCCGCAAATGGCGCCGCAATGCTTTGAAAACACTCGATTCACGCTCGAAAGCGGCGCCCGCCGCGGTTTCGCTCAAAGTCTCTGCCGCGCGCGGCCGCCGCTTGCGGGTTTCGCCGACCTTGATAGTCTCAGCGGCGCCCTCCGGCGCCCCTGTTTTTGAGCCCCGCCATGCCCCACGCCCGCTACCCCTCGCTGCACGACAAGGTCGTCCTTGTCACCGGAGGCGGCTCGGGGATTGGCGCGGCGATGGTCGAGGCCTTTGTTGCGCAACAGGCCAATGTCGCGTTTGTCGACGTCCAGACCGAGCCGTCGAAAACGCTTGCCGCCAGGCTCGGCGCGGTGGGCGCGGCGCCCCTGTTCATCCCATGCGACGTCACGGACATCGCCGCGCTGGAGGCGGCGATGGAGGAGGCCAGGCAGCGCCTCGGACCGATCAGCGTCCTGATCAACAATGCAGCGAACGACGCGCGCCAGGACGCGGACGAAGTCAGCGAGGAGGACTGGGACCGCACGATCGCCCTCAATCTCAAACATCAGTTCTTCGCCGCGCAGATCGCGCGCCGGTCGATGCGCGAACTCGGCGGCGGGGCGATCGTCAATTTCTCCTCGACGGCCTGGATGATCGGTATTGCCCGCATGTCGGTCTATTCGGCCGCCAAGGCGGCGATCGTCGGGCTGACGAAGAGCCTGGCGCGCGAGTTCGGCCCGGACAATATCCGCGTCAACGCGATCGCGCCGGGCGCTGTGATCACCGAGCGCCAGCGACGCCTGTGGTTGAGCGAAGCCGACATCGCCGGCTTTCGCGAGCGAC
Organism: uncultured Alphaproteobacteria bacterium; assembly: GCA_963741405.1. Taxonomy (GTDB): domain Bacteria; phylum Pseudomonadota; class Alphaproteobacteria; order Rhizobiales; family Beijerinckiaceae; genus Roseiarcus. Next base: position 180,179 of record CAVUHX010000031.1, read on the forward strand.
AGTGCATCAACCGCAGCCTGATGGCCGACGACGTCGCGCGGCTTGCGCTGTTCCTGTCGGCCGAGGACAGCGAGATGATCACCAAGCAGTGCTTCCTGGTCGACGGCGGTTTACGCTAGTCACAGGGGTTAATTAAAGCGGCTTTAAGTCTTGATCGGACGGCCGCGCCGCGGCATGTTTCGCCGAGGCGGCGGCCGGAAACAAGGCCGTCCGACGAGGGAGAGAGGGAATGACAGTTGCCCGCATTCTGGCCGAAAAGGGGCGCGAGGTCTTCACCACCCAGCCCCACCGGACCCTCAAGGACGTCATCGGCCTGCTGGCCGCAAAAGGGGTCGGCGCGGTGGTCGTCGCCGACGCGTCGATGCAGGTTCTGGGCATCCTCTCCGAGCGCGACGTGGTGCGCGTGATCGCCCAGTCCGGCGCGGCGGCGCTCGACGACCAGGTGTCCCGCCACATGACGCCGAAGGTGACGACCGTCTCGCGCGACAGCACGATCGATCATGTGATGCAGACAATGACGGAAGGGCGCTTCCGTCATTTGCCGGTCGTCGAGGACGGGCGGCTGATCGGCATCGTGTCGATCGGCGACGTCGTCAAACGTCACGTCAGCGTCATTGACAGCGAACGGCAGGCGTTGCGCGAATACATTGCGACCGCCTGACGCCGCCGCCGACGGTCACTCGCCGGAGGGCTCGATTTTCGGCGCGTCGATGTGCGCGGCGATCTCTGCGGCTGCGCGGCGGACCGCCTCGCGTCCAATCGCGATCAGTTCGTCGGCGCGGTGGAACTCGAACATCCCGATCCGCCCGACCTTGAGCTGGACAAGCGCGTCGGGCGGATCGCCGGCGAGCCGCGAGCGCATGATCCGGTCCTGGAGAATGTCGAAGGCGTTCACCATCACGCTCATCAGGCCGGGCGGCGCGGCCTCGGGGTCGGCCGGACCGCGCTGGGCCCCGCCCCGCCACCACCGCGCAATGACCCCCCGCGCGTCGCTCGTCGGCTCGACGACGACTGGCGGCGGATCCGGGCGTCCGAACGGATCCTGAATGGCGGTGCCGCGGCCGACGTTCTCGCTCGAGATATTGAGCGCGATCACGCGTTCCGCGCCAAGCGCCCTGGCGACGCTGACCGGAACCGGATTGACGATTGCGCCGTCGAACAGCCAGCGGCCCTCGATCCGCACAGGCTCGAATACGCCGGGCAAGGCGTAGGAGGCGCGAATCGCGTCGGTCAGCAGCCCGCGCCGCAGCCAGATCTCGTGCCCGCCGCCGATTTCTGTCGCAACCCCGGCGAAGCGGACCGGCAGATCCTCGATCAGAACGCCGCCCAGCTCGCTCTCGAGCCGGGAGCGCAGACGCTCGCCGCCGATGAGGCCGCCGCCGGCGAAGGAAAAATCGATGAGGCCGAACATCCGCCGCCGGGTCAGGGAGCGGGCGAAGGCCTCGAGCATGTCGAGCTTGCCGGCAGCATAGCATCCGCCGACCAGCGAGCCGATCGACGAGCCGACGATCACGTCGGGCCGGACACCCAGGGCGTCGAGTTCCTGCAGCGCGCCGATATGCGACCAGCCGCGCGCCGCGCCCGCGCCGAGCACCACTCCAATGCGGGCCGGACGCACGCGCGTCCCGCCCGGCCCGGACTCCGAATCGTTCTTCCAGTAGGGCGCCCAGAACATCGCGCTGCCTTTGACAGATTCCCGCCGGCGTTCCCCTTCGACACTTAAAGCTGCGCGCGAAAGTTCGCCAGACGATTAACGCGCGAAAAGACGTTTCGGACCGCCCTGAGCGCATTTTCAACGGGTGCGCCTGCGCTTTTTAAGCGGTCGAAAGCAATGGGACCTGGAATTCCGGCGTCAACCGGTTGGGTCGTCCGTTTCGACAAAAGCGAGACGGCGCCCGTCGGCGCTCGTCTCGACCCGGCGATAGAAGCAGGAGCGGCGGCCGGTGTGGCACGCGCCGCCGTCGCCGCCGACCTCGACGAAGGCGAGAAAGGCGTCCTGGTCACAGTCGACCCGGAACTCCACCAGCCGCTGGGTCTGGCCGGAGGTGTCGCCCTTCCGCCACAGCGCGCCGCGGGAGCGGGACCAGTAGTGAACGATGCGGGTCTCGAGCGTCGCCTGGAGGGCCGCCACGTTCATATGCGCGACCATCAGGACGTCGCCGCGCTTTGCGTCGATCGCGACGCAGGTCGCCAGCCCGTCCGCGCCGAATTTCGGCTGAAACGTCAGGCCCTCTTCGCGGTCGGAAGCGCCGCTCATCCTCAGCGCGCGCCGCGCAGGAGGGTGAAGAAGCGCGTCTGTTCGTTCGGATCGTCGCGGAAAACGCCGCTGAACTGGGTCGTGACGGTGGACGCGCCCTGCTTCCGCACGCCGCGCATCGCCATGCACGTATGTTCGGCCTCGAGCATCACCGCTACCCCGCGCGTCTCGAGCAACTCCTCGATCGCTCCGATGATCTGCGCCGACAGCGCCTCCTGCGTCTGCAGGCGACGGGCGAACGCGTCGACGATCCGCGCAAGCTTCGACAGGCCGACCACGCCGCCGCGCGGATAGTAGCCGATATTCGCCTTGCCGAAGAAAGGTGCGATGTGATGTTCGCAATGCGAAACGAAAGCGATATCGCGCACCAGAACAAGGTCCTGATAGCCCGACACGTCATGGAACACGCGCTTCAGCGGCTTGCTCGGGTCCTCGCGATAGCCGGAGAACAATTCCTCGTAGGACCGGGCGACGCGACGCGGCGTGTCGACGAGGCCCTCGCGGTCCGGGTCGTCGCCCGCCCAGGCGATGAGCGTGCGCACGGCCGCCTCGGCCTCGTCGCGGCTCGGCCGGCGTGAAGGGCGAGGGGCCGGGACGGTCGCCAGGTTCGGCCGCAATTTCACGATTTCGTCCATAAATGTCCCTCTCTGGCCACGGGCCTCTCGTCCTGCGGCTCCCTTTCAAGGCTCGATTTCGGCTTTCTGCGCTCCTATATAGGCGGGGCAGGGGACGGCGCCAATTTTTCGGCTCTCGGATGCTCGACGAAATTTACAATCGGCGCGTGCTTGAGTTGGCGGCCGATATTCCCCGGCTTGGGCGCCTGCCTGCGCCGGACGCCACCGCCAAGGCGCATTCGCGCCTCTGCGGATCGACGGTCACCGTCGACGTCGTGGTGAAGGATGGGCGGGTCGTCGATTTCGCACACGATGTGCGGGCCTGCGCGCTCGGCCAGGCGGCGGCGTCGCTGATGGCGCGGCACGTGATCGGCGCCACGGCCGAAGAGCTTCTCGCGCTGCGCGAGGCGATCACGAAAATGCTGAAGGCAGACGGTCCCGCGCCAGAAGGCAAATGGGCCGATTTCGCGGTGCTGGAGCCGGTTCGCTCCTACAAGGCGCGGCATGCCTCGACGCTGCTCACGTTCGATGCGGTTGCCGATGCGCTTGGGCAGATTGCGACGCGACGGGCGAACGCCGAGCACGCACTCGTGCAATGAGCGCGTTCGCCCTCGCACCGCGCCGCGCGGCGCATGCACTAATCCGATTCTACCAGCTGACGTTGTCGGGCGTGCTCGGCCGGCAGTGCCGTTACCTTCCCACCTGCTCGGCTTACGCCGACGAAGCGATAGCTCGCCATGGGCTGTGGGCCGGTACATGGATGGGCGCCGCGCGCATCTGCCGCTGCCATCCCTGGGGCGGATCGGGTTACGATCCGCCGCCCGTGGCAGCTCCGCGCGGAGCCTCGTGGGCGCGGCCATGGCGCTACGGACGCTGGCGGCGCCGCTGCGACTGAGTGCGGCTTGCGTCGGCGGCCCCCCGCCTCTAAAGACGTGCGGCATTCCGACAGAGCCGCGAGAGATTTCAGCATGGCCGAGCCGCGCCGCGCCGCAGCCAGACCCGCGCTCCGCATCGAAGGCGGGCGCTTCCTGATCGTCGAGGCGCGTTTCTACGACTCGATCGGCCACGATCTGCTGGCCGGCGCCAAGGGCGCGCTCAAGGCCGCCGGTGCGTCTCACGACGTGGTGACCGTGGAGGGCGCTCTCGAGATCCCCGCCGGCATGGCGATCGCGCTTGACGCGGCAGAGGCCTCAGGCCGTCCCTACGACGGCGCGATCGCGCTCGGTTGCGTGGTGCGCGGCGACACCTTTCACTTTGAAATCGTGGCCGGGGAGTCCGCGCGGGCGCTGATGGACATGTCGGTTCAACGGAGGCTCGCACTCGGAAACGGGATCCTTACAACGGAGACGATCGCGCAGGCCGCGGAGCGCGCCGATCCCGCTCGAGGCGACAAAGGCGGGGATGCCGCGCGCGCCGCCATCGGACTCGCGCTCCTCAAACGCCAGACGGACTTGCGATGAAGAAATCCGATCTTCGTTCCGCCGCGCGCCTCGCCGCATCGCAGGCGCTCTACCAGATGGAAGTCGCGGAGAAGGGGCTGAACGATATCCTGGCGGAGTTCGAGGCGCACTGGATCGGGCAGGAAATCGAGGGCGACGCCTACAATCCGGCTGAGCTCGCCTTCTTCCGCGACGTGGTGTCGGGCGTCCTGCGCGAGCAGACGCCGATCGACCGGGGCATCGACGAAACTCTCGCAAAAGGCTGGCCCCTGCGCCGCATCGAGGCGCTTATGCGGGCGATCCTGCGCGCCGCCTATTACGAATTGCTCAGGCGGCCCGACGTTCCTGCGCGGGTGGCCTTGACTGAATATGTCGACATCGCCGCAGCGTTCTACGGCCCGGAGGAATGCGGGATGATCAATGCGGTGCTCGACGCCTTAGCCAGACGGACGCGCCCGGCGGAATTCGCCGTCAGCCGAAAATGAATCCCCCCGAGACTTTCGGAACGTCTGCGATGACAGCGGCTCGATTCCTGTCTCCCCTTGTCCTGCGCCGCGCCAGGCGCGATTTCTGGAATCGGCCGACTCGCTCCCGATAAGGGGGTCGGCCTGGTTTCTATCGCGGTAGGGACGCTTATTGCTGAGCGCCTGCCGCACAGAACCGAACGTGCGGCATTGTCGGGTATAATAGCTCAGCCATTGCTGGCTTTCGCTCCCACAGATCCCAGCGTGAGGCGTTGCCGTAGTGGACTCTTCAGAAAGGATCTTCCAGCGCGGCGATCGCCAGCGGTCGCAGCTTCCAGTCCGCCTTCAGTATATACGTCCTGTGGGACGGCTGCGGCCGGTACGCTCCGCAGTGGACCCGATCGTGCAGGTCATCGAACCGCTTTCGCATCGCATCGAGGAAGCGACGGACGTCCTCGTGCTTGGCGAGACCTTCTTCCTTTGCCTTGCTGCTTGCCGTACCCGCTCCAGCGCCTGGGTCGGATCGCTCCTTTGTTCGTCGGCTTCCCAGCTACTGGCCGCGGCCTGACTTCTCCAGCCCATTTATCGCCGGCTACGGCTCCTCGCCTTCATTTTCGCGAGAACAGCGCAAACAGATCCTATGCGGGTGGACGGCGGCCGGACTTGGTAGGCTGAGCTTCCACACCAGCATGGAGGCAACCGATGGAGTCCGTCCCCTCTGCGACCGTTGTCGCGGCCACCGCCCGAGCGAATGCGATCACGTTGTTCGCCTCGCTCGAATTGAGCAAATCGAAATGGGTTGTGACGATGAACAGTCCGGGCAGCGAGAAGTTTTCGAGGCATACAGTTGAAGGAGGAAACGGCGGCTGTTTGCTCGGCCTTCTTTCGCGGTGGCGGGCGAAGGCCGAGGAGCGCTACGGCGTTGCGATCAAGACGGTGGTTATTCAGGAAGCGGGACTGGACGGGTTCTGGATTCATCGGCTGCTGCTCGCGAACGGGATCGAGAGCCATGTCGTCGATGCGGGTTCGATCGCGGTCGCGCGGCGGCATCGGCGGGCCAAGACCGATTCGATCGACGGCGAGACACTGTTGCGGACGCTGATGGCCTGGGGTCGGGGTGAGCGGCGGGTCTGTTCCATGGTTCAGGCGGCGAGCCCGGAAGACGAGGATCGCCGGCGTCTGACGCGTGAGCGCGGCACGCTGGTCAAGGAACGCATTCAGCATACCAATCGGATCCGGGGGCTGCTCAGCGGCCAGGGCGTCCGGGATTACAATCCGCTTCGGCGCGATTGTCTTGAACGGCTTGAAGCGCTGCGGACCGGCGACGGCCGTCCTCTGCCGCCGCTGCTGAAGGCGGAAATCCTCCGGGAACTCGATCGGATAGCGGTGGTGACGACGCAACTGGCTACGGTCGAACGCGCCCGCGACGCGCTGGTCCATACGGAAGTCGAGAAGCCGGACACTCCCGCCGGCGTGCTCATCAAGCTCAAGGGCATCGGCCCTGAGTTCGCCTCGCTCCTGTGGCTGGAAGCGTTGTTTCGCCGCTTCGCCAACCGACGCCAGGTAGGGGCTTACGGCGGATTGGCGCCCAGTCCCTGGCAGAGCGGGAGCATCGAACGGGATCAAGGCATCTCGAAGTCGGGCAATCACCGCCTGCGCCGAACCATGATCGAGCTTGCCTGGTCGTGGCTGCGTCATCAGCCCAACTCGGCGTTGAGCCGCTGGTTTCGGGCGCGGGTCGGCGCCGCCAAAGGGCGAATCCGCCGGATCGCCATCGTGGCGCTGGCCCGCAAACTCCTCGTCGCCCTGTGGCGCTATGTCACCCAGGGCGTCGTTCCCGAGGGCGCCGAGCTCAAGGCGGCATGATCCAATGGCTCGACCCGCTCCAGCGAGGGCTCAATCCACCTCAGCAATGGCTTAACCCACTCCACCCATTCCAGCGAAGCTGAATATTGGCTTCGCCGGATCCGGGCGGGCGGTGACCGGTGTTTTCCCTTGGCTGAAACACGCCGCTCAACAGGATGGTCCCGCCAACCCGAGCCCGATGCCCTCGAGCATGAGGGATTATGGTCCGAGCCCAGGCTCAACCGGATGTGAGGTGATGCGGCCATCAAGGCTGCATGGCGAAAAACGGGCTCACGCTTCGGATCCAAACCCAAAGGAGAACGCAAAATGCCGAAATGAAAATCACCCTTGACCGGAAACGCCCCATGTGAGGGGAAAGCGCCAGCCTCAGGGACTTCGCCCTGTTGTCGAGAAAAGCCGTCGACGCGTCCGGGATCGGTCGAGCGGGAAGCGCTGGCAGCTCTCTTGGGCTAGTAGCGTGCGGAAGGTTCTGCAAAATCGCTGAGAGCGAGAGGCGGTCATGGCAGGCTGGTGATGCCCAAGTCACCTGATTCTCTCTGGAGAAGCTCCGCCATGACCAAGACCGAAGGTAAGCCTGCGATTGCCGCCGTCAAAGAGCTTTTCGCCGCGAGCCCGGACGGGCTGCGGGAATTGGTTCGCGCGGTCGTGCAAGATGCTGGAAGCCGAGATGACGGACGCGCTCGGCGCCGGGAAGAGCGAGCGAACCGGCGCCCGGCTCGGTTACCGCTCCGGCTACTACGCCCGCACGCTCGTCACGCGCGTGGGCAAGCTCGAGTTGCGCGTGCCGCAGGATCGCGACGGCCGGTTCTCGACCGAACTTTTCGAACGCTATCAACGCTCCGAGCAGGCGTTGGTGGCGACGCTGGCCGAGATGTACGTGCAGGGCGTCTCGACCCGCAAGGTCAAGGCCATCACCGAGGAGTTGTGCGGCCACGCCTTCTCGGCCTCCGCCGTCTCCGCCATCAACAAGCGCCTGGACGTAAGTCTCGACGCCTTTGCCACGCGCCCCCTCGCCGAGCCTTTCCCTTACCTCATCCTCGACGCCCGTTATGAGAAGGTGCGCGAGGGCGGCGTGGTCGCGAGCCAGGCCGTGCTGATCGCGGTCGGCATCGACTGGGACGGTCGCCGCCAGATCCTGGCCGTCGACATGGCCAATCGCGAGAGCAGCTCGTCCTGGAAGGACTTCCTGCTCGGACTGCGCCGGCGCGGCCTCCGCGGTGTCGAGTTCGTCGTCGCCGACGACCACGCGGGCCTTCGCGCAGCGATCCGCGAGGTCCTCCCCGAGACGGCCGTCCAGCGATGCTACGTGCACTTCCTCCGCAACGCCCTCGACCATCTTCCGCGCAAGGTCGACGACGACTGCCTGCAGGAACTGCGCTGGCTATACGACCGGCGAAACGTCGAGGAGGCCCGCCGCGATCTTTCCGCATGGATCGCCAAATGGGGCAATCGATACGACAAGCTCGTCGACTGGGTCGAGGAAACCATCGAGGAAATCTTCACATTCTACCGTCTGCCCCGCCAGCACCATAAGCATCTCAAAAGCACCAACATGCTCGAAAGGTTCAACGAGGAGATCAAGCGACGAACTCACGTCGTGCGCATCTTCCCGAACACGGAGGCATGTCTGCGTCTGGTGCGAGCCCTAGCCGTAGAAACCCACGAGAACTGGCTCGAAGCCCACCGCTACCTCAACATGAACGACCTCAAGGAGCACAAGAAGGCCAACCTCCGCCAAGCCGCATAACCAGCAAACCCATGACCGCCTTTTGCAGAACTTGACGAACTCAATCGTCTGTCGACGGCGCCGTGGCGATTCGATCCGATCCCCATCGCGTTTCTAGCTAGCCGAGGTTAGCCGATTCGCCTCTGGTTTTCACGGTTTTCAGGTTTTCTGATCGCGCAAGGTATTGATTTTGCTTGCGTGGAAGTCGGAGAAGGGGCCGAAAACGGCTGTAGTGCCGACCTTGGGTCTTTTCTGAAGCGGCGATCTGTGAACAATGCCGCGCCATCTGTCTTTGCGCCAAACCGCCACCCAAAATCACCGCTGCAGTCGCCGCAAACCCCGTGTAGTGCCGACCTGCGGGGTACGGTCACAGTGATCTCAACCAGTTAGCCTCACCAAACCCGCCCAATCGGCTAAGTTCGGCTAGTCGCTCGCGTCCTTGAAACTTGGTGGCATTTCTGAATCTCTGTGCCTGCGCCGGCGGGGCGAGGATGGGGATGATTCGTGGCAGGGACAAGCACTGGGGCGAAGAAGTACGTTGTGAAATTGAGCGCGGAGGAGCGCGAGCGGCTTGAGGCGCTGATCAGCTCAGGCAAGCGATCGGCGCAACTGATCACGAAGGCGAGGATCCTGCTCAAAGCGGACGCGTCGGAGGCGGGAGAAGGTTGGACGGACCGCGAAATAGCGGCTGCGTTGGATACCAGCGTCAACACCGTCGGTAGCGCACGGCGACAATTGGTCGAAGAAGGGTTCGAGGCGACCCTGCTGCGCAAATACAATCCGAATTCCGCCCGTCCCCGAATTTTCGACGGCGCGGCCGAGGCCAAGTTGATCGCCTTGGCCTGCTCTCCGGCTCCCGAGGGCTTCGCGCGTTGGAGCCTGCGGCTGCTCGAAGAGAAGGTCGTCGAACTGAACATCGTCGAGAAAGCAAGCGATAACACGATCGGACGGACTCTAAAAAAAACACTCTCCAACCGCACCGCAATCGGCAATGGGTGATTCCACCCGACGCCAACGCCGCCTTCGTCGCAGCGATGGAAGACGTGCTGGAAACCTACCAAAAGCCGCGTGATCCCGAGCGGCCCTTGGTTTGTCTCGATGAAACGTCGAAACAGTTAGTCATAGAGACGCGCAAGCCGATCCCAGCCAAGCCCGGGCAACCGATCCGGTACGATTACGAGTACGAACGCAATGGCGTGGCCAACATATTCATGACGTTCGCTCCGCTGGAGGGCTGGCGCAAAGTCAAGGTCACCGACCATCACGCCGCCGTCGATTACGCGCAGGTGCTCAAAGAACTATCCGACGTGCATTTTCCCGACGCCAAACAGATCGTCCCGGTTCAGGATAACCTGAGCACGCACACGGCGGCCTCGCTCTACGTGGCCTTCCCGCCAGAGGAGGCTCGCCGCCTCGCCAAGCGTTTCGAGTGGCATTATACGCCCAAACACGGAAGCTGGCTCGACATGGCAGAATCCGAACTTGCCGTCCTGACCAACCAATGCCTCGATCGCCGCATTCCCGACAAGCCAACGCTCGCAAAAGAGATCGCCGCTTGGGAGGCCCATCGAAACAAACATCACGCCAAAGCCGATTGGCAGTTCACCACCAACGATGCGCGCGTCAAACTCAAGAGACTATACCCCCAATTTTGAGCGACTCGGGCGACTAGGGCCTGTCTTCAGTTGAGGAGGATAACGGCACAGACGAGCTGAACGCCGGCGAGGAAAATCTTGGCGAGCTTGTCGTAACGCGTGGCGATGGCGCGGAAATGCTTGAGCTTGTTGAAGAAGCGCTCGATATCCCATTCACGACGCCGCTCATAAATTGACGAACACCGACGAATCGCCGAGAATCGGGTTTGAAGCGCTGTCCGCCCTGGCGCGTTGGCTTGGATCCCGCGATGAGCGATCTGCCGGCGTCGATCTGGACCCTGTTGTCCCCGGAACGACGGGAACGCATAGCGACGCTGCTGGGACAGATGGCCTTGCACCGGATGCGCAGCGCCACGGTCGCCACGGAGGCGCCTCATGACGAATGTGGGCCTTGTCCAGCGTCGCAGCGGCTCGTCCTGCGACAAGATTCTCCGGCGCCATCAGGATCGTCTGGCGATCGTCTATGTCCGCCAATCCACGGCGCAGCAGGTTGAGCGCCATCAGGAGTTGACCAGGCTGCAATATGCGCTTGCGGACCGGGCGGCGCAGTTTGGCTGGCTGCGCGAGGATCGTCGTCATCGACGACGATCTCGGACGCTCCGGCGCGAGCGTCGAAGGACGGCTGGGCTTTCAGCGGCTGGTCGCCGAAGTCGGTCTCGGCAAGGTCGGCCTCGTGCTCGGCGTGGAGATGTCGCGGCTGGCGCGCTCCTGCCGGGACTGGCATCAGCTCTTGGAGATCTGTGCGCTGTTCGACACGCTGATCGCCGACGCCGACGGGGTGTATGATCCGGCAAACTACAACGATCGCCTGCTCTTGGGTCTGAACAGGACGGCGACATAATGCAGTACCTCATGATCTCATTGAAAAGGCAGGCTTTCTTGTCGCGGATCGGATGATACTGGACGTCCCCTTGCGATTGCCTGCCCGACGGCTGGCCGGGCCAGGTCACTCTCGCGGATGACATAGGGGGCGCGAGGGCAAACCTGTCTTGCCGGCAACAGTCCATCTCGGATCAAGCGAACAACGGTCATGTTGCTGACGCCGAGGCGGTTTGCGGCCTCGGTCAGAATAAGCTCATGGCGCTCTTCACGTTCGCCCTCGCGGTAGACCGGTATCCGATGCGTGCCGCGGAAATTGCGCACGCGCAGCTGGGTCCAGGTCTGGCCTCTGGCAGAGCGGACGCCCAGCCGATTGAGAACCGGTGCGATGCTGTGGTCCGGCAACAGGCGGGCAAGTTCGCACACCAGCTGCTCGGTCGCCGCATCGGTCTTGAAGCGGTTTTGGCCCGAGCGGTTCTTCAGCACCTCGAGCCGCGTGTGATCCCCACCCTGCCAGTGCAGCACGAGGTGTAGGCGACCGGTCTCGACGGTCACGACGATCTCCTTCAGCACGGTGCGCAAGATCCGCTTGCGCGTCTCGACGGACGCAGCGGCGTCGTTCCAGAGCCCTGGCAGGTCTCCGGCGAGCGCCATAAGCGCCACGCGCTCGTCGTCGCCGACAGCGCACGGCTCCTCGTTGCGCAAGCTCCGGATCTGCTCTTCGAGCCGCGCGGCCGTCGCAAGACAGTCGTTCCATCGCCGTTCGAGTTCGCCGGCGACCAGCCGGTTGTCGGGATCGACGGCGTCGTATTGCCGGCGCGCATGCTTCGCCTCGTAGCGGGCCTGCTCCAGCGCGGATCTCTGTGCCGTAGCTGTTCGCTGCTGGCCTCTTTGCGCTCAGCGATCAGCTTCAGCGCCGCCTCGACGGCCAGCGGCGAGATCGCACGCAACACTTCCGCCGACACCGCCGCGTCGATGCGCATGTTGTTGAATGCGGTGCACCCCTTTTCGCGAGACGGGTCGACATGGCTGGCGCAGACATAGCGCGCATCGCGCCTCGAATGATGCAGCACCTTGAATTTGCGTCCGCAGCGTCCGCAGCGCAGCAGGCCGACGAGCAGCGCACCGCCGTTCCGCACCGCGCCCGCCACCATCGACCCCTTCATGTTCGCATTCCCGGCGATGATCGCCAGGTTGCGATCATACTCTTCCCAGGTGATGTAGCCATCATGGTGGTCCTGGATTGTCGCTAGCAGATGGAGTGACGTGATTTCGTAGCTCGTGAAGTGTCGTGTTTTTTGGAGGCCCTGGAGGGCCTTGATGGACACGGCGCACATTCGCGAGGGAATACGGAAGATGCGGTTTTCGACGATTTTGGACCGCTGGGACTCGGGAGAGATGACACAGGAGACGGCGGCGGAGCTGTTGGGGATGAGCGTTCGCTCTTTCCAGCGATGGAGAGAGCGCTACGAGGCGGACGGCGAGGCTGGGCTGGTCGATCGGCGCGGCGCGCCGTCGCCGCGGCGTGCGCCGGAAGAGGAGGTCGAGCGGATGCTCGGGCTCTACCGGGACAAGTACGCCGACTTCACGGTCAGGCATTTCCACGAGCAGCTGACCAAGCGCCACAATTACACGCTTGGCTACACCGTGACGAAGCTTTGCCTGCACAGGGCCGGGCTGGTCAGGCCGGCGCCCAAGCGCTCGGCGCACCGCAAGAAGCGGCCGCGCCGGCCGATGCGCGGCATGATGCTGCATCAGGACGGGTCGCGGCACGTGTGGGTCGAGGGCAGGCCCTCGATGGACCTGATCGTCACCATGGACGACGCCACGAGCGAGATCTACTCGATGATCCTCGTTGAAGAGGAGGGAACGGCCTCGACCTTTGAGGCCTTGCGCGAGGTGATCGGCGAGCGCGGCCTGTTCTGTGCGCTCTACACCGACCGCGGCAGCCATTACTTTCATACCCCGGAGGCCGGCGGGAAAGTCTCGGGCACGGTCCAGACGCAGGTCGGGCGGGCTCTGGCGCATCTGGGGATCGAGCACATCGCCGCCTATTCGCCACAGGCGCGGGGACGCTCCGAGCGGCTGTTCGCCACCCTGCAGGACCGGCTCCCCAAGGAGCTGCGGCTGGCCGGGATCGAGACCGTCGAGGCGGCCAACGCCTGGCTGAAGAGCCATTACATCGCCGAGCACAACGCCCGCTTCGCCGTCGACCCCGAGCAGGAGGGCTCGGCCTTCGTCCCCGACGCCAAGGAGATGTGGCGCGAGATCCTCTGCGTCGTCGAGGAGCGCACGGTCGCCGGCGACAACACCGTCGCCTGGAACGCAAGGCGCCTGCAACTGCCGGAGAGCCGCCTGCGCCCGCATTTCGTCAGGGCGCAGGTGCGGGTGCACGAGTACCCCGACGGAGCCTGCGCTGTGTTCCTCGGCCCGCATCGGCTCGCCGACTACGACGCCGAGGGAGTCCTCCGCGTCCCGACTGCGCCCAAGTCTGGCGTCGTGCTCGGGGCCGTCAAGGACAAGCCCTGTCGGGCGCGCTTGCGCGCATCCTTGACCGCCCCTGCGCGCGACGCCAATTCCGCTGCGCAGGCCGGGACGAGGAAACGGCCGCCCAGCCGAACAAGGAAACAGCCCAAACCCAACCCGGAGATGATCGACGCAGCATCCTCCTCTCGAGCCGGGCCGTCCGCGGCTTCCGACCCGCTTCGAACATCAACCCGAAGACGCCACATCATGCGCTACAAAAACACGACAGGTTGACGAGCTACGGACAGCCGAGCTTCATATCCTCAAGGCACGGATGCTGGCGGGCCGGAAAGCCAAGGCGCGACGAGGCGAACTCGGCAAGCCCGTGCCGATCGGCTATGTGCGCCGTCCCTCGGGCGAGGTCGTCCTCGATCCCGACGAGCAGGCGCAGGCGACGGTCCGCCTGGTCTTCGACCTGTTCGATCGCTTCAGGACGGTCGGCAAGGTGATGACCTACCTGGTCGAGCACGACATCCGCATGCCGGTGCGCCGGCGCGGCGGCGCGGGCAAGGGCGAGCTGGAATGGCGGCGCGTCAGTCGCCCCACCCTGCTCAATCTCTTCGCCAATCCGATCTACGCGGGCGTCTACGCTTACGGCGTGCGTGCGGTCGAGAAGCGCAGACAAAAGCTCGGCCGCCCGGGAACGGGACGCCGATCGCCGCGCTCCGAAGAGGCCGAAGTCTTCTTGCCCGATAGGTTGCCCGGCTACATCAGTCTCGATCGCTATGAGCGCAACCAGGCGCAACTGAAGGCCAACAAGGCGGCAGGCGGCGGGACGGTGCGGGCCGGAAGCGCACTTCTCTCGGGCGTGCTGATCTGCGGCCGCTGCGGTCTGCGCATGCTGGCGCAATACAACAACAACGGCCACGCCGCCCGCTACGTCTGCTCGCAGATGCAGAGCTGCTACGGCGAGGCGTTCTGTCAATCGCTGACGGCTGCGCCGCTCGACGCGCTGGTCTCGGGTCTGGTCTTGAAGGCGCTCGAGCCGGCGGCGATCGACGCGAGCCTGGCGCTCGCCGGGACCCTCGAGGCCGAGAGCGCGGCGCTCGATCGCCATTGGAGACAGCGGCTGGAGCGCGCCGCCTACGAGGTCGAGCGTGCGCGCCGGCAATACGCCGCCGTCGAGCCCGAGAACCGGCTGGTGGCGCGCACGCTCGAGCGCGACTGGGAGAAGGCCCTGACCGAGCAGGCCCGTCTTGAGGCGGAGCACGAGCGCGTCCGGCGCGCGCGCAAGGAGGCTCCCTCTGCGGCTGAACTGGCCGCGATCCGCGATCTGTCGCAGGATCTGCCGGCGCTCTGGCGCGCCGAGACCACGACGCAAGCCGAGCGCCAGACCATCGTGCGCCTGCTCGTCGAACGGGTTCTGGTCGAGGTCGTCGGCGCAACGGAAAAGGTCCGCGTCGAGTGTCATTGGCACGGCGGCGTCCGCACGACACACGAGCTGACGCGCCCGGTCGCCCGGGTCGCGTCGCTGAGCACGTACGCGGCGTTGACGGGGCGCGCTGCGGAGTTGCGCCGCGAAGGCCTCGAATGCGCGCGGATCGCCGAGATCCTCAACGCCGAGGGATGGCGCCCGGCCAAGCGCCGCAACACCTTCAATGCGCCAATGGTTCATCATCTCCTGCTCAGATCGGGCGCGGAGACGATCAAGTATCGCCGGCGACCGCCACAAATCGGGCGCCTGGAGAACGAATGGACGATCCGCGAACTCGCCGAAGAGATCGGCATGCCGCAGCCGACCCTCTATACCTGGGTCCAGAAGGGACGCCTATCCTGCCGCAAAGCCGGCTCCGGCTCGAAACGCGCCGTGCTCGTGCGCGCCGATCCTGAGACGGTCGCGGCGTTGAAGGCGATCCGCGCCATGCCGCCGCCCTGGCGCCGCCTGCCGCCGAGGCCCGCCGACAGCGCCGCCGCCCCCGCCACAGAATTTCGAGAGTCGCCATGCCTGGTCGATATCAATGAGATTGCGTTCGCAGTAGAGGGCGAAATCGCACGGGCGCGGGGTTTTTCGATTGGATTTGGATGGGATGACTGGCGTGATCGCTCGTGCGTTGAGGGCGCCGATGAAGGGGTCGGCGTCGAAGGCCTTGTCGGCGATCAGAGCGCCGGGATCGACGGCTTCGATGAGAGATTCAGCGCAAGTCAGATCGTGATCCTGGCCCGGGCTGAGCATCACCTCGACAGGATTGCCGAGGGCATCGACGAGCGCGTGTATCTTGGTGGTCAATCCGCCGCGGGATCGGCCGATGGCTTGCGCACCGTCTTTTTTTTGGCGCCGGCGCTATGCTGGTGAGCGCGCACGATGGTGGCGTCGATCATCATGTACTCGTTGTCGTGATCGCTGGCCAAGAGCCTGAAAACCCGCTCGAAAACGCCGCTCTTGGCCCATCGGTTGAAGCGCTGATAGACGATCTTCCAGTCGCCAAAGCGCTCGGGCAGATCACGCCAAGGGACGCCGGCGCGAAACCTGAAGAGAACGGCTTCGACGAACAGGCGATTGTCCGCCGCCGTGCCGCCCACATGGCCTTCACGGCCCGGCAGAATGTCTTTGATCCGATCCCACTGGTCGTCGCGCAGTGCATATCGTCGCATCGGTCAGCCCCTCCTCGGGCCGACCACTCACGAGTCAGACTTTTGCCGATTCGGGAATCCCTCGCGTATCCGAAACACCAAACGTTCTGCGTCCGATTCCAATCCGTTCTCGCGTCAACTGAAGACAGGCCCTAGTTCATCGAATCGTTGAAACCAATCATATGCGCGCGGGATTCATTTTTCCTGACGTGGTTTGTAGCCTTGCTGCTTTGATTCGGAAGCGAGGTGTGAGGTGATGGCGGGTCGGCGGCGGGCGATTGAATTGGCGATTGGCGAGGAGGATTTGGCGGCGTTGGGCGCGATTGCCCGCTCGCGAACGGAATCGGCGAGCCGGGTTGATCGAGCGCGGATGCTGCTGGCCTACCGGGAAGACGGATCGTTTTTTGCGGTGGGGCGAGCCGTGGGCGCGCACCATCAGACCGTCCAGCGCTGTGTCGAGCGGGCGTTGGCCTATGGCCCGATGGCGGCGCTCGACGATCGACCGCGGCCCGGCAGGGAGGCGACGATCACCGCCGAGGCCAAGGCATGGGTTGTCGACCTCGCCTGCCGCAAGGCCAAGGACCTCGGCTATCCCCACGAATTGTGGACGACGCGGCTGCTCGCCCGCCATGCGCGTGAGCATGGGCCGGCGGAGGGCCATGCTTGCCTTGCCAAGGTGGCTCAGGGGACGGTGTGCAATATCCTCAACGAGCGGGAGATCAAGCCGCACAAGGTCCGCTATTACCTGGAACGCCGCGATCCGGAGTTCAAGCAGAAGATGGCGGAGGTTCTGTGCGTCTATGGCCAGGTGAAGCTTATTCGGGAGAGCGCGGCCGCCGCGAAGCAAAAGCCGAGCGATGCGGTGGCGATTGTCTCCTACGATGAAAAGCCCGGCATTCAGGCAATCGCCACGACCGCCCCGGACCTGCCGCCCGAGCCCGGCAGACATGCGACCCTCGCGCGCGACCTACGAGTACAAGCGCCACGGCACGGTCAGCTTGCTGGCCGGCATCGATCTGCTCACCGGCCAGGTCCACGCTCTCGTCAAGGACCGCCACCGCAGCCGCGAATTCATTGAATTCCTCAAGCTCGTCGACGCCGCCTATCCGAGCCATACGGCGATCAAGCTGATCCTCGACAATCATTCGGCGCACATCTCCAAGGAGACCAAGGCTTGGCTCGCCGCCCAACCGGAAGGCCGCTTCACCTTTGTCTTCACCCCCAAGCATGGCTCCTGGCTCAATCTCGTCGAGGGTTTCTTCTCCAAGCTCGCCCGCTCGGTGCTGCGCCACATCCGCGTCGCATCCAAACAGGAACTCAAGGACCGCATCATGGCCGCCATGGATCACTTCAATCGACACCCCGTCGTCCACACTTGGTCTTATAAGCTCGATCAGGCAGCCTGATATGATTCGAATCTCAAAATCGATGAACTAGTTGAGCAGGCCTACGCGGGCTACGAGTATGGCGACTCGACCGCCGGCCAGCGCGCGATCTACCACCTGGGGATGACCGGGGTTCCGATTGTCAACGTCAACAACAACTGCTCCGCCGGTTCGACCGCGCTGTTTCTGGCGCGCCAGGCCATCGCGTCTGGCTCGGCAGACTGCGTCCTCGCGCGCGGCTTCGAGCAGATGAAGCCCGGCGTGTAGCGCGACAATCTGGATGGGAAGGCGGCGACGGCGCATTGCCTCGCCGGTTTTGTTCCTGAATGCTTGATCCGTTGCCTCACGTAGATTGCTCCCGTTGGAGCACAACGATTCGGGGCGACGATGGGGCGGCTGAGCATGGCGACGCGAAAGGAACTGACGGCGGTGGCGGCGGAGCGCTACCGGATCGCCAACCACGCGGAGAAGTCGAGGATACTGGACGAGTTCGCCGACATGACCGGATATCACCGCAAGCACGCAATGCGGCTTCTGCGGGGCGATGTTGGAGCGCAGACCAGCGGCCGGAGGCGTCGTCGAATTTATGATGAAGCCGAACGGAACGCGCTCGTGTTGCTGTGGGAGGCGTCGGATCGGGTTTGCGGCAAGCGGCTGAAAGCGCTGATGCCAGTGCTGATCGAGGCGATGGAGCGGCATGGCCATATCGAGCTCGCCGCCGAGATCCGCGCCAAATTGCTCGCGATGAGCGCGGCGACGATCGACCGGGCGTTGGCGCGGATCCGCCAAGGCTTGGGACGTCGGCGGCGACGACCCGCGCCGCACGCCTTGCGAAGCAGCATTCCGATACGGACTTCAGCGGACTGGGGCGATCCGTCGCCCGGGTTTGTCGAGGCGGACCTCGTTGCCCACAGCGGGCCGTCGACGCGCGGCAGCTTCATCCAGACTTTGGTGCTCACCGACATTGCAACAGGCTGGACCGAATGCGCCCCGCTGATCGTGCGCGAGCAGACGCTGCTGAGCGCGGTGCTGACAGAGCTTCGCGAGCAATTGCCGTTTGCGCTGCTCGGCTTTGACACGGACAACGACACCGTCTTCATGAACGAGACCCTGAAGGCTTACTGCGACGCAGCCAACATCGCCTTCACGCGCTGCCGGCCCTACCGCAAGAACGACCAGGCGTTCGTGGAGCAGAAGAACGGCGCCGTCGTGCGCAGGATGGTCGGCTATCGCCGGTTCGAGGGACTGGAGGCGGCTACGCTGTTGGCCGCACTTTATCGCGCGGCGCGGTTGTTCGTGAACTTCTTCCAGCCGTCGTTCAAGCTGATTGCGAAGCAGCGCGACGGGGCGCGCGCGCGCAAGACCTACAGCCCGCCGATGACGCCGCATCAGCGGCTGGCCGCCGACGTGCGCACGCCCGACGAAGTTCGCGCCCGCCTTCAGGAAATCTACGCGGGTCTCGACCCCGTCGTCCTATTGCGCGATATCCGCGCGACGCAGGAACGCCTCGCCGCGCTCGCGGACGTGCAGCCTGCCGGGCAAACGGCCGCGGCGGAGCAACCCATCGAACTCTTCCTGGCGAGCCTGCGCACGGCGTGGAAGGACGGAGCTATTCGGCCAACAGACCGGCCCATCGTGAAAGCAAAGAGGGGACGCCGTCGTCCGGACCCGCTGATCCAGGCGACGGCAGATCTGCGGAAATGGTTTGAAGCCGCGCCATGGCGGACCGGCAGCGAACTCCTGGCTCGGCTGCAGGCTGAACATCCCGGTGCCTATCCGGACAAGCTGCTGCGAACGCTTCAGCGCCGTCTAAAAGCATGGCGAAGCGAACAGGCGAACGCACTGCTGTTTGGGTCCTTGGGGAACACGCAGAAACTCTCGGAGGTCGCAAGGCCTCATTAATGGAAACCAGCACTCGCGGAGGAGCGCCGGACGCTGCCAAGCCTCGACCAACTTCGCGCCCGGCTCCTCCGCCGGAAACGGTCTCATCCCGATCGTCGCGCGGGGCGTGCCCGACCCGTGCTCGGCGTCAGGGCCAAGCCCGCTTCGCGGGGCGCTTCGCGCGCCTTAACTCCTGCGCACGGGTCGGGCGTTCGGCTGCCATGAGTTGGGTGACACCTTCGCCAAAGCGGGAGCAAAATAGCTGAGGCAACAATCCCCCCAATTGGGAGCATCGCTACGTGCGGCAATACGGATTCTCATCCTGATTGTCGCGCCGCACGAGGGCTTCCCAAATCAGCAAATGTCTGACTCGTGAGTGGTCGGCCCGAGGAGGGGCTGACCGATGCGACGATATGCACTGCGCGACGATCAGTGGGATCGGATCAAAGACATTCTGCCGGGCCGTGAAGGCCATGTGGGCGGCACGGCGGCGGACAATCGCCTGTTCGTCGAAGCCGTTCTCTTCAGGCTTCGAGCCGGCATCCCTTGGCGCGATCTGCCCGAGCGCTTTGGCGACTGGAAGATCGTCTATCAGCGTTTCAACCGATGGGCCAAGAGCGGCGTTTTCGGGCGGCTTTTCAGGCTCTTGGCCAGCGATCACGACAACGAGTACATGATGATTGACGCCACCATCGTGCGCGCTCACCAGCATAGCGCCGGCGCCAAAAAACGTATGGCCCGCCCCGTCTGCAAGGGGTTTTTTTGGAGATCGGCGGCTGATCAATCTGCTTCAACGTATCCGGCCTCGAAGGTCCGTCCTTCCGGCCAAGATGGAGATACGCGCGCTCCGGTCCTCATAAAAGACTCGGCGTCGAGCGCCGTTTTTTGAACCAGGCTTCCGGAGCGCCGTTCGACTGTCAGGCCATCTCGTCGTCACCCTCTCGCAAACATCGGTAGCCGATCGACGCTTTGCGTCCGACCGCCTGAACTCTAAGCCGCCGCCGGTATTCCTTTGGCGGCAAACGGTTCTCCGCGTCGCAGGACCGCCCAGGCGATCCTCGCCAACTTGTTGGCGAAGGCGACGACCGCGACATTATGATGGGTCCTCGCCGTCAGCGCTTTTGCCCATCGGCCAAGCGGGGTGTCGCGCTCGGCCACATAGGGCAGCGCGGCGCGCGCTCCGTGAATCAACTGCTTGCGCAGATACTTGTTGCCTCGCTTGCTGATCCCAAGAAGCGTCGGCTTGCCGCCAGTGGTGAACTGCCGCGGAACCAGACCGAGCCAGGCGGACAGATCGCGGCCGTGGTCGAAGCTCTCCGCGTGACCGACGGCGGCGACGAGCGCCGAAGCCACGATCGCGCCGAAGCCGGGGATCGTGGTCAGCCGGCGAGCGTCTTCGTTCTCCTTCGCCCACCGGATGAACTCGGCGTCGAAAGCCGAGATCCGGCGATCGAGTTCGGCCCATTGCGCGCGAGCGTCGGCGACAAGCAGGATCATGCGCGGGCTCAAACCAGCTCCGCCCTCCTCGTCCATGAGGACGATCAAGAACTGCTCGAGCTTCCGCTTGCCCTGAGGCGCGACCATTCCTCGCTCCAAAAGGATGGCGCGCAACTGATTGATCAGGGCCGTTCGCTCCGCCACCAAAAGACTCGGCGTCGAGCGCCGTTTTTTGAACCAGGCTTCCGGAGCGCCGTTCGACTGTCAGGCCATCTCGTCGTCACCCTCTCGCAAACATCGGTAGCCGATCGACGCTTTGCGTCCGACCGCCTGAACTCTAAGCCGCCGCCGGTATTCCTTTGGCGGCAAACGGTTCTCCGCGTCGCAGGACCGCCCAGGCGATCCTCGCCAACTTGTTGGCGAAGGCGACGACCGCGACATTATGATGGGTCCTCGCCGTCAGCGCTTTTGCCCATCGGCCAAGCGGGGTGTCGCGCTCGGCCACATAGGGCAGCGCGGCGCGCGCTCCGTGAATCAACTGCTTGCGCAGATACTTGTTGCCTCGCTTGCTGATCCCAAGAAGCGTCGGCTTGCCGCCAGTGGTGAACTGCCGCGGAACCAGACCGAGCCAGGCGGACAGATCGCGGCCGTGGTCGAAGCTCTCCGCGTGACCGACGGCGGCGACGAGCGCCGAAGCCACGATCGCGCCGAAGCCGGGGATCGTGGTCAGCCGGCGAGCGTCTTCGTTCTCCTTCGCCCACCGGATGAACTCGGCGTCGAAAGCCGAGATCCGGCGATCGAGTTCGGCCCATTGCGCGCGAGCGTCGGCGACAAGCAGGATCATGCGCGGGCTCAAACCAGCTCCGCCCTCCTCGTCCATGAGGACGATCAAGAACTGCTCGAGCTTCCGCTTGCCCTGAGGCGCGACCATTCCTCGCTCCAAAAGGATGGCGCGCAACTGATTGATCAGGGCCGTTCGCTCCGCCACCAACCGGTCCCGAGACCGATGGAGCGTTTGCATGTCGAGCTGGTCCTGGCTCTTCAGGCCGACGAAGCGCATCGTGGGTCGCGTCGCCGCTTCGGCGACCCCTTCCGCGTCACGATCGTCGTTCTTCTGCGCTTTGATGTAGGGACGGACATATTCGGGAGACATCAACCGAACGTCGTGGCCGTGGCTGGCGAAGACGCGACCGAGGTGATGGGCGCCACAGCAGGCCTCCATTCCGACAACGCAAGCCGGCAGCTTCTCC
Organism: uncultured Alphaproteobacteria bacterium; assembly: GCA_963741405.1. Taxonomy (GTDB): domain Bacteria; phylum Pseudomonadota; class Alphaproteobacteria; order Rhizobiales; family Beijerinckiaceae; genus Roseiarcus. The sequence continues at coordinate 202,069 of CAVUHX010000031.1, forward strand.
GCCAGTCCGATGAGCGTCTCGCGCCTCATCTTGCGCCGCATGACGACCGCGCCAGTCGCGTCGAGGCCGACCACGCTGCAAACGTTCTTGCCGAGATCCACGCCAAGGACTGAGATCTTCGCCAAAGCCATAGCCCTTTCCTCCTCCTGAAACTCCGGCGACCCTACGACGCCGGAAGGAGGGGCGGGCCATTCCATAAAAGACGCTGCGCAAGCCATCGGCCGATCCCGCGGCGGATTGACCACCAAGATTCACGCGCTGGTCGACGCCCTCGGCAATCCTGTCGAGGTGATGCTCAGCCCGGGCCAGGATCACGATCTGACTTGCGCTGAATCTCTCATCGAAGCCGTCGATCCCGGCGCTTTGATCGCCGACAAGGCATTCGACGCCGATGCCTTCATCGCCGCCCTCAACGATCGAGCGATCGTCCCAGTCATCCCATCCAAATCCAACCGAAAGACCCCGCGCCCGTGCGACTTCGCCCTCTACTGCGAACGCAATCTCATTGAGCGTTTCTTCAACAAGCTCAAACATTTCCGGGCCATCGCCACGCGTTACGACAAGCTCGCCAAGATTTTCCTCGCCGGCGTTCAGCTCGCCTGCGCCGCCATCCTCCTCAACTGAACACAGACCCTAAATACAGTACGCGCAGCACGGAACGTCGACGCAGAGCGAATTGCCGATCACCTTGCCGACGTCTCGCGTCTCGAGAAGGGCAATCTCCTCGGCGTTTTCGCGGATGAGCTCCGCAAAGCGCAGCAAAACCCCCCTCTTCGGCTGGGGATAGGTGTCGCGCCAAGCGCCAAGCTCGGCTCTCGAAGGCGGTGCGCGCCAGGGGAATCGCACTTGGAGTTCTTCGGGCGGCTTGATGGGATTTTGCGAGATTGTGCGAGATGGAATCTACCGGGTCGCGGATGATTCGCGGCGCGGGAGAAGATTTTGGATCGCTTTATCGAATGCTGGGACGGTTTGGACAACTCGCGCACCGGCAATGCCGCGTTGCACGACTTTCATGAGATTTTGGCGATAGCGATCTGCGCGGTTCTGTGCGGCGGACGGGGCTCGGTGGACATGGGCCTGTTCGCGAAGGCGAAGGAGCCGTTCCTGCGCGGGTTTCTCAAGCTCGAGAATGGCGTTCCGAGCCACGACACGTTCAGCCGGCTTTTCCGCATGCTCGACCCGGAGCAGTTCCGCGCGGCGTTTCAGCGCTTCAGGCCGGTTTCTCCGAGCAATGCGAGGGTGTTGTGGCGATCGACGGCAAGGTTCTGCGCCGCTCGTTCGACAGCGCCAGCGGCAAGTCGCCGTTGCACATGGTCTCCGCCTGGGGCTGCGAGCAGCGCCTCGTGCTGGCGCAGATCGCCACCGACGCGAAGTCAAACGAAATCACCGCCGTGCCGAAGCTGTTGGCGATGCTCAGGCTGAATGGGACGATCGTGACCACCGACGCGCTCAACTGCCAGCGCGCCATCGCCCGGCCGATCGTCGGGGGCGAAGACGCCGTCGCCCTCGCCCTCGTCGATGACGTATTGGGTGTCGCGCAGGAGATGGGCGAGGCAGGCCTGCTGGTGTTTCGTAGCCCAGCCAGCCTAGGCGCCGTAGCGATCGGCGACCCACACTTGCGGCCGAACGTTGCCGAGGAACTGTTCGACCGCCTCCTTGGAGCGGCGGGGATGGGTCAGAAAGCAGGCATTTTCGCCGTGGTGGAAAACCCACAGCCACCAGCTTCGCTTGCCGACCCGCAAGCCGGTTTCGTCGGAGCAGATCACAGTCCCTGACAACAGCCTCGAGCGGATGGCAGCGCTGGCTGCGGCGAAGGGCTTGCGCGCCGCCGAGAGAATGTTGACGAGCGCGCCTTCGCTGATCGAAAGGCCGAACAGGTCTTTCATCAGACGCGACAGCCGCTCGAGGGCGACGCCCTGGGTGAAGCGCAGATAGATGACGAAGGCCCGCAGGTTGGGGCCGAATGGCGAGCCGGGCTCGAGCCCCGCCGGCGCTTCGGCCTTGAAGCGCTTGGCGCAGCACGGGCAGACCCCGCCATGCAGGCTCACCCGCGTGATCTTCGGGAGCGATCGGCGGAATCTCGATCCGGTCGTAGACCTCGCAAGGCTCTTGCGGGCTCTGCGACACATCAGCCCCGCAATGCCCGCACGCGCTCGCCAGAACGTCGCGCCGCTGCGTCGGGTTCGGGTGCAACGGCCGGTGCGCGCCCGGATGTGCTTTCTCCTTACGGCGGTTCTTGACGAACTCGGTTGTCGGCTTGTGTCCCTGGCTCGGCGGGACGCTCGAATTGTCCGGCGTCTTGGGCGGACGACCCAGCTTCGCCCGCAACTCGGCGATCTCCGCACGGAGCGCCCCCACATTCGCGCTCAACCGCTCGATCGCCTCCGCCTGCGCCAAGGCCACGCCAAGCAGTCCTTCCCGATCCAGCGATTCAACGCGCCGCAATTCATCCATACCGTAAATCAGAGACCGATTCCCGAGTCAAATCCGCGAAAGGGAACGTGAGCAATTACTTTCCGAGTTCCGTAACTGCCGAGTCGGGAGAGTCCGAAATGTCACATCTGGGCGGGATCGATCGGGGCGCTGCGATTTTTCGAGACAGGGCGGCGGATTTCAACTCAAGGGTGGGATAGTTTTCCGCCGGAAGTCGAAGTCCTGATAGCGGCGCAAGCCCGCGAGATCGAGTGTCTTCGCGCAGAGGTGACCGAGCTTCGGCGACGGCTGGGCTTGGACAGCTCCAACAGCTCGAAGCCGCCCTCGAGCGACGGTCTGAAGAAGAAGCCTCGCGTGTTGAAGAGCTTGCGCACGCGCACGGGCAAGCGGAGCGGCGGCCGCCTGCGGCGCGAGCGTGGCCGGTTGGGTTCGCCGCAAGGCCGAAGCGCTGGCGCCCGTCTATCGAGGCCTCGGCGCATGCGTCGCGGCGGCGCCGGTGCGCTGCCTCGACGAAACGGGCTTTCGCATCGCCGGGACGACCCGTTGGCTGCACACCGCCTCGACGACGACCCACACGTTCTATCGCGCCGACGAACCCCGCTCGGCCGTGCCCGCGTTGCAGGGCGGCGTCGTGGTCCACGACCATTGGCGCGCCTACTACGGCCTCGAAGACGTCGATCACGCCTTCTGCAACGCCCATCTCCTGCGCGAGCTTCAAGCCGTTTGCGAACTCGACAAGGAGCCCTGGGCCGAGACCCTGCGCGCAACGCTGCTGGACGCCAACGAGGCGGTCAGAACGGCTAAGGCGCAGGGCGCCGGGCGCTCCCGCCCGAATCGATCAAGGCGCTCCAAGAGCGATATTGGGCCGCCGTCCGGGAAGGTCTCGCTCTTCACAGGAGCCTGCCGGCCTTCGATCCCTCGATGAACCTGAAAAAGCGGAAGAAACAGCGGCCCGCTCACAATCTCCTCATCCGGTTCAAGACCTTCAACGCGGCGACCCTCAGGTTCCTCACCGATTTTGCGGTTCCCTTCACCAACAACCTCGCCGAACAGGATTTGAGGATGATGAAGGTGAAGACCAAAATCTCCGGAGGCTTCCGAACCCCGCAAGGCGCCGCCGACTTCGCCCGCCTGCGCTCCGTGATCTCGTCGGCCCGAAAGCAGGGCTTCAACATCAGAAGAGCCCTGACTCTCGCCCCCGAGCGACTCGCTGTCGAACTGAAGCTCTGAGCCCCGGCCTCGCTTCCCCTCCCATTTGAAGAAAAACCGACGCCCCGCCCCAGCAGACAGAAATCGTCAATGCGGACCGGCTTGGCAGTTACCCGGCCGACGTAAACGGGGTCGCAACGCTTTGAAAAGGCTCAATCTGCGCCCGTCCTCAGCAAGCCCCCGCCGCATGTGCGGCAGGTTCGCCAACGCTCCTCCCTCGTGTTACGAAAAAGACTCCCCGCCCGAAAACGCGAGACACCGCCCGATGGCCGATCCCCACCAACTTCGCCCATGGTCCTTGCTCAGCGAAAGCGAGCAGGCGGAACTGCTGCTGGCCTATCAGTCCGTTCTCGACACCGAGGCGCTGACCTGCAGCTTCGATCGAAAGCTCGAGCGAATGCAGTCCTTCCTCGGGATGCGCGGCGTCTCGATTACGGAGGAGGAGATCCGCTCCCCGCGCCGGCGCAAAGCCGAGGGATGATCACATCCCTCGTCATCCTGTTCGTCGCCTCGATCTGGGCAGGGGCGCAGAACGCGCTTGCGGGCGGCGGCTCGTTCATCACCCTGCCGTCGCTGATGCTGACTGGCATGGACGCGCGCGCGGCGAACATCACTTCGACGGTTGCGCTCTTTCCCGCCCAACTCGTCACCGGCTATACTGGTCGCTCCGACTCGAGGAGTTCGCCCGGCCTGTCGTTCGCCGCGCTGTTTGGCATCAGCCTCGCCGGGGGGGCGCTCGGGGCGCTGATCCTGCTTATGACGCCGCCGAGCGTGTTCGCCAAGCTCGTCCCCTGGCTGGTGTTGTTCGCGACCGTTCTGTTCGCCTGGGGCAGCTTTTTCCGCAAGTCTCCGAAGCCGGGCGAGACGCATCTGCCGCCCTGGGGCGCGGCAACGGTGCAGTTTTTCATCTCCATTTACGGCGGCTATTTCGGCGGCGGCATCGGACTCCTGATGATGGCCTCGCTCACCATGGCGGGTCTCGCCGTACGCAACGCGGGGGCCGCCAAGAACATCCTCGCCGGCGTCATGAACGCTTCCGCCGTCGCGATCTTCGCCTTCTCCCACGACGTGCACTGGCTCCAGGCGCTGGTCACGGCGATCGGCGCCTCGTTCGGCGGGTGGGCCGGTGCGCTGGTGCTGAAGAGCGTGAACGAGACGCTGCTGAAGATCGGCGTGATCGCGATCGGAATCGCGCTGACGATCGGACTGTTCTGGCGGGCGTGAACCGGGAGGCAGATGATCGAAGCGGGAACGCCGGATTGGAGATTGCGCCTTGAGTTTGCCGTCCTCGCACACGAAATCATCGACGGAAAGTCGCTGTTCTTCATGCAAATCTCTCCTCCGCCGCAAGTCGTCGAGCCCTACAACCCCGCGCTGCGTACACTTCACTGGCTGTTGGCTGCGGTGATTTTTTCGCGCTCGGCCTCGGGGTCTGGGCGACGCAGCTGCCGCATGGCGAATTGCGGTCCGAAGGTCCTGGTCGTACTCAAGTCGTTCGGCGTTGCCGCGCTTGCGCTCGTCGCTCTGCGCGTCGTCGTCCGCCTTCTGGTCAGCGCGCCCGCATATGCGGCTCCGGTCGGGCGGCTCGTCGCCGCGGCGGCCGGGTCGCCCCACCTTGTGCTTTATGCTCTCATGATCGCGATGCCGGCCGGCGGCTACGTCACGTCGAGCGCAGGCGGCCATGAGGTGTCGCTTTTCGGCCTTTTCACGCTCCCTATCCTGGTCCCGAGGGACAAGGCGCTCGGCGAGGCGGCGAGCCAGGCGCATTTCGTTTTCGCCTCGGCGATCGGGATTGTCCTTGCCCTGCATTTTGTGGCGGTCGTCTGGCACGCGCACGTGAAACGCGATATGGTGCTGGCGCGGATGTGGCCGCGGGGGCTGGCGGTCAGGTAGGACCACACGTGTTCGCGCGCATTCCGCTTTCATGCTATAGAGACCGCCTTCGCGGAGCCAGGAGCGCACCATGGCGCAAGGTTTTACCGCCCGCGTCGTCGGGCTTGCCGGTAACGATCCGTTTGTTCGCGCGCATCCGGCAGGAGGCGGAAGAAGCGTTGCGTCGGGAGCCGGAGCTCGCGACCTTCCTGATGACGACGATCCTCAATCACGACACGCTGGATAGCGCAGTCGCCTATCGGGTCGCCGCGCGGCTCGACAATCCGGACGTGTCCGGCCGCCCTGATCCGCCAGACCTTCGCCGAGGCGATCGCCCGCGATCCTTCGATCGTCGAGGCGTTTCGCGCCGACATCATGGCGGTCGCCGACCGCGATCCAGCGTGCATGCGTATGATGGAGCCGCTCCTCTATTTCAAAGGCTTCCAGGCGCTCCAGGCCTACCGCCTGTCGCACTGGCTTCTGAAGGCCGGCCGGCGCGACTTCGCCCTGACCCTGCAAAGCCTCGCTTCGGCGGCGTTCGGCGTCGACATCAATCCGGGCGCGCGAATCGGCAAAGGGGTGTTCCTCGATCACGCGACCTCGCTCGTGGTCGGCGAAACGACGGTGATCGAGGACAACGTATCAATCCTTCAGGGAGTGACGCTCGGGGGCACCGGCAAGGAGACTGGCGACCGCCATCCCAAGATTCGCCATGGCGTGCTCATCGGCGCAGGGGCGAAGATTCTCGGCAATATCGAGATCGGCTATTGCGCTCGTGTCGCCGCCGGTTCCGTCGTGCTCGCGCCGGTGCCGCACAACAAGACCGTCGCGGGCGTTCCGGCGCGCATCGTCGGCGAGGCCGGCTGCGCCGAGCCGGCGCGCGATATGAACCAAATTCTGGCCGACAAAGCAGGGGAAACCTGAGCCGCTCGCCGCCCAGCGCCTTGCGGCGTGCGGTTGCTTCTGGCAAAGCCATCTCGCCGGGAAATCCAGTTAGGTCGAGCGTCGTGGACAAAGCCGAAATTCGTCAAACTGCGCGAGTTCCTACGGAATTCCTTCGGCGCGCCGGCGCTTCAGGTAACGCCTGGCTCGACATCGGCCGAGACGGCCGACGTGTCGCTCGGCGAGCGCAAAATTGGCGTGATCACTGTCGACGACGAGGACGGCGACCGGTCGTTCTCCTTCGCGATGAAGGTTCCCGTAGGCCGGCCTGTCCTGCAGGAATACCTGAGGAAGCTGTTCGAGAACGACGCGCTGGCGATCGTCGCGCGCCTCAAGAAGACAGATTCCGTCGAACTCAATAACGGGCCTGATTTTCTCGGCGTCGTATCCGCCGACGACCCCAAGGGTTCGAGCTTCACCCTGCAGATGGCGATTCTCGACATTGACCTCGACGAGACCTGACGGTCGTCGCGCTAACGCCCGGGATCGAGGAGGTCGAGGCAGTGCCGCTTTATTCGCTCGAAGACCGCCGTCCCCAGTTGCCGCCCGAGGGGCAATTCTGGATTGCCCCTGACGCGAGCCTGATCGGCGACGTGCAGACTCGGGCGTGACGCCGGGATCTGGTTCGGAGCGGTCTTGAGGGGGGACAACGAGCCGATCGTCCTTGGCGCTAGGTCGAACATCCAGGAACTCTGCACGCTGCATACCGACATGGGTTATCCGCTGGAGATCGGTGAGGACTGCACGATCGGCCACAACGTGATTCTGCACGGCTGCGAGCTCGGCGACGGCTCGTTGATAGGCATGGGCGCGTCCGTCCTCAACGGCGCCCGAATTGGCCGAGGCTGTCTCGTCGGCGCGCGAGCCCTGGTCACGGAGAATAAAGTCTTCCCCGATCATTCGCTGATCCTCGGTGCGCCGGCCAAGGCGGTTCGCACGCTCGACTCAGCGGAGATGAAGTCACTCCGAGCCGCCGCTCGGCACTATGTGGAGAATTGGCGTCGCTTCGCCTCTGGGCTGAAGCGCATCGACCAAGGGCGAGCGCCGGTGTCAGAGAATGAGGCCGTCTCCGAACGCCTCGCCGGCCATTGATCGCGCAAATTCGACCGCGATCCCGTCACTGAACAAACGCACGACTTGCGCCGGGGTCGTACCGACCGTGACCAGTTCGCCGACGGCCGGGCGGACGTCTACTGCTACGGCTGCGCCCGATTGCGAAACGTCGATCAGCCTGGCGAGGAAGGCGCGCCCACTCGACAGCGTGACGATTGTCCGCGAATTGCGTGGTTCGATTCTTCGTGGCGTCGGTCGTCAGGCAGACCCGCGAGCGCACGGTTGGCGAGCCACGTCACGCGTTCGGCGAGCTTGGCGCGCTTGGTGGCCGGGAGCTTCATCTGGATCGCGAAGCCCCCGGGGAATGCGCGCGCGACTATTCCTTCGAGACGGCCGAGATGTGCGAGGTATGCGACAATGCGTTCGCCTGGCTCGACCTCGACCTCCGACTGAAAAGCAATGCCGCCAGGCGACATGTCGATCGTGGCGCATTCGAACTCCTGCCGGTCGGAGCGCATGAACCGCCCGCTCACGCAGACCTTTACGCGCTGATGCCGTCGCCGGTCAGCCGTCGCTGCTTCGATGACCGTCCGCGCCAAGACGCCCACCCGTCAGATCTCCCTGAAGGCCCGTGCTCGCCGCGGGATTCGACGAAACCAACTCCGGCGCAAATCGAGCAAGTCTCGCGAGGCTAACCGGCCCGACTTAACGCCGTATTACAGTGGAACATTTCCCTAACGAGAAGCGCCGCGCCTCAGGCTCGAGAAGAGGGAGCGACAGGCCGGTCGCGTTTGTGTTTCCACGACCGTAACCATCGGTCGCCGGGCTCCTGCCGGCAAATCAGAAAGGAACCCCCTGACCGAGTTCAGTGTCGCCACGCCCAAACCGACCAGGCCCAGCCAGCTCGCGCCCTCGTCGGCTGTAACCGAACCGAGAATGCGGGAGCGGGTGGAACCTCGGTGACGAAGCGGCAGCAGTAGGATCTCGACGTGAACGGAGCCGACCCCGGGCGGTCTTGTCTCTGCGCCGAGCAGGCAGGGGCGGGCCTCTTCGGCGACGCGTTGGAGGACCGATTGGACCTCCCGTCGATCGGTCTCCCGCCAAAGCTTGAGGAAAGATAAACCGCGCAGCTCCCTCTGGAAAAGATTGTTGATCCTGGAACCACTGATCCGGAACGGAAATCCAATTTCGGTGTCGAAGTCGAGTACGAATGTGTCAGCCAGAACCGTTCGGATCGCCCCGGGCTCGACTTCGTTGCGCTCGGGCGCTGGCCGGCCGCGCCTCAATGCGTTCCAATATGCGTAGAGTTCCATCGACACCGTTTGCCTCATCGTCCTCTCCCGGCGTCGGCGCCTGTGCCGATGTGGAACGGAATTGCGTCCCCGCGCGCGCTCCGTCGCCGAGGGAGCATGGAGCGTGCCGCACCGGCGCCAGGCAGCCGACAGGAGGTATGTAGTTCTCGGAAAGCGACCGGCGCCGGCGCTCGCCGCTGTGCGAAACAGGGGAATCCCTTGCAGTTTGCCGAGATTTCCGTCAAGGCGGCGCCGCAGCGAAAGGCTTTGAAAATCATGGATCGGATGCTGGATGGCCCTTCGCGGCGCCACGAGCCGATGTTCGACGTGCCTGCAGCCGTTGTCGCGCTCGCGCTGACGTTTATTGCGATCTATGCGGCGTTCGACTGGGCGGGCCCGCGTGTTCAGGACCTCGTGCTCGTCCACTTCGCTTTCGTGCCCGGGCGTCTGACCGTGTCGCTCTGGCCGGCGGAGGCCATCAAACTTATCCTCAAGGCGAGGATGGACCCGGCCGCGGCCGAGCAGGTCAACGCGATGCGTGACCTGCATGCGCTTACAGGCGGCCTAAAGCCTTGGACGCTGCTGACTTACGCTTTCCTCCATGGCTCGTGGACGCACGTCCTTCTGAATACGGTTTGGCTGTTCGCATTCGGACCGCCCGTGGCGCGTCGTTTTGGAACAACGAGATTCTTTGCATTCATGGCGGTCTCGGCGGTCATCAGCGCGTTGGCGCAATGGAGCGCCGCGCCGCTGGAGTTTGCGCCGCTGATTGGCGCCTCCGGAGCCAATTCCGGATTGATGGGCGCTGTGACCCGCTTCATGTTTCAGCCCGGCGCGCCTCTCAGCGTTTCTGGACTGCTGGGTGGAGACAAGGCCGAGACGGTTCCGGCAGCAACGCTCGGCGGAATCTTGGCCGATCCACGCGCCCGAATTTTTGTCGGCATCTGGCTCGTCACCAATTTCGTCTTCGGCGCCTTCGCGGGACCGCTCGGGCTGTCCGACATGCCGGTCGCCTGGATCGCGCACCTCGGCGGTTTCGCCACTGGAATCCTCTTGTTTCCCCTGTTCGACCGGCCGGCCGCGCCGGCCCCGCTCTGATTGCGCGACGTTTTCAGCCTCGACAAGCCGCCACGCCGCCGAGTATCGCGCTGGCGGCGTTCGTCCCGCGCCGGTCACAGCGAGGAAGGTCGCAATGATGGGCGCTCCGCCAGCGAATGCGGAGGCAACCCGTATCCGGGCGCAGATTCAAGTTTTTCAACCTCTTGCAGCGGATTTTCCGGGCCAATGCAACTCCCGAGGCGGCCGATGAGCGACGTTGTCACATCAACGATGTCGTCCTGAGCCTGTCGAAGGATGATCCATTGGGCGGCGCCAATCGTGCGCTCTGAGACGTCCTTCGACCCGCTCACTCCCTCGACACGCTCGGGATAAGGCGTGAAGGGCGCCTTGATGGTTCCGGACGGTTGGCCGGGAAGGGCGTCATTTCCGGGCGCGGAACCAATGTTTCCAAGCTCTTGCGCGGAATTTTCCGGGCCGCCGTCCATGGACTCTTCTGGCCCCAGCGCCCCTTGCAAAGGCGTTTCGAGAAAGGGCGTGGCGTCACGCGCCGCCTCGCGGTCCTCCTCCCGCATGGCCGGCGAAGGGGCTCCATTCCCGGGCGCGGAATCAAGGATTTCAAGCTCTTGCGACGGATTTTCCGGGCTATCGAACAGCGCCTCGAGCGCCCGCTCGCCGTCGGCGTCAGCCTCGAGCCGCGACCCCTTGGGAAGGCGCCATTCCGCGGCGTTGAACCCATGATAGCGGTCGAGCTCTCGCACGATCTTCACGACGCGATCCACCGCTCCCAAATTCGTTGGCGACATGGCGCTGTAGGCGACGAGCAGCGCCTCGTTGAGGCGGCTGACCTGGATCGCGACGAACTCTTGTGGCGGGGCCGGCATGCGGCGGGCGAGAATCTCCCGAATGATGGCGCGCATGCGCTTCTCGCCGACTCCGACGTGAGCCGCGACCTCGGAGACCGAAACGCCGCGGTTGAGATAATCGACGATCAGCCGCTCCCGCTCGAATCCTTTCAGGCGGGCGGCGCGGGATTCGCTCGACGGGCTGCAGGGGACGGCAGGCATAGCGGCTTCGAGGCGATCGGGCACGCGGCGTTCTCCAATAGAATGGACAGAGAACAGTTATAGAACAAATTCGACTTCCGGGCAAGAAAATGTTGTCTCGGCGCCCCCTTCAGCGCTGTGCCGGGCGCCGAGTTCGTGATCGGGTATCGCCCGCTGCGCGGACCGTGACCAAATCCGGAGCGTCGTGTGTGAACACCTGAACGCGTTATCTCGTGCGCAAACAACTCCGCCCTCAAGGTCGCTCAGATATGTCGGAAGCGAGCGGACTGTGGAATTCCGAACAACTCCAGGGAGGCGAGTCGATCGGGTCGATTATGCGGCGCCGCTTTGCTTCGCGGCCGCCTCGGCGGCGGTCGGCAACCGGACAAGCATCGCGATCAAGGACCGGTCAGCCAGCACCGCCACCCGTTCCCTTGGCTTCAGCCACGCGCATGCGTCCTCGATCGTTTCGGCGTCGTTCAGCTTGACGGCCGCGACCGCCTCGTCGACATCGACATCGCCCAGTCGATGTCGTGGTTTCTCCGGCAAAAAAGCTTCGTGAACGGCGCGCAGCTGAGGATCTCCATGGATGGCGAGAAGCGCATCATCGTGGTCGTGCCCGGCGCGAGCCAGTTCGTCCGAGAGCGCGTTGGCGCGCTGGACGACGTAGGGAGGCGAAGTCTCTTCAGGCGTCCGCAGCAGACCCATCCGCTTCAGTCCCAGACCCAGCCACAATTGACCGCTCGCCCAGGAGAGCGGAATCGACAGGACAAGGCCCGCGATCGTGGGCGACATCCACAGCACGAGCGAAGGAGAAATCAGCGCCGCCGCGAACAGGGTGATCAGCCCCAACAGCGCGTGCGCCCGGTGCCGCCGAGCAATGCTGCGGAACGGTATTGAACCGTCGTCACGCCGCTGCGGATTCCAACCCGTGTCCCGTCCGGAAAGAATTTGCGCCACCGACCCCGACTGAATGAGCATCATGATCGGCGCGATGGCGGCAGAGACGATGATTTCGAGGAACGTCGAGGCGATCAGCGCGATCGCCCCGCCGGAGCCTCTGCGAGTCGGGCCATCGAAGAGTGCAAAGACGAGGCCGAGAAACTTCGGGGCGAGCAGGATGACAATCGTCAGTTCGAACAGTTGGAGCGCCCGTTCATAGTCGAACCGGGGCCACGTTGGGAAAAGCGAGAATTCCGCTGTGAAGTACTCAGGTCGAATATAGTGAGATTGCAGCACCAGCACGATGCCGACGATCAGCTGCATCATCCAGAGTGGCGAAGTCAGATAGCCCATGATGCCGGTGACGAAATGCTGACGGGTCGCCCAAACGAAGCCTCTCGCGGCTATGATGCGGGAGTGCTGGAGGTTTCCCTGGCACCATCGCCGGTCACGCGCGGCCAAGTCGATGAGGGAAGGCGGACTCTCTTCGTAGCTGCCGCCCAAAGTCGGAAGCATGTACACCGAATAGCCGGCCCGACGGATGAGGGCGGCCTCCACAAAGTCGTGACTGAGAATGTGGCCGCCGAGCGGTGGCCTGCCAGGCAGGTCGGGCAGACCGCAGTGATCGGCGAAAGCGCGGGTCCGGATGATGGCGTTGTGTCCCCAGTAGTTACCGTCGCGTCCCATCCAGGCGGTGAGGCCGGCTGCGAGGACCGGGCCAGCGATCCGCGCCGCGAATTGCTGAAGCCTCGCGAACATCGTGTTGCGGTTGACGATGAGCGGCAGGCTCTGAATGATTCCGCTGTCCGGGTCGGCCTCCATCGCCGCCGCCAGGCGGACGACTGCGTCGCCGGACATCACGCTGTCAGCGTCGAGGACGAGCATTTGCGGGTAGTGGCCGCCCCAGCGGGTGACGAAATCGGCGATATTGCCGGCCTTGCAATTCGAATTCTTGCGTCTACGACGATAATAGACACGCGCATCAGGCAGGCGTTCGCGCATTTCGACAAACGCTCGTTCCTCGGCGATCCAGGCGTTCGAGTCCGTCGTGTCGGACAGGAAAAAGTAGTCGAACGCCGAGCCAAGTCCAGTGCGTTCGACGTCTTCGATGATCGCTTGCATCGCGCCGAAAACCCGCGAGGGGGCTTCGTTGTAGATTGGCATGGCAATCGCTGTTCGCTCCGACAGCGATGCCGGGGCCGGCGCGCGCTTTTGCGCATGCGCGAGAAGCCAGACGAAGCCGACGAGACCGGCGGTGAAGGCGAGCGCGACCCACGAAAAGGTGATTACGAAAAGAACCACCATCACCCATTCGAGTGTGGTCGTCGGACCGAGCGCGACGACCTTGTACATTTCATAGGCGCCGTAGGCGGCGATCGTGAGGGCCCCTCCGAACACGACGAACCGTGCGACTGCGGTCGAGACATCATAGCGCGGATTCGCCCATAAGCGGCGGTCTTTGCGAGAGAAGCGGCGGAACGACTGGGCCGGCATGGCGAGCGGCGCGTAGCCAGGCATCGACGCGCCCAGGCTCGGTATAACGTCACAGGGCGGGTCGACCCGACGGACAGTCACGGAGTCCATCGATAAAGCCATGTCTCACTGACCGCCTGATTGTCGATTTTGAGCACGAGCCTAACCTCGGAATAAGTCTCCGATCCGGGATCAAGGTCGAAAACGACGCGCACCGAGCGACGATCCTTGTAGGGAAAGAGCTTGAAAGAACCTAACTTGCCCGGGTTGGCCTGGATGTCGGCCGCGGCGGCGGCTGCTTTCTGCGGGTCTGCGAAAACGTCGCCGGCCATTTCAACCGCGAAGCGTGGCCGGCCGCCCGCCTTCCCGGCGCGGCTCGAGGTGCAGGTGGCGAGAGGCGGCTTCGACGGCGGCGTCCAGCACCAGAACTGTCGGTAGGCGAACGCCCGGGTGGCGCCAGCCGCTATGCCCGTCTTGGGGCGCCACTGGGCGACGATATTGCCGTTGGTCTCCGAGGTGGCCGGGATTTCCAGCAGGCGCACGTCACCCTCGCGCCATTCGCCGATTGGCTCGATCCACAAGGTCGGCCGCAACTCCCATCGCCCGACGTCGTCGTAGAAGGCCTCGAAGTTGCGAGAACGCTGGAGCAGTCCAAAACCGCGCGGGCTCACGTCTGAAAAGGCCGAAATCTGAAGGGTCTCCCGGTTGCACACTGGTCGCCAAAGCCATTCACCAGTCCCAGAGAGCACCTGAAGTCCGGTGACTTCGTATACAGCGGCCCGCCAGTCGTCCGTGTGCCGGTGGTCGAGCGGGCTGAACAGGAAATTAGCAGCCATGGCGCCAATGCCAAGCTTGTCGGTCGCCACCCGCGCGATCAACGTCATCTCGGTGTCGATGATCGTCGCCTCGAGGGGTCGAATCGTGAACCGAAAAGCGCCGGTCACGCTTTCCAAGTCGAGGAGCGCGTACATCGTCAGTGTATTCGAGGCCGGGGCCGGCTTCTCGATCCAGAACTCGCGAAAGAGGGGAAACTCCTCGCCGGGCTCGTCGCCGGTGCGGATGGCCAGTCCCCGCGCCGTCACGCCGAATTCCTGGCCACGCGCGCTCGAGCGGTAAAAGCTCGCCCCCTGGAAGATCGCCAAATCCTGAAAGCCGTCGTCCGAGGCGCGCAGAATGCGCAGGCCGGAGAAACCGAGATCGCCCATCGCCTCGGGCGGCTTCAGTTTCCCGAAATCGAAGTCGGCCGGATCGTATATGACCTGCTGGGAAAGGCCGTTCTCCACGATGTTTATTTTAACAGGCGTCGTGAAGACGGAACCCCGATGCAGGGGTTCGAGGGAGAAGCCGAGCTTGTCGCCCGACCAGATCGCCGTTCCCGGTACGCGGCGGATCGCCGCGTATTGCTCAAAATTGAGCCCGGAAAAGACGGAGGGCAGCGACGCGCTCGGCGCCTTGAATGGCTGGGCCGCCAACTGAGCCGCTTCCTTCAGGACGATGTCGGCGGTGAACGGGACAGGCGAGGCCAGCGGTTCGGCGGCGGCCGGGCGCATGCCTAGCCGACCGGCCGAGGTCGCAATTGCGCCCCCAAGCGCAAGCCCCAAGAAATCGCGACGTGCAGTTCCCGCCATCGTGCTGTTCGTTCGCTCGGCGCCGGTTGGGGCGCGTTGGCGGCCTGAACCAGCGGATCATGTTCGACAAAATGACAATTCAACGCGTTGGCGGAAGGACGCGTTGAGGCGCGCCGGTCCCGTCGCCCGAGGAGTTTTATATGCTTTCGTCCGATGCAGCGAGACGCATTTTGTCTCAGGAGTTTCCTATAGCCCGCGACGAAGGGTAGAACCCAGACCGAGCCTTCGCATTAACGCGCGCGAGGGGGATTCGGACGCGAAGAGCAGGATTGCGTTCGCCTCGTCTACCGGGAGCAAGTGCATGAATTCCGTCCGCCGCTTACTCACAGTCGTCCTTGCCGCCGGCGAAGGCACGCGCATGAGGTCGAATCGCCCCAAAGTGCTGCACGAGATCGCCGCCCGGCCGATGCTCGCTCATGTCCTCGCGGCGGTGCGCGAGGCAGGGGAAGGCGATATTGCAGTCGTTGTGGGCCCGGACCGCGAGGACGTCGCGGCGGAGGCGAGGAAGGGGGGCCCGGATGTAAGCGTGTTCGTCCAGGGCGAAAGGCGGGGCACCGCCCACGCGGTGCTCGCCGCCCGCGAGGCGATCGGGCTCGGGTACGGGGCGGTTCTGGTCGTGTACGCCGATATCCCGCTGCTCCTCGGATCCACGCTCCTGGCGATGCGGACGGCGCTCGCCGAGGGCGCGGGGCTGGTTGCGCTGGGCTTCGCCCCGGCCGATCCGACCGGCTACGGCCGGCTCATCGAGCGCGACGGCCGGCTCGTCGCCATCCGCGAGCACAAGGACGCGACCGAGGAGGAGAAGAAGGCGCGGCTGTGCAATGCCGGCCCGATCGCCTTCGGCGGCGCCGAGGCCTTGCCGATGCTGGAGGCGGTGAAGCCGCACAACGCGCAGAACGAGTATTATTTGACCGATCTCGTCGAGATCGCGAACGGGCGGGGGCTCGATGGCGCGCACGCTCGAGGCCGGGGCGGTCGAGGTCATGGGCGTGAACGACCGCGTCCAGCTTGCTGCCGCGGAGGCCGCGATGCAGGAACGGCTCAGGCGCCGCGTGATGATCGAGGGCGCGACGCTGGTTGCGCCGGAGACGGTGTTTCTGTCGTACAACTCGAAGATCGGACGAGACGTGCTGATCGAACCGCATGTGGTCCTCGGACCCGGGGTGACGATCGGGGATGGCGCGGTCATCCACGCCTTCTCCCACCTCGAGGGGGCGCGCATCGCGGCCGGGGCGGCGATCGGACCCTTCGCGCGGCTCAGGCCGGGGGCCGACATCGCGGAGAAGGCGAAGATCGGCAACTTCGTCGAGATCAAGAAGGCCTCGATCGAGGCGGGGGCCAAGGTCAACCACCTGAGCTACATCGGCGACGCGCGGGTGGGGGCGAGGGCCAATATCGGCGCCGGCACGATCACCTGCAATTACGACGGCTTTGGCAAGCACCGGACGGAGATTGGCGCGGGCGCGTTCATCGGCTCGAATTCGGCCCTTGTCGCCCCGGTCGCGATCGGCGAGGGCGCCTATGTCGGCTCGGGATCGGTCATCACCAGGGACGTCGAGGCGGATGCGCTCGCGGTCGCCCGCGGGCGGCAGGAGGCTCGGGCCGGCTGGGCGAAGGCGTTTCGCGCCCGCCATGAGAAAAAGTGAGGCCGGGGGAGGGGGATGGGTTAGGCGGCTTTAGCGCCGGTTTAGCGGCGGGGTCCTTGTTTCTCAATGGGTTGAACCCCCCTTTAGCGTCGCTCTCGGGAAGCGCGCGATTTTATTCTTATTTAGTTTGTATAATTGATTTGCGCTGCCGCAAATCCTGCGGGGCCGGGTCGTGATAGCGAATGACATGGCGCTCCCGAAAGCCGCCCGCGTGAGGCTGGGTGGCGGGATTCGCCACGGAGGAGTTGTTCATGCGCAAGCGCCACATTCCTCATGATGCGATCGTCTTCGTCGGGGACGGACGCAAGGCCCTGTTCCTGCGCAACGACGGCGACGCGAAGTCCCCCAATCTCGTCATCGAGGACGTGTTCGTCGACGACAATCCGCCGACGCACGAGCAGGGGACCGACAAACCCGGGCGCAGCTTCGCCAGCGCGGGCTCTGCCCGGCGCAGCGCGATGGAGCCGACCGACTGGCACGCGATCGGGGAACACCGCTTCGCCGAGCGCGCCGCCGTGGCGCTCGAGCGCCTGATGCGCGAGCGCGCCGCGCCGGCGCTGGTCGTCGCGGCCCCGCCGCGCATGCTGGCCGACCTGCGTGAGGCGCTTCCTGCCGATGTGAAGGCGAAAATCGTGCTCGAGATCAACCGGGATTTCACCAGGCAGCCGGTGTGGGAGATCGAGCGGCACGTCGTCGGATCGCTGTCGGCGGCGTGAGCGGGCGGGCTTGATCTGACGTGCAACAGGGAGGCCGCCCCTCGGACCGCTTGGTTTCGTTTCCGGCGAAGCACGCGCGGGTCGCACAATCGCGAACACGTAAATCCGGAAGGCCGCCCATCGGGGCGGCCCTCCTGGAGCGCACTCGGCGTTCGATCAGGCGATCGAGATCGCCGGCCGGGACTTCCGATAGCCGGCGAAGCCGAGGCCCGCGAAGCCAAGCGCCATGAGCGCCCAGGTCGCGGGCTCGGGGACAGCGCCCCCAACAGAGTAAAGCCTGACGTTGCTCAACTGCCCAGCGAAGTCGAGGGTGATCAATTCTACAGGCGTGGCGTAATAGAGGACAACTTCGCCGGAATCATTGTAAATCGCTACGAAGTTGAACGGCGACGCGCCCGTGAAGGTGCCCGGACCGAAGTTACTGTCTACTCCGCCAGATACATAGGTCGGAGTGGTGGGAACCGTGGCAAGACCGAACAGACCTTGTATTCCGGATGCGATGGTGTCGTGGTTCTGGTTAGGGAAGTAGTCCGTAGTCACTTGTGAAGCACCAAATTTGTTTACTTCCAGAGTTTTCGTGTCCGTCGCCGAGATGGTGATCGTAAAGTCCTGCGGCATACCGATGACGTTCAGCGTTGGCCCGGTTCCCAAATCAAGGACGGTTGCGTTCGCGCTCCCGCCCGAAAGGACACCCGCCGCAACGAATGCGAGCGCCGCCGCCCAACCGAGCTTACTTGTGTATGACATTTCACACTCCCCGTTGTTCGTATCTGATCGCCAAGATCAGACACGTATCCCTCGGAGGAGACCGCAATTCGAACGGGAGAACTGACTTTCTGCTTTCCCGTTCAGCCCAAGCGCACCGTTCCCTGCGGATGCGCGATCCCACTGGGCAGGCCTTGTTGTAACCGGCCTGACCCTGCGGAACACGTTACGCGGTTGTGCACAAAAGTCAACGTTTACTTTTGTTTACTGTGAAAATTTTTACAAGATCGGATGCGACGGACGACGCGATAGCGACTGCTGTCCCCTTAACCCTTTCCATTTGACAATCTTTCTGCGGGCCGAGCAGAAAACTTCCCCGGATTTTCCAGGCAGCCTGTGTGCGAGATCGAGGGGCGCGTGGTCAAATCGTTGGCGGTCCCGCCCACAGAGTCGACGTGCAAAAACGACGAGGCCGTCCGTTGGGCGGCCTCAGGCGTCTTCCAGTCGAACCGCTAAGCCAGGCGTTCCTCACCTTCAAAAGCCGCCTTCGATCAGCCGATCGCTGCCCCGGCCTTGTGGTAGCCGGCGAAAGTTCGTCGCGAGCCAAAAATCAGACGACCGAAAGCGCCATTCGACGGGTGCGGTAGCCGGCGAAGCCCAGGCCGGCAAAGCCCAGCGCCATCATGGCCCAGGTCGCAGGCTCGGGCGCGGCGACGATCATCTGCTGCGAGGCGCCGGTGTTTTGCCACCAACCCGCGCCGGTCGGGACGAGCGCAAGCGCCCGCTGCCCGTTATTGCTGTAAGTCGCGGTCACCAGGCTCTGGTAGTCGGTCGCGATGGACGTGTTGCCGCCGAAGGTCGGCGTGGTGTTGTACTCGAGTTCCCAGATGGCCGCCTGCGCCGCGACCGCAAGATCGTTGTCGCCATGCGCGAAGGCGTTCAGACCAATCTGCGCGATCTGGCCGAGTTCGTTCGAGAGCTGTTCGGAAAGCGGGTCGCCCAGCCCGTCCTGCATGAGGGGCTGATAGGCGTATGTGTATGTCGTATCATTGTAAATATCGTGAGTGAGGTCGGCGCAATAGACCGTGATGTCTCCGGCGCTCGTGTGCAGCACGACCGGGCCCGTGTAATAGCTGTATCCGTTCGTGGTGACGCTGTTAAAGGCGGCGCCGTCCGGAAGGTCATAGCTGGTCACGACAATATCCGCCGATGCTTCGCTGATCCCCACGCCGGCGACGAGCATCGTCGCGGCGCATGACAGTAATGTACGCTTCCACATTGTCCCGCTCCTGTGCCTGGCTCGGGCGAAGCGCCCAAAGCCGCGGGTCGTTCGGGATCTTTCGTTTCCTGGTAGGACAAGGCGCAACCTGGAAGACTGTCCCATCTTCAGATTGCGGCCGCAGCCGTGCGCAACCCGGGTGCGGCCAGTTCGCCACCGACACGTCCGGGACCGAAAGACGTCTGAACTTCCCTGATCTCAGCCCTTTTTTCGAAAAGACCGCAGCTTGCGGCCCCCGAGGCGATGGAAACCGAGCCGTGGCCCCGCCAAGCCGACCGGAGCGGTTACCCAACGTGAACACAACTAGCAAGGTTGTTTTTCGCCGTCAACATTTTTTTGCGAGGGCAAGCGTTTTGCAGAAACGCGACCGGGACGCCGGTTCAGGATCACTATGGCTTGCATTGATCTCCATCAAGCGCGGCGCGCGTTCGTCGCCTAAAGTCGGCTCGAACCGCTTGCGCCGCAGCCCCGGTCGCTGCCCGGCGAGCGGACGGGGCGTTCGATGATGCGGGCGTTTCATTCGGTCGACGAGAAGTCGCCGACGGCGGGAGCCGAGCGGGAGCTGAAGTTCCTCGCCGACGAGGAGGCGTTCGAGGCCGCCCTCGCGCTTCCGCTGCTTGGCGGACCCGCTTCAGGCTCCGGCCGCCGGCTGCAAAGCGTTTATTTCGACACCGAGGATGCAGACCTCGCCCGCGAAGGCGTCGCCCTGCGGGTCCGGCGGGTGGACGATAGTTTCATCCAGAGCTTCAAGCGCGTCGCGAATTCCAGCGCCGGCGCGTTCGAGCGGGACGAACGGGAAGTCTGGTCGCCATCCGCCAAGCCGGACCTCGCCCTGTTCGACCGCGCTACCGCCGGGGAACTCGCCGGGATCGTGGGCGAAAAGCAGCTTGCGGCGCAGTTCGGCTCGGATGTCCGGCGGACGGCCAGGACGATCGCCTTCGCCGGCGCGACGTTCGAGATCGCCTTCGACTCCGGCTTTCTCGTCGCCGGCGACCGGCGGGAGCCGGTGCGGGAAATCGAGGTCGAGTTGAAGACCGGTCCGCCGGAGGCCCTGTTCGCCTTCGGTCTTGAGCTGATCGAAGCCGTTCCGGCGACACTCTCGGTGGAAAGCAAGGCTGCGCGCGCGTCGCGCCTGAAGTCGGCGGAGCCGCCCGGGCCGGTCCGGGCGCAGGATTTTTTCTTGCCGGTTAAGGCCTCGCTCGACGAGGCGATCGCCGCGCTCCTGCGCAATTGTCTCTCCCATTTCCTCGGCAATCTGCCGGCGCTCGCCACCGGCGACCGCGTCGAGGCCGTTCATCAGATGCGCGTCGCCATACGGCGGTTGCGGTCCGCCCTCGGGCTCCTCGATCGCGCCTTCCCGTGCGCGGCGTTCGACGAGCTGCGGGCCGAAACGAAGCCGATCGCCGCCATCCTCGGCCCGGCGCGCGACGCGGACGTGTTCGTCGAGACCCTCCGGAACGGCCCGCTGCCGCGCTTCGCCGGAGAACCGGGCTTCGACGGATTTCTTGCCGCCGCCGAGGCCCGCGCCGACGAAGGCGAGGTGGCGGTTCTCAGGCTCGCCGCCGACAACGCGACGACGCGTTTCGCCCTTGTCCTCGAGCGCATAGCGGCGGAGCGCGGCTGGCGCGACAGTCTTGCCGTCAACCAGCTCCGTCGGCTCGAGGAGCCGGTCGTCCGCTTCGCCGCCGCGAGCCTCGACCGGCTGGACCGGAAGGTTCGCAAGCGCGGCCGGCATTTCGAAAAGCTCACGCCCGAGGGGCGCCACAGCCTGCGCATCGCCTTGAAGCGCTTGCGCTATGCGACCGAGTTCTTTGGCAGCCTTTTTCATCCGGTCTCGGCCGCGAAGGATTATGGGGACAAGGCTGCGAGGCTCCAGGACCGGCTCGGCGAGTTGAACGACGCCTCGATCGCCTCTCGCCGGGCGCGCGAGTTCGACAGAACCGCCAGCTCCGATCTGGCCTACGCGGCCGGCGTCACGGCCGGCTGGTTCGCATGCGCGGGCGTCGGCGACGAGCGGGAGCTCACGGCCTGGCGCGCCCTGCAAAAGGCGAAGCGCTTCTGGCGAGGCAGACGGGACAAGGGAAAGGACTGACGCCGATCTGCGGATGATCGGATCATCTTCGGGCGGATTCCGCGATGACATCCTTCGAGGCCGACGCCTCGGGACGAGGTGAATGTGAGCCGTAGGCGGCGGTCGTTCGGCGCTGGAGGCGCGAGGCGGCCGGGTGGCCCGCGCGGACCGGCGGCGCCGGGCATTTGACCTTCGCGTGTGTTATGGCCTTGTCCGCGGAGAGGAACGAGCCGCACACAAGGACGAGCCCGATTTGTCGATTCGTCCAGGGCAAGCCGATCCGCGGAAACTGACAAAGGAGTGACGCATGGGAGCGATGAAATTCGGCGTCGGGCAGGCGGTCAGGCGCGTCGAGGACGTTCGTCTCGTGAAGGGGCAGGGCGCCTACGTGTCGGACTACGCCCCTGAGGGCGCCCTGCACGCGGCGTTTCTCCGCAGCCCCCACGCGCACGCCCGGTTCGTCGTGACCGACCTCGGCGCCGCTCGCGCCCTTCCGGGCGTGCGTGGCGTCTATGTCGCGAGCGACGTCGCGGATTTGGGCGGGTTGCCCTGTCTTGCCCGAGTGAAGAACGCCGACGGATCGCAGACGCCCCTCAAGCCCTATCCGGTGATGGCCGACGGGATCGTGCAGCATGTCGGCGACATTATCGCGATGGTCGTGGCGGACACGCCGTGGCAGGCGCGCGACGCGGCCGAAGCCATCGAGGTCGATTGGGAGGCGAGGCCGGCAGTCGTGGACACGGAGGCGGCGACCGCTCCCGGCGCGCCCGAGGTTTTCGAAGGCGCGCCGCGAAACCTCGCCTACGACCACGAGATCGGCGACAGGGCCAGGACCGACGCCGCCTTCGCCGGGGCGGCCCATGTCGTCAGGGTCAAGGTCGTCAATCCGCGCGCGGTCGCCAATTACCTCGAGACCCGGGCCGCCGTCGGCGAATACGATTCCGCGACCGGGCGCTTCAGGCTGCATGTCGGAAGCCAGGGTGTGCACGGGATCCAGAGGACGATCGCCGAGCACATCCTCAAGATCGAAAAGAGCAGGCTCAGGGTCACGACCGGCGAAGTGGGCGGCGGGTTCGGCACGAAGATCTTCACCTATCGCGAATATCCGCTTGTGCTCGAAGCGGCCAAACGGCTCGGCCGTCCGGTGGTCTGGCGCGCCGACCGAAGCGAGCATTTCGTGGGGGACACGCAGGGACGGGACAACGTCACTGTCGCGGAAATGGCGCTCGACGCCTCCGGGCGTTTTCTGGCGCTCAGGATCGACATCATCGGAAACCTTGGGGCCTATCTCTCGCAGTTCGGGCCCTTCATCCCGTGGCTCGGCGCGTCGATGGCGACGGGTCCCTACGACATCGGCGCGCTCCACGCGCGAGTGCGCGGCGTTTACACGCACACCGCGCCGGTCGACGCCTATCGCGGCGCGGGGCGACCGGAGGCGGCCTACGTGCTCGAACGCCTGGTCGACCGCTGCGCGCGGACGCTGAAGCTCGCGCCGGAAGAGATTCGCGCGCGTAATCTCGTCAAGGCGTCTCAGATGCCCTACCGGACGCCGACCGGCCGGGTCTACGACGTCGGCGATTTCGAGGGGGCCCTCAGGGCTTGCCTCGCCAAGGCGGACATGGCCGGCTTCGGGGAGCGGACTGAACAGTCCCGCGCCCGCGGAATGATCCGCGGAATCGGCCTCTCGACCTATATCGAATGCACCGCCTGGGACGATCCCGAGACTGGCTCCGTCGTCCTCGAGCCGTCCGGCGACTTCAGCGTGCTGATCGGAACTCAATCGACCGGCCAGGGGCACGCCACGGCCTATGCCCAGGTGGTCTCGCAATATCTCGACGTCCCGCCGTCCCGGGTGAAGATCGTGCAGGGTGACACCGACCGCATCCCGACCGGATTCGGGACCGGCGGGTCCCGCTCGATTCCGGTCGGCGCGGTCATGGTCGACCGCGCGAGTCGCAAGCTCGTCGCCATGCTGAAGGATCTCGCCGCCGACAAGCTCGAGGCCTCGGCCGCGGACCTCGAAATCTTCGACGGCGCCATCCGCATCGCCGGCACCGACCGGTCCATTTCCTACGAGGAGCTCGCCGCTTTACCGGCCGCGACAGCGGAGAAGCGGACCGCGGTCGAGAGCTATCGCCCGCCCCAGGCGACCTATCCGAACGGCACGCATATCTGCGAGGTCGAGATCGACCCGGAGACGGGACGGACGCGCATTGTCCGCTATCATGTCGTCGACGATTTCGGCGCGATCCTCAATCCGCTGATGCTCGAGGGGCAGGTGCATGGCGGGATCGCCCAGGGCGCCGGCCAGGCGCTGATGGAATGCGCGGTCTACGACGCCGACGGTCAGCTCCTGACGGCGAGTCTCATGGATTATTGCCTGCCTCGCGCCGACGATCTGCCGAATTTCGCCTTCGAGACGCGCAATGTCCCCTCGACCGCCAACCCGATGGGGCTGAAAGGAGCGGGCGAAGCCGGCAGCATCGGCTCGACCCCGGCAGTCATGAACGCCGTGGGCGATGCGCTCTGGCGCGCCTACGGCATCGAGCACGTCGATATGCCAGCGACGCCGTTCGCGGTGTTCAGGGCGATCAGGAAAGCGGGCGGCGGTGGCCTGTAGGCGCGGTCGCGGTCGCTGACGTCGCTGACCGCGTCGGGCGCGCGCCCGGAGGCCGGAGCAGCGAACTTTTGGGCGCGAAGCAGAAAGGGCGTAAATCTCGCGCCGCCAAGGACGACCGCGGCCGGCTCTGTCAGGATGATAACGCATGTTTATGCATGACGCGGCAACGTGCGGAATTGAGGACCGACGTGCGCAAGTCTAGTCCAGAAACCATTGCATCGCCGTCTGCAATCGGCGGCTAATCGATTAGCCCCAAGCTGCGGACAGACAGACAGAACTCTCCGATGAAGAGACAACGGACGGGAGCGACCGGATATCCTGGTTGGACTCGTTTGGCTGATAGACGTGCGGCGGCTTCCAGGCGGAAGCAGGTCGCGGCGTCCATGGCCGCGGCGTTGATAAAAGGGGACGTCGAGAACGTCCTTGTCGAGATTGTCGCCCTGGATTCGCTGGGGGTTCAGACGACGACGCAGGCCTCCATGGTCGAACAGGGAGTCCGGCTCCAGAAGGCAATCGCAAGGAGTTTTTCTCCTTGCGCCGGAGAGAATATGGTGGTCTTCGGGGATGAAGTCGGGAAGCGGCGCCGGAACGGCGCGTCCAATTTATAGATCGCCCGCATCGCTGGCGCCGCCGGCGTGGAACCAAACCTGTACGGCGTCGTTAGTGTCCCTTCAAGGAGGTTTCCATGGCGGACAACAAGGATCCGAAGGTCAGACGCCCGGGCGAAAAGGAGCAAGGGAAGTTCCATTACAACCCCGGCAACATGTCCGAAAAAACAGTCGAGATCGGCAAAGACGAGTCCGAGCAGAAGGCGAACGCCGAGAGGATCCGAAGCCGCCACGAGGAACAGGGCAAGAAGGGCTGAAAGGCCAGGCTGCTGCGCGAGCCGGATCGTCCTCCTCTCAAGAGGCTCAGGTTCTTCGACAGGCTCAGGTCGTCGACAGGCTCAGTCCTTCGACAGGTTCAGGATGTGGCTGTGTCAGGCTTGCTCGCGTCGAGCCTGAATTTGAGATAGTCGGCCGCCAGCACAGGGGCGTAACGGATCGGTTCGCCAGGCTCGACGCAGGAGGGGATGACAGCGACCTCCGCGTCGGGATTGGGGTCATAGAAAAACGCGATCGAATAGCGCTCGCGGCCGCTGCGGTTGACGACGCGATGGGGCGTCGAGACGTAGACGTCGTTCGTCCAGCGCATCAGGCAGTCGCCGATGTTGACGACGAAGGCGTTCGCGAGCGGAGGGGCCTCGATCCATTCTCCGTCGCGCGTGCGCACCTCGAGGCCGCCGACGTCGTCGGTCGCAAGCAGCGTCAGGTTTCCGTAGTCGGTGTGCGTCCCCGCGCCGATCGGCTGACGGACGCCGGGCTCGGTCGCCGGATAGCGAAGGAGACGGAGCGTCGCCATCGGGCGGTTGAACTTGTCGGCGAAATGGTCGGTTCTCAGGCCGAGGTCGCGAGCGAAGGCGCGATGGATGCGCGCCCCGAGCGTCGCGCAGGCGTCGTAATAGGCCAGTAGCGTCTCGCGGAATCCTTCGAGCTTCGGCCAGGCGTTCAGCGAACGGAACGGCTTGCCGGCGAGAAGTTCCGGATCATCCGGCTCGAGGTCGAGACCGACGTTGAACGCCTCTTTGCGGTCGGGCCCGAGGGACGGATCGAGCGCCTCGTGAAGGAGGCCGGAATAACCACGATTGCCGCCGATCTTCTCGATGGCGATCGCCTCCTTCTCCGCGAGCGGCAGGGCGAAGAAGCGTCTCGCCTGAGTGAAGGCGCCGGTCATAAGGTCGCGGTCGAGGCCGTGGTTGACGACGTAGAAAAAGCCGATGTCGCGGCAGGCGACGCCGATTTCTTCCGCGAGAAGCGCAGAAGCGCCGCCCTCCTCGCTTCCCTCCCCAAGGTCGATGATCGGAAAGGCGCGTTTCACGTTCTTTTCCCCGCGTTCAGCAACAGCCGAAGCCCTGTCGGTAATGCGCGACCACCGCCGGCTCGAGATCGCCCCAGGCGTCGAGGAACGCCGCCCGCGAGGGCATTTTCGCCCGATAGTCGCACCGGAGCTCCGCTTCGGCCGCCTCGAGATCGACCCGGGTAAGCTTTCCATCCCGGACGACCTCCTGTCCCGCGACATAAAGCCGCGCGCCATGCGCAGCCGTTGCGCGCCCGAAGACGAGATCGACCGGCTCGACGGGCATCACCTGGTCCCGATCGAGGGCGTCGAGGTCGAGCACCAGAATGTCGGCCGGCGCGCCGACGCCGATCAGCCCGTCGCCCGGCGCGCCGTTGGCGAACCGACCGTTCGCCACCGTGCGCACGAGCCAGTCGACGCGTTCCACGACATTTTCGAAACCCCAGCCGCCGTGCAGGAAATGGCCGAGCCGCAACTCCCTCAGGATATCGTCGTCCTCGTCGAGGGCGGAGGCGTCGACCCCGATCGCGACGCGGCAGCCGCGCCGGATCGCCTCGCCGATCGGCGCGACGCCGCTCGCAAGGTGCAGGTTCGAACTCGGGTTCGTGGCGATGACGGCGCCCGATTCCGCGATCAGGTCGAGGTCCTCGGCGCGGGCGTAGACGCAATGGGCGAGCGCGAGGCGCGGCGACAGAAGTCCGAGCGCCTTCAGGCGCCGGGCGACGCCCTCGGGATAGGCGCGGTCCGCAAATGCGCGCTGGTAGCGCGTCTCGAGGAGATGCATGTGGACGCGCCGGCCCGACTCGCGCGACCGCTCCGCGATGCGCGCGAGCAGCTCGTCCGAGCACCATTGCGGACCGTTCGGCCCGAACTGCACCCTGAAGCTGTCGGTCTCGACGGCTTCGGCGATCGCCTCGACCCGCGCAATCTGGTCTTCGACGCCTGGCATAGGCGAAAGGAACTGCGCCGCGACGGTGGCGCGCGACGGACGCGGACATTTGCGCCGCAACGCCTCCCTCGTCTCCGTAGACCAGCGGATTGCGGTCGCGCATGAAAACGGCGAACGTGACGCGCAGGCCAACGTCCGCAGCGGCGCGGGCGATGGCGCGCGCTTCCTCGACCGGCGGCATCGGTCCGTGAAAGCGGGTGTAGTGCGCCATCACGGAAGCGGCGCCGCCGCGCGCGGCGCGCCCGAAGGCGGCGAGGGCGCCGAGATAAGGATCGATCGGCGGCATCGCGGCGAGACGCAGGAGCCAGGTTTCGAGTGGCTTTCCCGCGGCGCCGAACGAGGTCGGCGACAGCGGGCGAGCATGGTCGTGCGCGTTGACGGGACCCGGCATGGCGAGGAGCCGCCGCTTCGGCGGCTCGGCCGCGGGCGTGATCGAGGCGATGCGGCCGCTTTCGATCGCGATGTCGACTGGCGCGTCAGCCGGGCCGCCGTCGGTCGGGAGAAGGACGACGCCCTGAAGGACCGCGCTCATGGCTTCAGTTCTCGTCGATGACGCTGATATGGGCGGCGACGATCCGCCAGCCCGCGGGAAAGCGGATCCAGGTTTGCATCTGCCGCCCGACCTTTCCCGGCGCGCCCTCGCGGCGGAACAGAGTGGCGGCGATCGCGCAGTTGCGGCCGTAGGTCACGATCCGGGTCTTCTCGAGCCTCCGCGCGAGCCCTGCGGCGGGTCGCGCCGCGCGGAAGGCCTTGATCGCCGCATAGCCGTAGAGATTCTCTCCCGCGCCGTAGCGAATTGCGGCTTCGCTGTCGAAAAAGAAGCGGTCCAGCGCCCCGACGTCGTTCGACACCAGGGCGCGCTCGTATTCGGCGAATTGGGCCTCGAGCTCTGCTTTGGTTTCGGGATCGTCGATGGTCACGGCGCGTGCTTCCGGCTTTCGATCGAGCGACGAAGCGCGCTCAGGAAGGGGATGTCGGCGAACTGATCGGGGCGGACCTTGTCCCAGGCGACCCCGTCCGGCTGCGGATAGGGTGTGCAGGTCTCGATCAGCTCGATCTCGGTCGCGATGAAGTCGAGCGCCGAATCATGGCCCTCCATCACTACTGCCGAATCCTCGACCACCTGCGAGGAATGGACGGTCGTGGCGATCGGGGTCGAGGCGTCAACGAGCCCCAGCTCCCGAAAGACGCCCTGTTCGAGATCGGCGAAGCCGGCGCCCTTTCCAGTGCGCCCGCCGCGCCTCGTCACCGCGACGCAGCCGACGACGCAGAAGTCGAGCTTCGGCATCTCCTCGAAGCCGATCGGCTCGCCGTGCTCGAGGAAACCCTGCGAGGTCGCCGCCATCTCAAAGTCGACGCCCTTTGCCGCAAGCCTGTTCGGGTCGATGCGCAGATAGGGAAATCCCCTGGTCAGGTAGGGGACGGGTGAGAACAGGAGCTTGCCGTCGTAGAGCGCCCTCAGGCGCACCGGGATTTGCGGCGGATCGGGATTGCACTTGACGACGCGCGCCCGCTTCCACGGCTCGAGGTCGCTGAGCGTTTTGGCGGCGACATCGGCGCCGACGAAATTCGGAATGCGGTCGAAGGCGGGCCCGACATTGGCTCCGGTCGCGACGAGCTGTTCCCAGACCCGGTTGCGGACCGAGGTCTTGGCGGCGTTCCGTCCGGCCCATCGGGAGGCGCTCGAGTCCGGCATGGTTTCCTCTTACGCGAAAGTCGCGACTGGGGCGCTGCATGCGCCTTCGCGCTCGAGCACGCGCGCGACGCGCAGCGCGAGATCCTCGCGCCAGGGCGGCGCAATGACCTGCACCCCGATCGGCAGCGTTTCGCCGGACGTCCAGACGGGGACCGCGACCACGGGCAGGCCGATGAAGGAAATCGGCTGGGTAAAGAGCCCGATGTTCGGCCTGACCAGCAATTCCCGGCCGTCGAGGACAAAGGTTTTCAGGCCGATTTTCGGGGCGCGGCACGGGGTGGCGGGCGCAAGCAGGATATCGACGTCGCGAAAGAGCGCGAGCGCTGAGTCCCGGAAGCGCCGCCTGAACTTCTGGGCCTGCTGGACCCAAGCCCCCGGCAGCATCGCGCCGGCGGTCAGCCGGTCGCGCACGTCCGGGTCGAAGTCGCTCGCCCGCGCGCGCAGTCGGCCGAGGTGCAGCGCCGCGCCTTCGACCATGGTGATGAGATAAGCGGCTGCGCGCGCCTTGTCCGCGTCGATGAACTCGACCACGCGCTCAGCCTTTAGAGCCCGCGCGACCGTATCGACCGCGGCGAAAGCGCTCGCCTCGGCGAAGCGCGCGAAATACCCGCCAAGTCTTGCGATCCGCAGCCCCGCGAGGCTCTGGTCGAGGTCCGGCGCCACAGGCGCCCCGGCGACTTTCGCCTGCGCCGGATCGGCGGGGTCGGGGCCGAGCATCGCGTCATAGGCGAGCGCGAGATCGCCGACCGAACGGGCGAGCGGGCCCAGATGGTCGAGACTGGTCACGAAGGGAAACGTACCTGCGCGCGAAAGGCGCCCGTAGGTCGGCTTCAGGCCGAAGAGACCGCAGAACGAGCTCGGCACGCGGATCGAGCCGTTGGTGTCGGAGCCGAGCGCGAGCGGAACGAGTCCGCCCGCGACGGCCGCGCCCGATCCGCCCGACGATCCGCCGCTCATATGCGCCATGGCATGCGGATTGCGGGAGGGACCGTCGTGCGTGTTCTCGCCGGTGAAGTCATAGGCGTACTCGCCCATGTTGAGCGCGCCGATGAGGATCGCGCCGACCCGCTCGAGCCGCTTGATCAGCGTCGCATCCTTCTCCGCCGGCGGCCGCTCGCGATTGATCTTCGAGCCCGCGCGGGTCGGAAGGCCCTCGACGTCGAACAGATTCTTGACCGCGAAAGGCGCGCCGGCGAGCGGCCCGAGCGTCTCGCGGCGCGCCCGCGCCGCGTCGACCGCGGCGGCTTTCGCAAGCGCTCGTGCGCGCGTCACGTCGGTGAAGGCGCCGAGCTTTGTGTTCCTCGCCTCGATGCGGGCGAGCGCGTGCTGCGTCACTTCGAGGGCGCTCGCCTTGCCGCTTCTGACCGCCGCGGCGACCGCATGCGCTGTTCTGTTGAGGAGGTCGCCGCTCACGGCACGAACACCGGAGCGGGCTCGTCCTCGTCGCCGATCGTCGCCGAGAGCAGAAGCGCCGCGTGCTCGGCCGCGATCCGGAGATGGACGACCGTCTGCGCGTGGGATTGCGGCGTGAGCGTCAGGCCCAGCAGAGGAGCCATCGCTTCGATGAGCGCGTCGGGATCAAAAGCCATTGCGTCCGTCATGCAAGCGCCTTCTTCAACGCCGAAAGCGGCGCCGTCCAGCCGACGATTGCGCCCTGGGCGCGGATCATCTCCAGCGCCGCCGCCTTGAAGGCCGAGAAATAGCTCGCCGTGGCGTCCTCGATCAAGAGGCAGTCGTAGCCACGGTCGTTGGCTTCGCGCATCGAGGTCTGGACGCAGACCTCGGTCGTCACGCCGGCAAACACCAGATGCGTTATCCCGCGCTCTTTAAGGATCGAGGCGACGTCGGTCGCGTAGAACATGCCCTTGCCCGGCTTGTCGATCACGATCTCTCCGCGCGCTGGCGCGCAAAGCCCGACGATGTCGTTGCCGGGCTCGCCGCGCACGAGAATCCTGCCCATCGGCCCGTCGTCGCCGATGCGTAGCGCCGGCTTCCCGCGCGCCCGCTTCGCCGGGGGGCAGTCGGAGAGGTCCGGAGCGTGGCTTTCCCGCGTATGCAGGATCGTCCAGCCGCGGGAGCGGAACAGTCCGATCAGCTCGGCGACGGTCGGGATGATCTCGATGACCGGCGCAAGGTCGTTACCGAGGGTCTCCCCGAACCCGCCGGGCTCGAGGAAGTCCCGCTGCATGTCGATGACGACGAGCGCCGAGTTCGCCGGATCGAAGCGGAAGGCGAAGGGATTGGCGGAGACTTCGATCATCGGGGCCGATCCATTGGATCGCTTCGCTTCCCTCGCGATGCCGGACTGTGGAGACAATGCCCGCTCCTCTGATCCTGAAGCAGCCCCGCAAGGCCGGGTCCTTGGAGGATACTCCATCCCGCTCGACCGGTCGCGACCGCTGGAGCGTCCTTCGACGGGCTCTCCTTCGACAAGCCCAGGACGAGGTCCGGGGAGGCGGCCGCGCCTATCAATGGCCCGCCATGTGTCGGCCGATGGTGGTGCGGTCGGCGTCGGCTGCGTTCGTCAGATAGGCCACCTTTCCGCCCGACATGACGGCGATCCGGTCGGACAGCTCGAGGATCTCGTCCAGGTCCTCCGAAACCAGGAGCACGGCCGCCCCGCGATTGCGCTGCTCCATGATCTGCGCCCGGATGTCGGCGACCGAGGCGAAGTCGAGCCCGAAGCAGGGATTGGCGACGATCAGCACGTCGACGTCGCTCGAGAGCTCGCGCGCCAGAATCGCGCGCTGCACGTTGCCGCCGGACAGGTCGCGAATCTGCGTTTCGGTCGAGGGCGTCTTGACGTTGTAGCGCACAATCAGGTCGCGGGCCGCTGCCCGCATCGGCTCGCGCGACAGCCAGAAGCCCAGGGTCGACATCGGCGTCTTGTCGAAGACGCGGAAGGCCATGTTCTCGGCGACCGACATGGTAGGCACCGAGGCGTTCTTCAGCGGCTCCTCGGGCAGGCCGAACACCTTGAAGCGGTCGTAATGGTCGCGCGTCGGCTCGAAGTTCATGTCGCGGATCAGCACCTGCCCGAGCTTGATCGGACGCTGGCCCGAAAGCGCCTCGACGAGCTCGCTCTGGCCGTTTCCGGAAACGCCCGCGACGCCGACAATCTCGCCGGGCCGGACTTTTATGTCGAAGCCGGCGACGGCGTCGCGCCCCTCGTCGTTCTCGGCGAACAGTCCCGCGATCTCGAGGGTCGCGCCGTCGTCGCCATGGACTTCGGCGCGCGCGGCCGAGGGACGGACGACCGCGTCGCCGATCATCATCGCCGCCATCTCGTGGGTCGAGACCGCGCCGACCTTGCCGCCGCCGACCCTGGCCCCGCGGCGGAGGACGGTGAAGTCGTCGCAGAACGCCTCGACCTCGCGAAACTTGTGGCTGATCATCGCAACCGTGATCTCGCCCCGGTGGGCCATGTCGCGCAGGAGGCCGAGAATCTCGTCGGCTTCGCCCGGCGTCAGAACCGAGGTCGGCTCGTCGAGAATGAGAAAGCGCTGGTTGAGATAGAGGAGCTTGAGGATTTCAAGCTTCTGCTTTTCTCCCGCCGCCATTGTTGAAACCGGCTTCTTCAGCGGGACGCGGAAGGGCATCGTGTCGAGGAAAGCCTCGAGAGCCCTGTTCTCCTTGCGCCAGTTGATCACGCCGGGAGCGTCGGCCCGGCTTGCGACCAGGTTTTCCGCCGCGGTCAGGGCGGGAACCAGGGTGAAGTGCTGATAGACCATCCCGACGCCGAGCGCCTGCGCGTCGCGCGGGTTGCGGACGATCGCTTCCTCACCGTCGATCAGGAGCTGGCCGTGGTCCGGCTTGTAAAAACCCATGATGCATTTGACGAGCGTCGACTTTCCCGCGCCGTTCTCGCCGAGCAGGGCGTGGAACGAGCCGGCCGGGACTTCGACGGACACCGCCTGCAGCGCCTTGAGCGCGCCGAACGACTTGCTCATGCCGATCGTCGTGAGCGAGGGCGCGCGGCGTCCGGTCATGGCATCGCCTCGACAAAGGGTTTCGAAGAGCCGACCGCGCCGAACACGCCGCCCTGCATCGTGACCATCTTGATGGCGGCCAGATGGTTGCCGTGGTCGGTCGCGCCGCAGCAATCCTCGAGTAGCAGGCACTCGAAACCGCGATCGTTGGCTTCGCGCATCGTCGTGTGCACGCAGACATCCGTCGTGATGCCGGTGAGAACGAGATTGTCGATGTCGCGGGATCGCAGGATGAGCTCGAGATCGGTCGCGCAGAACGAGCCCTTGCCGGGCTTGTCGATGATCGGCTCGCCGGGCAGGGGCTCGAGTTCCTCGATGATTTCCCACCCCGGCTCGCCGCGCACGAGGATGCGCCCGCACGGGCCTGCCTCTCCGATGCCGGCGCCGATCCGCTGCGAGCGCCAGCGCTTGTTCTCCGGCAGGTCGGCGAGGTCGGGCCGATGGCCCTCGCGGGTGTGGATGACGGCATAGCCCTTGGCGCGGGCGACCGCGAGCAGCGCGCGGATCGGCTCGATCGGCGCGCGCGTCAGCGAGAGGTCATATCCCATTTTGTCGACATAGCCGCCCTTGCCGCAGAAGTCGGTCTGCATGTCGATGACGATGACGGCGGTGTTCTGCGGACGCCAGTCGCCGTTGTATGGCCAGGGATAGGGGTTGGCGGCGAATGTGGGCATGGGTTATTCCGCGGCCTTCTGCTGTTGCTGGCCATAGCGTCGGGTGGGCTTCGGAAAGCCGTAGGCCGTTCCGTCCTTGTGGACGACCTCCTCCTCCCAGGGTAGCCGACAGCGCCCCCCACCAGGTCCTGCATGAAGGTGTAAGGGCAGTCTCCGGCTCCGCCCGCCACCGCGGTCATGCCGCGATGGCCAAGCTGGTAGATGTTGTTCTCGACCGCCCAGTGCTTGCGCGCCTCGCGAATGAGGTCCGGCCGTACCTCGGCGGTGATGATCTCGTCTGGCCGCCCGGTCGAGCCTTCCGCGATGATCGCGCCGTCGAAATCGACGATCATGCCCTGGCCCACGGAATCGAAAGTCCCGTCGGAGCCGCACATGCAGACGTTCGCAGTCGCCATGAGTTTCTGGAAACTTGTTGGCCTGATTGGTGAAGCGCCAGGAGTCGCGGATCGGCGCGGTGTAACCCGCCGTGCGGATCATGATCTCGGCGCCCTCGTACGCGCATTCCCGCGCCACCTCGGGAAACATGCCGTCGTGGCAGATGATGAGCGCAATCCTGGAGCCTTTCGGCCCTTCACAGACTGGAACGCCGATGTCGCCGGGCTCCCATGGTTCGACTGGCGTCCATGGATGCATCTTGCGGTAGTAAAGCTTCAGGTCCCCCTTGTCGTCGATGATGACGCCGGAATTGTAGGGGTTGCCGAGAGGATTCAACTCCATCAGCGAGAAGCAACCCCAGATCCGGTTTTGGCGGCAGGCCGCCTTGAAAGCCGAGTTCTCGGGCCCGTCGAGCGAGCACATGATGGCAGGGTTCATGTCCATCGACAGGCCGTGCAGCGAATATTCAGGAAACACGACGAGGTCCATCATCGCCATGTTGCGCCGCGCCTTGGCGACCATGGCGACAATTCGCTCCGTCTGGGCCTCGAGGTCCGGGGGCGTCGCCACGACCGGCAACTGCAGCTGGACGACGCCGATCACGACGCCGTTCGGAGATTTGTTGAGACCTCCAAGGCCGCTCATCGAGTGTCTCCGTCGGTCACTTCGCCATCGACAGCTCGCCCGGCATGTCGCGGGCCGAGTGCTTCGCGCTCGATGTCGCGATCATGATGGCGAGGGTCAGGATGTAGGGGGCAGCGTTGAAGAAGTAATAGCCCTGGGTGACGCCGATCGACTGGAGGGACGGGCCGATCGCTCCCGCGCCGCCGAAGAGCAGCGCCGCCGCGACGCAGCGCAGCGGGTTCCAGCGGGCGAAGATGACGAGCGCGACCGCCATAAGGCCCTGGCCGGAAGACAGGCCCTGATTCCACGAGCCCGGATAGGAAAGCGACAGGAAGGCGCCGCCGACGCCGGCGAGAAAGCCGCCGACCGTCGTCGTCAGGAACCGCACCCAGTTGACCGAGATGCCCATGGCGCGAGCCGCCGCGGCGCTGTCGCCGACGGTGCGCACGATCAGGCCCCAGCGCGTGTTTCGCATCGACCAAGCGAGCGCGAGCGCGATCGCGATGCCGACGAAGAACAGCGGATTGACCTGAAGGGCGCTCTTCAGATTTGGGCTGTCGCTCCAGAACCCGAGCGGGATCGAGGCGAGCCTCGGCGCCTCGGGCTGGATGTAGGGCTTGCCGAAAAAGAAGGCGACGCCGATGCCGAACAGCATCATGGCGATTCCGACCGCGACGTCGTTTACTCGCGGCAGGCCGCAGATCGTTCCGTGCATCGCGCCGAGAAACGAGCCTGCCACGCCTGCGGCAACTACCCCCGCCCATGGCGACCCGGTATGATAGGAGGCCGCATAGCCGACCATCGCGCCGAGCACCAGAGTCCCTTCGAGGCCGAGGTTCACGCGTCCGGATTTTTCGGTGAGACATTCGCCGAGGGCGACGAACATGAACGGAGTGGACACCCGGATCGCGCCGCCGAGCATAGCGATGAGAACGGTGAGCAGGGCGTCATTCATGTGCGGTCCTTGTCGCCGCGGGGCTTGAAGATGGAAAAGCGCCCGTACAGCGTTTCCGAGGTCAGGAGCACGATGAAGATCAAGCCCTGGAGGACGAGGACGGTCGCGTCGGGCAGGCCCATCCGCCGCTGGATCAGTCCGCCAGAGGCGACAAGTCCGCCGAACAGGATCGCCACCGGCGGAATGACGAGCGGATTGTGCCGCGCGAGGAACGACACGAGAATCCCGGTGAAGCCGTAGCCGGCGGCGAGCGAGGCGTTGGCCCGCCCCTGGATCGCGGCCACCTCGAAGAAGCCGGCGAGACCCGCGCAGGCGCCGGCGATCGCCGAGCACGCCACGATCAGCCGGCCGACCGGCAGGCCCTGCGCCAGCGCGGCGCGGAAATTGCCGCCCGTCACCCGGGCCGCAAAACCGAAGGTCGTGCGCGCCATCAGGAAGTACAAGGCGACACAAAGCGCGAGGCCGAACACGAGCCCCCAGTGCACGTCGGTGCCGGGGATCGCGCCGATCATGTAAGCCTTTCCGAGCGGCTTGGTCGAAGGCTTGTTCGGATCGGTCAGGTCGCGCAGCGCTCCCTCGACGAAGAAGTTCATGATCGCGATGCCGATATAGGTCAGAAGCAGCGACGAAATTGTTTCATTGACGCCGCGGGCGTAGCGCAGATAGCCGGCGATTCCCACCCAGAAGCCGCCGACAATCATCGCGCAGAGCGCCATCAGGATGAGCGTCGGCATCGCGGGCGCATGGTCGATCATCGGAATGGCCAGCGCTGCGGAGGCGAAGCCGCCCAGCACCAGCGCGCCCTCGCCGCCGATCATGATGAGGCCGATGCGGGCGGGGATCGCCACCGCGAGCGCGGTGAGGATCAGGGGCGCCGAGCGCTGCAGCGTGTTCTGGATGGAGAACGACGTGCCGAAGCCGCCGCGCCAGACATAGGAGACGAAATCGGCGGGTGACTTGCCGATCGCCATCAGGAAGAGCGCGAACAGGCCCGCAGCAATGGCGAGCGCCAGCAGCGGAATGGCGACATATTCCGAGTTGGCGCGCAGCCTCGCGACGATGTCGGACCGGGCCGCGCGTGACGCGGCCGGGTCGACGATGTCGCGTGGGGCCTCGGTCGCCAGGGGCGCGTCCGACACGGCGCTCGCTCCTGTGCTGGGGTTATGTGGTGGACCCGACGACGCCCTCGAGCAGATAATCCATCTTGTCGAGGAAGGGATCGAGATTGTCGTAGGTCTTGTCGATCACGACCTTGCCGGTCTTGTTGTCCTTGAGGGCCCCGACATAGATCGGCTTCCTCGCCTTCAGTCCCTCGATCGCGGCCAGCGCGGCCTTCTGCGCTTCCGGCGTGGCGCCTGCGCCGAACGGCGTGTTCTGCACGAAGTCGGCTTCATATCCGCCGGCGGTGAAGTTCGGCAGCGGCTTGCCGTCGGCGAGATCCTTGGCGTAGCCCTTGTAGATCGTGATCCACTTGTACTCGGCGCCGGTGATGAAACCCTTCGGCGCCAGAGGCGCCTGGCTGGCGTTGTGGCCGCAACTCTTTACCCCGCGCTTTTCCGCCGTCTCGATCACCACCTTCGGTCCGTCGACATGGCAGGTGATCACGTCGCAGCCGGCGTCGACGAGCGCATTGGCGGATTCGGCCTCGCGCACGGGGAGAGACCAGTCGCCGGTGAAGATCACCTGGACGGTCGCGTGCGGATTGACTGACCGCGCGCCCAGCATGAACGAATTGATGTTGCTGAGCACGCTCGCGATCGGCTTGGCGGCCACGAAACCGAGCTTGTTGGTCTTGGTGGAGAGACCCGCCGCGACGCCGTCGACGTAATGGGCCTGATTGAGGTAGCCGAAATAGGAGCCCGCGTTCTTCGGGTCGGTGTCCCTGTTCCAGAGCGGCGCCGCATGGCGGAACTCGACGTCCGGATATTTTTTGGAGACGTCGAGGACGAAAGGTTTGTAGTAGCCAAACGAGGTGGCGAGGATCAGCCCGGCGCCGTCGAGGTTGATCATCGATTCCATCGATTTCGAGACGGCGTCCGTCTCGGGCACGTTCTCTTCCTCGACGACCTTGACCCCGGGCACCTCCTTCAGCGCTTTGACGGCGACGGCGTGCGCCTGGTTCCAGCCGAAGTCGTCGCGCGCGCCGACGTAGACGACGCCAACTGTCAGATCTTTCGCGGCGAAGGCGCGGCCCGCGGCGCCGAGACTGAGCGTCGCCCCCGCGACGCCGAACGCCGCCGTCTTCAGGAGCCCGCGGCGCGATATTTCCGTTGCTGTCATCGTTGACGACCTCGTGCTTTGACAATGGCGCGGGAAACCCGCCGCCCCCCGCGCTCCGTTCGCAAGGTTCGTGCCGCCGGGTGGCGACCCATTGTCGCGACCGTCACGCATCGCCTGAAAGGGGCCTCGCCTCAACTTTCGGCGGGGCGCCCGATTGTTGGGCGCCCGACGCACAGCTCTTTGGACGGGATCGTCGCAGGCGGAGCGCGGACGCTCGTGTGCCCGCCTCTTGCATGGGCGGAGGAAATCGGCAGCG
The DNA here is from genome assembly GCA_963741405.1 of uncultured Alphaproteobacteria bacterium. Lineage (GTDB taxonomy): Bacteria > Pseudomonadota > Alphaproteobacteria > Rhizobiales > Beijerinckiaceae > Roseiarcus. The sequence goes on from CAVUHX010000031.1 coordinate 239,746, forward strand.
TGGAATCGATCTCGCCGCCGTAAGGGAGCCTGGCCTGATGACCGATACGATCGCGACGCTCCTCGACGCTCATGCGCGGGGAAAGTCCCTCGGCGCGACGATCGAGGAAACCTACGAGCGCATCGAGCGCCATGGCGATCCCGCGCTGTTCATCACACTGAGGCCGAAGTCGGAGGCGCTGGCTGAGGCCAGGCGGGTGCAGGCGGAAGGCTCGGGGGGCAAGGCGCTGTTCGGTGTCCCCTTCGCGGTCAAGGACAATATCGACGTCGCCGGCCTGCCGACGACGGCCGCCTGTCCGGCGTTCGTCTACAAGCCAGAGAAGTCGGCGTTCGTCGTCGAGCGGCTCGAGCGAGCAGGGGCGATCGTCGTCGGCAAGACCAACCTCGACCAGTTCGCGACCGGACTTGTCGGTGTGCGGTCGCCCTATGGCGTTCCGCGCAACGCGCTCGATGTGAAGCTCATCCCCGGCGGGTCGAGCGCAGGATCGGCGACTGCGGTCGGAGCGGGACTCGTCCCGTTTTCGCTCGGCACCGATACCGCGGGGTCGGGCCGCGTGCCCGCGGCGCTGAACGGGATCGTGGGGCTCAAGCCATCGCTCGGCGCCATTTCGACGTCGGGGGTCGTTCCGGCGTGCCAGACGCTCGATACAGTTTCGATTTTCGCGCTCGACGTGGCCGACGCCTTCAGCGTCTTCGAGGCCGCCTGCATCTACGACCCCGGGGATGCTTTTTCGCGGAAACTTATGCCGCCCGCGCTGTCGGGTTGGCCCGAGGGGTTGAGGCTCGGCGTTCCGCGCCGCGACCAGCTTGCTTTCTTCGGCGACAGGGAGGCGGAGGCCGCCTTCGCCCACGATGTCGCTGCGGCCCGAGCCCTCGGCGCGCGCGTCGTCGAGTTCGATTTCGAGCCCTTCGCCGCGGTCGCGCGCCTGCTCTACGAAGGCCCGTGGGTCGCCGAGCGCTTCGCCGCGACCAGGCCGCTGATCGAGGATGATCCAGGCGCCCTGCATCAGTCACCCGCTCGATCATCGAGGGGGCGCGGAAATTCGATGCGGTCGCCGCCTTCGAGGCGTTCTACCGACTGGCAGACCTCAAACGCCGGACGCAAGGCGCATGGGGCGCGTTCGACGTCATGGTCGTCCCGACAATCCCACGCCCTTATACCGTCGCCGAGGTCGAGGCCGATCCGGTTCGGCTGAACTCCCGGCTCGGGACCTACACCAATTTCGTCAACCTGCTCGATCTCGCCGCCATCGCGACGCCGTCCGGCATGCGGGGCGACGGGCTGCCATCCAGCCTGACGCTGATCGGCCCCTCGAGCTCGGACGGGCTCCTCGCCGGGCTCGCGGCCGAAATCCAGACGCGCTCCGGCGCCCCATGGGCGCGACCGGGCTCGCGGCTCCGCCCGTCGCATCCCCTTCGGCGCGCGCGCCTTCCGGTGGCATCGCCATCGCTGTCGTCGGCGCGCATCTCGCTGGACTGCCGCTCAATCACGAACTCGTGGACCTCGGGGGCGCTTTCCTGCGCGAGGCGGAAACCACAAACGACTATCGCCTTTATGCGCTCCCGGGCGCCGCGCCGCCGAAGCCCGGCCTCCTGCGGGTCGCGGACGGTGAAGGTTTGCCGATCACGCTCGAGGTCTGGACCCTCGATCCGGCGGCCTTCGGCGCCTTCGTCGCAAAAATTCCCGCTCCGCTCGGCATCGGTACGATCCGGCTCTCCGACGGATCGGCCGTCAAAGGTTTTCTGGTCGAGGCGGAGGCGGTCAAAGGCGCGGAGGATATTTCCAGGTTCGGAGGGTGGAAGGCCTATCTCGGGTCCCGGTGACCATTCCGCGAGCTACTGAAGATAGGATAGTTTTTCCATCCTTTGACGCCAGGCGGCCGGTGGCGTTGTCGGCCTCTTATCCGCAAGGAACAGGCCCTGTTCTTTGCGGATAAGGGCCTGTTACTCTCCTGCCGGCTCCCTGCCTGGAGTGGAGCCACGCTTCTTCCAACACCATGAAAGATAACATTTTTCTCTGTTCGCTGCAGATGGCGACGGCATCGACCTGCCTGGTTTCCGCCTGATCGCCGGGTGAAAGGCCCGGACTGGTCGGGCGTCACTAGGCGCTATACTCGATACTCGTGAATCGGCGCGCCCTCGTACGGTTCGGTCGGCCCCTAGTAAGGCAGGCCGACGTAATTCTCGGCGAGCGCGGTCTGTGCGGCTTGCGAGCCGAACAGGTAATCGAGCTCGGCCGCCTGAATCTTCCGGTCGAACCCGCTCGCCTCCGGGAAGCAGTGCAGCACCTGTGTCATCCACCATGAGAACCGCTCCGCCTTCCAGACCCGCGCCAGCGCCCGCCGGGCGTAAGCGTCGAGCCCGGCGGTGGAGGCGCTGCGGTAGCGTTCGATCAGCGCTGACGACAGATAGGCGACGTCGCTCGCCGCAAGGTTCAGGCCTTTCGCGCCGGTCGGCGGCACGATATGGGCGGCGTCCCCGGCCAGGAACAGGGAGCCGAAGCGCATCGGCTCGGCGACGAAGCTGCGCAGGGGAGCGACGCTTTTTTCGATCGAGACGCCCGTCCTGAGATTGCGAGCGGCCTCGGGATCGAGCCTGCGGACGAGCTCTTCCCAGAACTTCTCGTCCGGCCAGTCGTCGACGTGCTCGTCGATGCGGCACTGCAGGTAATAGCGGCTTCGGGTCGGCGAGCGCATGGAGCACAATGCAAAGCCGCGATCGTGATTGACATAGATCAGCTCATGCGAGACAGGCGGCTGGTCGACGAGAATTCCCAGCCATCCGAACGGATAGACGCGCTCGTAGGTCCTGAGCTTGTCCTCCGGGATCGACCTTCGGCTGACGCCGTGAAAGCCGTCGCAGCCGGCAATGAAGTCGCATTCGAATTCGTCCGGACCTCGCCGTTCATGCGATAGCGCACCGAGGGCCGGGCGCTCTCGAGGTCGTGCAGGCTGACGTCCTGCGCCTCGTAAAATGTGGGAGAGCCGAGCGCGGCGCGCGCCTCCATGAGATCGCGGGTGACCTCGGTCTGGCCGTAGACGGTCACTGTCTTGCCGGTCAGCCCCTTGAAGTCGATACGGTGGCGCGATCCGTTGAAGGCGATCTCGGTCCCGTCGTGGACGAGGCCCTCGCGATGAAGGCGCGCGGCGGCGCCCGCCTCCTCGATTAGGGTGACCGCGCCCTGTTCGAGGACGCCGGCGCGTATCCTGCCAAGAACATAATCCTGCGATTTCTGCTCGAGGATCACCGTGTCGACGCCCGCCCTGGCCAGCAACTGCCCGAGCAACAGCCCCGACGGGCCGGAACCGATGATCGCGACCTGCGTGCGCATAGCGAAACCTCCCGCGTTTAAAGTGGCCGACGAGTGGCCACTTGGCAAGCGCGCAGGTCGGAACTGGCTGCGGCGATTAGGCCTATCGCTTAAGGATCAGCCGCGCGCCGCGATGGAACGTGAGGTAGCTCCAGGCCCAGCTCAACGCGACGAAGAAGCGGCTGCGCAGTCCGATCAGGAAGTAGATGTGGACGGCGCTCCAGAAGAGCCAGCCGGGAAAGCCGGTAAGCCTGAGCCTGCCGACATCAGCGACGGCAGCGTTGCGGCCGATCGTCGCGAGACTTCCGTAGTCGCGATAGCGGAAGGGCCGGGAGTGGCGCGTTCCCCGAGAGGCGGGCGCGGATGGTTTCGCCGGCATGACGGCCCATCTGCTTGGCGGCGGCGGCAAGGCCCGGCGCTATGCGGCCGCCCGGCTCGACCACGAGCGCCGAGTCCCCGACGATGAAAATGTCGGGTCGGCCCGGGGACGGTAGAGGTCGGCTTCGACGCGGGCGCGGCCGCTGCGGTCCGACGGCGCGCCGACCCAGGCGGCGGCCGGGGAGGCGCGAACGCCGGCGGCCCATAGGATCGCCCCGCCGACGTCGATCCGCTCGCCGCCGACGATGAGGCTATCCTCGCCGACGTCCTCCACCATTGCCCCGGTCCGGACCTCGACGCCCATGCGGACGAGTTGCCGCTGCGCATAATCCGCGAGCGGCTTCGGGAATGAGGGGAGCAGGCCCGGCCCCGCCTCGAGCAGCAGAATGCGCGCCCGGCTGCGGGTTGGAGCGGCGAAACTCCGGCGGCAGCGTGCGGCGGGCGAGCTCGGCGAGCGCGCCGGCGAGCTCGACGCCGGTTGGGCCGCCGCCGACGATCGCGAAGACGAGGCGGCGGGCGCGCTCTGCTTCAGTCTTCGCCGCTTCGGCGCGTTCGAAGGCGCCCAGGAGGCGATTGCGGATCGAAATCGCGTCCTCGACTGTCTTCAGGCTGGGGGCGCAGGAGGACCACTCGTCGCGGCCGAAATAGGAATGGTCGTCGACCCTGTCGCCAGGACGAGCCAGTCGAAGACGAATTCGCCGGCGGTCGAGAGGACGACCTTCCGAGTCGGCGTCGACGCTCGAGCACGGTGGCCATGAGGACCGTCGCATTGGCCTGGTCCTCGAGAATGTGGCGGATCGGCCAGGCGATGTCGGCAATATCCAGGGCCGCGGTCGCAGCCTGGTAGAGCAGGGGCTGGAAGCAGTGATGATTCTTGGCGTCGAGGAGAAGGACGTCGACCTCGGCGCCGTCCAGGGCGCGAGCCGCCGCGAGCCCGCCGAAGCCGCCGCCCACGATCACGACCCCGGGACGGCCGCTCGTTTTCGCCCGGTCCGCAGTCGTGGTTTCGACCCGCAGGCGTTCCATCATCTCGTCCAGAAGGCCCAGGCGATGACGGCAACGACGATCGCCGCCATACGGTGTTCAAGAGCAAGCTGCAGGTCGCTGATGTCGTCCATCTTCCGGTTCCATACGGAGCCTGAACGCCCGACCCCGGAGGCGGTTCCGGAAGCGGGGGCTGTCCTGCTGGCTCCGGCCCGGCGCCTTGTCAAGCCGCTCCGCAGAGGCCAATAGGAGCGTTTGCGGCCCTGCCGTCCGAATCGAAAGCCTTGCAAGCCTCATGCGCCTTTCCCGCTATTTCCTGCCGATCCTCAAGGAAACGCCGAAAGAGGCGGAGATCGTCTCCCACCGTCTGATGCTGCGCGCCGGGATGATCCGTCAGGAGGCGGCCGGCATCTACGCCTGGCTGCCGCTTGGGCCTGAGGGTCCTGCAAAAGATCTGCGCCATCGTGCGCGAGGAGCAGGACCGCGCCGGCGCGATCGAGGTTCTGATGCCGACGCTGCAGTCGGCCGACCTGTGGCGCGAGTCCGGGCGCTACGACGATTACGGCAAGGAGATGCTGCGCATCCGCGACCGGCACGACCGCGACATGCTGTACGGGCCGACCAACGAGGAGATGATCACGGAAATCTTCCGCGCCTCGGTGCGCTCCTACAAGGATTTGCCGCTGAACCTCTACCATATCCAGTGGAAGTTCCGCGACGAGGTCCGGCCGCGCTTCGGCGTCATGCGGTCGCGCGAGTTCCTGATGAAGGACGCCTATTCGTTCGACCTCGACCAGGCCGGGGCGCGCCATTCCTACAACCGGATGTTCACCGCCTATCTGCGCACGTTCAAGCGGATGGGGCTGACCGCCATTCCGATGATGGCCGACACCGGCCCGATCGGCGGCGACCTGAGCCACGAATTCATCATCCTGGCGTCGACCGGCGAGAGCGAGGTGTTCTGCCATCGCGATTTCCTCGACCTTCGAGACGCCGCCGCGAAGACGTCGACTTCGACGACGCGGCGACCATGCAGGCGGTGTTCGACAGATGGACGTCGCTCTACGCCGCGACTTCGGAGAAGCACGACGCCGCCGCCTTCGACACACTGCCCGAGGAGGCGCGCATTTCGGCGCGCGGCATCGAGGTCGGCCATATTTTCTACTTCGGAACCAAATACTCCCTGCCGATGAAAGCCGTGGTCAACGGGCCGGACGGCAGGGAGCAGCCTGTGCATATGGGTTCCTACGGCATCGGCCCGAGCCGGCTCGCCGCGGCGTTGATCGAGGCGAACCACGACGAGGCGGGCGCCATCTGGCCGGAAGCGGTCGCGCCGTTCCGCGTCGGCCTGATCAACCTCAAGGTCGGCGACGCAGCCTGCGACGGCGCCTGCGGGCGCGTCTACGACGCGCTCGGGAAGGCGGGCGTCGACGTCCTCTACGACGACCGCGACGACCGGCCGGGCGCGAAATTCGCCACCATGGACCTTGTCGGCGCGCCGCATCAGGTGATCGTCGGGCCGAAAAGCCTCGCCGACGGCAAGGTCGAGCTGAAGACCCGACGCGGCGGCGAGCGCGAGCTCGTCAGCGTCGAGGCGGCGATCGCCAAGCTTGGCGGGACGGCGTGAGGGGCGGTTTTCCCGCAAAGCCGAGGGTGGCCGGGACAAGCCCGGCCATGACGCGCAAGCAAGGAACCACATGACCGCAACCGTCGAGGCCGCCGCCGCGCCGCTGCGGGCGACGCGCCCGTTCTCGCCCTTCGAGTGGATGGTGGCGTTCCGGTACCTGCGGGCGCGCAACGCGCAGAAGTCGATCTCGGTCATCGCCGGCTTCTCCTTTCTCGGCATCGTGCTCGGGGTGGCGGCGCTGATCGTCGTCATGTCGGTGATGAACGGCTTCCGCCACGATCTCCTCGAGAAGATGATCGGCCTCAACGGCCACATGTTCCTGCAGGGCGTCGAGAAGCCGCTGACCGACTACGAGGCGGTCGACCGAGCGGGTCAGCAAGGTTCCGGGCGTGACTCTGGCGCTGCCGCTGGTCGAGGGCCAGGCCTTCGCCACCTCCCCGTATGGTTCGTCGGGCGCGCTCGTGCGCGGCATCCGCCAGCAGGATCTCGAGCGCCTGCCGGGCGTCGCCGGCCATCTGACCCAGGGCTCGCTCGAGGGCTTCGACGCCGGGGCAGGGGGTGGCGATCGGCGCGAAGCTCGCCGACCATCTGAGCCTCAGGGTCGGCGACAAGGTCACGATCATCGCGCCGCACGGGGCCGAGACGCCGTTTGGCGTCACCCCGCGAATGAAGGCCTATCCGGTCGCGGCCATCTTCCAGATCGGCATGGCGACCTTCGACAACACCTTCATCTTCATGCCGCTCGCCGAGGCCCAGACCTTCTTCAATGAGGAGGGCCAGGCGAACGTGATCGAGGTCTATGTCGCCGATCCGGACAACATGGACGCCATGCGCCGGGCGATCGAACCGGCCCAGCAGCGCCCGATGATCGACACCGACTGGCGCCAGCTGAACCGCAGCTTCTTCGACGTGCTCGCGGTCGAGAGCAACGTAATGTTCGCCATTCTGACCCTCATCATGCTGGTCGCCGCGCTCAACATCATCTCGGGCCTGATCATGCTGGTGCAGGACAAGGCGCGCGCCATCGCGGTCCTGCGCACGATGGGGGCGACGCGCGGGGCGGTCATGCGGATCTTCCTCATTACCGGCGCGACCATCGGCGTCGTCGGAACCGGGGTCGGTCTCGTGCTCGGCCTTCTCGTTGCCTACAATGTCGAGCCGATCCGCCGCTTCCTCTCTTGGATGACCGGCGCCAATCTCTTCCCGGCGGAATTCTACTTCCTGTCCCAACTCCCCTCGCGGGTGGAGGCGACCGACGTCGCCGCGATCGTGGCGCTGGCGCTCTTTCTCTCGATCGCCGCGACCATCTATCCGTCGTGGCGGGCGGCGAGGCTCGATCCGGTGGAGGCGCTGCGCTATGAATGACGCAGGGCGCTTTCCCGCGCTGGCGCTGGATGGCGTCGAGCGCCGCTACGGCCGGGCCGACACGACGGTCGAGGTTCTGAACGGCGCCTCGCTCGCGCTCTATCCCGGCCAGTCGGTGGCGCTGGTCGCCCCCTCGGGCGCGGGCAAGTCGACGCTTCTGCATGTGGCGGGCCTGCTCGAGCAGCCGAACGCCGGCGAGGTGACGGTCGGCGGCGTCGCAGCTTCGACCCTGACCGACGACGCGCGCACGGCTCTCAGGCGCAGTCAGATCGGCTTCGTCTACCAGTTCCATCATCTGCTGCCGGAATTCTCGGCGCTCGAGAACCTCGTCCTGCCGCAGATGATCGCGGGTCTGTCGCGCAGCGGAGGCGGCGAGCCGGGCCCGGGAACTCCTCGGCTATCTCGGCCTTGCCGCGCGCGAGAGCCATCGCCCCGCAGAGCTCTCCGGCGGTGAGCAGCAGCGCGTCGCCATCGCCCGCGCCGTCGCCAACGGCCCGCGGGTGCTGCTCGCCGACGAGCCGACCGGCAACCTCGACCCGCGGACCGCCGACCATGTGTTCGGGACTCTGGCGGCGCTCGTGACGGCGACCGGCCTCGCGGCGCTCATCGCCACCCACAACATGGACCTCGCCGCGCGGATGGACCGCCGCGTCACGATCCGCGACGGGCAGGTCATGGAAATGGCGTAGGGAGTCGGTCCGGCTTGGTCCTGCCCTCGTCAAGTCGGCCTCGCGCGCCCCCTGCGCGGTCGTTTTGCGAATCTGTCACGCAATTCTGACTTTTCAAAGGGATAGGCGCCGAAACGTGCAACCTCCGCCACTTCATTGATTCTGATTTTAAGAAATTAATAATTTTGTAATATTGATTTTCACAATGGCGGCATAGCGGAGCGCGCTGCAGCTCGCCTTGACTCGAGCGTGCGCTTATGTACCTTTAACAGTGAATGTCCTGATTTTTGCTTTGTTAGGGACTTCCCGGGTTGCGAGCATTCGCTGACGATATTGCGGTCGACGAAGCGAGTTCCAGCATCATTTCGTTGCGTCATCGCTACGACCACGGTCCGCTTCGTCGTTGGACGAGGCATCTTGTTTCCAGAGATTCGTAATAAGCCGTGCGAATACCCGTCCATTTGACGCGGCGACGAGGGGACCATGCGCATGAGGGCTTTGCTTATTGGCGTCTCGCTTGGGTTTGCTGTCGGGGGCAGTGCCGGCGCCCTCGACATCGATGGCAGGACCTGTCGCGCTGATGGCGCCATCACGGTCGGACAGGAGCTGTGCGACCCCGGTTCCGCCAACGTCGCTTCCAATGATGCAAACTCGTTCTTCGAACTGCATGCCAAGAAGCGGAGCATCCCGATCGACGCCGACCCCGCCCTCGGACTTCCGCAATCGTTCGACGCCTACGTCTTTGACTTCAACGCATCGGCTGATTCCGGCTCTCTTGCGCCGCCCGTCTTTCATGTCGCCAAGCCTGCGGCGGGCGTCTCGAGTCACATCCGCTTCCACCTGTTCAACGAGCTTCCGCACGTCGACAACAACACGTTCATGGTCAACGCTGCGGTGCCGGCTGGCGACCAGCCGCTCAACATCCACACTCACGGACTGCTCGTCCGCCCGGCGGATTCCCAAGGGGCCGGTCCATACGGCGATTTCGTCGGCGTTCTCGGCTGTGGCGCGGAAGCTCAGGCCATCTGCCCGGCCGACATGGAGCACTTGCATGCGACCGAGATCTGCGGTCTGGCCAAAGCGGTCGCTGCCGGCAAACACTGCTCCGGCGCGGGTCACGTCCATCCCGAAGGAAAAGCCTACGCCATCCATGGTCACGAGGTGTGGCTCGAGCCCATCCCCTACGACATCGAGGTGCCGGCGTCGCATCCGGCGAGCCTCAACTGGTTCCACCCGCATGCCCACGAGATCTCGTCGCCGCAAGTAGCGGCGGGCCTCGCCGGTGTGCTGACCATTGGAACGCTGTGCTCGGATTACACGCTCCCGGACGATTACTGCTCAAAACCGTCGAACGGGGAGCCGACCTTAAGACCGGATCACCTCCGGGAGCGGGTCCTCATGCTCAAGGACGTTCAGGTCTTTGATCACAGGCAGGGCGATGGGCCAGCTGACTCGCCGAAGAGCGCGGAAGGCTACCGCGTCATTCCTACGTGCAATCCCGACCCGGGCAAGGCGCCTCCCTCGGAAAGCGACAAACCGGACGACATCAAGAAGAACCGTTACCAGATTCTCGACCGCGGGTTTTGCCAGTTCGAATCCCAGGACGTCGACCTCCCCGGAAACTGGCTGTTCACGATCAACGGGCAGATCCAGCCGACGATCACCATGAAGCAGGGTGTGCCGGAACTCTGGCGTATCGCCAACACGAGCTCCAACGCGACCTATCGCCTTTCGCTCTGTAAGGACCAGGTCAACCCCGATCAGAGCGACCTTAAAGTCGGCGATTGCGAGAACAAGCAGAATTTTCAGATCATCAGCCTCGACGGCGGTCAGAAGTCCGAAGGAGGGCCCCCTCGACGGAACCGAAGTCTTGTTGCCGCCGGGCGCCCGCGCCGAAATCATCCTCCTGCCGGACCCCTCCGTCCCTCTCCAACTCGTTCAGAAGGGCTTCGACCATCCGGATCTCTATCCGGCGGTGGTGCTGGCGAATGTCACGGCCACGGCGGGCGGCCCGAACCCCACGTCTTTGCCGCTATCCGCGCGCTCCGCCGCAACCCAATCGGCGAGGTCCGTTCGTTTCCCGGAACCCTCCGACTGCAGACACAAGCCTGAGGGTCTGACAGACGCCGACTGGCTGTCGCTGCCCACCAAGAATGAGATCGTGTCGATCTTCTTCGGCCGCCAGTCGTCGAACCCGGAGATTTTGACGCTGGGCATGATGCGCGGAAACCCGGAAGAATCCCCGGATCCTGTGATCCGCAACCACATCCGCGCCTGCCTCCAGGGCAGCGACCACGGCTCCTACGACTGCCAGTTGTTCAAGGGCGGCGCGTTTCAGATGGACAAACGGAATTTGTGCCTGAGGCACGGATCGAAAGTCACGTTCCGCCTGTATAACCTAACGACCGAAACGCACAATTTCCATATTCACCAGCAGAAGTTCGCGGTGGCGCCGGAGTTTCCCCCTCGCCCCGAGCCGAATCAGTCACACCGGCGCTTTTCACCCTCCGTCGCTGCGGTAATCGGCAGTCAGATGCAGAGAGCAAGTCTGGCTCAATCGGGCCCAGACCAAGTTGCCTTGGTCGTTGACAGCGTCCCGGTCCCCTCCGTGTGGGACGACCCTACGCCGCCAATTCCGGAGATCACCATGACCTTCGATCGGCCGGAACAGGTCGGCGACTTCGTGTTCCATTGCCATATCCTCGAACACGAGGACAAAGGCATGATGAAGCGGATCACAGTCTACACTCCGTAGGGGCGCGACAACAAAAGTCCAGGGCTCGGTTCGCCAATCGCTCGCCAGCGGAGCTAAAACCAGCCGAGGTGAGTCGGGGGGCAGTTTGGACATTTGCGACAGGATCAGCGATCAAAAACGGCCATTCCGCGGGGCATTCCTGCGGCGAGCAGCAGCGCGTCGCCATCGCCGGCGCAGTCGCCAACGGCCCGCGGGTGCTGCTCGCCGACGAGCCGACCGGCAACCTCGACCCGCGGACCGCCGACCATGTGTTCGGGACTCTGGCGGCGCTCGTGACGGCGACCGGCCTCGCGGCGCTCATCGCCACCCACAACATGGACCTCGCCGCCCGGATGGACCGGCGCGTGACGATCCGCGATGGGCAGGTCATGGAGATGGCGCAGGAACTGCGGGCGGGCGCCAGTCTCGATAAATGGGTCGCTGCTGCTCTGGCGCGCGCTGTTGCTCGGTAAGGAGAGCTTCGCTCTCAGGTTCGAAAAACGACCGCAACCGCGATCGCCGATTTGCGTCCCCACAGCAGACAGCCATTTGACTCGAATTTTTCTGACATGTTAGCTCTGGCAAGTCAGCGCCGTGGAACCCTCGCCCTGCGGCCGAACGCCAACCACCAAAAGCGGCGCCCGCCCCCGGGAACGCCGTTGCGCGAGAGAATCGGGAGGAAATCGATGACCCGCACTGTCTCCGTGCTCGCCCTTTGCGCCGCCGGCGCGGCTACTCGCCGCACCCGCTCTCGCCGACACGAGCAAGATGAAGATCGCCTTCTCCAACAATTACGCCGGCAATTCCTGGCGCCAGGCGATGCTGAAGAGCTACGACATCGTCACCCAGAAGGCGGTGAAGGATGGCGTCGTCGCCGCGGCGGACGTGTTCACCACCGCCGATAAGGAAGTGCCGACCCAGGCCGCGCAGATCCAGAACCTGATCCTGCAGGGCTACAACGCCATCGTCATCAACGCCGCCTCGCCCGACGCGCTGAACGGCGCGATCAAGCAGGCCTGCGACGCCGGCATCGTCGTCGTCTCGTTCGACGGCATCGTCACCGAGCCCTGCGCCTACCGGGTCGTCGTCGACTTCAAGGACATGGGCAAGCAGGAAGTCGAGCACATGGCCAAGTTCCAGCCGAAGGGCGGCAACCTGCTCGAGATCCGCGGCCTCGCCGGCACCTCGATCGACGACGCCATTCACGCCGGCATCCTCGAGGGCGTCAAGGCGCATCCCGAGTTCAAGATCGTCTCGTCGGTCACCGGCGACTGGGACCAGACGACCGCGCAGAAGGCGGTCGCGACCGTGCTGCCCTCCCTTCCGCTGATCGTCGGCGTCGTCGATCAGGGCGGCGACGGCTACGGGGCGGCGCAGGCCTTCGCCGCCGCCGGCAAGCCGCGCCCGACCATTATCGAGGGCAACCGCCAGGACGAACTGCAGTGGTGGAAAGAGCAGAAGGAGAAGGACGGCTACGTGACGTGGTCGGCCTCGATCGCGCCGGGCGTCTCGACCCTAGCCTTCTGGGTGGCGCAGCAGGTGCTCGACGGCAACACCAAGATCCCGCACGACCTGCTCGTGCCCTATCTCGCCTTCGACCAGAACGACTTCGAGGCCGAACTGCCGAAGATCCCGAAAGGGGGCGTCGCGAGCCACGAATACACCCAGGCCGACGCGATCGCCGCCATCAAGGCGAACATGAAGTAGGATCGTCCGGCGGGACAGACGCGTCGCGCGCTCGAGGACCGATGAACTATGCCGGGCGCCGACGCTCTTCTCGTTGACTTCAGAGGCGTCGGAAAATCCTACGGCGCCGTCCGGGCACTGGACGGCGTCGATTTTTCGGTTGTTCAGGGCGAATGCGTCGGGATTGTGGGCCATAACGGCGCCGGCAAGTCGACGCTCATGTATATCCTCAACGGCTCCATCGCGCCCGACCATGGCCGCCTCGTTGTCTGCGGCGAAGAGCTGCGCAGCTTATTCCGCCGCGCAGGCGAAGGCGTTCGGGCTTCGCCCGGTCTACCAGGAGCTATCGCTTTGCCCGAATCTGACGGTCGCCGAGAACGCGCGGATCGTCCATCCGTCGATCCGCGGGTTCGGCTGGCGCGGGCGGGCGGGGCGGCTCATCCGCGACAAGCTCGACGAGATCTTTCCCGGCCATGGCGTCTCGCCAGACGACCTCGTGCAGGATCTGTCGATCGGGCGGCGTCAGATGGTCGAAATCTCGCGCGCCTTCACCGTGTCGGACGGCCGGCCGGCGCGCCTGGTCATCCTCGACGAGCCGACCTCCTCGCTCGACGCGCACACCGCGGGGCAACTGCTCGCCTATGTCCGGCGTTCGGTCGCCGAGGGTCTGAGCTGCGTGCTCATCTCGCACATTCTCGGCGAGGTGCTCGAGACCTGCGACCGCATTCTCGTGATGCGGGACGGGAAGGTCGTGGCGGAGGATCAGTCCCGCAATCTCAGCCGCGCGAAGCTGGTCGCCGCAATGGGCGGTGTCGAGAGCGAGGCGCCCGCTTTCGGCCGCGCAACGCGCCGCCTCGGGCGCGGCGAGCCCGATCCGGGTGCGCATTGCGCCGCGACGGCAGGCGGACGGCCGCGAGCTTCTGGCGCGCGAAGGTGAGATTGTCGGCCTTGCAGGGCTCGCCGGCCAGGGCCAGACCGAGCTGCTGCTGGCGGCGTTCGACGCCGCCTCGCGCCCGCGGCCGGGCGAGACGGTCGAGGGGCCGGTCGCCCTCGTCGCCGGCGACCGGGTCTCGGATGGCGTCTTTCCGCAATGGTCGATCGCGCAGAACGTCGGCGTTCGCTCGCTGAACCGGCTGCGCGTCGGACCGCTCGTCTCGCCGCGCCTGGAGACGGAGCTCGCCGACGACTGGCGCCGAGCGGATCCGAGATCCGCACCCCGGACGTCGGCCACAACATCCTGTCGCTCTCGGGTGGAAATCAGCAGAAGGCGCTGTTCGCGCGCGCGCTCGCCTCCGACGCGCGCCTCGTGCTGATGGACGACCCGATGCGCGGCGTCGATTACGGCACCAAGATCGAGGTCTACGATCTCATCCGCGCCGAGGCGGCGGCGGGACGGACCTTCCTCTGGTACACGACCGAGACGGAGGAACTGAAGAACTGCGACCGCATCTACATCTTCCGCAACGGCGACGATCGTCGCCGAGCTCACGCGCGACGAACTGACGGAGGAGCGCGTCATCCATTCCTCCTTCGCCGGAGCGGCCTGACATGAGCGTCGCGGCATCGGCGGCCGGATCTCGGCGGCCGGAACGGACCTTCGGCGCAGGCTTCGGGCGGCGCTGCCCGCGCTGTCGCTCGCCCTCGTCGTTGCGGCGATCGCCTGGCTCAATCCGCGCGCGATCAGCTATTTCGGCTTCACGCTGATGCTGAACCTCGCGATCCCGATCGCGCTCGCGACGGTCGCGCAGATGTTCGTCATCGCCGGCAACGACCTCGATCTGTCGATCGGCACCTTCGTCGGCTTCGTCTGCTGCGTCTCCGCGACATGGCTGCGCGACGCGCCTGCTGCTCGGCGCGCTCGTGCTTCTCGGCTGCATCGCGCTTCTACGCCGCGCTCGGCGCGCTGATCCACCTGCGCAACCTGCCCTCGATCGTGGTGACGCTCGGCATGAGCTTCGTCTGGCAGGGGCTGGCGATCCTCCTCCTGCCGAAGCCCGGCGGCAAGGCGCCCGGATGGCTGCTCGCCATCATGGGCGTCAAGCCGCCCTTCGTTCCGTTCCCGATCGTCGCCGCCGTCATCATCGCCGGGGTCGCCTGGTTCGTCCTCATGCGGACGTCCTACGGAGCGATCTTGCGCGGCTCCGGCGGCAATGCGGTCGCCATCGAACGGGCGGGCTGGTCGCTGCTCAAGGCGAAGGCGGCGCTGTTCGCGCTCGCGGGCCTGTTCGGCGTCCTGTCGGGAATGGCGCTCGTCGGCATCACGACCTCGGCCGACGCCAATATCGGCAACGGCTACACCCTGCTGTCGATCGCCGGCGTCATCCTCGGCGGCGGGGAGTTCGTCGGCGGGAAAGGTCTCGCCGATCGGAGCGGTGGTCGGCGCCCTGACCATGGCGATGGCGGCCTCGCCGCTGCTCACTTTCATGCGCATTCCGCCGGACTGGCAGGTCGCCGCCAACGGGGCGATCCTGATCATCGTGCTCGCCGCGCGGGTCGTCATCAGCCGCGGGGCGGCGCGATGACCAATGCGCTCGCCGCCCGGCCCTGGATCTGGTCGTTCCTCGGCGCCGGAATCGTCTGGCTCGCCGCGGTCGACTTCACCGGCGGCCACGGCGCGGGCGGAATGCTGACCGCCGCGCTGTCGCTTGCCGTGTTCACCGTGATCGTCGGCGTCGGACAGATGTTCGTCATCACGCTCGGGCCCGGCAACGTCGACCTGTCGCTGCCCGCCAATATCGGACTTGCGAGCGCGGTTGCGATGAAGACCATGGGCGGCGACGATTCGCTCGTCGCCCTCGGGCTTCTGGCCGCCCTCGGCTGCGGCCTCGCCGTCGGCGTCGCCAACTATCTCCTGATCCGGCTCCTGCGCATCCCGCCGATCATCGCGACCCTGTCGGCGAGCTTCATCATCCAGTCGATCGACATTTCCTATGGGCGCGGCCTGCAGATCAAACCGCCGCCGGGTTTCGCCGACTTCACCAACATCATCATCCTCGGCGTTCCGCTGCTCGCGGTCCTGGCGCGCTGTCGTCACCTTCGGGGCGCATGTGGCGCTTCACCGAACGATCTGGGGCCGCTCGGTGCTGGCGATCGGACAGAACATCCGTGCGGCCCGCCTGGCGGGGATCAAGGTCGAGCCGGTGCGGTTCGCCACCTACGCGCTCTGCGGGGCGCTCGGCGGTCTCGACGGCGCCCTGCTCGCCGGCTACTTCCGCGGCGCCAACGTCGACATCGGCAACGAATATCTCCTCGCCTCGATCGCCGTTGTCGTCATCGGCGGCACATCGGTCTCGGGGGGCAAGGCTAATCTTCCCGGCGTCTGGGGAGGGGCTCTGTTTCTCGTGCTCCTGCTCACCATGCTGAACACTTTTGGCGTGAGCGCGGGCGTCAGGCTCCTCGCGACCGGGCTCATCATCGTCGCGGTGATCACAGCGGCGGGAGGAGAAAAGCGGGCGCGGTGAGGCGTCTAACGGCCGCCAAATTGACAGGCTCTTCGGCGAAGTCCAGTTTCGGCGAAGCCCCGACTTCAGGGGAAGGGAGGAAAATCATGCGCAGTTCGAGGAAGTTGGCGCTGCTCGGCGCCGCTGTCGCTGTCGCGCTGGCGCTAGGTGCGCCGGCCGATGCGGCAAACAAGCAGCTGAAGATCATGGTTTCGCTGCCGCAAATGGCGTTTCCGTTCTTTGTCCACATGGTGGACGCGATGAAGGCGGAATCTGCGAAGCTTGGCGGGATCGACCTCGTCGTTGCCGACGGCCAGGGCTCGTCGCCCAAACAGACCGCGGACGTGGAGGCGGCGATCACGCAAGGCGTCGACGGAATCGTCATCAGCCCGAACGAGGTCGACGCCATGGCCCCGGCGCTGCAGGAAGCCGTCGATGCCAAAGTCCCGGTGGTCACGATCGACCGCAGGGTCGACAAGGTTCCCGGGATCCTCGCGCACGTCGGGGCCGACAACGTGAAGGGCGGCGAGGCGCAGGGCGAATTGATCAAGAAGCTGTTTCCGAACGGCGCCACTGTCATGATCCTCCAGGGGCAGTCTGGCTCGAGCCCCGCCATCGACCGCAACAAGGGCCTGCATAACGTCCTGGACAAGGCCAAGGACAAGTACAAGATCGTATTCGAGGATACGGCGGCTTTCGACCGTTCCAAGGGCATGTCGATGACCGAGTCGGCGCTCGACGGCATGAAGACGCCGCCTGACGTCATCGTGTGCGCCAACGACGACATGGCGCTTGGAGCGCTCGAGGCGCTGAAGGCCCGCAGTCTCGTCGGCAAGGTCAAGCTGATCGGCTTCGACGCGCTCCCCGAGGCTCTCGCGCAGATCCGCGACGGCAATATGACCGCGACCATCGAGCAGATGCCGGGCGGTCAAAGCAGTGGCGCGCTCGACACGCTCGTGGCCTTCCTCAGGGACGGCAAGAAGCCGGCCGAGAAGGTCACGCTGCTGACGCCGATCGCGATCACCAAGGACAACCTCAATCAGGCGGAACGCCTCAACGAGGTCAAGTAGTCCGAACCGCCACCCGAGCGCGCGAGGCTTGCCCCGCGCGCTCTCCGCTCACGCGACGAATCGGGTTCATGGCAGGTCCGATCCTCAGCATGACCGGGATCACCAAGCGCTTCCCCGGCGTGACGGCGCTGGATTCGGTCGATTTTGTCGTCGGACCGGGGGAGGTCCATGCCCTGCTCGGCGAGAACGGGGCGGGTAAGTCGACGCTGCTCAAGATCCTTTCGGGCGCGCATCCGCCGGACGCCGGCGCGATCGTCTTTTCAGGCGAACCGATCGAGCTCGGCGCGCCGCACGACGCGCAGAAACTCGGCATCGTCACGATCTACCAGGAGCTGACGCTGGCTCCGAACCTGACCATCGCGGAGAACGTCTTCATCGGACGCGAGCCCGGGCCCCGTCCCTTCGTCAGCTGGCGGAAGCTCGCCGCCGAAACGGAAAAGATCACCCGCCGGCTGGGGCTCGATCTCGACCCGATGGCTCTCGTCCGCGACCTCAGCGTAGCCGAACAGCAACTGGTCGAGATCGCGCGCGGCCTGTCGATGAAGTCGCGGCTGATCGTCATGGACGAGCCGACATCGGCCTTGAGTTCCGTCGAGGTGGACAAGCTCTTCCGCATCATTCGGGACCTCAAGGCGAGTGGCATCAGCGTGATCTTCGTCACCCATCGCCTCGAAGAGGTGATGGTGATCTGCGACCGCTATACCGTGCTGCGCGATGGTCGTCAGGTGGGCGCCGGTTCGGTCGCCGACACCGGAATCGACGACATTATTCGCCTCATGGTGGGGCGACAGGTTAATGAACTCTATGCCCGGCGTGCTTCCGCGCAGAGCGGCGCCGTCGTGTTGAGAGTCGAAGGACTGACCCGCCGGGGCAACGCCCAGGATCCGCACGCAACCGTGCTCGATCATGTCGATCTCGAAGTGCGACGGGGCGAGATTCTCGGGATCGCCGGTCTCGTCGGCGCCGGCCGTACGGAGATGGCGCGGGCGATTTTCGGCGCCGACCCCTTCGACAGCGGCCGCATCCTGGTCGACGGCGCCGAAGTGAGGATCCGCTCTCCGGAGGACGCCATACGTCACGGCGTCGGGCTCGTCCCCGAGGACCGCAAGCAGCAGGCCTTGTTCCTGTCGCTTGCGGTGCGTTCCAACCTGAGCATGGCGGTGCTCGACCGCATCGTCCGCTGGAGAATCTTCGTCGACGAGAAGGCGGAGCTTGGCTTGGTCAACGAATTCCGCCGCGCCCTCAACATAAGGATGACCAGCGCCGAGCAATCGGTCGCAAATCTCTCCGGCGGCAACCAGCAGAAGGTCGTGCTCGCCCGCTGGCTGGCCATGCGCCCGAAAGTGCTGATCGTGGACGAGCCGACGCGCGGAATCGACGTGGGCGCGAAGGTCGAGGTCCACAACCTCCTGTTCGAAATGGCGCAGTCCGGAATCGCAATTGTCGCCATTTCGTCGGAGCTGCCGGAAGTGCTGGCGATCAGCGACCGCATCGTGACGATTCGGGAAGGGCGCGTCACGGGTGAGATCGACCACGCGGCGGCGAGCCAGGAAAAGCTGATGGCCATGATGACGCTGGGCGCGAGGGCGGCATGAAAAGGGAGGGCATGGCGGGGGCCCGCGGGGCGCGGAGGTCCGGGACGGCCGGAAGCGACGTGATCGGGACGCTCGCCCGTTTTGCTCCGCTGATCTTTCTGGTCGTCCTCATGGCGGGCTTCGCAATCGGCCAGCCGCGCTTCCTGAGCCCGTTCAATCTGCTCAACGTCATGCGTCAGGTCTCGATCGTCGGACTGCTTTCCCTGGGGATGACCTTCGTCATCCTGACGGCGGGAATCGACCTCTCGGTCGGTTCGCTGCTCGCCTTTTGCGGGCTGGTGGCGGCGGCGGTCGCCAAGGGCGGGCTCGCCCATCGCTTCACGATCGGCTCTACGGAGGCCGCGCTCGGCTACGGCTGGGGCGCCGCGGTCCTGGCGGCGGTTCTCGTCGGTACGGTCGGCGGTTTCCTTCAGGGGTTCGCCATCACCCGGCTGAAAGTCCCTCCCTTCGTCGTCACGCTCGGCGGCATGTCGGCCTGGCGCGGGGCTGCGCTTCTGTTCGGCAACGGCGGTCCCATCAGCGGCTTCGACCCGTCCTATGTCTGGTGGGGGCAGGGCAAGATCGGGCCGATTCCGGTTCCGGTGATCATCTTCCTGATCGGCGCCGTGGCCGCCCATATCGTGCTGCGGTACACGCGCTACGGGCGGCAGGTCTACGCGGTCGGCGGCAATCCCGAAGCGGCGCGGCTCTCGGGCCTGAACGTGCGCCGGATCCTTCTCAGCGTCTACGTTCTGACCGGCTTCTTCGCCGGGCTCGGCGCCTTCATCCTTTCGGCGCGGCTCAATTCGGCGGAGGCGGTCGCCGGGACCGGATACGAACTGACGGTCATCGCATCGGTGGTGATCGGCGGAACGAGCCTGTTCGGCGGGGTTGGCACGATATTCGGCACGGTGATCGGAACCCTGCTGATCGGCGTGCTCCTGAACGGCCTCGTGCTGATGAACGTCTCCTCCTACATCCAGCAGATCATCATCGGTCTCATCATCGTCCTGGCGGTGGCTTTCGACACCTTCGCCAAGTCGCGAAAGCGGGTTGCGTAGGGCAGGGTGAAATTTGACGAGACGGCGCGCTCGCGCGTCTCGCGGCCGAGAACAGTCCGCCGGTCCCTGAAACCCGTCGCCGACGGGACAATGGCCCCGTGGAATTTTTCGCGGTCGCTCCCGGATGACGTCGCGATCCTCATCGCCTACATGAAGCGAAGCGCCGAAGACGGCCGCGCCAAGGCGTCCGAGCGCTTCGCGACCCTCAGTGCCTGGAGAAAGACATGACTGACGCGCCGGAATACGTCCCGCCGAAAATCTGGACCTGGACGAAGCCCAACGGCGGGCAGTTCGCCAACATCAACCGGCCGGTCGCCGGACCGACGCACGAAAAGGAGCTTCCGGTCGGCCGCCACCCGCTCCAGCTCTATTCACTGGCGACGCCGAACGGGGTCAAAGTGACGATCATGCTCGAGGAGCTGCTGGCGCTCGGGCGCGCCGGCGCCGAATACGACGCCTGGCTGATCAGGATCGGCGAAGGCGATCAGTTCGGCAGCGGCTTCGTCGCGATCAATCCGAACTCCAAGATCCCGGCCATGGTCGACCGCAGCGGAGAAAAGCCGATCCGCGTCTTCGAGTCGGGCGCAATCCTCATGTATCTGGCCGAGAAATTCGACGCCTTCCTGCCGAAGGAGGCCGCCCAGCGCGCCGAGTGCCTGTCGTGGCTCTTCTGGCAGATGGGCAGCGCGCCGTTTCTCGGCGGCGGCTTCGGCCATTTCTTCGCCTACGCGCCGGTCAAGATCGAATATGCGATCGACCGCTACGCGATGGAGACGAAGCGCCAGCTCGACGTTCTCGACCGGCGTCTCGCCGAGACCGAGTATATCGCGGGCGACGCTTATACGATCGCCGACATGGCGATCTTCCCCTGGTATGGCGGGCTGGTGAAGGGCTGGGCCTACAACGCCGCCGAGTTTTTGAGCGTGCAGGACTACAAAAACGTCCTGCGCTGGGCGGACCTGCTTGCGGAGCGGCCGGCGGTGCGCCGCGGGCGCATGGTCAACCGGAGCTTCGGCGATCCGTCCGGCCAGCTGCGCGAACGCCACGAGGCGAGCGACTTCGAGACGAAGACAGTGGACAAGCTCGGGGAGGCGCCGTGACCACACCCCGGCGTGATGCTTAGACGCTGCCGCCTGCGCCTTGCCCTGGCGTCCTTTGTGCAACCTTGGTGGTCTTTGTGGTGAAAAGACGGAAAACACCAGGAACACCAAGGCTGCACAAAGGTCACGAGCCGTCGTCCTGCCCCAGCAGCGCCTGCAGCAGAGCATGCAGCTGAGAGGCGAAGGGATTGACCACCGTCACGCCCGCCCAGGTGAAGCCGTCCTGAAGGTCCTCGGACAGAAGCAGCCGGCATCCCGACTGCGCGGCGGCCGAGAGGATGGCCGCATCCCAGATGCCCAGGTGATGGTCCGTCGCGAGGTCGGCCGCCGCCACGATCACTTCGGGCGAAGTTTCGATGACGGGCAGCGCATCGCGCCAATTCAACAGAGCGTCACGGGCATCGCCGCGCGACTTTCCACCTTTGCGGACGAGCACATTGAACAGCTCGCCAAGAACCTGTGCCGGCACGACGGCCGCCTCCTCCGGCAGTCGTCGAATGAGAGAGAGAGCGGCGTCACGCCGCTCGGCTCCGTTCACCCCTTCCGCATAGGCAAGCACATTCGTATCAAGCGCGACCCTCAACGGTCGTCCTCGTAGAGTTCATCGCGCGTCCATCGCTGCGCATCCACGACGGGCTGCTTTTCGAGGCGCGAAAGCAGCGTCGCGCGCGCGCCCTTGGCTGCCTTATCATGCTTGCCGGCAGGAACGAGCCGCGCGACGGGCTTGCCGTGGCTGGTCACCACGTAGCTGCGCCCCTCCCGAACTCCACGCAGGAGGAGCGAAAACTTGCGGTTGGCGTCTGCAGCAGTGACGGATTCCTCCATGATGGACTCCATAAATGTAGTTATATTACCTACTATATAGCCGCCCGGAAAATTGCAAGGCCTGGCGGGCCTCGAGGTGTTACGGTGACACGCCCGTCTTTACCAATTCCCGCATTTCTGCAATGCTGCGCCGATGACCCGCATCGCCCGCATCGTTGTCCCCGGCCTGCCGCATCACGTCACTCAGCGCGGCAATCGCGGCGAGCGCATTTTCTTCCAGCCCGACGACTACGGGCTCTACAAGGACTGGCTCGCCGAATCCTGCCGCCGCTTCGGCGTCGCCTGCTGGGCCTACTGCCTGATGCCCAATCACGTCCATCTGATCCTTGCGCCCAGCGACGGCGACGGGCTGGCGCTGGCGCTCTCCCGGGCGCACCGGCTCTACGCCGGCTTCGTCAACGCGCGGGCGCGCCAGACCGGCCATCTGTTTCAGGGGCGGTTCGGCTCGGTGGCGATGGACGAGGACCATTTGATGGCGGCGGCGCGCTACGTCGCGCTCAATCCGGTGCGGGCGCGGCTGGTCGAGCGCGCTGCCGACTGGCCCCATTCGAGTGTTCGCGCGCATCTGGCCGGGCGCGACGACGGGCTGGTCGAGGTGCGGCCACTGCTCGACCGGGCGCCGAATTTCGCCGACCTTCTCGATACGGACCCCGACGATCCCGGCTTCGCCGCGCTGCGCCGCAACGAGCTGATCGGCCGCCCGCTTGGCGACCGCGCCTTTCAGGACGCCATCAGCCGCCGCCTCGGCCGCATCGTGACGCCCGGCAAGCGTGGGCCCAAGCCGAAACGCGGCCGCGACGGCGGGTGATGCAGGCTGAGGGAAGTTCAGGAAAAGGAAATGACGGGCCTGTCACCGTAACCGCTGTCACCGTAACCCCAAGGTCGCATAGCGCGCGCCGTCCCATCGGCCAAAGCTTTGCTTGAAGGCTCGGGTGGGAAAAGATCGGTCTTGCCCCTGGCCGGCGCCTTGGTCGGGCCCGCATTAATAAGCTCGATAGAAATGTCAGCTCTCTTCGCGGTGGCCGCCGCGATCTGAATGGCCGGTTCATGTCTACTCTCTCGATCGCTCGGAGCGGCTGACGCGCCAGCTATGCACTTCCGCGCATCGCGCGGCCGATCTTTGCAGATGCGTGAGCTGGCCGGCGGCTACAGCGCCGGATCGGGGGCGAGGCCGCGGCGAGGCGTTCGATCTGGCGATAGTACCATCCGGCTGCCCAGTCCGTTCAGGCCGCGCCGTCGGCCGGCCGTCGGGCCCCAGGCGCCTTGCCGAGGACCAGCCGGTCTTCCGGCCGGGCACGCGTCAGGTCGCCGACATCTGCGGCGCGGAGTCGGGACCAGGCAGACGGCCGCGCGACCCTCAGGTCGGTATCGCCGCCTGAGCTGCCTCTGCCGCGCGCGTGCGAAGCCGCCGTCACCATGATCGGCATGCGGGCGACCGCTTTGATGGCCGCGGTATCGAACGTCGCTCGCGCGACGGTTACGGTGACACGCCGTCTTTACATTCCGCTTTCTGCTGCTGCGATGACCGCTCGCCGCTCGTTGTCCGGCTGCCGCTCCGTCACTCAGCGCGGCATCGCGGCGAGCGCTTTTCTTCAGCCGACGCTCGGGCTCTACGGCTGGCTCGCCGATGCCGCCGCTCGGCGTCGCTGCTGGGCTCTGCTGATGCCCCGTCTCTGATCTTGCGCCAGCGACGGCGACGGGCTGGCGCTGGCGCTCTCCGGCGCCCGGCTCTACGCGGCTCGTCACGCGCGGGCGCGCAGACCGGCATCTTCAGGGGCTCGCTCGTGGCGATGACGGGCTTGATGGCGGCGGCGCGCTACGTCGCGCTCGGTGCGGGCGCGGCTGGTCGAGCGCGCTGCCGCGGCCCGGTGTCGCGCGCCTGCCGGGCGCGACGCGGGCTGTCGAGTGCGCACTGCTCGACGGCGCGATCGCCGACTCCGTCGGACCGACGACCGCTCGCCGCGCTGCGCCGCCGAGCTGATCGGCCGCCGCTGGCGACCGCGCTCAGGCGCCATCAGCCGCCGCCTCGGCCGCTCGTGACGCCGGCAGCGTGGGCCGCCGACGCGGCCGCGACGGCGGGTGATGCAGGCTGAGGGGAGTTCAGGAAAAGGAAATGACGGGCCTGTCACCGTAACCCCTGTCACCGTAACCCGAGCTTCGCCAGCGGGAAGCGACAGCGGCGCGAGGGCTTGAATTCTGCATCCTGACGGCGACGCGGACCTCCGAAGCGATGGAAGCGCGTTGGCAAGAAATCGACCTCGACGCCAAAGTCTGGACTTTGCCGGCCGAGCGGACGAAGGCCGGGCGCGAGCATCGCATTCCGCTTTCCGAGCGTGCCGTCGAAATCCTTCGCGAGATGGAAAGGGCCAAGTCTGGCGAATTCATCTTTCCCGGCCGGAATTCGAAGCGCCCGTTGTCCAACATGGCTTTCGAAATGCTGTTGCGGCGCGCCAAGTCCGAATTCACGGCGCACGGCTTCCGTAGCTCGTTCCGGGATTGGGCGGGCAACGAAACGAGCTTTCCTCGCGAGCTCGCCGAGGCCGCGTTGGCGCATACGGTCGGCGACCAAACCGAAAGGGCCTATCGGCGATCCGATGCGCTTGCACGGCGGCGCGAATTGATGGACGCTTGGGCGCGACATTGCGAGGGCGCAGCCGGCGAGAACGTTGTACCGTTCAAGCGGCCGGCTTGAAGCATCGAAGTGACCGGAGCCTGGCGCTTGCGCTCTGAGCCGAAAAGTCGCCGAAGGGCGGATTAAGATCGTTCGAAGTCTACACTACGGCCGTCCGCTTTGCGCAAAAAGTGGGTGTTCGAGGACGATCCTGAGAACGCGTCAAATTCACTCCAAAGCGCGCATTCCGATGGGCCTCGGGTGAGGAAGGGTTGCGCTAGATAAGCAGACGTCGCGGCCGATATCGAGCAAGGCCTGATCGACTGATCAGAGGGCCGACGGCTTCGAAGCCATCGACGATGTGGCAAATCGCCCACTCCTGTGTTAGGTAGTAACGGATCAACCGGATCAGGGTTTAGGGCTCGCACCATCAAGAGGAGGGCGCTCCCGGCGCTCCGCGTAGCTGGTCTCCGGTGTTACCCTGAGGTGTCCCTTTCCGAATGCGCACGGGCGCACGCGATCGGTTTGATCCGGTACGGAGGCAATCAAGAGGGAGACTGCTATGAGCATTATCGACCAAGCGCTGAAAGCCAATGAAGCCTATGCGAAAACGTATAATCCGAAGTGGGGGGAAGGGCCTCCGCGGCCGCAAATTGCGGTCGTGACTTGCATGGATCCTCGTCTTTCGGACCTTCCGGGAATTCTTGGACTGAAGCACGCCGACATCGACGCGATCCGAACCGGGGGCCCAAACGTTACCGAAGATGTTCTGGCGGAGCTGGTTGTATCGACGCGGGTGCTTGGCAGCAAAGAGATCATGCTGTTAAATCACACGGGTTGCGGGTTTACGACCTTTACTGATGCAGAGTTAAACGCCAAATTCTCCAAGCTGACTGGGGACGCAACACCCGCCCCGATGCGCTTCTTTGCCTTCACGGATGCGGAGCAGCAAACCAAGGACCAGATCGAGAAAGTCAGGTCGCATCCCTGGATTTCGAAAGACGTTCCTGTGCGGGGCTTCATTTTCGATGTCGACACGGGCCGTTTGCGAGAGGTGCTGGCCGACGCCGGGGCGGCCTCCTAACGCTAGCCTTATGGAATATCGAGCCTCCATGATCTTGCGATGGAGACGCTAATTGTGCCCTGTTCTGTCGTGCGTCCCATACCTCGAGCGTTACGGATCTTCGACCAGCTGCCGGTTCAGGAAATCGCCGACGTCATCCAGCGCGTCCTTGGCGGCCTTCAGGAGCGCGACGTTGGACGGAAAGACGTGGGTCATGCCTTCCCAAGTATGCACTTGGATCGTCCCACCCTCGCGTTCGAACCGCTCGCCGTACCTGACCGAGTTGTCAAGGAGAACGTCGTCCTCACCCACATGCATTCTGACCGGGGGCAAACCGGCCAGATCGCCGTAGAGCGGGGACGCCAGGGGATCGTGCGGGTCCCGGCCAGCCAGATAGAGCCGCGCTAAGGCCGCAAGCTGCGCCGGCGTCGAGAGCGGGTCGGCGTCCGCGCGGGTCACCATGCTTTCGCCTGCCATCGTCAGGTCGGTCCAAGCCGATATCACCGCCGCGCCCTTGGGAATGGGACCGGAGCCGCCGCGCGCCTTGGCGACCGCCCGCGAAAGAAGGACCAGGGCTAGACCGCCGCCGGCCGAGTCGCCCGCAAGCGCTATGTTTGTAAATCCTTCAGCAACCTGGCCTTCATAGACAGCCTGTGCGTCCTCTACCGCCGCCGGGAATGGATATTCCGGGGCAAGCCTGTAGTCTAGCACGAACGCCGCGACTTTCGCGCGTGTGGCGACCTGCCCGACGAAGTGTTGGTAGGCCTGGGACGCGCCAACCACATAACCACCGCCGTGGAAATAAAGGATGACGGCGCTTTCAACGCCTCCTCTGGTCGGCACCACCACCCTGGCACGCCGCCGACGATCGCCGCCTCGTAGGTTACTCCCGAAGCGGCTGGAACATCTTCCATGATCGCGTCGAACGCCTTACGGGCGCTTGGCCCATCGATGCTTCCTTTCGCGGACGCGAGCGTTAATCGTATGGGCGCCATGGCGACGCGGTCGACCAAATATTCCGGGTGGTGAGTTGTCGTCATAGCGCTCTCCCGGTAGCGGTTTTGGCAGCTCAAGCCCCGGCAGCGGTTTGGAGGGCTGGATAGTCGGTGTAGCCCCTTTTGGAGCTATTGCCGATTTTTGGTGATGGCCCGACGGATCAGGCGGCGGTTTGGGTTTGAACGCAATCCGACTTGGCGATGACCTCGCACCGGTCGTTGAACTTCACACCTTGAATGATCATTGGCAACTGGGTTGCGGTCGTCAAGGCGGCGGCGTCATGTCTGGACGACGGCCGCTGATCAAGGGTGTTTTTGCCGTGTTGCGGGCCACGGAAGCGATCCGCGCCAGCGTGTTGGCGAGCGCCACACGGCCCTTGCGATTGTACAAGACGGCATGGGCGCCGACGACGAGCAACTTGCGCAGATAGCGGTTGCCCATCTTCGAGACCCGGCACAATCATTCCTCGCCGCCTAATGAGGTCTGCCTTGGCGTCAATCCCAGATAGGCCGAAAACCGAAAACTCGCGCGAGCCGGAAAAGCTCGGTCCGCTTCGGGCGGAGACTGCACCTACGGGCAATGCCTGGTTTCCCGCCAATTTGCGACGTTCGCGGTCGCAATTTCCATCGGCAGCTCTACTGAAGGGTTTCGGACGCCGGCCCTTTGCAGGACGGTCGGGGCTGAGACGCGGGGCCGGCGTTCGAAAGCCTCGTAAGGAGGAAACCGCGGGGAGGAAGGGCGCTGTTTGGTGGGCGCGACCTATGGGGATTTGAGGGTCGCGGACGGATCGCCGATGTGGCGGCGGGGGCTGGAAGGCGGCCGGTGTTATTGTCGGGAGCGAGACGACGGGCTTTTTGGCGGGCGCGGATACGTGCGGCGGGGATGGGCGCGGCGGCTGGAGAGGGTCTGCGGAGGTCGTGAGGACATCGCGTTCCTGCTCCGGCGCGCGGCTGGAGGCGAGGGAGAGCGGCGTTGCGAGGCGGGAAGCGCGGCGATCGGTCATGAGGTGTCGATCCTGATCCGGGTCGGCGATGGGGAGCGCGCAGGGCGCGCGCCCTTCGAACGTCTCGACGATGATCATCCGGCCGCCGCAACACGGGCAGCGGCGCGCAGGCGAAGCTGTTTCGGCCTCGCTGTCGGCCTCGGCGCGCGAGCGCTCGGGCGAAGCCTCGGGCGCGGCGAGCAATTGGCGGACGCGCTCGATGTTGCGGGCTCGAACCGTGCCGGCGAAGAGGCCGTAGTGGCGGATGCGGTGGAAGCCGCTCGGCAGGACGTGCAGGAGAAAGCGGCGGATGAACTCGGCGGCGTCGAGCGTCATGGTCTTGAGCCGGTCGCGGCCTTTGATCCGGTAGTCCTTCCATTTGAAGGTGACGCCCTTGTCGTCGAGCGCGATGAGCCGGGAGTTGGAGATCGCGACGCGGTGGGTGTAGCGGGCGAGATAGGCGAGCACGGCCTTCGGTCCGGCGAAGGGCCGCTTGGCGTAGACGACCCACTCGGAGCGGCGCAACGGCGCGAGCGCGGCGTCGAAGGCGCGCTTGTCGGCGAGCGGGGCGAGGTCGCCGAAGAAGGCGAGGCGGCCGGCCTGCATGCAGCGCGGCGAGGCCTTCGAGAAAGAGGCGGCGGAACAGGCGCGACAGCACGCGCACGGGCAGGAAGAAGCCGGGCTTGCAGGCGATCCAGCGCGACCCGTCCGGCGACAGGCCGCCGCCGGGAACGATGACGTGGACATGCGGATGATGGGTCAGCGCCGAGCCCCAGGTGTGGAGGACGGCGGTGAGGCCGATGCGCGCGCCCAGATGCTTCGGGTCGGCGGCGATGGTGGTCAGCGTCTCGGCGGCGGTCCTGAACAGGAGGTCGTAGACGGCGGCCTTGTTCTGGAACGCGATGGCGCCGATCGCCGCCGGCAGGGTGAAGACGACGTGATAGTAGGGAACCGGCAGAAGCTCCGCCTCGCGTTCTTCGAGCCATTGCCGCGCCGCCGCGGCCTGGCACTTCGGGCAGTGGCGGTTGCGGCAGGAATTGTAGGCGACGCGTTCGTGCGCGCAGTCCTCGCAGCGCTCGACGTGTCCGCCGAGCGCGGCGGTCCGGCAGGTCTCGATCGCCGACATGACCTTCAACTGGGCGAGGCTGACATGGCCGGCGTTGGCCTTGCGCCACGCCGCCCCATGGGCGCGAAAGACGTCGGCGACCTCCAGGCTGAGGCCGCGCCATGCGGCCGCGGTCAGGCGGGCGGCGATCGGCTCGCGAGGTTGACGCCCAGCCGCTCCAGCGGGCTCTTGACGTCGCGGATCGTGTTGACGGCGACGCGGGTGTAGAGCGCGGTCGTCTCCAGCTTGGCGTGGCCGAGCAACACCTGGATCACGCGAATATCGACGTTCTGCTCGAGCAGATGGGTGGCGAAGCTGTGCCGCAGGGTATGCGGCGACACGCGCTTGGAGATGCCGGCCAGGTCTTTGGCGGCGTGGACGGCGCGGTTGAGCTGACGGGCGGTACATCGGGTTGACCGGGTTCTGGCCGGGAAACAGCCAGGCCTGCGGCCGCGCCGCCCGCCACCATGTCGCGCAACAGTTCGAGCAGTTGCGGCGAGAGCATCACATAGCGATCCCGCTGCCCCTTGCCCTGCTCGACCCGAAGCGTCATGCGCTGGCTGTCGATGTCGGACACCTTCAGGTTCGCGACCTCGGACACCCGCAGGCCCGCGCCGTAGGCGACGCTGAGCGCGGCCTTGTACTTGAGGCCCGGCGCGGCTTCGAGGAGGCGCGCCACCTCCTCCTGGCTCAGCACGACCGGCGCCCTGCGCGGCTTGTTCACGGTCGTCAGAGGACGAACGAGGTCGGGCCGTTCGAGCGTCACGGTGAAAAAGAACCGCAGCGCGGCGACGGCGGCGTTGATCGACCCGGGCTGATCTGCTGCTGCGCCAGATGCAGCTGAAAGCGGCGAAGGTCCTCGCTCGTCGCCGTGTCCGGCGACCGGCCGAGGAAGGCCGCGAAGGTTCTGACGTGCCGGACGTAGTCTTTCTGCACCTTCTCCTTGAACCGGCGCGCCGTCATGTCGTCGATCATGCGCTGACGCAGCGGGCTGATGGGCTTGTCGGACATCGCGAAAGCTCCTGTCTCGCATGGGGTTGAACCCCACGATCTTGAGACAGTCCGAGCCTTCGCGTTCGTCTTCAGTCCTTCACCCTCGCCGCCCTCGCCGCCCCTACCGCGCGAGCGGTTTAGTCCTTACGTCGACTCCGGTCCTCCGATCGGCGGTCGGAGCGGGCGTGACGCGCCCAGCCTATGCGAACTTCCGCGCCATCGCGCGGCCGAAGTCCTTTCGCAGATGCGTGAGCATGGCCCGGCGGGGCGACAGCGCCGGATCGGGGGCGAGGCCCGCGGCGAGGCGTTCGATCTGGCGATAGTACCATCCGGCCTGCACCAGTCCGTTCAGGCCGCGCAACGCGTCGGACTGGCTGTTCGGCCCCCAGGCGCCCTTGCCGAGGACCAGCCGGTCTTCCGGCACGGGCAACGCGTCCAGGTCGCCCGACATCATGCGGCGCGGAAAGTCGGGAACGAGGCAGAACGGCCGCGCGACCCCAATCAGGTCGGTATCGCCGCCCTGAAGCGCGCCCTCCATGCCCGCGCGCGTGCGAAAGCCGCCGGTCACCATGATCGGCATGCGGGCGACCGCTTTGATGGCCGCGGAATATTGCAGAAACGTCGCCTCGCGCAGACGGGTGGAATCGCGGATGTCGTCCTCGGGATGCGCCTTGAGGAATTCCATCCGCTCGTAAGTGCCCCCCGACACTTCCAGAAGGTCGACGCCGGCGCCGCCGAGCCAGCGCACGACCTCGTGGCATTCCTCCAGCGTGAAGCCGCCCTTCACGAAGTCCGCGGAATTGAGCTTCACCGCGACCGGGTATTTTGGCCCGACCGTGGCGCGGACCGCTTGGACGACCTTCAGAAGCAGGCGCGCGCGGTTCGCGAGCGCGCCGCCCCAGGCGTCGTCGCGCCGGTTGGTGCGCGGCGAGAGGAACTGCGACAGGAGGTAGCCGTGGGCCGCGTGGATCTCGACGCCGTCGAAGCCTGCCTCCTTGAGCACGCCCGCCGTGCGGGCGAAGCGCCCGACGATGTCGACAATGTCGGCCTCCAGCGCCGCGCGCGGGCGGCCGAAATTGCCAATAAGGTCCAGCTGGACCGCCGAAGGCGCGAGCGGCGTCAGGGCGACCAAGCGCGGGCACTGCCGGCCGGGGTGGCTGATCTGCCCCCAAAGCTGGCTGCCGCCGGCATGGACCACGTCCGTCCAACGCTTCAGCGCGTCGAGCCCCGAGGCGTCCTCGACGACCACGTTGCCAGCCCGCTCCAGATAGCGGCCGTCGATCATGATGTTGCCGGTCAGCAGCATGCCGGCGTCGCCCCTGGTCCAGGTCGCATACAGCCGCTCATGCGCCGCAGTCGCCCGGCCCCTGGGCGTCGCGAGCCCTTCGGTCATGGCGGCCTTGCACAGGCGGTTTGGAATTGCGTGTCCGCAAGACAACGCGAGGGGTTGCTCGATCAAGGGGGAGGCTCCATCCGCACTTGTTGGGAGCCCATCTTAGCCGATATCCGCCGGCTTGATCCGCAGACGACACCCGTTGCATGGCGGCGGCCTCATGCGGCTGGCCACCCCCGGCGCGACAGCGCCGAAGGGCAGGGAGTGCTTTTTCGAAGCCGGCGTCGCGGACTGCGGCTGTGCGCAAATACCGGTCATTCCTCGGCGGCGAGGCGGACAGCTCAGGTCGACCCAAAGCGTCCTTCGACTGACAGTCGGGGTTCGCTCTCATCGTCTGAATCGTTTCACGTCGACACAAGCGGATTTGGCCGGGTCTTTTGTGTTAGGCTAGGTGGCGGCGGAGGTTCGCCATGAGCGAGACCCGGAAACTGGCGGCGATTTTGTGCTCGGACGTGGTCGGCTACTCCAGGCTCGCCGGCGCGGACGAGGATCGCATCCTGGCGCGGCTGCGGGCTCTGCGCAGCGATCTGATCGACCCGACCATTGCCGTTCATCACGGGCGCATCGTCAAGCGCACCGGCGACGGCTCGATCATCGAGTTCCGCAGCGTGGTCGACGCCGTGCGCTGCGCGATCGAAGTTCAGAACGCCATGGTCGAGCGCAACGCCGGCGTGCCTGAGGATCGCCGCATCGTCTTCCGGATCGGCATTCATGTCGGCGACGTCGTCGAGGAGAGCGATGGAGATCTGATGGGCGACGGCGTCAATATTGCCGCACGATTGGAAGGCATTGCCGAACCGGGCGCGATCTGTCTGTCCGAGGACGCCTACCGCCAGGTGAAGGGGCGGCTCGATCTCGCCGTTACCGACCTCGGCCCAACCCAACTGAAGAACATCGCGGAGCCGGTCAGGGCCTATTCGCTCGAAGTCGGCAAGCCCGCGCAAGCCAAACCCGCACCAGAGACGAAGCCGCCCGGGCCGAAGAAGCGCTCGGCGCGGGCGCCGCTCGCGGCTGGGATCGCGGTGCTGCTCGTCGTAATCGCGTTGAGCGCCTGGTATTTCCTGTTCGCAACCCGATCGACAACTGTCCCGACGAGCGCGCCCGCGCCCGTCGCCGCGAACGAGGTCGCGCCGGCGGAGGCCGCGCGCCTTTCCCTCGTCGTGCTGCCCTTCGCCAACCTCTCGAACGACCCGAACCAGGATTACTTCGCGGATGGCGTGACCGAGAACCTGACCACCGATCTGTCGCGCATTCGCGGCAGTTTCGTGATCGACCGAAACACGGCTTTCACGTTCAAGGGGAAGGCCATCGACGCCAAGCAAATCGGCAAGGAGCTTGGCGTGCGATACGTGCTCGAAGGCTCCGTGCAACGCGACCAGGGCCGCGTGCGCGTCAACGCGCAGCTGATCGACGCGGCGAGCGGCGCCCATCTCTGGGCCGATCGCTTCGAAGAGGACGTCGCCGACATATTCAGGCTACAGGATGACGTGGTGGCGCGATTGGCCAATAGCCTGGGCTACGAACTGGTCAAGGCGGAGGCGGAAAAGAGCGTCCGCTCGAAAAATCCGGACGCGACCGATCTGGACATGCGTGGCCGGGCCTTGTTGCTGATGCGCTATCGGGTGGGCGTCAACCTGAAGGAAGTCATCTTTGCGGCGCGTGCCTTGTTCGAACAGGCGCTCGCGATCGACCCGAACAATGCCGACGCGTTAGCCGACTCCGCCTATACTTATTTATTGGACTATTTTTACGCGTGGAGCACTGACGGCGCCGATTATGACGCGAAGGTGCTCGGTCAGGTCGACCGAGCCATCGCCCTCGCGCCCGACAATGTCTGGGCATATTGGGTGAAAAGCTTTTACCTCGATAGTTCGCTCCGGCCGAACGAGGGGCTCCGCGCAGCCAACGAAGGTCTCGCCATAAATCGCAATTACGCGCCGTTGTACAATGCTCGAGGTTATGCCGAAATGGATCTCGGTCGGTACGACCTTACGAAGTCCGATCTTCTTCAGGCGATGCGGTTGAGTCCGCGCGATCCGGCTATGGGCTTATTTCGGACGAGTTTAGCCGACGCCGAAATGGGCCTCGGCCATTTCGACGCCGCGATTGACCTCCTCCACCAGGCGATCGATGCCGGTTATCGCTCAGCCTTCCCTTACAGGGAGCTCGCGGCCGCCTATGCGCTCAAGGGCAAGATGGACGACGCGAAGACCGCTTTGGCGGAGGCCCTGCGTCAAAGTCCCAAACTCACCGTCAAATCGGTCGCGCGCACCAATCCTTATCCGGTCCCGCTCGAAGGCCTGCGCAAGGCGGGGCTGCCGGAGGAGTGAATGCAGTTCAAGCCGCCGACTATTGCGACATCCACGACCGCAATCCGCAATGGCCGGTTTACGTCGATCGCGGGCGTTCCACTGGCGGCGACCGTAGGCGCGGCATCCGCCCGCTCCTGCCGTTCGGCGCTGTTCGCTGGGAGGTGCTCGAAAAGGATTATCCTCTCGGCCTCGCCTTCTCGGTGATCTCGCGCTTGTTCGCGCACACGACGCAAGCCAGGTCCGATTTCAGCAAGCGGCGCCGTTGGCTTTCGGCGATGCGCTGGAGGGCTTGGATTCGCTGCGTCGACACAGGCTCGCCGCAGTCGAAACAGGGCTAGCCGAAGCGCGGACGGATCAATACGCCCATGGACTTCTGGAACCTTGCTAATGTCAAAGATTAATAGCGGGAAGGACGGTTGCCGCTATGAGTGAAACTGGTCCCGGCCCGGCTCGAGCCAGGCGACCGCGCTGGAGCAGTAGCTCGCGGGCTCATAAGCCCAGCGCATCACCGCCAACAGCGTCATGCCGACGAACCGCTCGTAGTTACCGTAGTTACGGTGACAGGTTACGGTGACAAGTTACGGGGTTACACGGGGTTACGGTGACAGGCCCGTCTTTACTAATTGCCGTATTTTTGCAATGCTGCGCCGATGACCCGCATCGCCCGCATCGTCGTCCCCGGCCTGCCGCATCACGTCACATGATCGCGGCAATCGCGGCGAACGGATCTTTTCCCAGCCTGACGACACCGGGCTTTTCAAGGACTGGCTCGCCGAATCCTGCCGGCGCGTCAACGCGCGGGCGCGCCAGACCGGCCATCTGCGCCACTTCGTCCGCGCCGCGGACCGGTGAGAGGGCCTACATTTAATAGAACTATTCTGTTAAATATGCGAGCCCCACGCGCCCGAAAAGCACGACGCTAAACGGGGTCGCAAGCCTTTGAAATCTTTGAGGGCCGCCGCTAAACTGGCGCTAAATCCGTCAGACCGAAAAACTCACCCCGCAGCCGCAGGAGGCGGTGGCGTTCGGGTTCTTGACCTTAAACGCCTGGCCCATCAAATCGTCGACGAAATCGAGCTCGGAGCCTTTCATCATCTCGAGCGAGACCGGGTCGACGACGACCGTCGCCCCTTCGCGGGTGGCGACGAAGTCGTCCTCGGCCCGCGTCCGGTCGACGTCGAAGGCGTACTGGAAGCCCGAGCAGCCGCCGCCCTTGACGGAGATCCGCAGGGCTGCGCCCGCCTCGCCCTTGAGGATGGCGTTCAGGCGTTTTGCGGCGCTCGCGCTGATCGAGACGGCGTCGGCGGTCGAGACGTCTGCGGTCATGATGGTTCGGCCTTTTGCGTTCGCGGCGCCCGGGAGCGCCTTCAAGAGATTGCCCGACTAAGATATGGACCCTTCGCGAAAGCGCAACACGGGGGCGAAGCCGATGGCCGACAGGGCAGGGCAGGGAGCGCGAGCGGTCTATGCGGCCGATCCGGCGCAGGCGCCTGGACGCCTCGTGCCAGAGCCGCCGTCGGCGACGCGCAGCGAGTTCCAGCGCGACCGCGACCGCATCGTCCATTCGACCGCTTTCCGCCGCCTGGCTCACAAGACACAGGTCTTCGTCCATCATGAAGGCGACCATTTCCGAACTCGCCTCACCCACACGATCGAGGTCGCCCAGATCGCCCGCGCGCTGGCCCGCGCGCTCAGGATCGACGACGACCTCGCCGAGGCGGTCGCGCTCGGCCACGACCTTGGCCACACCCCCTTCGGTCACACCGGCGAGGACGCCCTCGACGCCTGCATGGCCGACTACGGCGGGTTCGACCACAACAGCCATGCCTTGCGCATCGTCACCGAACTCGAGCGCCGGTACGCCGATTTCGACGGCCTCAACCTGACCCAGCCCACGCTCGCCGGCCTCGTCAAGCACAACGGCCCGCTTCTGACCGCCTCGGGCGCGCCGACCGAACGCTGGAGGCGCGGCCTGCCGGCTGCGATCCTGGCCTACGATCGCCGCCAGCCGCTCGATCTCGCGACCCATGCGAGCCTCGAGGCGCAGGCCGCGGCCCTCGCCGACGACATCGCCTACGACGCCCATGACATCGATGACGGCCTGCGGGCAGGCCTCTTCGGGCTTGCTGAAATCCGCGGCGCGGTCCCGCTCGTCGCCGATCTCCTGGGCGAGATCGACGACCGCCACCCCGATCTCGAGGAGGCGCGGGTCATCCACGAGCTCAGCCGTCGCGTCATAACCCGCTTCATCGAGGACGCAATTGCAGAGAGCCGCGCACGGATCCTCGTGGCCGCGCCGGACGGCCCCGAAGCGGCGGCGAGGGCTGGGCGGGCGCTTGTCGGCCAATCGCCGGCGCTCAAGGGCGCCGACCGCGACGTGAAGGCTTTCCTGTTCGCCCACATGTACCGCCATCCTTCCGTCCAGGCGGTGCGCGACAAGGCCGACGCGATCGTGCGGCGGCTGTTCGCCGCTTATATGTCGGATCCGTCTGCCATGCCCCGCGACTGGGCGGCCAAAGCGGAACACGGCGAGCGCGCCCGCGCGGTCGCCGATTACATTGCCGGGATGACCGACCGGTTCGCAGTCCATGAGAACGTGCGCCTTTTTGACGGCTCTCCGGACTTGCGTTAGAGGCGCTCTCTTCGAGAGCACCGGAAACGATGAACATTTTTGCGGATTTTCAGGCGCGAATAAGCGCTTTGATCGTAAAGCGGATGGCGGCCGGCGAACTGCCCGGCGACCTCGATCTGAGCCGCTTCCTGGTCGAGCCGCCGCGCGATCCGTCTCACGGCGACTTGTCTACGAACGCAGCGATGGTCTACGCCCGCGAGGCAAAGGCGGCGGGCTCAACTCCGCGTTCACTCGCCGAGCGCCTTGCTGCAGACCTCGCGCGCGAGCCGGATGTCGTGAAGGCTGAGGTCGCGGGACCGGGCTTTATCAACATCCTTCTCGAGCCCCGGGTCTACGAGCAAGTCCTGAAACATGTTCTTATTGAGGGCCTGTCCTTCGGAACAGGCCAGCCGGTTCCGGATCGACCGGTCAATGTCGAATACGTCAGCGCCAATCCGACAGGCCCCCTTCATATCGGCCACGCGCGAGGGGCCGTCTTCGGAGATGCATTATCCAGCCTGCTGACCTTTGCTGGCCGCAAGGCGACCCGAGAATATTACATCAACGACGCAGGGGCCCAGGTCGACGTTCTCGCCCGGTCGGCCTTCCTTCGCTATCGAGAGGCGCTCGGAGAAGACATCGGTTCGATTCCCGAGGGCTTTTACCCGGGAGATTACCTGAAGGCCGTCGGCGAGCGCCTAATGGGCGAATACGGCGCTTCGCTCCGGGTCATGCCCGAACCTGAATGGCTGCCGGTGGCGCGCAAGCGTGCGATCGAGGCGATGATCGCCATGATTCGCGAAGATCTGGCGGCGCTCAGCATAGCCCACGAGGTTTTCGCTTCGGAACGCGAACTGACCGGTTCGGACGGAGGACCGGACCGCGTGCGGGAAGCGATCGATTCGCTCCGGGCGAAGGGTCTCGTCTATGAGGGTCGTCTTCCGCCGCCAAAAGGCGCGCCGTCCGATGACTGGGAGGACCGCGAGCAAACGCTTTTCCGATCAACGCTTTTTGGCGACGACGTCGATCGTCCGCTGATCAAGTCGGACGGGGGCTACACCTATTTCGCCAGCGACATCGCCTATCACAAGACAAAGATCGATCGAGGCTTTCTCGACCTCGTCGACGTGTGGGGCGCCGATCACGGCGGCTACGTAAAGCGCATGCGGGCGGCGGTGGCGGCGCTCTCGGACAACAAGGCGAAGCTTGAGGTGCGGTTGTGCCAGCTCGTCCGGCTGACTCGGGCGGGCGAACTGGTAAAGATGTCCAAGAGATCCGGTGACTTCGTGACGCTCCGCGAAGTTGTGGATGAAGTGGGCTCCGATGCGGTGCGCTTCATCATGCTCATGCGCAAGAACGACGCCCCGCTCGATTTCGATCTGGCGAAAGTGATCGAGCAGACGCAGGATAATCCAGTTTTCTATGTCCAATACGGTCACGCGCGCGCCTGCAGCGTCTTGAGACAGGGAAAGGCGACCTTCCCGGATCTTGATCTTGATTGGCGCAGTCTCGCCGACGCGAACCTGTCACTCCTGACGGATCGGGGCGAACGGGATTTACTCCATGCGATTGCACAGTACCCGCGAACGGTTGTGCAGGCTGCCGACGCCCACGAGCCCCATCGGATCGCTTTCTACGCGCACGAACTCGCCACTCGTTTCCACGCCCACTGGAATCGAGGCAAGGACGTCCGCGAATTGCGGTTCGTTAACGAAATGAATCGAAACCTGTCATACGCTCGTCTAGCCATGGTGGCTGCGGTTGGCTTGGTTTTGGCCTCGGCGCTGACAATATTGGGAGTTAGCGCCCCGGTTGAGATGCGCTAGCGCGTCGTCCTGGTGGAATTGACGCGTGTAAGCGACGTCAATAGGACCTACTGCCTCTGATGAGGACGAAATGAGCTTTTCCGGAACCCGAACGGCTGCGGACTTCAACCTCGAAGAATTCGAGCGCCGATTGCGTACGGCTGGCGCGCTGACAAGCCCCGCCGACGATCCCTTGTTCGAGCTTGCGCGGCTCGTAGAGGCGTCGAAACCAGAGCTATCGAGGAATTCGTCAGGGGAGACGGGAGAGGGGGTCGAATCCAGGTCGTTCGGGGAGGGGGCGCTGAGACCGGCGCTGGAGGAAGCTGAGATCCATAGCGAGACGGACGACGCAGAGACGGATTCCCAGACGGCGGGCTACGTCGAACGGGACGCGCGCGCTCACGATTGGACCCTGCCTCCTAGAAAGCGTCGGTCGTTTGGCTGGACATTGAGGGTGTCGGCGCTGGCGATTGCCGGAGTGGCGATGGTCGGAGCGGTGGCGGCCATAAGGGGGAAGGTGCCGGGCCTGCCGAGGCAGGCCCCCTATATCGCCGCGGCTCAGGGTCCCGTTAAAGTCGCGCCCCCGAACGACAACACCATTTCCGCCTCGAACGACGTTGGGGCCAGCCTGTTGAAGGACACGCCACAACCCGCTCCCGTAAAGGTGGTAACGTCACAGGAACAGCCGATTGACCTGAACGCGCTGGCGGCTTCCACGCCTTCCGCACCGGCGCAGACCGCTTCTGTCGAGTTGTCCGCCGGAAACGCGATCAAAACAACGTTCGATGCGCCGATCGTCGCTGCCCCGCCTGCGCCTCCTCCGCCACCGTCTCAATTTCCGGACCCGAAGCCGGTGAGGACTGTTTCGCTCAGACCCGATGGAACTCCAATCCTTGCCCTCGCGGGGGGGGGCGCGGAAAGCGGCAATTCCGCATCATCGATTTTGCCGCACTCGGCGCCCGCGAACGTCGCGCCGAAGCCGCCGACGGACGCCGCCCCGATCGCGCAATCATCCACGCCAAGGCTTGATTTGCCAACCAAGCTTTCGGGAAAGTCATCCGCCCGAGTCGCCGCGGCCAAAACCGACACGACTGCGCCCGGCTCGATCGTGGAGGCCTCCAACCAGCCGCATCCGCTCGGGACCTCCGCCAAACCGGAGAAAGTCGCCAAATCGGCGACGCCGCAAGTGGCGGCGGCCGAGCCGGCGGCACCCAATGCGACGGACCAGACACTCGATTTGGCGGCGACAAAGACGGGCGGGTGGGCTGTGCAGCTTGCCGCGCCGAAGTCGGAATCCGAAGCCAAGACGGCCATGGAACGCCTCAATACGAAGTATGCGTCAACGCTCAAAGGGTCATCCATCGGCATGCACAAGGCGACGGTGCGCGGGGAGACAATTTATCGTCTAAGGGTCGTCGGTTTGACGAAGGCCGATGCAGCTGCGTTGTGTGCGCGACTGAAGGGCGATGGCGCCGATTGCTTCATTGCCAAGTAGCCATCGGTCGGCTCCTCGGCACGTTGTTGGAAGATGGGGACGATGCCGAAGGCGTTCATCTGCGGCTGCTCTGGTGTCGCACTCACTTCGGAGGAACGGTCTTTTCTCCGTGAGAGCGAACCGTGGGGTCTCATCCTCTTCAAGCGCAATGTAACCGACCGCGACCAGGTGCGTGCGCTGACGGGATCGTTTCGGGAATGCGTGAACCGGTCGGACGCTCCCGTTCTCATCGACCAGGAAGGAGGCAGGGTGCAGCGCATGGGTCCACCTGTGTGGCGGGCCTACCCTGCGGCGGCCACTCTCGAGGCGAGTCTTTCTGAACCCGAGGCGGAGGCGGCCGCGTATCTCGCCGCAAGTCTCATCGCTAGCGACCTGAACGAGGTGGGGATCACGGTCGACTGCGGCCCCGTCCTCGACGTCTCGGACCCGGAAACCCATGCGGTGATTGGTTCCAGGGCCTATTCGACCCGTCCCGAGCGCGTTGCCGCGATAGGCAGAGCGTTCGCGACTGGGCTTCTCGACGGCGGCGTCCTCCCCGTCATTAAGCACATGCCAGGCCACGGCCGAGCGCAGTCGGATAGCCATCTGGAGCTTCCGGTCGTGCTGGCGACGCGTCAAGAGCTAAGACGAGATTTCTCTCCCTTCACGGCGCTGAAAGACATGCCAATGGCCATGACGGCGCACGTGGTTTATAGGGCGATCGATGCGGAGCGACCGGCCTCGACCTCGTCTGTCGTCGTCGGCGACGTCATGCGAGGCGAGATCGGCTACGAGGGCCTCATCATGAGCGACGACGTCTCGATGAGGGCACTTCGTGGCACCTACGAGGAGCGCGCACGCGCGATTATCGGCGCTGGGCTCGACCTCATCCTGCACTGCAACGGCGACCTCCACGAGGCGCGAGCAGTCGCCACCGCAGCGAG
Source organism: uncultured Alphaproteobacteria bacterium (assembly GCA_963741405.1). Classification (GTDB taxonomy): domain Bacteria; phylum Pseudomonadota; class Alphaproteobacteria; order Rhizobiales; family Beijerinckiaceae; genus Roseiarcus. Next base: position 279,856 of record CAVUHX010000031.1, read on the forward strand.
CGAATTGAGCGGAGCCCCGTTGCGTCGCGCCGAGACTGCGCTCGCAGCACGACGCCCGCCGCTGTCAGTTGACCGTCGCGAAATGGAAGCCGATTTTGCAGCGATCATGGCCAGGATCGCCGCCTGACCTACGCGTTCAGGCTGCAGCTCCCAGGAAGCGATCTATCGTCTCGAAGAATCGCGCGACCGAGATAGGTTTCGACAAATACGCCTCGCAGCCGCCCCGGAGGATCTTGTCCTCGTCGCCCTTCATCGCAAAGGCGGTTATTGCGACGACAGGAATTGCGCGAAGCTCGTCGTCGTCCTTCAGCCATTGCGTTACTTCCAGGCCGGACACTTCGGGCAGTTGGATATCCATCAGAATGAGATCGGGTTTGTACTTGCGCGCGAGTTCGACAGCCTCAATACCGCTTCGGGTCTGCACGATGCGATGCCCCCGCGTCTCGACGAGGTCATTGAAGAGTTTCATATTGAGTTCATTGTCCTCGACGATCAGGACCGTCTTGGGCATGGGTATCCCTCCGGATTTTAACGATAACGCAGAGACATTGAGGAATGGAGAATCAGAGAGTGCGCCCACGGTCAAGGGCTGGTTTATCCACAGGGCACGCTTTCGGCGAATCGATGGCGGTGTCGGCCCTTGCGTTTCTGGCTGCAGAGAGCGAACGGCTGCAAAGGTTTGTATCTGTAACAGGTCTGGGACCGCACAATCTACGGGCTGCAGCGGCCGGTCCCGATTTCCATGGCAGCGTGCTTGCCTACCTCGTGGGGAACGAGCAGCTTCTCCTCGAATTCGCCTCCGAGAAGGGCGTCCACCCCCAGGAGGTTGTTCGGGCGCTGGCCATCCTTGAGGGACCCCATCCCGAGCCGTGATCAAGCCCCTGGGCGCGCCTATTTCGCGCAGGCTGTTGCAGGCAGAATTTCAAGTTTGCGCAGGCGCGCCCGCAATGCGAAGGTTCCGTAATCGAGCTTAAGGCTTCCCGACACTCCGTTCTCGTAGAGATCGAATGATAGCGTGTATTCGGGTGAGGAATTCTCTGGAGGATTCGTCGAAATACGAAACGACGACCGGCCAGCGTCGAATTCCCTTCAGTTGCACTTCAAAATCGCCCTCGGCGCTCGGCTTGTTCGTTTCCCTACCAACCACTGACATAGTCGCGTAAATCTTTGCCCCAGTCTCGGAGCCGTCGTAGACTCTGGCCTGGATTGCGCCACCGCCATTTTTCGCGGCTTCGATAAGCCGTTCGATATGCTGAGTTGGAAACAACACGTCATGGCCGAAATTGATCACCCTTGGCGTCGGCTTCGTCAGTTCGACCCGCATGTCGTCGCCTGCCTGGCGGGTTGCTGTCCCAGCCACGGGTGGGGTTTGCTGCAGGCCCTTTGAGTTCACCTGGAAACGCATGGAATTGCCGTCCGCATCTTCGAACGACATTGCGCTAACGTCCATGGCAAGCGGCTCGCCTTCGCTCCGCTCCATCCGGGTCATTTGACGAAAGTTTGACGTGTAACCTTCGCAGGCCGAACCACGGAATTCATAGGCGATGAGACCGGTAGCAGAGACCGGTGTCTGGGCCGAACTCACCGCGGGAGAAGCGGGGTCGACCAAGGAGAGTTCGTAGGCCGCCCGATGGGAGGCCAGAGGTAGGATCGCCTGAGGGCTGGCGAGCGCCGCGGTTGAGGCAAGAACGAGCGCAACCGCGATCGCCCCAAACTTGAAGGCCATGATCTCTCCGGAGAAGGAAGGTCGAAGGAAACTCCCTCACGTTTTCGGCGCTTTCGTGGCGTGTCACGTCCGGTTGCCGCTCAGGATTTGTCAGCCGCTGGCATCGGCCCCCAAACCTGTTCGAGCGACTCCCCCCCGTCGAGCGGCTCCTCGTCGGCCCTTAATGCCGCCTGGTCGGTCGGCAGGGGGAGACCGTAACCGGTGGGCAGTTTCCCTTCGAAGAGGCCTGCGGCCTGCAGTTCGTCGAGTCCCGGTAGGTCATTGATTGTGTCAAGGCCGAACTGAATGAGGAATTCGCTTGTCGTGCCGTAGGTGATGGGACGACCGGGAGCCTTGCGTCGGCCGCGCATCCGCACCCAGCCCGCCTCCATTAATACGTCCAGGGCGCCTTTCGAGACTGCGACGCCGCGGATGTCCTCGATGTCGGCGCGCGTCACCGGCTGGTGGTAGGCGACGATGGCGAGTGTCTCGAGCGCGGCTCGCGACAGCTTGCACTTTTCCTCGCCCCCGCGCACCAGCAGCCACGACAAGTCTTCCGCAGTTCGGAAAGTCCATCGCCGGGCAACCCGCACCAGGTTGACTCCCCGTCCGGCATAGAATTGCTGCAGCGCCTCCATAACCTCGCCGACGTCGGCGCCGTCCGAGAGACGTGCGGCGATAGAAGTTTCCTCCAGGGGCTCGGCGGAAGCGAACACCATTGCTTCGGCGATGCGCATGTCCTCTTCGTTTGGGCTTAGCGCAATCGCGTCGAACAACGAGGCAACGTTCGTACCGGCAGTCATCCGGCCCATAGTTCACCTTCTTTCGCGGTCAGAAGGATGGAAATCACGCGGCGACCCCTTCGGTTGCGCGGATCCAGATCGGCGCAAAGGTCTTGTCCTGTCGAAGTTCGATCTTGCCCTCGCGCACCAGTTCGAGGGACGCCGAGAAGGAAGACGCGCGGGCGCTGCGGCGCATGCGCGGATCGAGGCAGGCCTCGAGAAGCCAGTCGTCGAACGCGGTCCAGTCGTAATTGCCGCCGACAAGCCGAGCCAGAGCCTCGCGCGCCTCGGCAAGGGACCAGACCTCGCGCGCCTTGAAGCGGACTCTCGCTCGCGCGTGCTTCTGCGCCTGGCGGGCATAAGCAGCGAGAAGGTCGTAAAGATTGGCTTCGTAAAAGGAGCGGCGCACGATCTCGACGGCTTCCGGCGAGCCACGCCCGAAAAAGTCGCGCCCGAGGCGGGGACGGCTCATCAGAAGCTCGGCCGCGTTGCGGATGGTCCTGAGATTTCGAAGCCGTTGGGCCAGCGCGTCGGCGAGTTCGGCGGCGTCGGGATCCGCGGCCCGAGGGGGCGCGGGAAGCAGGAGACGGGACTTCAGAAAGGCGAGCCAGGCCGCCATCACAAGATAGTCGGCGGCGAGCTCGAGCCTCAGCTTCCGGGCGGCTTCGATGAAGAGCAAATACTGCTCGGCGAGCGCGAGGACAGAAATCCGCGCGAGATCCACCTTCTGCCGCCGGGCGAGCTCAAGCAGCAGGTCGAGCGGGCCTTCGAAGCCGTCAAGATCGACCTTGAACGTCTGTTCTTCAGCTGCCGTATCGATTTCGAAGTCGCTGCGAAATTCCTGTGCGCCAAGCACGAATCACCTCCGCCGGACACTGCCCTGTGTGGCTCAGCCCCACAGCTGGGGCAAGGGCTTTTCGGGGAGACGTCAACAGGCGAACGTTCATCAGGAGAAGCCCTGCTCCTTATCCGGATAGTGCCGGCTTTTGTTGAGACTGTGTCGGAGGGCCGCGCCAAAGCGGCCGGCTTTCAGTAGCGCCGGAGCAGGCTGACCATTTTGCCCTGCACCTTGACGCGGTCCGGCCCGAAGATCCTGGTCTCGTAAGCCGGATTCGCCGCCTCGAGCGCGATCGAGGCGCCGCGCTTGCGCAGGCGCTTGAGTGTCGCTTCCTCGTCGTCGATCAGCGCCACCACGATGTCCCCCGTCTCTGCGCTGTCCTGCTTACGAATGATCACCGTATCGTTCTCGAGAATACCGGCGTCGATCATCGAATCACCTTTGACCTCAAGGGCAAAATGCTCACCTCCACCGAGAAAATCCGGCGGCATGGCGACCGTGTCCATTCGCGTCTGGATAGCGGAGATCGGCGTGCCCGCCGCGATGCGGCCCATCAGCGGCACCATGACCGGTGGCTCAGCGCCGGCTTCGCGCGCTGCCGGCGCAGGCGCTCGTCGGCCAAGATTGCCAGGGATGACACTCGGAGAAAACTTTTGCGGGCGGGCTGTGGCGACAGTCGCCGATTTCGGGCAGCCTGAGCACTTCGATGGCGCGCGCCCGATTGGGCAGGCGACGAATGAAGCCGCGTTCCTCGAGCGCCATGATGAGCCGGTGGATACCCGACTTCGAACGAAGGTCCAGAGCATTTTTCATCTCCTCGAAGGATGGCGGCACGCCTTCCTCCTGCAGGCGCTCGTGTATGAAGCGCAACAACTCGTTTTGCTTTCGTGTCAACATGTTCCTGTCTCCACGCGGTCCAGCCGCAACTCGAGTTCTCATCTGGTCATTCGGTGGAAGAATCACCGAGCGCCGCAAACAAATCACGAACGCACGCTAGCTGTTCACTCTGTGTTCGGCAAGGACAAAATTCGTTTTTGATTCACGCGCGATCGGAGATCAGCATCCGGGCGTCAGGCCGGCAGCTTGATCCGCGTCGGGCATCCGACTTGCAGGCGGCCCGTTGCATTCCGGAATAGAATGCTTTCACTCGGTTGCATTGCCATTTCCATCGCATCCGCGTTGCCTTGCGGAACATGCCCACGGTCCGCGGAGCCGTCGCTCCCGCCGAGTTGTTGGGGAAGAGATGCGCACCTGCTCGTCCACATCAGAGTGGCTCGTCCACATCAGAGTTTGGGAACAAATATAGAACAATTTTTGACGTCTGTCAAGAAGATTATGACGTCCTGGAAAGATTCAGGTTGGTCGGCGCTCAAGAAGGATCGTGCGCCTCCTGTCGGAATGATCTGCAGATCGCTGGCGCAGGGGGCGAAGCGCCGCATCGCAACAGATTCAGCCGAAGCCCGTGGTCGGGAAGGCGTTCTGGATTTCACCGGAAGAGGCGAAGTTACGCGCCAAGTCCCCAGGGAGCGGGGGAATTTTCCTGCTTCAGCGGCTCAGCGACCGAGCGACACCTCCGCCGCGCAACTCAGAAGCGTTTCCCCCTCAATTCGGTATTTCCAGAATGCGGAGCCACGTTTCGCCGAGCCCGGCGACCTCGCCGACGACCGACAAGGCTCGCGATTCGGCAGGTCAGCCGATGGCGTCAGTTCAGCGCCATCTCCGGCGGCTCGCCGTCTAGGATCAGCTTCGCGCCGGTCGCCTCGATAATGGCGTCGACAGAGCATCCCGGGCCGCGTTCCTTCAGAACGAGGCCGCGGTCCGTCGGCTCGATCACCGCCATTTCTGTGACGATCAGGCTGACGCGCCGGACGGCGGTCAACGGCAGCGTACAGCGTCGGACGATCTTGTGGTCGCCCTTTGCGGTATGCACCATAGCGACGACGACTTTTTTCGCCCCGACGACGAGGTCCATTGCGCCGCCCATGCCGGGAACCATCTTGCCCGGCACCATCCAGTTGGCGAGATAGCCTCGTTCGTCGACCTCGAGGCCGCCGAGCACCGTCATGTCGAGATGGCCGCCGCGGATGAGACCAAAGCTCATCGCGCTGTCGATCGAGGCTGCGCCCGGCATGGCGGTGACGAAACCGCCGCCGGCGTCGGTCAGGTCCTCGTCCTCCATACCCTCGGGCGGGCGCGGGCCGAGGCCGACCACTCCGTTCTCCGCCTGGAAGAACACGTGCACATCTTTCGGCAGGTGGTTCGCGACAAGGCTCGGCAGCCCGATGCCGAGGTTGACCAGCATCTCAGGCCCGATCTCCTGCGCAACCCGCCGCGCAATGATTTCCTTGGCTTCCATCAGAGGGCCCTTTCCAGGAGGTGGGTGACGAGCACCCCCGGCGTCTTGACTGCATCGGGTGGGATCACGCCGACCGGCACAATGTGATGGGGCTCGGCGATGACCACTTCGCCCGCGAGCGCCATGATTGGGTTGAAGTTGTGCGCGGTCAGCGAATATTCGAGATTGCCGTAGTAATCGGCCTGCTTGCAGCCGAGCAGGGCGAAATCGCCCTTGATCGGCTTCTCCAGCAAGAACCGCTTGCCGTCGACCTCTACGATTTGCTTGCCCTTCTCGACCAGCGTGCCGATGCCCGTCGCGGTCAGGACGCCGCCGAGACCCACACCGGCCGAGCGGATCCGCTCGACCAGCGTTCCCTGCGGGACGAGTTCGATCTCGATCTCGCCGGAAATCATCTTCTTTTGCGTCTCGGGGTTGAGGCCAATATGTGAGACGATCGCCTTCGACACCGCGCCCGCAGAGATGAGCTTGCCAATGCCCTTGCCGGGCATGGCGGTGTCGTTGGCGACGACGGTCAGGTTCTTCGCGCCACGCTTGACCAAAGCGTCGATCAGCCGGTGGGGCGAGCCCACGCCCATGAATCCGCCGATCAGGCAGATTGCGCCGTCGGGAATCAAACTCGGCCGCCCTTTCGGCGTTAATTGCAGTCTTCATGCCTGGGCCCCCGTGTCCCACCTTGTCCGGCCCTCGCCACACCTTCCATGCGTACCTCGATTCCTGTCGGAGCGGAATGCGGTCCGGCCCAGTTTATTTTCGCAGGTGAACGATTGCGCCCCACGGTCGCCGCGCAATCTGACACGCATATGATGATTGACGGAGCGCGGCGCCTTTCGGCATGAAGCAGGCGTGTCGCCGCCGGGGGCGGCGGGAGAATTCGAATAGTGAGTGAAGACGTTTCCCGGGCTGCCGCGATTTGGGACGAGCGGTATCAGGCGGAGCATTACGCCTACGGCCTCGAGCCGAACGCATTTCTCGTCGCGCAAAGCCACCGGCTCACGAAGGGCATGCGCGCTCTCGTTCCGGGCGATGGGGAAGGGCGTAACGGCGTCTGGCTCGCCGCGCAGGGCCTCGAGGTCGACACGCTCGACCTTTCCGGCCACGGCGTCGCCAAGGCGAAAAAGCTCGCCGCGGACCGAGGCGTGAGGATCAACGCGCTCCAGGCCGACGCGGTCGCCTGGGAATGGCCGAAGTTGCGCTATGACCTGATCGCGCTGATCTTTCTTCACCTCGCCGAGGCCGAGCGGCGGGCCGTGCATGCAAAGGCGCTGGGGGCGCTGAAGCCCGGCGGACTGATCGTGCTCGAAGCCTTCCGTCCCGAGCAGATCGAACGGCAGCAGGCCGGAGCGCGCGGTGGCCCGCGCGATCCGGAGCTTCTCTATCCCCTCGTCGACATCGAGGAGGACTTCGCCCATGAGGAGACCCTGCTCCTCGAGACAGCCGAGGTAACGATGGGGGAGGGCCGTCTGCACGTCGGCGACAGCGCGGTCGTACGGGCGCTGGTGCGAAAGCGCTGAGGCGTCTACCGCCGTTTTGCCCGGATTCGGGGTCGCTATAGTTGACAAGCAAGCCAGTCGATCCGAAAGCGCCAGGCGAGAGACGCCCCCTGTTTGCCAAGGCAAGGCTCTGTCATTGTCGGTCGGCGAGGGGGGTAGTGTGCGACACGGAGGCCTCGTATGCGCCGGAGCGCATTTTTCTTTCTGACGATCGCCTGCGCTTTGATTGTGACCGCCGGCGGCGGGGCCGCTGAGCAGTCGGCTGCGCCCCAGGGCAAGGATATCTGGGTTGCCATTCTGGATTTCGGCTACTCCGACACTTCGGGCGAGTTGCAGAACTCGGCGGCGCAGCACCGGGCGCGGCTCGAGGCGCTCGCAGACGGCCTCCGGAGGGATATGGCCCGCAATGGACGCTACCGGATCGTGACGCCGATCTGCCACCCCGAGCCTTGCGTGGTCGGTTCGACGCCGCTCGACGAACTAGTTCATCGATTTTGAGATTCGAATCATATCAGGCTGCCTGATCGAGCTTATAAGACCAAGTGTGGACGACGGGGTGTCGATTGAAGTGATCCATGGCGGCCATGATGCGGTCCTTGAGTTCCTGTTTGGATGCGACGCGGATGTGGCGCAGCACCGAGCGGGCGAGCTTGGAGAAGAAACCCTCGACGAGATTGAGCCAGGAGCCATGCTTGGGCGTGAAGACAAAGGTGAAGCGGCCTTCCGGTTGGGTGGCGAGCCAAGCCTTGGTCTCCTTGGAGATGTGCGCCGAATGATTGTCGAGGATCAGCTTGATCGCCGTATGGCTCGGATAGGCGGCGTCGACGAGCTTGAGGAATTCAATGAATTCGCGGCTGCGGTGGCGGTCCTTGACGAGAGCGTGGACCTGGCCGGTGAGCAGATCGATGCCGGCCAGCAAGCTGACCGTGCCGTGGCGCTTGTACTCGTAGGTCGCGCGCGAGGGTCGCATGTCTGCCGGGCTCGGGCGGCAGGTCCGGGGCGGTCGTGGCGATTGCCTGAATGCCGGGCTTTTCATCGTAGGAGACAATCGCCACCGCATCGCTCGGCTTTTGCTTCGCGGCGGCCGCGCTCTCCCGAATAAGCTTCACCTGGCCATAGACGCACAGAACCTCCGCCATCTTCTGCTTGAACTCCGGATCGCGGCGTTCCAGGTAATAGCGGACCTTGTGCGGCTTGATCTCCCGCTCGTTGAGGATATTGCACACCGTCCCCTGAGCCACCTTGGCAAGGCAAGCATGGCCCTCCGCCGGCCCATGCTCACGCGCATGGCGGGCGAGCAGCCGCGTCGTCCACAATTCGTGGGGATAGCCGAGGTCCTTGGCCTTGCGGCAGGCGAGGTCGACAACCCATGCCTTGGCCTCGGCGGTGGTCGTCGCCTCCCTGCCGGGCCGCGGTCGATCGTCGAGCGCCGCCATCGGGCCAACCTCGGCGGTGAATTGCCAGTCGGTCTTGGCGTGATGTTTGTTACGGTAGTTCTGCCAAGCGGCGACTTCGACTTCGAGAGTGTGCTTGTCCGGAATGCGGCGGCTCAGACATTGGCTTGACAGAACGCCGTTTTCCCATTTGGTTATGTCGAGCCAGCTTCCGTGCTTGGGGGTGTAGTGCCATTCGAACCGCTTGACGAGGCGGCGCGCTTCTGCGGCGGGGTTATCACATAGATCGAGGTCGCGGTGTGGGTGCTGAGATTGTCTTGGATCAGGACGATTTTTTCGGCGCCGGCAAAATGCACGTCGGACATTTCCTTCAGCACGTGTCTGTAGTCGGCGGCGGCATGACGATCGGTGACCTTGATGCGACGCCAGCTCTCCAGCGGCGCGAACATCATGAAAAGATCGGCCACGCGTTGCGTTCGTATTCGTAGTCGTGACGGGCGGCTCGACCTGGCTTGGCCGGGATCGGCGTGCGCGTCTCGACGATCAATTGCTTGGAGGTTTCATCCAGACACACCAGGGGACGATCGGGATTGCGCGGCTTCTTGTAGGTTTCCAGCACGTCTTCCATAGCGGCTACGAAGCCGGCGCTGGCGTCCGGCGCGATCACTCATTGCCGTTTGCGTTGAGGTTTGAGCGCGTTTTTTTTAAAGTTCGTCCGATCGTGTTGTCGCTGACCTTCGCGACGATATTCAATTCGACGACCTTCTCTTCGAGCAAGCGCAAGCTCCACCGCGCGAACCTCTCGGGGGCCGTCGAGCATGTCATATCGATCAATTTCGCCTCCCCCGTCCCGTCGAAAATACGCGTCCGTGCGTAATTCGGATTATATTTGCGTCTCATTATTGCCTCGAACCTCTCCTCGACAAGTTGTCGCCGAATCCGACCGATAGTGTTGATGCTAGTCTTCAACGCCTCCGAGATCGCGCTATCGCTCCATCCCTCGCCCATCTCCGACGTGTCCGCCTTCAAAAGGATGCGCGCCCTCGTCAGCAACTGTGCGATCTCTTGCCCGAGTGTATCAAATCTTCGAGCCGATCGCGCTTCTCGTGCTCATTTTCACAGTATTTTTGAGAATTTTTAAAGAATATATGTATTATAATATAAAAATAAAATTTAATGAGTTCTAGCAGCCCGTTGACTGATCTTTGACAGTGCGCTGAGACAAGTTATTGATCGCACGCGTAAAATCGCGCTGCACCGCGGGCGTGGCACTACAAAACGAATGGAGCGCGTAAATCAGGCGTCCACGACTCGGCGGAGCGTCGGCGGCAGGGCGACGCCGAGGGCGGCAAGGGCGAGGCTTGCGCCGGGGCGCGGGGCCGAGCGCAGGAGGAAGCGCTTGCCGTCCTGCTCGACCTCGGTCTCGGTGAGCGAGTTGAGGTCGGCCATCACGGCGGGCCAAGAGACGCGGACGCCGGCGCCCGCCGCGTCGAGGCGGTCCTCCAGCTCCTTCTTCAAGACGAGGGCGAGGAAGCTGCAGGCGACGTGGCCGCGGATCGTCTCGTCGAGCTGGTGATAGATCGGCCGCGTGTCGAGCAGGCTTTTCGTCGTCCGGAAGGTTCGTTCCACGGTCCAGAGTTGCTTGTAGACGAGCATCGCCTCGAGCGGCGAGAGCCGGGCGTTGGTCTGCAGCACGAACACGCCATCGAACTGGGCGTCTTCCTCGACTTTGCCCCGGTCGATGGCGAAGCCCTCGCCTTCCGGGTCCTTGAGGAAGCGGCGATAGCCCTTGTTGCCGACGAGGCTCTTGTCGCCCCTCTTCAGCTGCCGCTCCAGGTTGGCGACGATGGTCGCGCGGTTGGCGGCGTCTTTCTTCATCTCGTCGAGGTTGCGGCAGACGACATAGCGACGCCCGGCGAGCGCGACGGCCTTGGCCTCGTAGTCGACCTCGCGCCGCGGCTTCTTCAGGACGAAGGGAACGAACGGCGCGGGATCGCCGAGCACGAGGTCGCGCACGAGCTTGTCCGACCGCTCGCGCACGCCCAGCACATAGAGGAGCTTGCGGGCCTCGAGCTCGGCGATCGTCTCGGCGCTGATCATGCCGCGGTCGGCGACGACGCAGACGCGGTCGATGCGAAAACGGCGCTGCAGGCGGTCGATCGCCGGGATCAGGCTTTTCACGTCGGCGGTGTTGCCCGGCCACATCTCGGTGCACACCGGCCGGCCGTCGCCGTCGAGCAGCACGGCGAGAATCATCTGGTTGAGGTCGGGCCGATGGTCCTTCGAGAAGCCGCGCCGTCCGAGCGTCTGGCCGCCCGCGCCTTCGAAATAGAGGCTGGTCGTGTCCATGAACACGATGTCGAGCGTGGTCAGGAGATCACGCCGGGCGGCGAAAAGGTCCTCCTCCAGGACGTCCTTCACGCAGCGCGGCGAAAATGGCGTCGCGGCGTCCTGCTGGTCCTCGGGAAGCTCCTCGCCCAGCCACGCCATCGTGCGGTAGAGATGATGCAACTCGATCCCGTCGACGCCGGCGATGCGGTAGTCCTCGCGCCAGCGGTCGGCGGCATGGTCCGAGCCGCCGCACACCAAACGGTGCAGCACGGTCAGGAACGCAGCGCGCTCCAGCGAGAACTCGTGGTTGCGCACCCTCGCCAGGCGCTCGATCACGCCCCGGCAGCCGGTCTCCTCCCACACCCGCTCGAAGGCGAGCGCCGGACCGACACGCCGCGTCGAGATCGTCGCCGCCTCGCCCCGGTCGAGCGCGTCGAGCACGATCGCCTTCTCGGCGAAGCGCGCCCCCGAGCGCAGGAGGCGCTCCAGTTGCCCGCTCGCTTGCAGCTCGTCGACCCGCCCGAGCGTGGCGACCACCTGCTGGCGCACCGCTGCGCCCTCGCGCCGGCTCTCCACGATCTGCAGGTAGGCGCGACCACCCGAGGTCTTCTTGCGGAAATACATGGCGAGGAGCCCGGCGCCGACTCGATGTCGGTGCGCACAAAATCCACTGAGATTCCCATAAAATCAAGAGAAATCGACACAAAACGTGGCACTACATTTTCGCGCCCGCCAACCCTCGGCTCAAATCATATCAATAGCTTACGCGCCACGCACATGCGTTAACTGTCGAAGATCAGGTTGACGAAGTCGCGCCGCGCTGATTCTGTCGCTGGAGCGGATGCGGGACACGGCCATGGCGATGGGGCGGTCGGAGGCTGTTCAGGGCGACCTGATGGCGACGTGGTCGGAGATGCCGCGCTGGCCGGGGCACGCCTTCTACGATCGCCTTCAGGACCTGCTTCGGGACGCCGGGTTCGACGCGTTCGTGGAGGAGGTGTGCAATCCGCACTACGCGCCGCGGATGGGGGCGCCGTCGCTGCCGCCGGGGCGCTATTTCCGCATGCACATGATCGGCTACTTCGAGGGGATCGACAGCGAGCGGGGGATCGCGTGGCGGTGCGCCAACTCGTTCTCGCTGCGCGATTTCCTGCGGCTGTCGAACCGGGAGAAGGTTCCCGATCATTCCTGGCTGTCGCGCACGCGGTCGCGTCTGCCGCACGAGGCGCACGAGACGGTGTTCGGCTGGGTCCTGAAGCTGGTGGCCGAGCGCGGCCTGGTGAAGGGCGAGCGGATTGGCGTCGACGGCTCGACGATGGAGGCCAACGCCGCGTTGCGCACGATCGTGCGGCGTGACAGCGGCGAGAGCTACCGCGCGATGCTGACGAAGATGGCGCAGGAGAGCGGGATCGAGACGCCGACGGCCAAGGATTTGGCCCGCTTCGACCGCAAGCGGAAGGGCAAGACGCTGTCGAACGCCGACTGGGAAAGCCCGACCGACCCGGACGCCCGGATCGCGAAGATGAAGGACGGGACCACCCATCTCGCCTACAAGCCTGAGCACGCGGTCGATCTCGACACCGGCGTCGTGGTCGCCGCGCCGATCCATCCGGCCGACGAGGGCGACACGACGACGCTCTCGCCGACGCTCGAGGCGGCTGCGCGCAATCTCGACGCGGTCGGACTGGCGCCGAGCGAGGAAGAGCCCTGCGTCCTCGTCGCGGACAAAGGCTATCACGCCCGCGAGCAACTGAAGGCGCTGGATGGCGGCGTGTGGAAGACGCGCATCGCCGAACCCGAGCCGGCCAGGGGCTATCTGCGCTGGCATGGCGACGAGGCGGCGCAGCGCGCCGTCTACGCCAACCGGGCCCGGTTGAAATCCGGGATCGGGCGCGAGACCATGCGCAGGCGCGGCGAGCTGGTCGAAAGGTCCTTCGCCCACGTCCTCGATCGCGGCGGCATGCGCCGGGCCTGGCTGCGCGGACGCGAGAACGTGCACAAGCGCTACCTGATCCATGTCGCAGGCTTCAACCTCGGCGTGCTGATGCGCGCCCTCTACGGCCAGGGGACGCCGAGGGAGGCCGCGGAGGCCCTGTACGCGCTATTATTCGTCCTCCAGTCCGACGCGGCGCTGGCTTTCGCCCTGATCACTCCCATCGACGGCGAACGCGCCGCAATCGTCATCGTCGTCGCTGACACGACGCCCAACTGAAAACAGGACTTCGTCAACGGGCCATAGGCCAACGCCCGCTCGACACAGCGCTGGACGGTCTGATGGTGCGCGCCCACGGCTCGCCCCACCGCAAAAAAACGATCCGTCTTCCCGGTAGGCCAGCAGCATCCGCGCTCGATCAACCCGGCTCGCCGATTCCGTTCGCGAGCGGGCAATCGCGCCCAACGCCGCCAAATCCTCCTCGCCAATCGCCAATTCAATCGCCCGCCGCCGACCCGCCATCACCTCACACCTCGCTTCCAAATCAAAACAGCAAGGCTACAAACCACGTCAGGAAAAATAGATCCCGCGCGCATATGATTGGTTTCAACAATTCGATGAACTAGTGCGCGCCGCCAAATCGGCCGGGGCAAAACTTCTCGTCATGGGCGCCGTGCACAAGGAGAGCACGCTCATCCAATGGGCGAAAGTGCTTGTGATGAATGTCGGCGAAAATCGCGTCGTGCTCGACAAGCTCGTCTCATTCAGGGGCAATTCCGACGAGGCCTGGACCAGGGCGGAGGCGTTCATCGCCCGAGAGCTCACCTCGGCGGGATGATCACGTCGCGAGTTCGATGCGGATCGGTGTGTGGTCGGAGGCCTTGTCCCGGCCGCGCATCGCCTTGTCGATCTCGACCGAAGCGAGCCGGTCGGCGGCCTGTGACGACAGGAGCAGATGGTCAATGCGAATCCCGTTGTTCTTCTGCCAAGAGCCAGCCTGGTAGTCCCAGAAGGTGTAGAGGCCGCCGGCGTCGGTGGTGGCGCGTAAAGCGTCGGTGAAGCCGAGCGCGACAAGCTCGCGATATTTCGCCCGGGTTGTGGGCAGGAAGAGGGCGTCGGACGTCCAGATCTCCGGCCGCGCGGCGTCGATGGGTTCGGGGATAACGTTGAAGTCGCCGGCCAGCACGAGCGGCTCCTCGTATTCCAAAAGCTTGCTCGCGTGGCGGATGAGCCGGTCCATGAAGCCGAGCTTGTAAGGATACTTGTCGCTCTCGGGCGGATTGCCGTTCGGAAGATAGATGCTGGCGAGCCGGATGACGCCGGTCTCGGTCGAGATCACCGCCTCGATATAGCGCGACTGGGCGTCCGAATCGTCGCCAGGGAGGCCGCGCACGACCTCCATCGGGCGCTTTGACAGGATCGCGACGCCGTTGAACCCTTTCTGCCCGTGCGTCTCGATACTGTACCCGAGTTCCTCGACCTCCATCCGCGGGAACTGCTCGTCGAGGCATTTGATCTCCTGGAGGCACAGGGCGTCCGGAGCGACTTCTTTCAGGTAGTCGAGGAGGTGGGGCAGACGTTGGCGGACGGAATTGACGTTCCACGTGGCGATGCGCAAGCGAAGGGTCCTTGATTGGGACAGGCTTCCGCATCTTGCCACGGGAGTTGACGGAAGGGGAGGCCGCGACGCGCGGTCTCCCCCGCCGAAGCGGGGTCTCCGCCCCCCACGATTAGCCCGACTTTCTCAACTGGAGCGGCCGGCAAGGAAGTTTAGCAGCCCGTTGAGGAAGTCGCGCCGCGCTGATTCTGTCGCTGGAGCGGATGCGGGACACGGCCATGGCGATGGGGCGGTCGGAGGCTGTTCAGGGCGACCTGATGGCGACGTGGTCGGAGATGCCGCGCTGGCCGGGGCACGCCTTCTACGATCGCCTTCAGGACCTGCTTCGGGACGCCGGGTTCGACGCGTTCGTGGAGGAGGTGTGCAATCCGCACTACGCGCCGCGGATGGGGGCGCCGTCGCTGCCGCCGGGGCGCTATTTCCGCATGCACATGATCGGCTACTTCGAGGGGATCGACAGCGAGCGGGGGATCGCGTGGCGGTGCGCCAACTCGTTCTCGCTGCGCGATTTCCTGCGGCTGTCGAACCGGGAGAAGGTTCCCGATCATTCCTGGCTGTCGCGCACGCGGTCGCGTCTGCCGCACGAGGCGCACGAGACGGTGTTCGGCTGGGTCCTGAAGCTGGTGGCCGAGCGCGGCCTGGTGAAGGGCGAGCGGATTGGCGTCGACGGCTCGACGATGGAGGCCAACGCCGCGTTGCGCACGATCGTGCGGCGTGACAGCGGCGAGAGCTACCGCGCGATGCTGACGAAGATGGCGCAGGAGAGCGGGATCGAGACGCCGACGGCCAAGGATTTGGCCCGCTTCGACCGCAAGCGGAAGGGCAAGACGCTGTCGAACGCCGACTGGGAAAGCCCGACCGACCCGGACGCCCGGATCGCGAAGATGAAGGACGGGACCACCCATCTCGCCTACAAGCCTGAGCACGCGGTCGATCTCGACACCGGCGTCGTGGTCGCCGCGCCGATCCATCCGGCCGACGAGGGCGACACGACGACGCTCTCGCCGACGCTCGAGGCGGCTGCGCGCAATCTCGACGCGGTCGGACTGGCGCCGAGCGAGGAAGAGCCCTGCGTCCTCGTCGCGGACAAAGGCTATCACGCCCGCGAGCAACTGAAGGCGCTGGATGGCGGCGTGTGGAAGACGCGCATCGCCGAACCCGAGCCGGCCAGGGGCTATCTGCGCTGGCATGGCGACGAGGCGGCGCAGCGCGCCGTCTACGCCAACCGGGCCCGGTTGAAATCCGGGATCGGGCGCGAGACCATGCGCAGGCGCGGCGAGCTGGTCGAAAGGTCCTTCGCCCACGTCCTCGATCGCGGCGGCATGCGCCGGGCCTGGCTGCGCGGACGCGAGAACGTGCACAAGCGCTACCTGATCCATGTCGCAGGCTTCAACCTCGGCGTGCTGATGCGCGCCCTCTACGGCCAGGGGACGCCGAGGGAGGCCGCGGAGGCCCTGTACGCGCTATTATTCGTCCTCCAGTCCGACGCGGCGCTGGCTTTCGCCCTGATCACTCCCATCGACGGCGAACGCGCCGCAATCGTCATCGTCGTCGCTGACACGACGCCCAACTGAAAACAGGACTTCGTCAACGGGCTGTTAGGGCCGGGAGGGAGGAAAACGCGAATCCGTTCAATGAGGGAGGTTTGAAATTCGCGTGTAGTGGAGACCAAGTATGTTTTCAGATGTCTTTTTTGGCGTAATTTTGGCTCGCCATGTATTTGCGACCGAATCGACGCTTCAAGGACGGCAAGGAGCATCGCTACTGGAGCATTGTCGAGAGCAAGCGCTGCGCCGGCGGCAAGGTGGTGCAGCGCCAGGTGCTTTATCTGGGCGAGATCAACGACAGCCAACAGGAGGCTTGGTGTCGGGTGATCGAGGCCTTCGACGAGGAAGCGCGACAAACCACCCAACTGGCCCTGTTCCCTGCCGATCGGCCGCTACCCGATCACGCCGAGGACCGTGGCGTGCAGATCCGGCTCGGGGCCATGCAGTTGCATCGGCCGCGGCAATGGGGCGCGTGCTGGCTTGCCTGCCAGCTCTATGAGCAACTGGAGCTCGACCGCTTCTGGGCGGCTCGTCTGCCTGATTCGCGCGAAGGGACTTGCTGGAGACACATCCTCGAGACGCTGGTCTGCTATCGGCTTATCGATCCCGGCAGCGAGTGGCGCTTGCACCGGCTGTGGTTCGAACAAAGCGCGATGGGCGATCTGCTCGACGGGGATTTTGCGCTGGTCGAGAAGAACGCGCTCTATCGCTGCCTCGACAAGCTCGTCGAGCACAAGCCGGCGCTGTTTACGCACCTGCGCCAGCGCTGGCAGGATCTGTTCGGCGCCCGCTTCGACGTCCTTCTCTACGATTTGACCAGCACGTATTTCGAATCCGATCCGCCGAGCGACGAGAGCGACAAGCGCCGGCACGGCTACAGCCGCGACAAGCGCCCAGACTGCGTGCAGGTGGTCATTGCGCTCGTCGTGACGCCCGACGGCTTTCCGCTCGCCTACGACGTTCTCCCCGGCAACACCTCGGACAAGACGACCCTGCGCGCCTTCCTTTCGAAGATCGAGGCGCAGTACGGCGAGGCCGAGCGCATCTGGGTGATGGACCGCGGCATCCCCACCGAAGAGGTGTTGGCCGAGATGCGGCAATCCGATCCGCCCGTCGGCTATCTGGTGGGAACTCCCAAGGGACGCCTCGGCAAGCTGGCCCGACTGGCGAAGCTGACGCACATGGACCTCACCCGCGAGAGCCTGCTGATGAAGCTCGGCGCCGCCCGCGCCAAGGCGCCCGCAGCCTGGCGCCTCCTCGACATAACGGTCGACCCGCACACCGCCGCCTTCACTTACGCGCTCAACCGCAAAAAGCTGCGTCAAGCGCGCCGGCGCGAAGGCCGCTACCTTTTACGCACCAACCTGCGTGGGCGCGATCCCGCCGAGTTGTGGCGGTTCTACATTCAACTCGTCGAAGTCGAGGCGGCCTTCAAGAACCTCAAGGACGATCTGCTGCTGCGGCCGATCTATCACCAGCTGGAGAGCCGCGTCGAGGCGCACATCTTCGTTGCCTTCCTCGCCTATTGCCTGCACGTCACGCTGCGCGCCAGGCTTCGGCCGATGGCCCCCGGCCTCACTCCGCGGGCCCTGCTCGACAAGCTCGCCGCCATTCAGATGCTCGACGTCCACTTTCCCACCATCGACGGCCGAACCCTGATCTTGAGCCGATACACCGAACCGGATGTCGACCAGAAACTCCTCCTGAAGCGCCTCAGCCTCGCCCTGCCGCCGCAGCCGCCGCCGCCGCCAAGAATTGCCGCTCCCGGTCCGGCGACGCAGCACACGTAACCCGTCATGTAGTGGAGACCTTTGACCGCCCGGCCTTGATTCCACCGACCTTTCCACCCGCTCGCAGCCCCAGTTGAGAAAGTCGGGTTAGGCCTGCGGGAACAGGCGTATCGCTTCTGTGCCCATCTGCCTCAGTCGGCGCTGCAATTGCCGATTGAGCGGACTCGAGCGCCTCTGCGCGACGCGTTCGGCCACCAGCGCGCGAGCGAGCTGAGACTTTCGCGCGCGCATCGCCGCCTCGATGAACGTCAGCTGGACCATATCGCATTGGGCCAAGCTGCCGCCGCAATGATCCGAGACGTGACGCACGCGGTTCAACCCCTCGACGCAGGCGTCATAGGCCCCGCCGGCGAAGGCCAGCAGCGCCTGGCAGAGCGGCTGCGCGAGAGCATCCTCCAAGAGCTCCTGCGAGGCGCCGGCGAACGCGGCTCCGCGGGGAAGCGCGCCGAAGGCCCACGCGGCAGTCTTCCCCCTGCCGGCGGCGGCAAAGGCGATGATCGCATGCATCACATAGAAGGGCCGCGCCCCGGCCAGTGGCTGTAAAGCCCAGCGATCGGCGAGCAAACGCCAGCGGTCCGCCACGTCGACGCCGCGGAGCCAGAGCCGCCAGAGCAGCGCCGAGGCGTCCGAGAGCCCGTTCATTTCTGACGCGCCTTGACTCGCGATCTCCCTGTCATAGGCGGCGATCGCCAGGGCGGTTTCGTCGGCGTCCAGATGAAACAGCGCCCGATGCCACGCCAGATGAACGGAATATCCGGTCCCGTAAGCCCAGGCCGCCTCGGTTTCGTCGAGGAACGCCCGACCTTCGCGCGCCCGTCCCTCCATTTCCATGACGTGAGCCAGGCCATGGATTGCGCCCGGATGACCCGGGTCGAGAGCAAGCGCGCGACGCGCAGCCTTTTCGGCCCGCCGATACTGCCCGTTCTCCTCGAGGCCGAAGGCGAACATCCCAAGCACGCTCGCGCAGTGGGGTGTTTTAGCGCTCCACTCCGGCAGGACCTGGGCGACCCGGTCGCGCAGCATGCGACGCCGGCCGAGGCGGAAGTCGAGCGCGTGAGCGAGCGCGAGCGCGACAATATCGCGTGGCCGATCGACCACGATCGCCCCGTAGCGTTCGAGCGCAAGTGCGCTGTCACCCAGAAGCCAGGCATGGGCGGCGGCGGCGTGGCGGCGTGCGGCGTCTCCCGGATCGGGGCGAAGCGTCTCAATCGTCGCCAGGCTTTCAGCAACAGCCGATTGCCGCGTATCGCCGTCGGTGCAAACGAGCAAAGCCAGACGCAGGCAGTGGGCAGACACCGAACGCGGGTTCGCCTCGAGCGCGCGCTCGACTACGTGCAAGGGATCTCCCCGGTGCGTCACCATGAGATCGAGCGCATGTTCCAGTATCGCCCGCGGGGCGGTCGTCGATTGAGTAGCGGCAGGTTCGAGCAGGTGAAGTCTCAGGGATTCGTTCACGTTCCCTTCCCTCTTTCGATCGTCATGCGCGACTCGAAAAACAAAGTGATCCTGGGGTTGATCATGTCCGTGCGTGTGGTGGGGGCCATATGGCCGGCGCCGAAAATCGGCCGGCCCCATTGGCGCCCACCGCGACGGTTCTTGTAGGGTCGAGCGTGTAGATGGTAATAACCGACCTGTTCGTCTCCATCTGGCGCGAGGTCCCCGTGGGATGCGCGTGCAGCGCCGAAGTGAGTTTCGCCGCGTTCGACACAGGTCATTTCACAAGTATTTGTCTGATCTCCAGTTCAAGAACAGAATCCGGCCGGTATCAAATCTGAACTGACGATTGCCCGGCCCGGGTTGGGTGAAGTCATCAGGGAGCGGGCGATGCCCGAGAGCAGCTACAATCAGTTCTGTCCGGTGGCCATGGCTGCGGAGGTCCTCGGTGCGCGCTGGACGCTCCTTCTCCTGCGCGAGTTGGTCGCCGGCTCGACTCGGTTCAACGATTTGCGGCGTGGCGTGCCGCGCATGTCTCCGGCCCTTCTGTCGAAACGCCTGAAGGAACTCGAGGCTGCGGGCATCGTCACGCGCAGTCCGGTCAGCAGCGAGCCTGGACTGTACGAATACCTGCTGACCGAGGCGGGGCTTGAGTTGAAGCCCGTGATCGAGGCCGTCGGCTGCTGGGGGCAGAGATGGATCGACGCCGAAGCCTCGCTCGAGAAGCTCGACCCCAATCTTCTGATGTGGGACATGCGGCGAAACATCAATCCGACGCCGATGCCGCAGTGTCGAAACACAATTCAAATCATTTTCAAGGATCTTCCCGAGGTGCGGCGGAACTGGTGGCTGGTCGTGGAGCCGGGTCCGGGCGTGGACCTTTGCTCAATAGATCCCGGATTCGACGTTGACCTCTACCTGTCGACTGACTTGCGGACCATGACCGAGATCTGGATGGGCTACACCGCAATCGATCGCGCGAAGGAGAAGGGCAAGCTGCTCATTACGGGGGACAGGCGGCTTGAGACGGCCATCGGTACGTGGATGTCCCTGAGCACCTTCGCCCAAGTCGAAAAACGGGTAGGACTGACCCGGTCGTCCTCGCAACCTCACTCCGCCGCGGCGGCCTACTTCCGCTTCGGGGCGCCGTAGGTGTTGGAATCTTGTCGGCGTAGCCGGCGACAAAGTCGTGGACGTGGTCGATCTCCGCCGACGGACGGAGAGCCTCGTCGACGTAATTCTTCGCCGTCTGATCCGCGACCACGCGGCGGTAGATTTTCCGGTAGCGCAAGCGCAGCGTCAGCCATTCGCCGTGACCCTCGTGAATTCGTACGCGCGCCGGGGGTAGAAGGCCAGCGATTGACGACCGGCAGCCCGTGTCGGCGCTGAGTCCGGATTTTTCGCCGCACGTAACCGAACTGCAGCGGATGCACGCGCTCGATGCGCGACGATCCGGAGAAGACGGTCATCGCGTCCACGATCTTCTTCGGGCTGATGCCGCTCGCCGCCG
>CAVUHX010000032.1:0-294682 GCA_963741405.1 uncultured Alphaproteobacteria bacterium
GATCTCCAACGGCAACACGCGCTGGCCACCAGCGTCGGGCCCGGCATTCGCTCCGGCCATCATTCGGGGAACAGGGGAGTCGAGAGATAGCGCTCGCCCAGGTCGGGGAGAACGACCACGATAAGCTTGCCGGCATTCTCCGGTCGCCTGGCGGCGACGATCGCGCCCACGGTGGCCGCGCCACAGGAGATGCCACAGAGCATTCCCTCTTCACGGGCCAGCCGGCGGGTCATCTCGAAAGACTCGTCATCGCGTACCGTGATCACATCATCGATGACTCGCGTGTTGAGAACATCGGGAATGAACCCCGCGCCGATGCCCTGGATCTTGTGCGGTCCGGGACGGATCGGCTCATGATTCCGGGACTGGCTGAGTACCGGCGAGTTCAGGGGCTCGACGGCGATGACCTGAAGCGACGGTTTCCGGCTCTTGAGAACCTCACCGCAACCGGTAATCGTCCCACCTGTGCCCACGCCCGCGACCAGAATGTCGATCTTGCCACCGGTGTCGAGCCAGATCTCCTCGGCCGTGGTCTTGCGGTGAATCTCGGGGTTGGCAGGGTTCTTGAACTGCTGGGGCATGAAGGCATTGGGCGTATTCTTGATCAATTCCTCGGCTTTCCGCACGGCGCCCGGCATCCCCTCGGCGGCCGGCGTCAGCACGATCTCGGCCCCGAACGCCTTGATCAGCCGCCGCCGCTCCAGGCTCATGCTCTCAGGCATCGTGACCACCAGCCGGTAGCCCCGCGCGGCACAGGCGAACGCCAGCGCGATGCCCGTGTTCCCGCTGGTGGGCTCGATGATCACGGTGTCCTTGCGGATCAACCCGGCGGCCTCAGCCGCGTCGATCATCGCCACGCCGATGCGGTCCTTGACCGACCAGAGCGGATTGAAATTCTCCAGCTTCGCGACGACCTCGGCGTGACAACCCTCGGTCACCTTGCGCAGACGGATCAAGGGCGTGTTGCCGATCGTCTGGGTGATATCGTCGTAGATTCGTCCACGACTCATGACCCCGGCGGCGGGTTTCTCCATGACCAATTGCTCCAGGATTGATCCGACCGACTCCGCGGCGGATAAAAAGCGAGGGCCCAGCTTTGTAGGTCAGTCATAAACGCCCAGAGACCGGACGCAGTGACCGAGCGCGGCCGTCCGACGCGTCGAATCCGGCACCTTTCCTATCAGGATACCGGACAATTGATACTGCAACAAGAACAAGATTGAGAATGCCCCACAGCCTACCCGCCCAGAGCAAGGACAGGAAGTGCTGGCAGCGCGTTGAGGAGGGTATCCAAGGCCTGAGAAGCCGGGGCCGCAACTTGTCTGGGAATGTCCGAAACACGGGGTTCAGGCAGCCATCAAGGTCACGAAGCGGCGCGACCTCGACGATCGCTACCACCCCGCTCTGTTAGGGCCAGACTCATCGGATTCCGTCTCCATTGGAGCAGCGAACAGGGACTTGGTCTGTGACCCCGAGGAGGATGTCGCGAGTACGCCTCCGAGAAACTTCGGCGGCGGCGCCAGGGTCGTGGGCCCGTGGGCCGGCGATTTGCCCGGTGAACCGTTGCACGACGATCCGACCCTGGTATGCTAATAAGCTTCGGTGATCCCAACCTGCCGATTGAGTAAGATCTCTTTGTGACGGGGCCAATAAGATGATTCAGTGGACCAAGCCGGTCTTCGAAGAGCTCGACGTCAGTGGAGAGTGCACGGCCTACGCCGGCGCACTGCGTGCCGAGAGGTTGGCGTGTGAGCCGCAACTCAGTCGGCTGACCGCGGCGCGCCGCGATGCCTCTGCATCCGATCTGCCCGCCAAGGAGGACTCGACTCGGGCACCGCGGCGGGACGCGACCATTTAGGCTCTGGGCAAGGCGCCTGGTCTTTCCCCTCGAGCTTGGGGGAGCGGATCTCCTGCGCCCGCGGCCGGATAGTCCTCACCAATGCCTCAAGCACGCGAGCGATCGCCATGCAAGTTCGGCTCCTGGGGACGGCCGCGGGTGGCGGGTTCCCCCAGTGGAACTGCGGTTGCCTGAACTGCCGGACGGCGCGGTCGGACCCGGACCGCGCGGTGGCTCGCTTGCAGACCTGCGTTGCGCTGAGCGCCGACGGGCAGCGGTGGTTCCTCGTCGGTGCCTCGCCGGATCTCCGCTCGCAGATCGAGTCGTTCCCGCCACTGCGGGGGGAGGGGTCGGTGCGCGGCAGTGCTGTCGAGGGTATCTTACTCGCCGGTGCGGACCTCGATCATGTGCTGGGCCTGTTCGTCCTCCGCGAGGCCAGCCGCCTCCGGATCGTCGCCACGACGGCGGTGCGCCGCTCCGTCTGCGAGGGCCTGCGTCTGGAAGAAGCGCTCACCCGGTACTGCGGACTGGAGTGGCTCGAGCCTCCGAATCGGTTGACGCCCTTGCCGCTCGCCGACGGGAGTCCCAGCGGCCTCCTCCTCAAGGCCTTCCCTGCGCCCGGTAAGCCACCGAGATATCGGGAGGGCTCGGCCGATCCGGACCCCGGCGATTGCGCCGGCTACCTCGTCGAAGACCAGCAGACGCGGGGCCGCCTGGCCATCCTGCCCGGGGTCGCGGCGCTCGACGCGCTGACCCTGCGGCGGCTGCACGGCTGCGATGCGGTGCTGATCGACGGCACGTTCTGGTCGGAGCGCGAGCTGCCCGAGACGGGGGCGGGAGACGCGACCGCCTCGCAGATGGGGCACCTGCCGGTCGGTAGGCCGGGAGGCAGCCTGGAGGCGGTCGCCCGGCTCCCCGCACGGCGAAAAATCTACTTGCATATCAATAATACGAACCCGATGCTCCTCGAGGACTCTCGGCAGCGACGAGAGGTCGAGGCCGCGGGAATCGAGGTCGGATGGGATGGCCTGGGGCTCGTCCTCTGAGCCCCCGCAATCCCGAGGTGGGGGCCGGAGACCGGCTCCGCGACCTGAAAGTCCCGCCCACCGGCCACCGACCCCCGCCCGGCGCATCACCCCCCTCCCGGAGGCCCGGAAATGCAGCCCATCCATGTCCTGACGAACCGCTACCACGAATCCCGGATCGACGTCAACCTCGCCGAGACCAAGCTCAACGTCGCCAACGTCAACCGGAACAAGGACGGGGCGGCCGGCACCAAACATGGCCGGCCTGGTAAGGCCGAACCTCGACCTTGGCTGCGGCTGTCCTGCGAGCTCGCGAGCACCTCGCGTTCCTTCGCTGAATGCGGCTCGCCCCCGCGCAGGAGGGAGTCTCTATGTCCGTGACCCGGGAAACACCGGCGTGGAACGATTCGATCGACGCGCCCTGGGACCGCCCGGCATTCGAGCGGCGGTTGCGGGAGAAGGGCCGGACGTACCACGACAAGCACCCGTTCCACCGGGCGATGAACGACGGGCTCTTGACGCGGGCCCAGATCCGCGGCTGGGTGGCCAACCGGTTCCACTACCAGCGGAACATCCCGATCAAGGACGCCGCCATCTTATCCAACTGCCCGGATCACGAGGTGCGCCGGAGCTGGGTCCGGCGCATCCTCATCCACGACGGCCAAGGCGCAGGCCAGGGGGGCATCGAGGCCTGGCTCCGCCTCGGGGAGGCCGTCGGCCTGGCGCGCGAAGACTTGCTGCACGAGCGGCTGGTCCTGTCGGGCGTCCGGTCGGCCGTGGAGTCGTACGTGCGGCTCGCCCGGGAGGAGCCCTGGCCGGTCGCGGTCGCCTCGTCCTTGACGGAGCTCTTCGCCCCGGACCTGATGGCGGAACGGATCGGGGCCTTCGAGCGGTACTATCCGTGGGTGCCCGACTGGGGGATGGAGTATTTCCGAGACCGTCTCGTCCAGGCCCGGGTCGACTCGGACGAGGGACTGGAATTGACCCTGAGCCGTTGCACGACCCGTGCCTTGCAGGAGCGGGCCGTGGCCGCGCTGGAGCAGAAATGCCGGATCCTCTGGTCGATGCTCGACGCGATCGAGGCGGCCTACGGCGCGGGACCGGCCGTTGAGCCCCTCCCCGTTGGCGACGGCCCGGCCGCAGGCCAGGGAGGAGGACCGCCGTGAGCCCGGCCGACGATCCTCCGCTCCCACACCCCTCCTCCCGGCCCCGCCTGGCCGCAGGAGTCCGCATCCAAGCGGACCGCAGCAGCAGCGAGATGGTACTGCTCTACCCCGAGGGGGTGCTGCGACTAAACCAGACCGGTGCCGACATCCTGAGCCTGTGCGACGGGCGACGCAGCATCGATGAGATCGTCGCTGTCCTGGCCGAGACCTACGTTGCACCGGACGGGGACCCGCGCCGACGTCCTCGATTTCCTGGCTCACTTGTCCATGAGGCAACTTATCCGCTGCTCGGCGGGGATACATCCGTGATGAATGGTGGCTGGGGGATCGACCGACGTCCGCTCGGGTTGCTCGCGGAGCTGACCCACCGTTGTCCGCTGGGCTGTCCTTACTGCTCCAATCCTACTAGCTACGGCCCCGTCGAAGAGGAACTCTGCGGCGACGAGTGGCGGCGGGTCTTCGAGGAGGCCGGGGAGCTGGGCGTGCTCCACGCCCTCCTGTCCGGGGGCGAGCCGCTCCTCCGCGCCGACTTGGCCGACTTGGTCGCTGCCGCCCGCCGGGCCGGCCTGTACACGAACCTGATCACGAGCGGACTCGGGCTCACCCCGCGGCGCGCCGAGGAACTCCGGGGGGCCGGGCTCGACAGCGTGCAGATCAGCCTCCAGTCCGACGAGGCGGACGTAGCCGACTGGGTCGCGGGTGTGCCGGCGCACGCCGCGAAGCTCAAGGCCGCGCGACTGGTGCGCGAGCTCGGGCTGCCCTTGACGATCAACGTGGTAATCCACCGGCACAATATCGACCACACTGCGAGCATCATCCACCTTGCTGAGTCCTTGGGGGCGCATCGTCTCGAGCTGGCGAACGTCCAGTTCTACGGCTGGGCGTTCCGGAACCGGAATGGCCTGCTCCCCAGCGTCGCCCAGATCGAACGGGCCGAGTCAATCGCCGCGGAAGCCGGGGCCCGGTTGCAGGGGCGGATGACGATCCTCTACGTCCGGCCCGACTACTACGGCGACCGCCCCAAGGCCTGCATGGGCGGATGGGGGCGGCGCTACCTGACCGTCGATCCGGTCGGCGACGTGCTCCCATGCCCGACGGCGAGGGCGATCCCGGGCCTGCGGTTCGACAACGTCCGGCATCGGTCGCTCGCCTGGATCTGGGCCGATTCGGACGCATTCAACCGCTTCCCCGGGACGGTCTGGATGCCCGAGCCTTGCCGCAGTTGCGACCGTCGCGAGGTGGACTTCGGCGGCTGCCGCTGCCAGGCCGCCTTGCTCACCGGGGATGCGGCCGCCACCGACCCGGCATGTGGGCTCTCGCCCCACCGCGCGTCGCTCCCTCGTCCCCACGACGCCGGGTCGCCCGCTATGTTCCTCTATCGGACCAATCCGGAAGGGCAGGTCCTGCATCCTTCCGCCAATCCCGCTCCGAATAGGAAACGGCCCTGACCCGATCCAGACGGTTGCTTCCCTGGAACAGAGGAATACTGAATAATATTGGATCGGGACAAACGAACATCCCTCCGAAAAAACCGCGATGCGGGCCGGAACCTGCCCGGGACTGGTATCATCTCGCGGAACCGCAGCCTTGACTCCATGGCGAGCAACGGGAGCCCCTCACGTGTCTGACGCTGAAGGCCTCAAGAGGGTGTATGGGATCGACCTGGGAACGACCTATTCGGCGATCGCGTACGTGGACGAGCACGGCAAGGCGGTGATCGTCCCCAACCAGGAGAGCGAGCGGATCACGCCTTCCGTGGTGCTCTTCGACGGCGACAACATCATCGTGGGCAACACCGCCAAGGAGTCGGCCAAGGTGGAGCCCCACCGGGTCGTCTCGCGCATCAAGCAGCACATGGGCGACCCGAATTTCGTCTTCCAGTACGAGGGCCAGGCCTTCAGCCCGGAGGACATTTCGTCGTTCATCCTCCGCAAGGTCGTGGGCGATGCCCAGATCGCCGCCGGCGGCGAGCCGATCACCGACGTGGTGATCACCTGCCCGGCTTACTTCGGAACACCCGAGCGCGAGGCGACCGCCAACGCCGGCCGGCTGGCGGGGCTGAGCGTCCGCGCCATCCTCAACGAGCCGACGGCGGCGGCCATCGCCTACGGGCTCGAGCAAGGGGAAGATCAAACAGTCCTGGTCTACGACCTGGGCGGCGGCACCTTCGATATCACTATGATCGAGATCAAGAATCGCCTGATCCGCGTCATCTGCACCGGCGGCGACCACCGCCTGGGCGGCGTCCTCTGGGATGAGGCGATCGTGATGTACCTTGCCGAGCAGTTCCGGCTTCGGACCGGCGAGGAGTCTGACCCGCTCGACGACCCCGAAGTTCTCAACGACCTGTTCCTCCAGGCCGAGCCACCCGAGAGGTCGAGCTGGCGGCCAAGCAGCGGGCTCTGCCCACCCTATGGCGTTCGCGGCAGGGACGCGAGTTACCCCGCGCCCCCGCACAGATCCGGACAGGCCAATTAAGGACATCCGACTCTTGCCTCGGGTAACTGGCGACAAGTTGCACCGCGTCCTGTCGCATGCGGTCCAGCGCCTGTGACACGCTTACCCGGTCCTGTGCCCGGCACGTGCTTTGCTGGCCCGCTCCCCCCTTGGCCCCCGTCCTTGGCTCTACCGGCTCCGCGACGGATCACTCCGCTTTGTTCGTCGGCTTCGTTGCTACTACGACGGAGTCAGACTTCTCGGGTTCGTGCATCATCGGCTTCGACTTCTCGTCTTCCCGATGCGGACTGGGGGCGTTCGCCCTCAGGCCAAACCCGAGACCTCCCGGTTCCCGCGCAAAGAGCTTCCACACATGCCAGGGTCTTCGACCACGCCTGGCCGGCCGTAGGCTCGCGATAACGCCTACGGACGTCTTGCCTTCCGCGTTGTCGAACGCGTCGGCGCCCAGAAAATTCCAGTTTTCGCGGCTCGATGGCTGGCCTGTGCGCACCCCTACCGACGCTTCGCTGCCTCCTCACGAAGGTAGACGCACGGCTTGGGGCCGATGCGGATCGCTACTCCTTCATCGCAGTGGACTTGCACCACCTGCTCCTTGCCGGTTTTACCGGCGCACCGACAATCTGGATGAGAACGGCGCGTCAATCAGGCGCGTGTTGGAGTTCCTTCGGCGTTGCGTGAGCGGGTGGGCGGCCGCGGCTGCGCTTGCGGTCGAGCGCCTCCTTTCTGCGATAGCTCTCGACGGTCATTTCGAGGATCGTGGCGTGGTGGATGAGGCGGTCGATGGCGGCGAGCGTCATCGCCTGATCGGGAAAAATCCGTCCCCACTCGCCAAATGGTTGATTGGAAGTGATGAGCATTGAGCGCCGCTCGTAGCGGGCCGCGATCAGTTCGAACAGGACGCTGGTCTCGGCCTGATCCTTGGTGACGTAGGCGATGTCGTCGAGGATGAGCAGGTCGTAGCGGTCGAGCTTGGCGATCGCGGCTTCGAGCGCCAACTCGCGCCGCGCCGCCTGCAGGCGCTGGACGAGATCAGTGGTGCGGGCGAACAGGACGCGCCATCCGTTCTCGACGAGGGCGAGCCCGATCGCCGCGCTCAGGTGGCTCTTTCCGCCACCGGTCGAGGCAGCGACATGGCGCCGGGATTCTGGCGAGCGAAGAGACGATCTGCTACGCCTTCCTTCCTTTGGCCGGCAGGACGGGGTCCCGATTGGGATGCCGATCACCCCGAAAACGGGGTCCTCATTCCATGCCGAATGACACTCGTTTTCATTGACGAGACGGGAAGCCTCCACAAATCTCGCGCGCAAAGCGGACGTTGCCGGCGCGGGCGCCGCCTGCGGGCCGAGATCCCGCACAGCCACTACAAAGCGGTGACTTTGGTCGCCGGCCTCCGCCTTCGCAGCCTGACGGCGGCAAGGACTCTCGACGGACCGATCAATGCCGCCCTGTTCGAGGAGTGGCTGGAGACATGCCTCGTCCCAAGCTCTCCCCCGGGGAGACCGTCGTCATGGACAATCTCCTCGCCCACAAGGGGCCGCGGGTCGAGCAACTCATCCAGGCGGCGAGCGCGGAGTTGCGATATCTCCCAGCCTACAGTCCCGATATGAACCCGATCGAAAAAGCCTACTCCAAGCTCGAAGCCTTCCCGCGCAAAATCGCCGAACGGACCGTCGCGGGTCTGATGCGCGCCCTCGAAATCTGCGCCGAAATCTTCAAACCCTCGGAACGCACAAATTATTTCAAATCGTGTGGTTATCAGGACGATACAGGATGATCGGATTCCGCGCTAGCCTGCACCAGCAGTTCACATTTTGGCATTGGTCATGGCGGCTGGGTGCCGATTCCGATGAAGCCGCCCGTCTAAAACGGGATGATTGCGCCCAGGGATTCCTGGATGATGCCGCCCCCTTTAACGAGATGATCGCGCCCGGGGGGCCGCGCGTTTTGGCCGAGTGAGTTTTTCCTCCGACGTGGTTTCTCGTCAAGCCGCTTTCGACGGCTTGCCGCGGGTGCGGCGCAGGCTTTCGCCGGTCAGCTCGATGCGATGCGCGTTGTGGACGAGGCGATCCAGGATGGCGTCGGCGTAGGTGGGGTCTCCGACGACCTCGTGCCAAGCGGACAGGGGGAGCTGGGAGGTGACGATCGTCGATCGGCGGCCGTATCGCTCCTCGAGGATTTCGAGCAGATCGTGGCGGGCGCTGGCGTCGAGGGGCTCGAGACCGAAGTCGTCGAGGATGAGGAGATCGGCGCGGCCGAGGGCTCTGATCAGTCGGGAATGGCGCCCGTCGCCTCGGGCGAACGCCAGGTCCCCGCAGAGCTTCGGCCAGCGATGATAGAGGACCGAGCGATTGTCGCGGCAGGCCCGATGGCCGATGGCGCAGGCGAGCCAGCTCTTGCCCACTCCGGCCGGGCCGACCAGGACCAGATTGTCGTGGGCGACGATCCAGTCCCCCTCGGAGAGCCTTTGGAACAAGGCGCGATCGAGGCCCCGCGCGGCGCGGTAGTCGACGTCTTCGACGCTCGCCTGATGGCCGTAGCTTTGCCGCGCTCAGCCGCGCGGCCAGGCGCTTGTCCCTGCGCCACGAGATCTCCTTGTCGAGGAGCAGGGCGAGCCAGTCCGCGTGGATGAGATCCTTGGCCCCGTCGGCGTCGGCGAGCTCGGCGAAGGCCTTGGCCATCCCGTGGAGGCCGAGGGCGTGAAGCTGGTCGAGGGTGGGATGCTTGAGCACGTCGAGGTTCTCCTCAATGGTAGTAGCGGGGCCCGCGGATGTTGGAATGGCGGATCGGAGCGGTGTCCGCGGGGCGCCTGGGCGCCGGCCTCCGATCGAGCTTGGTGTCGAGGATGGATTTGACGGAGCCGTAGGTCCGGGCGCCGATCTCGATGGCGTGCTCAGCGGCCGCTTCGACGCGCGCTGCCCCGTAGGAGCCGGCGAGCCGCACGATGCCGAGGCAGGCGCGATACCCTTGTTCGGGATGAGGCCGGGACTCGAGGATCTGCTCGCAGAGCGCCGCGGTCGCCTTGCCGATCTTGCGGGCGTCTTCCCGGATGCGCTCGATCGTCCAGCCGACATAGCGCCGGTGGCTCGAAGGCATGTGCTCGGAAACGGTGGTGTGCTTCCTGTTCCCGCTGGACCTCAGGTGGACGGCGATGCGCTCGCCCTTGTGGAAGATCTCGACGCCGCGGGCGGTCAGGCGCGCGTCAACTTCGGCGCGGGCGAAGCGGTAGGGGACGGAGTAATAGTGCGCGTCGATGTCGACATGATAGTCGACGCCGACCCGGCAACCTCGCCACTCGCTGTATTCATAGGGCTCGCCTGGCAGCGCTTTCAGCGCCGGGCGGTCGACTTCATCGAGCAGCCGGCGGCGGGTGACGAGCCTGCGCAGGGGCTGGCGTTGGTTGAGCTGCGTCATGAGTTCGCCGAGCGCGGCGTCGACGTCGGCGAGACTGTGGAAGATCCGTCGCCGGAGCCGGCCGATGAGCCAGCGCTCGACGATCAGCACCGCCTGCTCGACCTTCGCCTTGTCGCGCGGGCGTCTCGGTCTCGCCGGCAGGATGGCGGTTCCGTAGTGCGCCGCCATCTCGGCATAGGTGCGGTTGACCTCGGGCTCGTAGAAGCACGCCTTGACGATCGCGGTCTTCGTATTGTCCGGCACGACGAGCTCGGGAACGCCGTCGATCGCTTCGAAGGCGCGGACGTGGGCGGCGATCCAGTCCGGCAGCGCCTGCGTCCAGGTCGCTTTGGCGAAGGTGAAGCTCGACGCGCCCAGCACGGCGACGAAGATCTGCGCCATGCGGATCTCGCCGGTGAGCCGGTCGATGACCACCGGGACGCCATCACCGGCGTAATCGACGAACAGCCGCTCGCCAGCGGCGTACGTCTGGCGCATCGTCACCGACAGCGTCTTCTCGAACGCCCGGTAGAGCTCGCAGAACCGCGAATAGCTGTAGCCGCCCGGGTCGGCGGCGATGTACTCGTCCCACAGGATCAGCAGGGTGACGTGCTTGCGCTTCAACTCGCGATGCACGCCGGCCCAATCCGGCTCCTCGATGCGCCGGTGGCCGCGCTTGCTGCGCCGGCTGGCGTAGAGCGCCGCCTCCAGCGCCCCGTCGGTCATGTCGTCCGGCAGAGGCCAGCCGAGGCCCACAGTCTCCGCCCCTCAACGTCTCCCGCACCGTCGAGCGCGCCAGGCCGAGCCGCCGGGCGATCTCGTGCGTCGACACCGACGCAGACTTCAGCCGAATAACCTCGCGCGCATCGCGCATCCCAATCCGCTCCGCTGGCATCGATCCTCCTTTGGGCTTGCCAAAGGAGCGATCTGATCAGGCCAACGGCGCCGCCCGCCAATCTCGGAAGACCCCGGGCAGGATCATTCCGTTATGGGGGGCGCGATCATCCCGGAATCGGGGGCGGCATCATCCCGTTACAGGGGGGCGGCATCATCCCGGAATTGGGGGGCGGCATCATTCGGAATCAGCAGGCTGGGGCAGCATTGGTTGAAAAGCGAGGGTTTTGAGGATGTCTTCCCATGAGGGGAAGAGGACGAAGACGGTGAGGGATCGCAGATGATTGAAGAAGCGGATTCGCGCGCCGGAGGCTTTGAGGGCGAGGTTCCAGGCTTCATCGGCGAGCTCTGCGGCGGCATGGATGGCGAAGGCGAGGAGATTGAGGCTCGCCAGCACTGAGGACAGACGGCTTTTTCCGTGGCCGAAGTTGTGTTCGAGATTGTATCCCTTCGTTTTGAGCACGTTGAAGGTTTCGTTTTCGATTTTCCACCTCGCCCGCCTGCCTCGGCCATGCCCTCGACCCGGCTCGCATCGATGGGAAGGTCGCTGACGAAACTGTTGCGATATGTGATCTCGCCGTTGGCGTTTCGAATGGTCAACCCTAGCCAGTTGACCATCAGCGCGTCCTCGCCATGGCGGATCGGGACGGCGTTCAACCAGCGCCAGGCATGGGTGGCGCGCTGTTTGCCGCGCTTGACCGGCTTCGACAGGCAGGCCATTTCGATGCCCGTCAGGTATTCGTACAACGTTTTGTGGCTGTCCGGTTTGCAGACGAACAGGAAATGTCCGCCGCTCGCCAGGACCGCCTCGCACAGAGACTGATGGGCATAGAGGTGGTCGCCGAGATAAACGGGATCGAACCTTCTGTAGCGTTCGCCATGGGCGAGGAGCCAACGGCGCGCGGCGCGGCTTTCACAATCCTGCTTGTCGTGGCCGTCTGGTGGCCGCACGAACTCCGGCGGCAGCGGCAGGGCGAGGTTGCGTCCGGGCGTGACGATGCTGGCGGCGAGCATCGTGTGATGAAACTCGGTCACGCCATTGGCGCGTTTGCGCGTCGAACAGTGGCGACACGACAGTTTGCTCGAACAAAAGTATTCCGTTCCGTCGAGCGCGATCAGCATCCGCCCGTCAAGACGGTTCAAGGGCGCCAGGGCGCCGGCCCGCTCCACCGCTGTCAGCGCCTCGTCGAATAATCCGTCGAGGCTCGAAGGCTCGACGAAATCCAGCATGTCACGGATGTGATTGTCGCTGGGTATGGACTGCATGCCAAACAGCGTCTCGCAATTGGAGCGCCCGTGCCCAGCCCCGGCGCGAAGCTGAATTTGGTGAGAAAGAAACGACGGGCTCTGCATAAAAAACGCGGAAAACGCCGCCATGCCGATATCGGCCATCGTCCAATGCGAATTCTTGCCCTGCCGCCTGTCCGCCAAGCCCGCGCAGGTCGTTCGAACCCTTCCAAGAAAATCCGTCAAAACCGTCACACAGAGCTTGAATCAGAAATCGATTCAGCGCGATAGACCCAAGCCAAAAAAAATCCCGCAATCTCAAAATGAGAATTGCTGAGCCTGCACAGCGCGCTGTCTTCCGACCGAGGCGGGCGCGAAAGAACGGCGGAGCACGAGGCCAAACTCGCGGCGTGCGTAAAGTCAAAACCGCTGCGGTTCCCAGGCCGAATTTGATTCGCGTCCAAGTGTATGGTAATCACGAACTAAAGCCTGCGCAAAGCAATTCCACGCAACACGTGAGACAGTGCCAGATGTCAGACCCAATAGAGGATCTGCAGCGGATAGTTGACTCCTATGCTGGGAAAGACGATGTGATAGACCTTTTGGAGGCTGGGTGCGGCTCTACGTCTAGAGTCCGTTTGAGCAATAAGTTTAGAGTTACTGGAATTGATATATCTCAAGAACAATTGTCTCGCAATACCGGCTTATCGGTGCGAATTCTAGGAGACGTTCAAAACTATAAATTCGCTAAAAATTCATTTGATATGATCGTGTGTTGGGATGTAATTGAACATCTGGATAAACCAGCCCTTGCGTTAGGAAGTTTCTTTCGGGCCATCAAACCAGGTGGTCTGATTATCCTTGCGTATCCGAATCTTTATTCTATCAAGGGCACGGTGACCAAGATTACGCCGCACTATCTGCATGTGTTGTATTACAAGTATTTATTGCATAGGCCGGATGCCGGACTCAATGACACGGCGCCGTTCGTAACGCCGTTTCGTCTCGACGCAACGTATCCACGAATAAAAAAGATGTGTATCGAAAATAACGCCAAAGAGGTGTATTTTGTCCTTCGTGAGAGCAGTTCTATGAAGTATGTTCGCAAAAATTTTCGTATATTTGATATCGGTTTCGGGCTGGCCAGTATTGCGTCGAGGGCGATAAGTCTCGGCAGAGTTGACCTAACGCATAGCGATTGTATACAAGTTTTACAGGCCGCACCCTCAACGTGACAAGTAGGCCCAATGCAGGCAATTATAGACCATGTTTTGAGGGTGGATTTCGGGCAGGGCTGTTTGGTTCTAAGCTAATGTGGGCATTTCGAGCACGATATTGATGTCGAGTGCGGCCCGCCAGCGGGCATTTCGGATGTTGTCGCATCCGGGCGCCCTGAGCAGATTGTACGCGAAGGATCGCAGGCGCGCGACGATGTCGGTGTTCTTTCGGATGCGGGAAGCATCCTCGGCAAAGGCGGTGGCGCGCACGTAGTGACTGCCATTCTCAATGCGCCAATGCGCGCGAATTCATTGGTTCCAGCGCTCGGGCGTCTGGTTGGAAGCCGAGGAAACCCAGAAGACGGTCTCGTCCGTTTGCTTGCAAAGTCCGGTCTTGGGATCGCGCTTGCAGACCGTTCGCTCCAGGCGGAGCACGGTTTGGATGAGGCCGTCCCACGGCGAACCGCGGAACCACGCCTTGGCCGGAAACACCGTCAATTCGCGGGTTTCCCAGCGGTTGCGGCCCGCTGTCTCGCTCTGGTGCGAACCGGTTGGCTTTCGTCCTGCGGCTCCCAGTTCAAGCTTACGGCGCAGGCTCGGTTGATTGTCCTTGACTGGGTGAGCAGATGATTGCCCGAGGCGATCACGCGCTCGAACGTTTTTTTGGGCGTGTTCGGCATCGAGCGTGAACACACACCCCTTCAAGCCGAGCGCCTCGATCAGCTTCGGCGCGGCCGGAATCTCGTTGCTCTTCTCTTCGATCATCAGATGGCCGAGCACGATCTGATCGGCTTGCCGCAACGCCGACATCATGTGCGCCGCCTTGCGGTCGCTGAAAGCGTCGAAACTGCCGCGCAGGGTCTTGCCGTCAACCGCGATCGCAGTCAGGCCATCCGAAGGAAGTGGCGTCGAAATCGACAATGCGTGCTGGCGAAACGCGGCCTCCAAAGCGGTCTGATCGACGCATTGAATGATCAACCGCAACCCGGTGTAGGAAGGCGAACAGCGAAGCCGCAGATCGAACGCTTCGTTCAGCCGCTGCAAATGAATGCGAATGAACTCATGCATTTGCCGGTAGGAGTTGGCCCCGGAGACCATGCCGAGAATGGCGTACAGCAACACCGTGGCCAGATCGAACCGCTTGCCTTCGTCGCGACGATGGTCTGGGATGGTGCGCAAAACCTCCAGCAGCGATGCCGGCATGGGACAACCTCCGATTCGGGTTGTCGCCTATAGATTCAGACATTTTCGCCCGCGGGAATCCCCGACCGCACATCAAAGCTTAGAGAAATGAACCTAGAAACGGCAGTTGAGGTTTTGTGCGGGGGCGGAACGCGCGCAATGTCAGGGGCATGAGGCGCGATTCGTCATCTTCTTCGGCTCACCGGTCGGGTGAACAATCTGTGGTTGTGGCGAGGGAGCCGCCGGGAGGCGTCGATCTCGACAGTTTCTTTGGCCCGGTCCGAGTTGAATGGGACCATAAAGCGGCGATGACGCCGCATGGGCAGCTGCCGTTCTTCGTCGACTTCCTCAAAACGGCTGGCCTGTTCGACGCCTTGGTGGCCGACTGTCCGCTGCGCTATTTGAGCCCGAACGCGCCGAGCAAGCGGGACGTTCTCGGCACGGCGATGCTTTCCATGCTCGCCGGCCACAAGCGCTACGCGCATATCGCGGCGCTGCGCTGCGACGCCGTGCTGCCGGAACTTCTGGGGATGAAGAAGATTGTCAGCGAGGACGCGATCCGGCGCGCCTTCAAGGCGATCGACGAGACGGAAGGTGTCAATCGGCGTCCAAAATTGACCCCCGATCGGCGTCCAAAATTGACCCCTGTTGGTGCCAGGGCGCGGACGGCAGCGCTCGGCCCGGCGTAGCTGGTCGGGGTTGCGCAGCCGGGGCGAGCGCGGTTTGGTTGACCTGAGATTGTCTCGCGTCAGGCGCGGTTCTTGAAGCGCCAGCTTTCGTTGCCGGTCTCGACGATGTCGCAGTGATGGGTGAGGCGGTCGAGCAGCGCGGTGGTCATTTTTGGATCGCCGAACACGCTCGGCCATTCGCCGAAGGCGAGGTTGGTGGTGACGATGATCGAGGTGCGCTCATAGAGACGGCTGATCAGGTGGAACAGCAATTGCCCGCCGGCCTGGGCGAAGGGGAGATAGCCGAGTTCGTCGAGGATCACGAAGTCGAGGCGGGTGAGATAATCAGCAAGCCGTCCCTGGCGGCCGGCGCGCGCCTGAGCCTCGAGCTGATTGACGAGATCGACGGTGGTGAAGAAGCGCCCGCGCGATCCGGCGCGGATGCAGCTTCGCGCGATCGCGATGGCCAGGTGCGTCTTGCCGGTGCCGGTTCCCCCGACCAGGACGAGGTTGCGCTGCTGGGCAAGGAAGCCGCGGGCGGCGAGGTCGCGCACGAGAGCCTCGTTGATCGGCGAGTTCTTGAACGCGAAGTCGTCGACGTCCTTGGCCAGCGGCAGCTTGGCGACTGTGAGCTGGTATTTGATCGAGCGCGCCTGCTTCTCCGAGATCTCGGCTTTCAGGAGATCGCCGACGAAACGCTGCGGCTCATGCTTGCGCTTGAGCGCCGTGGTCAGCGTCTCGTCGTAGGCGCTCCTCATCCCGTAGAGCTTGAGGCTGCTCATCATGTCGAGGACTTCGGTTCTTTCCATGGGTTACACGCTCCTGAGTTGGTCGTATCGGGCGCAGTCGGCGATCGGCGCGTGACGGAGCTGCAACGCGTCGGGCGTCATGATCGTCGCCGCCGGTCCGGGATCGCGCTGACGCGCGAGGATGTTGATGACGACGTCGGCCGAATGGACGCCCTCGGACAGCGCCTGAAGGCAGGCGGCCTCCACCGCAAGCAATCCATCGGTGAGCACGGCGGCGAGGATTTTGACCATCTGCCGGTCGCCGTCGTCGGAGCCGGCAAGCTTGCGCCGCACGCGATCGAGCGCCGTCGGCAGCACCCAGTCCTTGAACGGCGCCCCGTTGCGCAAGGCTCCCGGCTTGCGCGCCAGGACCGGAACGTAATGCCAAGGATCATAGACCGTCGCGCCACGCCCATAGCGGCGTGGGTGTTCCGCCACGATGCGCCCGTCCTGGCGGATCACGACGCGATCGGCGTAGGCGTGGACTTCGACCGGGCGGCCGACCGCGCTGGCGCTCACCGAGTATTTGTTGTTGTCGAAGCGGACGAGGCAGGTCTTCGACACCGAGGCCGGCAGGGCATGGAAGCCGTCGAAGCGGCCGCGATAGGGAATGAGCTTGGGGCGCTCTTCCTCGAAGACCTCCCAGATCGTCCTGTCGGGCTGTTCGGGATGAGAATGCGCCTTGGCCCAGGCGATGCATTTGTCCATCAGCCAGGCGTTCAGTTCGTCGTAATTCCTGACGCGCAAGCGCGGGGTGAAGAAGCGCTCGCGCACGAGGCCGACCTGGTTCTCGACCTGGCCCTTCTCCCAGCCCGAGGCCGGCGTGCAGGCAACGGGCTCGACGAGGTGATGCGAGCACATCTGGAGGAAGCGGCGATTGTATTGCCGATCCTTGCCGACGAAGATCGTCTCCACCGCCGTCTTCATGTTGTCGTAGATGCCGCGCGAGCAGGCGCCCCTGAAGAACGCGAACGCCCGCTCGTGGGCGTCGAAAACCATCTCCTGCGTTTCGCGCGGATAGGCGCGTGCGAGCATCATGCGGCTGTGGCAAAGACGGATGTGCGCGACCTTCACGGTCGTCGTTACCCCGTCCATCACAACGATGTCGTGGCTCCAGTCGAACTGGTAGGCCTCGCCCGGCGAGAACGTCAGCGGGACGAAGGCGCTCGCCGTCGCGCTCGCGTTCGCCTTGGCCCAAGCGCGGGCGTAACGTCGAACGGCGTCGTAGCCGCCTTCGTAGCCGAGCGTCCGCAGCTCCTCGAAAATGCGGATCAGCGTCATCCGCTCGCGCGCCGAAGCGTCCGCGTTCCTCGCCAGCAGCCGATCGAGGTCTTCCGTCCAGCCACCCAGCTTCGGCCGCGGCTGAACTTCTCGTCCATAGAAAAACGCCGTCTCCGCCGATCGCAGGACCTTGCGCACCGTGTTGCGCGACAGCCTCAGGTCGCGCGCGATCTCCCTGATCGTCTTGCCCTGAACGAAATGCTCCCGCCGTATCCGACCAATCGTCTCCACAATCAGCATCCCTCACCGCCCGCTTCGCGCCAAAGCAGGCAGCCGAACAAATCGGAAATCAGGGGGTCAATTTTGGACGCCGATCCCCCGCCTCAGGGGGTCACTTTTCCACGCCGAAACACACGGAAGGGGCCGTCTGGCTGCGCCGACACCTGCAATATTGTGTGGAGCCGCTGCTGGCCGAGCCCTGGATTCTCGACGTCGATACGACGATCAAGCCGCTTTACGGTCATCAGGAAGGGGCGGTGCTCGGCTACAATCCCAAGAAGCCGGGACGTCCGAGCCATTGCTATCACACCTATTCGATGGCTTCGACGCGTCTGGTCCTCGATGTCGACGTCAGTCCCGGCGACGAGCATGCGTCCAAACACAGCGCACCGAGCCTGTGGGGGCTGCTCGATCGTTTGCCGCGCGACCTGTGGCCAGCCTTGTTGCGGGGCGACCGGGGCTTCGGCAACGAGGAGATCATGCGCGAGGCGGAGGCGCGGGCGCTTCCGTTTCTCTTGAAGCTGCGGCTGACCTGTCCGCGGCGGCGGCGCCGTATTCGCGTTCGAGCTTGGCGAGATCGGCGCGCGGCGCACGGACCTCCTTATCCAAAGCACGGCGCTCGGGATTGGGGATGGAGCGGGTCGGGTCCTCCGGCTCGATCCGGTAATCGACGAGTGCATCAAGCAGGAACTCTTCCCGCATGTACTTGAAGAAGTTCTCCTGTCGCCAGCGCTCGAACATGCGGTAGGCGACCTCGATGTCGCGCAGGTCCCATCGACTGGTGATTACCTGCGTCTGATGGCCGTCGTCGCACAAGCGCGTGACTTGCCGTAGGCGCAGCTTACCTTTGAGGAAGCGCACGGGCTGGTCGTGCAGAAGATAGTCCACCCGGCATCCGTCGAGCTCGGCGTGACGGGCGATGAACCGCCGCTCATTGATGCGACGGCGCCGGCCCTTGCGATAGGTCAGCAAGTCGAAGCCGCCCTTGATCATCATATCGAACAACTTCGGGCTCCAGCCGCCGCGGTCGAAGACGATGGTGACCCGTCGCTCGCCGACCAGGTCGCGCACTTCGCGAAGCAGCCGGGGCAAGGCCTTCGTCAACGCCACGTCGACCTCCCCGGTCACCACCAGCAACGGGTCGCCGGAGCGGTCGTTGATCCAGTCGTCGGTGCTGGCGGGCATGGCCAGATGGCGGCGCGCCACGTAAGCCTTTGATGCGATGGCGCGTTGGCCGTGATAGGCGCGCACATGGCCGTCGATGTACAAGAACCCCATGAGATGTCCGCGCTGATCGACACGCAGACGCGCAAGCTCCGCGCCCAGCTGCTCGGCGCAATGGTGTGCCGCGAGGCGGGTGAGCCGGCGCCGCAGCGTCTTCACCTCCGGCGCGCGGTCGAGCCCGAGGAGCCTGCCGAACGCGGCCGGGTCGCGTTCCTTGAGATGCTCGGGCCGCTTGATGCGCAGCAGCGCCATGAGCAGGAGCGTCAGCAAGGTCGTGCGCAGGCCATAGAAGGCCGGATGCGCCAAATCCGCACGTCCGGTTTGATGAGCGGGGAAGGGAAACGGAGC
Source organism: uncultured Alphaproteobacteria bacterium (assembly GCA_963741405.1). Taxonomy (GTDB): domain Bacteria; phylum Pseudomonadota; class Alphaproteobacteria; order Rhizobiales; family Beijerinckiaceae; genus Roseiarcus. Next base: position 18,924 of record CAVUHX010000032.1, read on the forward strand.
CATTGGCCAAGCCTCAACGCCACCGCGCGCTTCCTCGACTCTACAATCCGGTAAGCTGTTCATCCTCACTTAAACTGCTCTTCGACAGTGCTCCGAGCCAAGTTTTTGATCGCGCGCGCAAAATCGCGCTACGCCGCGGGCGTGGCACTACAAAACGAAGGAAGCGCGTAAATCAGGCGGCGGAGATCTGCCGCATTGTCGGCGGCAGGGCGACGCCGAGGGCGGAGAGCGCGAGGCTGGCGCCTGGGCGTGGGGCGGAGCGCAGCAGGAAGCGTTTGCCGTCCTGCTCGACCTCGGTCTCGGTGAGCGAGTCGAGGTCGGCCATCACGGCGGGCCAGGAGGCGCGGGCGCCGCTGTCGACCGCGGCGAGCCGGTCTTCCAGCTCCTTCTTGAGAACGAGCGCGAGAAAGCTGCAGGCGACGTGGCCGCGGATCGTTTCGTCGAGCTTGTGGTAGATCGGCCGCGTGTCGAGCAGACTTTTGGTCGTGCGAAAGGTTCGCTCCACGGTCCAGAGTTGTTTGTAGACGAGCATCGCCTCCAGCGGCGAGAGATGGGCGTTGGTCTGCAGCACGAACACGCCGTCGAATTTTGCGTCCTCCTCGACTTTGGCGCGGTCGATGGAAAAGCCGTCTCCCTCCGGGTCGGCGAGGAAGCGGCGGTAGCCCTTGTTGCCGACGAGGCTCTTGTCGCCCTTCTTCAATTGCCGCTCAAGGTTGGCGACGATGGTCGCGCGATTGGCGGCGTCCTTTGTCATCTCGTCGAGGTTGCGGCAGACGACATAGCGCCGCCCGGCGAGCGCGACCGCCTTGGCCTCGTAGTCGACCTCGCGCCGCGGCTTCTTCAGGACGAAGGGAACGAACGGCGCGGGATCGTCGAGGACGAGCTCGCGCACCAGCTTGTCGGTCCGCTCGCGCACGCCCAGAACGTAGATGAGCCCTCGCGTCTCGAGTTCGGCGATCGTCTCGGCGCTGATCATGCCGCGGTCGGCGACGACGCAGACGCGGTTGATGCGGAAGCGGCGCTGCAGGCGGTCGATCGCCGGGATCAGGCCCGTCACGTCGGCGGTGTTCCCGGGCCACATCTCGGTGCATACCGGGCGGCCGTCGCCGTCGAGCAGCACGGCCAGGATCATCTGGTTGAGGTCGGGCCGGTGATCCTTGGAGAAGCCGCGCCTCCCCAGCGTCTGGCCGCCCGCGCCTTCGAAATAGAGGCTGGTGGTGTCCATGAACACGATGTCGAGCGTGGTCAGGAGGTCGCGCCGGGCGGCGAACAACTCCTCCTCCAGGACGTCCTTCACGCAGCGCGGCGAAAACGGCGTCGCGGCGTCCTGCTGGTCTTTTGGCAGTTCCTCGCCGAGCCACGCCATCGTGCGATAGAGATGATGCAGTTCGATCTCGTCGACGCCGTCGATGCGGTAGTCCTCGCGCCAGCGATCGGCGGCGCGGTCCGAGCCGCCGCACGCCAGGCGATGGAGCACGGTCAGGAACGCCGCGCGCTCCAGCGAGAACTCATGGTTGCGCGCGCCCGCCAGGCGCTCGATCACCCCCCGGCAGCCGGTCTCCTCCCACACCCGCTCGAAGGCGAGCGCCGGACCGACGCGCCGCGTCGCCACGACGGTGGCCTCGCCGCGGTCGAGCGCATCGAGCACGATCGCCTTGTCGGCAAACCGCGCGCCCGAGCGCAGCAGTCGCTCCAACTGCCCGCTCTCGTTGAGATCCTCGACCCGCCCGAGCGTGGCGATCACCTGCTGGCGGACGGCCGCGCCCTCGCGCCGGCTCTCGACGATCTGCAGATAAGCGCGACCACCAGAGGTCTTCTTGCGGAAATACATGGCGGAAAGCCTGTCGCCGACTCGATGTCGGTGCGCACAAAATCCGCTGCCATTCCCGAAAAATCAAGCGAAATCGGCACAAAACGTGGCACTACATTTTCGCGTCCGCACACCCTCGGCTCAAATCATATCAATAACTTACGCGCCACGCACATGCGTTAACTGTCGAAGATCAGTTAAACCTTTAAGGCTCACTTCTTCGGAAACCTCTCGCTGGCAAATCGGGTGAAGCGTTCAAGGTCAATTAAAATGCTATTAGACACCGGAGCCATACCCCAGCTGTCCGCTGGTTCCACTTCTTGATCTCCTCGCTTGGACGCGTCAATAGAGCCATTGCAGCCGTTATCCAGCAGTAGAAAAATATCACTTCCCGTCTTCTCACTCATCACACAGGTCGTATAGGAATCACCCGAAAACTTAGCCACTAGGCCAATCCCCTTGCCGTTAGTTCCCTCAAACTTTACATCCTTCTCACCATCGCTCACCCTCGTGACGCTGCTACGATCCATCTCAGCCAATATAGTTTCCATTATAGACCTGTTTCGCTCTTCCAGACCCAAATCTGGCAAAGCAAACGCGTTAGGCGGCTGCGTATGGGATTTATACGCCTGCATTATCGGCATAAGTTTTGACCAAAATTCCGTCAATTTCTGGTACGCTCTGTAGTTATCATTCGTCTGAGCAAGTTGCAAAATGACTTGAATGCTGATAACGCGTGGGTGTATAGATAGGGCTCCTCGTGGCCAGTCGTTTCATCGGGCCGAGATCGCAGACCCGAACCCAGGCGTTCCAGCGATCGAGGAAGCGTCGGGCGGTCTTGGCGTCCATCGTGAACAGCTGCTGCAGGTTCATGCGGATTTGCATCGCCTGGATCGTGTCCAGGTTCTGCGCTTCCAATCTTGACAACGCTTCCTTCTCCTCCTGCGTCAGATGATGGACGTTCTTGAGGAAGATGTAGCGCCGGCCCTTGATCTGGAAGTTGTTCCGCGCTTCCTCGCGCCGCCCTGGTCGACGGCCTCGTTGGCGAGTTTGATGACGTGGAATTTGTCGAACGTGATCTCGGCGTTGTCGAAATTCGCCTTGATCCCCGCTTCGAACGCCGCCCCCATGTCGATGCTGGCGTCGGTGACCGCCTCGCGCTTGCCGCCGTGCGCCTCGAGGAAATCCGCGAATTCCTTCACCGTCGCAGCGTCCTTGCCGTCGGCCACGTAGGAATCTTCGGCGCCCAAGGACAAGGCCAAGCCGCATGCCGGGGCGCATCGTCCGCTTCATCCCAACCCGACGTCCAGGCGCGAAGTCTTGGCTCGCCGCTGCCAAGGCTGCGGGAGGGATGTGTCCGACGCCGCGCAAAGCCTATGCGAGAGTTATGATCGGGTCGAAATCCCCGAGATCCGGCCCGACGTGACGCGGGTTTGTTTATATGGCGGCGTCTGCCCATGCTGCGCCAGGCGCTTCAAGGCCGAGCCGCCGGAGGGGTTGGAGCCGGGGTCGCCGTTCGGGCCGAACCTGCGCGCCTTCGTGGTTTATCTGCGCTCCGTTCAGGGGATTCCGCTGGCGCGATTGAGCCATGTGCTGCGCGACTTGTTCGGCCTGGAGATCAGCGAGGGCGCGCTGGTCAACATTCTTTCCGCCAGCCGGAAGCCCTTCACGGCGCAGACCAGCCTGATCAAGGCGCGGCTGATGGCCGGCACGGCGCTGGCCTCGGACGAAACCGGCATGAGGGTCGGCAAGGCGAACTGGTGGCTCTGGGTGTTCCATCATCGCGACAGCGCGACCTCACCGCCACCAACAACGGCTCGGAGAGGGCGCTGCGCCCCTGCGCCGTCTATCGCAAGATCACCAACGGCTTTCGCAGCGAATGGGGCGCCGCGCTCTACGTCGATATCCGATCCGTCGTCGAAACCGCACGGCGAAGATCAATCCGAGCCATCGACGCCATCCGCCTCACCCTCGAAGGCCGCCCCCTCCCTTGCGCAGCGTGAAAACGCAACCCGGGACCTGAGCAATTACAAGTAATAGAGCCAGAACGCCATCGGCGTCTGCGGCATGCGAGTCATGATGCAGCCCTGCTCGCCGTGGCGGGTGTTGAACAGGTGGTAGGCGCCGATCGGCCCCATGTCGAACTCGCCGTCCTTGTTCCAGCCGAAAAAGTCCGAATAGAAGGCGAAGGCCTTGGCGCCGTCGTCGGCGTGCAGTTCGCGCCAGCCGACCGTGCCCCGCGCGCCCGGTTGGGAGGGCGGCGGCGGGTTGCCGTCCGAATCCCGGAAGAGCATGAAGGTCCCGCCGTAGGGGTCGGCGACCACCGCGAAGCGGCCGACGCCGGGAATGTCGGACGGCGCCTTGAACACCTTGCCGCCGACCGCCATCAGCTTCGGCAGCGCCGCGTCGACATTCTCCACCCAGACATAGCCCATCCACGACGGCTTCGCCCCCATCGCCTTCGCGTCGGCCGGCAGTGTCATCATTCCGGCCACCGGCGTCTCCCCGGCCGAGACGACCTGGTATTCGAAATCCGTCATCCCTCCGTCCTCCGTCCTCCGCCGTCCAGCCCAGGACCCCGGTGTAGAAGTCGACCGTCGCCTTGAGGTCGTCGCCCATATATTCGTACCAGACGAGTTTCCCGATCGGGGCTGCATTTGCGCTCATGGGGCGGTTCCTCCTCGTGGTTGGTCGGGCAGGCTAGCGCGGCGAGGCGAAAAGATTAAGACGAGGGTCGTCGAGGCGGAGGCTCTGCTGGGTCAAGTTTCCCTGCGCCGCAGGGCGCCTTTTCCGCGAACCGCGGCGGCCAGATCAAGCCTTGGCGCCGAACCCGTAGGTCGGGATGGTGGAAACGTAGCCATAGAAGTTGCGGTAGAAGCCGCCGAGCGGGTAGGCGCCGGTTCGCGGAATGTCGAGCAGCTTGCCCCAGCTGTAGACGCCGAAACTGATCTGGTCCTTCTGGACGTTCATGCCCTTCGTCAACACGACCCAATGGTCGGGGGTGACGGAACGGTGAGCGAATCTGATCGGGTCCAGCATCTGCATGTTGATGAACAGACAGACGCGCTGGTCGGCCTGGAAATTGCGCGCGCATTCGTTGACCTCGTCGCGCCCCTTGACGAAGAATGAATTTGTGTTGTTGCGCACGCCGAGCCAGCCGAGCTTGCTGAACCAGGCCGCGAGGCTGTGGGGCATGGTGATGCCGGCCGTCGTGTCGTTGGCGGACGAATAGTCCAGCAGCGTATTCTCGGAGTTCTCGCAGGCTCGCCATCGCGATCCAGTCGACGGGATGGATCTTGTCCGGGGGCGGCTGATAGGCGCGGCAACCGGCGCTCGGTTTGACCTCCAGCCTGCCGAGCCGTCCCTCGCCGGTCCGGTAAAGGTCGATCACGTATTGCGCGTAGAGCTCGGGATGTTCCTCGAGCACGCAATAAAGAAACGCGGCCGGGCCGCAGAGGCTCGCCGCCGACTGATCCTGCTTCGAGGGATCGGCAATCCGCTCCTTGAGCCCGGCGACCACGTCTTGCCGCTCGATGCGCGCAAAGCCCTTTTCGTGGCCGCCCGGCGCGAAGGCGTCGACCAGGGACAAAGCGTAATCGATGCGGAATTTCTCGGCCGGCATCGCGTCCTCCCGGTTTGCCGGCGTCGTTTTCGGGATGCGCCGGCGACAGCCAGTTTGCGCGTCCGCCGTCCCGGTTCGGAGGCAGGCGTTCGGCGCGACGGGCAACTATAATCACGCGCCGGCGCTCGATGATGTGATCGGCGTCACGCGTTTGCGTTTTCTCGTCGGCTCGTGGACGAACGAGTTGCGCCATCAACAGACGGGCTTTGCGAGAGGCTGCCCTCCCGCGTTACCGGTCCGCGAGAAACGCCAGAACCTCGCGCTCGAAATCCTTCGGGTTGTCGATGTTCGACCCATGCGAAGCATCGGGAATGAGCACCCGCCGCACGTCCCTCAACGCGCTCTGCAATCCATCGAGGATGCGGTGGAAGCTCTCGGGCGAGCGTTCGCCCGCCATCAGCAGCGTCGGCGCGCTGATCGCTTCCGCGTCCGCCCGCGAAAAGGGAGCGCGCTGCTCCTTGATCTGCCCGAGCAGGGTGCGGGCGTTGTCGCGCATGCGCTGCTTTCTGTCCTCCGGAAGGTCGGTCCAGCCGCCCGGGCCGAAGATCACCTCGGCCGTCGGCGCGAGACCCTCATCGATTGCGTCATGGCGGATCCGTTCGGCCGCCGCCGTGTAAAGGGGCCCGAGCGCAATCGGCGGGCTTTTTGACGCTTGCGGCGGTTCGAGGCTGGCGTCGAGCGCGCCGCCCGGCTCGACGAGCACCAGTTTGCGGACGAGATCGGGAAAAGTCTGGGCGACGCGAAAGGCGATGTGCCCTCCGCGGGAGTGACCGAGCAGGTGGACGGGCCCCGCCTCGAGCCCGGCGATGAACGCCGCGACATCCTCCGTGTGCTGCTGGACGGTGAAATCGTCGCCTTCGCCGTCCCAGCGTTCCGGCCAGCAATGGCGCAGGCTGACCGCGATCGTCCGGTAATGCGCGCCGAAGGGCTGCATCTGCTGCGCCCACGAGCGATAGTCGCCAAGCGTCCCATGGACGAGGACCAGGGGGATGCCGACGCCGTGCTCGATATACGCCATGTCAGTTCCGTTCACACGCAAGGTCTGCATCACTGACACCCATGCTTGCCACACTGGGTCGGCCATACGCTCCCGGGTCGCCGTACTGCGTTTGACGCTTGGCGCGCTGGCGCTAGTTGCAAATATGCGCCGCTATTTCGCGCAGTCCGCACCCATCTGAGGTACGGCTGACTATTACCGATCCTTGCAGGCATCCGCCGACCATATTATGGTACCTATATGATACGATCCGTCAAGGGTACAGCGACGCGGCAGTTCATCGAGTCAGGGAAGTCCAAAATCTCCGGCCTGGATGAAGGTCTCGCTCGGCGCCGCCTATCGGCCTTAAACGTGGCGCGAAAGTTGGACGATCTGTCGCGCTTGCGCAGCGTCGGACTGCACAAGCTGAGTGGCGACCGATCAGGCTTTTGGGCGATCCGCGTCAACGGTCCATGGCGCATCGTATTTCGTTTCGAAGACGGCGACGCCTTCGAGGTCGAGATCGTCGATTATCATTAGAGGCAAGACAATGACGACCGAAGACGACATGTTTCTCGCGCCCGCCGACGGATTCGCTTTCGAGCCGGTTCATCCCGGAGAGGTGTTGCAGGATGAGTTGGCCGCCCGCGGCCTGACGGCGAACGCCCTCGCGCTCAAGCTGCGCGTTCCCGCCAACCGCCTGACGGAAATTCTCAACGGCAAGCGCGGAATCTCGCCCGACACCGCTTTGCGTCTGAGCCGATATCTCGGCCCCAGCGCCGCGTTCTGGCTGAGCCTCCAGAGCCAGTACGATCTAGCGCGGACGGAGAAGCTGCACGGGGCAAGGATTCGAGCCGAGGTTGAGTCGGCTGCTTAGGCGTTGAAAAGGGCTATTGAACCTAGCAACGGCAGTTGAGGTTTTGTGCGGGGGCGGAACGCGCGCAATGTCAGGGGCATGAGGCGCGATTCGTCATCTTCTTCGGCTCACCGGTCGGGTGAACAATCTGTGGTTGTGGCGAGGGAGCCGCCGGGAGGCGTCGATCTCGACAGTTTCTTTGGCCCGGTCCGGGTTGAATGGGACCATAAAGCGGCGATGACGCCGCATGGGCAGCTGCCGTTCTTCGTCGACTTCCTCAAAACGGCTGGCCTGTTCGACGCCTTGGTGGCCGACTGTCCGCTGCGCTATTTGAGCCCGAACGCGCCGAGCAAGCGGGACGTTCTCGGCACGGCGATGCTTTCCATGCTCGCCGGCCACAAGCGCTACGCGCATATCGCGGCGCTGCGCTGCGACGCCGTGCTGCCGGAACTTCTGGGGATGAAGAAGATTGTCAGCGAGGACGCGATCCGGCGCGCCTTCAAGGCGATCGACGAGACGGAAGGGGCCGTCTGGCTGCGCCGACACCTGCAATATTGTTTGGAGCCGCTGCTGGCCGAGCCCTGGATTCTCGACGTCGATACGACGATCAAGCCGCTTTACGGTCATCAGGAAGGGGCGGTGCTCGGCTACAATCCCAAGAAGCCGGGACGTCCGAGCCATTGCTATCACACCTATTCGATGGCTTCGACGCGTCTGGTCCTCGATGTCGACGTCAGTCCCGGCGACGAGCATGCGTCCAAACACAGCGCACCGAGCCTGTGGGGGCTGCTCGATCGTTTGCCGCGCGACCTGTGGCCCGCCTTGTTGCGGGGCGACCGGGGCTTCGGCAACGAGGAGATCATGCGCGAGGCGGAGGCGCGGGCGCTTCCGTTTCTCTTGAAGCTGCGGCTGACCGCCAACGTCAAGCGCATGATCGAGAAGCTCGCCTCGTCGCGCGAATGGGTCGACGCCGGCCAGGGCTTCGAGGCGAAGGAGAGCGAGGTTCGGCTGGTGGGCTGGAGCCGCCAGCGGCGCGTGATCGTGCTCAGGCGGCGGCTGAAGGACGCCGTGGGGCTTCGGGTGAACGACGACGGCGGTCCGCCGCAACTCGCGTTCGCCGAAATCGGCGAAGCGACGGAGGTCTACGAATACTCGGTTCTGGTCACCTCGCTCGATGAAGTCACTGAGGCGTTCGGTCAGCTCTATCGCGACAGGGGCGACGGAGAGAACATTTTCGACGAGATGAAGAACCAATGGGGCTGGGGCGGCTATACAACGCACGATCTCGCCCGGTGCCGGCTCGCGGCCCGGATGCTTGCGCTCTTTTACAACTGGTGGAACATCTTCGTCCGTCTCGCCGATCCCAGCCTCCACCACGAGGCGATCACCAGCCGCCCGCTGTTCCTGACGGCGATCGCCACCCGCACGCGGCACGCACGGCAAACGACGATCCGCGTGACGAGCTCGCACGCCAAAGCTGAACCCGCCGCCAGGGCGCTTGCGGCCGTCGCCGCCTTCCTGCGCGGCCTAGCCAAAAATGCGGAGCAGTTGACCCGCCTGCAAAAATGGCGAGCGATCTTGTCGCGCGCCTTCCAGGCGTTCCTCAACGGCCGCGTCCTCCGGACCCCGCCTCGCCTCGCGCCGAGCTGATGCAACCCAAACGCGAAAAATCGCTGACCGCCTAAACTCAAATCGGCCAACTGCCGTTTCTAGCAGCCTGTCGGACTTAACGATACACCCATTGATATCATTGGGTTTTTCGTCTTTTCCGAGAAACACAAAACGTAACAACATCAGTATGTTACACGTCGCGAAAACCTCAAGTCCGACAGGCTGCTAGGTTGAAACTTTCGTTTCCGGAATGCCGAGACGTCCGCCGACGAAAGTCTGAACCATTCGCCATTCGCGCGTTTATCTTTGAAGCGGTTATGCCAGTAGGCCTCAATACCGGCTGGATCATCGGTTCTGATTGAATGAACCAAATTGGCCTTATCGGGGAGGGCAACGCGAATTTGCTTGACCCGCCGTTCGATGTCATCGCTGCGGCCGATTTTGTGATAATCGCCCAACTCAATCAGATACACAAAGCCCTCAGGCCTTCGCCCCGGCTTCGCGATCGCTGCCGCATTGATCGGTGCGAGAGTCGGCAACATTGCTGCAATATCAGCCAGTGCATTGTCCTCGTCGGCACGCCTCCTAAGCCCCGCGACTAGGTCGAAACGCGAGCCAAAGTGTCGTCTGATTGCATGTGGCGTGGTGGGCATCGAGGGGCAGGAGCGTCGATACATCTCAATTCGTCATTGGTCGGAAACCTGCCAAAGTGACGACAAGCAACGATCACGGCGGCGAGAACACTCTCCGAATCGAGGCGTTTGTTCCAGAAGTTTGGCGGGAATCCGGCCTCGACTAGCGCGTCTCCCCATCTTGCCCAAAACTTCCCTTGCCATTGATGTTCAGAAATTCCGGTTTCCCTCGCAAACAACCTTTGTCCGGGCGGCCTACCGCCGGTCGACGCTGCAAGTCGTCGAATCTCTCTGACAGTGTGGTCGCGCATGAGTGATAAATAACCGAACGACTCTGAAATATCAAAAACTCGAGGTCGAGGCGCCCGTTCCCTACTCCGCCGCCCTGCGCTTCGCCCCCTTCCGCGCCAGCACCGGCTTCAAGTACGCCCCCGTGTAGCTCTTGGGGTTCCGCGCAATCTGCTCCGGGGTCCCCGCCGCCACGACCTCGCCGCCGCCGTCGCCGCCCTCCGGCCCCATGTCGACAATCCAGTCGGCCGTCTTCACCACTTCGAGATTGTGCTCGATGACGATCATGGTGTTGCCTTGGTCAACCAGCTCGTGCAGCACGTCGAGCAATTGCGCGACGTCGTGGAAGTGCAGCCCCGTGGTCGGCTCGTCGAGAATGTAGAGCGTGCGGCCGGTCGAGCGGCGCGACAGCTCCTTCGCCAGCTTGACGCGCTGCGCTTCGCCGCCCGACAGCGTCGTCGCCTGCTGGCCGACCTTGACGTAGCCGAGGCCGACGCGTTTCAGCGTCTCCATCTTGTCGCGGATCGACGGCACCGCCTTGAACAGCTCCGCCGCCTCCTCGACCGTCATGTCGAGCACGTCGGCGATCGACCGGTCGCGGTAGCGCACTTCCAGCGTCTCGCGGTCGTAGCGCTTGCCCTTGCACACGTCGCAGGTGACGTAGACGTCGGGCAGAAAGTGCATCTCGATCTTGATGACGCCGTCGCCCTGGCAGGCCTCGCACCGTCCGCCCTTGACGTTGAACGAGAAGCGCCCGGGCAGATAGCCGCGCGCCTTGGCTTCGGGCAGGCCGGCGAACCAGTCGCGGATGGGAGTGAAGGCGCCCGTGTAGGTGGCGGGGTTCGAGCGCGGGGTGCGGCCGATCGGCGACTGGTCGATGTCGATCACCTTGTCGAGCTCGTCGAGGCCCTCGATCCGGTCGTGCGGGGCCGGCGGGTCGCTGGCGCCGTTCAGCCGCCGGGCCGCGGCCTTGTAGAGCGTGTCGATGACCAGGGTCGATTTTCCCCCGCCCGAGACGCCGGTGACGCAGGTGAACAGGCCGAGCGGGATCGCCGCGCTGATCGACTTCAAATTGTTGCCGCGCGCGCCGACGACTTTCAGCTCCTTGCCGGGATTCGAGGCGCGGAGCCGCTCCGGGATCGTCACCGTCCGTTCGCCCGACAGATAATGCCCGGTCAGCGAATGAGGGTCGGCGGCGACCTCGGCCGGCGTCCCCTTGGCGACGATCTCGCCGCCGTGCACGCCGGCGCCGGGGCCGACGTCGACCACATAGTCGGCGGCCCAGATCGCGTCTTCGTCATGCTCGACCACGATCACCGTGTTGCCGAGGTTCCGCAAGCGCCTCAGCGTGTCAAGCAGGCGGGCGTTGTCGCGCTGGTGCAGGCCGATCGACGGCTCGTCGAGCACATAGAGCACGCCGGTCAGCCCCGAGCCGATCTGCGAAGCGAGCCGGATCCGCTGGCTCTCGCCGCCCGACAGCGTGCCGGAGGCGCGCGCCAGCGTCAGGTAGTCGAGCCCGACGTCGCGCAGGAACGCCAGCCGGTCGACGATTTCTTTCAGAATCCGGTGGGCGATCTCGTTGCGCTTGGCGTCGAGCCTGGTCGGCAGCTCCTGCGCCCAGTCGATCGCCGCCTTGACCGACAGCAGGCTGACCTCGCCGATGTGCCGGCCGTCGATCTTGACCGCCAGCGCCTCGGGCTTGAGGCGGTAGCCGTTGCAGGCCTCGCAGGGCGTCGCGCTCATGTAGCGCTGGATCTCCTCGCGCGACCACTCGCTTTCCGTCTCCTTGTAGCGGCGCTCGAGATTGGAGACCACGCCCTCGAACGGCTTGCGCACCTCGTAGGCGCGCAGGCCGTCGTCGTAGGCGAAGCGGATCTCCTCGTCGCCCGAGCCGGTGAGGATCGCCTTGCGCGCCGCCTCCGGCAGATCGCTCCACGGCTTGTCGAGGCGGAACTTGTAGTGCTTCGCCAGCGCCTCCAGCGTCTGCAGGTAATAGGGCGAGCTCGACTTCGACCAGGGCGCGATCGCGCCGCGCTTCAGGGTTAGCTTTCGGGTCGGGCACGACCAGCGACGGATCGACCCTGAGCTCCGAGCCGAGGCCGCCGCAGACCGGACAGGCGCCGTGCGGGCTGTTGAACGAGAACAGCCTGCGGCTCGATCTCGGCGATGGTGAAGCCGGAGACCGGGCAGGCGAATTTCGAGGAGAAGAGGATCCTCTCCCTCTCCTCGCTTGCGGGGAGAGAGCCTCGCCCCGAGCTTGTCGAGGGGGCCGGGGTGAGGGGCAGGGCCATCCGCTGGGCGCTGCCCCTCACCCTCGCTGCGCTCGATCCCCGGGTCAGGCCCGGGGACGGGCGCGTCGGCGAACTCCACCACCGCCAGCCCGTCGGCGAGCTCGAGCGCCGTCTCGAAGCTTTCGGCGAGCCGCGCCGCCATGTCGGGGCGCACCACGATGCGGTCGACCACCACCTCGATGTCGTGCTTGAGCTTCTTGTCGAGCGCCGGCGCGTCGGCGATCTCGTGGAACTGCGCCGTCGATCTTGAGCCGCTGGAAGCCGCGCTTCATGTAGTCGGCGATCTCCTTGCGGTACTCGCCCTTCCGCCCGCGCACCACCGGCGCGGTCAGGTAGAGGCGCGTGCCCTGCGGCAGGGCGAGCACGCGGTCGACCATCTGGCTCACCGTCTGGCTCTCGATCGGCAGGCCGGTCGCGGGCGAATAGGGGACGCCGACGCGCGCCCACAGAAGGCGCATGTAGTCGTGGATCTCGGTCACCGTGCCCACCGTCGAGCGCGGGTTCTTCGACGTCGTCTTCTGCTCGATGGCGATCGCCGGCGACAGGCCGTCGATCTGGTCGACGTCCGGCTTCTGCATCATCTCGAGGAACTGCCGGGCGTAGGCCGAGAGCAACTCGACGTAGCGCCGCTGCCCTTCCGCGTAGATCGTGTCGAAGGCGAGCGACGACTTGCCCGAGCCGGACAGGCCGGTGAACACCACCAGCCTGTCGCGCGGGATGGCGAGGTCGACGTTCTTGAGATTGTGCTCGCGCGCGCCGCGCACGACGATCGCCCGGCCGCCGAACAAAGCCTCGACGTCCGCGTCATGGCGCCGGCGGCCGCGACGGCTCCGGCTGGATTTTGGGCTTGGCGCTGGCCATGCGGACCTCGACCACAATTCTCAAGCTTCGGCGCGCGAATCGCGCTTGCGCGAAACCGGCCGCCGATGCTAGAACAAAAAAAGAACAAGGGGAAGGCGCCCCGCGCGCCCCGCCTCGGGTTCGCTCTAATGTAGGCGCGGCGGCGCTCGATCCCAAGCGTCGGCTGCGCCGAAGTGTGGACAAGTGCGAAATGTCTGGCGTGCGGCGCGCCTCGCCCGCGCCGCTTTCGGCTATGCATGATCGAACGAACGGCGCCAACCGGCGCGTCAGGAGCAGACCATGGCGGGCAGCGTCAACAAGGTGATCCTCATCGGCAATCTGGGCAAGGACCCGGACGTGCGCCGGCTGAATTCCGGCGATCCGGTCGTGAGCTTCCCCATCGCCACCTCGGAGACTTGGCGCGACAAGACTTCAGGCGAGCGCAAGGAGCGCACCGAGTGGCACAATATCGTGATCTTCAACGAGAATCTCGCCAAGGTGGCCGAGCAGTACTGCAAGAAGGGCACCAAGGTCTATGTCGAGGGCCAGCTGCAGACCCGCAAATGGCAGGACCAGAGCGGCAATGACCGATATACGACCGAGATCGTCCTGACGCGCTTCCGCGGCGAGCTGCAACTGCTCGAACTCGCGCGGCGGCGGCGAGGCCCGCGACAGCTTCCCCGACGAGAACGGAACGCGCAGCTTCAACCGCGCCTCCCCCACCGGCGGGGCGCCTCGGCCCGCTCTGCCGGCAGGCGGAGGCGGCGGCGCCGCTGGGCCGATCGACGACGATATTCCGTTCTGAGCATTCCGCTCTGAGCGCTCCCGCCGCTCTTCTCTTTAGGGGGACGGCTGGAACCGCGCAAGGAGCAAATCGCGACCGCAGATTTGAGAGTTCGTACTGCTAGTAGCGCAGAGCCGCCTTGAAGCGGACGCAGTTCAATCGCGTGAGTGAGCGCTCGCGCGGGCTTGAGGATCCTCGTGGCCAAAATGCAACGCTCGTTCCCGGCGCTGGCGGCCGGCATCGACGTAATCGCGGCAGCGGACGTCGCAGTTTGTGAGGAAAACGGTCATTTGCGTTGAAGGTTATCGGGTGGACTGTCGCGATGCTCGCGTACAGCCCGCGCCGTTCCCGCCTCGTCCTAGCCAATGAGGCGCGAATAGCCGGTGCCATTGACGGCGAGGATCGGGGCGAGGCGGCAAGCAGCGGTTATCCTTCCGGAACCCCGGCCAGACGCATGCCCTCATGCACGCGCTCGCGGCTCGCGAGATAGACGGGATGGTCGCTGTACTTCGCGGCGCGGTCACACGCGATAGTGAAGCCAGGGTTGATCTCAAGCCCCACGCGCGCCGCTTCGCGCGCTTCCTCAATACGTCCAAGGTGCGCCAAAGCGGCTGCAAGGTAGAAGTGACGCATCGGCTCGTTCGGGTCCAGCTCGATCGACCGACTGAGCCATGCGACCGCCTCCTTGTCGTGGCCGGCGTACAGCTTGGCGGCTGCCGCGATCATCGACCACATTCCCGCCCGACGGTCGTGCGGACTGATCCGCAACGCCTCGAGCACATGCGCCTCGGTCTCTTCGTAGCGGCCGGTAAGAGTTTTTCCAACGCCGATCAAGGCGTGGGCGTGTGGGTGATTGCGGTCGATCGCCAAGCCGCGCTCGCATTCGGCGATGCCCTGGGCGGCGCGATTCGTATGCAGGCGCAATAGCCCCAAGGCGACGTGCGCGTCAGCGGTTTCCGGCCTCAGTCTGAGGGCCTTGCCGAGGTCGGCCTCGGCGGAGCGAAACCGCTCCGGGCGGTCTTCGGAATGCAAATGTATCGCAACGGTCAGATCTACCCATGCGCGCATGACCAATGCGCCGACATTGTCCGGATCGAGATCGAGGGCGCGGTCGAAGTGGGAACGCGCTTTGTGTTGGTGCTCGGCTGTTATCCCTTTCTTTAGATGGGCTTGTCCGAGAAAATAGTGATCCATAGAATCGGGGTTCATCGCGCGCTCAGCGCGCCGCGCCTCTGCGGCGGCGAGTTCATGCCCGAGCCGGTTGGCGAGCCGCGAGACGATCTCGTCCTGCATGTCGAAGAAATCGGCGACCAACTTATCGAAGCGCTCCGCCCAGAGATGCGCGCCGGTCTCGGCCTCAATAAACTGGACATTGACGCGCATGCGGTTTCCCGCGCGCTGGACACTGCCTTCGAGCACATAGCGCACGTTGAGTTCGCGCCCGATCTGCTTGGGATCAACCGCCTTGCCCTTGTATGTGAAGGCTGTGCTGCGGCCGATGATGAAGGCGCCGGAGATGCGCGAGAGGTCGGTCGTCAGGCTCTCGGTCACGCCGTCCACGAAATAGTCCTGTTCTGGATCGTGGCCGATATTGGCGAAGGGCAGGACGACCATAGAGAGGCGAGGCGGGCCGGGTTTTTGAGGCACGGAGGCCGCCAGCGCAAATGTCGGCTGAGGCGATTGGTCCACCTTGAGCGAATAGACGCGGATCGGCTCGGCGATGTTCTTGAGTTGGGTCGGGCCGAGATCGGTCACGGCGAAATCTAGCCGCCCCTTGACCTGGCGATAGGCGTCCTCCGACAAGCAGATCGCGCCCGGCTTGCAAATCCCTTCCAGCCGCGCGGCGATATTAACGCCGTCCCCCATCAGGTCGCCGTCGCTCTCCTCGACGACGTCGCCCAGATGAATGCCGACGCGGAATTCGATGCGGCGCTCGGGCGGCAGGCCCGCATTGCGCTCGATGAGGCCGCTCTGCACCTCGATCGCGCAGCGCACCGCGTCGACAACGCTGCGAAAGTCGATGAGGCTGCCGTCGCCGGTGCGCTTGACGATGCGCCCGTGATGGGCAGCGATGGCGGGTTCGATCAGATCGCTGCGCAGCCCCCGAAGCCGAGACAGGGTGCGATCCTCGTCCGCGCCGGCGAGCCGGCTGTAGCCGACCGCGTCCGCGACCAAGATCGCAGCAATCTTGCGGGTTTCGGACATGGAATCGCCCTCACGCGTCATGCAGAATAGCACAGAAAAGGCTTGAGCCGCGCGTCTTCCTATCGAAAGCGACCGGGGACTGAAGGAACCTCCCATTCGGCGTCGAAGGAGCCCGCGGCCAACACTTAACCCCTTGCTTTCCTATCCGCGGCATGATACTAAATCACATGCTTAACCATTCGGCCGCGCTCGACCGCGCCTTCCAGGCCCTCGCCGATCCGACCCGCCGCGCGATGGTCGAGCGGCTGGCGCGGGGGCCGGCCTCGGTCGGCGAACTGGCGCGGCCGCTTGCGATGTCGCTGCCGGCGGTGATGCAGCATCTTGCCGTGCTCGAGGCCTCGGGCCTCGTGCATTCGCAGAAATCCGGACGGGTCAGGACCTGCCGCGTCGATCCCGACCGGCTCAGCCTCGCCGAGCGATGGATCAACGACAGGCGGAGCGAGTGGGAGCGCCGCCTCGACCGGCTGGGGGACTATCTCGCAACCCTCAAAACCGAAGGAGCCCCCGATGGCCAGGACCGCTGACACGACCGCCGAGAACCGCCTGCCCCCCGACCTGCCGCCGGTGCGCGTCTCGCGCACCTTTCACGCCCCCCGCGAAGTCGTGTTCGCCGCCTGGAGCTCGGCCGAGCACGTGAAGCGATGGTTCGCGCCGAGCGGCTACACGATCCCGCAGGCGAAGGTCGATGCGCATGTCGGCGGAAAGTTCGAGGTGCTGATGCGCGCGCCGGACGGCGTCGAGCACTGGGCGCGCGGGACGTTCGTCGAGGTCGCGCGCTTCGACGGGCTCGCGCTCGATCTCACCGTCACCGACGCGAAAGGCCATGCGCTGTTCCGCGCCTTCACCGAAGCGACTTTCGCCGATGCGCTCGGCGGAACGCAGCTCGACGTCACGCAGACCTATACGGTGATCGATCCGCAGGCGGCCTGGATGGCGCGAGGCGCCCCGCAGGGCTGGGCGCAGACGCTCGACAATCTGACGGCCGAGGTTCGCCGCATGCTGGTGAGCCCCGACGCGCCGCGCTCGGTGGTCCATGCCTCCTTCACCCTGGAGCGGACTTATGATGCGCCGGCCGAGCGCGTCTATCGCGCCCTGTCGGACGAGGCGGCCAAGCGGAAGTGGTTCGGCGGCCCGGAGGACCAATGGAAGCCGATCGAGCGCTTCATGGACTTCCGCGTCGGCGGCCGCGAGCGCGCCAAAGGCCGGTGGGAGAGCGGAATCGTCTCGACCTTCGACGCGGTCTACCACGACATCGTCCCCAACCAGCGCATCGTCTACACCTACGAAATGCATCTCGACGAGAAGAAGATCTCCGTCTCGCTCGCCACCCTGCAGATCACGCTGGCCGGCCCGGGCCGCGCCACGCTGAAGATCACCGAACAGGGCGCCTTCCTCGACGGCTACGACGACGCCGGCTCGCGCGAGCGCGGCACGGGGTTTTTGCTCGACAAGCTCGGGGCGTCGCTGACGGACTCGGGTTAGAGTTGGTGACCCCCGCCCCCCAGTCCTGAGCTTGTCGAAGGACGTCCTGGGCTTGTCGAAGGACTGAGCCTGTCGAAGGACAGAGAGCACGACCAGAGACGCCAATGTCCTTCGAGACGCCGCGCTCCGCGCGGCTCCTTGGGGTGAGGTCGGGGGGATGCAGCTCGATTGCAAAGGGCCGCTCGGGAGCTCCACGTTCCGACGGGTGTCAGACAGTCAAAATCGGAGACTCGCGCGCGTCAGGGTCGCGGGTCGAGGTTCCCCCTGCCCCGATCGGCGGCCGTCTCACGACGACGCGTCTCCGTGCGCGGGCGCGTCTCTCGCTTCCGCTCCTTCTGCTCGACTTCCTCCTTCGCCGCGAACCAGAATTCCTCGCTTCGGCCATCCGGCCTGCCCGCGCGATCCCACAGCTCGTAGGCTCGTCTGGCGATCCAGTCTTCGCTGCCGCTCATGCTCCGGCTCCTCTTCCGTGGCTGGCCTTCGGGCCGATCGTCGCCCGACGCGGTTTTCCCGTGCGGGCCAATTGCGGCAGCCGATTGACGGGCGCCCTGCGCCAGGAGGACTGCGCCGGAGCAGGATGGCTTTGGGTCGGCCCAAAGCCGCGTCGCCATAGCCCGTCGACAGACGGGCGTCCGACGACCCCTATGGGTCCTGGCGCTGACGGGCCGAAGGCGGCGCCTCTGGCGTGAGATATCCTTGCTTTTGGCCGAGCAGGGAACTCGAGTTCCCTGTTCGGCCGCGTAGGGAATTTCCTTGGAGCCGCCTATAATCATTGGCCTTTTCGGGCCGGATTTTCCCCAAGTCGGCCAAGATGCGGGAATTTCGCTGCAAATTTCCCTGCAACCGGGAATTTGGCCGTGAGCGTCAACTCCGCGACAGCACCGCGACGGCGCGGTCGAGCTGCGGATCGGCGCCGGCCGCGTAGCGCGAATCGAATGCGACCTCGATGGTCGGCTCGACGCCGGCGCCCTCGAGCCGCCGGCCGTCGACGACGACGTCCTCGACCGCCAGCAAAAGGAGTCCTTCGTCGCCGACGGGGAAGGCGGTCGCCGCCAGCACCGCGCCTTCCGTGCGGCTGCCGACCAGCTCGCCGAGGCGATATTCCTTGAAGCCGTAGGCCAGCACCTCCTTGCCGCTGCGGGTGCCTTCGTTGATCAGCGCGGCCACGGGCTTGCGCCACTTCACCCCGACGAGGTCCGTCTCGCCGTCGCGGGCGGTGACCTTCATCGTCGGCGAATGCGCGTTGAACAGGTCGAGATATTGCGGCTGCGCGCCGCCCCATCCGCCCCGCAGGTCCCAGACCAGCGCGTCGGCGTCCTTGAGCAGGCCGTCGCCGATCAGGTCCTCGAGCGCGCCCTGATACTGCCGCCCCGCATAGGACCAGACGTGCACGTAGCCGACGCGGGCGCCGGCGCCCGCGGAAATGATCCGGGCGCTGGCCTTGAGGCCATTCAGAAACATCGCGCCCGGCTGAAGATCGGCCGGGGTGACGGCGACCGTCGTCGGCGCGCCGTCGCGGGTCCGCCGGATCGACAGCGCGACCGGCGTCCCGACCCTGCCGCGGAACGATCCGACGGGCTGGAACGGCCGGTCGTCGGCCGACAGGATCTCGTCGCCGAGCAGAAGCCCCGCCTGATGCGCCGGGGCGCCCTCGATCACCCCGGTCACGAAGATGCGCCCCCGGTCGTCGGCCTCGGTGAAAGCGCCGATGCCGGGATATCTCACCTCGCCCCTGGGGAAGGCATGCAGGAGCCCTCCTCGATGCCGAAGGGCGCCGGAAAAAATGTCGGCGAGCTGGTAAAAGGCCGGGTCGTCCGGCGTGTAATAGCGCGTGTGCGAGGCGCCGAGCGTGGCCAGCATCGCATTGACCGCCGCGGCAAGCTCCGCCCGCGAGCGAGCCGTCTCCGCCTGCGGACGGTAGCGCGCGCGGACAGCTTCCCAGTCGAGCCCGCGCAGGCGCGGGTCGTAGAAACGGTCGCGCACGAGCTGCCAGACCTGATCGAACGCCGCGCCGTTCGCCTCGCCCGAACCGGCGCTCTCCGCCTGCGGCTCCGGCTCGGCGCCGACGGCCCGCGCCCCGAGGGCGAGCGAGGCTGCAATTGCGAGAAACTCCCTGCGCGATGCTTTCATCGGTTCCGTTTGCTTTCGGCTCATGGGGTGGATGCGATGTCGCTAGGCCGAAATCCGGGCCCATGTTTGACCGCGCCGCGCGCAAACCGGGATGCGCCTTGCCCCCGCTCTCTTTCGGCGGCAGATGCCGCCGAGCTTGTAATGGCGCGACGATCCGCCGGATAAACGCCCTGCGCCAGCCGGTTCGCGAGACAGGTCATGCCAACGACAGTGCGATTTGCCTGCGAGGGGGACATCGAAGAGTTGATCGCCCTGAATGCGGTGGTGCAACGTCTCCACGCCGTGCTCTATCCGGACAGTTTCAGGCTGGTCGCCGACGGCGAACCGGCGAGGGCGATGTTCGCGGCGCGGCTTGCAAGCCCTGAAAGGCGCGGGCCGAAACCGCATTCAACCCGGCGCGCCGTCGACTGTACGTCCATCACCTCTGCGTCGTCGAAGCGATGCGGCGGCGCGGCGTGGCGACGGAACTCCTGCGCCTGGTCGAGCGATATGCGGCGGCGGAAGGCGTTGGCGAGATCGCATTGGACTCCTGGGCGGCCAACGCCGGAGCGATAAGGTTCTTCGAGTCGCTCGGATTTCAACCGTTCAACATCGCCCTGCGGAAATCGATCCCGCGCTCCTGAACGGCCGCCCGCGATCGGATCCATCCGATTTGCCGCTGGAGGAGCGCGCCGCGACTCACCCCTGTCCCCGCTCCTTCCTCAGCCGCGCCCAGTATTCGAGCCGCTTCCGGACCTCGCGCTCGAAGCCGCGTTCGACCGGCTCGTAGAGGGTTCTGCGGCCGAGCGCGTCGGGCCAGTAGTTCTGGCCGCTGAAGGCGTCGGGCGCGTCGTGGTCATATTCGTAGTCGGCCCCGTATCCCTCGCGCTTCATCAGCCGCGTCGGCGCGTTGAGGATGGTCTTCGGCGGCGCCAGCGAACCGTGCGCCCTGGCCAGCGCCTGCGCCGCGCCGAAGGCTTTGTAGATCGCGTTCGATTTCGGCGCGGTTGCGACATAGACGACGGCTTGAGCGATCGCCAGTTCGCCCTCGGGGCTGCCGAGAAAGTCGTAAGTCTCCTTGGCGGCGTTGGCGACGACCAGCGCCTGCGGGTCGGCGAGCCCGATGTCCTCGGCAGCCATGCGCGCCACCCGCCGGGCGATGAACAGCGGATCCTCGCCGGCGTCGAGCATGCGCGCCAGGTAGTAGAGCGCGGCGTCCGGGTCCGAGCCGCGCACGCACTTGTGCAGGGCGGAAATCAGGTTGTAGTGGCCATCCTGCGCCTTGTCGTAGATCGGCGCGCGCCGCTGCACGACCTCGACCAGCCGCGCCGCGTCGAGCGTCTCTCCCGGCCGCGCGGCGCGCCAGATCTCCTCGGCGAGCGTCAGGACGGCCCGGCCGTCGCCGTCGGCCATCCCGATCAGCGCTTCGCGCGCTTGCGGATCCAGCGGCAGTCCCTCGCCGACCAGGCGCTCGGCCCGCTCGAGCAGCGCTTCGAGCGCCTCGCGGCCGAGTGGCCGGAAGACGAGCACGCGCGCGCGAGAGAGAAGCGCGGCGTTCAGTTCGAACGACGGGTTCTCCGTCGTCGCGCCGATGAGGGTGACCGCGCCGTCCTCCATCACCGGCAGGAAGGAATCCTGCTGGGCGCGGTTGAAGCGATGGATCTCGTCGACGAACAGCAGCGTGCCCTGCCCCTGCCCGCGCCGGGCCCGCGCCGCCTCGAAGATCTTCTTCAGTTCCGCGACGCCCGAATGGATGGCCGAGACCTGGACGAAGGCGTCGGCGCGCGCGGCGCCGATGAGGCGGGCGACCGTGGTCTTGCCGCTGCCCGGCGGCCCCCAGAAGATCATCGAGCCGAGCGTCGGCGATTCGAGGAGGCGGGTCAGCGCCCCGTCTTGCCCGGTCAGGTGCTCCTGGCCGGAGACTTCAGGGAGCGTCTTCGGCCGTAGGCGTTCGGCGAGCGGGGGCGGAGGCGGCTCGCCTTTGGGACTCGCGTCGTCGAAAAGGCTCATCGGCACGATGTCTCGCGCGGCTCGCCGGCGCTGTCCAGCCCGAGCCGCGGCGACCTGCCGGCTTGCCCCGCAGGCGCGCAAGACTATGCTCCGCCGGGTCTTCGCAACGCCCGGGATTCCGCCATGAACGCCTTCGTGCTGCCCTACGCCCCGTCGGAACGAGAGGGGTTCGTCCCCCAGCGGCTCGAGCGGCTGACGGAGGTCATGCAGCGCCAGATCGATGAGAAGAAAGCGCCCGGCCTGTCGATGCTGATCGCCCGCCACGGAATGTTCGTCTACCGGCAAAGCCTCGGCGCGCTACGTCCGGACGGTCCGCCGATGCCGGACGACGCGATCTTCCGCATCTATTCGATGACCAAGCCGATCGTCTCGGTCGCGGCGATGACGCTGGTCGAGGAGGGGCGGCTGTCGATCATCGATCCGGTGTCGGCCTACATTCCCGCCTTCGCAGAGGTCAAAGTCGGCGTCCCGAACGGCGATCGGCTCGAGCTCGCGCCTCCCAGGCGGCCGGTCACCATCCAGGATCTGATGCGCCACACCTCGGGACTGACCTATGGATTCACTGGAGTGTCGCCCGTTCAGAAGCTGACCAAGGCCGAAGACCTCCGAAACCCTGGCCGGACGACTGCGGAGATCGTCGAGGCGACCGCCGCCCTGCCGCTCATGCATCAGCCGGGCGACGCGTGGGAATACGGTCTTTCGACCGACGTGCTTGGGCGGATCGTCGAGGTCATCGAGGGCGCGCGACTGAGCGACGTCCTGCGCGCCCGCGTGTTCGGGCCGCTGGGCATGATCGACACGGCGTTCTTCACGCCCGAATCGAAGCTCGCCCGACGCGCCGACCCGTTCTCGTTCGACCTGATGATCGCGGCGGGCGTGGACCCGGTGAATTCGACTTCGCCGCCGAAGTTCGAGTCCTCCGGCGGTGGGCTCGTGTCGACGATGGCCGACTATGCTCGTTTCGTCGCGATGCTGAACAATGGGGGCGTCCTCGACGGCGTGCGCATCCTGAGCCCGCGGACGATCGCCTTCATGGCGAGCGATCACCTCGGCGCGAACGCCAATCGCGACCACTACCTGCTTTGGCCGGGGCACGGCTTCGGGCTTGGTTTCGCGGTGCGCACCGACCCCGGAAAGGCGCCGACCGCCGGCAGCGTCGGCGAGTTCTTCTGGGGCGGCATGATGGGAACGGCGTTCTGGGTCTCGCCGCGCGATTCCCTGTTCGCCATCCTCATGGTTCAGACGCCGGAATACCGAGAGTATTTCCGCACGCTGTTCCGCAACCTGGTCAGCGCGGCGATCGCCTGAGGCCGTGGCCAAGGAAGGCAAACGCGTATGCCTCGACGCCTGAGCTTCAGCGTCGCCGCCAATTGCACCAGTTGCGCCATTCAATTTGGCGCCGAGAAGGGCCAGTACGGCGTCACGACCGACCCTTCCGACAGCGGCGTCCGTAAGAGTCGCGGCAACCCAGGAACGCTCTTTGTATGATCAGCTCGCGAGGCCCATCGCGATCCGGTAATATTTGATCTGGTTGTCGCGCCCCAGCTTGTCGGTCAGCTTCTCCCAGGCCGCGGCGACGTTGTCGGCGCCCTGCTGGGCCGTCTGCTTGCCGGCGAACGTCTTGTACAGCTCCTCCTCGGCGAGGCTGTAGTACTGCAGGATGCCGGGAATGCGCGGCTCGATCGCCGCGTTCGGATGATTGTAGGAGCCGAATTGGGCCTTGAGGTACGAGGCGATGTACTCGCGGTCGTAGCCGGCCAGAACCCAGTTGTCGATGTCGGCGTGGCTCTTGCGATAGGGCTGGAACTGCGAGGGATAGGCAGCCGTCCACATGGACAGGTCCTTGCCGCCGAGATGCGCGGCGACGCTCCACGCCGCCTTGCTGCGCCTGGGATCGCCGTCGACCGACTTCATGACATAAATTCCCCAGCCGAGGTCGGCCATGTTGGGCGCAACATTCGGTCCGGTCGGCAGCTTCTCCCACTGCTGCTTGCGGAAGTTGTACACGTCGTCCGAACCGGGCAGGAGGTCGAAGTCGAGCACATCGCCAATCACTGAAGTATCACTGGTCTTGGCCTCGGTGCCGATGTCGCCCCACCACGCGAGCAGTGAACCTGTCCCGGCAAGGAACTGCTGGAACGCGGTCGTGCCTACCTCGGCGTTGATCTGGTCGGCCGGCTCATTGGGCAGCGCATCGACCACGTCCTGGATGGCGCGCACCCACGCCGGATTGTTGACGAGCGGCTTCATGTTCTCGTCGAACAGCCAGTTCTTTTCGGCGGGGTGCTTGGCGTAGGCGGTTCCGCGGCTGCCGGTGAAGTAGAATTGGAGTCCGTAAAAAGGCTTCGGCTGGTCGAGGAGGCCGTAGACGTCCTTGCCCTTGAACGTCTTGCCCTTGAGGAACCTGGTGACCGCCTGCACCTGTTGCCAGGTCTTCGGCGCGCGCCACTCCTCGAGACCGGCCTTGTCCTGCCAATCCTTCCACTGCCTGGCGAGATCGGGGTCCGAGAAGACGTCGGTGCGGATGTTGAGCGTGTGGCAGTCGCTGTCGATGCTGACTCGATGGATCTTGCCGTTCCATGTCCCGACCGGCGGCCTGAGATAGTCGACGTAGTCGTCAACATCGATCTGCTTCTTGACCCAGTCCGGCATCTCCGAAAGGAGGTCCTTGACGCCCATGTCGCCTTCCCACAGCGCGTGCATCTCGACGATGTCGAAGTCCGCGGCGCCGGACGCGATCGACTGCTGCAGGCGGGGGAAGTAGTCCTTCGCGAGATCGATCCACTTCAGTTTCGCCCCTGTGTAGCCCTCCCACGGCTTCAGAAAGGCACGGAACATGAAGTTGTGCATGTTGCGGTAGATGGGTCCCATGAAGGCGAGCTCGACCCCCCTGAACTCACCCGGCTGTACATTGGCTTTGGTGGGCCCAAGGCAGAGTTCGCCGACCTTTTGCCAGTCCAGGTCGGTCGGGGATCCGTTGCCGGCCCCCGGGATCTTCATGATTTGAGCGATGACGCTGTCGGTTGCATAGGCCGGGCTCGATGCGAGTGACAAGGAGCCGCTCGTCGCCAGCGCGGCGGCGGCGCTTCCGGCGCCTTTCAGCACCTCGCGCCGGCTGGCCTGAATCGCCATCAGCTGTTCGAAGACGTGAACGCGCATAAAGCGACCCTCCCCGGTTTTTTTTGGCCTTGACTATCCTTTCGCGCTCCCTCGCGCCCCGCCTCTGGCGGCGCGTTGCGGTGCATGAAGCGGTGCGGACGGAAAGAATGCTTTTTCTGGGATCAACTGGCGAGACCCATCGCGATCCGATAATACTTGATCTGGTTCTCGCGGCCCAGCTTGTCGGTCAGCTTCTCCCAGGCCGCGGCGACGTTGTCGGCGCCCTGCTGGGCCGTCCGCTTGCCGGCGAAGGTCTTGTGCAGCTCCTCCTCGGCGATGCTGTAGTATTGGAAGATGCCGGGGATGCGCGGCTCGACCGCCGCGTTCGGATGGTTGTAGGAGCCCGACTGCGCCTTCATGAACGAGGCGATGTAGTCGCGGTCGTAACCGGCCAGAACCCATTTGTCGATGTCGGCGTGGCTCTTGCGGTAGGGCCCGAAATGCGACGGATAGGCGGCCGTCCACATGGACAGGTCCTTGCCGCCGAGATGCGCGGCGACGCTCCAGGCCGCCTTGTGGCGCTTCGGATCGCTGTCGACCGATTTCATCACATAGATTCCCCAGCCGAGAAACGCCATGTTGGGCGCGACATTCGGTCCGGTCGGAAGCTTCTCCCATTGCCCTTTGCGGAAGTTGTAGACATCGTCCGACCCCGGCAGGAGGTCGAAGTCGAGCACATCGCCGATCACCGAAGTGTCGGTGGTGAGGGCCTGCGTGCCGACGTCGTCCCACCACGCGACCAGCGAGCCGGTCCCGGTGAGAAACTGCTGGAACGCGATCGTGAGGACATTGGCGTCGATCTGGCCGTCCGGCTCAAAGGGCAGCGCCTCGGTCACGTCCTGGATGGCGCGCACCCATGCCGGATTGTTGACGAGCGGCTTCATGTTCTCGTCGAACAGCCAGTTCTTTTCGTCAGGGTGCTTGGCGTAGGCGGTCGCTCGGCTGCCGGTGAAGTAGAATTGGAACCCGTGGGAAGGCTGCGGCGCGTCGAGGAAGCCATAGACGTCCTTGCTCTTGAACCTCCTGCCCTTAAGGAACCTCGTGACCGCCTGCACCTGCTGCCACGTCTTCGGCGCGCGCCACTCCTCGAGGCCAGCTTTGTACTTCCAATCTTTCCACTGCAGGGCGAGATCGGGGTCGGAGAAGACGTCGGTGCGGATGTTGAGCGTGTGGCAGTCGCTATCGATACATATGCGATGGATCTTGCCGTTCCACGTGCCGACCGGGGGTTTGAGAAAATCGACATAGTCGTCGAAATCGACCTGCTTCCTGACCCAGTCGGGCGCCTCCGAGAGCAGATCCCTTACGCCCATGTCGCCCTCGAGCGGCGCGGGCATCTCGATGATGTCGAAGTCGACGGCGCCGGATTCGATCGACTGTTGCACGCGGGGGAAGTAGTCCCCCGAGAGATCAATCCACTTCAGCTTCGCTCCCGTATAAGCCTCCCACGGCTTCAGGAAGCCACGAAACATGAAGTTGTGCAGGTTCTGGAAATCGACTCCTATGAAGGTGAACTCGACGCCCTTGAACTCACCTGGCTGGACGCTGGCTTTGGTTGGCCCAAGGCAAAGCTCGCCAACCTTTTGCCAGTCGGCGTCGGTGGGGGATCCGTTGCCGGCGCCGGGGATCTTCATGATCTGGGCGATCACGCTGTCGGCGGCGCAGGCCGGGCGCGATGCGAGCGACAAAGGGCCGCTCGTCGCCAGCGCGGCGGCGGCGCTTCCGGCGCCTTTCAGCACCTCGCGCCGGCTGGCCTGCATGGCCATCAGCTGTTCGTAGACGTGTACGCGCATGACGTGACCCTCCCGGCTCCTGGCCTTGATGATCGTTACGCGTTTCCCGGCGCGCGGGTGGCTCGCCTGATCGTCAACCCATTGGTCCTTCGCACAATCCGGCGACGGATGCAGGAAGAGTAGGCGAGCGCTCGGCGCGGGGTCAATCGGCTGTTTGTGACTGGCTTCGCCCTGCACAAGGAACCCGTCGAACTCATGTTGTTCTCTGCGTTGGACTGTCGTACACTTCTGGCTAGCGCCGCTAGGCTGATCACCGGATGCCGGGCCTGCCTGGTTTGCGGGCGCGTTCCGCAGTGCAGCATGGAAATGCAGCCCATGCCGAAGCCGATCAAGGACAGTACCTTAGTGTTTTTACCCTCACCGCCGAGCGGCCGGCCCGATAAGGCTCGCACCGTGGGTGAGACCCGGAAGCTGGCGGCAATCCTGGTCGCCGACGTGGTCGGCTACTCGCGGCTTGCTGGAGTCGACGAGGACCGGACGCTGGCGCGCCTGAGAGGGCTTCGCAGCGACCTGTTCGACCCGGCCATCGCCGCCCATCGCGGCCGCGTCGTCAAGCGGACCGGCGACGGGTCGATCATCGAATTCCGAAGCGTGGTCGACGCGGTGCGCTGCGCCATCGAAGTGCAGAACGGCCTGATTGAGCGCAACGCTGGCCTGCCGCCTGAACGCCGCATGGAATTTCGCGTCGGTATCCACGTTGGCGACGTCGTCGAGGAAAGCGATGGCGACCTGATGGGCGACGGGGTCAACATCGCCGCGCGGCTCGAAGGCATCGCCAAGCCCGGCGCCATCTGTCTCTCCGAAGATGCATATCGGCAGGTCAAGTCGCGCCTCGATCTGAAGGTCAGCGATCTCGGCCAAACTCAACTCAAGAACATTGCCGAGCCGGTCCGCGTCTATTTGCTCGAAGTCGGACAGCCCGCTCCCGCGAGACCTTTGCAGTTGCCGACCCCTGCCGATTCGGCAAAAGCGCTTGCATCCAAGCGGCGCTTGGGTTCGGTCCCGCTCGCCGCCGCAATTGCCGCTCTCGTCCTTCTGGCAGCCGTCAGCAGTTGGTTTCTCCTCGCCGGCCGCCTAACGAAACCGGCGCAGGCCGGGCATCTGTCGCTCGTGGCGCTGCCGTTCGCCAATCTCTCCGGCGATCCGTCGCAGGACTATTTCGCCGACGGCGTGACCGAGAACCTCACCACCCAGCTCTCGCGCATCAGGGGTAGTTTCGTCATCGCCCGCAACACCGCTTTCACATACAAAGGAAAGAGCATCGACGCCAAAGAGATCGGCAAGCAGCTCGGCGTTCGCTACGTGCTCGAAGGCTCCGTGCAGCGCGAGCAGAACAGGGTGCGCGTCAACGCGCAGCTCATCGACGCCGAATCCGGCGCGCATCTGTGGGCGGACCGGTTCGAGGAGGACGTCGCCGACCTGTTCAAGCTGCAAGACCAAATCGTGGCGCGACTGGCCAACGGCGTAGGGCAACAACTGGTCATTGCCGAGGCGGAAAAAGCGGCGCGCTCCAAAGACCCCGACGCAGTCGACCTCACGATGCGCGGCCGGGCCCTGATCCAATCCATGTCGCAGCAGGCGACGAAGGGACAAAACGACGCCGCGATCGCTCTGTTCGAACAAGCGCTCAAGATCGACCCGAACGAATCGGACGCATTGGCTGGCCTCGCCTTGGCCTACGCCAGAAGCAAGCTGCGCAGGTGGAGCCCCGAGACCGACTACACGCCTAAAATTCTCGACCTGTCCGAAAGGGCGATCGAGCTCGATCCGGAAAATGTCACGGCGTATCTTGCAAAGTGTTTTTACATGGGGTTCGCTCAGAATTGGAATGAAGTGATCCGCACCGCAAACGCCGGACTTGCAATCGATCCCAATTCCGCCGCGCTGTACGCGGCGAGAGGCACCGCCGAAGGAATGGTGGGTCGTTACGACGACCGCATCTCCGATCTGGAAACATCGAGGAAGCTGAGTCCCCGTACTCGGGACTTCTTCCCGTTCTGGTGGTGTGAGGTGTGTTAGATGGCTCTTCGTCTGGACTGACGCGACCGCACGCGCAGGCCGCCTCAGGTCATGCGGGCGAATGTCCGCATCGGCGAGGACCCCCGGGCCTACTGGCGCCGCCAAGGAAGGCCCGCGCGCCGACCTTTGCTTCAAGCGCAAGCGCCGCCGCCGCGATTCCTAGCGCGCCAGTCGGGTGCGCTGTCGCAAAGGCGATCCCTCTCACCAGACGCCGGTATTGGGCATTGACGCCCAAGGCTCCGCCGGCGGCAGCGAGCCGCCTTTCTGGATGAGTTCGATCGAAATCATGTCCGGCGTGCGGATGAAGGCCATATGGCCGTCGCGCGGCGGCCGGTTGATCGTCACGCCGGCATCCTTGAGCTTCGCGCAGGTCGCATAGATGTCGTCGACCCGGTAGGCGAGATGCCCGAAGTTGCGCCCGCCCGTGTAGACTTCCGGGTCCCAGTTGTGGGTGAGTTCGACTGTCGGCGCCTGGTCCTTGCGCGCCCGTTCGGCGTCGCCCTGCGCGGCGAGGAACACCAGCGTATAGCGGCCCTTCTCGTTCTCGAAGCGGCGCGTCTCGACGAAACCCAGCAGTTCGAAGAAGGCGATGGTGGCCTTGAGGTCGGTCACGCGAATCATCGTGTGCAGATATTCCATGGGGCGTTCCTCATCGGGTTGGCGTCGCAGGAGCTTAGAGTAGTATTCTGCTCCCGCACCGACAACGTCAGTTGCGTTGTGCGTCACGCCTTCGGTCGAATTGCGGCCGTCGGAGAGCCGCATGGCGGCGCTTGAGGGCTTGTCGAAGCGCGCAATTTAGGGTCGAACAGGCCCCTCGCAGAAAAGAGGGGCGCAAACCATGACCAGCCAGGAAATACTACGGCGGGCGGGGCTCGACCCGGCGGGATTGAACGGGGGCGCGCTGGTCGTTCGCTCGCCGATCGACGGCGCCGAGATCGCCATGCTGGGAGAGACGCCGCTGGCCGACATACCGGCCGTGATCGGCCGCGCGAAAGCCGCCTTCGCCTCCTGGCGCGACGTCCCCGCTCCGCGCCGGGGCGAACTCGTTCGCCTCCTCGGCGAGGAATTGCGCGTCGCCAAGGAGGCGCTCGGCGCGGTCGTCACCCTCGAAGCGGGAAAGATCGTCTCCGAAGGTCTCGGCGAGGTGCAGGAGATGATCGACATCTGTGATTTCGCCGTGGGCCTGTCCCGTCAGATCCACGGCCTTACGATCGCCTCGGAGCGGCCGGGCCATCGCATTATGGAAACCTGGCATCCGCTGGGCCCGTGCGCAGTCATTTCTGCATTTAATTTCCCAGTTGCCGTCTGGTCCTGGAACGCGGCGCTGGCGCTCGTATGTGGCGATCCGGTGGTCTGGAAACCGTCGGAGAAGACGCCGCTCAGCGCGCTCGCGGTGATGAAGGCCTTCGAACGGGCGAGGAAGCGCTTCGGCTCCGAGGCCCCCGACGGGCTCGCGCAGGTCGTCATCGGCGGAGCGGCAATCGGCGAGGCGCTGGTTTCCTCGCGGGACGTTCCGGTCGTCTCGGCGACCGGTTCGACCCGAATGGGAGCCGTCGTCGGCCCGAAAGTCGCCGCCCGGTTCGGCCGCGCCATTCTCGAACTCGGCGGCAACAACGCGATGATCGTCGCGCCCTCCGCCGACCTCGACATGGCTGTGCGGGCCATCCTGTTTTCGGCCGTCGGGACCGCAGGCCAGCGCTGCACCTCCCTCCGGAGGCTGATCGTCCATCGCTCGATCCGGAGCGAACTCACGCGACGGCTCGTCCAGGCCTACGCCAGTCTGCCTGTCGGTGATCCGCGCGAACCGGGAACGCTTGTCGGGCCGCTCATTGACCATGCCGCGCGCGACCGGATGAGTGCGGCGCTCGCCCGCGCCAAGACGGAGGGCGGCGTCGTGCACGGCGGCGGAACCGCGTCGGAGCGGGCGCCGAAGGCCGGCGCTTATGTCGAGCCCGCGATCGTCGAAATGCCAGAGCAGACGGCGACGGTGCGCGAGGAAACCTTTGCGCCGATTCTCTACACGCTCGGCTACGATACCCTGGAGGAGGCGATCGCCATCCAGAACGACGTGCCCCAGGGCCTGTCGTCGTGCATCTTCACCCTCAACCTCCGCGAAGCGGAAACCTTCCTTTCCGCGGCCGGGTCCGATTGCGGCATCGCCAACGTCAATATCGGTCCCTCCGGCGCTGAAATCGGCGGCGCCTTCGGCGGCGAGAAGGAGACCGGCGGGGGACGGGAGAGCGGCTCCGACGCCTGGAAAAGCTACATGCGTCGCCAGACGAGCACGGTGAATTACTCGAACAGGCTGCCGCTCGCCCAAGGGGTGAAGTTCGACGTCTGACGCTCCGGACAGATCTGTGCGCGATGTCGTCGTCGCCGGGGGCGGCCACAATGGCCTCGTGGCGGCCGCCTATCTCGCGGCGGCCGGTCTGAAGGTTACGGTGCTCGAGCGCCGCGCCTTGGTCGGCGGAGCGGCGGCGACGGAGGAATTTCACCCCGGATTCCGCAATTCCGTCGCCGCCTATGCCGTCTCCCTGCTCGATCCGACGATCATCCGGGATCTCGATCTCGAACAGCACGGCTTGCGGATCGTCGAGCGCCCTCTCTCCAACTTCCTCCCCCTTCCCGACGGGCGCTACCTGAAGGCGTCGCCCGGTCGCACGGAAGCGGAGGTCGCAAAGTTCTCTCCCCGCGACGCAGAGCGTCTCGACAGCTACGAGGCGCGGCTCGGGCGGATGGCCGACGTCCTGCGCGCGATCGCGTTTGAGACCCCGCCCAACGTGGCGACCGGACGCGGACCCGCTGCGGCCTTGCGCGGACTGATCGACGCGGGGCGGGTCGCGCGGCGCCTTCGACCGCTCGGCATCGAGGGCCAGCGAGATCTCGTCGGGATCTTCGCCCGATCGGCCGGCGATTTTCTCGGCGACTGGTTCGAGAGCGATCCGATCAAGGCGATCCTCGGCTTCGACGGGATCGTCGGAACCTACGCCAGCCCCTATGCGGCGGGCACTGCCTATGTGCTGCTTCATCACTGTTTCGGCGAAACCAACGGCAGAAGGGGCGTCTGGGGCCATGCGATCGGCGGCATGGGCGCAATCTCGCAGGCGATAGCGAGCGTCTGCGCCTCACGGGGCATCGACATCCGCACAAATTCTGCGGTGGCCGAAATCCTCGTGTCGAACGGCCGCGCCGCCGGTGTCGTCACGGAAAAGGGCGAACAGATCCGGGCGCGGGCGGTCGTGTCGAACCTCCATCCGAAGCTGACTTTCGAAAAGCTGCTCGACCCCGAAACGCTCCCCGCCGATTTTCGCGCCCGGATCAGCGCGTGGCGGAGCGCCTCGGGCGCGTTCCGCATGAACCTCGCGCTGTCCGAACTGCCGAGCTTTTCCTGCCTGCCGGGCCGCGCCGTTGCCGAGCACCATGGCGCTGGAATCGTGATTGCGCCAAGTCTCGCCTACATGGAGCGCGCCTGGATGGATGCGCGCCGATCCGGCTGGTCGGAAGCGCCGATCGTCGAAATGCTCATTCCCTCTGTGCTCGACGAGACACTCGCGCCGGCTGGGCGCCACGTCGCCTCGCTTTTCTGCCAGCATGTCGCGCCCAATCTCCCCGGCGGACGCTCCTGGGACGAGGCGCGAGAGACGGTCGCTGATCTGATGATCGATGCGGTCGACGCCTATGCGCCGGGCTTCAAGGCGTCCGTGATCGCCCGCCGCGTGCTGTCGCCGCTCGACCTCGAGCGCGTCTTCGGTCTCGTCGGCGGCGATATTTTTCACGGATGCCTGTCGCTCGATCAGCTTTATTCGGCCCGGCCCGTGCTCGGCCACGCCGACTACCGGTCGCCGGTTCCCGGCCTTTATATGTGCGGCGCATCGACTCATCCCGGCGGCGGCGTCAGCGGCATGCCGGGACGCAATGCCGCTCGCGAGATCGTGAAGGATTTTCGTCGGCCGCGACGGCTAAAGTGGCGTTGAGGCCGCGGAGACGATGATGAACCGGGTCGAGCCGAAGTCCAACCCGGCCGGGTTCGTCCGCGACGGCCTGCCCAATCCGCAGCGGTTGCTGGCCTTCGCGACGCTCGCCATGGCGACCGCGATGGCCGTGCTCGACGGGGCTATCGTCAACGTGGCGTTGCCGACGATCGCGCACGACCTCGCGATCCCGAATGCCGAGTCGGTCTGGATTGTCAACGCTTTCCAGCTCGCCGTGACGGTCTCGCTCCTGCCGCTGTCGGCGCTTGGCGACAGTCTCGGCTACCGCCGCGTCTATTGGCCCGGACTCGCCCTCTTCACGCTGGCGTCCTTCGCCTGCGCCGTCGCCCCGACGTTGCCGACTCTCGCGTTCGCGCGCGCTCTCCAGGGCCTCGGCGCAGCCGGCATCATGAGCGTCAACATCGCCCTCGTGCGTTTCATCTATCCCGCGTCCCGACTCGGCCGCGGCGTCGGCAACATCGCGCTGGTCGTGGCCGTCTGCTCGGCCGGAAGCCCGACGGTCGCGGCTGCGATCCTCTCGGTCGCGTCGTGGAGATGGCTCTTTCTCATCAACGTTCCAATCGGAGCGGCCGCGCTCGTCATGGCGGCGCGCAATCTGCCGGCGACGCCCACGGCGAAGCGCAGGCTCGATCCGCTCAGCGTCGTTCTCAACGCCCTGACCTTCGGCCTTCTCATAACGGGCATGAATAGCCTCGGCGGCGCAAGCGGACATTCGGCGGCGGTGGCGGAACTCGTGGCCGGCGCGGCGATCGGCGCCCTGTTCGTCCGCAGGCAGCTGGGGCTCGCCACGCCGTTGCTGCCCCTCGATCTCCTGAGCCGCCCGGTCTTCGCGCTGTCGCTGGCGACGTCGATTTCCTCGTTCGCCGCCCAGAGCCTCGCGCTCGTCGCGCTGCCGTTCTACTTCGAGGACACCTTGGGTCGCTCCGAAACCGCGACCGGACTCCTGATGACGCCCTGGCCGCTCGCCACGGCGATGATGGCGCCGATCGCCGGACGATTGGCCGACCGGTTCGCTCCCGGCCTGCTCGGCAGCGCCGGGCTGCTCGTCATGGCGGCTGGACTCGCGCTGGTCGCCCTGGCGGGGAGTGAGCCGGGGGTCGTGTCTCTGGTTTGGCGACTCGCGGTCTGCGGACTGGGGTTCGGATTCTTTCAGTCGCCCAACAACCGGCTGATCATCGGCAGCGCGCCGCCTGAGCGCAGCGGCGGCGCCTCCGGGCTGCAGTCTTCCGGCCGCCTGATCGGCCAGTCCTTCGGCGCCGCCCTGATGGCGGTGGCGTTCGGGCGGTCGCCTGAACACGCGACCTCGATCGCCCTCTGGGCCGCGGCGAGCCTGGCGCTTGCGGGCGCCTGCGCCAGCGGCTTTCGCCGCACGTGAGCCCGCCCGGCCGTCCTCGGAGAATCCGTCGTCTGGCAAATCTTTTCAGGCGCTTAGGCGCCAAAATGTGCAACTTTCGCGGGCCCAGGCGGCTTCCGTTGATTTCTGATTATCAGAAACTAATGGACCCTCTATTGGACAAACTGTAACGCTTCGTTGGAGGGGGTTGGAAATGCAGCTCCGGCGTGGATCAACCGCGGCCCCCGATCCGGTCCTCGGAGGCGCGCAAACTGCAGCGCTCCGACGGACGGACCCGGCGCGGTCAGCGAATCTTCAAGCGGCTCGGGCCGGTTTGATGTTGCAGAAGGCGTTGTACAGGACGCCGATAACCGACCGAACTCTTTCGTTCGATATGCTGTAATAGATCGTCTTGCCTTCCCGGCGGGCTGCGACGAGCCCTTCCAGGCGGAGCCGCGCCAGCTGCTGGGACACGGTCGACTGTCGAAGGTCGAGGAACGACTCGAGTTCGCCGACGGACTTCTCGCCCTCGAGCAGGTCGCACAGAATCAACAGCCGCAACTCGTGCGCAAGCGCCTTGAGGAACTCGGTGGCGTCGCGGGCGCTCGCGGCCATCGCCTCGACATCCACCGCTTCACGGTGTTCGACCGCCTTCGGAAGAGTCATAGTGTCCTCAGTCATGTTTGAATGTTCGAATATCATACGATACCCTCCGACTCAATGCCACGGTTAGCGAACGTTACGTCGGATGATATCCGGGTGCAACGCGCGCTTTGGCCCGCGACATTTCGTCGCTCGCCTCAATCCGGGAAATCTTCGCGCCGCCCGATCGCCGGCCGGCGGCTGGCCCGCAAGGCCGCGCCGATTTTCTCGACCCGCCGCATCACGCGGAGCATGTTTGCCGAAGCCAGCTTCTCCAGATCGCGTTCAGAGAAACCGCGACGCACCAGTTCCGCGAACAGATGGGGAAAACGGCTGACGTTTTCAAGCCCGACGGGCGAGGCGCCGCCGAAATAGTCCGACCCGACGCCGACATGGTCGACGCCCGCCGTCGCGGCAAGACGCTCGATGTGATCGGCGACCTGCTCGAGGGTCGCCTTCGGCGCGACTCCGTGTTTCGTCTCCAGTTCGGCAAATTGCGCCTTCGGGTCCGGGGCGAGCGGCGCCTTGCCGTACGCGTCGCGGGAGCGGCGCAGCCAGTCGCGCAGCGGCTGCGACACGAAACCCGGCACGAATGTCGCCATGACGAGGCCGCCGTTGGCCTTGAGGCGCGCGAGCACGTCGTCGGGCGCATTGCGCGGGTGATCGCAAAGCGAAAAGGCGTTGCTGTGGGAGAGCGCGACCGGCGCCTCGGTCACGTCGAGCGCCCGCCGCATCCCCTCGTGCGACACGTGCGCGAGGTCGATCACGATGCCGAGCCGGTTGAGTTCGCCGATCACTGCACGGCCGAAAGCGTTGAGGCCCCCGTTGCGCGGAGCGTCCGTCGCCGAGTCCACCCAGTCGAGCGTCTCGTTGTGGCAGAGCGTCATCAGGCGCACGCCGGCCGCATGCCAGATTCGCAGCGGGCTCAGCGAATTCTCGAGTCCGACTCCGCCCTCGACCGCGATGAATGAGGCGATTTTTCCGAGCGCCTTGGCCTTGCCGTAGTCCGAAGCGCGCCGGGCAGGGAAAAAGACGTCCGGGTGCGCCTCCTCGATGCGCCGGATGAGATCGATCTGCTCGAGCGCCGTTCGGGCGGGATGGGCGGCGCCAGTCGGCTGGAACGCGGCAAAGAACTGGGCTCCGACCATCCCTTCGCGCAGACGCGGGATGTCGGTGTCGGCGTTCGCATGCACCCTGTCGAGCTCGTAGGCGACCACGTCGCCCCGTGCGGCCCTGTCGATCCGGATCACCCATGGCAGGTCGTTGTGCCCATCGAACAGCGGCGCGCGCCTGAGCG
Organism: uncultured Alphaproteobacteria bacterium; assembly: GCA_963741405.1. GTDB lineage: Bacteria > Pseudomonadota > Alphaproteobacteria > Rhizobiales > Beijerinckiaceae > Roseiarcus. The sequence continues at coordinate 54,675 of CAVUHX010000032.1, forward strand.
TGGCGCGGGCCGCCGCCAGCGCATTGTCCACAATCTCCGAGGAGGGACCGGCTGTCTCCTGCGTCACGCGGGGCGCCCGGCTCAATTCACCGGCAACGCGACGAAACGAGCGACGCCTTCGCCGTTGGAGACGAGGAGAAGCGCCGGCTTCTTGTTGCTTTCCTTCTTCGCCAGGTCGATCGCCTTGGCGACGTCGCGCGGCGTCTCCACCGCCTGATGGTTGACCTCCTCGATGACGTCGCCCGGTCGCAGGCCGCGCTCCGCCGCCGGGGATCCGGGATCGACCGAGGTCACGATCACCCCCTTGACGCTGTCCTTGACCTTGAAGCTCCTGCGCGCCTCGTCGGTGAGGCCGGAGAACTCCATGCCGAGCGCCTTCTCGACCGCGTTCTGCTGCTGGGACTGGTCCTCGTTGCTTGCGACCTCGCTCTGCTTTTCGCCGTCCTCGAGGCGCCCCAGCGTCACCGTTTTCGTCACTTCCTTGCCGTCGCGGACAACGACGACGTCGACCGATTTGCCCACCGGCATGGACGCGACGAGCCTGGGAAGGTCGCGCGATTCCTTGATGTCCTTGCCGTCGAATTTGACGATGACGTCGCCGGGCTTCAGGCCCGCCGGCTTCGCCGGGCCCTTTTCGTCGACTCCGGCGATCAGCGCGCCGCGCGCAGTTCCCAGGCCGAGACTGTCCGCGATCGTATCGTCGACCGGCTGGATCCGGACTCCGAGCCACCCGCGCCGCGTCTCGTGAAACTGCTCGAGCTGGGCGATGACCGGGATGACGGTGGCGGCCGGCGTCGCGAAGCCGATGCCGATCGACCCGCCGGAGGGCGAAAGGATCGCCGTGTTGATCCCGATCACCTCGCCTTGCAGGTTGAACAGCGGCCCGCCCGAATTGCCCTTGTTGATCGAGGCGTCGGTCTGCAGGAAATCGTCGTAGGGACCGCTGTCGATGTTGCGGTTGCGGGCGGATATGATGCCCGCCGTCACCGTCTCGCCGAGGCCGAACGGATTGCCGACCGCCATCACGCCGTCGCCGACCCGCATCTTGTCGCTGTCGCCGAACTTGACCGTCTTCATCGGCTTGTCGCTCTCCACCTTGAGGACGGCGACATCGACTTTCGAATCCTTTCCGATCACCTTCGCCTTGAGCTTGCGGCCGTCGGTGAAGATGACGACGATGTCGTTGGCGTCGCCGACCACATGGTTGTTGGTGATGACGATCCCGCTCGGATCGACGACGAAGCCCGAGCCGAGCGATTGCGCCTGCCGAGGACGCGGGTGGGGAATGCCGTGGTTCTTGAAGAACTCCTCGAACATCTCGTCGAACGGAGTGCCCTTGGGCAGATCCGGGGCGGCGTCGCCCTTCGCTTCGATCGTCTGCGTTGCGGAGATGTTGACCACCGCCTCGGCGACCGAATCGACGAGATCGGCCAGATTGTTCGGGCGCGCCTGGGCGAACGCCGGCGCCGCCGGCGCGAGCGCGATCGGAGCCCCGGCGAGCGCCGAAACGATCGCGACAGCCACCCGAACCCGGGGCCTTCGGTCGCGCGGCGTCAGGTTTCGCGCCTGTTCGAACATGTCATCCTCCTCGAAATCGGTGTCGACGGCTTCGGCGCCGAAGCGCGCCGGATGAAAACGGCTCAGAGCAACGAGCGCGAAGCCCAGACGATCGCGACGCCGACCAGCGCTGCGCCGAGGCCCATCCCGCGCAGCTTGTTCGGATCCTCGCGCGCGACGGCCTCCATCCGCTTGCGCATTGATTCGGCGAAGCCCGCCATCAACAGCCCTTCGATGGCGAAAGCAAGTCCGAGGGCGACGACGAAGTCGCGCATGTCAGTCGGCCTTCGCTGACGGGGTCGAGGCGGCGCCTGGCTCGGGCGGAGGCGTGGGCGTCGAGAAATAGCGGAAGAAATCGGATTTCGGACTGATCAGCGCGCGGGATGTCCCGCCATTCGCGCCGTGACCGAAACTGTTCTCGTAGGCCTGCATCGAGCGGTAGAAAGCAAAGAACTCGGGGTCCGCGCCATAGGCTTCGGCGAAGATGCGGTTGCGCTCGCCGTCGCCTTCGCCGCGGATCTGCTCGGACTTCTGCTGGGCCTGCGCGGTGATGACGGTGACCTTGCGGTCCGCTTCGGCCTTGATCTGCTGGCTCTGCTGCGACCCTTGTGCGCGGTAGGAGGCGGCCCGCTGCTGTCGCTCGGTCTGCATGCGCCGGAACACCGCCTCGGAGTTCTCCGCCGGAAGATCGGCCCGCTTGATGCGCACATCGACGACGGCGAGGCCGAAACGTTTGGCGCCGGCGATCATCTGGTCGCGGATGTCGGCCATCAGGGCGTCGCGCTTGTCGCGCACGATATCGGTGATCGAGGCTTCCGACAGCGTGCGCCGGAGGGCCGAGTTCAGCATGCCGCCGAGCTGCGCGTCGGCCCCGCGGGTGTTGAACACGGATTGATAGAAGAGAAGCGGATCGTCGATCTTGTAGCGCACGAACGCATCGACCTCGAGCCGCTGGTTGTCCGACACCAGCACTTCCTGGCGCTCGTTGTCGAGCGCGAGAATGCGCTTGTCGATATAGACGACGGTGTCGACGAACGGCCACTTGAAGTAGAGGCCCGGAGCGCCGATCAGGTCGCGCACCGGCTGGCCGAAGCGAAGCACGAGCGCCTGTTCGGTCGGGTCGACGACGAACATCGACATCGACGCCAGAACGATGACGACCACCGCCGCAAGCGCGATCGCAAAGCCGCTGAGTGGCCGGCTCATTTCGCGCTCCCCGGCTTGGTCTGCATGGGCTCGAGCGCGATATAGGGCACCGGCGCCGCCGTTCCGTTGGTGTCGATGACTGTCTTCTCCATCGGTCCGAGGACGCGCTCCATGGTTTCGAGGTACATGCGTTCGCGGGTGACCGCTGGCGCCTTCTTGTACTGGTCGTGGATCAGATTGTAGCGTTGGGTCTGGCCCTTGGCGTCCAGAATCGTCTGCTCGCGGTAGGCGTTGGCCTCGGCGACGATGCGCGACGCGCCGCCTTCGGCTTCGGGCACGACCTTGTTGGCGTAGGTTTCGGCTTCGTTGACGGCGCGCTGCTGGTCCTGCTGCGCGGCGGTGACGTCGCGATAGGCGGAAAGGACCTGGCTCGGCGCGTCGACCGACTGCAACTGGACCTGCTTGACGAGGACGCCGGCGCGATAGGTGTTCAGGACGTCCTGGATACGCTTTTGCGCGTCCGTCTCGACCGATTTGCGGTCGGTCGTCAGGATGCCGTCGATGGTCTTGAGGCCGACGACCTCGCGCATGATGCTCTCGGCCACCGCCTTCACCGTCTCCCGCGGGCCGAGGATGTTGAACACATAGTCCTCGGGCTTGGCCGGATCGATCTGCCAGTTCACCCGGAAGTGGACGTCGACGATGTTCTTGTCGCCGGTCAGCATCTGGCTTTCCTCGGGAACGTCGGCGTCTCCGCCCAGGCTGCGATAGCCGACCTCGGTGATCTGCTGGTCCCAGACGGGAACCTTGATCACGGAACCGATCGGCCAGGGCCAGTTGGTGTTGAGGCCGGCGGCGGTCTTGCCGGTGTACCGTCCAAACACGAGATTGATGCCGACCTCATTGGGCTGGACCGTGTAGAACGTGCCCCAGGCGAACCAGACCAGGACCGCAGCCAGAACGAGGAAAAAAATGGTGCGGCCGCTGAGCCCGCCCGCCGACCCGCCGCCGCCCTTCGAGCCGCCGCCCGGAGCCAGCTTGCCCAGAGCTTCCTGCACGCGGCGGATGATCTCTTCCAGGTCTCCGGTTGGAGGGCCTGACGGCCCCTGCCCCCAGGGTCCTCGCCCGGGCGAGCGCCACGGTCCGCCGCCTTGATTGTTCCAGGACATCAATTTCTCTCGCTGGCCGCCGTCCGCCGCATTGGCGCTTATATAGGCAAGTTTCGCAGCGCGGCAACGATCGGGCGGCGGCGGCGCGACGAGACGCGGCCTAAGCGCGGGTGCTTCGCCGCCGCCGAGCCATCAGTCACGAGGCGCGTCCTCCCCCTCGCGGCGACGAATCGCTGCGGCCCCGGGCTCCGGCGGCGCAAGCGGCGTGATTCGAAGCGCGGCGATCCGGTTGCGCTGCCTGCGCAGCACCTCGAAGCGGAACCCGTGGAAGGAGAAGGTCTGCCGCGGCTCGGGGATGGCGCGGGCCTCGTGGATGACGAGCCCCGCCACGGTCGCCGCTTCTTCGTCCGGCAGGCTCCAGCCCATGGCGCGATTGAGATCGCGAATCGTCACCGAGCCTTCGACGACGACGGAGCCGTCGCGCTGCCTGCGGACCCCGAGCACGGCCTCGTCGTGCTCGTCGCGAATGTCGCCGACGATTTCCTCGATGATGTCCTCGAGCGTCACCAGTCCCTGCACGACGCCGTATTCGTCGACGACCAGCGCCGAATGGGTCCCCCGCCGGAGGAACGCCTGCAGCTGGTCGCGCAATGTCGTCGAATTCGGGGATGAACCAGGGCTCCTGCATGAGCTCGCCGATATTGAGTTTTTCCGCGTCGGCCCCCGCCGCGACATAGGCGCGCAAAAGGTCCTTGGCGTGAAGCACGCCCACGATGTTGTCGGGCTCGCCCCGCCACAGAGGCATGCGGGTGTAGGGCGAGTCGATCACTTCGCGGACGACCTCCTCCGGCGGCAGATCGGCGTCGATGAGCCGCATCTTGGTGCGATGCATCATGATGTCCGACACCGGAATCTCGGCGAGCTCCAGGAGGCCGCCGAACATGTCGCGCTCCTCGCGCTCGACGCCGCCCTCGCGGTGCAGGATGTCGACGGCGCCCATCAGCTCCTCGTGGCCGGTGACGCCCGGATCCGTCTCGATCAGCGACACGCCGCACAGTCGCAGGAAGCCCCGCACCAGCGCTTCGACCGCGCTGACGATCGGGCCGAAGACGGTGACGAAGAACAGCACCAAAGGCGCTATGAAAAGCGAGACGCGGTCGGGATAGGCGATGGCGATGGTCTTGGGCGTCACCTCGCCGAACACGACGATCAGCGTCGTCATGACGATAGTCGCCGCCCAGACCCCGCGGTCGCCGTAGAGGTCGAGCATGACGCTCGTGGCGATCGCCGAGGAGCCGATGGTGACGAACTGTCCGCCGAGCAGCATGGCGCTGATCAGCCGGCCGCGCATGCCGATGAGACGGTTCACCAGCTTCGCCCGCTTGTCGCCCGCCATCTCGAGCGCATGCATCCGCGCCCGGGAAGCCGCGGTCAGCGCCGTCTCGGCGCCGGCGAAAAACGCCGCGGCCACAATGCTGACCACGATGACGAAGACGTCGAGACTGATCGGCATGAGTCTATCTTAGCATGGCGGACGTCAGAGCGGCCCGTGCGCGCCGGCCGGGGCGAGCTCGAGGTCCCTCGTCAGAAATTGGAGGACGCTTGCCTCCTCGACGTCCCGCGCAATGAAGCTCTCGCCGATTCCTCTCGCGAGAATGAAGGTCAGCCGCCCGCGCTCGACCTTCTTGTCCTGGCGCATTGTCTTCAGAATGTCCGCTGCGCCGACCCGGAGATCCGGAACGTCCTGGATCCGGGTCGGCAGGCCGACGCTCTTCAGATGCGCTTGGACCCGGGCGACGTCCTGACCGGAGCAGAATCCAAGCTGACGGGAAAACCGAAACGCGCAGGCCATCCCGACCGCCACTGCCTCGCCGTGCACCAGCCGGGTCGAATCGTAATGCGTCAGACTCTCCAAGGCGTGCCCGAACGTATGGCCGAGATTGAGCAGCGCCCGTTCGCCCTGCTCGGTCTCGTCGGCGACGACCACGCGCGCCTTGGCCGCGCAGCTTGCCGCGATCGCCTCGGCCCGAGCCGGGCCGCCGGAAAAGACCTCGCGCCACCGGGCTTCGAGAAATTCGAAAAAATCCCGGTCATCGATGAGGCCGTACTTGACGACCTCGGCGTAGCCCGCGCGGAACTCCCGCTCGCTCAGCGTATCGAGACTGCCGGAATCGGCAAGGACGAGGGAGGGTTGGTGGAACGCACCGACCAGGTTCTTGCCGTGCGGCGAGTTTATGCCCGTCTTGCCGCCGACGCTGGAATCCACCTGCGAAAGGAGAGTGGTGGGAACCTGCACGAACCGAACGCCGCGGCGCAGCGAGGCGGCGCAAAACCCGGTCAGGTCGCCGATCACCCCCCCGCCGAGCGCTATGACGATATCGCGCCGCTCGACGCGCGCTTCGATCAGCGCGTCCGAAACGCGCGCGAATTGCTCATAGGATTTCGTCGCCTCGCCGGGCGGACAGACGATCGCAACGGAGCCGAGGCCCGCTGCAGCGAGGCTCCTTGTCAGCCGCTCAAGATAGAGCGGCGCGACATGCGCGTCGGTGACGATGGCGCACTTCGCTCCAGGGGCGATCCGCGCGATCTCGGGGCCCGCGTCGTCGATTACGCCTGGGCCGATAAGGATCGAATAGGCGCGGGCGCCGAGCGGCACCTCCACCTTGCGCCGGTCCCCGACAGGCTCCGCGGAGCCGCACAACAGGTCCGCCAGGCGGCGCAATGTCGTGTCGACGACCGATTCGTGCGGCCCCTCACGCGATTCGATCGTGATGTCGGCGAGCGCGTAGGTCGGCGAGCGCTCCGCAAGGATGCGCCGCAGGGTCAGCTCCGGATCGTCGGTCTGCAGAAGCGGGCGGTTCGATTTCTTGCGGACGCGCGCAAGCAGCACCTCGACATCCGGCTTCAGCCAGATCGACACGCCGTGCGCGGCGATATTCTCCCGCGTCGTCTTGTTCATGAAGGCGCCGCCGCCGGTGGCGAGCACCTGCGGCCCTCCGTTCAGCAGGCGCGCGATGACCTTGCGCTCCCCCTCGCGGAAATAGGCTTCACCGAATCGCTCGAAGATTTCGGAAATCGTCAGTTGCGCTCCGGCCTCGATCTCCGCGTCGGCGTCGATGAACGGCAACCCCAGCTTCGCAGCCAACCGCTTGCCGACGGAGGTCTTTCCGGCCCCCATCATGCCAACGAGCACGATCGAGCGACCGCCGAGCGCAACCGCGACCCGCCTCGCATCGACCGCCTCACCATGGGCCATGAACCTCTCGCCTCGCGCAATTCCATTCGAGCGCCGTCCCTTACAAGAAACCGGCGGCGAATGCGACCGGGGCGTCATCCGGCCGGTCTCGACCCTTTGTCGCATCTCGACCGTCTTGCGCGCCGCCCCCGTTCTTGCGACCATGTCAGGAACGCGACAGTCGCGCGACAGACGCGCGCCGCGTTCGCCAACGGGGCCGCCGGGCCCCACGGGTCGGGATTTCGACGGCGCCTCGGCAAGAGGCGTCGATCAACGCTTTGAGGAGCCCAACTTTGTCTGAAGCCAGCAACGAGCACCGCATTTCCGGTCCTCGTCTCATTGCCATCGTCGGGCCGTTCCAGAGCGGAAAAACCAGTCTGCTCGAGGGAATCCTGGTGCGTGGCGGAGGCCTGTCCCGTCAGGGCACGGTGCGCGACGGAACGACCGTCGGCGACTCAAGTCCGGAGGCGCGAGGCCACGCGATGAGCGTCGAGCCCAACATCGCCAGCATCGACTACATGGGCGACCGTCTGACGTTCTTCGATTGCCCCGGATCGATCGAATTCATCCACGACATGCGCCACGCCCTGCCGGTCTGCGATGCGGCCGTCGTGGTGTGCGAGGCCGACCCGCGCAAGGTTCCCGCGCTGCAGGTCATCCTGCGCGAGCTCGAGGAGCTCGGCGTCCCGCGGATTCTGTTCCTCAACAAAATCGACCAGGCGAGCGGGGGCTTGCGCGAAACGCTCGAGATGCTGCAGCCGGCGTCCCGCACGCCCCTGCTTCTGCGCCAGATTCCGGTGTGGGAGAACGGCGTCGCCACCGGCTTCGTCGATCTCGCGCTCGAGCGCGCCTTCATCTACCGCGAGTCCGCGCCCTCCGCCGTCGTCGAGATGCCGGCCGGCGTCCTTCCCGAGGAGAAGCAGGCGCGCTATTCGATGCTCGAGAAGCTCGCCGACTACGACGACGCGCTGATGGAGCAGCTCATCAGCGACATCGACCCGCCGAAGGACCTCGTCTTCGACGACCTGGCGCGCGAATTGCGTGAAGGCCATGTGGTGCCGGTGCTGATGGGATCGGCGACCGAGGGTCACGGGGTCACGCGGCTCCTGAAGGCCGTCCGGCATGAGGCGCCCGCCATCGGTCACACGCGCGTGCGGCTCGGAATCGACGAAAAGGGATCGGCGCTGGCGCAGGTCATCCGCACCATCCACACCGCCCATGGCGGCAAATTGTCGCTGTCGCGGGTGCTGCGCGGCGCGTTCGCCGACGGCGCGACCGTCGTCAACTCGCATGAGGCCGAGGAACGCATCGGCGGCCTGGCGCGACTCATGGGCGCGACCTCGTCGAAAGTGACGCGGGCGGAGGAAGGCGACACGATCGCCTTCGCCCGGCTCGAGGGCCTCTCGACCGGCGACCGCTTCGCCGACGGCAAGATCGCCCCGGCCGCCGCCGAGGTCCCGCCGGCGCCGCCGCCGACCCAGGCTTTCGCCATCCACGTCAAGGACCGGAAGGACGAAGTGCGACTCGCCGCCGCGCTCGCCAAGCTCTGCGAGGAGGACCGCTCGCTCTCCTTCGTCCAGGACGCCGAAATGTCCGAGATGAAGCTCTACGGACAGGGCGAAATGCATCTGCGCGTGACGAGCGAGCGCTTGGCCGACCGGTTCGGCGTCTCGATTCAGACGCAGAAGCCGACGGTCGCCTATCGCGAGACGATCCGCGACGCGGTCACCGTGCGCGGCCGGCACAAGAAACAGTCGGGCGGGCACGGCCAGTTCGGCGACGTGGTCGTCGAGGTCGCGCCGCGCGCCCGCGGCGAGGGCTTCGCCTTCGCCGAACGGGTGCATGGAGGCTCGGTCCCGAGACAATATTTCTCCTCCGTCGAGGCAGGCGCGAAAGACGCTCTGGCGCGCGGGCCGCTTGGTTTCCCGGTGGTCGACGTCTCTGTCTCCCTGGTCGACGGCTCGTATCACACCGTCGATTCGTCCGACATGGCGTTCCGCGCCGCGGGCAGGATCGCGCTCGACGAAGCCTTGCAGAAGGCCCGGCCGATCCTCCTCGAACCCATTTTGCTGGTGACAATCTACGTGCCGTCCGACGCTCTCGCCCGCGCGAGCGCGCTGGTCAGCGCCCGGCGCGGCCAGATCCTCGGCTTCGAGCCAAGGGAGGGGTGGAAGGGCTGGGAGGCGTTGCGGGCGCTCATTCCCGAGGCGGAAATCGGCGATCTCATCATCGAACTGCGGTCGGCGACCTCAGGAGTCGGGGCCTTCGAGACCAAGTTCGATCATCTCGCCGAACTCGTCGGCAAGAACGCCGAACAAGTGATCGCGGAGCGCAAGCGGGCGAACGCCAACGCGTGAGCCTGAGGACGGCGGCGAAGTCCGAAGTCTTTTTCGCCGCTGTACACGCGTGCGCCCATCGCATAAAGGGGGGCGGACATTTCCGCCCCGTTCTGGAGACGCATTCGTTGGCCGACGCCACCTTCGAACGAAGCCGCTTGGCGACCGTGGTCGGCGGGTCGGGCTTTCTCGGACGCCACATTGTTCGCGCCCTGGCCCGCCGGGGCTGGCGGGTGCGCGTGGCGGTGCGCCGGCCGGATCTCGCCACTTTCCTGCAGCCGATCGGCGGCGTCGGCCAGATCCAGCCGGTGCAGGCGAACTTGCGCTTTCCGGCGTCGATCGCCGCCGCGATCGAAGGCGCCGAGATGGTGGTCAACGCGGCGGGCGTGCTGGCCCAGAGCGGCGCGCAGACCTACAGGGCCGTGCATGTCGACGGCGCGGCGGCGCTTGCGCGCGCTTCGGCGGCCGCCGGCGTCGAAGCTTACGCGCATCTTTCCGGCATCGGGGCCGACGCGGCCTCCGCCTCGGCCTATGTCGCCAGCAAGGGGTTGGGCGAGAGCGCGACGCTCCAGGCCTTCCCGAATGCGATCATCCTGCGACCTTCCGTGGTGTTCGGGCCGGAGGACGACTTCTTCAATCGGTTCGGCGCGCTGGCTCGCTTTTTCCCGGTCATTCCGCTGTTCGGCGGCGGAAAGACGCGGTTGCAGCCGGTCTACGCCGGCGATGTCGCCCGCGCCGTCGCCGCCGCGCTCGGGGGCGAAGCCAAACCCGGTACGGTCTACGAACTCGGCGGACCGCAGGTGATGACTCTGCGTGAGGTCGCGGAACTCGTCCTGCGCACGGTCGAGCGCCGCCGACTGCTCCTCGGGCTGCCGCTCGGCCTTTCGCGACTTGTCGCCTCGACGACCACGTTCGCCAGCAAGGCGACGCTCGGCCGCTTTCCGAGGCTTCTGACAACGAGCCGGGATCAGGTGGACCTTTTGGCTCAAGACAACGTGGTGTCGGACAAGGCCGAGGCCGAGGGGCGCGTCCTGCGCGGTCTCGGAATCCCGGCGCAGGCGCCGGATGCGATCATTCCCGCCTATCTTGTGCGGTTTCGCAAGACGGGCCAGTATGAGGCCCAGCGTTCGGCGTGAGACTGCTTCTTCCGGAGGCCGAAGGGGCTGTTTCCGCGCGATGGGGGTTTGTTGTTGAACTGAAAAGAAGATTCAGAGCAGGAAGGTCCCGGGACATAGACCCCGGGCCCGTGTCGAGTTGGGGATGCTCAGTGATCAAGTCCGAACTTGTGCAGCGTATGGCCGCCCGCAATCCACACCTTTATCAGCGGGACATCGAGAACATCATCGATGCGATACTCGGCGAGATCGCCGACGCGTTGTCGCGCGGAGAGCGGGTCGAACTGCGCGGCTTCGGCGCCTTTTCGACAAAGCAGCGGCGGGCGCGCACGGGCCGCAATCCGCGCACCGGCGACAAGGTGCCCGTGACGGAGAAGCTCGCGCCGTTCTTCAAAACCGGCAAGGAGATGCGCGAACGTCTGAATCGGGAGCCGGCGGAACAGGTCTAGTAGCCGCGGTATTGAGCGGCGCGACCGGACCAAGAGGCCAGGCATGATTCGCTTCCTTCGCATCGTCGTGATCGCTGTCGTCGCGATCATCCTCCTCCTGTTCGCCGTCGCGAACCGGCAGGCCGTCACGGTGTCGTTCGATCCGTTCGGCCCGGTGGACCACCCCGCCTTCGCGATACCCGCGCCGCTGTTTGCGGTGGTCATCGTCTCCGCCATGCTCGGCGTTGTCGCCGGATCGGCGGCGACCTGGGTGTCGCAAGGCCGCCACCGACGCGCGGCGCGCCGGCATCGGGCGGACGCCGACAGATGGCGCTCGGAGGCCGAAGCGCTGAAGACCCAGCCGCCCGCGCTGCCGCGCTCGTGACCAACGCCGATGCGGGGCTTTTCCGCCGATGACGTTGAGAGCGCGCTCGACTTCCCCACGCTGATCGACGAACTCGCAGACGCGATTCGGGGCGGCTTCATCGCGCCGCATCGCCATCATCACGCAATCGAGCGCGCGGGCGAGCCAACCGCGACGCACCTCCTGATGCCCGCATGGACGGAAAGCGCGTCGCGGGCCGGCCTTTATCCCCGGGCCAAAATCGTCAACGTCTTTCCCGGCAACGCCGCCCGCGGCCTACCTGCGGTCTCCGGCGTCTATATCCTTCAGTCGGGCGTCACCGGGGAGACGCTGGCGACGATCGATGGGACGCGGCTCACGCTCTGGCGCACCGCCGCCTCCGCGCTCGCGGCACGCCATCTCGGCCGCGCCGACGCGGGGCGGTTGCTCGTCGTCGGGGCAGGCGCGCTTGCACCCTATCTCGCCCGGGCGCACGCGAGCGTGAGGCCCTTGACCGCGGTCGCGGTGTGGAACCGCAACCCCGACGGCGCGCGCCGCCTTGCCGCCGCGCTCGCCGCCATGGGGCTCCCCGCGCAGGCGAGCGAGGACCTCGAAGGCGCGGTCGCTGCGGCCGGCATCGTCTCATGCGCCACGCTCTCGGCGGCGCCGATGATCATGGGCCGGTGGCTCAGAGCCGGACAGCATCTCGACCTCGTCGGCGCCTTCTCGATGTCCATGCGCGAAGCCGACGACGAAACTCTGAGGCGCGCCCGTATCTTCATCGATACCGAAGCCGCGTGCGTCGAAGGCGGCGATGTCGCGATCGGCCTTTCCAATGGCGTCATGACGCGCGCCGAGATCGGAGCCGATCTGCCGGCGCTTTGCCGCGGAGCAAAGGGTCGCCGGACCTCCGACGAGATCACCCTCTTCAAGTCGGTCGGCGCGGCGATCGAAGATCTCGCCGCGGCGATCCTCGTCTGGCGCAAGACCGGCGGCGCCGGGCCTTGAGCGCGCGTCTCGCACAGCTTGCGGGCGAGCCCTGACGCGATTCCGCAGCCGGCGCCTTCCGCTACGTAGAATCCCTTATTGCGAACGAAGTCTGCGAAGTTGATACGCGTCAACAGGACGAGCCGCTGCGGTTTCAAAGCCATCTTGAGTGGTCCGCGGCGGCGGTCGTCCGACAACACTAAAGCTTGAGTCAGGGCGAGGGAATGTCCGAAATTTCGTTACGTATGGATCCGTGCAAAGCGGCCGAGCTGCTGATCGGCCGGCATGGTCCCGAGCGGGCGCTGAGGAAAGTGGCGAAGGAGAGAACAGACGCGCGGCGCGCCCGCAGCCGCCGACGGTTTACGTTCTGGGCCGCGGTCGCGGCGGAGATCGAGGCGGTCGATCGCCGACGGAAGACCGGAGCCGCCGGCGACGACAGCGTGGCGGCCATGATAGCGCGGGCGACGACCTCAGGCGCGCCGGAATCGGGGTTCGCCGAAGGCGGCGCCGTCGCTGACGATCAGCCCGCGCTCGCTGAGGTCTTCTAGGTGGGCGAGCGTCGACATGCCCGCGGCGCGACGAAGCGAGGGATCGAGCCCCACATAAACTCGTGCGATGAGTTCGGGGACGGTTTCGGCGCCGGCGACGACCGCGGCGAGGATTGAGGCCTCGCGCTGGCGGCGGTGCTGGGCGAGCGCGCGCACGTAGCGCTGCGGATCGAGGACGGGGCCGCCATGCCCGGGCCAGTAAATCGTTTCGTCGCGGGCGCGGACCTTTTCGAGCGACGCCATGTAGGCGCCCATCGAACCGTCCGGCGGGGCGACGACCGACGTCGACCAAGCCATGACATGATCGCCGGAAAAGAGCGCCCGCTCCTCCAGCAGCGCAAGGCAGAGATGGTCGCCGCAATGTCCCGGCGTTGCGACAGCTTCGATCGTGAAGGCGCGCGAGGCCAGGCGCTCCCCGTCGCCCAGGATGGCGTTGGGCGCGTAGGTCCGGTCGTGCGACGATTCCAGACCCCCGCCACCCTTCGGCTCAAACCGGGGCGGGCCCGCGATGCGGGCGCCCGTCTCCTTCCGCAGGTCGTTGGCGAGAGCGCTGTGGTCCCGGTGCGTGTGGGTGATGAAGATGGTCTCGACCCGTTCGCCCGCGACTGCAGACAGGATCGCGGCGAGATGGCTCGGGTCGGCGGGGCCCGGATCGATCACTGCGACGTCGCCTTCGCCCACGATGTAGGTGCATGTGCCGTTGAAGGTGAAGGCCGAAGCGTTCGGCGCGACAAGGCGACGCACGCGCGCGGAGAGCCTTGTCAGCCCCCGCGCCGGCGGCCGCCGCGGATCGGCGAACAGCCTCGGTTCGCTCTCGTCAGCCATTTGCCACGCTCCTTGGCGCGCGACCCCGGGTTCCATCTGCTGTCGCGCCTTGTCATGATAGACCGGCCTCGATAAGACGCGAAGTCGAACCGCCCGACGACGTTTTGGGAGACATAATGGCCGACGCCCTCAACCCGCCGCTTGTCGCAGCCCTCTGGCCCCGGCGGGGAGCTTCCGGTCTGGCGCGCGGCATGGCGCTCGCATTGGGCGGCGCGCTTGCGCTCGCTCTATCGGCCAAGGTGCAGGTTCCCTTCTATCCGGTGCCGATGACCCTGCAGACGCTCGTCGTGCTGGCGCTCGGCGCAGCCTATGGCGCGCGGCTCGGCGCAGCGACTGTGGCACTCTATCTTGCCGAAGGGCTTGTCGGACTGCCGGTGTTCGCTGGCGCCCTTGCCGGGCCAGCCTACATGGCGGGCCCCACCGGCGGCTATCTCGCCGGCTTCCTCGCTGCCGCGGCGCTGATCGGCCTTCTGGCCGAGCGCGGCTGGGACCGTTCGTGGCCGCTCCTCGTGGCCGCGATGGCGCTGGGCCACGCCGTCATCTTCGCCTTCGGATATGCGTGGCTCGCGGTCCTCCTCGGACCCGAGAAGGCGTTCGTCCTCGGCGTCGCGCCTTTCGCCGCGGCGACTGTCGTCAAGACGCTGCTCGCCTGCGCGCTGGTCGGCGCGGCTCGCGGCGCTGCCGGACGGCCACGCGGCGCTTAAGCGAGGCTTCGAAGCCCTTGACCGCCGACGCCGACCGCCACGGGCCGCCCGCGCGCGCCGCCTTCGTCCGCTTCATGCCCATGGCCACGCGCTGGAGCGACAACGACGCCTACGGCCATCTGAACAACGTCGTCTATTATTCGCTGTTCAATTCGGCGGTGAACGCCATTTTGATCGAGGCGGGGCTGCTCGACCCGGCCACGAGCCCGATCATCGGCCTCGTGGTCGAGAGCAATTGCCGCTTCTATTCCAGCCTGACCTATCCGGAGCCGGCGGAAGTCGGCGTCGCGGTCGAGCATCTCGGCCGCTCGTCCGTGCGCTATCATTTTGGCGCGTTCAGGTCCGGAGCGCCGGAGGCCGCCGCCGCCGGGCGTTACACGCATGTCTACGTCGACCGGCAAAGCAATCGACCGTTCCCGATCCCCGACGGGCATCGTCGCCTCATGGAAAACCTGAAGCTGCCCTGTTCCGCTTGACCGCGGACTCTTGCCCCGGTGCGGCTCAACTCCCATTTCAGCGGCGCGGATATCGAGCCCCACACTCGCCTTGTCGAGTGAGAGGCCGGGGTCGGCGACCGGCGAAAGGAGACAGATCCGCATGACCAGCTTGCGCGCCCGCGCGATCAACTCCGTGCTGCGTCACCGAATCAAGCGCCGCCTCGCGGCCTGCGCTACGCCCCAGGAGGCGCGCAAGGTCTTCCAGACGCGGTTCCCCTCGCCTTTTGGCGTGCGTTTCGTGTCGGCCGCGCTCGGCGGCGTCCCCGGCGAATGGGCGGAATCGAAAGGGGAGCGTCCATCCGTCGCGACGCTCTTCTATCTCCACGGCGGCGGCTATATCGGCATGTCGCCCCGAACCCACCGCAACCTGACCGGCGCCTTCGCCCGGCGCGGATTTTGCGTCTATGCCGCGGACTACCGGCTCGCGCCCGAACACCCCTTTCCCGCCGCGCTCGACGACGCCACATCGGCGTGGCGGGCGTTGCGCGCGCAGGTCCGCGGGCGCGTCTACGCCGCCGGGGATTCCGCCGGCGGGGGGCTCACGCTCGCGCTCCTGATGCGCCTGCGCGACATCGGGGAGCAGCAGCCCGACGCAGCCTGCCTGTTTTCGCCATGGACCGATCTCGCTGTCACCGGCGCCTCGACCCGAACCAACGCCAATCGCGATCCGCTTCTCGTCGCCGACGGCCTCGACAAGGCGGCCGACGCCTATCTCTCGGGCGCCGATGCGCGGAACCCGCTGGCTTCGCCGATCTATGGGGATTTTGCCGGGCTCCCGCCGCTCATCTTCTTCGTCGGCGACACGGAAATCCTGCTGGACGACACGCTCCGCGCAACGGAGCGCGCCCGCGCGGCGGGCGTCCCGGCCGAGCTATGTGTCGCGCGGGACATGCCGCATGTCTGGCCGTTCCTGAACCGGGTGACGCCGGAAGGCCGGCTCGCCATGGACGAAGCGGCCGCCTTCCTGCTCGGAGTCCGGCCGGGGAAGGAGCAGTCGGGTGCGGTGGGAGCCGCAAAACCGCGTTTGACGCCGTCGGGTTGAACCGCCCAGCGTGGAAATGAAGGAAATCTTGACGATCGCGTCCGTCGCGGGCTTTGCGGGCGGCGTCATGCCCGCTCTACGCGAGCGCTCATGGCTCTTGATCCCCGCGCCGCTTTGAGGCATAGGAGCGCCTCCAAATTCCTCCCCGTGGGTCCCGGCCCGCGGGAAAAAGCCATTGGTGAAAGTCGTGAAAGTCCGTAACTCACTAAAATCCCTGCGCAATCGCCACCGCGACAACCGCCTCGTGCGCCGCAAGGGCCGCGTCTACATCATCAACAAGACGCAGAAGCGCTTCAAGGCGCGCCAAGGCTGACCGCTCGGTCAACTCAGGTCCGATCGCACGCTAAAATGCCGGAATGAGGCTTCGCGCCGCATCGCTCATTCTGTCGCTGACGATCCCGGCCCTTCCTGCCGGGGGCCCTGCGCGCGCAGCCGAGCCGTCGCCGCCTCCCGCTCGACCGCAAGCGGAGAATCCCGCGCCGCCGTCGGCCGCCGAGATGCGGATGGAGATCTATGCGCGGCTCGCTGCGTCCAAGGACGCCGACGAGACCGAGGGCCTCGTCGGCCTTCTCGTAAATTCCTTCACGAGGTCGGGTTCGGACACCGCCGACCTTCTGCTTGAGCGCGCGCGCAAGGCGATCGCGGCCAAGGACTACCAGGCCGCCGGCAAGATCCTGGACGCGACCGTCGCCTTCCTGCCCGACTGGGCGGAAGGATGGAACGCCCGGGCGACAGTGCGCTACCTCGACGACGACTACGACGGCTCGATGTCCGACATCGCCCAGACGCTCAAGCGCGAGCCGCGACACCTAGGCGCGCTCCTCGGCATGGCGAGCATTCTCCGGTCGCGCGACAAGGACGACCAAGCGCTCAAAGTGTATGAGCGGGTTCTGGCGATCGCGCCGCACTGGAAGAGCGCGGAGGAAGCGGAGGCCAAGCTGAAGGCGAAAATCGCAGGGCAGACTCTGTGAGCCTTCCCGCGGCGGGGGCGCGCGCGCTTTGATGACCGGACTGATTGCGCTCCTCGGCCTGGTCGGAGCGCTCGCGTCCTGCACCGCCATCGAGGCGCGCAGGATCGAGGTGCGTTACCCGGCGTCGGGTACCCACACCGAGGTCGGCGGCAGGGCGGTCCATGTGCTCGATCGGCCGGCGGAGGGTCAGGAGCGCGGAGCGGTCCTCCTCATTCACGGGGCGTCCGGCAATGCATCCGACCTGTTCGTCGCGCTCGCCGACAGGCTCGCCAGCCGCGGTTTTCGGGTGCTCAGCGTCGACCGGCCGGGCCACGGCTGGAGCGACCGGATCGGCGGTCGCGCCGGCGCGTCCCCCGTCCATCAGGCCGCCGCGCTGCGCGAAGCGGCGGAGAAGCTCGGGGTCACCCGGGCGACCGTGGCGGCCCATTCGCTCGGCGCGATCACCGGGCTCGCGCTGGCGCTCGACCATGCGGATTTCGTGCGAGGGATGGCGCTGATCGCCCCGGTCAGCCACCCCTGGCCGGGAGGCGTCGCCTGGTACTACACCGTCGGGGCGCACCCGCTGCTCGGGCCCCCGTTTCGACGGCTCCTCACGCTTCCGATCGGCATGTCCCGGCTGAATTCGGCCGTGGCGGGGGTGTTTGCTCCCAATCGCGCGCCGCCCGGCTTCATCGAGGCGACCCGGTTGCCGCTCGTGTTCAGACCCCATCATTTCCGCGCCAACTGCGAGGACGTCGCTTACGCGGAGACCGCCGTCGCCGAGTTGTCGCCCCGATATGGTCGAATCAGCACCCCGACGGAGGTGGTCACCGGCGATTCGGACGGGGTCGTCTATGCGCACATCCACGCGGCGGGGCTGGCGCGCGACATTCCGGGCGCCCGGTTGACGATGCTCGAGGGCGTCGGGCACTCGCCCCATTACGCCGCGCCCGATCGGATCGTGGAGGCCATCCTCGAGGCCGCGAACCGCGCCCACCGAAATGAGCAGGTCGCAGCCTGAGTCGGCTCGACCTATTGCGAGGCGCCGCCGAACAGGCGGAGGAAAGAATTGCCGAACGACGCCGGGCGGTCCAGGGCCTTCGGCGGGGCGGGGGATTCGGAAGCCGCCTCGGCGGGTGGATGCGCCTTTGCCCTCTTGTCGTGCTTCGCCGGCTTGCCCAGCGAGGCCGGCCGGATCGGCGGCAGGGGGACGTTTGTCAAAACGGCTGGATTGGAAATCGGGGCCTCCGCGACGCCCGAACTTTCGTCGGCAGGCGGCGGCGTCAGGGCGCCTTGGGCGCCCGTTGCGGCATCCCCGGCGGCTTTTGGCCCGGGTCCGATGAGCGGCTCCGGCTGCGGGAGCGGCGTGACGGCGGATTCCGGGGGGCCTTCGCCCGCCACGCCGGGCACAGGCTGCGAGGCGACCGGCGTTTTGTCTGGCGGCGGGTTCGTCCGAAGGGGGACGGGCGCGAGAGCCTGAGGCGGCGCATCAGCGGCATCCCGCGCCTCGCTGCGCTGCGACGTGCCGGATTCCGGAGCAGACGGCGGACTGTCGGCGGATGAATCCGACCCGTTTGGACCGGCCGGCGGATTCGCGAGATCGGTTCCGCGTCCGCGCGATTCGGCGTCGTTCTTCAGGAGCAGGTAGAACGCGCTGGCATCCGGATTATCCCCCGCCGACTGGGTCGCCGTCTGACGCACGGACGGAAGGATCGAAGAGAGCCATTTCAGCAGGCCCGCGTCATTGAGTGCGAAAACCATCCCGACCGAAGCCAGCACAAGCAGGACACCTGTCATGAGGCGCCGTCGGCGGGATTGCGCACGCGCCTCGGGCAATCCGCGCGGCGCCGGTTCGAGAGTCATCCGGACGGGCGGGAGAAGCTCCGGGGGCTTTACCGTCGGAACCGCGCGTGGGCGACCCAAAAGCGGGGCCATTGATGGGGAGTTGCTGGCCGGAAGCTCGCGCGGAGCACTCCGCGCGGTAACCTTCCCCGCACGGTTGGACGGAGACCATGACGCGAGGAACTGCTCCAATTTAGAGAGCGCGTCTTCCGCGTCGGCCCGCCGCGCGTCGGCGTCCGGGCGCCGGGGCTCCCGATCGTCGTTGATCTCTCCGAGCGGCCGGGGCCCGGAAGCGCGGGGTGGAATGGACATCGCAATTCGCTAATTAGGTGTTTTCACTTGCTCCGTTTTCCCGCTCCAGGCAACCCGCGGCGCAGCGGGGGTGCGATTCAAACCGATGCAGGGTAGGTTCGGTTTGATTGATTTGGCGGGAGGCGACGGATGTCGGTCGGGGATTTGAGCGATGAGGGGCTGATGGCGGCGTTGCGGGCGCATCCGGAGCTTCGCCAGCGGGTGTTTTCGATTGTGCTGGCGGTCGAAGGCGACGAGGGGGCATTGACGGAAGCCGACGCGGCGGAAGAGCGGATGGTCGAGGAGACGCGTCTTCTGGGACGGGAGGCGTTGCGCACTTGGGCCGAGCGGCGGGTCGAGGCGACGGAGCGGGAGATTCGCCAACGCCCGCAGATGCATCGCCAAGGCGAAAAAAACTCCGCTGGCATACGAAATTCGGCGAAATAGAGGTTCGGGAGCCGCAATATCGGTTCGGGAGGCAGCGGGTGCGTCCATTCGTGCTCGGGGCGAAGGTGAGCCCGCTCGGGTGTTCGCGGCCGCTGCAGCGCGCCATCGTCGACTTCGCCGCCGATCAGCCCTTCGCGCAGGCGCGCGCCAAGCTTGAGGAGCACTACGGCTTGGCGATCGGCGAGAGCACGATCCAGCGGATCACGTTCGCCCACGCCCGGGCGATGCATGAAAGCAGTCGTCGGGATTTGGAGTTTCCGGAAGCGCCGGGCCTTCGCAAGCCGATCGTCGTCGAGACGGACGGCGGCATGGTTCCGATCGTCGAGCCGAGCAGGGAGGAGAAGGACAAGCGCAAGGGCAAGACGCTGTCCTGGCGGGAGGCGAAGCTGTCGCTGGCGCACGCGCAAGGGAACTGCACGCCGGTTTATGCGGGCTCGATCGAGGGCGGGGTCGAAGAGGCCGGGCGCCAGCTGCTTTCCTGCGCGGTTCGCGCCGGCTTCGGCGACTCCCGGGTTCACGCGGTCGGCGACGGCGCGCCCTGGATCGTCGGCCAAATCGAGCAGCAGTTCGGCGATCAGGGCTGCTACCTGATTGATTTCTATCACGTCTGCGAATACCTGGGCGCCGCCTCGGCGGCGATCGCGCCCGACCCGGCGGCGCGCAGCGCATGGATGGAGACGCAGAAGGAGGCGCTCAAAGGCGGGCGTCTCGACGCCGTCCTGCGGGCGCTCGTCGGACATTGCGAGCCTCCCGAAGCCGACGACCAGCACGCGCCGGTGCGAACCTGCCATCGTTATCTTGGCGCTCGCGCCAACCAGTTGAACTATCGCCAGGCCCTGGCCGACGGACTGCCGATCGGCTCCGGCGAGATCGAAAGCGCCCATCGCTACGTCGCCCAGCAACGCCTGAAGCGGCCCGGCGCCTGGTGGCGCGTCGAGCATGCCGAACATATGCTCGCCTTGCGGATAAACCAAATCAACGGCAACTGGGACGCCTACTGGAAAGCCCTCGCCCGGCAACGTGCCGCTGCAGCCAATGACAATAGCCCGAACAAATCACTACGCCGCACCGCCTGATTGCACCACTTTGGATCGCACCCCGCAGCGGCGCAGCTGAGTCGCGGCGCGCCAGCGAAAGGCGTGCTGGCGGGCTCCGCTTCGGCGTCGTGCGTTGGCGCAAAATCGCATTGGCGCCGGTCCGGCGCTCGATTAGGCTGGCCTCCGCCCACTCTGGGCCGGAGGCTCGGGGAACGTCCATGCGTATTCTGCTTTCGTCGGCGGCTGCAGCCGCTTTCCTTCTCGGCGCCGCGATCGCCGGCTCGACCGGCGCGAAAGCCGAGAGCGTCATGTCGGTCTGCGCGGCCGAGTGGAAACAGGCCCAGGCGGCCGGAACGACCGGCGGCGCGACCTGGCCGCAGTTCCTCGCCCAGTGCAAGACGCAGCGTGCCCAGCCGTCGTCGACTTCGATGGCGCCTCCCGCACCGGCCCCGACGCCCGCGCCGGCGCAGTCCGGCTCGCTTTTCCCGTGGTGGCAACCCGCGGCGCCCGCCCAGACGGCCGCGCCCGCCCCCGCCGGCGCCGGGCAGTTCCGCACCGAGGCCGAGGCGCGCACCCGTTGCCCGACCGACAAGGTCGTGTGGGTCAACAACGAATCGCGCATCTATCACCACCAGGGCACCCGATATTACGGCGCGACCAAGAAGGGCGCCTACATGTGCGAGGCGGACGCCAAGGCGGCCGGCGACCGCGCCTCGCGCACCATCGTCCACTCACATCATCAGGGGTGAGCGCAGCCCTGCGCCGACCTGGAGCGCGGCCGAATTCCCTGGCAGCGAATTTCGGTCATTTCGGCCGATTCGGAGAAGAACGGTCTCGAAAAGCCGAGCGATTCGAGGGGGTTCCAGGAAATTTCCCTACGCGGCCGAGCAGGGAAATAATTCGCCCGTGCAGGGAAATAAAGTTCCCTGCTCGGGCGAAAGCCGGGATAACTCGCGCGCTGACACGCCGGGCGCCCAACTCCGGAAGCTGACCATTGAACCGGCTCCCATCCTGGACGACGACAACGATCCGATGACCGCGGAGGCGAGCGATCCGACGACCCTGGACCCGGGCGACGAGGCCATGAGCCGGCTCGCGGCGATCGTGTTCGGCCGCGACGAAGCGCCGGACGAAGCGCTGATCGCCTTCGTCGAGGGCGCGATGGCGGATGGCGCGCGCGTCGCCGGCCTCGTGCAGGAGCGGGCGGACGACGACCTTTGCGATCGTCACGACGTCCAGGTGCGCGATCTCCTGAGCGGCGAGACCGTGCCGATCATGCAGGATCTCGGGCCTGAGGCGACGGGCTGCGCCGTCGATCCGGCGGCCATTGCCGAGGCCGCGCGTCTGCTCGACCGCGCGCTCGCGACCAACCCCGATCTTCTGGTCGTCAACCGCTTCGGCCGCCTCGAGTCGGAGGGCGGAGGCATGCTCTCCGAGATCGGCCGCGCCTTCGCCGAAGGCGTGGCGATGATCGTCTGCGTGCCCGAGCGCTACCGCGACGCCTGGAACGCGTTCGCCGCCGGGCTCGACGCGCAGCTTCCGGCGAACCGGGAGGCGATCGAGGCCTGGTGGCGCAGGGTCGCGCCGGCCCCGGCAGGGCGCGGCTGACGATCCGTCGACCCAGCTTGCGGGGAAGATTTCCCGCGCTCAGGGAATCCGGAACTTCGCGCCTCCTTCTCCGCGCAGCGCATCGGCGCTGAGGGCGAAGGAACGCCCGTCCTCGCGGCTCGAATCCAGAGCTCGCCGCCCCGACCGTGGATGGTCTGCGGCCGATTTATCTGGGCGACGATTTGTTCGCCTGCCATCCCGTCGCCAAGATGGTCACGGAAGCCGGCGATGATTTCATCTTCACAGCCAAGGAAACCTCGCACAAGGCGCTCTACGACTTCATCGCCGGGGCCGAGCTTTCGAGCCACGAGGAGAAAGCGCGCCGCCGCACCCCGAAAGAGACGTTCCGTTATCGCTGGATCGAGGCGGTTCCGATCCGCGAGGCCAAGGACGCCATCCTCGTCAACTGGATCGGCTTCGAGATCGTCGACGCCAAGGGAAAGATCAAATATTCCATGGCCTGGGTGACCAGCCTTCCCGTTTCCAAGGCCAACGTCGCCGAAATCGTCGCCTGTGGCCGCGCGAGATGGAAAATCGAGAACGAGAGCTTCAACGTCATGAAAAACCATGGCTACGAGCTCGAACACAACTTCGGGCACGGCCGGGACTTTCTCGCCATGACGCCAGCGGCCCTCAATCTGCTCGCCTTCGCCTGGCATACCGTGCTCGAATTGCTGGACCCGCCCTGGCAAGCCGCCCGCCAAGCCGCTGCAAAGCGAACCAGCTTCTTCGCCCATATCCTCATGCTGACCGCCTACGTCGCATTCCCCTCCTGGCGCGCCATCCTCGATTCCCTGACCAATTTCGCCATCCCGCCAGAACTCACACATATCCGAGATCGCTCATGAATGGACCCCAATTCGCTAGTTTTAGAATGGCTGGGTCGTAGCGCCGCTGGTTGAGGCCGTAAGTCTTCTCTGAGAGATCAAAGATGGTGAGGACGGCGTGGTGGATTTGCCGGGCCGTCCAGCCGCCGACCTGGGGGCCGCCGTCTTGTGGATCTTGAGACCGGGATAACGGACGGCGCCGAGGTGATCGGATGGGCAAGGCGCTGGAGGAGGGGAAAGTCGACATGCACGTTGAGCCCCTCGGCCTGGAAGCCGGCGAAGCGATCCGTGATCGCCTGGGGGTGGTCCGCACGGCATCGAGATGGTCGAGCCCCTTGCGCAGGCCGAAGTCGGTGAGATTGCTGGAGACCAATTCGTTGCGCAGAAAAGTCCGGAACTTCTCATACTGTTTGAGGAAGCCGCTCTTGAAGTAGGCGCGGAAGACATGATGGCCGTGCTCGATCTGGTCGATGACCGTGGCCAGCTTGCCATGCATCCGGCGACTGACCCGCTTGCTGAAGATCGTGGCGATCTTGTCAGCGCTGAGCCGCCACAGGCCGAGTTCGCAGCTGCGCTCGAATAGCTTGTGGATGGGAAGTGACGCCTGAAGATGAAGTTGCGGCAGTACTCGATCTGGGAGATGGCGTAGAGGCGCGACAGGTTGAGCCTGGCGCGTTCCTTCCTTGAGAATTTCGGTCCGAGGATCAGGGTCCAGTAGTCGAGGCGCCGGCGGATGATCTCTGGGCTCAGCCGGTCGGCCGACGCCTGCAGCGCCGCGACGTCGTCGACGGCGAGGAAAGCGTTGTCATAATCGGCCGTCCGCTGGCTCAGCGCCTCCTTGCTGACTTCCGCCACCCCGACGATCTCACGGAAGAAGTGCACGACCAGCTCCGGCCGCGACAGCGCCGTCAGATAGCCGTGAATGCGGCGTGGGGTCATCGTGGGAAATTCGGCGGCCGTTCCAAGGTGTCGCCAACCGCGAGAAGCTGCCATAGGCGCAACGGAAGAAATGCCCAACTGCGGTCATTCGCGGCGAAGTTAGCGCGGACCGTGTATTTTCTCACCTCAACCGTTGTGATTCGGCTCCAAGGTTTGGCGCCGCCAGGTGCAATGACCCAAATCGGGACGCCGATGGCGCGAACTGCACGATCCAGTGATGCCGGTCACTTTATCGCGGTGAAGCTTACCCCATCGCTTTCGTTCCGATTGAGCCGGCTCGCAAGGCGGCCAACGGTCCTGCCAATTCGGCTTGAGAGACGGCTGCGGCCTTGAAGGCCTGCAATGCGACCCCATAGATGGCTTTCACCTGCGCCGAAGGGCAGGCCCGATGCTCCACAGCATGAAGACCGAGAAGACGTCCGAAGTCCTCCCATAGCCCAGTTCCGACGAAGGCCAAGGCGGCAGCGCCTAAAGCCGCGGCTTGCTGATCGATCCCGGTCTTGAGAACAGTCATCTCGAAGACATCGGCGAAAATCTGGCGCCGGAAAGCGCTGCGAGCGCCGCCGCCAACCATGATGATGTCTTCGCCGACCGCAGTCATTCGCCTCAACTCGTCCAGGGCCACACGAAGCGCCATGGCTATGCCTTCGAAGGCAGCTCGCAGGATGTCCGAGCGCCCGTGGAGCAAATCGAGACCGATCAAGGCGCCTCGTACAGCCGAACCGCCCTCAAGCGACGTCCCGCCACCGAGCGTCGGTATGCACAGGAGTCCGTTGGCGCCATGCGGCGACTGGCCAGCGATCTCGTCCAACAGGACGTGAATTTCGCGGCCACTTCGTTTCGCTTCTTCGACGACGTCAGCGAACAACGTGTCGCGAACCCAGTCGATCGTTGTTCCGGAGGAGAAGATCGATGTCGCCGAGATGAACATCCCAGGAACCACATGAGCGAACGCGTAGGGGCGGACCCGAGCGTCGAGGAGGGGGAGGGCCGATGAAACAGTCAGCCAACTCGACGATCCCATCGAGGAGAAGACGTCTCCCTCGCGGAAGGTCCGCGCGCCGAGCGCCATGCAGCTATTGTCGACACCGCCGGCCACAACCTTGACTCCAGCGGGCAAGCCTAATCGCGCCGCGATCTCCGGCCTTACCTCGCCGATAACCTCGGTGGATTTGACTGGTTCGGGGAAAAGGGATCGATCAAGGCCCGCGGCGGCCAGGATATCGTCGGAATAATGACCCGCCCGCAGGTCGTACACGCCCGAGCCCGAAGCGTAGGAATGATCCGTCGCAATCCGCCCGGTGAGAACGAAGTTCACGTAGTCCTTGGTCCCGAGGATCACGTCGGCGCGCGCGAAGATCTCGGGCCGGACCCGTCGCAGCCACAGGATCTTGAAGAGCGTGTAGAGCGGGGCTGGAAAGCCATTTCCGGTAGTCAAGTACCATTCATCGGAAGGGATCAGCGTGAAAAACTCGCTGGCTTCGCGGTCGGCCCTGCTGTCCGACCAGATCGGGACCTTCTCCTCGAGGACAATTCCATCGACCGTCATCGGCACGCATCCGAGGCTGTGGCCGGAAATCCCGATAGCTGCAACCTCCTTGGATTCGACTTCGGGCCGCGAAAGCAGGTTGCGGATGCTTTCCTCGACCGAGCGCGACCAGTCCGCCGGCTTCTGCTCATGCCAGGAGGGCGCCGGGTAGTAGGTCGGATATGCAACCACGCTTTCCGCGACACAGGCGCCGTCGGGACGATACAGGGCCGCCTTGGCGCTTCCGGTGCCGAGGTCGCAAGCTATGACGGTTTGGGGGATGGTCAGCTCCCTCCCCCAATTATGCGAGCGCCGCCCGAAACGGCGCAGCGTTCGACCAGCGCCACCGCAACCCGGGTGTTGATTCCAAAGCGCGTGACGCCGACCGCTATCATGCGCGTCACGGTGTCGAGATCGCGGATGCCCCCCGAAGCCTTGACTTGGACGGCGCCCTGAACGGCGTCGGCGATGAGGGCGACCTGCGCGACGGTCGTCGGGATCGAAGCCCATCCCGAGCCGGTCTTGACGAAAGCCGCTGCGCTCCTGACGACGATGTCGCAGGCGCATCGAATCTCGTCATCGGTCAGGTACCCGGCCTCAATGATGACCTTTACCGGAATCGGAGCCGCCGCCTCGACCACGTTCGATACCTCATCCTGAACATAGGCGAGGTCTCCGGACTTCAGCCGTCCGATGTTCATCATCAAGTCGAGCTCTTCTGCGCCAGCCAGGATGAGGTCTTTGGCTTCCGCAAGCTTCGTCGCTGTGGCGTGTCCTCCCGAGGGAAAGCCGACCGGGGCGCCGACCATGGTCCGGCCGCCGCGCGGCAGCAACGACCTGAGGAGCGGAACATAATGCGGGAGCGCATGGGCCATGACGAAGCCTGTGCGCGCGGCAATCTCGGCGAGCTCACGGACATCTTGCTCGGTGTTGAAGGCCTGCACGGCGCTTACGTCGATCATTGCGGCGAGTTCCGCGGCAGTCAGCCAGCTTCCGGATTTGGCGCTATCGCATTCGGGGCTCATCGTCGACTTTTCGCTCCTCGCTTCGCGCGCCGCCGAGATCAGATTGTCGACCTGTCCATGCGAAGCTGAGGACATCGGATCCTTGGCGTGAGAGACCAGCTTCTTATTCCGCTTCGACAGGCATGTCGTCTCCTGAATTCGCCGGGCGCGCAGGCGGACATGGTCGAACAGATCTTCCTCGAGCCATCTCGCACCCTGCTCCGCCCATGGCAACAGGCCCAGCGCGGCCGATGCCCGTGTCGACGCCAGTGACAAGGACGACGGCGCATTTCAGCTCGTAGACGCCATTGGGATGAGTGGAATTCAAATTACCTCAAAGCGCTTTCAGAGCTTTTGATTCAAATCAAACCGCTGCCTGAGGAACCAGCAATACCTTAGCCGTTGCCGGACGCCCAAGCGTCGGCTAACCTCCAAGGAACAAATAAAGTGTCAAGAGGATCACCCATTCCTCAGTGAAAATGATCATCGCATCGACTTCATCCGGTTGAGTGTGTGGGCTTGGGCGACACAATATCGAACAAGGAAACGTACAAGCGTCAGGACGCCGCGGGAGACGCGTCGGCGACCGCCGCCGCAGTCCGCCGGATCACCTCCATTGCTACGCCGGCGCGCATCATTCCTCTGCTGCTCGCGCTCGGCATCCTGGTGTTCCTTTACTACCACGCGTCACATTTCTACTCGCAGCGCAACATCCTCAACATCCTCGTGCAGATGTCATCGCTCGCGCTGCTGGCGATCGGCATGACCTTCGTCATGGTGGGCGGCGGCATCGACCTGTCGATGCCGGCGACCATGGCGTTCAGCGCGGTGCTGGGGGCATTCCTGATGCGCGCCGGCTACAACCCGGCGCTCGCCAACCTGGCGACGCTGCTCGCCGCCGGCGCGGTCGGGCTACTGAACGGCGCCGCGGTGGCGGCCTTCCGCATGACGCCGTTCGTCGTCACGCTGGCCAGCATGACCGCGGTCGGCGGCGCCACGGTGTGGATGACCAACTCGGTCAGCGTCTCGCATTTTCCCGACGCGTTCTTCAACTTCTACCTGGCCCGGCCATTCGGCGTGCCGGTGTCGGTGATCATCCTGGTGGCGGTGACGACGGTCGCCTCGATTGCGATGTCGTCCACCATCTTCGGGCGCTGGCTCTACGCCGCAGGAATCAACGCGCGCGCCGCGCGGGTTGCCCGCATCCCGGTGCAGCGCGTGCTGTTCGTCACCTATCTCGTCTCCGCGCTGCTCGCGGGACTGACCGGCGTGCTGCTGAGCGCACGGTTGGGCTCGGCCTCGGCCAACATGGGCAACGACGGCGTGGTGCTGGACATCGTCTCCGCCTGCGTGGTCGGCGGGGTTTCCATCTACGGCGGCGCCGGCAAGCCGCTCGGCGCGATGTTCGGCGCGTTCTTCATCACGCTGATCAGCAACAGCCTCAACCAGCTCGGCGTCTCCTATTTCATGAACCTGGTGGTCAAGGGCGTCGTCATCATTGCTTTCATCTATCTCGACGGGTTGGCGAGGCGCGAGCGATGAGCGCGTCCTCCGGCCCGATTCTGCAGCTCGACGCCATCACCAAGAAGTTCGGCGCTACGACGGCGCTGGATGCCGCCAGCTTCGAGAGCCGCGCCGGCGAGGTGCACGCCCTGATGGGCGCCAACGGCGCCGGCAAGAGCACGCTGATGAACGTGCTGGGCGGCGTCGTGCCGAAGGATGCCGGCGAGATCATCATTTCCGGCCTTCCGGTGCAGATCCGCTCGCCGCATGAATCCAAGGCGCTCGGCATCGCCTTCGTGCACCAGGAACTCAACATGCTGCCGACGATGACGGTGGCGGAGAACGTGTTCATCGACGCCCTGCCGCAATCCGGCGGCTTGGTCGATCGACGGCTCATGCGCAAGCGAACGGCCGGGCTGCTGGAACGACTGGGCTCGCACTTATTGCCCGAGCGGCCGGTGGAAGAGCTGTCCACCGGCGATCGGCAAATGGTGGAGATTGCTCGCGCGCTGTCGCGCGACCCGCGCATCATCATCTTCGACGAGCCGACCTCGTCACTGACCGACCGCGAGCGGCAGCGGCTGTTCGCGATCATCCGCCAGCTCAGGCAGAGCGGCGTCGCGGTGATCTACATCACGCACTTCCTCGACGAGATCTTCCACATCTGCGACCGCGTGACGGTGATGCGCAACGGCCAGACGGTCGGCTCCAGCGCGATCGCCGCCATAACGCCGAACGAGGTGGTGCGGCTGATGCTGGGCGAGGTCGAGCGGCAGGAGCGCCTGCGCGAACCGCATGCCGCCGCCGGCAAGCCGCTGCTTTCGGTGCGCGGGCTGAATCGCCGCGGCGTGCTGCACGACATCAGCTTCGAGCTGCATCCCGGCGAAATCGTCGGATTGTGGGGCCTGCTGGGTTCAGGCCGCACCGAACTGGTGCATGCCCTGATCGGGCTCGATCCGGTCGATTCCGGCGAGTTGCGCATCGCCGCCGACATCGACGATCGGTCGATCACTCCCACGGCGCTGCACCGGCAGGTCGGCCTGGTCACCGAGGACCGCCGCGGCGAGGGGCTGCTGATGCCGCTCTCGGTCGTCGGCAACCTGTCGCTCGCCAGTCTCGGCCAGTTGCTGAGCCCGCTGCGCCTGATCGACCGCCGACGCGAGCAGGACTTCGCCGAAGACATCGTGGCACGCCTGAAGATCAAGCTCAACGACGTGCGCCAGGCGGTGAAGACGCTGTCGGGCGGCAACCAGCAGAAGGTGGTGCTGGGCCGCTGGCTGGCCACACGGCCGCGCCTGTTCATTCTGGACGAGCCGACGCGCGGGCTCGACGTCGCCGCCAAGGCCGAGGTGCTGCGGCTGACCGCGGAACTCGCCACGGCGGGGGCCAGCATCCTGCTGATCTCCTCGGAACTGGAGGACATGATGCGGGTGTGCGATCGCTACCTGGTGATCAGCCGTGGCCGCATCACGGCCGAGTTGCCCGGCGGGGCCGACAAGCACCGCCTGATGGAAGTGGTCTCGGGAGGCCACCCAACGGCAGCCGCAGCATGAATCATGACGGCGCATGCCTTACCCTCTTTTCGTCATTCCGGCGCAAGCCGGAATCCGGGGCGACCGCACGCGGCCTCCCCTGGCCCCTGGCTTGCGCCGGAGGGACGGAAGGAGGTCAGCGTCTCGGGCCGGCGCCATGACGCTTTCATCCGCTTCGCGCCTTGCTGCTCGATTGGGGCTTCGTGCTCGTGCTCGCCGCGATCTTCGTCTTCTTCAGGCCTCGCCACGCCGCATTTCCTCGAATTCGGCAACATGATCGCCATGCTGCACACGATGGCGCCGGTAGTGATCATATCCTGCGGCATGGCGATGGTGGTGATGACGGGAAATCTCGACATTTCTCTCGGCTCGATCGCCTTCCTGTCCAGTTCGATCGGCGTGTTGCTGATGATCCGGCTCGACTGGGACCCGGTGGCGGCGTTCTCCGTGACGGTGCTGTGCGGCATCGCGTTCGGCATGCTCAACGGTTTCATCGTCGTGGTGCTCGGCATCAACCCGCTGATCACGACGCTAGTTCATCGAATCGTTGAAACCAATCATATGCGCGCGGGATTCATTTTTCCTGACGTGGTTTGTAGCCTTGCTGCTTTGATTCGGAAGCGAGGTGTGAGGTGATGGCGGGTCGACGGCGGGCGATTGAATTGGCGATTGGCGAGGAGGATGTGGCGGCGTTGGGCGCGATTGCCCGCTCGCGAACGGAATCGGCGAGCCGGGTTGATCGAGCGCGGATGCTGCTGGCCTACCGGGAAGACGGATCGTTTTTTGCGGTGGGGCGAGCCTTGGGCGCGCACCATCAGACCGTCCAGCGCTGTGTCGAGCGGGCGTTGGTCTATGGCCCGATGGCGGCGCTCGACGATCGACCGCGGCCCGGCAGGGAGGCGACGATCACCGCCGAGGCCAAGGCATGGGTTGTCGACCTCGCCTGCCGCAAGGCCAAGGACCTCGGCTATCCCCACGAATTGTGGACAACGCGGCTTCTCGCCTGCCATGCGCGTGAGCATGGGCCGGCGGAGGGCCACGCTTGCCTTGCCAAGTTGGCTCAGGGGACGGTGTGCAATATCCTCAACGAGCAGGAGATCAAGCCGCACAAGGTCCGCTATTACCTGGAACGCCGCGATCCGGAGTTCAAGCAGAAGATGGCGGAGGTTCTGTGCGTCTATGGCGAGGTGAAGCTTATTCGGGAGAGCGCGGCCGCCGCGAAGCAAAAGCCGGGCGATGCGGTGGCGATTGTCTCCTACGATGAAAAGCCCGGCATTCAGGCAATCGCCACGACGGCCCCGGACCTGCCGCCCGAGCCCGGCAGACATGCGACCTTCGCGCGCGACTACGAGTACAAGCGCCACGGCACGGTCAGCTTGCTGGCCGGCATTGATCTGCTCACCGGCCAGGTCCACGCTCTCGTCAAGGACCGCCACCGCAGCCGCGAATTCATTGAATTCCTCAAGCTCCTCGACGCCGCCTATCCGACCCATACGGCGATCAAGCTGATCCTCGACAACCATTCGGCGCACATCTCCAAGGAGACCAAGGCTTGGCTCGCCGCCCAACCGGAAGGCCGCTTCACCTTTGTCTTCACCCCCAAGCATGGCTCCTGGCTCAATCTCGTCGAGGGTTTCTTCTCCAAGCTCGCCCGCTCGGTGCTGCGCCACATCCGCGTCGCATCCAAACAGGAACTCAAGGACCGCATCATGGCCGCCATGGATCACTTCAATCGACACCCCGTCGTCCACTCTTGGTCCTATAAGCTCGACCAGGCAGCCTGATATGATTCGAATCTCAAAATCGATGAACTAGGCACGATGATCACGCTGCGCGGGGTCGGGCTGGAGCTGACGCAGGCGAGCGTGATCCCGCTGCCGGAATCCGTGCGCGTGCTGGGCAATCTCTCCATCGGGCCTATCTTCGTCGATATCCTGGTGATGGCGGCGATCCTGCTCGCCGTCCACGTGCTGCACCGGCGCACGTCGTTCGGCCGCCAGATCAACGCCATCGGCAACGGCGCCGAGGTGGCGGCGCGCATCGGTCTTCCGGTCGGCCGGCTGGTGTTCCTCGATTTCGTGCTCGCGGGATTCCTTGCCAGCATCGGCGGCATCGTCGCCCTGTTGCAGGTCGGCTCGCTGAGCGCCTATCTCGGCTCAGGCATGGAGTTCACCGCCGTTGCCGTGGTGGTTGTGGGCGGCGTCAGCCTGTTCGGCGGGCGCGGCAGCATCATCCCTGGGGTGCTGCTGGGCGCGCTGACCTTCCAGCTCATCGTCAACGGGCTGACGCAGATGAGCGCCAACCCGCGGCCGTCGCCTGCGTCGCGGGTCCCGCGGCGGCGAAGGACTTCACCATCGGGCTTTCGTGGAACGCCAAGGACAGCATCCTTGTGCAGAAGTGGGAGGACTACCTGCAGGCGCAGGGCCGTGAGCAGGGCAAGGCCGGAGCGTCTGGCGCATCATTCGACAGCTTTACGATGGGTAAAATCGTCATCGGCGGGGCATCTCGACTTCGACGGTGGAAACACGCTCCTGGATGACGACTTCTCGGTCGACGGCGGTGCGGGCGCTGGACCTCTTCGGCAAGTTTCGTCCAGAGCGCGACGAGCGCGCTCGATCTCGGCGTCGCGTCGCCCACGGACCATGGACTATGGAACATTGCGGCGGCGAACTGGACCTCGAACTCGTCGACGGGTTCACGCCTGCTTCGAGAGAAGTGTTCGTCTTCTTCCCGGTTTTTCGCGGTGCGGTCTGAACGGCGACTTCCGCTCGACGTCGGTCGGCGGGACCGCCTGTTTAGCGAAGCCGGTCGACATCCGTCATTGCTCCGCCACCGGCCTCGCCTTCAACTTCGAACTGATCGGTGGCGACGCGCTCTCCGCCGAGGCCTCCTCCATTCCGAAGCCCTCGACCTGGGTAATCCTGCCGGCTTCGGACGGCTCAGCCGAAAGAAGCGCTCGCCCCACATTCTCGGCGCCGCGCCCTACGACGACGACAGCGGCCAACGCAAAGGCGTGCGCTCCATCCGGGGCGGACGGCGCAAGACGCAACCTGCTCTATATGGCAGTCGTGGGCGCCGCCACCCAGCATAACCGGGTGCTCAAGGCCCATTACCAGCGCCTGCTCGCCAGGGGCAAAGAGCCCAAGGTCGCCATCATCGCCTGCATGCGCAAGCTGATCGTCATTCTGAACACGATGCTTGCGCGAGATGAGCCCTGGAACCCGCCGGCTCAGGCCACGGCATGAGCCAGCCCCCGCGCGACCGCCGGGCGGCGCTCTGCGCCGACCGCATGGATGCCCAAAAGCCCGGTGAGCGGACGGGGTCAAGGCCGAAGCCGCCGAAGGCGGGGGCGCGAAGCGCCAGCCTTGAGCCCGGCCGAGCACCGGGCTACTCCGACCAACACAGTTGCTTCCCCGGCGCGCAACGCGCCGCCCAGAGCCACATCCGCGCCCTTCCGACTCGACGAAGGTGCGGAAGTCGACCGGCGGCTCGATGTAGCGGCCCGCCTCCTGCTCGGTGGTCTTCTTGACCAACCAGCGGATGGCCTCGACCAGATAGGCGAACCGCTCATTCGGGTCGAGAACCGACTTGCTGTTGTTCCATACGTAGCGCCCAGGACGGCCGAAACCTCCCAGGGTCTTGCAGGCTCGTTCTCGCCCGGCTGAAAGGCGAGGTCGACGCCGTAATAGTGGGTCGCGACGTTCTTGGTCAGGCTCGGAAGATCGAGGGGCTGAACACCGTGCGCGCCTCGCCCAGCATCAGTTCGGTCGTGTGCTTCGAGAGCGAGACGTGGCGCAGCGGGATACCGCTCAAGACCGGCTCGAAGAACATCGACAGGTAGGCCATGCGGTCGGGGAAGCTGTGCTCCTCCCAGTCGCCGGTGAGCACGCTGATCAACGTGGTCGGGCGGGCGTAGCGGGAGTTGCGGATGATCGCGCGCATCTCGTGCTCGGAGAGGCAGTTGGTCGGCGTCCGCGCGAGCTCGGGCATCATCTTGTAGACGGTCCCGTGGACGTAGACGGGCACGACCTCGTGGCCCATGCTCTCCAGCTGGCCCATCACCTGAATGCCCATCAGCGTCGTCGAAATGCCGGGCCGGTTCTCGGCGATGACTGCGATCTTCATGCCTGCCTCCTGAAATGCCCGACCTTCGTGCTGGCGTCTCGGTAGCCGTAGAATGCCTGAAAGATCACCTTGAGCTCGTGCCATGGGGTGAGGAAGGTCGTGCTCGACGATCCAACCGGCGTCGAACAGGCGGCGCATCGCGATAAAGGTCGCCATGACTCCGATCAGCAGGCCGGCGAAGAAGCTCACGGCTTCTGAGTGGACTGATTCGTCTGCTGAAGGGCCTTGACGACCGAGGCGACGTCCTTGTCGGCCATGGTCCCAATCGCCTTGGCCTCGGCGACGGTTGACGCGATCTGAGTTCTTGTGGGCGAGATACCAGCCCTTGGCGACGGCGAAGCGGGTGGCGGCCCAAGAGACAAGGGCGCCCCCGAAAGCGGAGTACAGGTAACCGAGCATGACGATCTCCCGAAGACGTTCGCCTGCACTGTACTTGCACTACGATTGCAAATCAACTGCACCGATGTTAGACATAAGCCTTGAAAATCATCAGGAAATCGATCCTGGAGAGCCTGTCTAACCCTGCCCACAACCTCTTGCCACGATCGAATTCCTGCGCCTCGGCTAGGGGCGCCATTCGTTCAGTGTCGTCAGCGTTCTACATACAACTGGTTCTACCGGCCCCGGCCCCCTCCCGAGGCGCCGCGCCAGCAAGGCGCCGTCGCCCTGCGCGCGGCCGCTCCGATTGTTTGGAGGGTTAGGACCGCGCTTGCCCTCGCCCTTCGCGCCTGGCCCTATAGCCCAGTGACGGCGATGATCCGCCTGTGTCTTTTTGGATCGCCATCGGCCCAAAATTGCCGTCAGCAAGGACCACAGCAAAGCTGAGTTTTGCAATTTGCAAATTTGCTCTCTCCTCAAAATCGCTACAATTGCGCCGAACGGCAAGACGTCATTGATCTTCTTTTCCTTTTCGACCGTAGGAGAAGCGGCGCGCGTTGTCGCTGTGTGGGCGACCTCGGTGGCGCGCTTGTTGCGCCAGATCCTTCGAACAGGTCTCGGCACGGACGCGTTGGGCGCCGTGATTGCGAAACGGCAGAGTGTCAGGGAATGGAGCGGCGTCGCGGCATGAAAACCAACAGAGAAGTCAGGCGTTCGGAAATTTCCGTCGATTTCAGTCAATTGGACGCCGCATCGGATTCCTCAAGGCCAAGTCACGAAGAAGCGCTTCACCTGATGGAGTCTTTCGTGCGCATTCGCCGGCCGGATGCTCGCGACGCCGTGATCAGGCTTGTGTCGCGGTTGTCGCTGCAAGGCGAAATGTTGCACTAGGGCGTGATGGTGATCGGACGCATCGCGATTCCGGCTCTCATCCGGCCGGTCGTGGGCGGCCACCGGGCGGGAAGCCGGTCCGACTGGAGCTCAATTTGCAAGAGCTCGGGCAGATAGCCCGAGCGTGATTTCAGCTCGTCCCGAACGCGGGGCATTGCAACTCGCCCGGGCGGTGGAGCCTCCGACCTGATCAACGCGCCCCAAGCGTTCTTCGGAATATCCGGCGCGTTCCTTCGGCTGACCGGAATCCCCGGCGGGGCAGACTCAGGCAGCCGGTGCGCCCATCGGTTCGCGCCCAGGTTGCATGAGGCGGGCCCGGTTTCGGCTTTTCCTTGGTTCAACGCCGACGGACCCTGATTTTGGCGCCGAAACAGAGCAGAAACTTTCCCTCACATGGGGCGTTTCCGGTCAAGGGTGATTTTCATTTCGGCATTTTGGGTTCTCCTTTGGGTTTGGATCCGAAGCGTGAGCCCGTTTTTCGCCATGCAGCCTTGATGGCCGCATCACCTCACATCCGGTTGAGCCTGGGCTCGGACCATAATCCCTCATGCTCGAGGGCATCGGGCTCGGGTTGGCGGGACCATCCTGTTGAGCGGCGTGTTTCAGCCAAGGGAAAACACCGGTCACCGCCCGCCCGGATCCGGCGAAGCCAATATTCAGCTTCGCTGGAATGGGTGGAGTGGGTTAAGCCATTGCTGAGGTGGATTGAGCCCTCGCTGGAGCGGGTCGAGCCATTGGATCATGCCGCCTTGAGCTCGGCGCCCTCGGGAACGACGCCCTGGGTGACATAGCGCCACAGGGCGACGAGGAGTTTGCGGGCCAGCGCCACGATGGCGATCCGGCGGATTCGCCCTTTGGCGGCGCCGACCCGCGCCCGAAACCAGCGGCTCAACGCCGAGTTGGGCTGATGACGCAGCCACGACCAGGCAAGCTCGATCATGGTTCGGCGCAGGCGGTGATTGCCCGACTTCGAGATGCCTTGATCCCGTTCGATGCTCCCGCTCTGCCAGGGACTGGGCGCCAATCCGCCGTAAGCCCCTACCTGGCGTCGGTTGGCGAAGCGGCGAAACAACGCTTCCAGCCACAGGAGCGAGGCGAACTCAGGGCCGATGCCCTTGAGCTTGATGAGCACGCCGGCGGGAGTGTCCGGCTTCTCGACTTCCGTATGGACCAGCGCGTCGCGGGCGCGTTCGACCGTAGCCAGTTGCGTCGTCACCACCGCTATCCGATCGAGTTCCCGGAGGATTTCCGCCTTCAGCAGCGGCGGCAGAGGACGGCCGTCGCCGGTCCGCAGCGCTTCAAGCCGTTCAAGACAATCGCCCCGAAGCGGATTGTAATCCCGGACGCCCTGGCCGCTGAGCAGCCCCCGGATCCGATTGGTATGCTGAATGCGTTCCTTGACCAGCGTGCCGCGCTCACGCGTCAGACGCCGGCGATCCTCGTCTTCCGGGCTCGGCGCCTGAACCATGGAACAGACCCGCCGCTCACCCCGACCGCAGGCCATCAGCGTCCGCAACAGTGTCTCGCCGTCGATCGAATCGGTCTTGGCCCGCCGATGCCGCCGCGCGACCGCGATCGAACCCGCATCGACGACATGGCTCTCGATCCCGTTCGCGAGCAGCAGCCGATGAATCCAGAACCCGTCCAGTCCCGCTTCCTGAATAACCACCGTCTTGATCGCAACGCCGTGGCGCTCCTCGGCCTTCCCCCGCCACCGCGAAAGAAGGCCGAGCAAACAGCCGCCGTTTCCTCCTTCAACTGAATGCCTGGAAAACTTCTCGCTGCCCGGACTGTTCATCGTCACAACCCATTTCGATTTGCTCAATTCGAGCGAGGCGAACAACGTGATCGCATTCGCTCGGACGGTGGCCGCGACAACGGTCGCAGAGGGGACGGACTCCATCGGTTGCCTCCATGCTGGTGTGGAAGCTCAGCCTACCAAGTCCGGCCGCCGTCCACCCGCATAGGATCTGTTGGCGGGAAATTCGGCAGGTCCCCGATTCGGGCGGAGTTCTCGTCAAGGACAAGGTCCCGCCTTGCGTCGTTTCGGCGGCGCGGTTAATTGAGACGCTATTCGCGCCGGCGTAAGGACCAGGCCCCGATGCTGCAATCCCTCCTCGCCGAAGGCCGGCCGCTGCTCGCCGACGGCGCGACCGGCACGAATCTGTTCGCCATGGGCCTGACCTCGGGCGACGCGCCGGAATTGTGGAACGAGACCCACCCCGACCGGATCCGCTCGCTCCACCAAGCCTTCGTCGACGCGGGCGCGGACATCATCCTGACCAACTCGTTCGGCGGCAACCGCCGGCGTCTGGCGCTGCACGGCCTTGAGGCGCGGGTTCGGGAACTCAACCGGATGGCGGCTGAAAACGCCCGCGCCGTCGCCGACAAGGCAGGGCGGCGGGTCGTGGCGGCGGGGTCGGTCGGCCCGACCGGCGACATCCTCGCCCCGCTCGGCCCGTTGAGCGAGGACGAGGCGGCCGAGATCTTCGTCGAGCAGATCGAGGGCCTCAGGGAGGGCGGGGCCGACGTCGTCTGGATCGAGACCATGTCGGCGGCTGAGGAGATCCGCGCCGCGGCGAAGGCGGCGGCGAGGGTCGGCATGCCCTATACGGTGACGGCGAGCTTCGACACCGCCGGGCGCACGATGATGGGGGTTTCCCCCGCCGCGCTCGGCTCGATCCTCGCCGAGTTCGATCCGAAGCCGCTGGCCGAGGGTGCCAATTGCGGCGTCGGCGCCGCCGACCTCCTGGTCGCGATCCTCGCCATGAGCGCGGCCGAACCCGGCGCGACGCTGATCGCCAAGGCGAACGCCGGCGTGCCGCACTGGCACGGGGCCGAGATCCACTATTCCGGCACGCCGGAACTGATGGGAACGTATGCGGGACTCGCGGTCGACTGCGGCGCGCGGATCGTCGGCGGCTGCTGCGGCAACTCTCCGGCCCATGTCGCGGCGATGCGGCGCGGCCTCGACGCCCATCGTCCCGGCCCGCGCCCGACCGTCGAGGAGATTGTGACGGCGCTCGGCCCCTTGGTCGCGCCCGCCGCCGCGGAGCCAGGTTCCCGCAGCCGCCGTCGCGACCGGACGTGAACGCCAAGGCGAAGCAGCGCGCCTGGCGCAAGGGCGCGGAGCCCGAGCCGGAAGTCCCGCCCGATCCGCCGCGGGCGCCGCTGGTCCCGCCCTCTGGGCCGCAGATTTTCGACGTCGGGGCTGAAGGCGCGGGCGAACGGCTCGACCGCTACCTCGGCCAGACGGCTTCGGAGCGGCGAATCGCCCTGTCACGCACGCGGCTCAGGGCGCTGATCGAGGCCGGCGAAGTGACGGTCGACGGGATCGTCGCCCGCGACCCGGCCGCGCGGCTCACGGAAGGAGCGCGGATCGCCCTCGAAGCGCCGCCGCCGGAGGAATCGCCGCTCGCCGGCGAGGATCTGCCGCTCGACATCGTCTATGAGGACACCCACCTCGTCGTCATCGACAAGCCGGCGGGCCTCGTCGTCCATCCGGCGCCGGGACACGCCGAGGGCACGCTGGTCAACGCGCTGATCCACCACTGCGGCGCAAGCCTGTCGGGGATCGGCGGCGTCCGGCGGCCGGGCATCGTCCATCGGCTCGACAAGGACACCTCGGGCCTGCTCGTCGTCGCCAAGACCGACGCGGCCCACCAGGGTCTGGCCGAGCTTTTCGCCGATCACGGGCGCACGGGCTCGCTCGAACGCGAGTATCTCGCGCTCGTCTGGGGCGCCTTCGACGCGACCGCCGGCAAGGTCGACGCGGCGATCGGCCGTCATCCGCGCCATCGGGAGAAAATGGCGATCGCGCCCGAGGAGCGCGGGCGTCACTCCGTCACCCAGTGGCGGCTCGTCGAAGCCCTTGGGCCGGTAAGCCTCGTTGCGTGCCGGCTCGAGACCGGGCGAACGCATCAGATCCGCGTCCACATGGCCTCGATCGGTCATCCGCTGCTCGGTGATTCAGTCTATGGGGCGGGCTACAAAACCAAGGCGTCGCAGCTTTCCGAGGGAGCAAAGCAGGCGCTGTCGGCGTTGGGGCGGCAAGCGCTGCACGCCGCAGCGCTCGGGTTCGAGCATCCGATCACAGGCGACGAACTGCGCTTCGCGAGCCCGCCGCCCGAGGATTTTTCGAGGCTCGTCAAGGCTCTAAGGGCCTGAACGCGACGGCGCGGACGTCCGCGGAAGTCCGCGGAACTCCGGAGCGCGATCCCGGGCCGCCGTCGCTTCGTATGGTCCCTGTAGCGCGGCCCTTTTTCGGCCACGCTTTCTCGACCAAGATAGCCACCCGGCCATAGCGCGCCGACGGAGCCGGCCTTGAACCGGTCTCTGACCAGAGGATATGATGGCCGCTTCCCTACCGATCATCGCCGGCGAGTCCGGCCTGTCCCGCTATCTCCAGGAAATCAAGCGGTTCCCAATGCTGGAGCCGCAGGAAGAATACATGCTCGCCAAGCGCTGGCGCGAGCACGGCGACCGGGAGGCGGCGCACAAGCTGGTGACCTCGCACCTGAAACTCGTGGCCAAGATCGCCATGGGGTACAGGGGTTATGGCCTGCCGATCGGCGAGGTGATCTCCGAGGGCAACGTCGGCCTGATGCAGGCGGTCAAGCGCTTCGAGCCCGACAAGGGCTTCAAGCTCGCGACCTACGCCATGTGGTGGATTCGCGCCTCGATCCAGGAATACATCCTGCGCTCGTGGTCGCTGGTCAAGATGGGCACCACCGCGAGCCAGAAGAAGCTCTTTTTCAACCTGCGCAAGGCGAAGAGCCGCATCTCCGCCCTCGACGAGGGCGATCTGCGCGACGACCAGGTCGAGACGATCTCCAAGCGCCTCGGAGTCGCCAAGCAGGATGTGATCGACATGAACCGCCGCCTCGGCGGCGACGCCTCGCTCAACGCGCCGCTGCGCGAGGAGGGCGAGGGCGAATGGCAGGACTGGCTCGTCGACGACACCGCCGACCAGGAATCGCTGCTTGCCGAGCGCGAGGAGTCGGACGCCCGTCTCGACGCCCTGAGGGGCGCGCTCACGGTGCTCAACCCGCGCGAGCGGCGGATTTTCGAGGCGCGCCGCCTCGCCGAGGATCCGATCACCCTCGAGGAGCTGTCGACCGAATTCGGCGTTTCGCGCGAGCGGGTCCGGCAGATCGAGGTCAGGGCTTTCGAGAAAGTGCAGGCCGCGGTCAAAGCGGGCGTCGCCAAGGCGCAGTTGCCGAAGCGATCCACCCCTCCGGCCCTTCCTGCGCGTTGACCGGACCGCGCGAGATCGGGAGAATGGCTAAACGCGCGATTCATCTAAAACTGCGATAAGGTTGGCGCGCGTCCTATTTCTTACCGAAAAGGCCTGACCATGCCCGCGACTTCCCCGCGCCGCCAGCGCGCATGCGCTTGGCTGATCTTAGGCGCGTCGCTCGCCGCGTTCCCAGCGTTTGCAGCCGACAGGGCAGCGACGCCCGACGGCGCCGAGAAGCTGCAGGCGTTCCTTGACCGGTTCCTGCCGCAGCCGCCGGCGGGCGGGCCCACATTCGCAACGGTGAAGCCGGACGGCCAGAACTATCTCGTGTCGGCCGACCTCGGCGCACTGAACGGCGTCTTCAAGGCGATTGGCGCCGCCGTGGCCTACGACCCGGTAACCCTGGTCTACAAGCTGTTCGAGCAGGACGACGGCAAGTGGCGGGTCGTCCAGGATTCCTTGCCAAAGATTGTCTCGCACGCCGGCGAAGGGACCAGCGCGATCGAGATCGACAACTATAAGCAGACGGTCGTCGTCGACCCGGCGCTCGCCTGGTGGGTCAGCGGATCGGCGAGCGCCGACAAGGGCGCCTTGACCATGCACGCGCCGAAGGTCGACCAGGCGATCGATTTCGGCCCCATCAGCGGCAGTTACAAGACGACTGTCGACGCCAACGGCGCCGTCTCGACCTCGGTCAGCGAGGAGATCAACGACATCACCTTCAGCTTCTCCGGCGCCTCCGACAGCGGCAAGGCGTCCGCCGCCAGCGGACGGATAGACAAGGCGGCCTTCCGCGTTGGCGCCGACGGACTGAAGACGCGCAAGGCGTTCGATCTCGCGAGCCTGCTTTCCGCTCACCGCGCCGACCTCGCGCCTCATGAGGCGGAGCTCAAAAGCCTCCTGAGGGAGCTCGCGGCGCCGGGACTGAAATTCGCCGAGGGCGGGGAAGCCACGAAGCTGATGGTCTCTTCGCCGTTCGGAGCGATCGCGCTCGCCGGCGTCAAGCTCGCGGTCGCCATCGCCAACGCCGGACCACAGAGCGCGATCGAGGCGAGACTGGCGGCCGAGGGCCTGAGCCTGCCGGTGGCGCTCGCCCCGCCCGGCGCGGCGGACCTCACGCCATCCAAACTCGATCTGACCGCGACGCTCAAGGGAATTGACATCGCCGCCGGGGCGAACGAGGCGATCACCGACATGCGGCTCGGCGCCCCCGGCCCGGCCATCTCCGACGAGAATTCCGCCAAAGTCGCGGCGGCTTTCCTGGGCGCCGGCCCGCTCCGGATCGAACTGGCCCCCTCCCACGTGGTCGCGCCGGCGATCGACGCCGACATACAGGGAGCGCTTGTCTATGCGCTCGGCAAGCCGTCGGGTCAGATGACGATCCGCATGCGCGGGTTCGACAGGACGATGGCGGCGGTGAAGGCTCTCGGCCCGGACGTCGCCGCCAAGTCCCTACCCGGGCTCGCCATGGCCAAGGGCCTCGCCAGGAG
The DNA here is from genome assembly GCA_963741405.1 of uncultured Alphaproteobacteria bacterium. Classification (GTDB taxonomy): domain Bacteria; phylum Pseudomonadota; class Alphaproteobacteria; order Rhizobiales; family Beijerinckiaceae; genus Roseiarcus. The sequence continues at coordinate 96,178 of CAVUHX010000032.1, forward strand.
TGAGAGCGACGGAAGCCTCTCCTGGGTCGTGGAACTCGGCCAGGACCGGTCGCTCAAGGTCAACGGCATCCCGCTCGGCAAGGCGCCGGAATAGCGACGGCCCTCCGGCGGGCCCATCGCCGCCCGGCTTCCGTTTGGCGCCCGTTTAGCGGCGGGCCTCTTTGTTTCCAAAGGTTTGCGACCCCTCTTAGCGTCGTGCCGAAACGAAGTTTTTCACGTAATGTATCAGTGATTGCGGTCGAGTTACCACTTGCTTACCTTTATCGGCATCGAAGACGGTCAGGTCACAGTTACGGCGACGAACTTGTCTTCCCAAATCGGCCGCGGGCGGTAATAATGAATTTACCTTTAGTATTGTCGCGGATTCTTGTTCCTTTAGACCATAGTCGAATTGGCGCCGTGGCGACGCCAGCTAGTCTCCATCTTTCCGCCGCCGTGGAATTGCCCGGTTAAGTGCTCGGCTGGCGTAAAGGACGGCGAACGTTCGAGCCTCGGACGCCTGCGACAGGCCGGTAGAGCCCGCGTTCGGCGGCGCTCGCAGAGGTCGAGTGTTCGACGCGCCAAAACAAAAAAGGAGGAAACGGCATGTCGTTTGATACGACCAACAACGGCCTAACGCGTCGCACGCTGTTTCAGGGCGGAGCCGGCCTCATTGGCGGCGCCTTCCTGCCCGGCGCGCTGATAATCCCCGCTTTCGCCGATGACCAGCCCGCCATGGGCACCTGGCCGGATGGCTCGAAGGGCGATTCGGTCACCATCGGCGCGACCGTGCCGCGCACCGGCGCCTATGCCGTGCAGGGCGAGGACGAGCTCAAGGGCATGCAGCTCGCGGTCGAGCATATCAACAGCGGCAATGACCTCATCAAGAAAATCGCGCCCAAGATCACCAAGGGCGTGCTCGGGAAGGACGTGAAGCTGGTCGTGGCCGACTCCGGCGCCAAGCCCAACCAGGCGGTGCAGGAGCAGCAAACCTTCATCAACGAGAACAAGATCATCGCCATGACCGGATCGACCTCCTCGGCCGTCGCGGTGGCGCTCAACAAGTTCGCCCAGCGCGAGAAAATCCTCTATCTCGTGGCGATATCCGGCTCCAACGACACGACCGGCAAGGACTGCGCGCGCTACTCGTTCCGCCAGTGCTTCTACGGCGAGACCGCGGCGAACGCGATCGGCCCGGTCCTGGTGAAGGCCTATGGCAAGGGCAAGAAGGCGGCGTTCATGACGCCGGACTATACTTACGGCCACACCGTCACCAAGTCGGTCAACGACTATCTGACCACGAATGGCGGCTGGACCCAGGTGACGGATCAAGTATCGCCGCTCGGCACCCAGGACTTCAGCCAGTATCTGACCAACATCGCCAACTCGGGCGCCGACGTCATCATCAACGTCAACTGGGGTCGCGATGCGGTGCTGTCGATGCAGCAGGCCAAGCAGTTCGGTCTGACGCCGAAGATGAAGATGGTGATCCCCTACCAGATCCCGTTCCTCGCCAAGGAAGTGGGCCCGGAGCTCACCGAAGGCGTCTACGCCGCCACCGACTTCTGGTGGACGCTGGAGGACAAGTATCCGCTCGCGAAAATGTTTGTGGCGGAGTTCGAAAAGAAATATGGTTACAAGCCCGAATGGGGTGCAAACAACGCCTACATGCAGTTCGCCATCTGGGCGCGCATGGTGTCCGGCGCCGGCACGTTCTATCCGCCAGCCGTCATCAAGGAGTACGAGAAAGGCGAGAAATTCGACTCGACCGTGGGTGAAGTCTATTTCCGCCCTGAAGACCACCAGCTGGTTCGTCCGGTCATCATCGTCAAGGGCAAGGCGCCCGGCGACATGAAGAGCAAGGAAGACTTCTGGGAAGTGATGGAAATCGTCCCGGGCGGGCCGCTGATGCAGAAGCCCGACGCGTTCGGCTGCGAGCTCGGACCATATACCTGAACGTCGCCGTCCTGCCCGGCTTGCGGCCGGGCCGCATCCATCTCCTCGGCGCGAGACTGGCAAAACGTCGGCCTCGCGCTTTCTCAGATTCCTTGGTGCGCGAAGTGCTGAGCTGGGCGAATTTCATCTCGCAGATGTTCAACGGTCTCGTCCTCGGCGCCCTGCTTGCGCTGATCAGCTCGGGCCTGACGATCATCTACGGCACGCTCGGCGTGCTCAACCTGGCGCACGGCGCGATGTTCATGCTCGGCGGGTACGCCGGCTGGGCCGCCTATACCTATACCGGCTCGTTCGTCGTCGCGGTGATCGCCGGCTCCCTGTTCGTCATGCTGGTCGGCGTGGCGATGGAGCGCCTGATCATCCGGCAGTTCTATTCGCGCCCGCCCGAGGACCAGATCCTCGTCACTTTCGGCCTCGGGATCGTCTTTGTCGAAACGGTCCGGTTCTTCTTCGGCGGCCTGTCGAAGATGGTGCCGCCGCCGCCCGGACTCGTCGGCATCACGCCGCTCGGCTTCATGCTCTATCCGACCTATCGCCTGGCGCTGCTCGGCATCGTCGCCGTCGCCTTGATCGCGCTCTATCTCGTCCTCTACCGCACCCGCATCGGAATGATCGTGCGAGCGGGCATCGAGGATTCGGCGATGGTCGATGCGCTCGGCATCGACGTCTACAAGGTGTTCATGCTCGTGTTCGGCATTGGCTCCATGGCGGCCGGCTTCGCCGGCATTGTCAATGCGCCGGTGGTTTCGCTCGCGCCCGACGTCGGCGAGATCGATCCTGGTGCAGACGTTCGTTGTCGTCGTGATCGGCGGCGTCGGGTCGTTTCCCGGCGCAGTGCTCGGCGGCCTGATCGCCGGCCAGATCATCAGCATCACCTCGATGTTCAATCCCGGCTATTCCTACGTCATGCTGTTCGTGGCGATGACGCTGGTGCTCGTGGTCAGGCCATACGGGCTCCTCGGCACGGCCGGCCGCGAGTAGGCGCCCTCATCCCATGTTCAAGCAGCGCCCTTTCGTCATCGAAGCCCTGACCGCGACCGGCCTGATCGTCGCGCCGTTCGTGTTGCCCCACCTCGGATTCTCGCCGACGACGATGAACCGCATCCTGGTCTGGGGATTGTTCGGTCTCGGCTTCGACATCCTGTTCGGCGTCACCGGGCTCCTGTCGTTCGGCCAGTCGGCCTTCTTCGGCACGGGCGGGATGATGGCCGCCTATCTGCTCACCGCAGATGAACGTCACCAACGTCATGCTGGCGATCGTCATCGGCATGATCGGCGCCGCCGCGGTCGGTGATCTCGTCGGCCTGATCGCGCTCCGCCGCACCGGAATCTATTTCGCCATGATCACGGTGGCGATCGCGGAGGTCTTCTACTTCGTCGAGTTCAGCCCGCTGGCGGATTTCACCGGCGGGGAGAACGGACTGCCCGGCGTGCCGACGCCCTCTGTCAATCTCGGTTTCACGAAGCTGCGATTTAATTCCGACTGGAAGATGTTTATGCGTTCCTTGCGTTCTGGTACTTCGTCGGCATCGTGATCGCGCTGCGCATCGTGCGGTCGCCGGTCGGCGTGGTCCTGCGGGCGATTCGCGAAAATCCCCTGCGCGCGCGCGGCGGTCGGCCATAACGTCCACGCCTACAAACTGACGGCCTTCGTGGTCGCTGCGGCCTACGCCGGTTTCGCCGGCGGCCTGCTTGGCCTGATGCAAGGCTTCATGCCGCCCGACGCCTTCACCTTCGACACCTCGGGTCAGCTCGTGATGCAGACCGCGATCGGCGGCGCCGGCACGCTGTTCGGTCCGCTGGTCGGCGCGACCATCTGGCTCTACCTCAGCGACTTCTTCCAGAACACGCTGCATCTCGGCAGCACCTGGAGGCTGGTGCTCGGCCTCGTGTTCGTGGCTCTCGTGATCTTCCTGCGCCGCGGCGTGATCGGCGGCGTCGAGGACCTGATCGCGCTCGCGACCGGCGCCGCGGCGAAGTCGCGCGAGGCGCGCGGCATCCGATTCGAACGCGACCGCGCCGATCGCGGAGCAGCCGCGCGTCTTCGCCGCGGCCAAGTCTTCCGTCGAATCGGCGGCGGGACCTGGCGATGTCATTCTCGAGACGAAGGGGCTCACCCGCCGCTACGGCGGCATCGTGGCCAACCGCGATATTGATTTTTCGGTGCGGCGCGGGGAGCTGCGCGGAATTATCGGCCCGAACGGGGCGGGCAAGAGCACGTTCTTCAAGATGCTGACCTGCGAGATTCATCCGTCCTCCGGGCAGATCCTGTTCCTGAACCACGACATCACCGGCTGGGACGTGACAAGGGTCTGCCAGCTCGGCCTGACGAAGAGCTATCAGGTCAACCAGCTGTTCAACCGCCTCACCGTTCGCGAGAACCTTGCGATAGCGGCCCTCGCCCAGAAGCGCGGGCCGTTCCGCGCCGACATGCTTCGCGACGCGAGGCGCGTGCCGGGGCTCGACGACGACGTCGACGAGACGCTCGCCCAGACGCATCTGACGCGGCGCGCCGCGATGCCGGTCTCCGAGCTCGCCTATGGCGAAAAGCGGCGTCTCGAGATCGGTCTCGCGCTGGCGGCGAAGCCGAGCCTGCTCCTGCTCGACGAGCCGCTCGCCGGCATGAGCCCCCAGGAGCGGCTGGAGACGGTCGCCCTTCTGAAATCGATCCGCGCGGGTCGCACGCTCGTCGTCATCGATCACGATATGGATGCGATCTTCGAACTGGCCGAACGCATCACGGTCTTGAGCGAGGGGCAGCTCCTGGTCGAGGGAACGCCGGCCGAGATCAAGACCAACGCCGTCGTCCAGGAAGCCTATCTCGGCGGGGTCCACGCGCCATGAGCCTGCTCGAAGTCTCCGGCCTCAACAGCTACTACGGCGATTCCCACATCCTGTTCGACGTCGGCCTGCGAGTCGAGAAGAACGAGGTCGTCGCGCTGCTTGGGCGCAACGGCGCGGGCAAGACGACGACGCTGAAGAGCCTGATGGGCATGGTGCGGCCGCGGGCAGGCTCCGTCCGCCTCGACGGCGAGGAGCTCTCCGGCAAGGCGCCGCACAGGATCGCGCGGGCCGGCATGCAGCTCGTGCCCGAGGAGCGGCGGGTGTTCGGCTCGCTCAACGTCGAAGAGAACATCGTGCTCGCGCGCCTCACCGCGCCGAACGCCTGGCCGCTCGCGCGCATCTACGAGATTTTCCCCCGCCTCGCCGAGCGCCGCGGGAGCCGGGGCACCGACCTCTCCGGCGGCGAGCAGCAGATGCTGGCGATTGCTCGCGCGCTCGCGCGCGATCCGAAGATCCTGCTGCTCGACGAGCCGTTCGAAGGCCTCGCCCCGGTCATCGTGCGGGATCTCATGAACGTCTGCCGCAATCTCGCGGCCGAGGGGCAAACGATCGTCCTGGTCGAACAGAACCTCGCCGCGACGCTCGCGCTCGCGACCCGCGCCTACATCGTCAACAACGGTCATGTCGTGCACGAGGGGCCGACCAAGGAGATCAAGGCGAACCCGGAGGTGCTGCGGCGGTATCTGGGGGTGTGAGGAGCGGGGCCGTCTCCCGGCCAATGCCGGACCGGACGCTCGCTTCGTATGCCCAGACGGCCGCTCCCGAAGCCATCCATCACTCAGCGCAGCGAAATGGGCATTGCGTAAAGCCTCGGCGCAATACACAGTGCCGTCGTAATAAACTTCGCCGTCCCGTCATTTTCGATCCGCCCGGCCAAGGGGCAGGTCTGCACCGCGCCGGCAAATGTGAGACTGGGGGAAGGTCAGGATGCCGTCTGGGTCCCGCCCGAAATCGCATCCGCGGGCGCGCACAAAAGCGCTCCCGGCAAAGCCGGCCGCCGCGCCCGCTGCGCCGGCTCGTGCGCCTGCCGCGGGGCCCTCCGCGATCATGCGGATCGCACATGAGCTCGCCTCTTGGGCAAATTCGGCGCTCGGCGTCGCCGAGGGAGCGACCGAGATGACGATCGCGGCGGCAAGGAGCCTGGCGCGCTCGCCGGGCGAGAAGGCCGCCGTCGGCAAGGCGGGCGAATTCTTGCGCGCCGCGCGCGAAGCCGCTGGAATCACGGTCGAGGAGCTCGGAACGGCGGTCGACCTGTCCGAACCGACCCTGATCGAGGAAGCGGAAGAAGGCAGGGCGGCCCTGCCCTTCGATCTCATCCTGCGGCTCGCCGGCGTGCTCGGCCGCAACGACCCGATCTCCTTCGCGCTGAAACTGACCCGCTCCTACAATCCGGGAATCTGGAAGGCGCTCGACGAGCTCGGGGTCGGCAAGCTCGTTGTCCAGGCCGGCCGCGAACGCGACTTCGCCAATCTCTATCGGGCAAACGACGCGGCGCGCCGCCTAACGGACGAAGACTTCGCGCATGTCCTGAAGTTTGTCGGCGCGGCCTTCGACATGGCGGTGGGCTTTCATGGGTCGCGAGGCCGCCGCGCCAAGCCGCCCCGTTCGTGAGCCCAGCAGCCTCCGGCGATCGCCCCCGTGATTGCGGAGGCGCCCGGAGCGACGCTGGGAAGCGGGGGTCGGGATGGAGAGCCAATTGACGTTTCTCAAGGACTTCATCGGAAGGCATGTCTTCCGCCGCGCTGCGGAACCGGCGAACACGACTTTGACCGCGGGTTCCTACGACGACCGGTATTACAGGGAGCATGCGGAGGCCGGGATGGATTACCTGAAATATGACCATTGGCAGAAATCCTACGCCGCGATGGTCACCGAGGCGACTTTGCAATCGACCTACTCGAACCCTTTCGTCATCGACGCCGGCTGCGCTTGCGGGTCGATCCTGAATGGCTTCAAGGACACCGGGACCTACGAGAGAGTCCTCGGCGTCGATCTGTCGGATCATATGGTCGAACTCGGGCGCAAGCGCTTCCGTTACACCGACACCGAACTCTGCACGGGTTCGATTGAGAGGCTTCCGGCGGAATCGGGCAGCGTGAGCCTGCTGCACTCGGCGCAGGTGCTGGAGCATATCGCCAAAGAACTCACCGATGCGATCCTCGACGAGTTCGCTCGCGTGCTGCGGATCGGGGGCCGGGCGTTTCTCTGCCTCGACGCATTGCGCGACGGCGAGACGCAGGACATGTACATGGGCGACCCGACCCATGTGAATATCCAGCCGGTGCTCTATTGGACGCATAAACTGCAAAGCCGCGGATTATACTTCGACGTGGAGGCGTACAATCGTTTTGCGCGCTCCGATCGGGGGCCCACTCGAACCGATCCTCGGTCTTTCTTCGTCGCCTATCCCCATTGGAGCGCCTGGACGCTGATCCGGCTGGATGTTTAGCCGGGCCCCCTGCAACGACTGCAGGAAACGGGGTTTTCGAAAACCGCAGATCCGATTGACGCAGATCGCCCCGTGCAGTCGGATCGGCCAGCGCCGCGACCCAGGGCGCCGTACTCCGACGTCAACGCTGCCCGGTCCGACTCGCGTTCGGCGCCAGAGGAGCAGCGCGGCTAACCGCTTCGATCGGCGCAGCGCCTATGCTGCGCGTCGCGTCGCGAATCTCCCGGCGAGGAGGTCGAGCAGCAGCGGCGCCAGATTGGGCGCGGGATGCGGGGTGATTCCGCCACGCGCCGTGCCTGCCATTTCATGCTGGGACATGTCCGCCATTCCGCATGCGGCGCCGAAAATCAGCGCCGAGATCTGGTCGGGATCGCCTCCGTTGATTTCGCCCGCCTGCCGCGCGTCCCGGACAAGATTGGCGACGGCCGCAAAAGTCTGGCGGACTTCCATCCCGAGCGTGCTGTCCTCGTGGCTCGCCTCGAGAAGGAAACGGTAACGGACAGGAAAGCGCCGCGCAAAATCGAAATAGGCGCGCACCAGATGATCGAGGGCCGCGAAATGCGACGCGGTTTCACGCTTGGCCTTGTCAAGGGCGGAGTTGAAATACACGAGATTTGCCCGCACCATCGCCTCGAGCAGGGCGCGCTTGTCTTCGTAGTGACGGTAGGGGGCCGCCGCGGAAACGCCGGTCGCATCCCCGACCGCGCGAAGGGTCACCGCGCCGGGCCCTCCCGCATCGAGCAGCTGCATCGCTGAGGTCAGAATGCGCTCCTTGGTCGACGGCATCGTTGTCATGGGACGCTGAGCCTCCTCGTTACGTCAATTCGGATTGGGAAACTGTCCGTCGCAACGGAATCCCGCCAGGGCGATCTCGCCGATCAGCGTCGGCGAAACGGGAAGGCTCGCAGCTCACGCAGCAACACGCCGCGACCTCTTGCGGACCACTGCGTCGGACGCGCTTCAAGCGGTTTCCCATCGTCAAACCCGTTGGCGGAGCCCGAGACGGACAGGTCCAATACGTCATTGCAACTATCTTGGTTGCAGACGGGTGTCAACGGTATTCTCGCGCTTCCCCCCAAAATGTCCTTGAATATCATTTCGATTGGCATTTGACCTCCAGTGCGAACGAGCGCTGGGAAGATCCAGACGATCTGCTCGCCGCCCTGCGATTCGCCGGCGCTTCGGGTAACGTCCCGCCCAATCGATTGAATGACCCGATGACCCGACTGACGTCCACCGCCGCGCCGCTTCGCCTGACAACTCCGCAACAGCTTGTCGAGGCTGGCCTTGCGGCGCCCGACCGACTGGCGGAACTCGAATCCGTCGCGGGGCGGTACGCGATCGGTTTGACGCAGGCGCTCGCCGGTCTCATCGACGCGGGCGACCCGGCCGATCCGATCGCCCGACAGTTCGTTCCGGACGGCCGCGAACTCGTCCGCGATCCGGCCGAGACCGACGATCCGATCGGCGACGACGCGAGGAGTCCGATCAAGGGCCTTGTCCATCGCTACCCGGACCGCGTGCTCATCAAGCTCGTCGCCGTCTGCGCCGTCTATTGCCGCTTCTGCTTCCGCCGCGAACGGATCGGGCCGGGGTCGGCTTCGCTGAGCCAGGTCGAACTTGACGCGGCGCTCGACTACGTCCGAAGGCGACCGGCGATCTGGGAGGTCATTCTCACCGGCGGCGACCCGCTGACCCTCTCGCCGCGCCGGGTCGCCGAGACGACGGCCTCGATAGCCGCGGTCGATCACGTGAGGACCGTGCGCTGGCATACGCGCCTGCCGGTCGCGGCGCCGGAGCGGGTCACGCCGGCGCTGGCGCGCGCGCTTCGGGCGGACGGCAGGACCGTCGTCGTCGCCGTCCACGCCAACCACCCGCGCGAACTGACCCAGGATGCGCGGGCGGCGTGCCGGCGTCTCGCAGATCACGGGATCATGCTGGTGAGCCAGAGCGTTCTTCTCAAGGACGTCAACGACGACGCCGAAACGCTCGAGGCGCTGATGCGCGCCTTCATCGAGTCGCGGATCAAGCCCTACTACCTGCATCACGGCGACCTCGCCCCGGGAACCGGACACTGGCGGGTCCCGATCGGAAAGGGCCAGGACCTGATGCGGGTCCTGCGGCAGCGCCTTTCAGGGCTCGCGATGCCCGCTTACGTGCTCGACATCCCCGGCGGCCACGGCAAGGTCGCCATCGGCCCGCCGTCGATCCGGCCGGACGGTAAAGGCGGCTATTTGGTCACCGATCCGCAAGGCGTTCCGCGCACCTATGTTGACCGGCTCGGCGGATGAAGACCATCGCCCAACCCGTTGCCGGGTTCGGCGATGGAGCAACGGCTGAACCTTCCGGCCGCAACGCTCGTCGCTCCGCGACGCGCCGGCCGACATCAGGAATGGACGTGGAGCGAGGCCATGGCGGCCCGATGCGCCGACACATTCGAGCCCGCGCCGAACATGGGCGCGCTCAGCACATAGACAGCCATGGCCACGATCACCGTGGTGACCAGGACGGTCAAGACGAACTTGATCGTGCTCTCGATGGACGTTTCGTCGTCCTCGCTGACCCGACCCTCGATTCTGGACATGACACCAATTCCTTTCGAACCCTGCGCCGCTCGGATCCTCCCGTTGCGGCACACGACGATCCTTGGCGCCACGGCGATCTCCGCGCCGTGACGCGGCTCACAGCGCGGGCGCCGCGAGGTCCAGCCGCCGGCCCGTTCAGGTATGGGAGTGAATTGTGGCGAGCGCCGCCCGATGTGCGGGCCCGTTCGTCCCCGCGCCGAACAGCGGCGCGCTCAGCACATAGACAGCCAAGAAGGCGATCACGGTCGTGATGAACAAGGTCAGGACGAATTTCAGTGTGCTCTCTGTGGAAGCCGCATCGACGTCGTCGACGCGCTCCTCGATCCTGGACATGACAAGCGTTCCCTTCACACTCGCCGTTTCCGGGTGCTTCCGTTGCGGCGTGCGCCAAGTGTTAACGCGGGATTAGGGGTTTGGCCGTGATGCGGCTCACACAAGCGGTGTGACGCAGGTCACAGGATTATCACAGGTAGGTATAGTTGATACTGCCTCGCGGCCTTGCTCTAGCCCGCCTCAGCCGCTGAGAGAGTCGTGGTGTCGGCGCCCTCGCGGTGAAGCGCGAAGAGCTCGAGCGGCTCGGATTTTCCGCGCAGGCGCAACGGCGCGATGGCGGTCACTTCGACCAGGCCGGGCAGGCGATCGAGGCGCGCAAGCAGGGTCGAGGACGCAAGCGCGGCGCGATCCAGGTCGCGACAGGCGTCGAGCATGCGGGCGGCCGTGTTCATCGGGTCGCCGATCAGCGCGATCTCCTTCTTCAGCGCCCCGAGTTCGCCGACGACGACCTGGCCGGCGTGAAGCGCCGCGCGAAAATCGGGAGCAAGACCGAACTCCCGTTGGTACGCATCGGCGCGAGCCGCGAGGCGGGCGCGCGCGGCGGCCCAGGCGCGAACGATGCTCGCTGCGTTGCGCCCCGGCGCGAGACGCCAGGTCGCGATGATCTCGTCACCGACGTATTTGTGAATCTCCCCGCCGTTCTCGGCGATGGCCGCCGAGAGGTCGGTGAAGAAGGCGTTGAGGAGACCGAGAAAGCGCTCTCCTCCCAGCCGCTCGGCCGTTGCGGTCGACGCGCGCAGGTCGACGAACAGCAGCGCGCGCTCCTCAAGGCGGGGATGGTGATAGCGTCCGGCGGCGAAAGCAAACAGGACGCCCGGCCCGAGCAGGTCCTGGACGCCGAGCAGGAGGTTGCCGATGACCGTCGCGGCGACGGCGAAGACGATGTCGCTTGAACCGAGGACTTGCCTCCAGCGGAAGCCGTTGACGAGCGGAACGCTGACGAGGTTGACGAGAAGGATGACGGCAAGGAACAGCGCGCTGCGCAGCGCGAGCGAACCGAGAAATGGCAGCCGGCGGATGGAGGCGCCGGCCGGGCCGCTCAGCGTGATTGTGACCCACGGCACCACAGCGCCGTTGCTCGCGCCGACCACGAGCCCGCCTATGGCGTCATCATGCGCGAGATAGCTGTAGACCGCGCCGGCGAGCGCGCCGGCGGCGGAGATCCTGACGATCGTTCGTGCCGACCCGCGGAGCCGCATCGCCGGACCATAGAGCGATTCGCTGGAGTGCGCTCGCGCTCCCCGTCTGCGCTTGGCTCCGAACGAACCGGGCCGACGGTTCTCGACGAAGGATTCGTCAAGGGCCGACGACGGTCTCCGAAGAAACCACGCTCTCACCCTGCGTGGGCAAGCTCACGAGAGACCAGCCCAGGATGAAGACGGTCAGCGCGACGGCGATGGTCGAGCAGAAGAATGTCGCCAAAAGCAGGAAGTCCGGCCTGGCGGCCAGGTCGAAGTTCTCAATATGAGTTTGGATGCTGCTCATGGCGATGGCCCCTTTGCGTTCGTCCGCCCCCGGCGGCGCTTTCCGTCACGAAACACAAAGTCGCGCGCCCCGATGTGACCCGGATCACGCTGCGGCAGGGCAAGAGCGCGTGCAGGAACACCTTGCGGGCGCGCCGGCCGGTCCAGACGGTCCAGGCGGCCCCGGCCGGGTCCGCGCCAAATCGACGCGCCGGGCAGGCGCGGGCTTGACGCCGGCGCGCGCGGGGCATTGCTTTGGCGCCAGGTTTTTGCGCCCGAAGACTTGGGAGCCAGACGTCAAATGGGCAATGGCCGGCCGGAATTGCGCATCAAGGGGCTGTCGCACGAGGGGATGGAGCGGCTGAAGCGCTTCACGCGGTCCCTGAATGTGGAGCTCGCCCTGCTCGGCGCCGAGCCGATCGACCTGCTCGAGGCGCACGAGGAATACCAGGGACGGATCGACGAGCACGAGGGAACGTGGGCCGATCTTGTCCGCAGGATCGCGGCCGAGCGCACCGCGGTGCGCTATGTCGAGGAGGACGAGGAAGACGACGAACCGCTCGACGAAGTCGAAGAGGAGGAACTCGGGCAGGCGCGGCAGGAAGAGGAATAGAAGCCCGCCGCCCCAATAGCGATGAGGAGGATGAGCGACAATTCGCACGGTTTTCCCGGACGGAAGCGGGGATGGAGATGACATTCAAGACGATCGCGGTGCTCGGGCTCGGCAAGGTCGGCCATCTCGCCGCGGAGCTTCTCTCCGAGGCCGGGCTCTCGGTGACCGGGTTCGACGCGCGCCCCGTCGACGACGCGCCGTTCCCCGTTCGAATTGCGGATCTCGCTGACGCGGACGCGGTTCAACACGCGCTCGGCGGACAGGCGGCGGTGCTGTCCTGCCTGCCCTACGCCTTCAACAAGGCCGTTGCGTCTGTCGCCCATGCCCTTGGCGTTCACTATTTCGACCTTACCGAGGACGTGTCCACGACCCGGCACATCCGCGCTCTCGCCGGGAGCGCGAAAGGCGTCATGGCGCCGCAATGCGGGCTTGCGCCCGGATTTGTCGCAATCGTCGCCGCGGACCTCGCCGAGCGGTTCGAACGCGTCCGTTCGATCCGGATGCGGGTCGGCGCGTTGCCGCAACACCCGACCGGCATGCTCGGCTATGCGTTCAACTGGTCGCCCGAAGGCGTCGTCAACGAATATCTCAACGATTGCGAGGTCATCGAGGAGGGCGTGCGCAAGAGCGTATCGGCGATGGAATGGCTGGAGACGGTCTATATCGACGGCGTCAGGCTCGAGGCCTTCACGACGTCGGGCGGGCTCGGCACGATGTGCGAAACCTATGCCGGGCGGGTCGACAACCTCGACTACAAGACCCTGCGCTATCCCGGCCACGCGGCGCTGATGAACTTCTTCTTCCACGAACTCCTGATGCGCGAGGACCGCGACGCGGCCGGACGAGTCCTGACCCACGCCAAGCCGCCCGTCGACGATGACGTGGTCTACGTCCACGTCGCGGCCGAGGGATGGGGCAACGGGCGCTTGGGACGCAGGGAATTCGTCCGCGCCTATCATCCGATCGAGATCGGCGGCCGATCGCGGACCGCCATCGCCTGGACGACCGCGGCCTCCGCAGCCGCGGTGATCGAACTGACGCAGTCCGGCGCCCTGCCCCGGCAAGGCCTTCTCAAGCAGGAGGACGTGCCGCTCGAGACTTTTCTGTCAACCGGCGCCGGCCGGTTCTACGCGGACGGCAAGCGGCGCGGGCGGTGACCCCCCAGTCCCGCCTTGACTGTACTGACCAGCGACTCACCGGCCCGGGTTCGGAACGTCGTCGATGTTGTATGGGGTCAACTCGTAAACCGACTTGATCCAGTTCGTATAGATGTAGGCGGTGTGCCGCCACAGGTTGGGCGCGGGGCGGGCGGGATCGTCGCCCGGAAAATAATGGCGCGGCAACGGATAGGACGGGTCGACGCCGCTGTCGCGGTGATATTCCGCGGCAAGACTCTCGGTCTCGTATTCCGGGTGATTGAGAATGTAGACGCGGCGGGGAAACATAGCGGCTCCGCCGTTGACTGGCTCCGACTCGACGAGAATGTTCGGACCGGCCTCGTCCGAATCGGCGACGATTTCGAGGGCCGAAACCTCAAGGATATCCTCGCGCTTCGGGCTCTTCCAGCGCGAGACCGGAACCGGGAACAGGTCGGGGAACCCGAACAAGAGACCGGTCTTGTCGGACTCGAGGCGGTGCTCGAACAGGCCGAACAGCTTCTGCTCCCCCTTATGGCTGTCGACGTCGTGGAAGTGTTTGAGGGCCGCCTTGGCGCCCCAGCAGAGGAAGAGAGACGAAAACGCGTTCGTCGTCGACCATCGCAGCACGTCGACCACCTCAGGCCAGAAGTCCTCCTGCTCGACGCGGTCTTTCAGCGCATTGACGCCGGTAACGACGAGGCCGTCGAACTTCTTGCGTTTGACGTCGCTGAAGGCGCTGTAGAATTTGCGGATATGCTCGGCTGGCGTATTGCGGGTCTTTCGCCCCGCCGCGACGCCCTCCACGTAGCTGTCCGTCGCGATGAAGCTCAGATGAACCTGCAGCATCGTGTTGCCGAGCCACAGCGCCAATTGTCGCTCGGTCGAGATCTTGTCCGCCATCAGATTGATGATCGCGATTTCGAGCGGACGGATGTCCTGATGCTCGGCGCGATTCTGCTCGATCGCCAGCGGGCTCCCGAGAGACGGGAGAAACGGATGGATCTCGTGGCTCTTGATGACGACAGGCATTGCGGAAGCTCGAATTGAACCCGGCTATGTGGCGCCGGAGAGCCACGAACGCAATCGTTTATTCCGGCCTATCTCGCGCTGAAGATGCGGAATTCAGGCTCGAAACTGCGAACGTGCGCCTTCGCGGTGTCAGGGGAGTCACGTGGTTTCCGCGGTCGCGCGGCGCTGCTGCAGGAGGGCGCGGTAGATTTCGTCGTCGCCGCAGAGACCCGCCATGCGGCCGAGTTGATCGACCAGAACGATCGGGTTTCCCGAGACGCTTCGAAGCGCGATCGCGGAGCGCATTCTCAGGTCGATCGGCGCAACGACGACGTCGAAGCCCGGCGGCGCCGACGTTTCTCCGGTTGCTCCGTCCGCCTGGGCGAGCGTCCCGACCGCCCCGTTCAGGGTGACGCCGACAGGCCGGTCGGCGTCGTCGAGTTGCAGGCGGAGCCGGCCGAGGTCGTCGAGATGCACCTCGTTGTCGATCCGCCGAAGCGCGGCCGCCGGCGTCATCAGCGCGCCGCCGCGCAGGACGTTCAGCGGGTTCATGTGCTTGACGAATTCCGCGACATAGGCGTTGGCGGGCCGCAGGAGAATATCCTCGGCGGCGCCGCACTGGACGATGCGGCCGCCTTCGAGAATGGCGATCCGGTTGCCGATCTTGAGCGCCTCGTCGAGGTCGTGACTGACGAAGATGATCGTCTTCCTGAGGTCCTTCTGCAGCGCGAGCAACTCGTCCTGGAGCTTGTCGCGAATGAGCGGATCGAGCGCCGAGAACGGCTCGTCCATGAGCAGGATGTCGGCGTCGGTGGCGAAGGCGCGTGCGAGCCCGACGCGCTGCTGCATGCCGCCGGACAACTCGTGGCCGAACTTGCCCGCCCATTGCGTGAGACCGACCATTGCCAGCTTCTCGGCCACGATCCGGTCGATCTCCGCCTTGGGCATGCGGCGCAACTCGAGCCCGAAGGCGACGTTCTCGGCCACCGTCCGCCAAGGCAGCAGCGCGAACTGCTGGAACACCATGGCGATGCGGCTCGTCCGCAGGAGCCTGAGCTGGTCGGCGCTGCAATGCGCGACGTCGATTGTGCCTTCTCCGTGCTTGACCAGAACTTTGCCACGGGCGACCGCGTTGAGCCCGTTGACGGCACGCAGGATGGTCGACTTGCCGGAGCCCGAGAGCCCCATCAGGACGCAGATCTCGCCGGGCTCGATCGAGAGGTCCACCCCGGCTGCGCCGAGAACGACCCCAGTCGCCTTGAGGATCTCGTCGCGGGTCGCCCCCTTGTCGACCAGCGCGAGCGCCTCGGCCTGCCTTTCGCCGAAGAGGATGTCGACGTGCTCGAAGACGACCGCCGACATCTCAGACGCTCCCCTTCCGGTCCGGGTTGCGGAAGACGCGGTCGAGCACGATCGCCAGCAGCACGATCGAAACTCCGGCCTCGATCCCCATCGGGATATTGACCGTGCCGAGCGCGCGTACGACCGGGGTCCCGAGCCCGGCCGCGCCGACCAGCGCGGCGATGACGACCATGGACAGACTCAACATGATGCACTGCGTGACACCGGCCATAATCGTCGGCATGGCGTAGGGCAGTTCGACCTTGAACAGGAGTTGCCAATTGGTCGCGCCGAATGCAGCGCCGGCCTCCTTGAGCGGCAGGGGCACGGAGGAGATCCCAAGCTGGGTCAGGCGAATCGGCGCGGCGATAGCGAAGATCACCGTGGAGATGAGCCCTGGCGCGGAGCCGAGATGAAACAGCACCAGGGTCGGGATCAGATAGACGAAGGTCGGCAGCGTCTGCATCAGGTCGAGAAGCGGGCGCATCAGGGCGTAAAGCCAGGGGCGGTGAGCGGCGGCGATGCCGAGCGGCACGCCGATCACGACGCTGGCCAGAGTGGAGAAGCCGACCAGCGAAATCGTCTCCAGCGTCGCCTGCCAGTAGCCGAGGTTGGCGATGATGATGAACGCGACGACCACGAACGCCGCAAGCCGCCAGGACCGGTGCAGCCAGTAGGCGAGCGCCGCGACCGCGAGGACAACGACGAGAAACGGCACGTGCATGAGGATCGAGGTGAATCCGTCGACCAGAAAGTCGATCAAAGCCGTTACGGCGTCGAAGAAGCCGGCCGCATTGTTCTGCAGCCAGGTGATGCCGATCTTGACCAGCCGGCCGAGCGGCAGTTTCGGTTCGGTGAACCAGCTCTCCAACGTCGTTCTCTCCAGGGGCGGGAAGCGCGCGCCTCCCAACCCGTCGCCCTTCGGCGGTCAGGCGAAGGGCGAGCGAGTCGCTCGCGGAAGGGTTACAGACCGAGGCTCTTGCGGACCGCCTCGAGCCCCGGCTTGCCGTCGAAGGTCGTAACGCCATCGAGCCAGGCCGTCAGTTCCTTCGGGTCCGTCTTCAGCCACTCCTTTGCAGCGGCCGGTCCTTCCTTGCCGTCGGTTAGAATCTTGTTCATCACGTCGTTCTCGAGGTCGACATTGAACACCAGGTTCTTGACGAGCTTGGCCGCATTTGGGCATTCAGCCGCGAAGCTCGCCCGCTCGTTGGTGTAGACGATCGCTCCGCCGAAGTTCGGGCCGAAGCTGTCGTCGCCGCCGGTCAGGTACTGGATCTTGAAATTGACGTTCATCGGGTGGGGCGCCCAGCCGAGGAAGACGACGTCTTCCTTATGGCTTGTTGCGCGCTGCACTTCGGCCAGCATGCCCTGCTCGCTCGATTCGACCAGTTGGAAGTCCTTCAGGCCGAATTTGTCGCCCTTGATCAGATCGAGCACCAGCCGGTTGCCGTCGTTGCCCGGCTCGATACCGAAAATCTTGCCTTTCAGCGACTCCTTGAACTTGCCGATGTCGCCGAAATCCTTGAGGCCCTTGTCATACGTATATTGGGGCACCGCGAGGGTGTATTTGGCGCCGACCGGCAGGTTAGCGCCGATCACGACGACAGACTTGTCTTCAACGTAGGGCTTGCGGTCGTTCTCCATCGACGGTTCCCAATTGCCGAGGAACACGTCGATGTCCTTGTTCTTCATTGAGGCGTAGGTGACCGGAACCGAGAGAACCGTGATCTTCGGCGTATAGCCGAGACCTTTGAGGATTTCGCCGGCGATGGACGTCGTCGCGGTGATGTCGGTCCATCCGACGTCTGAAAACCTGACTGTCTTGCAGCTTTCGGGATCGCCCGCGAAGGCGAGACCTGTGCCGCCGATGACCAATGCCGTCGAGATCGCTATTGCAGATAGTTTCATCGCATTCCTCCCTGACCGAAAGTCGAACCGCGCTGCGTCGAACGTCCCAAGGCGCAGTATTGACGGGCGAACGGCGACGGTCAAACCCCGGGAGCAGCGGTTGAGTCCACGACGGGCCGGGCTTTCGCCGCTTTGGCCTGCCGCAAAGCGTTTGAGCTTCACCCCGTGAGACGATAGAAGCGGACGCGCGCCCGATCGCCCGCCGGAGCCCAGATGACTGACGCACTGAACGCCACCCCGCAGCAGAAATCCGAAATTCTGATGCAGGCGCTGCCGCACATGCTGCGCTACGACGACACGATCGTGGTGGTGAAATACGGCGGTCATGCCATGGGCGACGAGCAGAAGGCGCGCGATTTCGCCAAGGACATGGTGCTCCTCGAGCAGTCCGGCATCAACCCGGTCGTCGTCCACGGCGGAGGGCCGCAGATCGGCTCGATGCTGAAGAAGCTCGGCATCGAATCGCAGTTTTCGGGCGGACTGAGGGTGACCGACAAGCCCACCATCGAGATCGTCGAAATGGTCCTGGCCGGCTCGATCAACAAATCGATCGTCGGCTCGATCAACGCCGAAGGCGGCCGCGCCGTCGGGCTCTGCGGCAAAGACGGCAACATGGTGATCGCGCGCAAGGTTCACCGTCCTCACGCACCCGGGGACGAGGAAGACGTCGTCGATCTGGGCTTCGTCGGCGAGCCCGACAAGCTCGACATGACAGTGCTCGAACAGATTCTCGGGCGCGAGCTGATCCCGGTTCTGGCCCCCGTCGCGCAGGGCGCGGACGGGCAGACATACAACGTCAACGCCGACACGTTCGCAGGCGCGATCGCCGGGGCTCTCGGCGCGAAGCGGCTTTTGTTCCTGACCGACGTGCCGGGGGTGCTCGACAAGGACAAGAGCCTGATCAAGGAACTCCGGATAGACGACATCCGCGGCCTGATCGCCGACGGCACGATCACCGGCGGCATGATCCCCAAGGTTGAGACCTGCATCTACGCCATCGAGCGGGGCGTCGAAGGGGTCGTGATTCTGGACGGCAAGATCCCCCATGCCGTCCTCATCGAGCTTCTGACCGATCACGGCGCCGGAACGCTCATCACCCGCTAAAGGCTCGCTCCGCCGATGCGCATTCTGGCGATCGACACCTCCTGCGGCGCGGCGTCGGTCGCCGTGGTGGAGAGCGGCCGTCTCGAGCCGCTTGCCGTCATCAGCCGGGCGATGGAGCGCGGGCACGCCGAGGCGCTCGCCCCGATGGTCGAAGAGGCGGCGAGGAACCTTAAAGACGGTCTCGCGTCGCTCGATCGCATCGCCGTCACGACAGGCCCGGGATCGTTCACCGGCATCCGGGTGGGCGTTGCCCTGGCGCGGGCGATGGGACTGGCGCTCGGCGTTCCGGTGGTCGGCGTCTCGACGCTGATGGCCTTCGCCGCCCAGCTCCTCAGCGCGCCTCGGCAGGGCGTGATCACCGCGGCAATCGACGCCCGCCACGGCTCGGTCTACTTCCAGCTGTTCGAACCGTCGGGACGGCCTTTGGGGCCCGCGCGCTGCGACGCCTTGCGCGAATGCGTGCGCCAGATTGGCGATGGGCCGGCCCTGCTGGCGGGCTCCGCCGCCGGTCTGCTTGCCGCCGAGGCTCATCGCGCCGGGCTGCCGTACGATCTCGAATCGGCGACCGATGCGCCCGACATCGTCGTTGTGGCGCGCATGGGCCTCGCTCTCGACCCCGCCGCCAATCCCGCCCGCCCGCTCTATGTCAAGCCGCCGGACGCACGCCCGAATCCGGCCGAGCCGATCGCCCGGGCGCCCGTCTGATCCGGCCCGGCGATGTTCTTCAGCCGCTCAAGATCCTCTCCCCCCGTGATTCGTCCGCTAAGGGTCGACAAGGCGGAGGATTGCGCGCGGCTTCACCGCTCGAGCTTCGCTTATCCGTGGTCAGCGGAAGAGGTGGCGGCTCTGATTTCCAGCCCCTCCGCGCTCGCCGCGGCTGCGCTCGACCCTGCAAATGGGCGACTCCGAGGCTTCGTATTAGCGCGGGTGGCGGCGGACGAAGCGGAGATTCTCACCATCGCAGTCGATCCAACCGCGCGCGGCAAGGGCGTTGGGCGCGCGCTGCTCGCTGAAAACCTGCGCCAGGCGGCCCGCGCCGGGGCGCGCGCCATGTTCCTCGAGGTCGATCAGGACAACGCCCAGGCGCTCGCTTTGTACGCGCGCCTCGGCTTCGTCAGGGTTGGCGAACGCACCGGATATTACCGACGCAAGGACGGCCAGCGGGCGACCGCGGTCGTTATGCGCAAGGCCCTGTCGTGAGCGCCGTTGCGACGACGAACTACAGAACCTCGCCGATCACCGCGACCACCGCCGTTCGGCTCCTATCCCTCGTTTTCGCGCTCGCCGCGTTCGTCATCGCTTTCGGCCCGCTGCGGCGGGCAGCGCAACGACTGGGCTTCCGCTTCGGAGATCGGATTCCCGTCCGCTTTCAGAGGCTTCTCTGCGCAGGTCTCGGAGTGAGGGTTCGCCGCTACGGGACCTTCAGTTCCGCGCCGAAGCGGCTGGTTGTCGCCAATCACGTATCCTGGCTCGACATTCCCGTGCTGGCTTCGCTGGAGCCGATGAGCTTCCTCGCCAAAAAAGAGGTCGGAGATCATCGGATCGGTCGCCAGCTCGTCTCCCTGCAAGGGGTCGTCTACGTGGACCGCCAGCGCCGCTCCAGCATTCCCTTAGTAAACGCCCGCATGGTCGAGGCGATGCGCGCAGGCTGCGCTGTCGTCCTCTTCGCCGAGGCGACGACCGGGGACGGCAATCGGCTCTTGCCTTTCCGCTCCTCGCATTTCGAGGCTGCTCAACTCGCCGCCTGCTCGGACAACGAGGGCCAGGCGGTCATCCAGCCGGTCTTTCTCCATTATTCCAGCATGGCCGGGCTGCCGATTGCGCGATCGCTGCGACCCCGTGTCGCCTGGTATGGCGACATGACGTTTCTGCCGCATTTTCTGCAATATGTCCGCCGCGGCGGTGTGACATGCGACGTTTACTTCGCCGACCCGATCCGGGTCCTGCCGGACATGGACCGCAAGACCGCCGCCCGTCTGACCGAGGCGGCTGTGCGGGAGCTTGCGGCGAGGGCACGATGCGGCAACGCGGCTATTCTCCCGGCGCAAGAAAACGCCTAAATAAGGCTTCGGTCCCTGGAGATCCTAATTGCCCGAGTTGAACACGCTTGAAGACGATTGCTCCGCTCTCCCGACGCATAACGCACAGGAGCGGCGGGCTTTTATCAAGTCTTTCGGTTGCCAGATGAACGTTTACGATTCTCAGCGGATGGCGGATCTGGCCACAGCGGAAGGATACGGCCAAGCGGCCGTGGTCGAAGAAGCCGACCTGATCGTGCTCAACACCTGCCATATTCGCGAAAGGGCGTCAGAGAAAATCTTCTCCGAACTTGGCAAGTTGCGCGAAATCAAGGACGAGCGCCGCAAAGCGGGGCGCCGGACGACCCTGGTGGTGGCCGGTTGCGTCGCCCAGGCGGAGGGCGCCGAGATCCTGCAGCGCCAGCCGGCGGTCGACGTCGTGGTCGGCCCGCAGAGCTACCATAGACTCCCGGAACTTTTGCGGCAGGCCGAGGTTCGTCCGGGCGTGATCGACACCGAGTTTCCCATCGAGGACAAGTTTTCGCGTCTTCCAGCCGGCAGGCCCGACGCGATAGCGAAAAGAGGCGTCGCCGCTTTCGTGACAGTCCAGGAAGGATGCGACAAATTCTGCTCCTTCTGTGTCGTACCCTATACGCGCGGCGCCGAATTCTCGCGTCCGTTCGAGGCGGTGCTCGAGGAGATCCGGCGTCTGACCGACGCTGGAGTTCGCGACGTCACGCTGATCGGACAGAACGTCAACGCCTATCACGGCCTTGACCGCGCTGGCCGCCCGACCAGTCTCGCCGGCCTGATCGCCGCGGCCGCCGGAATTCCCGGGGTCGAACGTCTGCGCTATTCGACCTCCCACCCCAACGACATGAGCGAAGATCTCGTCGCAGCGCACCGCGATGTCGCGGCGCTCGCTCCGTATCTGCATCTGCCGGTCCAGTCCGGATCGGATCGTATTCTTGCCTCGATGAACCGGCGCCACCGTGTCGCCGACTACCTCGACATCGTCGCACGGACACGGGCGACCCGGCCGGACATCGCATTCTCGTCGGATTTCATTGTGGGCTATCCGGGCGAGTCCGATGCCGATTTCGAGGCGACGCTCGCCCTCGCAAGGGCGGTCGGATACGCAGCGGCCTACGCGTTCAAATATTCGCAGAGACCCGGGACGCCGGCGGCTGAAGTCGAGGGCCAGGTCGACGAGGCGGTCAAGGCCGAGCGGCTGTCGAGGCTGCAGGCGCTGCTCGAGGGGCAAAGGCAGGCCTTCAATCGCGCCTGCGTCGGCCGTCGTTTCGAGGTCTTGTTCGAAAGGCCCGGCCGGCACGATGGCCAGGTCGTGGGCCGGTCGCCTTACATGCAGGGCGTTCACGCGCAGGGCCCGCTTTCGCTCATTGGCGTCATGGCGGACGTCGAAATCATTGACGTCAGACCAAACTCGTTGCGGGGCCGGATTGTCTCGCCATCGTCTTAAAAACAGGATTGTATCGGCGTGCAGGACGATTCGGGCCGTGAGTCGGCGCCTAGGGAGAGAGCCAGTTTGAAGCCGCAGGATTCGTCGCCGTCGCGCATCGCCGCCGCCCCCGCCACGCTGAATCCGACGCTCAGGGAATCCAAACCGTCCGAAGTCGCCATCGCCTTTCCCGACAACGCCGCAGCCTCGGTCGTTTTTGGCCACTACGATCAGAACATTGCTCGCATCGAGCGCTCACTGGGCGTTTCGGCCTACGCCAATGGCAATCAGGTCGTCATCAAGGGGCCCAAGGATGCGAGCGAACAGGCGCGCCGGGTTTTCGAGATGTTGTATGAGCGGGTGAAGATGGGTCAGCCGGCCAGCGAAGGCGACGTAGAGGGAGCGATCGCGGAGAGCGCCTACCAGGGATTGCTTTTTCCGGGCGAGGATGAGGTCAAGGACAGCTTTGGGCTCGTCAAGACGCGAAAGCGCGGCGTCGTGCGCGCGCGAAGCGCCGCGCAGGACAGCTATCTCGCGGCTTTGCGCAAGTACGAACTTGTGTTCGCCGAGGGTCCCGCCGGCACCGGCAAGACATGGCTCGCGGTCGGCCACGCCGTTTCGCTGCTCGAGCAGGGACTGGTGGAACGGCTGGTGCTGTCGCGTCCCGCCGTCGAGGCTGGCGAACGGCTCGGCTTTCTGCCCGGCGACATGAAGGACAAAGTCGATCCCTATCTCCGACCGATCTACGACGCGCTTTACGACTTCATGGACGGTCGGATGGTCGAGCGCGGCATCCAGACGGGGATGATCGAGATCGCCCCTCTCGCGTTCATGCGCGGCCGCACGCTGTCGAAGGCCGCGGTTCTGCTGGACGAGGCGCAGAACGCCACTGCGATGCAGATGAAGATGTTCCTGACCCGTCTCGGCGAAGGTTCGCGGATGATGGTCAACGGCGATCCGACTCAAACCGATCTTGCTCCCGGACAAAAGTCGGGCCTTGGCGAAGCGATTCGGCTGCTCTCGGCAATCCCCCGCGTCGGCCACGTTCGTTTCACGCACGTCGACGTCGTGCGACACGACCTCGTTCGCCAGATTGTCGAAGCCTACGAGCGCGCCGGGCAGGAGGGGCAGACCGTCCCCGGCCGATGAAGCTGTCTCTCGAAATCAGCGCGCCGTCCGCCCTCTGGCGCCAGCTCCCGCGGGCGCGGGCCATGGCGCGCGAGATAGTTGCGGCCTGTGTCGCAGAGAGTGGATTTGACGCGCGGTCGGATGTGAGCCTGCGCCTGACGGACGACGCGGAGGTGCAGAAACTGAACGCGCGCTGGCGCGGACTCGACAAACCCACCAATGTGCTTTCGTTCCCGGCCGCGCCGGCGGAGCGGGAGGCCGAAGCGTCGATCCTCGGGGATATTGCGCTTGCCTTCGAAACGACGGCGCGCGAGGCGGACGAGGCTGGCATTTCGCTCGCCGATCACTACCGCCATCTCGTGGCGCATGGCTTTTTACATCTAATCGGCTACGATCACGAGACGGATCAAGAGGCTGAGCGCATGGAGGCCCTCGAGAAGCGGGTGCTGGCCAGGCTCGGGGTCGGTGACCCCTATTCGGACGGAACCGTGGAGCGATGAACGAGTTAAGCTGGCAACGAACGCGAACCCGAGGCCCACGTTCCGGCGGCGCCGCGGGAGCCATCCAGCGGTTTGTTCGAGCGTCTGCGCACGCTACTCGGTCTCGGCCACGCTTCGGTTCGCGATGATATCGAGGACGCGATCGACGAGAGCGCGAGCGCCGAGTTCACTCCCCAGGAACGCGCGATCCTCAAGAACGTCCTGGCGCTGCATGATGTGAGGGTCGCCGACATCATGGTTCCGCGCGCAGATGTCGTCGCGCTTGCTCTCGACACGCCCCTGCGCGACGTTCTTGACCTGTTTCGCACCGCCGGGCACTCTCGCCTGCCGGTTTACGAAGACACGCTCGACGACCCGCGCGGCATGATCCACATTCGAGATTTCGTTGTCTTTCTCGCCTCCGATGCGCGATTCGGCCTGATCGCCCATCCGGCGCCGGCGGTGTCGGATCGACCTACGCCTTCGGGTCTCGACATGCCTCTGTCCGAGGCGCGCATTCTGAGGCCCGTCCTCTACGCGCCCCCGTCAATGCCTGCCCTCGACCTTCTGCTCCGCATGCAGGCGTCACGCACCCACATGGCGCTGGTTATCGACGAATACGGCGGCACAGATGGTCTTGTTTCAATCGAGGACGTGGTCGAGTCGATCGTCGGCGATATCGAGGACGAACACGACGAGGCTGAGACGCCGATTCATTCCGCAGGCGACGGGATTTTCATCGTGGAAGCGAGAGCGCCGCTGGACGACGTATCCGAAGCGATCGGCTTCGACCTTTCGTCGCTTGCCGAGGCCGAGGGGGTCGACACCATCGGCGGTCTGGTAACTGCGTCTGCGGGCCGGGTCCCGGGACGGGGAGAGATCCTGAAGGGTCCGGGAGAGTACGAGTTCGAAGTGGTTGACGCAGACCCGCGCCGGATCAAGCGCTTGAAGATTTGGCCGCTCTCGGCCCGAGGCGGAAAGTCGATCGCCGCAGCGGGAGCATCCGCCGCTAGCCCCCGCGGCCGACAGTAAGCGGGGCTGGCGACGTCTCGTGTCGGTCGGATCGGGACAAGCTTACGGTTTAGACTTCGCCAATCGATTCGACCGTCGCGAAAGGCCGTTTCCGTGACCGCAGCCGCCGCCGGCGATCGGCTCGCCCGCACCAACCCCTTGGCTCAGTTCGCGCAGAGCGTCATTCTCTCGTGGGGATGGCGCCGTCGCGCCCTCGCTTTCGGCTCAGGCGCCGTCGGGGCGCTCGCCATGCCGCCGTTCGCACTGTTCCCACTGATGGTCGTGCCGATGAGCGTCGCGGTGTGGCTGATCGACGGGTCGGCAGACGGCCGCGAAGGCCGGCGCACATTCGGCGGATTGCGCGCTGCGTTCGGCGCCGGCTGGTGGATGGGGTTCGGCTATTTTGTCGCCGGGCTCTGGTGGGTGGGCGCGGCGTGCCTGGTCGATGCTGAAAAATTCATGTGGGCCCTGCCGCTCGGCGTTCTCGCCCTGCCAGCGGCCCTGGCTTTGTTCCCGGCCTTGGGGTTCGCCGTTGCTCGGCTGCTGTGGTCGCCCGGGCCGAGGCGCATATTCGCGTTCGCGTTCGGTCTTGGACTCTCGGAGTGGGCCCGCGGGCTCCTTTTCACCGGATTTCCGTGGAATGATTTGGGGATGACGCTCGGCGCGAGTCTGCCACTCGCCCAAACGGCGTCACTCGTGGGACTGCATGGGCTGACATTCCTGTCCATTGCGATCTTCGCCACGCCCGCGACGCTAACGCGGGCGGGAGAAGACCGGCTCATCCTCGCTCCGACGATTCTTGCCGTTCTCGCACTGTCGCTGATGGCTGCCTTCGGGGCTGTCAGGCTGGGGGCGCCGGCGAGCCCGACGGTTCCGGGCGCCCGGTTGCGCGTCATCCAGCCGAACGTCTCCCAAGGCGCCGCGTTCGCTCCGGAAAACAAGGACGAGATCCTACGCCGCTACTTCGCGCTGTCGGACCGGGCCGCAACCGGCAGAAACGATGGTTCGCAGCGCGTCACGCATTTCATCTGGCCAGAATCGGCGTTTCCCTTCATACTTTCGCGTGACGCGCAGGCGCTCGGCGACATTGCGGATTTCTTGCACAACGGTGCGACGCTGGTGACCGGCGCAGCCCGCTTGGCGACGGACGAGGCCGGCGACCCGGCGTATTATAACTCGATCGAGGTTCTGGACCGGCGCGGTCTCGCGCACGAGCGCTACGACAAACAGCACCTGGTGCCGTTTGGAGAATATGTCCCGTTCGAGCGCTGGCTCGAATGGTCGGGCGTCACGCAGTTCGTCCAAATACCCGGGGGGTTCTCGCCCGGTTCGGGCCCACGGATCCTCAAGGTGCCCGGCCTGCCGGTCGCGATGCCGCTTATCTGCTACGAAGCGATCTTTCCGACGGAGATCGGCGACCTCTTCTCCGGCGCGCGGCGTCCAGACTGGATGCTGAACCTGACGGACGACGCTTGGTTCGGCCTCACTCCGGGACCTTTCCAGCACTATGCCCTGGCGCGCCTTCGGGCAATCGAAATCGGGCTCCCGCTGGTCAGGGCGGCGAACTCCGGCCGGTCCGCCGTGGTGGATGGATTAGGACGCGAGACCGCATCCGCGCCACTCGGCGCCGAGGGGGTGCTGGACTTCGAACTTCCAAGACCGCTTCCGCCGACGTGGCAGTCCCGGTTCGGCTCGCTCGGAGCCGCACTCATGGCCATCGGGCTGCTTTCGCTGTGTTTGATCCGGCGGCGAAAGGTCTGACCAAGACTTCCGATTGCATACCGAAGTGCTTGCGCGCTTTGCGAGTATCGGTTATCTGCCTTTCCTTGGCGTCAATCGGCCTGTGCGAGTTGCACTGTCGGACTATGGAGCGCAGATTCGTGAGCAGCCCGTCAAACGTTGTCGACGCTTATGTCGGAGCGCGGCTGCGCATGCGGCGGGTGATGCTCGGGATGAGCCAGGGCAAGCTCGGCCAGCTTCTTGGGGTGACTTTTCAACAGATTCAGAAGTACGAAAAGGGCTCCAATCGGATCAGCGCGAGCCGGCTCCGGCAGGCTGCGCACGCGCTCGAGGTGCCGGTGGAATTCTTCTACGAAGGCGCCCCAACGCCGCCGTCGGCTGGCGGCGAGCAATCCGAATCGGCGACGGAGGCTTTCGACGTCGCCTTCCTCGCGACGACAGAGGGGTTCCAACTCAACCGCGCCTTTTTGCGGATCCGCGATCCGAAGGTGCGGCGCCGCATCGTCGAGCTTGTTGTTTCGCTCGCTCCAACCGACGATGAGGCGTCCGGGTCCGTTCGATAAAAAGAACAGTTCATCGAATTTCGGCTTGACCTAACGAACGCTTGCTGCCAGAAGCGGCCCGCTCCGGCGGGCGCGACTTCGCTGGAGGTCATTGGCGCGGCGGGAGATCGATGAATGGCGCGTTTGAATTACGAGTTCACCAGCGAGTTGGTTTCAGAGGGCCATCCGGACAAGGTTTGCGACCGCATCTCCGACGAAGTGGTCGATCTCTTCTTCCGCGAGGGCGCCAAGGCGGGGATTGATCCCTATCAGATCCGGGTCGCCTGCGAGACGCTGGCCACGACGAATTGCGTCATCATCGCGGGCGAGGTGCGGGGGCCGATCCTGGAGACCGAACGGATCGTCGAGGTCGCCCGGGGGGCGATCAAGGATATCGGCTACGAGCAGGACGGCTTCCACTGGCGCGACGCAAGGATCGAGGTGCTGCTGCACAAGCAGTCGGCCGACATCGCCCAGGGCGTCGACGCCGCCGGTAACAAGGACGAGGGCGCGGGCGACCAGGGCATCATGTTCGGTTACGCGTGTCGCGAGACGCCCGAGTTGATGCCCGCCCCCCTCTACTATTCGCACAAGATCTTGCGTGAGATTTCGCAAGCGCGGCATTCGGGGGTCGAAAAGACGCTGGGTCCCGACGCCAAGAGCCAGGTGACGGTACGCTACCAGAACGGCAAGCCGGTCGAAGCGACCCAGATCGTCGTCTCCCACCAACATCTCATCGAATCGCTGACGTCCGAGGAAGTCAGCGCCCTCGTCAAGCCCTATGTGACGGCCGCCCTGCCGCGCGGATGGATCACGCCGAACACGATCTGGCACATCAACCCGACCGGCAAGTTCTTCATCGGCGGTCCCGACGGCGACTGCGGACTCACCGGGCGCAAGATCATCGTCGACACCTATGGCGGGGCCGCGCCGCACGGCGGGGGCGCTTTTTCGGGTAAGGATCCGACGAAGGTGGACCGTTCTGCGGCCTACGCCGCCCGCTACCTGGCAAAGAACGTCGTCGCCGCCAATCTCGCCGACCGCTGCACTCTCCAGCTCTCGTACGCCATCGGCGTGGCGCGGCCGCTGTCGATCTACGCCGACCTGCACGGGACCGGCCAGATCGACGAGGGCAAGCTTGAAAAGGCGCTTACGGAGATCATGAACCTCTCGCCGCGGGGCATTCGCGAGCACCTGAAACTGAATCGTCCGATCTTCGCACGCACATCGGCCTATGGCCATTTCGGCCGGGCGCCGGAAGAGGACGGCGGCTTCTCCTGGGAGAAGACGGATCTCGCCGATACGCTGCGACGCCTTGCGTGACGCGGGTTCCCCGCCGGCTGACGCATGACGGCGGCCGTCCAGCGCAGTACAGCGCCGCCGCGCCGGAGACTTTATGGCCGTAGCCGCGGAAAAACGCTGCGCCCGGGGCAGGAGCGCCTGCTCGCCGATATCCTGCCGAGAGTCGAGGTCGCCCCGGACGGGGTCGGCCGGCGCGGCCTGTTCCCGTTCGGGCCCGAGGAGGTCTGGCTTGAGATCGGATTCGGCTCGGGCGAACATCTGATCGATCAGGCGAAGGCCAATCCCGGTGTCGGCTTTATTGGCTGTGAGCCGTTTCTCAACGGAGTCGCAGCCGCTCTGGCGGGAATCGAACGCGAGGGGCTTGCAAACGTTCGGCTGCGGCGGGGCGACGCGCAGGCGCTCGTCGAGTTGGCGCCAGACGCCTTCTTCTCCCGGGTCTTCGTCCTTTATCCGGACCCTTGGCCGAAACGGCGGCATCGCAAGCGCCGCGTCATTTCGGACGCGACGGTCGCGGCGTTGGCGAGGGTGATGCGGTCGGGGGCCGAACTGCGCTTTGCGACCGACATCGACGACTACGCCGGCTGGACGCTGCGACGGCTTTTGGACTCGCCAGACTTCCGCTGGGCAGCTACCCGCGCCGAGAATTGGAGGACCCACTGGCCTGAGTGGCGTCCCACGCGCTATGAAGCCAAGGCGCGCAGGGCGGGCAGGGGATCTGTTTACCTTACTTTCGTTCGGCTGTGAGCCAATGAGTGCGCGAGTGCGGGTTCTCCCGGTCGGGAGAATCGCGCTACGAGGCGTTTTGCGTCGAAGGGATCGCCATGTCGGAGAGCGTTGATCGCCGGACCGTCCTCAAGGGGGTCGCTGCAGCCGCGGCGGCGATGAGCCCGGTCGGCGAGGCTTTCGCCGCCGAGCCGGCAGGGCTCCAGTTCGAGCCGCCTGTTCCATTCTCCTACGAGTTGTTCAAGCAGCAGGCGCGCGAGCGCGCGCATCAGCCGTATCAGCCGCCGCCGCGGCCCTCGCCGGAAGTCCTGCAGAAGATCAACTACGAGGAATGGGGAAAGATCAAGTACCAGGACTCCTACGCCCTGTTCGCCGACGGACCCGGGCCGTTCCCGGTCACCTTCTTCCACCTCGGACTGTTTTTCGAGAAGGCGGTCGGCATGCACGTGGTCGAAGGCGGCCAGTCGCGCGAGATCATCTACGAGCAGGCCTATTTTGAAATGCCGGCCAATTCGCCGGCGCGCGACCTGCCGCCGGGGGCGGGTTTCGCGGGTCTGCGGGTCCAGGAATCGCGCGACGGGCCGCTCGACTGGCGCAAGAACGACTGGGTCGCCTTTCTCGGCGCCGCCTATTTCCGCGCGATCGGCGAACTCAGGCAATACGGCCTTTCGGCCCGCGGGGTGGCGCTCGACGTTGCCGTCGCCGACCGGCCGGAGGAGTTTCCGGACTTCACCCGGTTCTATATCGACGCGGCTCCCGACGGGCAGACGCTGACCCTGTATGCGCTGATGGAGGGACCCTCGATCGTCGGCGCCTACCGCTTCCTGATGACCCGGGGCAAGGGCGTCGTCATGGATATCGAATCCTCGCTCTACGTGCGCGCGCAGGTGTCGCGCTTCGGCATCGCCCCCCTCACCTCGATGTACTGGTACTCGGAGACAAAAAAGGAGACCGCGATCGACTGGCGCCCCGAGGTGCACGATTCCGACGGGCTCGAGATGTGGTCCGGCAACGGCGAGCGCCTGTGGCGCGGGCTGAACAACCCGCCTCGCATCATGGCGTCCTCGTTCCTCGACGACAATCCGCGCGGCTTCGGCCTGATGCAGCGCGACCGCGTTTTCGACCACTATCTCGACGGCGTCTATTACGACCGGCGCCCGAGCCTGTGGGTCGAGCCGCTGCCCGGCCCGGATGGGCAGGGCTGGGGCAAGGGATCGATCCAGCTCGTCGAGATCCCGACCGACGACGAGATCCACGACAACGCGGTGGCGATGTGGGTGCCTGCCACGCCGGTGCCTGCGGGGGCCGAACTGCACCTCAACTACCGCCTCTACTGGCTGGCCAATTCCCCTTTCCCCTCGGACCTCGGCATCGTGGTCGCCACCCGTCTGGGCAGGGGCGGTCAGCCCGGCCAGCCGCGGCCGAAGGGCGTGCGGAAATTCATGGTGGAGTTTCTCGGCGGCCCGCTGACGGAGCTTCCGTACGGCGTGAAGCCCGAGCTGGTCGTCACCGCCTCGCGCGGAACCTTCGGGCCCTATCAGCTGATCGAGGCGGTCCCGGATGGGGTCTCGGGCCACTGGCGCGCCCAGTTCGACCTGATCGTCCAGGGGACCGACCCGGTCGAGATGCGCGCCTTCCTCAAGTCGGGCGACAAGACCCTGACCGAGACCTGGCTCTTCCAGTACCACCCGTTCTGATAAGCCCGGTTTCGCGCCAATTTAGCGGCCGGCCCCTTATCTTTCGTGGGCTTGCGACCGCGCTTAGCGTCGGGTCCAAAAGTGGCCTTCGACGCCTCCTTCGGCCATTAAGCATTTTTTATAAGTAATATTGAGCTGATCAAAAGTCGCCTCCTCGTTGCCGCCCCGCGCCGTCACTTTGCAGGATCGTTAGGGCCGGCCGTCGGACCCGCGGCGAGATAACGGATCATGTACTGGTCAATCTGCCCTCGGAGGGTTTCGAACAACTCGGCCGGCTCGCGGTCACGCAGCGCCAGCGCGAGCGCCGCGCAGGCCTCGGCAGCGGCGGCGCGCGCCAAATCGCGCCAGGCCTTCCGCATTTCTTCGGGTAATTCGCTCCAGCTGACGCCGATTTCGCCGACGGTTCGCATATAGCGAACGCGCGTCGCCTCCGCCCAGCGGTCGATGGTCGGCTCGTCGACCAAAACGCCGTAGCCGAGGTCAATCGTCGGCCGCTGTCCGTCGGTCAAGGCCGCCTCGCAAGTCGCAAGCGGATCGCCGAAGGCCTGCGCAAAGCGGGGGCGCCCGAGCGATGATCCTAAAGCCCGATCCCCGGGATGGCGCGGATGCAGGGCAGTCGAAAGGGCACGCTCGTTTCGCCGGCCTCATGCTCGCGTTGCCTAACGAGCGCCGACAGTCGTTCTGAACCGGATGTCTCCCCCCTCGACAACAAGGTGGCATAGACCGTGGTAACCGGGATCGAGCTTGTCGGTGATCACGTCGAGGTAGTGTGTGTCGCCGCCGTAGGTCCTGTCGTCGAGAATGAAGACGCCAGCGCACCAGACCTGCTCGGAAAGAAGCCACTCGCGCAGCTCTGCGCTGACCAGGATGTTGGCGCGTCCCATTTTACTCCTCCGAGAGCGAGGACCGGTTCACGGACAACGTGAAGATCAGGAAAACCCCAACGCCAGCCCGTAAACTAAAATTTCATCGCAATAAACGCGACGTAAACGGCCGCTCTCAATGACGGATTCAGCCTCCATCCCATTTGCAGATAGTCGCGTAGGTAAGCTGTGCGTCCCTATAGCCAGTGTTTTTCACCGGCCATCGGCCCGCCCTTCCTCGGCCATTCACTGCCATCCGGCGCACAGTGTGTCGTTCTTCAGGCCGAAAGTCCTGTCGGAAAGCTGACATTTTCCTGAAATTAGCCTTTATCTCGGCGCCGCTTTCGGCGCATACTGATCGCCGAATTGTGATCGAAGGAGTTTTTTGGTCCGAATTTTCCCTGGAGCGAGCCATGAGAGGCGCTTCCGCTTCGCCATTTCGTTTTCGCGATTTGATCCTGGATGTTGAGAGCGGCTTGGTCATCAAGGCTGGAAAGCCGCTCGTAGTTCGCAACAAACTCTTCGAGATTCTGGCTTTCCTGGCGCAAAACCCGAATCGGGTCATTTCGAAAGACGAACTGGTTCAGGCCGTCTGGGGCGGCGGCGCCGTCAGCGACGACGCGCTGACCCAAACGATCAGCCAGGCGCGCAAGTGTATCGGCGACGAGAACAGAGACATCATCCGCACGGTCTCCAAAAGGGGCTTTTTCTTCGCCGGCGATATCCAGTTCGCGCCCCGCCCGAAGATCGAACCCGATCCGAAGCCTCGCCCGATCGTCACTGCGGCAAAGGAGGGCGACCCGCTCCGTGGGGTCGCTTCCCAAGTCGCAACGGGTTCGGCTTCGATCGAGGACGACGGCTCGGCTGCCGACCGTTCCCCATGCGCATCGCCGCCGCGGCTCTCGATTATCGTTCTCCCCTTCGAGAACCTCACCGGCGATCCTGCGCAGGAGTATTTCGTCGACGGAGTCACAGAGAGTTTGACGACCGATCTGTCGCAGCCCGCCGGCATGGTCGTCATCGGGAGGAACACCGCCTTCACTTACAAGGGGAAGGCTGTCGATCTCAGGCAGATCGGACGGGAACTGAACGTTCGCTACGTGCTGGAGGGAAGCGTCCAGCGGGGCGGCGATCGGATGCGCGTGAATGTCCAGCTTGTCGATGCGGAGACCGGCAATCACCTGTGGGCGGAGCGGTTCGACAAGACTGTGGCTGACCTTTTCGAAATGCAGGATGAGATCGTCGCGCATGTCGCAAACGCGCTCGCGACCCAGATCACGGAAACCGAGGCCCGTCGCGCGCAGCGCGCTCTAAACCCGGACGCGATGGATCTCTACTTTCAGGGTATGGCTTGGTTCAACAGGGGACCCAGCATGGAGCACCTGTCGAAGGCGCGCGACTGTTTCGCGCGCGCCCTGGCGCTCGACCCCGACAACGTCTGGGCGCTCGTCGGCGCGGCGCGCGTAAATGTGACCGTCGCAGGCGTTTTCTATCCCAGCGACCGAGCCGAACAAATCGCCGCCGCCGAGACTTCTGTGACCAGGGCGCTGTCGCTGGCGCAGGACTATTCGGTCGCCCACCTGTGCCTGGGCCAAATCAGGATTTTGACCCGGCAGCCCGACCACGCGATCGCTGCATTCGAACGGGCCGTGAGTCTGAACCGAAATCTTGCGCATGCGCAGGCCTACATCGGGTTCGCCAAGGTCTTTGTAGGCCAAGCCGATGAAGCGGAGCGCCATGTCCGGGAGGCGTTGCAACTCAGCCCTCGCGATACCTTCGCGTATGTGTGGTTCGCGTTCCTGGGTTACGCCAAGTTCACCCTCGGCCAGGATGAGGAGGCGATTGTCTGGCTGCGCCGGGCCACCGCCGGCGATCGAATCTATCCGACTGCGCATTTTTGGCTCGCCGCCGCCCTGGCTCATTGCGGACGGTTCAATGAAGCGCAGTCGGCGGCCAGGGCTGGATTGGACATCAGCCCGACCCTCACGATTTCACGCTTTCGCGCCACCACGCCGAGCGACAACCCAACCTTTCTTAGCAACCGCGAACGCTTCTATGACGGGCTGCGGAAGGCCGGAGTGCCCGAGGGGTAACCGAGATCCGCCAGCGCCACAGGTTGAAGGCGCGCCGTCGGCTTCGCCGGAGGCGCATCCCTAACCTTTCACCCTTGCCGCCCCCGCCCTCCCCGTGACAAAGAGAAGCCCACAATCCGTCGTTCCGTCGGCGAGACAAGAGACATGAAAAAAGCCCTGGGAGCATCCGTCGCGCTCGCCGTCCTCGCGGCCGGCGCAGCGTTAGGCGGCAGCTGGGACGAGCGCGTCTTCGCCCCCGGCTCGCACCTCGATTTCGACGCGGTCGCCGCCGCCGGCCCCTCCGCCCTTCCGGCCCTGATCGAGCGCGGGCGCGAATTGTTCAAGGCGAAGTTCACCACGGTTGACGGCGCGGGGCGGCCGAAGGCGACCCAGGCCATCATCCCGACCAAGCGCAAGACCGGCGTCAACCCGCCGTTCAGCCGCACCAGCGGCCCCGATTCGAACTCCTGCTTCGGCTGCCACAACGATCCGATCGAGGGCGGCTCGGGCGACGACGTCGCCAATGTCTTCGTTTCGGAGGGCTTCGAGAGCGCCCAGTTCGACAATATCGACCCCTCGTTCTCGAGCGAGCGCCATACGATCGCGGTGACAGGCGCGGGCCTCGTCGAGCTTCTGGCGCGCGAGATGACAGCGGACCTGCAGGCCATTCGCGCCGATGCGATCAAGCGCGCCTGCGCCTCCGGCGCCGAGGTGCGGGCGGATCTCGTCAGCAAAGGCGTGCGCTTCGGCTGGATCGTCGCCCATCCGGACGGGATGGTCGATCTCGATGCGGTCGACGGCGTCGACGCCGACCTCATCGTGCGCCCGTTCAGCCGCAAGGGCGTCTTCACCTCGCTCCGGCAGTTCACCATCAACGCCCTCAACGTCCATCACGGGATGGAGGCGGTCGAGCGCTTCGGCGTGCGCTGGACGGGAAGCCACGACTTCGCCGAGAGCGGCGTCAACGACGCGGTGACGCAAGGCGACGTCTCGGCGCTCGTCGCCTTCCAGGCGACGCTGCCGCCCCCGACCGTGAAGGCCGACCTCCCGGGCGACTGGCGGCGCGCGGCGGCCGAGGGCGCAAAGCAATTCGACGCGATCGGCTGCCCGTCCTGCCACGTCAAAACGCTGCCCCTGAAGTCGCTCGTCTTCACCGACCCCGCGCCCTACGACATGGCCGGGACTTTGCGCTCCTCGGAGGTGAGGACGCCGATCCGCATCGATCTTTCGACCTTTCCCTTCGCCAAGGCTCTGGAGCACAACGAGAAGGGGGAATGGCTGATCCCCCTCTATAGCGACCT
Organism: uncultured Alphaproteobacteria bacterium; assembly: GCA_963741405.1. Lineage (GTDB taxonomy): Bacteria > Pseudomonadota > Alphaproteobacteria > Rhizobiales > Beijerinckiaceae > Roseiarcus. Next base: position 131,235 of record CAVUHX010000032.1, read on the forward strand.
CAAGCGGCATCTGATCGTCGACGACCAGGTCGCCGCGCTCGGCAACGAGTTGCAGGCGCAGCGCTTCGTCGAGCGCGACGTCTTCCTGACGCCGCGCCTGTGGGGCGTCGGCTCGACGGCGCCCTATGGACACAACGGCTCCTTCCGCATGCTCGACGAGATCATCGCCGCGCACGGCGGCGACGCCCGCTTTTCCCGCGACGCCTACCTCGCGCTCGACCCCGACAAGCGCGACAGCATCATCGCCTTCCTGCGCTCGCTCGTGATCGAGGCGCCGTGATGCGAATGTTCAGCCCGCGGCGCCGATGGCGCGGAGATTCCCTCCCCCCTTGCGGGGGAGGGGGCGCACGCGCCGCCTCTGTCTTGTTTTTGCTCGCACTTGCGCTGACGATGACTCCCCGCCTCTCCTTCGCCGCCGACGGCCCGCCGAGGCCGGTCGGCGACGTGCCCGTCATGCAGGGCGAAACGGACGCCGCAGGCATCCACAGCGTCTACGACGGTCCGTGGGAATTCTTCGTCGGCGGCGGCGGCGCGGCCCTCGACTGCGACGGCTCCGGCTTCCCCTCCGTCTTCCTCGCCGGCGGCAAGAACCCGGCGAAACTGTTCGTCAACAGGTCGAAGGCCGGCGGGCCGCTCAAATTCGAGGAGAAGCCGCTCGACATCGATCCGAAACTCCTCGCCAACGTCATCGGCGCCTACCCGATCGACATCGACGGCGACGGCCACATGGACCTGTTCGTGCTGAGGGTCGGCGGAAATCTGATGCTCAAGGGCGGCCCCGATTGCACCTTCGCGCTGGCGAACAAGGAGTGGAATTTCGAAGGCGATCCCGGCTGGACGACCTCGTTCGCCGCCGAGTGGGAGAAGGGGCAGAAATTTCCGACGCTGGCGATCGGCCATTACGTCGATCGCGACGCGCCGGGCTCGCCGTGGGGCACCTGCGAGGAGAACTCGCTCTATCGCCCTCAGCCCGGCGACAAGCCTGACTACTCCGTCCGCGCCCCGCTCGTCCCAGGCTTCTGCGCCCTCTCGATGCTGTTCACCGACTGGAACAAGTCGGGCGTGCCGTCGCTCCGGATCTCGAACGACCGCCAGTATTATCGCGGCGGCGAGGAGCAGATGTGGCGCATTGAACCGGGCAAGACGCCGCGGCCCTACACCCGCGCCGACGGCTGGCGGCACGTGTCGATCTTCGGCATGGGCATCGCCGAGGGCGACATCGACGGTTCGGGCTACCCCGAATATTTCCTGACCTCGATGGGCGACGAGAAGCTGCAGAAGCTCGATCCGGACGAGGCCGGCCGGGGCGAGCTTCCGGTCTATCGCGACATCGCGGGCGAAGTCGGCGCGACGGCGCACATTCCCTACACCGGCGGCGACAAACGACCCTCGACCGCCTGGCAAGCCGAGTTCGCCGACTTCAACAACGACGGCCTGCTCGACATCTTTGTCTCCAAGGGCAATCTCTCGCAGATGCCCGATTTCGCCGCCTACGATCCGAGCAACCTGCTCATCGGCCAGTGGAGCGGCAAGTTCGCCGAGGCCGGCGATCTCGCCGGAATCGCCGGCCAGCGCACCGGCCGCGGCGCGATCGTCGCCGACTTCAATCTCGACGGCATGCTCGACATCCTGCAGATCGACCGCGGCTCGAATGTCGCGCTCTTCCGCAACCTCGGCGCGAAATGCGACGACGGCTCGACCATGCCGATGGGCAACTGGACCCAGATCCGGCTCGTCGAGCCCAATCCGAACCGCAATGCGGTCGGTGCGCGGATTTCGGTCAAGACGGGCGTGCGCACGCAGACCCGAACGGTTCAGGTCGGCGGGGGCGATGCGTCCGGCCACGCCGGCTGGATCCATGTCGGACTCGGCACGGCCGAGCGGGCGGAGATCCGGGTGCAATGGCCGGACGGCGACTGGAGCCCGACCTACCGCGTGTTCGCCAACCAGTTCGTCGTCGTGGACCGCGGCAAGCCGCAGGCGGATTACTGGTATCCGGCGCGGTAGCCTTCCGGGTTGACGAACCCGCCCTACGAAGAAGGCGACGCGCGAAGGAGTTTGCGCCTGATCGGCGCCTGACGCCGACCCGTCGCGCGGATTTGCTCGCTCTCCAAATCCGCCCGCCGCGGATCAAACCACCCCGACTGTTGCTCATTCAACCAAACGGTTGACATTCTAAATCGCCCGCGTATATTCAACCACATGGTTGAATTAGAGACGCCCAAACTGGATTCCGTTTTTCACGCCCTCGGCGACGCCACCCGCCGGCGGATGCTTCACGATCTGGCCGAGGGCGAGCGGACTGTCGGCCAGCTCGCCGAGCCCTTCGCGATCTCGCTGGCGGCCGCGTCGAAGCACATCAAGGCGCTGGAGAGCGCAGGGCTGATCCGCCGCGAGATCCGCGGACGAACCCATCTCTGCCGCCTCGATCCCGGCCCGCTCGCCAGCGCCCATCGCTGGCTGACTTTTTACGAACGCTTCTGGACTGGCCGTCTGGATCTGCTCGAACGGCTCCTCCGGGAAGCGGACGCCCGCGAACTCTCAACCCCCAAAGGAGACGACCCATGACCCTGAACTCGGCCGAACACTCGACCCTGGACGTCTATGGCGCGCTGACCGAGCCCGCCACATTGAAGATCGAACGCCTCCTGCCCGGCCCGATCGAGCGGGTGTGGGCCTGGCTCACCGACAGCGACCTGCGCCGCAAATGGCTGGCGGCGGGCGCGATGGAGATGACGGTCGGCGCGCCGTTCGAATTCGTCTGGCGCAACGACGAACTGACCGATCCGCCCGGCGAGCGGCCGCCCGGATTCAGCGCCGAGCATCGGATGCAGAGCCGGATCACCGAGCTCGATCCGCTTCGCAAGCTCTCCTTCGCCTGGGAGGGCAGCGGCGACGTGTCCTTCGAGCTGGAGCCGAAGGGACCCGAGGTGCTGCTGACCGTGATCCACCGCCGCCTGCCCGACCGCAAGACGAAGCTCGGCGTCGGATCCGGCTGGCACGCGCATCTCGACATTCTGGCGGCCCGCCTGGCCGGCCGCGAGCCCGGCCCCTTCTGGGACGCCGTCAGGCGCCTCAGGGAGGACTACGACCGGCGATTGCCGGCCTGACGGACGGGCCGAGTTGCAGGGCGCGGTCGCTGACCGCGCCGGACGGACCGCGGCGCCGCGCTCGGTGAGCGCGGCTCCAGGGCGGCGTCGCCGCTCGAGAAGAAAATCAATCTCGACCAACAGGAGGTCAACCATGCGCAATCAGGTCGTTTCGCGTGACGAGTGGCTGAGCGCCCGCCTCGCGCTGCTCGAACAGGAGAAAGAGCTGACCCGTCGCGGCGACGACGTGGCGCGGCGACGCCAGGAGCTGCCGTGGGTCCGGATCGACAAGGCGTATCGATTCGATACCGAGGAAGGGAGCGCCTCGCTCGACGACCTCTTCAGGGGGCGCTCGCAGCTCCTCGTCTACCACTTCATGTTCGGGCCCGACTTTACGGCCGGCTGCCCGTCCTGCTCGGCGATCGCCGACGGCTTCAACGGCGTCGCCGTCCACCTCGCCAACCACGATGTGATGCTCTGGGCGGCGTCGCGGGCGCCGCTGGCGAAGCTGCAGGCCTACAGGCGGCGGATGGGCTGGACGTTCCCGTGGGCGTCCTCGTTCGGCGGCGACTTCAACGCCGACTTCAATGTCTCGCTGAGCGAGCGCCAGCAGCGTGAAGGGGGCGTCGACTACAACTACCGGCCGGCCGAGCCGCTGACGTTGCGCGGCGACCGCGGGCCCGTCGCCGAGATCGCGGCCATGGCGGGAACCGACGCCGCGACCTTCATGCGCGAGAGGCCGGGCATGAGCGCCTTCGCGCGCGAGGACGGCGTCGTCTACCACACCTATTCCGCTTACGCGCGGGGACTGGACGGCCTGTGGGGCATGTACCAATGGCTCGACCGCGCGCCCAAAGGGCGCAACGAGTTCGGGCGTCTGGTGGCGTCGACACGACGAATACGCAAAAGCCTGACTGTTGGAGCGAAAGATGAGCGAGGCTCAGGCAATCGAAGGCGCCCGCAGGGCGAGCCGCCAGGAAGCGCTCGGCGCAATCGCCCTCCGCGCGGGAGACTGGCTCGGCCTCGCGGCCGCGCCGGCCTTCGCGGCCGTGGCGCTGCTGACTTTCCTCCCCGGCGGGGGACCGGCGGACCTGCCCTGCTCGGCCATGCGAAGCGCGCCGCTGATGAGCGGAATGGCGCCGATGTACGCCCTGATGAGCGTCTTTCATCTGACGCCCTGGCTGAAGCGCGTCCCGGGCCGACGAGCGGCCGCGGATGTCCTGCCCGGAGAATCGGCGGAGGATCCATGCGGCTCGACAGCGGGGCCCCGGCGCAGCCTCCCGACATGACCGGCCAGACGCTGCTATCACGGTGGTGCGGACGGCGGGGATCGAACCCGCATGCCTTGCGGCGAGGGATTTTAAGTCCCTTGCGTCTACCCGTTTCGCCACGTCCGCTTCGCCGGCGCGTTTCTGTCATGATTTGCGAGCGAATTGAACTCCGACTATAATGACGGACGTTCTGCGGGCAATATGACGGAAGGCCGCCCATGCTCGACTACCCGAGGCTGCGGAAGGCTCTGCATGACGGATCGATCGACCTCACGGACCCCGCCGATGTCAAGGATCTCTCCGACTACCTGATCGACGAATGGATTGGGGACTATCGGCGCGTTTGTCCGACGTCCGACGTCGTCGAGGTGAAGCTCGACCGCTTCAGCTATCTGTTCGACGTCAGGCAGGAGCGGCTCTTGTCCGCCTGGGGCCTCAGTCCTGGCGCAACGGGTCATAGACGGGACAAGAGCCGAATGCGCGGGGCGCCGCTTAGCGGCGGCAAGAGCTATCATCGTGGCCACGCCATTCCCAACCAGATGGCCGGCGGAACGGACATCAACCTGGTCGCGCAGAAAGGCGCGATCAATGTCGGGCCGTTTCGCGAGCTGGAAAAGCGGGCGGTCGCCAATCCCGGCTCTTTCTATTTCACATACTGGACGTATCCGGCGGGGATGATCCAGCGCCCGGTGCGCGTCCAGCAGGGGCTCATCCTGTCCGGCGCGCCATCTTTGCAGCTCGCGGACTTCGCCAATTAGCTAGAGAGGCGTCGCCATCTCCAGATAGCGGCAAAACGCATTGGCGAGCTGCATCTGTCGCGGCGTGCGGCATTGCGCTTCGAACACCGACGGCGAAGCGACCAGGATGCACAGGCCTTTCGCCCGCGACGTCGCGACATTCAGCCGGTTCGGCGAATACAGGAACTCCATGCCGCGCGGCGCGTCCGCCGCGCTCGACGTCGTCAGGGAAGCGATGACGATCGGCGCCTCCTGACCCTGGAACTTGTCGACCGTGCCGATCCGCATGCCGGGCAGGCGCTCCTGCAGCTCGAACACCTGGGCGTTGTAGGGGGCGATGATCAGGATGTCGGACGACCGGACCGGTTGCTCGACATTCTCCCTGTCGATCCAGGTCGCTCCCGAGCCGAGAATTTCCCCGACGATGTCGCGAACGCGGTCGGCCTCCTCGGGCGAGCTGCTCTGATTGCCCTCGGTCGGCACGGCGATATACCGAAGTCCCGCTTCCGAGAAACGACCAGCGGAGCGAATCGCCTGGCGTTCGAGGCCCGGACGGGAGCGAAGCCGTCCTTCATAGAAGAGCTCGGAAGTGAAGGCGCAAATTTCCGGGTGCAGGCGCCAGGTCTCGGCGAGGAACAGGCCGCGGTCGGGCGGAATCGTCTGCTCGCCGTGCAGGATGTGATGCAGCGCCGAGACGTCCGTGCCTTCGGGATGGCTCCCCTGCAGCGGCTGTTCGAGCTGCTGCGGGTCGCCGAGCAGCACGACGCTGCGCGCCGCCTGCGAGACGGCCAGCACGTTGGCGAGCGACATCTGCGCCGCCTCGTCGACGAACAGCACGTCGACCGCGTCCGCGGCGTCGGACCGCGCCCAGAACCACGCCGTCCCGCCGGCGACGGTTCTTTCCTCGCCGACCGCCTCGAGCAGCGCCTCGTTGCTCCAGACGAACCGCACCGGGGCGCATTCGGCTTCCCCCTTCTCCGGCTTCTGAACGCAGGCGAGGTCGACTCCCATTTCGCCCGCCGCCTTCGCGACCTCGCACAGAAGGTTGCGGATGACCTTGTGGCTGTTCGCCGTCACGCCGACCTTCCGCCCCGAGGCGACGAGCGAAGCGATCATCCGCGCGCCGGTGAACGTCTTGCCCGAGCCTGGCGGCCCCTGGATCGGGAAGATTCCGCCGGCGAGCGCCGGGGCGATGCGCAGGGCCGCGGCCAGCGGCGCCTCGGCCGTAATTTCGATCGGCTGGCCGCCGATCCGCGGCGGCGTCCGCAGGAGCAGGTCGCGGGCCGCAAGATACGCCCCGTCGCCTTCCATGCCGTGATCGGCGACAGATCGCGCGATCCGCTCCAGCGCGCTCGCCATGACGCCCGCGTCGATCCGCGTATGTCCGAACACGGCGGCGGGATGAACGTCGGCTGTGTCCTGCCGTTTCTTGATCCCGACCCACCCCTCCGCCATCGAGATGTCGGAGACGGCGCCGAGTTTTTGGCCGCCGAGACTGTAAAGGTCTTCGCCGCCGCGGAACTCGCACTCCTGCGGCGGGAAGCGGTAGCGGTGGATCGGCGCCTTCGCCGTGCCGCCGGTCTTCTCGACGAAGGTCAGTCCCGACAGGGCCGCCCGCTCGTCCATGAGTTGCTCGGCGTCGCAATCGCCGAGCCGGAAGAATTCCCACCAGACCGCCTTGTCCTCGCGCCGGTGAAAGTCGAGCGAGGTGGCGAGCAGCCAGCGCGCGTGCTGTTCCGCCGTCCGTTCGTCCGCGTCGGCCGGGACGTCCGCCGTCAGGCGGGCGACGAGCGCTTCGATTCGTGCCTGCCGCTCGCCGATCGTCTCGCTCGGGCCGCCATCCGGGATGACGGGACGCGGGACGTCGACGCCCTGCGCGATCAGGTGCGCCCGTTGCTCCTCCAGCCAGTCGCGCAGCCGCGCCGTGGAGAGGCAGTCGTCGCGATTGTAGAGAGCGACCGCGTCGAGGTCGGCCTCGTTGATCTCTGTGTCGTCGAGCTCGAGATGCGCCTGGAGCCGGAACATCGACCGGTTGGCGTCGGGGAGCGCGATGTCGCGCTCGTAACGGTAAAGCGGTTCGAGCCGCTTGATCGAATAGCTCTCGACGCTCGCCCGCAACCCCTGGCGGACGACGGCGAAAAGATCGACGAACCGCTGCGAGCGCAGCAGGAGATCGATCTCCGCCTCCCGGCTTGCATAGCGGCCCATCAGCCGCTTCAGCGCGGCGGGCTCGTAAGGCGCGTAGTGATAGACGTGCAGGTCGGGGTGCGTCTTCAGGCGATCGATGACGAAATCGACGAAGCGCTCGAAGACGGCCTTTTCCGCCTCGCGGGAAAACGCCCAGTCATCGACATAGGCGAGCGACCCGTCGGGCGCCGCGTGAGCGTAGCCGAACAGGAACTCGATGCCGCGCTCGCCGACGAACGGATCGCCCTCGAGGTCGAAGAACACGTCGCCGGGAGAGGGCTCCGGAAGCCGCGAGAGCCCCGTGCCCGGCTCGGCGGCCAGGAGCTCGTACAGCATTCTGCCGGCCTGCCGTCCCTCGACCTGGATTCTCGCCTGCTCGCGGATGCGCACAAAAGAAGCAGGAGCGCCGCGCGATGGCTTCCAGCCAAGCGGCAGCGGCATGGCGGCGAGCCCCGCCATCGTCTCGACGCGCTGGCGCTTGAGCTCCTCGATCTGGACCTTGGTCATATTCGCGACCAGCGACAGATGATCGTCCGCCCGCCGCCGCGCGTCGCACCGCTCCCGCCAGCGGCAGATCTCGCAATAGTCGCAAGGCTCGGGGTAGGGAGGGGCGCCGCCGGTGAGGACCGCCTTCGCCAGGCTGTCCCGCACGCGGCGGTAATAAGCGCCGTAGTCGTCCATCCGAAAGGGTTGCGGCGCGTAGCCCGAATGCGGCGCGACCACGTAGGCATTCACCGGCCGCGCGCCCTGAGCGGCGGCGAGAAGCTCCGAATAAAGGCAGAGCTGCAGGACGGTCCCGCCTTTGGTCTCGCGGGCAAGCTTCGCGTCGACGACCTCGTAGGACCATGCCCCGAAAGCCGATGGCGTCTCGACGCGCAACAGCACGTCCGTCCGTCCAACCCAGTCGCCCGAGCGGAACGCGCCCTGCACGATGACGTCGGCCCCGGCCTCGATCGCCGCGCGGGTTTGCGCAACAGTCTCCTTCGTGACGCCGACGCCCTCGACGATTGTGACGGCGAGCCCGCTCGCCTTCAGATGCTCGATATAGCCAACTTCGTGCCGGCGCCCCGCTCCTGGAGAATCTCCTGGAACGGGTCCCAGGATTTCGGCTTCGGCAGCGTTCCGCTGGCGACTGCGACGTCGAGCGCGGTCAAGTGGCGGCAATGCAGATGGCCGACGAGATCGGAGGCGCTGAGGAGGAGGGAGGAGTGTTGCTTTTGCATTGTCACGGGGGTTTCGTTGTCATTCCCGGTGGGACCGCAGGTCTGACCGGGAGTCCAGAGAGGGCGAGGGACGTCCGCTGTCAAATTGGATTTCCGATCGATCGCTTGCGCGATCGTCAGGAAGGATTCGACGGGCGGGTGTGTCCGTTGGGATGAAGTCCGTCGTCCCGTCCGCAGGACGCTGCAACACTTACAGACAATGGTCTCGCTGCTGAGGGCTCCGTCCACATCGGCATCCTCGTGCGGATTCCATGGGACTGATTTCAGTATCGATGGCGGAGGGTGACCTGACCCACGATTTCCGGGGCCTTGCGAGGGGCTGTTCGAGGGGTTTTCTGAATGCCCGTGGATACCCTCGACGGGCCCGTCATGCGCCCGTGCGATGCGCCGAGGTTGCCTGCAGTTCAGACGCTACCGACGCTGCCCGGTTGAAACGAGCTGGCGAAGGTTCTCCTCATTGAGGACGACTCCGCCGGGAAGCGTCGCCGACACGATCCGCTGCCACCTGTTTTCGAGGAGTTCCTTCACCCCGCTTATGAAATTGGGCTCCGTATCATAGTGCCGTTCGCATTCGCGATTGTCTCTCTGGTCGTGGGTCTTGACGATCCATTCCATGAGCACCTCCCTCGCAGCTCATATTGCCTGCACGGTGCGGCTCAATGGCGGCGCCGAGCCGCCTCCTTCCCGCTCTGATGTTAATCCAGCGTCATCAGTCCTTGCCCGTGACATGAAGCCGCATCGACGGACCGGCATGCTGGCGGCGCTGCTTGCGGATGCTGGCGCCGCTCGGTTCGCCCGCCGCCTTGGTTCCGCGCCGGTCTGAGCGGGTGCGCGGTCGGGCTGCCTCAATGCGGACGCGAGGGTGGTCACGGGGGAGGGGCGCGCGGACGTCGATCGAAGGGCGTCTCAGATTTTTGTGGCGAACCATTTCGATCGCCACAGCGATAGCCTGTGTTTCACACGAGACGATCGCTTACGCGCCCTGGTGGCGGAGGAGCGCGGGCAGGTTCTTTGTTGCCGCCTCTCCATGCGAAGGCGGGCTTCCACCCGTCGGAACGCTGTCCCTTGTTCTGCCGGTGGGAAAAGCGAGCCGGGCGCGGTAGAGGACAGGTGGGAGGAGGTCCATCCTTCGGGGCGTTCGGTGCATTTGCAACACCGTCGGCGCCCGGCTCAGTTAACGACGTACACCAAATGTTGCCGGACGACAACTCGGCCTGAAGATTGTCCTGTGGATAGGCGCGGTCCACTCCCGGGCCATCAGTGGCCGTCACGGCATCATTTCGCAACTAAGCACGTAGTTAGGGCCGGGCACGGTCACGTTGCACGTCGATTTAATCGTCTTCGAGATGCCGTGGTACTTTCCTGTGCCATCGAGCGCCTCCGCCGTGCCGGGCAAGGATTGCACATTCACGGAATGGTTGGCCTCGGGGGTGACCTTCCACAGCACTTTATCCCCATCCTTATCGGTCTCAACGCAGTACCCGTGCTGCTCCACAATTCTTTCGGCGGTCCCCTGCGTCCCCTGCATGACCCCAAGGCAGTGCATCTGGTGATCGGAGCCGCCCGCCGCTGTTGTGTCCTCCTCGTAGATGAGGGCGAACCCGCCATTCCTTCCGACATCAACGCCTTGGATCACTTTGCCATTGACCTCGAACTTGCCCGCGAAGATCGCATCCTTCGAAGCTTCTGCGGCTAGTGCGGCCGTACCGAGAAGTGAGCCCGCCGCGATCGCGAGAGCGGGCAGCCAATATGAGTGTGAGCGCATAAAAACCTCCGCTGTTGGGAGGCGAGGCGCAACGTCGGAGTCCGTTCCCCTCTAATCTGGCGTTTTGCCGGGCCGTTCCGAACAATAGAAGTGTAAGTCCTCAAGCGGCTGGCACATTGATCTACATCAAGATCAGGAAGGAATATGCTTCGATCCGTCTTGGGGGCTCACCGTCTCGATCGTGCGCGTCGAGCTCGCTACGGCGTCGCGACATGCGTCTCGATGCGCTCAAGCATGGCCTTCGCGTTTGTCTTGCGGCGGCCAACCGGCCGAGCGGCCTAACTCGCCGAGCTGCGAGCAGAGGCTCATGGCGACCTCGAGATCCATTCGGATGGTCAAGGTGGTGTCCGTTTGGTCAACTGGGGCGCGGTCATGGCCGGGTTGGTCCGGGCCATGCACGCGGTTCGCTGACGATCGCGATCGAAAGACAATCGCCTCCAGTCAGCATTGACTGGAGGCGATGGGCGATCCCTGCCGGTTTCGGGACCCCCCGGCTTGACCTAATGCTTGCAGAAGATGGCGACCATCGGCGAGCGGCCGCCGTCGTCGATCTCGCCGTCGGTGAGTTTCAGGACGCGGCTGAAGATGACGGCGTAGGCGCATTGCGGCCACGCGCCGGTGTTCAGGTGCACGGAGCCGTTGCCGCCGCGGACGGTCTCGGTTTGGGTCGCCGGGTCGGTGATCACGCCGAGGCCGGGCAGCGTCGGCGTCCCGCCCGGAATGACTGCGGAGGTGGAGATGCTGAGCTGCCAGCCGCGGACGAGTTCGTGGTCCATCGTGTAGAGAATGTCGACCCCCGTGGTGATCGGCGAGCAGGCGTCGACGTTCAGCTGCGTGAGGTCGAATTCCGCATCCTCGAGCCAGTTGTTGATATGGATGCGATCAAGGCTGTTGCCGAGCGTCGGACCGGACGGCGATGGGCCGGTGGTGGGTTCGGCCTCGAAGCTGATCTCGAAGTCGAGGCCGCTCTCCTGGCTGGCGCCGGCGACCGGATTGCCGGGGCCAACGGTCGGAGGAATTCCGCCCGGAGAGATTGCCTCGGAATGCAGCCGCAGCAGCGGGCCGGAGAATCCCTGATTGGTGGCGTCGGGCGGCATGGTGACCCAGCCCAGCGCGTCGGGCTGCAGGATGAGCGGCGGCATCGATCCCCAGGAGCCTGGCGGCGGGCCGGGCGGCGGCGGCGGGAACGGGGCGGGCATCGGCCCGACATAGCCGCCGGAGCCGGCGACATAGACGTCCTGCGGGTAGGTGCTGACTCCGCTGCCGAAGTTCCACGTCACGGGCCGGGTGCCGACCTTCACCGCATCGACGAGGCCTGCGCCGGTGATCGGCGTCTTCGCGACGGCGCTGCCGGCGGGGCGGTATAGGAAGCGGTAGCGCATCGGCTGGCCGCCGGCGGGGTGGGTGGTCGGGCAGTCGCCGACCAGCTTCAGGCTGCCCCAGAAACCGAATCCGGGTCCGCCGTGCGCGTTGGGGAAGCCGGCCGGCTGGGCGCTGTTGGTGAGGCCGGTCGTGGTGTCGATGTCGCTGTTGATGTTGAAGTCGCCGACGCGGGTGAACCAGGCATGCCGGACAACCGGAGGGGTCTTGACGCAGAGATCGATGCAGAAGCACGGGCCGATGTTCTCGCGGCCGGGGCTTCGGCCGGTGTTGGGCGGCTCGTTCAGAAGGATATCGCCGGACGCGGACTCGATCCGGAAATAGACGTCCGGGCCGCCGAACAATTCGATGTTGATGAACGTGCCGCGGCGGAAGTCCGCGCCCGTGTAGTCGATGCGGAAATGACCGGCGGCGTCGGTGACGCCGAAGCCGAGCGGATCGTCCTGGAGCCAGTCGCGGTCGAAGGCGAAGACCTTGACGCCCTCCACCGGGTCCTTGCTGTCGCAGACGGTGACGTGGCCGCAGATCACCCAGGCGTCGAACAGGGCGCGGATGAGGCACCAGAACCGGGCCGGCAGGCAATAGTCCCAACCGGCGAGCATGACGTCGTCGCGCTGGCGCCATTGCGGCTGCAGGGTGGTGATCGAAAACTGCACCGGCCCATGCGACGGGTGCGGCGGCCCGTGCGGGACCGTGCCGCAATAGACATCGATCTCGAAGGCTTCGCCCTGGTACTGCTCACTGAAAGAGGCGGTGAAGGCGCCGTTCGCATCGGTTTGAAACTCGCCGAGAAGCGAGGATTGCTTGGCCCTTGTGTCCTCGTCGCTCAGAACCGACAAAGTTGTTTTCGGATCGGCGACGGCGAGGCGGGTCGCGTCCTGGCTTGGCCGGAGCCTGTACAGTCGGACGGCGACGTTGGAGAGAGGTTCGAGGCAGTCGCCGCAAAGCGTGCCGCACAGGCGGCCGCGTAAGATATACTTCGCCATTTCATTCACTCCCAATGAAACTGATTTCGTTGTTATTCCGTCGTTGCAGAGTCGACGGCCGCGGCCTGGCGGCTGTCCGCCCGCATCGCGATGATTGAGTATGATCGTAAATAATACTTTAGTCTAGCAGCGGCGCGACTTGCGAGGGAAAACGCCCTGACGGCCTACCCCGAGAACGATCGGGCCGACTTGAGTGAGAAGGACCGGAACGATTTCTGGCGGCTGACGAGGCTTTTGGCCGAGACCTATGGAAGGACGGAGAGATGAGCAAGGTCGCCGACAGCATCCGCCGCGGCCTGGAGGAAGCCGTCGCCTACGCGCGCGGCGAGGCGAAGGAAAGCGATTACAAGGCGCCTGTCCCGGCGCGGATCGACATGCGCGCCATTCGAACCAAGCTCGGCATGACTCAGGAGGAGTTTGCCGGCCAGTTCGGATTCAGCGTCAACACGCTGCGTCATTGGGAGCAAGGAAAGCGGCAGCCGGAAGGGCCGACGCGCGCCTATCTTCTGGTCATCGAGCGCGCGCCGAAGGCGGTGCGGAAGGCGCTGCGCGCGGCGTGACGCGCCGATTTGAGATCAGGTTCCGTACGGATGTTGCGGCGGCCCCTGGATCGCTTCGCTTCGCTCGCGATGACGTTTGCCGAATTGCCCCTGACGCCCCATCGGCCGATCGGCGGAAACGACGCTCACCGTCTCGATCGCGCGCGTCGAGCTCGCTACGGCATCGCAACATGCGTCTCGATGCGCTCAAGCATCGCCTTCGCTTTTGTCTTGCGCCAGCCAACCGGCCGAGCGGCCCAACTCGCCGAGCTGCGAGCAGAGGCTCATGGCGACCTCGAGATCCATCCGGATGGTCAAGGTGGTGTCCGTTTGCCCCTGCGCCGGGGGGACGACCGGTGGATCGGGGTGAGGTAACAATGCTGCGACCAGTTCGACCGTCGGAGAGGTCGCGGACACAATCTGAGCCGTCCAGGACGCCACAGGCTTCGTGAGATCATGATCGCCAGGCGCTAGGTCCACAGGAAGCGGCATGGGCTCTCTCCTTGTTCGGTTGGCGCGCCGCCAGGATAGGCTGACGACCGGGCAGAGTCATTCCGTCTCGGTCATTCCGTCCGGCCGTCTTTTTGCGAGCCGCCACGAGGGCGACCGCTTCGTTTTGTCGGTCGTGTCTGAGTTTGAAATTCGAGGGGATTGACAATCGCCTGCGCCGCGCCATCGTCCCATGCCTTGCTCAACGGGAAGCAGGAGCGACGCTCATGCACAGAAATGCGGCGGTCTCCGCCATCCGGAAGGCTTTGGTGCGGTTGTTCCCCGACCTGGCGGAATCGGCCGAAGGGCACTCAAAAATCGAAAATATGGTGCGGGAAATCATCAAGTCGATCGAGGACGAAGGCTTGAGGTTCGTCAGCGCACAAGAGGATTGAGGATGCCAACCGGATCTGGAAGCCGAAACAAGGGCGAAAGTTCGGCGGCGATTGATGCAGATCAATTCGCGCCGGCTGCGATGTGCGAGTATGGCCATGTCAGAGTGGTTACCCGGACCAAAAGCCTTCACCGAAGGCGGCCGCGGTCCCTCTGAAAGTCCGGGCCGGGGCTGGCGTATTTGCTCCGGCCCGACTTTTTTGTGCCCTGACCTCTCAGCGGCCGGCAAACGACGGGCTGCCTCCCGTGGGCGTCCTCAAGACGAAGATTGGCGGGACACAGCAGCAGCGCGCCGTTGACGTCGCGGCGAAGAGCAGGCGGCAGCGCAGGCGAGCCAAAAACTCCACGCACCCGACCTGGCGGAGCGAGCAGGATTGCTTTTCAAAGAGGTTGCGGACGTCAGTGCCTGTGTTTTTCCAGCTTCTTGACCGTCTCCGAGACCTCTTTCAGAAGACCAACAATCGTCTCAAGCTCCAAAGTCATGTTTCGAATGGATTCATTGTGAGAATCCAGTCGAGAAAATATCGTCTTTACGTCCTTGCGCAAATCATCGATTTTTTCAGATTGCGACAGTTCATCCGACTTCTTAGGCATTTTCGCCTCCCTTATGCTTGGGCTTCGTTAGGGCGTCGATAACTTAACCATATTCTGGCAACGCCTTGCGCCACCTTGTCGGCGCGATCCCGATCCTCGGCGCCAAGCGCCGAGCTTTCCGCCCCTCACGCCCCGTCCTTGGCGATCGGCGGCTGGAAGGCCAGGCCCATGTCCCAGGGGAAGTAGATCCAGGTGTCCTGCGACACTTCGGTGATGAAGGTATCGACCAGCGGCCGGCCGAGCGGCTTGGCGTAGACCGTGGCAAAATGGGCCTTGGGCAGCATTTCGCGCACCACCTTGACGGTGGCGCCGGTGTCGACGAGGTCGTCGACGACCAGAATCCGCGCGCCGTGGTCGAGCTTGGCGATCTCGGAACCGATCGGCTTCAAGACCTTGAGGCCGCCCTGCTGCTTGTAGTCGTGATAGGAGACGATGCTGACCGTCTCGATCACCCGGACGTCGAGCTCGCGCGCCACGATCGCCGCCGGCACGAGGCCGCCCCGGGTGATCGCCACCAGCGCGTCGAACGGCCCCGAGGCGGCGAGCCGCCAGGCGAGCGCCCGGGCGTCGCGGTGGAACTGGTCCCACGAGACCGGGAAGGCCTTTTCGCTGCGGGCGGTCATCGGGCGGCTCCTTCGATCATCAGGCGCGCCGTCTTTCTAGCAAGCCGTTCGGCGTCGCGCGAGCGCAGCGCAGCGAAGTCAACAGCTTTCCGGGCGGAACGGGAAGCGGGCCTCCGCGCTCCCAGGGATCGCCCCGGCCGAGCCATCCGCGGCCCGGCGGCATTCGGCGAACGATCGGTAGTGGGCCAGTTTGAATAAGGCAGGCGAAATTCGCCCTAGCACGTTTGGCTATCCGTCCCCATAATGGGATCATGGAAGATCATGCCCCGCCTGAACCAACTTTCGAGCCTCTCGAAGAAAAGAATGGAGAATGGTATCTTCGCCTCTCGCTGCCAGGAGGCAGACAAACCAGAATCGACGGGTTCAAGAGCGAAGTCGAAGCCAGAGAGTGGATCAAGACGGACTTGATCGCGTGGATTGAAAAACACGAGGGTGGCAAGCATGCCTAACGCCCCCAAACGCCCGCGCGACCTGAACCAATGGGCCAAACGCATGGTCGATATCGCGACGGGCGAGGTGTGAGCGACCGCGAGCCTACGCCAGAGGGCCGAATGACGCGGCTTACGAATGCGTTTTCAAAGAAGATGGAAAACCACGCCCACGCGATGGCGTCACTAGCTTCACTTCCTCTATTACAATTTCGTCCGCATCCATAAGACGCTCAAGATCACGCCCGCGATGGCCGCTGGTGTGACTGATCGGCTTTGGGAAGTGGCGGATATGGTTAATGTTCTTGAGGCTTGGGAGAGCGCAAGAATGATGTCCGGCGAGGCATCTTCTCAAGCCCATGCACCTCAATTACCTCATAAGCCGAGTTGATCAATGCGCCGGAAAACTCATCCCTTGCCCGATGTATTCGCAACGTAATATCTAGGACATCTCCTTGCGCGAATTCATATTCGTGCGATGCTAGCTTGTCAAAAAATGCATCGCTCACAATTGGGGCTGAAATTTTTATTCCATTCCAAACGAATTGCCATTTTCTATATCCTCGCTCGAAAACGATTTTTAATACAGTTACCTTTGTTATTTCATCTATAAACGGGACATCAATTTGCTCATCCTCTTTTCCATAACTTTTAACTATCTCTCGAAATCCTGTTTGGTCAATAATTCCAACCAATTTTTTTTTTTAAAAAATTGGGGCGACACTCACATCCATCGACGCAGCAATTCCAAAATCGGTTACAGAAATATCTTCAGATAAAATCCCGAAAGCCGTCGAAATATGGCTTTTTATCGCCTTAGAATTTCTGATGCTGTTTTTTAAATCCCAGTCTCTCCTTGGAACAATAATGCGATCTGGTCCGTGTTCGATGATTACTTCGTTATAGTTAACTATAACGTTTGTCGGAGAATACGGGGTGCAATCCAAGAAATATATATGACGTTAGTATGCCGACCACCACGTTCTTAATTTCTGATTTGAATAGTCCTGCTATCGATTTAAGTTTGGTTGCGATCTTAGCTCTAAAACTGCCAAGGCCAATACCTTCAATCGTTATTTCTATTGCGAAATCTGGGCTTATCTGGTTGCTGATCGCCCTCATTGCCTCGGCTAATTCGATTAGGCAATTTGAAAATGTGAAAGCATCAACTTCGTTCGGACGGCCACCAAAGTGGAGCACGACATCCGACACATGGAGCGCCCGCAAATCAATGTCAGCCATCTGATTCTCTACGCGAAAAATGTCGCCGTTAAATCCTCCGTCTGCCTCATTCAAACTGATCCATAGCTACGGCCCAAGATTGTTGAATGGCTGCCACATTCTAACTGGCCCACTACCGAACGATCCTTGGGCTTGACGAGAACAAAAAGACGAACGTATACTGGCGGGAACAGGCGATCGGCGACCGGCGGCGCCGAGGGCCGGGCTTGCCCGGTCCGGAAGGCCAAGGCGCATGCAAGGACGAGGCTTTGATGCTCTTTGCCCATTTTCCGGCGACCAAACCCGGAGTGCGGGCCGGCATGGCTCTCTCGTCTCTCCCGAGCCGTTCGATCCCTGTCATGCCCCCGAAAGCGCGCATCCAGAGACGTCGGGCGCTGAATGTCCGACGGGGGAGGCGGCGGCGCTGGAGTTCCGCTTTGCGCGGGAACGAGTGCGTTGGACGGCGCGTCCGGTCGCCCGGATCGGGGGCCCGAGAGGGACATCGGCGCGCAAATGGCGCCGCAACGCATTGGAATTGCTCGAAATGCGCCCGCGTTCAAAGCGCTCGGCGCGGAATGTCCGACGGGAGAAGCGGCGGCGCTGGATTCCCGCTTGCGCGGGAATGACAGCGTTGGACGGGGCGTCCGGTCGCCCGGATCGGGAGCCCGAGAGGGGCATCGGCCCGCAAATGGCGCCGCAACGCATTGGAATCGCTCGAATCGGGCCCGCGTTCAGAGCGGCCTGCCGTCGCTCCGCATCGGGGCCAGCATCGCTTCGATCGCCTCACGGGCCGCCGCGACCGCCTCCGCCTCCTTGCCGCGGACGACGATCTGGTTATCGAACCGGCCGTCCTTGAACGACGGATAGGAGCCGATCGAGACGGCCGGATGCGCCGCGGCGATCGCGCCGAGCGGATCGCCGTAGCGCCCCTCGGGGACGGCGCCGGCCTCGATCGTCTCGACCAGCATGGTCGCCCCGGTCTTCATCGACTTGACCGCGACATCGAGCATCGCCTGCATCACCATCGGCACGCCGGCCAGCACGAACACGTTGCCGATGCGGAAGCCGGGCGCGCTCGAAACCAGATTGTCGACCAGCTCGGCCCCGTCCGGAACGCGCGCCATCCGCCGCCGCGCCGGATTGAGGTCGCCCATGGGATAGCGCTTCAGCATCATGGCGATGATGCGCGGGTCCTCGGCGATTCCGACGCCGAAGGCGCGGGCGACGGCGTCGGCGGTGATGTCGTCGTGGGTCGGCCCGATCCCGCCGGTGGTGATCACGTAGTCGTAGCGCGCCCGCAGCGCGTCGAGCGCGGCGACGATCTCGTCCTCGACATCCGGCACCACGCGCGCCTCGCGCACATCGACGCCGATCTTTCCGAGGTATTCGGCGATATAGCCGATGTTGCGGTCCTTGGTGCGGCCGGACAGGATCTCGTCGCCGATGACCAGGACGGCTGCGGTGACGCTGGTCGGTCCGCTCATGCCTCAATCTCCCTCGGGTCACTTGGGCCAGCCGGCAGCGCGGCCTCGGCCCGGTGAAAAGCGCCTCGCGCGGCTTGTCTTCCGCGCCAACGAAAGCATATGTGGTATTCGACGGGGCGGCGAGCGGCAAAGGAACCCTGGTGACCACATCGACGACATTCGTGCCCGCGGCGGAGGCGGCGACGCGCCGCAGCGGACAGATCCGCCTGCACGGACCGGAAGATTTCGAGGGCATGCGCAAGGCCGGCGCGCTGGTCGCCGAGGCGCTCGACCGGATCGGCCCGCTCGTCAAACCGGGGATCACGACGGCGAGCCTCGACCGGTTCGTGTTCGAATTCGCCCGCGACCACGGCGCCTATCCGGCCCCGCTCAACTACCGGGGCTACCGCAAGTCGATCTGCACCTCGATCAACCATGTCGTGTGTCACGGCATCCCGGACGAGAAGCCCTTGCGGGACGGCGACATCCTCAACATTGACGTGACCTTCATCGTCGACGGCTGGCACGGCGACGCGAGCCGGATGTTCGCGGCTGGCGAGCCGCCCCGCCGGGCGCAGCGGCTGATCGACGTCACGTACGAAGCGATGATGCGCGGCATCGCGGCGGTCAGGCCCGGCGGGACCACCGGCGACATCGGCTTCGCCATCCAGTCCTACGCCGAAAGCGAGCGCTGCTCGGTGGTGCGCGACTTCTGCGGCCACGGGCTCGGCCGGCTCTTCCACGACGAGCCGAACATCCTGCATGTCGGGCGAAAGGGCGAGGGCGCGCCGCTGCGGCCGGGCATGCTCTTCACCGTCGAGCCGATGATCAATCTCGGCGGCTACGGGGTGAAGATCCTGTCGGACGGCTGGACGGCGGTGACGCGCGACCGGTCGCTGTCGGCCCAGTTCGAGCACACGGTCGGCGTGACCGAGACCGGCTGCGAGATCTTCACCCTTTCGCCGACCGGCGCGGACCGCGCGCCGATCCGATGACGGCCGACGCCGGCGAGACTGCGGGCGGGCAAGATCGGGCGCGCCGCGGGCGGCGGCGCGCCCAGCTCGGCGAAGCCGGCGTTGCGGGCCTGGCGCCCGGATGGGGCGGGCCTTCCGCTCATCCCGCGGCCAAGGACGACGAGGACGACGCCAAGCATTATCACGGTCACCGCGACCGGCTCAGAAAGCGCCTCATGGAGGCGGGTCCGGCGGCGCTGGCGGATTACGAAATCCTCGAAATGGTTCTGTTCGCCATACCCCGGATCGACGTCAAGCCGCTCGCCAAGACGCTGATCGACCGTTTCGGCTCGTTCGCCGAGGCGATCGCGGCGGAGCCGCAACGGCTGAAGGAAGTCGACGGCATGACCGACGGCGCGATCGCGGCCTGCAAGATCGTCGAGGCCGCTGCGCAGCGGTTCGCCAGGGGCGCGGTGAAGAAGCGCCTGCCCATGGGCTCCTGGACCGAGGTCATCGACTATTGCCGCACGTCGATGGCGTTCGAGAACCGCGAGATCTTTCGCATCCTGTTCCTCGACAAGAAGAACGGCCTGATCAAGGACGAGGTGCAGGGCGCCGGGACCGTCGATCACACGCCCGTCTATCCGCGCGAGGTGGTCCGCCGCGCGCTCGAACTGTCGGCGACGGCGATCGTGCTCGTCCATAACCACCCTTCCGGCGATCCGTCGCCCTCGACGCAGGACGTCGCGATGACCCGTGACATCATGGCGATCGCGAAGCCGCTCGGAGTGACGGTGCACGATCACATCATTGTCGGCCGGGACGGACACGCTTCGCTCAGGAGTTTGCGGCTGATCTAATTCCAGGTCTGCCGCGCGCTTCATTGACGTTGTCGGTCGTTCGGCTACGATCCCGTCGATCGGGCGAGAGCCCGGTGAATTCCGGCAAGGTTCGATTACGGTCGCCGATCCGATGAAGCTCTGGTCGAAACAGGTTTGGCGCAGTTCGCGGAAGTGGCGGTCGTATTTTCTCGTCGTCCTCGGCGCCTTCGCCCTGACGCTGGGTCTCGCGACGCTGTTCGCGCCGTTCAGCGTCAACCTGGAAAATCTGGTCTTCGACCAGTATCAGCGCTGGTATCCGAGACCGTACACTTTTGATCAGCCCGTCCGGATCATCGACATCGACGACGAGTTGATCCACCTCCTCGGCCGATGGCCGTGGTCGCGCCAGACGATGGCGGAGCTCGTCGACAAGCTGGCGAAGGCGAACGCCGCAGCGATCGGCTTCGACGTCATGTTTTCCGAACAGGATCGACCGACCGACAACGCGAAGGCCTGCGACCGCGGCGCGGTCCATCGCGCCGACGACGCCGAGCGCTGCGAGGACCGCGCCGACGGCGATGTGGCGTTCGCGCACGCGATCGCCGACCGTCCGGTGGTGCTCGGAGAATTCCTCACCCCGACCCATGACGGGGCGCAGGCGAGCCTGACAACCAAGGCGGGCTTTTCCTTCATCGGGGACTCGCCCAACTCATTCATCAACCAGTTCAAAGGAGTGCTTGTCCCGATCCCCGCCCTGGCGGCGGTCGCGAGCGGCCTCGGCTTTCTGAACTGGCTGCCGGACAGCGACCGGGTCGTCCGCCGGGTTCCTCTCGTGCTCGACCTCAATGGCCAGATCCAGCCAAGCCTGGCGTTGGAGACGCTGCGGGTCGCCCAGGGCGCGACCGGATACCTCGTGAAATCGACGACCGCCTACGGGAACACGGCTGGCAAGAGCCAGGTCCTCGACGCGATCAAGGACGGCGACGTGACCATTCCGGTGCAGGCCGACGGCGAGTTGCGGGTGTGGTTCGCCGGGTCGGACCCGCGTCGTTCGATCCCCGCATGGAAAGTCCTCCAGCCGGACGCCGACCTTGCCGATCTTGCAGGCAAGCTCGTGTTCGTCGGCTCAAGCGCTACGATGCTTGGCGACATCGTTGCGACCCCGCTCAATCCCTCGACGCCCGGGGTGGAAGCGCACGCTCAGCTCATCGAGCAGATTCTTTCGGGCGTGACTTTGGAGAGGCCGGACTGGGCGCCGGGGGCGGAACTGGTCGCCGGCGCCGCGCTTTCCCTGGCGCTCGCCGCGCTGCTTCCGTTCGTTCCCATCTCCTGGACGGCCGTGCTCGCCATGGCCGCCATGGCGGCCATGGCGTATGTCAGCTGGTTCGCGTTCACGAGACACGGCGTTCTCATCGATCCGTTGCCGCCGAGCCTGTCGGCGGGCTTTGTCTTCCTCGCCGCCGTCGGGCAGCTCTACGGTCAGAAGCGCCAGCAGGTGAGCGAGATTTGGTCGGCCTTCGGCCGGTACGTGTCGCCCGCTGTCGTTGCCCGCCTCGCCGAGCACCCGGAGCAACTCCAGCTCGGCGGACAGGAGCGCGAGCTGACGCTGATGTTCTGCGACATCCGTTCGTTCACCACGCTGTCCGAAGGGTTCACCGCAGTCGAGCTCTCCACCTTCCTCAACGAGTACCTGTCGCCATTGACCGATATCATCCTCAAGGAGGAGGGCACTGTCGACAAATACATGGGCGACGCCATCATGGCGTTCTGGAATGCGCCGCTCGACGATCCGGCCCATGGAATCCACGGAGCCCGGGCCGCGCTCGAGATGCGCAGGACCCTGGTTCGCCTGAACGTCGGATGGAAGGAGCAGGCCGAGAAGGCAGGACGTTCCTTCCATCCGGTCAGGTTCGGCATCGGCCTCAACACCGGCAAATGCAGCGTCGGCAATATGGGGTCCGCCCAGCGATTCGACTATTCGGCGCTCGGCGACGAGGTCAACATCGCTTCACGCCTCGAGGGGTCGTCCAAGCAGTTCGGCGTCGACGTCGTCGCCAGCGCCGCCACTCGAGACGAGGCGCCGGAATTTGCCTGGCTCGAGATCGATCACGTCAAGCTGAAGAACAAGACCCGATCGGTTGCGCTCTTCGCCCTGGCGGGCGACCAGGTCACCGCGCAGAGCGGCGAGTTCCAGCATCTTCTCGCGCTGCACGACGACATTCTGAAGGCCTACAGGGCGCGAAACTTCCTCGCCGCGAGACAAATGGCGGCCGACGCCGGGCAGATCGCCCCCGTCGAGGTCAGAGGGCTGTACAATTACTATCAGAAGCGTTTCGCCTCGCTCGCCGAGCAGGAGCTGCCCGAGAGCTGGGCGCCGATGATTGCGCTCGACGAGAAATAACCGCGGTTCCGACCCCGACAGCCTTCAGAACAGGTATCGCAAACCGACGCCGCCGTGGAAGGTCGTTCCGACCGCGCCGCCGACGGTTCCGATCGCAAAGGCGTCGACGACCATGCGATTGGCGAGGCGATAGCCGATGCGTGCTCCCCACTCGCACCAGGCCGAATTTGCGATCGGATAGGGCGCGACCGGGCCATAGCCGTAGATGTTCCACTGGGATCCGATGCCGGCGCCAAAACCGTAGGCCGCCGCGGCGCTGACGTTCACCTCGAACTGCCCGTTCAGGAGGTGGGTGTACTGCCCGCCGAGACGAGCGACGTTAAGGCTGTCGATTCCGCTCTTCACCGTAGCCGGAAACGGATTGACGGCCGTCGAGGTTTCGGTGTAGCCGCCGGCGCTGAGCCAGCTCCGGCTGATGTCGGTATAGACGGCGGCTTCATCGATCGGCGAGAACCGGTCGACCCATCCGACGCGACCGAACAGGCCGAGACTTCTGTCCAGGCCTTGCCCCTCGCCGACCGCGGGCGTCAGGCCGTTCTGGTAGGAGCGGGAGTATTTGACCTGTTCGAAGGGAACCACGCCGCCGCCGATTTCGACGAACGGACGGCTGCGGCCGAAATTCACGGGATCATAGATCAGCGAGCCTGCGAAGGTCGGCGCGTTTGTCACGGTTATGCCGGACGCCGAGTATTCGTCGTAGGAAAAGCCCCCCATCACGGTCAGTTCGTCGGTCAGGCTCCGCCGCCCGTGGGCGCCGATCGCGTAGGACCCGATCGAACCGAAGCCGGAACTGCAGTTGGAGCAATTGACCTGTTCGGTCGCGCCGAGAAGGATCGACTGAAGCACTCTTCCGGTGATGATCTGCTGCTGGATGCTCCTAGCGACGTTGGTGACCGAATTAGCCATGTCGCTCTGCGGCGGGAGCACCGTCGGGACGAGCAGCCAGTCCTGATTAGACTGTTGATACTCGAGCCTGTAGGAATAATTGCCGACGACCAGCGTGTTGGCGCCGGCGAGGGCGAAGGCGTTCGAATTGGTCGTTCCACCGTTGGTCGTCACGATGAGCGGGACGGTCGCCCCGGATCCGCCGGTATTGTTTATGGTGAGCAGCGTCTGGCCGGTCGCTTTGCCGCCGTTGATGACGATCTGATCGCCTGAGCCGACGCCGAGCGCCGCGTTCATTGCGATATTTGCGTTTGAGCCCGTGTAGTTGCCCAGCGTCAGGGTCTTGAATCCGCCGCCCGAGCCGGGGGGCGCGAAGACGACGACGCTGTTCGTGCTGGCGAGTGACGACACGGTCGACGACCCAGTCATCGTCCACGTCGATCCGCTCGTGAGATTGACCGCCGTGCTCGAAGCAGCGTCCGTCTGGACCGATCCGGTCAGCATCGAGGCGTTTGCGTTCAGCGTGACGGAACTGCCGCCGACGGCGTTGAGCAGGGCGGCGCTTCCGGCGTTGGCGACGGTGCTATAGAAATTGACCGTGGCGGTAGACGGATCGGCGAAGATCAGATCGCCGGTCTGGTTGGCGATGGAGAAATTGTCGAAGGTCGCAATCTGACTGTTTCCGCCGAGGAATTCGATCGCGTCGCCCGCCGAAACGATGGACCCCCCGCCAGTCGCAACGATCGAGCCGCCGTTCCCCTGTAGCACGATGGCAGCCGCCCCGTTCGCAGTCGTGATGTTGAGTTTCCCGGTCGCCGTGATCGATCCGGCGGCGCCGCTCGACGCAACATCGCTGGCCAAGAGCCCGATCGCGCCGGCGCCCGATGTCGTAATGGTCGCCGCCGCGAGGTTGACTTGAGAACCCCGGCCGTCGGCATCGACGCCGAAAGCGCCGACCGGGCCGAGCGTGGTCGAAAGGACCCCGCCGCTCGTCTTGACCGTAACCGGCCCCGTCGCCATGACGACGCCCCCATTCGCGGCATAGAGCCCGATCGCCCCGTTGCCGAGAGTCGAGAGGGACTCCGCGCCGCCGAGATTGGCCTGCGAGCCGGAGCCTGACGCAAAAAGGGCGTGCGCCCCGGGGCCCTGGGTCAAGATCGAGCCGCCGCCGAGGGTCAGCACGCCGCCGGAATCGACCTCTGCGCCGAACGCGTTCAATCCCTTGGTCGTAACCGCCATGCCGTTCGGGGCGTCGATACGCGACCCTTTGCCGGTCGCGTAGAGGCCGCCGGCGTTGTCCCCTGTGGTCGCGACCGAACTCGCCGCATTGGTCGTCGAAATTGTGCCTCCGCTGGCGGCGAAGAGCCCGGTCGCGCCGGCGCCAGACGTCTTGACGATCACCTTGTCGAGGTTGACTTGCGAACCGCCGTCGGCGTCGACGCCGAAGGCGCCGACGGGACCGAGCGTGGTCGTATAGACGCCCCCGGACGTGGTGACCGTGACCGGTCCCGTCACGGTGACAACGCCCCGATTTGCGGCGTACAGCGCGATCGCCCCGTCGCCAGTGGTGGTCATGGCGTTTCCGCCGGCGAGAGTCGTTACCGAGCCGGCGCCGCCGACGACGACTGCGTAGGCGTCCTGGCCGTTCGTGAAGATTTGCGCGCCTGTCAGGCTCAACGCGCCGCCGGGCGAGAAGCCGGCGCCGTAGCCGTTGTTGACGCCGAACGCTTGGCCGCCGTTGGTCTTGACGACGACGTTGGTCGCTGCCAGCGAGGCGCCCTTGCCGCTCACCGCGAGGCCCGGCGAGTTGTCGTTGAACGTAAGGACGGTGGTTCCGTTTAGCGTAACGGAGCCGGCGCCGCTTGCGAGCGCGGCTGCGGCGTTTTTCCCGTAGGTGGCGATCAAGCCCCCCGTAAAATTGGCGCTTCCTCCATTAACGGCCCAAAGCCCAAAGGAGTTGGTCCCTGTCGCGCCCGTACTGGTGTCGCCGGTGGTAACCTCGATGTCCGTCGCCGCGACGCTCGAACCACCACCGGTGACGTAAAGGCCGGGAGAGTAATCTTTCGAAGTCGTCACTGTCGCTAAAAAGAAGGCCCCAGGCAAGTTGGATTGGAGGGTGACGGAGCCTCCCCCATCCGCCCGCACCGCGGGTGCAGGCGACCCGGCGGTTCCGACAGCGGTCGTTGATATATCAGCCAGGATCGGGAAAGATGGGTCATTTTGCCAAATTATGCTGGCGCCAGTCCCTTGCGCCCATAGCGCAATACTCGACCCTCCCTTGTAGGCGCCGGAAACGTCGCACGCATCCGGCGAGAAGGCGACGACGTTGACGCCGGGATTGTCTTGCGTGCCATTGCCTGGAACCTTGTTCGTGCAGGTGGCGAAGGCGCCCGCAGAAGTAAGCGTTGCAAGGCTGGCCAGGGCGAGAAGCAAGGCTAGGCGACTGCCTGCGCTTTTTCCTGCCGATTGGCCCGCACTCCCAACAGCGCGCCGGCGCGTGCGTCGCGAGAGCAAGGCGAGGTCGAATTGACCGTCGTCGGCGCCGCGCCGGTCTGGGAGGAACCGCGAACAGTCCGTTTCAGCAAAGCAGTCAGAACGCATGCGCATTCCGAAACATCTCGACATGGGAAATGTGGGCTGGCAAGTGAACCGCGCACCCGGCATCGGGCCATGCCAATCGGCCGGCCGGAACCGAGCGGGACGCAACGGTGAAGCCTGGGATCGAGTGCCAGGCCCCCGGTCGCCGGACCCCGCGACAGACAGTCATCGGAAACCCGCAGTTCAAGGATAACCGCGATCGAGCTTCGCTCGCCGGCGATGCCCGACGAGGCCAAGCCCCGCCAAGCCGATCAGCATCATGGCCCAAGTGGACGGCTCTGGAACAGGGGGGAGGCCGAGTCCGGAGGTCGTCACCAGAAGCGCGCCTGTATTAGGTGCCGGAGCAGCGAGGCTGGTTGCGACGGTGGACATCAGGCCGGAGATACTGGTGAAGCTGAACTTCAGTACGTAATCATCGCCGGGCGTCGATTTAAAGTCCTGGGAGAATGTGTCATACTCGTTATTGAAAACGCCATAGAACTCCAGCGCAGCACCACTCGCCAAGACCTTGGCTCCGCCTCCGGACGGGGCCGGCTCATACGACCATGTGTTCCCCAACAGGTTCGCCCCCCCGTTCTTCCCCGTTACGCTGATCGCATACACGAACTCGACGGCGGGATGCTGATAACCCGCGAACGAGATTGTCGTTGTCGCCGTGGTCGCGGAAAAATCAAAATCATAGAGAACTCCGGTCTGCGCCGCCGGATTGTCAAGCGACAGCAGAGTGACGTCCGCCTTCGCGGGAAACCCGAGCAGCATGACCGCTCCCGCCATCATGCAGGCGGTCAATTGCATGGATCGTCGCATGGACTACTCCCTAACTCTGCGTCTCGCCGACTTGACTATCGTCCGCACAAAACGCCTCCCGACGCGCCGCCCGAAGAGGCGTAGCTGTCGCCCGAACAGAGCGACGAGTCGCCGCCGCAGAGCGATGCGAAATTGACCGGCGTCGAGGTCAGGCTGGCCTGGGTCCTTCCGCCGACCTTTCTCGCCGTTGCCGTCTGTCCGGGATGGTCGAGCACAGCGCAGTCGCAGCGTCCGTTCCCTTTTCCGCCGAACGCCGCGGCGCAGTTGCGCGCCTGTTGGTCGAAGCCGATCGCTTTGCGCGGACAGACGAGCGCGAGACCCTCGACCAGTGTCACCCGCGTGTCCGCACTGCGCACCGAAATGTCGAGCACCGTGCCCCGGACGCCGATCGCGGCCGTCGGCGTCGTGATCGTGTAGGCCTTCTTGTCGAGGTTGCCGGTCGTAAAGCGAAACACGCCCTTCGCCAGCCCGACGGCGACCTTCTCGGCGCCGGGATCGCCTTCATAGACGAACCGATCGAGCACGATGCGCGACGTCGGCCCGACGGCGAGGTTGGTCGAAATCCAGAAACACCAGCTTGGCGGTTGAATCGACCCCGGTCTTCACGACCTCGTTGCGATAAACGGAATCGCCGACCGCCAACGGCCCGGAGGCGCCGGCCAGTTCCCGGCTGACCTGATTCTGGACCACCGCCGTCGACCCGATCGATTGTTGGGCGCGTGCGCCCTCAACTGCACCGATGGCGCCAACTAGCCCGATCGTGAAGGCGATCGCCAGCAGGCGATGATTCGCCATGGTCCTCACTCAAGTGGAAGCGACAATGCAAAAAGCACAATCAATAGATTGTATCAAGAGCGGAATGTCAATCAGGTCTGGACTGACGCTTCGCTTTTCTTCTCTCGAGCCAACGCAAGGTCATCCGGCGTGTCGACGTCGAAGGACACATCTGACGCGGAAGCGATCTCAGCGACATCGCGCAGGGAGAGAGCGGCCAGGAGGCGTCGCGCCCCCTCGTCGCCGCCGAGCTGCATCGCCTGTTCGAAGAGCGGGCGGGCGATGAGAACCGGATTGCCCCGGCGCCCGTCTCGGATTGGCGCGACCGCGCGAACCGTCGGCCGCGCCTCAAATGTGGTGATCAGGCCGTCGATGAGCCCGGGGGCCACTTTCGGCATGTCGCCGAGCAGAACGACGGCGCCGTCGGCGTCGGCCGGCGCCGAGGCGAGGCCAATCCTCAGCGAGGAGGCCATTCCGGTCCCGAAGTCCGGATTGAAGGCGACCGTCACGGGCGAGCCGGCGAGGGCGGCCTCCACCGCGCTGCTGGCGTGGCCGACCACAACGATGACGGGCCGGGCGCGCGACGCAAGCGCTGCCTCCACGACGCGGCCGACGATCGGCTTGCCGTCGAGGTCCGCGATGAGTTTCGTCTCTTCGGCGCCGCCCGCAGCAAGAAAGCGCGAAGAGCGGCCTGCAGCGAGCACGACTGCGGCGATCCTAGCCATGGGGCTCGCGCGGCTGCGGCCGCGAGGCGATCTCGGTCAGAAGCCCGCCGACGCCCATGGCGCGGATATCGGCGCCGGAAATCGGCGCCCCGGCAATGAGGCGCTGCAGGACCCAGTCGAAACCGTTTTCCTTCGGCGATCGCGCGCACCCGGGCGCGCCGATGATCGGCAAGTCTCCCCGCGCTGCGAGTAGAAGGAGATTGCCTGGATCGACCGGCATGCCGAACCGGTCGATGCGCCCGCCGAATGCCTCGATGGCCGCCGGGATGACGTCCCTCCGGTCCGTGATCGCCGAGGCGCCGAAGACAATGACGAGGTCGGCGGCCTGCGCGAGTCGGGCGAGCGCTGCGACGAGCGGGTCGATTTCATGGGGCGTCGTCTCATGGGCGACGATATGGGCGCCGGTCGGGGCGAGACGAGCCTCGAGCGCTCGCAGGGTCTTTGCGACAACGCTTTCCTTGAGGCCCGGCAGAACGGTGGAGACGACGGCGACCCGCAACGGCCGGAAAGGCGCGACCGTTACGCCGGACGCGTCGCCAAGGGCGGCGAGCGCAGCATCGAGCGTCCCGTCGGACGTGGCGAACGGTATGATCTTGACGGTCGCCACCATGTCGCCGTCCTCGACCGCCCGGTGCTCAGGCAAGGTGGCGACGGTGATTGCCTCGTCGACCGCATTGAGCCGATCAATCGCGGCCGCGTCGATGATGGCGAGCCCCGCCGCCTCGGCGAACAGGTTGACCCGACCGGTAAACGGCGCCGCGCAGCGCACATGCGCCCCCGCCAAGCGCTTCGCCAGCCGCCGGGCGGCGTCGTTCTCGCCCACGTCGCCGCCCTCGAGACGCGCTGCGATGACCCGCTTCACGCCCGCCTGCGCAAGCATGCGCCGGCGCTCGGGCGTCACAAGGTCGCCCTTCTTGAGGGCGATCCCGTCGGTCCGCACCGCGTGGGCGAGGATAACGCCGTCGGCCTCGTCGACGGACACCGGGCCGAATTTCATCTTGCGGGGCTTTCCGAGCGCAGCGGCTTCCTGCGCAGCGCGGCCACGATCTCGCCGATGATCGAAACCGCGATTTCGGCAGGACTGACGGCTCCGATGTCGAGGCCGATCGGCGCATGGATGCGCGCCAGCGCCGCTTCGTCGAAACCCTCCGCGCGCATCCGCTCGAGCCGCTTGGCGTGGGTCTTCTTCGATCCGAGCGCTCCGATATAGAAACATTCACTTCGGAGCGCGATTTTCAGGGCGGGGTCGTCGATCTTCGGATCGTGCGTCAGCAGGCATAGCGCGGTGTAGCGGTCGGGCGGCTCGGCCTCGAGCGGCTCGTCCGGCCATTGCGGGATGACGGGCGTATCCGGGAACCTTTCGGGGCTGGCGAAGGCGGTGCGCGGATCGATGATCGTCACGTCGAGCCCGGCAATTCGGGCCATCGGCGCGAGCGCCTGCGAAATGTGGACAGCGCCGATGAGGGTCAGGCGAGCCGAAGGGGCCTGGACGGTCAGGAAGTGGTCGACGCCCCCGACCGTGACGAGACCGCTTTTCCCCATGCGCAGGGCGGATCCCAGTTCCTCGGCGAGCGGGTCTCCGCCGACGTCCGCCGCCTCGACGAAACGCTGTGCGCCGTCGGGAAAACGCGTGACCATGACTCCGGCGCGCCGGCCGCGGCGCGCTGCGTTCATCGCCTGCAGGACAGCCAGCCGCATCAGTTCAGCTTCTCGACATAGACCCTGATCCGGCCGCCGCAGGAAAGCCCGACCCTCCAGGCCGTCTCGTCGGCCACGCCGAACTCGAGCATGCGCGGTTCGCCGCTCGCGATCACCTCTGCGGCCTCCTCGACCACGGCGCCTTCGACGCAGCCGCCGGAGACCGACCCAAGGAAGGCGCCGTCGCTGTCGATAACGAGATGCGAGCCGACGGGGCGCGGCGCCGATCCCCAGGTCTCGACGACGGTCGCGATCGCG
Organism: uncultured Alphaproteobacteria bacterium; assembly: GCA_963741405.1. Lineage (GTDB taxonomy): Bacteria > Pseudomonadota > Alphaproteobacteria > Rhizobiales > Beijerinckiaceae > Roseiarcus. Next base: position 161,543 of record CAVUHX010000032.1, read on the forward strand.
ACCGCCCGTCCGGACTCACGCCACGCCTGCGCCGTGGCCAGGACGTCCTCATCCCGCGTCAGCATGTCAAGAGCGCCCTTTCGCGTCTTGCCCCATCATGGAGCGGTGAATCCGAACCGCGCATGGCTCCCGTCGCAAAACGGCTTCCGCCCTGAGTGGCCGCATCGGCAGAGCGCGGTTTTTTCCATTCGGTCGATCGTCCGGCCCGTGCCCGTGACGACCTCAACCGGGCCGGCGAGGCCGAGCGGGCCGTTCGAGTAGGGCGTGATCGCCACGACGCCGTCCCGCTTTGCGAGCGGGGCGCTCGTCGCGCCCGGAGGCTCCCCGGTAGCCGAGAATCCCGCCGCGACATGCGACCCGTCGCAATAGGGCTTGTTGTTCGAGTGTCCGCAACGACACAGGGTCGCCCGGTTTCCAATGCGCTCGCCGTTGAGTTCGATCTCGGCATGAATGGCGAGCGGACCATTTTCCCTCACCGTGATCGTGTTGACTCTCGGAGCGGGCTCCTCGGCGCCGTCGTGGCGCGCGACGTGGATCGCCCCCGACGGGCAGTTGATCGCGACCCGCATCAACGCCTCAAGGTCGGCGGCGTCCGGATCAATCCAGGGCCCCTCGACATTCGCCTTGAAGACCGCCGGCTCGCCGAGCACGCATCGCCGCGCATGAATGCAGAGGCGCCCGTCGAAACGGATGGTCGCTGATCTTCCCTGTACGGTCTCGACGCTTCCCTCGCTCATGCGCGCTCCTTCGCCCCTCTCATGCCCGGCTTCGGCAAAAATGGTCGCGTCCGGGCCGCGACGCAAGCCCGCCCGCGCGAAGCCCGGCGGCGTCCGCGCCGCCAGACCGAGATCGGGTCAACTCGCGTGAGGCTCGGTTCTCGACGGCCGACGCGCTCCCTGATCGGCGAGTTCTCCCTGTTTCTCCCCGCTAACAGGGAGAAAACCGGCGGGCGCCGCGCGCTCTTCTCACTCGGCTCGGCCATAAAAAGTGGCTTTCCAGAAGGTTGCAACAAGTTCTTGATAATTTGAGCATCCACGAATTGGAAAAATAACAGGAGAATTCCCTGCCTGTTCCGGGCCGGAACAGGACGGAACGGGAGAACGGCGAAGGGAGCGGGGATAGAATCGAACCTCCGCTCCCGTCGTCAGACCCGACGCCGCACTCGAGTTCGGCCTGAAATCATCCCGCTCTAAGCCAAGCCTTCGGATCCGTCGATACGCGATCTGGGCCGCCGGACAGCGTCTTGCAGAGGTCGGCCATGCTGGCGAGGTTATGGATCGGCCGGAACGAGTCGACATGCGGCATGATCGCGCGCACGCCCTCCGCCTTGGCCGCAAATCCGTCGAATCGCAGCAGCGGATTGACCCAGATGAGCCGCCGGCTCGATCTGCGCAGACGCTCCGTCTCCGCGGCCAAGCGCTCGACTCCCTCCCGCTCGAGTCCGTCGGTGAGCAGGAGCGCGATGGCGCCCTGGCCCAGCACGCGCCGCGACCAGTCGCGATTGAACCGCGTCAGCGCCTCGCCGATCCGCGTGCCGCCCGACCAGTCGATGGCCAGCGCGGCGCATTGCGCGAGCGCTTCGTCCGGATCGCGCGAGCGCATGGCGCGGCTGACGTTGGTCAGCCGCGTTCCGAACAGGAAGGTCGAGACGCGGCGCGTCTCCCCGAGGGCGTGAAGGAAATGCAGGAACAGGCGCGTGTATTCGCTCATCGAGCCCGAAATGTCGCAGAGGGCCACCACCGCCGGCGGGCGCTCGATGGCGCGACGAAATTCGAGATCAATCGCGCCGCCGGGCTGCAGAGAGCGGCGAAAGCTGCGCCGGGCGTCGACGCGGGCGCGCCGTGACGACGGCGAAAAGCGCCGGGTCCGACGCGAGTCGTCGGGCATGACGAGCGCCTTGATCAGCCTGCGGGCTTCCTCGATCTCGGCCGCGCTCATCTGGGCGAAGTCCTTCGACCGCAGGACCTCTTTCTCCGACACGGTGAAGCGGGCGTCGAGATCGAGCGAAGGGGCGGCTTTCGGCTCCTCGGGCGCCGATTTGAACAGTGCGTCGGCGACGCGAGTCGCGCCGGCCTCGGCCCGCGGGGGTTTGCGCTGGCTCGGCGCCTGCGGGGACATCATGGCGATAAGCTTTTCGAGGAGGCCCTTCCGCTTCCAGAAGATCTGGAACGCCTGATCGAACAGCAGGCTGTGCTCGTGCTTCTTGACGAACACCGCGTGCAGCGTCGCGTAAAAGTCTTCCCGCGTCCCGAAGCCAGCCGCCTCGACCGCGGCGAGCGCATCCAGCACGGCCCCTGGCCCGAGCGGAACCCCGGCCTCGCGCAGCGCGCGCGCAAAATGGACGATGTTCTTCGACAGCGCTCCGCCATTCTCCGGCGCCGGGTCGGACAGATCGCTCACGCTGCCCAGGACCTGCATGGGAAAGGCCGGCCGCGAGGCGCCTCTGGCGCACTCACGGTCATGCGCCCTTCTTCGGTCGAGTCGCCCTCAAATTCTCGCGTTCAAAATAAGCCTTCATCGGAGAGAAATAGAAATCCCGCCAGCCGCCCTTCTCGTAACCGGTCTGGCCGTCCGGGACGCCGGTGTGGCTGAGCGTCAGCCGCGTTCCGGTTTTGGTCGGTTCGAGGTCGACGGCCACCGTCGAATCCGTGTCGCCGTCGCCGAACTCGCTGGTGCGCCAGGACTGGACGATGCGTCTGCCGGGAACGAGTTCGAGCGTTCTGCCGGTGATGTAGCCGTCCCAGGCGGAGTACGGCTCGCCGACGCGCCTGCCGATCGCGGCCGGCGCGCCCGTCATGGCGCCGTGGCAGGCGCTGTCGAGCCAGGCGTCGTACACCGCCTCGGGCGAGGCCGGCAAAGTGCAGGACAGCTTGAAATCGTAGGTCATGAGGGCCGCTCGCGGGTTAGCCGGCTTCCATGCGACGAAGTTCGGCGCGGGTTTCCTCGATCAGCGCATGCGCCTTGGCGCCTTCGATCTTGGCGATGTCGTCCTGATACTTGAGCAGCACGCCGAGCGTGTCGGACACCTGAATCGGATCGAGCGCGACCGCGTCGAGTTCGGTCAGCGCCGCAGCCCAGTCGAGGGTCTCGGCGACGCCTGGCGACTTGAACAGATCCTGACTGCGCAGGCGCTGCACGAAGGCGACCAGTTCATGCGTCAGCCGTTCCGGCGCCTGCGGCGCCTTGGCGCGCACGATCGCCATCTCGCGCTCCGCGTCGGGGTAGCCAACCCAATGATAGAGGCAACGGCGCTTCAGCGCGTCATGGATCTCGCGAGTGCGGTTCGACGTGATGACGACGATCGGCGGTTCTGGCGCCTTGACCACGCCGACTTCAGGAATCGTCACCTGGAAATCGGACAGGATTTCCAGGAGGTACGCCTCGAACGCTTCGTCCGCCCGATCGATCTCGTCGATCAGCAGAACCGGCGCGCCGCTGACGCTCGGCTCCATCGCCTGCAGCAGCGGCCGCTTGATGAGGTAGCGCTCGGAGAAGATGTCGTGCTCGATGCGGTCCTTGTCGTGCTCTCCCGCCGCCTCGGACAGGCGGATCGCCATCATCTGCGCGGGATAGTTCCATTCGTAGACGGCGGTGGCGACATCGAGGCCCTCGTAACATTGCAGGCGGATCAGCCTGCGGCCGAGGGCAGAGGCAAGGACCTTGGCGATCTCCGTCTTTCCGACGCCGGCCTCGCCTTCGAGAAACAACGGGCGGCCGAGCCTGAGGGCAAGGAACAGGACGGTCGCCAGCGACCGGTCGGCGACATAGGACGCGCCGCGCAAGAGCTTTAGCGTTTCGTCGATCGAGGCCGGAACCGCCTGCGGTTTGGGAGACATCGGAACTCCGAAGATCTGCGTCTTCCTAGCACAGCGCCGTAGGTCGGGCACAAGTCAAGCACGACGGGCGCCCGTGCGGGGCGTCCGTCGGCCAGGTCCATGCCGATCGATGCTGCGGTCGCTCAGCCCGCCGCAGCGACGGCGCGCTTCGCCATCACGCCGATGAGATGGGCGCGGTAGTCGGCGTCGGCGTGGAGGTCGGAGTTGAGGCCGCTCGCCGGGACCGAGACGCCGTCGAGGGCCGAAGCGGAGAAGTTGGCGTTCAGGGCGGCTTCGAAGGCCTGCGGGCGGAAGACGCCGTGCGCGCCCGCGCCCGTGACCGCGACGCGGACGCCGCCCGCGGTTTTGGCGACGAAGACGCCAACCAGCGCGTAGCGCGACGCCGGATTGGCGAACTTCATGTAGGCCGCCTTCTGCGGGATCGGGAAGATCACGCTCGTGATGAGCTCGCCGGGCTCGAGCGCGGTCTCGAACAACCCGGTGAAATAGTCGTCGGCGGCGAGGCGGCGCTTGCTGGTGACGACTGTCGCGCCGAGCGCAAGAACGGCGGCGGGATAGTCGGCGGCCGGATCGTTGTTGGCGAGCGAGCCGCCGAGTGTGCCGCGATTGCGGACATGCGGGTCGCCGATGCCGGCGGCGAGTTTTGCGAGCGCGGGGATGGCGGCCTGGACGACCGGGCTGCGGGCGACCTCGACGTGCCGGGTCATGGCGCCGACGACGAGCGTGTCGCCCTCGCGGGAAAGACCGGAAAGCTCCGGCACGTCCTTGAGCTCGATGAGGGCGGAGGGCGCCGCGAGGCGCTGCTTCATCGTCGGAAGGAGGGTCATTCCGCCGGCGAGCGCCTTGGCGTCCTGCCTTTTCGAGGTCGGCAAGCGCGCCCGAGAGGGTGTGCGGGCGATGATAATCAAAAGCATACATTGCGAGAATCTCCGAAAGGGGGATCGGGGAGGCGGCGCGAGCCGCCTCCGGCTCGTTTCATTCCGCGGCGCGCTTGGTCACGGCCTTCTGCGCCGCGCGCCAGACGACCTGAGGGGTCGCCGGCATGGCGATGTCCTCGTGGCCGAGCGCGTCGGTGATGGCGTTGATGACGGCGGGCGGCGAGGCGATCGCGCCGGCTTCCCCGCAGCCCTTGATGCCGAGCGGGTTGGACGGGCAGGGCGTCTCGATCGTATCGACCGTGAACGAGGGCAGGTCCCCGGCGCGCGGCATGCAATAGTCCATATAGCTCGCCGTCAGCAGTTGTCCGTCGCTGTCGTGGCGCGCGGCCTCCATCAGCGCCTGGCCGATGCCGTGCGCGACGCCGCCATGGACCTGGCCCTCGACGATCATCGGATTGATGAGCTTGCCGAAGTCGTCGACCGCGGTCCAGCGGTCGATCGTCACGACGCCGGTCTCCGGGTCGATCTCGAGCTTCGCAGATGTGGACGCCGGCCGGGAAGGTGAAGTTGGTCGGGATCCCAGAACGCGCTTTCCTTCAGCCCCGGCTCAAGTTCCTGGCCGTTGAACTTGTGCGCCGTGATAGGCGTTGCAGCGCCACCGAGCCGAAGTCGATCGACTTGTCGGTGCCCTTGACGGTGAATTTGCCGTCCTTGAACTCGATGTCCTGCTCGGAGGCTTCGAGCACATGACCGGCGACCTTCTTCGCCTTGGCCTCGATCTTGTCGAGCGCCTTAGAGAGCGCCGACATGCCGACTGCGCCGGAGCGGGAGCCGTAGGTGCCCATGCCCATCTGCACCTTGTCGGTGTCGCCATGGACGATCGAGACGTTGTCGATCGGGATGCCGAGCCGCGACGAGACAAGCTGGGCGAAGGTTGTCTCGTGGCCCTGGCCGTGGCTGTGCGAGCCGGTCAGGACTTCGACCGTGCCGATCATATTGACCCGAACTTCGGCCGACTCCCACTGGCCGACCGCCGCCGCCCGAGGGAACCGACCAACTGGCGACGGCGCGAGGCCGCAGGCCTCGATGTATGCCGAAAAGCCGACGCCGCGCAGCTTGCCCTTCGCCGCCGAGGCCGCCTTGCGCGCGCCGACGCCCTTGTAGTCGGCCAGCTCCAGCGCCTTGTCGAGCGCCTTGGCGTAGTCGCCGACGTCGTAGGTCAGAGGATGACCGGGGTCTGATGCGGGAACTTCGTGACGAAATTCTGCCGCCGAAACTCAGCCGGGTCGTGTCCGGTCTCGCGCGCCGCCTTTTCGACAATGCGCTCAACCAGGAAGGTCGCTTCGGGGCGGCCGGCGCCGCGCACGGCGTCGACGGACACGGTGTTCGTGTAGACTCGCGTCGACCTCGCAATAGATGGCCGGGATGTCGTACTGCCCCGACAAGCAGGGGCCCATAGAGGTAGGTCGGCACGCAACGACCAGAAGGTCGACGGATAGGCGCCGAGGTTGGCGATCGTGTGCACCCGCAGGCCGATGATCTTGCCGTTCGCGTCGAGCGCGAGTTCGGCATGCGTAACATGGTCGCGGCCGTGTGCGTCGGTCAGGAAGGATTCGGTGCGCTCCGCCGTCCATTTCACCGGCCGGCCGATTTTCTTCGCCGCCCAGGCGCAGACCGTCTCCTCGTTGTAGATGAAAATCTTCGAGCCGAATCCGCCGCCGACGTCGGGCGCGATCACGCGGAGCTTGTTCTCCGGCGCGACGCCCTGGAAGGCCGACAGGACGACCCGCGCCACATGCGGATTCTGGCTCGTCGTATAGAGCGTGGTGACGTCCGTGCCCTCGAATCATAGTCGCCGATCGCGGCGCGCGGCTCAATCGCGTTGGGAATGGTCCGATTGTTGACGAGATCGAGCTTCGTCACATGCGCGGCCCTGGCGAAGGCCGCATCGGTCGAAGCCTTGTCGCCGACGTGCCAGTTGAACACGGTGTTGTTGGGCGCAAAGTCGTGAATTTGCGGCTGGCCCGGCTTGGCGGCGTTCGCCAGATCGACGACCGGCTGAAGAACGCCGTATTCGACCACGAACTTTTCCGCCGCGTCGCGCGCTTCGGCGATAAGTGTCGGCGATGACGACGGCGACGGGGTCGCCGACGTAGCAGGCCTTGCCATGCGCGAGCGCCGGAAACGCGCCCGACTTTCATCGGCGAACCATCCTTCGAGGTGACCGTCCAGCCGGCGAATGTGCGCGCCGATCTTGTCGGCGACCGCGTCGGCGCCGGTCAGCACCGCGACGACGCCCGGCGACTTCAGCGCCGCGGAGGCGTCGATCTTGTCGATGGTCGCGTGCGCGTGCGGCGAGCGCACGAAAACAGGCATAGGCCTGGCCCGGACGATTGATGTCGTCGACGTAGTGGCCCTTGCCGGTGATGAAGCGGATGTCTTCCTTGCGTTTGACGGAGGCGCCAATGCCTGTCGCGCTCATGATGTCTCTCTCCCTTGGAATCGGCTGAAACGGGCGGTTACTCGGCGGCCTTCGGCGTCGCCGCGGCGGCCATTTCGCGCGCCCCCTGGGCGACCGACTTGACGATGTTGTGGTAGCCGGTGCAGCGGCAGATGTTGCCCTCGAGCCCGTGGCGGATCGCCGCCTCGTCGAGGCTCGGGCCCTCGCGGTTGACCAGGTCGATCGCCGCCATGATCATTCCCGGCGTGCAGAAGCCGCACTGGAGCCCGTGGTTGTCCTGGAAGGCCTGCTGCATCGGATGAAGCTTGCCGTTGTGCGCCAGCCCTTCGATCGTGGTGACATTCGCGCCGGCGCAGGTCGCCGCCAGCGTCGTGCAGGACTTGACCGCCTCGCCGTCGATATGGACGACGCAGGCGCCGCACTGCGAGGTGTCGCAGCCGATATGCGTGCCGGTCAGGCGCAGATTCTCGCGCAGGAACTGCGAGAGCAGCGTTCTCGGGTCGACCTCGGCCGAGACCTGCCGGCCATTTACCGTCATAGAGACATGAACCATTCCCATAACCTCCTGAGCCAGGACTTCCTTGTTGGCGGTGACATTTGCTTGGCGGCGGGGGACGGGGCGCCAACGCCGCCTGCCGAAGTGGCGGCCCGCGCGACTGCCGCCTCGGCGAAACTCGCGAAGAATTTGTCGGCCATGTTCTTGGCGACGCCGTCGACGAGGCGCGATCCGAGCTGGGCGATCTTGCCGCCGACATGGGCCTCGACGTCATACTTCAGAAGCGTGGCGCCGGCTTCGGCGTCGGCGAGGGACACTTTCGCCGCGCCCTTGGCGAAGCCGGCGACGCCGCCTTCGCCTTCGCCGGCGATCGTATAGCCGACCTCGGGAACGATGTCGGAGAGTTCGACCTTGCCTTTGAAACTGGCGGCCACCGGGCCGATTTTGACCTTGGCGACGGCGGCGAAACCGTTGTCGCCGGTCCGCTCCAGCGATTGGCAGCCCGGAATGCAGTCCTTGAGGACTGCCGGATCGTTGAGCATTGCCCATACTTCCGACCTTCCGGCTGGAAGCGTCGCTTCCCCCGTCATCGTCATCGCCATGAACGTTCCCTCGTGTCGCGGCCGGCCGACGGCTGCCCTCGCGCCTTCTGAAGGCGCTTCGGACGGAGCAGCCTGTCAGCCGCGACATCTACAGAAGGTTTGGTACACTGTCGTCGGCGCCAAAGTCCATATCCCGTCCAGCCCGCCCCTGTTTCTTTTGGTCGGGTCCCCCGGGGACAGGAATGCTTGGCGTCCAATCGCTATATCTGTACGAATAGTTCGCCGTTCGCCGTATCTTTTGCCGCCGCCCGGTTTCGACCGCGCAGCGAGCGGCCGCGTCAACGTCCGGCCGCGTTGCCGTGGCCATCGCCTGCGGCTAGGTTGCAGAAAGATGCGATCATCCGTCTTGAACGCCCGAATGCGCCGGGCTAAGCGCTTACGAGGCTTACCGCCCAAAGAGGCGGCAGGAACGGCCGGACGCTGTCTGGTACGTTTCCTGCTTGGAACGAGGCGGAAACGAGGAGGAACCATTGGCGCATGAGTAATTTTCTGCAGCAGTTGATCAACGGGCTGACGCTCGGATCGATCTACGGACTGATCGCCATCGGCTACACGATGGTCTACGGCATCATCGGGATGGTCAACTTCGCTCATGGCGACTTGTTCATGCTGTCGGCGTTCATCGCGCTCATCCTGTTCATGATTCTGACCCAGATCCTCCATCTCGGGTCGCTGCCGATCGCCTTCGTCGTCGTGCTGATCGTGGCCATGGCGCTGACCGGGCTCTGGAACTGGGCCATCGAACGGCTCGCTTACAGGCCGCTGCGCGGCTCCTTCCGCCTCGCGCCGCTGATCTCTGCGATCGGCATGTCGATCTTCCTGTCGAACTTCGTCCAGGTCGTGCAGGGACCGCGCAACAAGCCTGCGCCGCAATTGCCCAATCACGTGTTCAAGCTCACCGGCGGAACCTACGACGTGACGCTGTCGATCCGTCAGATCCTCATCATGGTCGTGACGGCCGTGCTGCTCGCGGGCTTCTGGTATCTGGTGCAGTACACCTCGCTCGGCCGGGCGCAGCGCGCCTGCGAGCAGGACCGCAAGATGGCGGCGCTGCTCGGAATCGACGTCGACGCGACGATTTCGATCACCTTCGTCATCGGCGCGGCGCTGGCGGCGGTGGCCGGCGTCATGTTCGTCATCTACTACGGAGTGGTCAATTTCGCCGACGGCTTCGTGCCCGGCGTGAAGGCGTTCACCGCCGCGGTGCTGGGAGGCATCGGTTCGCTGCCCGGCGCGGTTCTCGGCGGCCTCCTGATCGGCCTCATCGAAGTGTTCTGGTCGTCCTATTTCACCACCGACTATAAGGACGTGGCGGCGTTCATGATCCTCGCCATCACCCTGATCTTCATGCCTTCCGGCATCCTCGGCCGGCCCGAAGTGGAGAAGGTCTGACCATGACTGCGGCTCCGCAAACCACTCCGCTCGCCGAAGCCAACGCCTCGGCGGCCGGGCAGCTTGTGCCCGCGCTGCGCAACGCGTTCGTTGCGGCGCTCGTCGCCTTCGGCCTGGCGTTCCCGATCATCAGCTATCACGCGGAAGCCAACATCAACAACGAACTCGTGCTGACCGGGCGGTGGCCGCTGTCATTCGGCCTGGCCGCGATCGTCTTCGCATTCGTGTTCCTGCGCCAGATGGCGAACGCCGACTGGCGGGTGTGGTTCGACCGCGTCGGGTCCGTCGCGGCCGGCGGCATGGGCGGCGCGCTTGTCCAGGCGGCGCGCGAGGGCGAAGGCGTCGCGCCCCCCTCGCCGACGCGGGCCTGGTTCTCGCGGTATGTCGGGCCATTCATGCTCGGCGTCGTCGTGCTGTTTCCCTTGATCATGCTCGGCATGTTCGGGCCCGCGGGCTCGCTGAAATGGATCAATAATTACGGCGTCCAGATCATGATCTATGTGATGCTGGGCTGGGGCCTGAATATCGTGGTCGGCCTCGCCGGCCTGCTCGATCTGGGCTACGTCGCCTTCTACGCCATCGGCGCTTACTCCTACGCGCTGCTATCGACGACCTTCGGCCTGTCGTTCTGGATCTGCCTGCCGCTCGCGGGCATACTCGCGGCAATGTGGGGAATCATTCTCGGCTTCCCCGTGCTGCGGCTACGCGGCGACTATCTCGCCATCGTGACTCTCGCCTTCGGCGAGATCATTCGCCTCGTGCTCGTTAACTGGGTCGACTTCACAAATGGTGGCGCGGGCATCTCGGGCATCCCGCACGTCACCTTCTTCGGCATTCCGTTCGACGACGACGACAACGGTTTTTCGGCGCTCTTTCATCTGCCCCACACGCCGATCTACCGCACGATCTTCCTTTTCTATCTGATCCTGGCGCTTGCGCTTCTGACCAATTTCGTCACGCTGCGCCTGCGCCGCCTGCCGATCGGGCGGGCGTGGGAGGCGCTGCGCGAGGACGAGATCGCCTGCCGGTCGCTCGGCATCAATACGGCCAACACCAAGCTCACCGCGTTCGCGCTCGGGGCCATGTTTGGCGGATTCGCCGGCTCCTTCTTTTCGGTGCGCCAGGGCTTCGTCAGCCCCGAGAGCTTCACCTTCATCGAATCGGCGACCATTCTCGCCATTGTGGTGCTCGGCGGGATGGGCTCGCAGTTCGGCGTCGCCATCGCCGCGGCGGTGATGATCGGCGCGCCGGAACTCATGCGCGAACTCGACTGGATGAAGAAAATCTTCGGCGAGGGTTTCGATCCGACGCAATACCGCATGCTGCTGTTCGGAGCCGCGATGGTCGTCATGATGATCTGGAAGCCGCGCGGCCTCGTCTCGACGCGATCGCCGTCGGTCTTCCTGAAAGAGCGGAAAGCGGTGTCCGGCGATCTCGTCAAGGAAGGTCACGGCTGATGAACTGGCTGACCAGCCCCCTTCTCACCGTCGAGAACCTGACCATGCGGTTCGGCGGCCTTATCGCCGTCAACGCGTTTTCCTTCTCTGTCGGTCGCGGCGACATCACCGCGCTGATCGGGCCGAACGGCGCCGGCAAGACGACGGTGTTCAACTGCGTCACCGGTTTCTACAAGCCGACGGAAGGCCGCCTGGCGCTCGCCCGCGACGGCATCGTGACGAAGGAAGACATCGAGGCTGCGACGCAACGCAAGCGGACAACATGCGGCGACGGCCAATGGCGAGCTGTTTCTGCTCGAGCGCATGCCGGACCACGAGATCGCCCGCAAGGCGCGGGTCGCGCGCACCTTCCAGAATATCCGCCTCTTCCAGGGCATGACGGTGCTGGAGAACCTGCTGGTCGCGCACCACAACGCGCTGATGCGCGCGAGCGGCATGACGGTGCTCGGCCTCGTCGGCGCGCCGAGCTATCGCCGCAAGGAGGCCGAGGCCATCGACCGGGCGAAATACTGGCTCGACAAGATCGGCCTGACGGACCGCGCCGACGACCCGGCGGCCGAACTGCCCTATGGAGCCCAGCGCCGGCTCGAGATCGCGCGCGCCATGTGCACCGATCCGGTCCTGCTCTGCCTCGACGAGCCGGCGGCGGGATTGAACCCGCGCGAATCAGCCGACCTGAGCGCGCTCCTGCGCTCGATTCGCGCCGACCACGCCACCTCGGTTCTGCTCATCGAGCATGACATGTCGGTGGTCATGCAGATCTCCGACCATGTCGTCGTGCTCGATTACGGGGTGAAGATCGCCGACGGCACGCCGGCTGAAGTGCGCGCCGACACAAAGGTGATCGCCGCATATCTCGGCGTGGCCGACGAGGAGGAAGTGCAATCGATCGAGAAGGAGCTCGAGCAATGAGCGCCGCGGCGGTCGCCGCGCCGCTCCTGCAACTGCGTGGCGTCGAGACTTTCTACGGCAAGATCCAGGCGCTGAAGGGCGTCGACATCGACGTCAATTCCGGCGAGATCGTCACCCTGATCGGCGCCAACGGCGCCGGCAAGTCGACGACGATGATGACCATCTTCGGCGCGCCCCGCGCCCGTCGCGGCAAGATCACCTTCGACGGCAAGGACATAACCGCCCTGCCGACGCATCTGATCGCCCGCCTGTCGATCGCCCAGTCGCCGGAAGGGCGGCGCATCTTCCCGCGCATGACGGTGTTCGAGAATCTGCAGATGGGCGCGTCGATCAACAATTTCGCCCATTTCGATGAAGACCTCGACCGCGTCTTCACATTGTTCCCGCGCCTCAAGGAGAGGGCGCCGCAGCGCGGAGGCACACTGTCGGGAGGCGAGCAGCAGATGCTGGCGATCGGGCGGGCGCTGATGGGCCGGCCGCGCCTGCTGCTGCTCGACGAACCATCCCTCGGCCTCGCGCCTTTGGTGGTCAAGCAGATCTTCGAGGTGATCGGCGACCTCAATCGCCGCGAGGGCCTGACGGTCTTTCTGGTCGAGCAGAACGCTTTCCACGCGCTGAAGCTCGCGCACCGCGGCTATGTCATGGTCAACGGGCTGGTCACCCTGCAGGGCGCCGGCGCGGAGCTGCTGGCGCGGCCGGAAGTGCGGGCCGCCTATCTCGAGGGGGGGCACTGATGGGTGGAATTCTCTGGGCCGACTCGCCTTACGGCCTTCTCACCTTCATCCTTCTCACGCTCGTGCTCGGCGGCCTCGGCGCCTGGGCGTCGGGTCGCGCCATGGCCCAGACCTGGCGGCCGATGCCAATGATCGGGCTTTACATGCTGTTCCTCACCGTCGGCGTCCGCTTCCTGCATTACGCGCTCTATGGAGAAAAGCTGCTGTCGCTCCACTTCTTCATCGTCGCCTATGTCTGGACGATCATGGTGGCCGCCTTCGGCTACCGTCAGATGCGCGCCCTCCAGATGGCGACCCAATATTCCTGGGCCTACGAGCGCGTCGGATTGAACTGGCGCACGAAGACGTAACGGTGAAAGAGCGTATGCATCTTGGTTGAGGGATGGACGTTTTTTAAGGTGACTCTTTCTCGAAAACGAGAAAGTATCCGCGCCCAAGGTGGATTTGGCTCCGCCGCGGGCCGGCTCTGGGAGGGCCGAGCGCCCCGAACGTCTAAGGAGTGGAACTGCATGAAGAAATACTGGTTGTCCGGGGTCGCGCTTGCCGCAGCCCTGGCGTTCTCGGGCGCGGCCACCGCCCAGATCAAGTTCGGCGTCGCCGGCCCGATCACCGGCCCGAACGCGGCGTTCGGCGCGCAGCTCGTCAACGGCACCCAGCAGGCCGTCGACGACATCAACAAGGCGGGCGGCATCCTCGGCCAGAAGATCGAACTCGAGCAGGGCGACGACGTGTCCGATCCGAAGCAGGGCGTGTCGGTCGCCAACAAATTCGTCGGCGATGGCGTGAAGTTCGTCATCGGCCACTTCAATTCCGGCGTAACGATCCCGGCCTCCGACGTCTATGCGGAGAACGGCGTCCTGTTCATCACCCCTTCGGCGACCAACCCGAGGCTGACCGACCGCAAGCTCTGGAACGCCTTCCGCACCTGCGGTCGCGACGACCAGCAAGGCCTGGTGTGGGCCGAATACGCGCGCGACCATCTCAAGGGCAAGAAGATCGCCATCATCCACGACAAGACGCCCTACGGCAAGGGCCTCGCCGACGCCGCGCGCGACAACATGCACAAGTTCGGCGTCAACGAAGTCCTGTACGAAGGCGTCAACACCGGCGAGAAGGACTATTCGGCGATCGTCTCGAAGATCAAGGAGGCCGGCGCCGATTTCGTGATGTGGGGCGGCCTTCACACCGAGGGCGGGCTCATCATTCGCCAGATGCGCGACCAGGGCATGAACACCGTCATGATCTCCGGCGACGGCATCACCGACAGCGAGTTCGCCCAGATCGGCGGCCCCGGCGTCGAGGGCACGCTGATGACGTTCGGGCCCGACCCGCGCAACAACCCGTCGGCGAAGGACGTCGTCGCCGAGTTCAAGGCGAAGAACTTCGACCCCGAAGCCTACACGCTCTATTCCTATGCCGGCGTCCAGATCATCAAGCAGGCGGCGGAAAAGGCAAAGTCGCTCGATCCGAAGAAGGTGGCCGAGGCGATGCACTCGGGCATGCCGTTTCACACCGTGATCGGCGACATCGCCTATGACGAGAAGGGCGACCGCAAGTCGGTCGACTTCGTCTGGTACGTCTGGAAGAAGGGTGACGACGGCAAGATCACCTATAGGCAGATGTGATCGCGTTCCTCGCCCCGCGCACAGCGTTCAGGGACGCTGGTCCCTCGACAGCTTGCGCGGGGACAAGGTCAGGATGAGAGGCTGGCGCAGCCGCACAATGCGGCCGGTTCTTCCAAGCCTTTCGCCTTTCCCTCGCCGCAAGCGGGGAGAGGGAAGACTGAACCCGCCAGCAACGGCGGGTTTTTCTTGGCCCGGCCTCAAGGAAGATGGAAAGGAAAGTTTTCGATGCTTCGTCTCACGCCGCTCGTGGAGGGGGCCTTCGCGCTGTTGCTCGGCCTGTTGATCGCCGCGGCGCCCGCCACCGCCCAATCCGGCGCCGCAAGGCCTGCGAGCCACAAAGTCCCGATGCATCCGAGCACGCTGACGCTCCGGTCGGGCGCGCACGGAGAGCGGCGTCACCGCCATCACGATTACGCTCACCACACGTTCCGACAGCCGACGCCGATCCACGGCACAATGGCCGGGCCACGCATTTAGCGAGCGCCGCGCCGCGTTCGGGTGGCCGACTTGTTCAACGAAAAATCGTCCGGGCGGAGAGCCCCGGTGAACCGCCGATGCAGGCGAAGGCAGGGGTCGGCCTCGAGCGGAAATTCGAGGAACGCGAGGCGTTGCTGTTCGTCGGCTGCGCGAGGCCCTTGGCCGCCGGACCCGCTTCTCCTACAAATGGACGGGTGATGAATTGCTCAAGGGAGACCATTCCGTGCTGAGAACCCTCGCCTCCATTGGCCTCGGCGCCGCAATCGCGCTGGCGCCGCTCGCCGCCCTCGGCCAGACCGCTCCGCCGGCGGTGCATCATCGTCATTCGGCGCACAAGCCCACCCGATCGTATCGGAGCGAGATGCGGGCGAGGCACAACTCCAGCAAGGATCGGGCGCGGGCAGGCGCCGAGCACATGCGGACGATGCGCCAGCAATAGCGTTCGTTTCCTCCCTCAGGGCAGGACATCCGCTTTCCCTATTGCGTGGCGACCAGCGGCTTGCCCGGCACGGCGCCGCCGCACCGCTCATCGACCATCGGCGAGGTTTCCGGCCGATAGCCGCGCGCTTCCCTCAAGAGCGCGTTGTCGAAATCCGTCAGGCTGTGCTGAGCGATCGGGCTGCCGTGAATGACATTGAAGCGGACGCTGACCACGCGGGGGTTGCAGGGAGACGGCGGAATGAACTGCCGCATGATGTACCGTCCATAAGCCAGGATCTCGCCGTGCTCGAAGACGCGCTCCATGCGCAGGCCCTTGACGGTCTGGTCGCGGTTGGCGGGGTTGACGGAATAGTAGCCGGTCACCATCGAGGGGTCGAAGGCATAGACGCGCCGGATGCGCGGATCGGAATAGGCCGCGAGCTGGGCGAGGCCGCCGCCGAGCGAGTGCCCGATCGCCGTGATCTGGGTCGGACCCCGCCTGTAGCATTTTTCGCGCTCGATATGTCCGATGAAGTCGCCGACGTGGTCCCGGACCTGATCGTATTGGTCGTAGATGGGAAACGCGCGGAGAATCCAGTGAAAGTTGGACTCCCAGTCTCCCTGCTTGCCGCCGACGGTTCCGCGAAAGGCGACGACTGCTTCCGGACATCGTACCCCCTTCCGCGCCCAGACCTGAACGCCGAGGCCGCCGACAGGCTCGCTGTCGCCCGGCGTCCGGACCTTGCAGCCCTCCGGCCCGTCGCAGCTCCAGACGTAGCGCCACTGATGAAGCCAGGCGGCCGCTCGCTTCGAATCGGCGATGAGGTCGCAGCCGGCGGGGTCGTCGGCGATGCAGCCGGTCGCCCGCGGCGCCATTCGATGCAGGGCGTAGACGCTCGGCTCGTAAGACTGCTCGGCGAGCAAAGCGTAGGGCAGCACCCGCGCCGCGGTCGGACCGGCAGGTTGCCGCGCATTATAATTGTCCTCGTTCGCGGTCCGCTGAATGACCTGATGCGGATCCTGGGTGAGATGGAGCTGCGCGCAGCCATGAAGCCAAGGTATGGCGACCACAAGAGCGGCGATCTTCGCCGCTTCCCGGACGCTCGCCACCCGCCGCATGGCGCCCCCAAGGTGTTGGACCCGCCTGCGGGGATGATTGGCGCTGTCAATACCGGGCGTCAAGGCTGGGCGCCACCGATCCGCGGCAAAGCGAGCCGGCGGCCGTTCGCTTTGAGCACACCGCCCAGGCGTGAAAGTGGCGGCCGCGCTTTTGCCCGGGCTCGGGCCACGGCGCGGCGCGCCAGCAAGCTGCCTCCTCTCCGCTTCCTGCGCAGCCGGTCTCTCGCCCGGTCTCGTCGGCGCAGCGGGTCTGGCCGGTCCAGATCGGAAGGCGTTCGTCGAGAGGCGTCACGCGGCGCGCCGGGATTCGCTGATCGCCCCCCTCCGGACCGAAATCGCGTCGATCGGCTTTGTCACGGCGCCTTGCTTCCCTTCGACTCTCCCATCATTGCGGCAAGCCTCGCCCTCGTTTCGTCGATCAGCGACTCCTGGTACCGATAGAACATCTCGCTTCCCATCGGCGTGACGATGGAGTTCAGCTGTTCCTGGCATCGAAGGTGAA
This sequence comes from uncultured Alphaproteobacteria bacterium, assembly GCA_963741405.1. Taxonomy (GTDB): domain Bacteria; phylum Pseudomonadota; class Alphaproteobacteria; order Rhizobiales; family Beijerinckiaceae; genus Roseiarcus. The sequence continues at coordinate 178,454 of CAVUHX010000032.1, forward strand.
GCGCTTCGAGCTCCGTCATCAGATCTTCCGCCGCCCGTCGGTCCTGCGACGTCTGGATGATCGCCTCGGGCGGCAGCATCTTGAACTGCTCGCGGCTGAGACCGGGATGAACGAGCGCCCTGAGCCGGGACTCCAGCAGTTCCCGGCCGGCGTCGATGCGCCAGAGCCGAAAGCGGCTGTAGGCGTTCATCGCATTGAAAAGGATCGTGACGGCCATCGCCAGATAGATCCAGTAGGCGGGCGACATCAGGTTCACGAGCCGCGGGAAATATTTGTCGGCCAGCTCCGGCTCGCCGCTGGCGAAGAACTGGCGCGCTTCGTCAGCCAATGGCGCGCTGTCCTGGGACTTCGCCGCGGGCGGCGGGTTGCTGCGGACGAAGTTCGGGAACTCCTCGCTGAGCAGCATCAGGAAGGCGACCCGCTCCGCGCGATGCACGCACGCGTTCGTCATCACGAGCGTGTCGACCTGCGCGACGAGCTTGTCGGTCGCAGGGGTCGGCCGGCCGACGTCGTAGAAGCCGGCCGGAATTCTGCCGAGATGCAGCCACTTGTCGCGCGCCACCAGGCCTTCGATGTCGCCCGGGGCGACAATTTCGAGGTCGTACCTGTTCGCCAGCGTGCGGATGAACTCGGCGTTCTCGTTCATGACGAAGGCGGCGAGGTCGAGCTGGCCGTCGCGGACCAGTTCCGCCTGGGCGTCGAGGCCGTGATTGGACGGGCGTAAACCGAGCCCCTTCAGGTCGGAATTCTCCAGCAATTGCTGCATCATGTAGGCCGTGCCGGAGCCATCCGGACCGATGCCGACCGACGCCCCCTTCAGATCGTTGAACGTATCGATCGCGCGCCCGCGCCGGGCGAACAAGAGGAGCGACTCCGGCTGGGGGAGCCGGCCCAGCGTCTGCAATCCCACGTCGGCCGGAACCGGCACCCCGTCCTGGACGAAGGCGAAGGCGGGAACGCAGCGGCCGTTTTCGCCGGCGAGGCGGGCGATGTTCTCGACCGACCCCGCCGTGGCGACGACCTGCAGATGGCCATTCTTCTTGAGGGCGCGCGCCGCCAGCCGGTCCCCGATCGCGTGATAGCCGCCGGTCGGCGAGCCGGTCAGGATGGAAGCCCTCAGGAAGGCGTAGTCGCCGGAGACGGTGAAGTAGAGAACCACGGCCGCGACCGCCAGGGCGGCGAGCGCCATCATCAGCCCCCTGGCCCACGCCCTGCGGTCGCGCCCGGGTCCAAACGCCAATTGATCCAGGAAACTCATATCTCGGCCCGCCCCCCGATCGAACGGCCGCACCCTATCGGGAAAATCTTCGGCGCCAAGCGGCGGATTCGTTACCCGACCTGCCCGAATTGCGGAAAGGTCTCGATCAGCCACAGCGACATACTCTGGAACCCGCCGGTGAGGAAGGCGACGCCGGTCGCGACGAGAAGCACGCCGACGGTCTTTTCAATCGCGCCGAACCGTTTCTTGATCGCGCTCGAAGCGCGCAGGAACGGGCCGATGGCGGCGGCGGCGGCGATGAACGGCAGGCCGAGGCCGAGGCTGTAGACCGCGAGCAGCCCCGCCCCTGCGGCGACCGTCTCCCGGCTGCCGGCGACGGCGAGGATGGTCGCCAGGATCGGCCCGATGCACGGGGTCCAGCCGAGCGCGAACGCCATGCCCATCGGATAGGCGCTCCAGCGTCCGGCGGGCCGCTCGATGGTGACCCGGGTCTCGCGCAACAGCGCCCCGATCTTGAGCACGCCGAGGAAATGCAGGCCCATCAGGATGACGCCGATCCCCGCGGCGATCGACAGTGCGTGGCTCCATTGCCGGAAGACCGCCCCGAGGGCCGAGGCGGTGGCGCCGAATGCGACGAACACGGTCGTGAATCCGGCGACGAACAGCAGCGCGGTGACGAGAATATCGCGCCGCGCCTTCGCCTCCCCCTCGCTGCCCAGAGCTTCGACGCTGACGCCGGCGAGATAGCAGAGATAGGGCGCGGCGAGCGGCAGCACGCAAGGGCTGACGAAAGAGATAAGTCCCGCACCGAAGGCGGCCGGGATGGAGACGTCGGTCATGGGCGGGACAAATGGCCGTTCGCGGCCGGGCCGTCAAATGAGGCTGGATCGCGGCGATCCATGACCGCAAGTCCGCGCCGGGCGACTACAACACGTGCGAGCCCTCTCCCGAGCGCTTGGCCGCCTTCTGGAACTTCTTGATCACCCGGTCGCGCTTGAGCTTCGAAATGTGGTCGATGAACAGGATTCCGTCGAGATGGTCGATCTCGTGCTGCAGCACGGTCGCGAGCAGGCCCTCTGCCATCACTTCGCGGTCCTGCCCGTCGCGGTCGAGCGCGCGGACGCGGACGGAGGCGGGGCGCTCGACCTCGGCGTAATATTCGGGGATCGACAGGCAGCCTTCCTCATAGGTCGAACGGTCGTCGGACCGCCACAAGATCTCCGGATTGACGAACACCTGCGGCTGCGGCGGCTCTTCCTTCTTCGCCACGTCGACCACCAGGAGGCGGATCGGCTCGGCGATCTGGATCGCCGCGAGCCCGATGCCCGGCGCCTCGTGCATCGTCTGGATCATGTCGTCGATCAGCTTCTTCAGGGATCCGTCGATCCGCTCGATCCGCTTGCTGAGGAGCCGCAGCTTCGGGTCGGGCAGGGTGATGATGTGGCGAAGGGCCATGCGCGTCTCGGGAAAAGGGGGTCGTCCTGGTTCCGGGCCACCCGCAACGTCAAGCGAACGCCCTGCGGACCAGCGTTAATCGTCTGGACGCGCGCGGTCAAATGTGTTCTACTTTTGTTCAGGACCTTTCGCGAACCGAGCCATGACAACCGCCCCCATCGCCGTCATTGACGGAGTTCCGATCGATCTCGCCGGCGCCCTCGCCGCGGCTCTCGCCGGGCTGGCGCTGCTGCTGCTTCTGACCCTGATCGCCCTGATTCGCGCCGCCGGGGCGCGCCGGCGCGAGCGGGACATCGCCGACGAGCGGCAGGAGGCGATCGAGGCGCGCTTCGCGGCGCTGGCGCAATCGGGAGCGGAACTCGGCGGCCGCCTCTCGGGCATGGCCGAATGGCTCGGAACGGGGATGGAGAACCAGGCGAAGCGGACGGGGGAGAATCTCGGCAGGCTCAACGAGCGGCTGGCGGTGATCGACGCCGCCCAGGCGCGGCTGACCGAAATGACGCGCGAGGTCGTGTCGCTGAAGGACATTCTGGCCAACAAGCAGGCGCGCGGCGCCTTCGGCCAGGGACGGATGGAGGCGATCGTGCGCGACGGCCTGCCGGCGGGCGCCTACGACTTCCAGTTCACGCTGACGAACCGCGCCCGGCCCGACTGCGTCATCCGCCTGCCCGGCGATTCGCGGCTGCTGGCGGTCGACGCGAAATTTCCGCTCGAAGCCTTTTCCGCGCTTGGCGCCGCGCGCGACGACGAGGCGCGCAGGGCGGCGCAGGCGCGGGTGCGCGCCGACATCGGCAAGCACGTGAAGGACATCGCCGAGCGTTACCTCATCCCCGGCGAGACGCAGGACGTGGCGCTGATGTTCGTGCCGTCCGAGGCGATCTACTCCGACCTCGTCGAGCATTTCGACGAACTGGTGCAGAAGGCCCATCGCGCCCGCGTCGTCATCGTCTCGCCGACCCTGATGATGATGGCGATCAGCGTCGCCCAGGCGATCCTGCGCGACGCGCGGATGCGCGACGAAGCGCATGCGATCCAGGCCGAGGTCGGCAGGCTGGTCAACGACGTCCGGGTGCTGACCGAGCGAGCGACGAAGCTCGAGACCCATTTCCGCCAGGCGCAGGACGATCTTTCGGGCGTCGGCGCGGCGAGCGCCCGAATCGCCCGGCGCGGCGAGCGAATCGAATCGATGGATTTCTCGCGCGAGGGCGAGACGGGCGATCTCATCAGGCTGGCGCGCGGGGCGGAGTAGCGGCGCGTTGGCGGGCGCGCTCAGCCCACCGCATGATAGCCCGCGTCCACATAGGAGATATTGCCGGTCATGGCGCTCGCGGCGTCGCTGAACAGGAAGGCGGCCAGGGCGCCGACGTCGTCGGGCGTGACGAGCCGATGCTGCGGCGCATGCTTGGAGGCCCGGTCGAGCATTTCATCAAAATGTTTGAGACCCGAGGCCGAACGCGTCGCGACCGGCCCCGGGGAAATGGCGTTGACCCGTATGCGCTGTTCGCCGAGTTCGACGGCCATGTAATGAACCGCGCTTTCGAGCGCCGCCTTGACCGGCCCCATGACGCCATAGTGCGGCGCCGCCATTTCCGCGCCATAGACGGTAATAGGGGATCACGCCAAAGCGATCAAACGCCGGCCCACTTTTCCGCGGGAGCGTCACGCGCGGAAGCGATCCTCAGCGCGAGAGCGCGCCCAGTCCTCCGCCAAGAGCAAGTACAAGGAGAACGGCGACATAGAACAGGCAAATGGCCACGGCGAACCGGAACAGAAAGACCTTCCAGTACAGAATATTTCCGAAAGCCGCGCAGCGATGGCGATAAAGGGACAGGAGACTTTCCTCGTCCTCGGGCGGCGTCACGAAGTCGTCGGGGCTCATCGATCGCCTGACGTAGAACGGGTACCCCGGTATCACGACAAAACGTGGAGATATCGACAGGATCAACAAAAAAATCGAGCAACCCGGAGGCACCAGCAACAGCAATATGGGAATGTAAGGTGGAAGCTCGGCGCGAAATGCGGTGACCGTCGATATCGAGATCGCCAGGAAGAAGATGAGAATGTTCGACTTGACGTCGGACGCGCGCATGTTGTCGGTGTAGGTCGCGATCAACTGCTCGAAGTATTTTTCCTTCGCCTCGGCCATTCAACGCCCCCGGGGGTGATCTCGTTCGGCGGTATTGCGCAAGGGCCGATAGCCGACCGATGCCCGCGCGGCGTCGCCCCGTGCTGTTTGCAAGCCTAGCATGGATGACGGATCCGCGCTTGCGAAGAGCGAGCAGGGGGTTAAGGGTTAGGCCTGCCCTCACCGCGGCCCTCTCCCGTGAACGGGAGGGGGGCGCCGCTCTTCTTCTCCCGCTCGCGGGAGAAGAGTCTGCCACGGGGCTTGACCCGGGGGTGGCGCGAAGCGTCGGATGAGGGTCTGCACCAGGAATCCGGAAGGGATGGAAATGACCGCTTCGCCCGCCGCCGAACCGCTCGTCCTCGACGAAGCCGACGCGCCGCAGGATGGCTGGGACGATCCGGTCAAGGGGCGCATCCGCTGGCGGACCCTGTTCTCCAGGGGCGGCACGCCGACCGACGGGATCACCTGCGGCGTCGCCGATTTGAATGCCCGCGACTGGCTCGGCCTGCACCGCCACGCGCCGCCGGAAATCTACTATGTTTTGGCCGGGACGGGCGTCGTGACGCTGAACGGCCGGGAGATCGCGGTGAAGGCGGGCAGCGCGGTCTTCGTTCCCGGCATGGCCGAGCACGGAATCCGCCAGACAGGCGCGGAGCTCCTGCGCTTCTTCTACGGCTTTCCGGTCGATTCGTTCGACAGCGTCGAATATCTGTTCTCGGCTGCGCGCGTGTAAGCTGCGATCGTTGGCCCCGCCCGTCCCACTCGGCGGCCGCGGCGGGAACCAGCAAAAGGTCGTGTTCGCCAAATGGATGCTGCGCGATCCGGAGATCCTCATCCTCGATGAGCCGACCCGCGGCATCGACGTCGGCACGAAATACGAGATCTACAAGATCACCTTCGAGCTCGCCGACGAGGGGAAGGCGATCCTGTTCATCTCCTCGGAGCTGCCGGAGATCCTGGCCCTTTGCGACCGCGTGTACGGGATGGCGCAAGGCCAGATCGCCTGCGAGCTCCAGGGTCCGAACTTCGACCAGGAGCGCATCATGAAGCTCGAAGCGAGCGCGCGCAGACCACCATCGAATTTGGCGACGATTGTCTTGCCTGAAACAGGTGACAGGCTGGGCAGCGGCAACATAGGATCGTTCATGGCGGGTAGGGCTTTTCTGAAATGGCGCTGATTGGAGTCGATAACCAAATCACACTCAAGATCAGATATTTACGCCACATCCGTCAGCATGCGCTGCGTAATGCCGGCTAGATCTCAGCATAGGAGGAATTGATGTACGCTGAAAAGTTCCGGCTCGATGGCCGAGTTGCGGTGGTGACGGGCGGGGGCCGCGGTATCGGCCTTTGTTGCTTGGAAGCCTTGCTCGAACACGGCGCCAAGGTTGTACTCGCAGAGATCGACACGTCGATCGCCGAGGAAGGGCGAAGAACTCTCGCTGGCAAGGGTTACAAGGTCGATGTCCGCCAAGTGGACGTGACGAAGTCCCAACAGGTGGACGCTTTGGCTGACGCCGTCGTCAAGGACTATGGCCACGTCGACATTCTCGTCGCCAACGCCGGCATCGCCCGCTCAGGAACGGCCGCCGAAGACGTTACGGATGAGCATTGGCTTGCCGTCAATGACGTAAATTACAATGGCGTCTTCTGGTGCGACCGCGCTTTTGGCCGTCACATGTTGACGGCCGGGCATGGCGTTATTGTCAATATCGGCTCCATGTCTGAACTCATCTCCAACCGTCCCCAGAAGCAGACCTATTACAATGCGGCAAAGGCGGCAGTTCATCGCATGACCGCGTCGCTGGCGGCAGAGTGGGCCGACCGGGGCGTCCGCGTAAATGCTGTGGCGCCGACGTATATCGAAACCGAAATGACGATGTATCACCACGGCAACGAAGGCATGATCGACGTGTGGTTGCGCGATACGCCAATGCATCGGCTCGGCAAGCCCGATGAGATCGCCTCGGTCGTCCACTTTCTGGCGTCCGACGCTTCAAGCCTAATGACCGGCGCCACTGTCGTGGCAGACGCCGGGTTCACCTGCTGGTGAGGGGTGGCGAGCGAACGCGAAGCGAGGGCCTGACGCTGTGACCGCTTCAAGTAGGACTAACGTACCGAGGACGGATATGCTATGAAGAAATTGATCAACTCTTCGCTCTTGGTTCTCCCATAAATGCTCGAAGGCGTCGTTGCGCGCGCGCCGGGCCCGGAGCTGTTGGCCAACGAGAAGCGCGAGGGAGCGTCCGTACATGCCAGGGTCTCTGACCACGCGGAGTCGGCCGCTTGCTCGCGCTGACGCATGCGGCCGCGTCGTCTTCCGCCTGACAGATAGCGTCGGCGCTCCGATTGTACATTTCGTGACTCAACGGCTGGCTGTATGATCTCCTGCCGATGCTTCGACCCCGGCCTCGCGCCGAGCACGCACGGCTCGGGGCCGAGCGGATTGCTACTCCTTCGTCGCGGCGGACTTCCCAGTCTCCCGGCGCACCTGTCACCGGAATCCCGGATGTGATTGACCGACCGGATACAGGCGGCGAGGATCTCAGGTTGGAAATCGAAGTTGGCCGGTCGCGTTGACGCGCTGGTTCCGCGCTGTCAGATGCGCCGTTCCGTTGGGGTGCGTGACGGTTAACTGAGACATCTGGCTGCGGTAATTGAACCGCAACGGAGGTGTCGAAATGACGATTGACGCAGGGCTGAAGCCCGAGGGGGCGCCGGAGCGCTCTCCCATAGCTGGCGCAGGCGCCCCCTCGGGCGTTGAAGCAGGACCGAAGCGCTATTCGGTCCAACGCAAGATGGCGGTGGTGGCGCGTTTGTTGCGTGGCGAACCGTTGGAAGTCGTCGCCCGGGAAGCGAATGTCTCAGTGGCCAAGCTGACCGAATGGCGGGACCGAGCGCTCGCCGGCGCGGCGTCGGCCCTGAAGGAACGTGAGCGCGACGATCGCGAGGATGAAATCGCCCGACTGAAATCCAAGGTGGGCGAGATCACCATGGACAACGAATTGCTGTCCGCCAGGATCGCCGCCATGGAGGCCAAAAGCCCTTTGGCCCGAAGGAGGTCGAGACGATGAGCCAGACGGTCTCGCCTTCCATGTCTCGTTCTTATGGCCTGGCGCGGGTCTCGCGCGCGTGGCGTGTCTCGCGCGCCGGCGTGTATCGCTTTCTCAAGGGAGCGCCCTCGCCTGCGATTGCCCGTCGCCCCGGCCCGACAGGCCCTTGTCCGGATGCCGACCTGGCCGATCATATTCGCCGGCAAATCGAAGCGTCAGACTTCCATGGCGAAGGCTATCGCAAAATCTGGGCGCGACTGCGCGTTGCCGGGGTTCGCTCGAGCCCTCGCCGCGTGCGCCGGGTGATGGGAGAGAACGGCTTGCTCGCGCCCCATCGCGTCGGCCGCAACCAAGAGAAGACGCACGACGGAACCATTGTCACCGACAAGGTCAATGAAATGTGGGGAACGGACATGAGCCAGACCGTCACCCTCGAGGAAGGGCGGGCTTATGTTTTCGTCGCCGTCGAACACGCGAACTCGGAAGTCGTCGGCATTCACGCCGCGCGTTCAGCCAATCGTTTAAGGCGCTGGAGCCGGTCCGGCAAGGGGTGCATCGGTGCTTCGGTTCCATCGCGCCCGGCGTGGCGCGTGGGCTCAAGCTGCGTCACGATCATGGCTCCAATTACATGTCCCGCGATTTTCAGGCCGAGATCAAATGTCTGGGCATCGAGGCTTCGCCGTCCTACGTGCGCGAACCCGAGGGCAATGGCGTCGCCGAACGCTTCATCCGAACCTTGAAGGAGAACTTGCTCTGGGTGCGGACGTTCAAAACCATCGAGGAACTGCGCGTCGAGCTCGTCGCATTCGCCAGGCGCTACAACGAAACTTGGCTCGTCGCGCGGCATGGATACAAAACGCCCGCCACGGTCAGAGAGGAGCAAACCATGCCGCGAATTGCGATTGACCCGACGCTCGCAGCCACCTTACCCTTGGCCGCTTGAGCAAGCGCAGCCGGGTGCCTCAAAACCGTGCCGCAGTACAGATGCGCCGTTCCGTCTTGCCATTAAACAGATGGACATTTGCAGGATCAATGATGAAACTGATCTCCTGGCCAGGATTGGCGTGTACCCGCTGCTTCACAATGGCGTCGATCAGGTCCTTGCCCGCCTTGGCGAAGACCTGCGTTTCCGACCCGGTCGGTTCGACCACCACCACATTGACGGGAATGCCACCCTCGCCTATCGCGATGTGCTCGGGGCGGACGCCGTATATGACCTCCTGACCGTCACGCACTTTCGCCACGGGAAGCGGGAGGTTCAGGCCACTCTCCGAGACAAAATGCACCTGACCGCCATTCGAGGCGATCTGTCCGTTGATAAGGTTCATGGACGGTGAGCCGATGAACCCGGCAACAAAGACATTGCTCGGATAGTCATAGAGATCCAAAGGCGAACCGATTTGCTCGACGCGTCCGTCACGCATCACCACGATCTTGTCGGCCATGGTCATGGCCTCGATCTGGTCGTGGGTCACATAGACAATCGTTGTCTTCAACCGATGGTGAAGCTCCTTAATCTCGACGCGCATGGTCACACGCAATTTCGCGTCGAGGTTGGATAGGGGCTCGTCAAACAAGAAAACCTGCGGATCACGCACAATTGCACGGCCCATCGCCACACGCTGGCGCTGCCCGCCCGAGAGCTGCTTTGGAAAGCGGTCGAGCAAGTGCGAAAGGTCAAGAATGTCCGCGGCGGCCTTCACTTTCGCCTCGATCTCGGCTTTCGGCCGCTTGGCCATCCGGAGCGGGAAGCCCACGTTTTCCGCGACGGTCTTGTGCGGATAAAGCGCATAGGACTGAAACACCATAGCGATGTCCCTGTCCTTTGGCATCACATCGTTCACGACCCTTCCGCCGATGCTGATCTCCCCCGCCGTGATCACCTCGAGGCCGGCGATCATCCGCAAAAGAGTTGACTTGCCGCACCCCGAAGGACCGACGAGAACGACAAACTCTCCATCTTCGATGTCGACGCTGACACCGTGCATGACCTCTACCCCGCCGTACCGCTTGACTACATTGCTGATTTTCACTTCGGCCACGGCCGGCTCTCCTTCATTTCTCATCACGGCAGTTCGCTCTAAATCTTTGCGTCCCCGGCAGGCGCGGAGGGCGCCGATCTCGAAGGCCTTGACGATTTCGTCGAAGTCGAACGTGCAGTTGATGAGTGGTTTGACGTCAAACGCGCCGGACGCGAGCATCGCACACATGGGCGTAGCAGAAGATGTTCTCTACCCGGGCCTCACAACCCATCGCTGCTCCGAAATCATAGGAGATCGGATCGGGTTGCCCCCCAAATCTCCAATCGTTCGAACAAAGAACCAACGACTTCACAGCTTAACCCTTCAAGATTATTGCGGCACCGAGAACCAACGCGATCACATGAGCGCCCATGAGTGGGATCGACGGTTCGAGAAAACGCATCCAGAAGAGCGACAAAGCAACCCAGATAACCGCACTGATAAACAGCCTGTCGAACCAGTTTGTGACGATTGGCAGAAAGCCGGTCTTCGCACTTTCGTGTGCGACTTCCCGAGCTTCCTCGTCGAGCCGTTCCACGTTGATGCTGGGTTTGAATTCTGCCGCGTTTTTCGGGTCCATCATCGCGTCACCCCTTGACTGCGCCAAACGTCAAGCCGGCGACAATGTGACGTTGAACCAGCGAGAACACGATCAGTGCTGGAATCAATGTAATGACGGCGATCGCGGCCATAATGCCCCAATTGGTGCCCGTGGTCGTCACATACTCGGAGAGGCCCGTAGTGATCGTACGCGCGTTGAAACTGGTCAGCGTCGCAGCCAGCAGGAACTCGTTCCAGGCAAAGACCCAGGTCAGGATCAGCGTTACCGCAAGGCCGGGCCGTGCCAGAGGGAAAATCACCTCGGTGATCACTTTCCAGGCGCTCGCCCCGTCCACGGTGGCGGCCTCATCCAGTTCCTTGGGGATCGCGTCTAGCGTGGGTCTCAGGGTCCAAATCGCAAAGGGTAAGTTGAAGGTGCAGTAGACCAGAATAAGACCGATCCGACTGTCGTAGAGCGAAAAGTCTCCGATCCTGTATACTTGGGTAAGCAACAGAAATAATGGCAAGAGGAAACTTGCTGGCGGCGCCATCCGGTTGGTGATCGTCCAGAAGAAGACGCTTTCCTTGGCGCCGAGTTCGAACCGCGACAAAGCGTATACGGCCAGAAACCCCAAGGAGGTGCAAAGGAACGCGTTGCTGGTGGAGATGATGAGCGAATTTGTCATATAGCGGCGCAGCGTTAAATCGTTCAACACCTCCACATAATTATGCCAATAGACGCTCTTCAGGATAACGTCCGGCGTCGAGAACAATTCGGAGGGCGCCTTCGCTGATATCACGAACAACCAGTAGATCGGGAACAGAGTCGCGAAGCTGATGGTCAACCAAACGAGAAGAGATAGCCAAGGGTGTTCCTTGCGCATCACGCCTTTCCTTTCGTATTGCGGGGCGCGACGAGACCCACAAAAAGCAACCAGCAGACAACCACCGTCAGATACAGCGTGATCACGGATATCGCTGCGCCGTATCCGTAGTCGGTCTTGGGAAAGACGACTTTCCATATATACAGCCCGACATACCGTGTGGTGGCGCCCGGTCCGCCGCCGGTAACCATCCAGACTTCGTCCACGATGCGCAGGGCGTCCATGAGCCGGATGAAGACGGTCGCCAGCAGCGCGGGGAGGATCATTGGAAGTGTGATGTGCCAGAAGATCTGCCGCTTGTTTGCGCCATCAATCTGAGCTTGCTCGAATGGATCAGCGGGAAGCGAGACCAGCGCCGCAATCAGCGTAAGCGTAACCAGTGGTGTCCAGTGCCAGATATCCATGAGAACCGTGGTGGCGAATGCCGCCGCCGGGTCCCGGCCGATGTTCATGTCGTAGCCGAACCGGCTCAGGACATGCGGAATAATCCCGATCGAAGGAGTCGTCATCAATCGCCAGACCGAGCCTACAACGATCGGCGCCACGATCAGCGGGAGCGTGTGGATGGTCCGGAAGAAACCTCTGCCCGGAAATTCGCGCAGGAAAGCCTGCGCCAGAAAATACCCCAGGACGAGCTCGCTGAGGACCGCGAAGACCACAAACAGGGCCGTAGCACTGACAGAGAAGAGGAACTCTTCATCAAACACGAGGCGCCTGAAATTGTCCGCGCCGTTGTAGATCATGTGCGGATCCGCGGCGAAAGGGTTCCACTGATGGAACGAAACCCAGAGCACGTAGAGAAAGGGCCAAACGCCGAACAATCCCAGCAATATGAGCGTCGGGGACAGTAGTATCCATCCCAGTCTGTTCGATTGCATCGCCCTACCCTCCCCCCGTCACGATGCTGCTTCAATAAGCCGACTATTGCAGACTTTCGGAAATAAGGGTGGGCCGCCGTCGACAAACGGCGACCCGCGTCCCGGGAGGTTAAACCTTACTTCCTGTAGCCAAGAGTGGTAAGCTCTTGCTCTGCCTTGGCAGCCATCTGGTCGAGACCGTTGTCGGGCGAGATGTCGCCAGTCAGGATCTTGAAGAAGATGGGTGCGGTAGCTTCACGCACCTGGGCGTGGAACGGATAAGGCGGAGCGCCAGCAAACAGCTTGCCCTCGTTCTTCATCATCGTGAAGTAGCTGTCCAGCTTCTTGTCCATCGCGATGACCTTCGGGTCGTCATACGTCGCCTTATTGGTGATGCGCGACCCGGCCACCGCCCAGTCGGGCTGAACCAAATCCTGCGCAAAATACTCAAGGAACAGAAGCGAAGCTTCCTTGTTCTTCGAGGTGACTGGGATGCCAAAGGCGCCGACCGTCATAGTAGCCGATATAGCCCTTGCCGGATTCGGCATCTTCCATCACGCCTGGAGATAGAGGCGGGAGCGCCACGCCGACTTTGCCCACGACCTTGGACTTCTCGGAATCCGTGCCGATCCACGCCGCGTTCTCACCGTAGACGAGGCCCTGGGCCGCGCGACCGGCGGCAAAGGTTGCCGCCACCTCGCTCCAGGTGCTCTGCGAGGACTTGGGCGGAGCGATGTCACGCAGATGCAGCCACCACTTCAGCGCAGCCTTGGCCTTGTCGCTGTTCATCTGGCCGCCGTGCGCCACGGTGGCGCCGTAGTTGTCCGCAGCGTTGATGCCCCAGTTGTACACGCCAAACGTCGGCGCGACCGAACTCGAAGAACTCGTACCACGACGCGACGTGACCCGTGTGGGCCTGCGCCGTGGAACCCCAGAGCTCTATATTGTGGGCCTTGCCCCACTGGGTAAAGAAGTCGGCGATCTCGGTGTACTCTTCGTGCGTCTTCGCCGGCTTCAGATCGTGGCCGGTCTGCTTCTTGAACGCCGCCTGAACCTCCGGATCGTTGAACAGGTCCGTCCGGTAGAGGTAGGTCTTGACAAAGGCTTCCATTGGAATCCCGAACAGATCCCCTTTGTCGCCCCTGAAGTAGTTAGCGAACGTCGTGAAGTTGTCTTCAGAATACGTGGGGGCCTTCAGGGTAGGGTCATCCTTCAGCATCTTTGTTGTATCGACCAGGAAATTTCGCGCCAAATAGGCGTAGATAATGTCTTGCTCGATATAGACCATGTCATAGATGCCGGTCTTGGCTTCCATGTCCTTGATGGCCTTATCGTACATCTGGTCCCACGACGTCGTCTCGATTTCAACCTTGATGCCGGTCTTCTTCTCGAATTCCGGCGCCAGGACGTTCTTGATGTAGTTCGACGGCGGTGTGTTCTCGGTCACGCCGTGTAGCGTGACGCCTTTGTATTTAGCGCCCGCATCGGACCAGAAATCGGCCCAGGCAGGCGAGGTGCTCGCTAGCAGCCCGATCACCAGACCGACCACACCTACACTCGTTTTCAACTGCATATTCAATCCTCCCAATTGGTTCACGGCTTCAGCCGCGACACCCCAGCCTTACATAAACATTTTTTCATTAACAGGGGCAAATAGCCGCAGAGATTAGGGTGGCCTTGTGGCGCGTGCGCTGACAATTTCGGCGAGGGCGGGGATTTCCTGGCAGCCTGGGCGGCGAAGCGTGCGCCGAGAGAGTCCCAAAAGGCGAGGCCGAGTTTGGCGCAGGTTTCGTGGAGGCCGAGAAGGGGCGTCGCGGCAGTCGCGGCCGGCATCGCTGCGGGTGACGGCCTGCTCCCTGTGCACGGGTCCGTGAGGGGTGTCCTCGGGCAGGGTCGAGACCCAGTATTTCGCCGGCTCCTTCTCGCCCTCCGGCCATTCGACGAGGAACCATTCGAGTTCAAGCATCTGGCCCGTCGACCAAGAACCACTGCCGTCGCACCCCTGAACTACCACGAGATTGACGAGGCGACAGCATACCGACTCATCAGGCTGTTCCACGTTCTGTTGTCAATGATGGATCGCAAACGCCGCGCGCGCCACGCACCAGGGTGACTTGGAGGTTCCACCAGAGCCGCCACAATGCCGTATCCGGGTACTTGGGTGGAATTCGACAGCATCATGTGAACGTGATCGGTCATCAAATGCCCTTCCTCCGGCTCTCTCGGTGTTCCACAAGCTTGCGGAACACCTCTCCCAAATGCTTGCGCCGTTCGCAACTTTGCGGCGAAACTTCGGAACGAAAACGACATGGTATTTGCACTCCCATTTCGAGTGACTTAGGCTCTCAAACTCCTCTATTGTGACTTGACCCTTCGTGTGCTTGGCGGCTCACGTCGGGAAGAATCACTGTGGACATCAAACTCGTACCGCCACCCCGGCAACCCAACGATAGGAGAAAACGAATGCGCGCCCTGGTTCTCGAAAAAGAACGGACCCTCGCTCTTCGCGAGATTGATCTGCCGCTGAAGGTGGGTCCGCGCGACGTCAAGATCGCAGTCGACACGGTCGGTATTTGCGGCAGCGACGTGCACTACTACACCCACGGCCGCATCGGCTCGTTCATTGTCAAGTCGCCGATGGTGCTTGGTCACGAGGCGGCCGGCAAGGTCGTCGAGGTCGGCTCGGAAGTGAAGAGCCTCAAGCCGGGCGACCGGGTCTGCATGGAGCCGGGGGTTCCCGACATGGCCTCGCGCGCGTCACGCATGGGCCTCTACAACGTCGATCCGAGCGTGACCTTCTGGGCGACTCCGCCGGTCCACGGCTGCCTGACGGCGCATGTCATTCATCCGGAAGCCTTCACCTATAAGCTGCCCGACAACGTCAGCTTCGCCGAGGGAGCGCTGGTCGAGCCGTTCGCCATCGGGATGCAGGCCGCGTCCAAGGCCCGGATCGCCCCGGGCGACGTCGCCGTCGTCATCGGCAGCGGGACAATCGGCATCATGGTGGCGCTGGCGGCGCTCGCCGGCGGATGCGCCCGCGTGATCGTATCCGACCTCATGCAGGAGAAGCTCGACATCGTCGGCCGCTACAAGGGCGTGACCACGATCAACAGCCGCGAGAAGAAGCTTGCCGACGAAGTGGCGAAGCTCACCGGCAACTGGGGCGCCGACGTCGTGTTCGAGGCGAGCGGGAGCGCCAAGGCGTACGACGGTATTTTCGATCTGGTCCGTCCCGGCGGCTGCCTGGTGCTGGTCGGCATGCCGGTCGACCCGGTGCCGTTCGACGTCGTCGCGGCGTGTGTCAAGGAGGCGCGGATCGAGACGATCTTCCGCTACGCCAACGTCCACGCGCGGGCGATCGAGTTGATCGCCTCGGGCAAGGTCGATCTGAAGCCGCTAATCTCCGGCACCTTCCCGTTCGAGGACAGCATCGCGGCGGTCGAGCGCGCGGCGTCCGGCCGGCCGGGCGACGTCAAGCTGCAGATCAAGATGCCGTAGGCAACGACCGGGACCCGACACGGAACGGAGGGGGACGGCTCCGAGCAAGCGTCCAATCCCGACGGCCAGCGGGCCTTCGGTTCCTTCCTGGACTGGAGGGCCGCCATTCACAGGGGGCCTTCAACTTGTCGGCGGGAGCCTGAACGCGAGGGCCGGCCGGCGCAAGATCGCTCCGGAGCTTCCAGGCGCTCGCTCATTCGACGGCGCGATCGCCGGCCCGCGGCGTCCGTTCGCCCTGCGACAAATAGAGCTGGTGCAGCATGCATGCGGCCCCGTAAGCGGAGCCGGCCGACGCCTCGGCGTCAAGGGTGATCTCCGGCATCGGGAAGGTCTCTTCCTGACCGGCCCTGAAGTAGGTCGCGACCCGTGCCGCGACCATGGGATAGAGGGCCGCGACGGCGCCCCCGAGCACGATACGGTTGGGATCGATCAGGCGGCTTGCCTGAACCAGCGCGAAGGCGAGAACGCGGGCCCATTCATCGGCGATAGCGACCGCGCCGGGCGCCCGATCGCGCACGTCATCCAGAAATTTATCCAGCTGGGCGCCCGCGCGCCCGGGGAGGAGGCGGTATTGTCCCAGGATCCACTCGAGCCCGATCGACTCTTCCACTTTGCGGCCGTCGCCAGTTGGCGCCTTGACATGGCCGATCTCGCCGGCAAGGCCGTGACCGCCGCGGAACAGCTTGCCGTCGATCACAATGCCGCCGCCAACGCCGCTCTCGATCACCAGACACAGCATCACGCCGGAAGGCTCGCCCTTCAGGCGATAGGTCGCGCCAATGGCGAAGGCGTTGGCGTCGTTTTCCGCGATGACGGGAACGCCGATCGGCAGGACCGCCCGCACCAGCCCGGCAAGGTTGACGTTGCGCCAGCCGATCAGCGGCGCCACCCGCACAACGCCGTCGCCGGTCATCTGTGACGGCGACGACAGGCCGAATCCCTCGCAGCGCTCACGCGCCTCCTCCGGCAGATCGCGAATGGCCTGTTTGACGGCGCGCGCGACCGCATCCTCGACACCGACCGAACGGCCGTCGAACGCCTCGACGTCGCTGCGCACAATCCTGCCGGCAAGATCGATCTGAACGGTCGAGATGTGTTCGACGCCGATCTCGGCGCCGATGAAACACACGGCCTCCGGAACGAGCTCCAGCAGAATGCCTGGTCTTCCCGCCCTGACCGGGCCCAGATCTTTCAGCGGGTCGTCCTCCGTCTCCCGCACCAGGCCGCGCGTCAGGAGGTCCGCAATGATGCTTCCGGATGAGGAACGGTTGAGGCGCATTTCGCGCGCCAGATCCGCCCGGCTCAGCCGGCCATGCCGAAAGAGCGCCTGCAGAGCCGCAGCGACGTTGCTCTGACGGATTCTGCTCGGAGAGCTTGCGAGCTGCGCAATGTCGGCCAAGGTTCAGTCCCCATGCGCCGCCCGGGATGCGCCGGCGCGCTCCCCCGCGGCTCCGGTCAGGGCCGCAGAGCCGTCGCCCGGCGGCGTTGCGCCTCCTCGTAGCGCAATTCGATAAACCGCTTCGCATGCTTGGCGAGCGGCACGTTGTCGGTCCAGGTGTCGCGCCAGATCCCGCACGCCACCGAGAGAGCCTGATCGACGATTGTGCTGGAGAAACTCTCGAAGACGATGTCGCGCGCGTAGCCGATCTCGACCAGGGCGTCGAAGATGCGGTCGAAGTTGATGACGCCGGCGCCGAGATAGCCGCGATTGCTTTCGCCGACGTGGAAATAGCCGATCTTGTCGCCGGCAAGCCGAATTGCCATCGCGGGATCGACTTCCTCGATGTTCATATGGAAAGTATCGAGATGGAGTCGGACGGTGTCCGATCCCGTCTGCTTGATGAAATCGAGGCCCTGCGCGGCGGTGTTCAACAGGTTCGTTTCGAAGCGATTGACGATCTCCAGCACGAGTTCGACGCCCGCCCTTTCGGCGACCTCGGCCGTCTCGGCGATCGCGGCAATGCTGTTCTTTCGGCCGCGCTCCGTCGGCATTTGCGCGTACTTGGTGTGCGCCGAATAGAGGATGCCGCCCAAGCGGATGCCGCCGATGTCGCGAACAGCCTTCACCGCGTTGGACAGCAGCGTCTTGCCGGCGCGGACCACTTCGGCGTCCTCGCTGGACACGTCCGCCGATTTGGGCAGGCCCATGGTGACGACAATGTCCAGATCGAGCGCCTTCGCGCGCTTGGACAACCGATCGAGGTCGAACTCCTCGGGACGCAGATAGGCGAGTTCGATTATGCGGTAGCCGCACTCCGCCGCCTTCTCCATCGCCTCTTCGAGCCCGTTCTGGGTCCTTCCGTCGGTCCAGACGAATGAATGTATGCCCAAACGTCGCATCAGCGTCCTCCCGGTTGCGTTGCTTGAATCGCTTCCGACCCATAGCGAATTTTGCTTGTTTACACAACAAAGTGATGGGCCCAGGCCATATCGATCGTTCTTGCACCCGCAACGCAAGACGGGCGACGACGACATGCGGGCGCGATTCATTCGGCCAGCGGGAACCCGGTCCATGAGTTGTTGGTCGAACTCAAATGTATGCGGTCACAACGAAATGCCGGCGCAGCATGCCGGACGGGGTCCGCGGTGCGAATGCGATTGTGCGGCCGCGGCCGACGCCAATCCCCGAGCGCAGGGCGAAGACACGACCGTCCAGGCCGTGAACGCTTCGCAGCCCGCGCTCGGAATGGCGCTGCGGCCGAGGCGACGCTCGGCCGTTTCGACGTTCCGGTACAATACAGACTACATAGGTATAATATGGCTTTTGCCGCGACGCTAAGCGGGGTTGCAAGCCGCTGGAATCATTGAGGCCCGCCGCTAAATTGGCGCTAGATCGCGGCGCGCCTTGCCAGCGCCGCCGCGCCGCGCTAGCGCTCCGCCCGGTTTCCGATGAGGAAGAAGACGCTTTGATGCCCCCGACCATGGTCGTCACGCCCTATTCGGCCGCGCCGGGCCGCGCCTGCGGCGGCTGCACGCTGTGCTGCAAGGTCTATGCGCTGCCCGAGCTGGAAAAGCCGCCGGGGGCCTGGTGCCGGCATTGCACGCCGGGCAAGGGCTGCGCGATTCACCAGTCCGCCCCCGGCCAGTGCCAGCAGTTCTTCTGCCTGTGGATGGCCGACGGCAAGCTGCCGGACGAATGGCGGCCGGACCGGGCGCGCTTCGTGCTGTCGATCCATCCGCCGAACGGCTTCGTCTTCGGCCAGATCGATCCCGGCTCGCCCGGCGCCTGGCGCAAGCCGCCCTACTACGATGGCCTGAGGCGGATGGCCCGGGCGCTGATCGAGGAACGCCGGCATGTGATCATGTTCGTCGGCGACGAGGCCACCCTCGTCATGCCGGACGAGGCAGTCGCGCTCGGCAGGATGACGGCTCAGGACCAGTTCCGCATCGAGCAGTCCTTCGGGCCGAACGGTCCGACCTGGCGGGCGACCAAGGCCTGACGGCATGGACAAGGCTCTCGTCCTGTTTTCCGGCGGGCAGGATTCGACGGTCAGCCTCGCCTGGGCGCTCGACCGGTTCGCCCATGTCGAGACGATCGGCTTCGCCTACGGTCAGAAGCACCGGATCGAGCTCGACGTCCGGCCGACCGTGCTGTCGGCGCTGAGGCGCGCATGTCCCGCGTGGAGCGCGAAGCTCGGCGCAGACCACATGGTCGAGATCGAGGCCCTGGGCCGCATGAGCGACACGGCGCTGACCCGCGACGTCGCCATCCGCTTCGAGGCGAACGGCCTGCCGAACACCTTCGTGCCCGGGCGGAACCTCCTCTTCCTGACCTTCGCCGCCGCGACCGCCTATCGGCGCGGCTTGCGGCGGCTCGTCCTCGGCGTCTGCGAAACGGACTATTCCGGCTATCCGGACTGCCGCGACGACGCGATGAAGGCGATGCAGGTCGCGCTGAATGTCGGCATGGACAGCCGCTTCGCGGTCGAAACGCCGCTCATGTGGATCGACAAGGCCGACACCTGGCGCCTCGCCGAGCGGCTCGGCGGGTCGGCGCTGGTCGAAATCGTCCGCCTGGAGACCCATTCCTGCTACCACGGCGATCGCGAACGGCTCAACGACTGGGGCTACGGCTGCGGGGAATGTCCCGCCTGCCGACTGCGCGCGGAGGGCTACCGCCGCTATCGCGCGGGCGGCTGACGACCGAACTCTGGACGCAAAACCGCCGTACCGGTATTTTCAAAGCCATTCCGCCGGCGCCCGCCGGCCAATTCATCGACAGCTGAGAGGACATCCGATCTTGCGACGCTTGCTTCTTGCCGCCGGCCTGTGCGCCTTTGTGGTCGGCCCATCACTCGCTGATCCGGCGATCACCACGGCTTGGTCCAACATGCGCCGAGCGCCGAGCGCGCATTCGCGGGTCGTTCAGGGGGTTCCTGCGAACGCCCAGATCGATCTGCAGGGCTGCGGCCCCGATTGGTGCTCCGCCTCGTGGCGCAACCTGTCCGGCTATATTCCGGCTTTCGCTGTGGCCGGGGGCGGCTCCCCGCCGCCGCTCGTAACCACGCCTCCGCCGCCGCCGATCGTCGTCGCTGCGCCGCCGATCGTCATCGGCCCAGGGTACGGTTGGGGCGGGCCCTATGTCGGCGGCTACTGGGGCGGCGGCTACGGCTGGCGCCGCTGGTGAAACCGGCGCCCCTGCAATAGCCGGACGTCGGGCCTATATAGGGGCCCGACCCCCCAATCGTTTCAGGAGACGAAGCGCGTGACGGAAGCCCGCGAACACGAGAAAATTCCCGTGACCGTCCTCACCGGCTATCTCGGCGCCGGGAAGACGACCCTCTTGAACCGCATCTTGAGCGAGCCGCACGGCAAGCGCTATGCGGTGGTCGTCAACGAGTTCGGCGAGATCGGCATCGACAACGAGCTCGTCATCGGCGCGGACGAGGAAGTCTTCGAGATGAACAATGGCTGCATCTGCTGCACGGTGCGCGGGGACCTCATCCGCATCATCGAAGGGCTGATGAAACGGAAGGGCCGGTTCGATGCGATCATCGTCGAGACGACCGGTCTCGCCGATCCGGCGCCGGTGGCGCAGACCTTCTTCGTCGACGAGGACGTGCAGAAGGCGGCCCGGCTCGACGCGGTGGTGACCGTCGCCGACGCCAAGTGGCTCGCCGCCCGGCTGCGCGACGCCCCCGAGGCGAAGAACCAGATCGCCTTCGCCGACGTCATCATCATCAACAAGACCGACCTCGTCACGCCAGCGGAACTGCGCGAGGTCGAGGCGCGCATCCGCGCCATCAACCCCTACGCTTCGCTTCACCGGGCGACCAAATGCGACGTTGCGCTCTCCGACGTGCTCGAGCGGCGGGCGTTCGACCTCGACCGCATCCTCGACATCGAGCCCGACTTCCTTGGCGCGGAGGAGCATGACCATGACCATGACCATGATCACGGCCATAGCCATCACGGTTTGAGGCACTACCACGACGAGGACATGCAGTCGGTTTCGATTGCGCTCGACGGCGACGTGGACCCGGCCAGGTTCATGCCCTGGATCAACCGCATCACCCAGGAGCAGGGTCCCAACATCCTGCGCTGCAAGGGCATCGTGGCAATGAAGGGCGATCCCAAGCGCTTCGTGTTCCAGGGCGTGCACATGATGCTCGACGGCGACTCGCAGCGCGAGTGGAAGCCGGACGAGAAGCGCGAATCGAAGGTCGTGTTCATCGGCCGCAACCTCGAGGAGGAGGACATCCGCAAAGGATTCCTCTCCTGCGCGGTCTGACGAAAGAGTCCTTCGCTATGACCGATTCGCAAGCCGCCACCTCGCTCGCAGAGCACGTTCGCCCGTTCGACGCGGGCGCGCATGTCGTGGCGGCTGCGTTTCTCGATGAAGCGCCGGTCCTGGCGCTCTCCGACGGCGCCGTGCTCATCGGCGAACCCGAAGGGCGAAAGCGCGTCGAGGTCCATCCGGACGCGGCGATTCTGACCACCGCAGTCGACGGCGGGATTCTTCTGACCGGGGGCGACGACGGGCGCGTGGTTTCGGTCGGCGCCGATGCGACGATCCGCGAAATCGCCGACGAGAAGGGCCGCTGGATCGACGCGCTCGCCATGCGCGGCGGGGCGTTCGCCTGGAGCGCCGGCAAGCAGGTCAGCGCGCGCGACGAGGCCGGCTCCGTGCGGACCTGGGCCGCCCCGTCGACCGTGCGCGGCCTGGCCTTCCAGCCCAAGGGTTACCGGCTCGCGGCGACGCACTACAACGGCGCCTCGCTCTGGTTCCCCAAGGTCGAAGGGCCGCCGCAGACGCTCGAATGGAAAGGCGCGCATCTCGACGCGACCTTCTCGCCCGACGGCCGCTTTCTCGTCACCTCGATGCAGGAGAACGCGCTGCACGGCTGGCGGGTGGCCGATTCGCGCAACATGCGCATGACCGGCTATCCCGGCAAAACGCGGTCGCTGTCGTGGTCGCACGACGGCGCCTGGCTGGCGACGTCGGGGGCGGACGCCGCGGTCGTCTGGCCGTTCAAGGACAAGGACGGGCCGATGGGCAAGGCGCCGCGCGAATGCGGCGTGCGCGAGGCGCGCGTGACAAAAGTCGCGTTCCATCCGCGCGCGCTCGTCGTCGCCATCGGCTACGCCGACGGGCTGGCGCTGCTCTGCCGGCTCGCCGACGGCGCGGAAATTCTGGTCCGCCGCCCCGGCGGCGGACCAGTCAGCGCGCTCGCCTGGAACGCGAACGGCGCGCGCCTGCTGCTCGGCCTCGAAACCGGCGAGGCCGGTCTTCTGAACCTGCCGGGATAATCGCCGAAGCCCGTCATCTGCGAGCGAAGCGAAGCGCTGGCGCCTTCGGACACCGAGCCGTCGTCATCGACTTCACCGATGTCGAGCCGGTCGAGAAGCCGAAGACGGTCTTCTGGGTCGAACCGATCCACAGCCTTGACGACCAAACGGAGGCGCTCGGATTGGCGGACCTTGCGGCGACTCTTGTGCGCAGAGGCGCCTGCGCGGAGGGCGACGAGTTGAAATTCGCGAGGCGCCCCGCACACGGCGGCAAGCGCGGGCCCACCGGGATCGCCTCGGGATGGATTGGAGTCGGCGCCACAGCTGTCATTCCCTTGCGGGCGCGGAGTACGCCTCACCGCCCTGAGCGGGCGTCCATCAAGGCGCCGGCGCAACGTCGCGGAGGGCGGGTTGCGATCGTTCGAAGCCGGCGCCTCGGACGGCCGGGCTGCGTAAATAGCAGTCGTTCCCAGGGGCGCGGCGAACGGATCGTTATCAATATCTCCAGAACTGTCAGATCAACGGTTATGCTCACGCCGATAAGCTCTGCGTAGCCGCCGGCCAATTGGCGCCGAGCGCGGATGCGCCCGCGCCGCACCGCCTGAGGCAGTTGAGCGCAGCCGCCATCTTGACGCCGGCAGGGCGAACCGTGTCCGCCGAAAAGAAGAAAACCGCGGAAGGCGGCGCGCTCAAACTGAACGCCGAATGTCCGGACTCCATCAGCCACACGTCGCAGGCAATCCACTTCAAACTCAGATCCGGCATCGAGATATTCTGCAGCCCAACCGGCGATCCCTGCTGGGCGCCACTTTGATCAATCGTCCCCTCTGACTGCTGATATCGAGACTCTCCATCAACGTTCATGGAAGGAGGCGTCCTCGGCTTCCGTCCTCCAATGTCCGTCGTGTGCGGCGTGATATGCGTCGACGCCGGCGCCGATGGTCGCGAAAAAGAACGCCTCGCCGATCCGGTCGTAGAGTCCGAACCGCTTCAGCTTGTCCTTCACAGGGTCCTTGAGCTCGGCAAAACATAGTTTTGTTCCCCTGTCGCGCAGAGCATCGTCGAGCTCGACGAGGGAATCGGCGGCGGTGACGTCGACGCTGGTGACCGGTTCGGCCGCGACCACCAGCCACTCGACCTTGACGGCCGAAGCGGCCGCGGCGTCGAGAACGCGTTCCCTGAAGAACTCCGCGTTGGCGAAGAACAGGGGAGCGTCCCAGCGGAACAGCAACAAGCCCGGCATCTGGCGCGCATGGGGATAGCGGGTGATGTCGTGATAGCCTCTCACGCCTTCCACCTTGCCGAGCACGGCGGAATGCGGACGCCACCCGTCCCACAGGAATTCAATGACCGCCAGCACGACCGCGAAACCGATGCCCGGTATCGCACCAAAGGCAGCGACGCCCGCGAAACAGACAATCGACAGCCAGAACTCCCATTGCTGAATCCGATAAAGCCGCTTGAGCCCGGCGACTTCGAACAGCCCGATCGCGGAGGCGATGACAACGGCCGCGAGCGCCGCGTTCGGGAGATTCTCCAAGAGGCGGGGCGCAACTAGCAGCAACAGCGAGACGGCGACGGCGCCGACGACCCCGGTCAATTGCGTGCGCGATCCCGCCGCTTCTGCGACGGGAGTGCGCGACGAACTGCTGCTGATCGGAAATCCCTGGAAGAATCCCGCAGCGAGATTCGCGGCGCCGAGTCCGATCATTTCCTGATTGGGATCGACACGCTCGCCAAGCCGCGCGGCGTAGGCGCGCGACAGGACGCTGGTGTCGGCGAACGACACGAGCGCAACCGCGAGTCCACCGAGGGCCGCCACAGTCAGATCCTCGAAGGGGACCAGGGGGATTGAGAACGAAGGCAACCCTTGCTGAAGCGGTCCCAGCGCCGCGACATGGGCGCGCGTCTGCAGGTCGAAAATCTGAACGATTGCCGTCGCCCCGACGATCGCGAAAAGCACGCCGGGGAAACCCTTGAAACTCCTGATCGAAAGAATCGTGGCGAGGGTCGCAGCGCCCAGCGCGAATTCCGCCCAGTTCACCCTCGCGCCAAGAAGCTCGACGCCGATCGACCAAACCTCCCGGAGGGGCCCCGCGTTCTCTATTCTGACGCCGATCAGCTTCGGCGCCTGACTGACGAGGACCGTCAGCGCAATCCCGTTCATGTACCCGTAGCGGATCGGCTTGGAGAGAAGCTCGGTGATGAAGCCGAGCCGCGCGACGCCCGCAAGGATGCAGATCGCACCCGAGACGATCGCCATGATCCCTGCGAGCGCCACCGCGCGGTTCGCGTCTCCATCGGCGAGGGACACGGTTACGCCCAAAATGATGGCCGCCAACGAGGAATCGGGCCCGAGCACCAGGATGCGGCTCGGACCGAACAACGCATAGG
This sequence comes from uncultured Alphaproteobacteria bacterium, assembly GCA_963741405.1. GTDB lineage: Bacteria > Pseudomonadota > Alphaproteobacteria > Rhizobiales > Beijerinckiaceae > Roseiarcus. Next base: position 203,229 of record CAVUHX010000032.1, read on the forward strand.
CGACCAGGGGAATGATGGTCGCGTAAAGGCCGCAGACGCCGGGAAGTCCGGAGGCGACGGCGTATGCCAGGCCGACGGGAACGAGCACGGCCGTAAGGACCAGCCCCGCTCCGAAGTCGCGAGGGAGCCAACGGGCTTCATACCTGCGCATCGTCACGAGGCCCGGCAGCCACCGGGCCCAGCCTTCAAGCGACCCTGCTCGACCTGGCCGATCCGGCCCTCCGGGCGCCGGACCTATCGCCATCAATGCGCGACCGGCTTCACGCTCGGCAACTGCGCGCCGGTCTCGACCCACTGCTTGTAGGTCTCGAACGGCAGTCCAAGCAGGTCGTAGGAAACGCGCAGATAACCGTCAGCGCCGAGCGTCACCGCTTCCGGCGCCACCCGCTGCACCTCCTGCGCCATCACGCCGACATAGGCGGTGTGGCCGCCGTTGTAGACGAAGCGATAATAGCCGAGGCCGTCGTCAAGCCGACCGATGAGCACGATGTCGTGCTTGAGGCGCAGATCCGAACGGCGGCGTCCGCCGCCGCCGCCGCGCCCGCCGCCACCACGCCCCCCGTGGAAGCCCCCGCGTCCACCACCCGCGCGCATGCCTCCGCCATGGAAACCGCCTGGACGCGCGCCGCCGTGGAAGCCGCCGGGACGCCCGCCGCCGTAGGCGCCTCCCGGCCGTGCTGAAGGCCGCCCTGCGTTTCCGGGCCGGGTGGCAGGTCGGGTCGCGGGTCGCGCGCCGCCGGGACGGCCTGCGCCCGGACGATTTCCCGTTCCCGGGCGATTGCCGGCCCCCGGACGATTGCCAGGACCACCAATTCCTCCCGGCTTGCCAGGGCCGCCGATGCCGCCAGGACCTCCGATGCCGCCAGGACGGCCGGCCCCGCCGATGCCGCCGGCTCCTCCGATCCCGCCTGGGCGGCCGGCCCCTCCGACGCCACCAGGACCGCCAACTCCTCCAATGCCGCCAGGGCGGCCGGCCCCTCCGACGCCGCCGGGACCGCCGACTCCTCCAATGCCGCCAGGGCGGCCGGGCCCCCCGATGCCGCCGGGCCGGTTGCCGATGCCTGGCTTGCTGCCGAGGCCTGGGCGATAGCCGGCTCCCGCGCTCCACCGATTGCCGGCGGTGATCTGGCCGGTATTGACGAGATTGCCCCCTCCGATCACGGCGGTGCCCGCGCGCCAACCCGCATAGGGGGGCCGCCACGCGCCGTAGCCGGGCCAGACCGGCGGGCGAATCCAGCCCGTCCCCCAGTTCCAGTAATTGTTGGCCCAGAGCGAGCCGACCGCCACTGCCGATCCGAAGGCCAGAAGGGGCGCGATGCCGGTATAGGGCTGATAGACCGCGACCGGATCGTATGACGGGACATAGACCATCGACGGATCGGTCGGAGCGATGGAGATAATGTTGCGCCCATCCTGGACGCTGCTGGTGACGGCCTGCTGCGGAGTCGTCTTCAGCGTACCGGCATTCTCAGCCTCGACGCGCAACTCCTGAATGATGTCCGCGACATCCTTCGGCTGATTGACGAAGGCGTCGCCGAGGTCCGTGGTCCAGTCGATATTCTCGCTCATCTTCCGGATAACGTCAGGAAAACGCGCCAGCGCCTTCACCGCCGGGTCCCAATTCGTGCTGTCGATCGCCGAATAGTCGTTCTTGGCGACGGCTTCGGCGTTTCGATCGAGCCAACGGTGAACCTGGACGATCTGGATCGGATAGGCGCTCGCCGCCAGCACCTGCGCCAGCAGGCTGTCAGGGTAGAGCGCGATCGGCGCGAGAAGCTTCTCGAGCTCGGCCCGGCTGAAACTGGTTTGCGACGCGGGGGCCTGCGCTGCGCCCGCCTCCGGGCCCGACACGGTCGGCGCAGATGGATTGTCCTGGGCCTCCGCGATCACCGGCGCCGCCGCCAATAACGCGGCGAGCGAGAGACTCGTCAGCCGCGCGCCACGCTTCAGTTCGCCAATCGCTCGGATCATGCTTCCTCCTCCGGCGATCGCCTACTCTCTCAGTCGCCGACTCTCGGCGTCTTGGCGCCGCTTAAGAACATTGCCTCAAACCCCAATAGTGCGTATCGAGTTGTGACGAGTCAATTTGGCGGTTTTACAAGTGGTTGCGGCAGATGGTCCGCAGACGTTTCATCGCACAGCCCGACAGATAACCGACGATTGTTGACCGACAGGGTTCGTTAGACCCGGTCCGCTTGCCGCAGCGACAGGCCGACTCCCTGCCAGTCCTCCTGGCGCTCCATCGCCGGTCTTCGAAGTCGAACGGCGAGTCCTCGATCAGATGCTGGGGATATCGCTTCGCCGCCTGCGCCCGTTTTTCGCTCGGCGGAAACTGGCGTCTCCGGTACCGAAACGGAATGACCGCTCAACGTCGATTCGCGACGTTTGATCGCTTGGAACAAATGTTGCGCGCCGGATCGACCCGACGCGTTCGAAGCTTTCTTCAGCTACGGTCGGTCCTGGCGCAACCGTCGCATCGGCCGTCGGCCGCGATGGGGCGCATACCCCCTGTTCACCGGCGCCATCCTCGAACGGCGGCTCAGGATCGACCCCGGCCCTCCGAAAGCCGCTCTGCCCGGACACTTCTGCGAGCGGCCGAGGAAACACGACCTTTTCCTTGCCTGTCGCCGCCTTATGTTCTATATATGTTCTCATCGTGGAGGTCACGAACAAGGAGCCCGCCCGTGTCCGAGACCGTCACTCTTCCGTTTCCCGCCAAGCCCCGCAACCGTTCGATCGAGGCCCGCTGCGCCGCACGCGTGGACAAGGCGGTCAGGGAACGGCGGATCGTCGACGATCTCAACCGAGGCGTTTCGGCAGCCGAGATCGCGGCGCGGGAGGGGGTGACGGAGAAGCGGATGCGCGCCATCGTCCGGGAGATCCTTGCCCGCCGTATGCCCGAGGCGCCCGCCGACTATGTTGCGCTCCAGCTCGGCCGCCTCAACGAGGCGCTGCTGGTCGCCTACAGCGCCATGTCGGGCGCGAACCTGAGGGCGGTCGAATGTGTCGTGCGGATCGTGCGCGAGATGGATCGCTACCACGGCTTCGTCGCCGCCGGGCGGCCCGCCGCGCGGAACGGCCGGGCCACCGCGACCGAGGCGCCGAGGGACGGATCGCCGCCGGCCCTGCAGGCGACGAAGGAATCGCGGCGGAGAGCGCCGATCGACGCCCTGGCGGCAGCCGCCTCGCCCATTGCGGCGCCGCCAGGGCAGGCCGAAGCGCCCGCCGCGCCGCCGGGCGAGCGTCCGGCGCCAGTCTCGCAGCGGGTCGAAGGGACCGAGGTTTCGCTTGGGCAGAGCGCGGCGGCTCTGACCGATGGGACGGGCGCGGACCTGTCCGTGGCCGAGACGCGTCCTTGCGAGCGCCCCGCTGGAGACAATCCATGAGAACGGCGGAAGCGCTCCGGTCCCCGGACCTCTCGTCTGCGAGCGTTTCCCCGCGGCCGGTGGCGACGACGGCGCTGACGCGCTGCAGAGCGATCGCCCGCAAATGGCGCCGGAAGTCTCTGAAAGGACTGAAAACGCGCCCGGCGAAAGCCTTTCCCTGGAGGCGGCCGGACCGGACCTGAACCCGGCCTGGACGCGCCAGAGCGAGCCCCGCGAGGCAATGCCGCAGAGCGTGGGGGAGCCTGTGATCGCCGGATCGCTTCCCTCGATGCCCTTCCCCGCGGCCGCTCCGAACGAAGGCGTCGGCGTCCGCCCGCAAATGGCGCCGCAAGACCCTGAAAACATGGAATGTGCGCCCGAAAATGACATGCGCCCGGGTTCGCCTGACGACCGAAATGCCGTGGCCGCGCCCAGCCTCGCGCCTGGCGGCGAAGCGCCGCCGCAGGACGCGCCCGGGCCGGAGCTGACCGATCGCAGGCAGAATGCGCCAGAACCGTTCGAGATCGCGCCTGTCGTCACCGTCAGGGTCCCCTCGGAGACCCCGGGCGTGTTCCGGCTGGTCAAGATGCGGATGACGCGGAACGGAATCATGGCGTGCGCCTGAGCCGCGAAGCCGACCTCGGCGGGACAACCGAAAGCCAGCCACGGCCGGCCGCCCTGAGCGTGAAGGGATCGTGCTAGCCTCGGCTCACGCCGGTGGCGCGGCGGTATCGCGCGACGACCGCTCCCACTTTCGCCTGGATGATCCTCCTCGACAGCGGCGCTTCGCCGTCGGGGAGCATGTCGCCGACATACTGCGACACCAGTCCCGGCGGGGCGGATGCGGCGTCGATGTTGTGTACCAGCGTCTTGACCGCCGCCTCGACCCGCGGCTGCGGCCAGTAATAGCGAACCCGGTCGCTGAGGCCGAACAGCCGGCCCAATCGCTCGGCGCCGTCGGCTGCGACATAGCCGCGCCAGTGGACGGGGTTGTCATCCATCGCCTGCTCGAGCGCGGCAAGCACCTCGGATCGCCCGGATGCGACGAGACGCTCCTCGATCGTCGCCATGGCGACCACGGCCTCGCGAAAGGCGAAGGTCAGCGCAGGCCCGACCTTCAGGATGGCGAAATGGGTCGCGACGAGGCTCGTGAGCGCAACTTCGGTCTGAAAATCGGTCGAATGGGCCTCGTACACGACGCCCGGAATGTCCAGCACGGCCGCGCTCAGCGCCGCCGCTTTCGCCGGGTCGTAGGCGAACACCTGCGTATTGCCCATGTCGACCCCGGGCTGGACCACGAGCGCAATGACCTTGCTCATCGCGTCTACGATTCCCTTCGACGCGAAGGCCGCACGATGGAGTTCGAACGTCCGGCGCGCGGCTTCGGGCGGGGTCACCGCGAGCGAATCGAGCGCCTCGGTCTCGCCCCCCGGGATGGGGACCTCGGTTCCAATCACATAGACCAGATCACCGCCGCCGGACGCCTCCTCCGCGACGGCGCAAAGGTCCGCGGCCCGTTCGGCGATCGCCGCCTCCGACAGGGAGCGATCGTCGGCGCAGGCCATGCTCGTGTCGAGGTGGATCTTCGTAAAGCCGGCTTCGACATAGGCCCGCAACATGTCGCGCGCTTCGCCCAATGCCTCGTTCGCCGGCTTGCCCTTCCAGGGGTTGGGGCCGAGATGGTCGCCCCCGAGGATGATCCGGCCGAGGTCGATACCCTCCTGCCCGGCGAGGCGTTCGATGAAAGTCCGGAAGGCGGCGGGCGTCATGCCGGTGTAGCCGCCGTGCTGGTTCACCTGATTGCAGGTGGCCTCGATCAGGATGGGGTCGTCGCCGTCGCGATGGGCGGCGAGCACCGCGCTCAGCGTCTGCGGATGCGCGGTGCACCAGGAGGCGACGCCGCGGCGTTTTCCCGCTCGGTTATCGGCGATGATCGATCGCCATATGTCGTGGGCGCTCATGCGCGTTTGGCCAGAAAGTCTTCGAGGGCCGCGAGCGAGCTGTTGCCCTCCATCGGGCCGACCTTCGTCACCGCCAGCGCGCCGGCGGCGTTGGCGCGCTCCATCGCCTGGCGAAAGTCGAACGCTCCGGAAGCGATCAGGGTGACGAAGGTCGCGCAGAAGCAGTCCCCGGCGCCGGTCGGATCGAGGACTTCAACCTTGTGCGCCGGAAAGCTGACGCGCTCGCCTTCGCGGCTGACGCCCTCGCAACCGTTCTCGCCCTTCTTGAGGACGACATAGTCGGCGCCGCGGGCGAACAATTCCGCCGCGTAATCCGATAGCTCCCGCCCGGGAAACAGGGTCACGGTGTCCTCTTCGCTAGGCAGGAACACGGAGGAGATCCCGATCATCTCGCGCACCGAGTCGAAATAGGCCGGGTTGCCGATCAGTTCCTTGCGGACATTGGGGTCGAACGAGATCCGCGCGCCTTTCGCATGCAACACCTTGCATGTGCGCAGGATCTTGGCGGCCATGCCTGCGTCGCCGAGCGCGGAACCCGAGACGTGCATGGTGTCGAGGCCGAAGGCTTCGAGGGCCGCGAGCGTCGGCTCGTCGGCGTCGAACTGCGCCGCCGCCGAGAGAATGATATTGTAGACAAAGTCGCGGCTGCCGTCGTCGTTATAGCTGACGAAAGCGGTGCCGGTCGGAACGCCCTTGACGACCTTGATCAGGCTGGTGTCGACGCCATGCTCGATCAGCCGATCCAGCACGACCTGGCCGAAAGCGTCATCACCGACCGCGCCGACAAAGATGCATCGGCCGCCGGCCAACGCCGCCTGGTCGATGAAGATTCCGGCTGCGCCGGAGGGATAAGGCCCGGAATAGGTCGAACGAACCCTATGCCGGCCGTTCTTGGTCGAGCAGACAAGCTCGACCAAGAGATCGCCGATACAGCCGATTTTGGCGCCGCCCCGCATGATGATCCACCCTCGGAAGTTTCTCTAACGTCTCTCGAATTGCAATTTTCGAGTCAAACACGCCTGCCGCGTCGCCCTGCCGCCCTCATGCGTCCAGGGAGTCAGGGGGTGCGCCGCCGTTTTCGCCTTGTCAAGGCGGCGCCCCTGCGTCGATGCTGAGGGGTAGGGCGGCAGGGTCAGACACGGCCTGCTTGCCAGCGCGGACGGAAAGGCCGATTCTCGGCGCCCGAGTGGAGAATTTCCGAACATCATGGGCGTGGCATTTATCGGAGTGGATGTCGGCACGGGCAGCGCCCGCGCCGGCGTCTTCGATTCGTCGGGCCGGCTGCTCGGCAGCGCGAGGCGGGCGCTCGCGCTCTGGCGCGAGCCCGGAGACGTCGTCGAGCAGTCGTCCGCCGACATCTGGCGCGCGGTGACGGGGGCCATGCGCGAAGCGGTCGAAGCTTCCCGTCTGCCTCGCGACGCGATCGCCGGCCTGGGCTTCGCGGCGACCTGTTCGCTCCTCGCGCTTGACCAGCGCCTCGAACCGCTGTCGGTCAACTCCGCCGCCGCGCCAGAGCGCGACGTGATCGCGTGGATGGATCACCGCGCGGCCGAAGACGCCGCGCGGATCAATGCCGCTGGCCACGAGGTCCTGCGCTACTCGGGCGGCGCGCTTTCGCCCGAGATGCAGACGCCGAAGCTTGCCTGGCTGGCGCGTTCCAAGCCGGAAATCTTTGCGCGGGCGGCCCATTTCCTCGGCCTCACCGACTGGCTGTCTTTCCGCGCCACCGGATCGCTGGCGCGCTCGCTCTGCACGGTCGCCTGCAAATTCAACTATCTGGCGCATGAGGGGCGCTGGCCCGGCGAGTTCTTCGACAGCGTCGGCCTGGGCGCCCTGAACGCAAGCGCCTTTGCCCGGCTCGGCGCGGAGATCGTCGCCCAGGGGACGCCTCTCGCACGAGGACTGACGGCCGAGTCCGCCGCCGCGCTGGGGCTGGATCCCGGAACGCCGGTCGGGGCCGGGCTGATCGACGCGCATGCCGGCGCGCTCGGCACGCTTGGCGCCCGGGCGGGCGGGGGGCCGGGAGATCCGCGGCGTCGCCTGGCGCTGATCCTCGGCACGTCGTCGAGCTGCATGGCGGTGTCGGACGAGCCGCGTTTCATCGACGCGGTCTGGGGGCCGCATTTCTCCGCGCTGACGCCGGGCCAGTGGCTGATGGACGGGGGCCAGTCGGCGTTCGGCGCGGCGGTCGACCGTCTCACGCGCCTGCATCCCGCCTTCACGCAGGCGTCCGCGGCCGGGCTCGATGCGCTGGAGAGCCGCATCGTGGCGCGCGCCGGCGGACTTTCCGAGGCGGCGCTGATTGCCGAAAGGCTACATACGCTGCCCTCGTTCATCGGTCGCCGCGCCCCTGCCGCCGACGCGGCCGCCCGCGGCGGCGTCGTCGGACTCGATCTCCGTGACGACGCGGCAAGCCTCGAGGAGCTTTATGTCGCCGGACTCTGCGGGCTCGCCTATGGAATCGGCGACATCGTCGAGGCGTTCGAGAGCGCGGGATACGACTTCGAGACGATCGTCGTCAGCGGCGGGGCTGCGCAGAGCGCCCTCGTCCGACAGATTGTCGCTGACGCCTGCGGCAAGTCGGTGTCGACGCCGGAGACCTCGGAACCGGTGCTGCTCGGCTCGGCGATGATCGGCGCCGTGGCGGCCGGAAAGGAGACCCTGCGCTCCGCCATGGGGTCGATGTCGGCGCTGGGGCCGGGAGTCGAGCCCGCGAGAGGAAAGGTTTCAGCATTTCACGCGCGCAAGCGCCGCGCGCTGGGGGTCCTTGAGCGGGCCGAGCGTGAGGTCCGCAAGGCGATGCAGTCGGCGCGCTGGCCCGAAGTCGTCATTTTTGATTGCGACGGCGTGCTGGTCGACAGCGAGGTGATCTCGCTCGGCGTCACGCGCCGGATGCTGGCGGAGGCCGGCCTGAGCCTCAGCGACGACGAGACGCGCCAGCGCTTTCTCGGCAAGCGCCAGGATGCGGTCCTGCGACGGGTCGAAGCCGAACTCGGCGCTCGCTTGCCGAGCGACTTCACCGGCGCGCTATCGCGCGAGATCCTCGCGACGTTCGAGCGCGATCTCAAAGGCGTCGAGGGCGTCCGCCAGGCCGTCGCCGGGCTCGACGCGCGGGTCTGTGTCGCCTCTTCGAGCGCGCCCGAGCGGCTGCGTTTCGCCTTGCGGGTGACCGGCTACGAGGCCCTGTTCGCGCCGAATATCTTCTCGTCCGCCGAGGTTCCGCGCGGCAAGCCGCATCCCGATCTGTTTCTTTTCGCGGCCCGTTCGATGGGCGCAGCCCCGGAGAACTGCCTCGTCGTCGAAGACAGCGTCGCGGGCGTCGCCGCGGCGCGCGCCGCCGGGATGATCGTGTTCGGCTTCGTCGGCGGCAGCCATTTCTCGGCGCCGGCCCAGACGGAGGAATTGACCGCGGCGGGAGCGGACCTCATTTTCGACGCCATGGCCCGGCTGCCGGAGATCGTCGCAATCTATTCGCCGCGTCCGCCCGAAGCCGGAAAGGAGATCTGATGGCGCGTCGGCCGGATCAGGAGGGCCTGAGACTCGACGAAGCGGCGCGCGCCGGCTGGCTCTATTACGTCGCCGGCAACACACAGGACGAGATCGCGCGCAAGCTTGGCATCTCGCGCCAGGCGGCGCAGCGGCTCGTTTCGCTCGCCATCAGCGAGCGCCTGATCAAGGTCAGGCTCGATCACCCGATCGCGCGCTGCATGGAGCTCGCCGCGGCGCTGAGGCTCCGCTACGACCTTCGTTTCTGCGACATCGCGCCAACCGATCCGGACTCGACCTCCTCGACTCTCGGCATCGCTCAGGTTGCGGCGGCGGAATTCGAACGCTGGCTGCGCCGACCCGAGCCTGCCATCATCGGCATCGGTACGGGGCGCACCATGCGCGCCGTCGCCGACCAGCTGCCGGCGATGGAATGCCCACAGCACAAATTGGTCGCGCTCGTCGGCACCACCAAGATCGACGGCTCGGCGTCGTTCTACGACGTCATCATCCGCGTCTCCGATTCCGTCCGCGCCCCGCATTACCCGATGCCGCTTCCGGTCATCGCCCGATCGGTCGAGGAGCGCCAGCTCTTGACGAGCCTCGCCTCGGTGAAGAGCCTGTTCGATCTCGTCGAGCGCACGGACGTGTGCTTCGTCGGCGTTGGCACGGTCGGCGATTCGGCGCCGCTGGTGCAGGACGGGATCATCACCCGCCAGGAGGCCGAGGCCCTCCGCCAGCTCGGCGCGGTCGGCGAGATCACCGGCTGGGCCTTCGACGCCGCGGGCCGCGTTCTGACCGAGGGGACCAATCTGCGGGTCGCCGGGGCGCCTTTGCGGAAGGCGGGAAACCGGCTGGTGATCGGCGTGGCGATGGGACCGTCGCGGCGCGCGCCGCTGCGGGCGGCGCTAACAGGCGGCCTGATTTCCGGCCTCGTCACCGACGAGGCGACGGCGGAGCACCTGCTCCAGCGCTGAGCGGGTTCACATGTGGTAATCGATCCAGGGGCATCCACGTGCGGGGACGCCTCTTCGGCCGGCTCAGCGGCGACCGGGTTCATGATGTTTCCGGGCGCGGAATCAGTGTTTTCAGAGGCTTGGGGCGCCAATTCTAAGCCGGAACGTAAGTCGCTGATTAGTGGATGCCGGCGAGCGTCGCGGCGACGCCGGGCCCCGAAATGTTGGCGACGACCTCATGCGCTGAGCGAACGTCGGGTCTTCGCGCGCGCGCCGCAGGGACTTGGACTCCATGACAACGGATGGCTCGGCCGGCGCGGCGCCGACGCGAAGGTTCTCCTCGCGAAGCCGCTCCGCCGCCGGACCGTGACGCCGACCGTCGAAACGCTGAGGCCGCGGCGCCGCCATGCCCGCGATCGAGAGGCCAGGCGGCGCGACTGGGAATCAGGCGGCGCTGAGGTTGCTCGCGCTCGACTTGCCGGTGCGCTGATCCGCGACGATTTCGAAGTTGATCTTCTGACCTTCGTTCAGATTGCTCATCCCCGAGCGCTCGACGTCGCTGATGTGCACGAACACATCCTTGCTGCCGTCGTCAGGCTGAATGAAGCCAAAGCCCTTTTGGGAATTGAACCACTTCACGGTTCCGATTTGCATGGTCTTTCCTTTGCCAATAAGCGTGTTCATCCGGCGCCACGAGGCGCCCGAAGTTCGTCGATCGATGTCGAGGAGAAATGTCGTGGGCCTGCCGCGACGGTTTTCACGCGGCGAGGGCCAGGTCAGTCGGCCAAAACTCGATTGGACCTCGTGACCCAAGAATGTGTTTGTATTGAGATCGCCCCGCCCAGCGCGATCCCCGCTCTTCACGCCCCGCCGCCCGGCTCGTCCATCCGGCTATAGAGCGCCTGCGCCTCAATCGCCGGGCCTCTCCGCACACCCAGCGCCTCGATTTTCACCGCCAGCCAGCGCGACCCCTGGGCGAAGGTCAGCACGTCGCCGCAGCGCACGGAGCGGCTCGGCTTGTCGAGCGGCGCGCGCGCGCCGTCGCGCGACAGTCTGACCCCGCCCTGTTCGACGATCCTCGCCGCGAGGCTGCGCGTCTTGAAGAACCGGGCCCGCCACAGCCACACGTCGATGCGGCACGAGTCGGCCTCTTCGCTCAACCGGCGGCCCCGGTCGCCGCGGCGGCGCGGCGGCGCGCACGGCGGAGGCGCGCTCGACGGGCCGGAGGATTCTGCCGTCCTGTCCGGGGTTCGGCGGCGGCGGCGGGCGGAGAATGCGCGGGCGCGGGCGCGCGGGGCGCGAGCGAGCGGCGCCGCCACAGGCTGGCCGCCGCGGGATCGGCGTTGCGGATGCGCACGAAGCCGAGCGCGCGCAAAATCTGGTCGGCCTGGCCCGGCTTCCAGTCGAGCGCGGCGAGCAGGGCCGGGGTCAGTTCGACAAGCCCGGCGCGTTCGGGCGCGGCGGCGCGGGCCAGCGCGTCGAGCTGCTCGAGCGCGAGCACCGGCGCCGCCATTCCGGCGACGGCGCGCAGACCCCGCAGACTCAGGGCCTCGGGCGAGGGCGCGGGATGGGGGAGGGGGCTCAGCCTGTCGGTCGGGGGGCGCCAGCGCGGCGCGGCGAGTTCGGCGAAAACCGAGCCGATCGCCTGCGCTTCGGGATCGAGCAGGGCCGGCAGGTAGAGCGAAAAGGCGCCGAAGCGGACGCCGAAACTCTTCAGGATACGACGCTCGTTCCGGCTCAGCGCGCTGATGTGCTCGTCGGCATGGCGCCGGTCGAGAATGCCGCATTGCTCGACGAGCTGATAGGCGACGCCCCGCGCGAGGCCCCTCAGGCGTCCGTCTGCGATCGCCTCGGTCAGGCGTTTGAGCGCGGCGAGCCGCCGGCTCGCTTCGCCCGCGACGAAGGCCTCGAGCCGCCGGGCGGCGCGCTCGCGCGCGGCGTCCTGGCCGAAATCGCCGATCAGCCGGACCCGCGGCTTGAACGGACCGCCGCCGACGATTTCGCCCGTTGCAAGCCCGCGCCATTCGACGCCGCCCATCACCGTGAGCGCGAAGGCCTCGTCGCCCTCGCTCGCGAGTTCGCCGAGCCTTCGGGCGATCTCCGGCGCGACCGCGCGTTCGACCGCCCCGCGCAAGGCGCGGTTTTCCAGGGCCGAGGCGCCTTGCTCCGGCTCGAAATGGACGCCCGAAATCCTGCCGACCAGATGGCCTTCGACGGTCACCGCGCCGTCGGCGCCGATCCCGCCGAGGACGGGGCCGGCGCGCTGGTGCAGCGACCTGAGGAGGGTGCTGGTGCGCCGGTCGACGAAGCGCTGCACGAGCGAAGCGTGCAGCGTGTCGGAAAGCCTGTCCTCGAGATCGCGGGCGCGTCCCTGCCACGCGAGCGGATCGGCGAGCCAGTCGGCGCGGTTGGCGATATAGGCGAGCGTGCGGACGCGCGCGAGCCGCATCGAGAGAGCGTCGATGTCGCCGTCCGTCCGGTCGAGCGCGGCGATCTGGCCCTGCATCCAGTCGTCCGGCACGCGCCGGTTTCCCTGTGTCAGATGCTCGAACAGGCCGCCGATCAGGCGGGTGTGCTCTTCCTGCGTCGTCTTGCGGAAGTCCGGCGTCTGGCACGCCTCCCACAGCCGCCTCAGATTGGCGCGGTCGCGCGCGCGGCGGATGATCGTTTCGTCCGTCGACAATTGCCGCAGCGTCGCTTCGTCCTGGGCCTCTTCCGACAGTCGCAAGCCCCCCGCCGGCGGCGCGGCGGCGAGCGACCGCATGAGTTCCTGCAGCGACGAGAAATCCAGACGGGCGTTTCGCCACTCCGCCGCCAGAACCGGCGGAAAGACGTGGCCCTCGACCGACGCCACGACGTCGGGGTCGAGGTCGTGCGCGTCGCCCGTGACGCCGAAGTCGCCGTCCCTGCGGAAGCGCCCGGCCCGGCCGGCGATCTGCCCGATCTCCTGAGAGAACAGGCCGCGGGTGCGGCGGCCGTCGAATTTGCGCAGGCCGGCGAAGGCGACATGGTCGACGTCCATGTTGAGGCCCATCCCAATGGCGTCGGTCGCCACCAGGAAATCGACCTCGCCGGACTGGAAGAGCTCCACCTGGGCGTTGCGGGTGCGGGGCGAAAGCGACCCCATCACCACCGCCGCTCCGCCGCGATGCCGGCGGATCAGTTCTGCGATCGCATAGACCGCCTCGGCGGAAAAGGCGACCACCGCGCTGCGGCGCGGCAGGCGGGTCAGCTTCTTCGCGCCGGCGTAGGTCAGCGTCGAAAGCCGCTCGCGGAACTGGATCTCGGCGTCGGGGCAGAGGCGACGGACGAGCGGAGCGACGGTCGCCGCTCCGAGCAGCATCGTTTCCGACGCTCCGCGCGCATGCAGGAGTCGGTGGGTGAAGACATGGCCGCGTTCGGGATCGGCGCAGAGCTGGATTTCATCGACCGCGAGGAATTCGACCCGCCGCTCGAGCGGCATGGCCTCGACGGTGCAGACGAAATACTGCGGATGGGCGGGGACGATCTTTTCCTCGCCGGTGATCAGCGCGACCCGGGCCACGCCTCTCGTCTTGACCACGCGATCGTAGATTTCCCGGGCCAGCAACCTCAGCGGCAGGCCGATCATGCCCGACGAATGACCCAGCATGCGCTCGACCGCGAGATGCGTCTTGCCGGTGTTGGTCGGGCCGAGAACGGCGACCAGTCGCGAGCGGTGCGGCGAGTCGGTCATGGGGCGAATGTGGAGGATGAAGGCCCGCGCCGCAAGCCCGTGCGGCCCGCGCCGGTCCGGCGCCTGTCATCGGGCCCGCGATTGCGACAGCATGTGAGGAATTGGCGCGCGCGGCCGACGGCGGTCTTGCAGTCACAGCGGTTCTGCGCGACGCTGTCGTCAATCTGCGGAACGCTACGGGAGGCGCGCCATGCACCACGGCCAGGTGGAAGGGACCGAGATCGTCGTCCTCGATCCGCAATTCAAGCGGCTGTTCGCCGGTTATGTCCGGGTCGAGCGCCTGTGGAGCGGCGCGCGCTGGAGCGAGGGTCCGGCGTGGTTCGCCGCGGGGCGATACCTCGTCTGGTCCGACCTTCCCAACAACCGCATGCTGCGCTTCACCGAGCCGTCCGGCCTTGTCGAGGTCTTCCGCCAGCCGTCGAACAATTCGAACGGCAACACCGTCGACAATCAGGGCCGGCTCGTGACCTGCGAGCACCTGACCCGCCGCGTGACCCGGACGGAAGTCGACGGCTCGATTTCCGTCGTCGCCGACCGATGGCAGGGCAAGCGGCTGAACTCGCCCAACGACGCCGTGGTGAAATCGGACAATTCGATCTGGTTCACCGATCCGGCCTACGGGATCGACTCCGACAACGAGGGCGACCGGGCGGAGCCGGAAATCGACGGCTGCCATGTCTACCGGATCGATCCGGCGAATGGAGCGGTCGAGCGGGTCATCGACGACATGGTGCGGCCCAATGGCCTCGCCTTCTCGCCCGACGAAAGCATCCTCTATGTCGCCGACACCGGGGCGGATCACAAGGAGGACGGACCGCGGGACATCCGCCGCTTCGCGGTGTCGAAGGACGGCAGGAGCGTGACCGGCGGGGAGGTGTTCGCCAAATGCGAGGCCGGAGTGTTCGACGGTTTTCGCGTCGACCGGCAGGGACGAATCTGGACGAGCACCGACGAAGGCGTCCATTGCTACGACCCCGACGGAACGCTGATCGGCAAGATTCTCGTGCCCGAGATCGTCGCCAACGTCACCTTCGGCGGAGCGAAGCGCAACCGGCTGTTCATCTGCGGCACCTCGTCGCTCTATTCGATCATGCTGATGACCAACGGCTCGAAGCTCGGCTGAGCAAAAACGCGCCGCCGGCCTGTTTCTCCCTGCTATCAGGGAGAGGCGGCGAAGACCTGCGCGCCCTTCGGCCCACTTCCAGCGCGGAAAAGACATGCTGTTTCAGAAGCTTGGAAAAAGCTTCTGATATATCAACATAAAAGATCGCGGGAAATGGGCGGCCGCCGCCGAGGCTGCCGCAGCGCCGGGTTCGAAACCGCTTTACGCCCGGATGTTGAGACACTGGATGAAGGGGCGGAGCGCTGGGGAGATCTGACGCTCAGGACGCCTTGCGGCGCCCGTCCAGCGGGGTCACCCGCCGGATCTGCGGCACGTCCGAGTGCTTGTGGAGCTTCTCGGCAATGCCGTAGAGGCGCTCGCGCCGGTCGATCTCGGCCATCACCTCGTCGGGCGTGACGCCGCATTCGGCCCAGATGACGGCGAGATGGTAAAGCAGATCGGCGCTCTCGAGGACGACCTGCTCGCGGTTCGCCAGGACCGCGTCGAGGCCGACTTCGACCGCCTCCTCGGCGAGCTTCTTGGCCATCTTCTGCACGCCGTCGCGAAACAGCTTGGAGGTGCGCGAAGCGGACGGCCGGCGCTCCCGCGCCTCCTGCACGGCCGCAAACAGTCTGTCGAGCGAATCAGCCATGGGCCCCGCATTATCCTCCGCCGAACGGATAATGCGGGAAACTCGTTCCCGGAGTATGACAGAATGGCGTCATCCCCGAAGTTTCCGAAAAATTCGGGCGACGCACTGTTGAAAACCCGGAGTCAGGCCGCCGCCAGGGCCTCGAACAGCGGGCGGCCGTCGACTCCGCCGACCAGCGGATCGATCAGGTTCTCCGGATGCGGCATCAGACCCAGCACGTTGAACCGCTCGTTGAACACGCCGGCGATGCCGTTCTCCGAGCCGTTCGGGTTCGACGCGTCGCTCACCCGTCCCGCGGCGTCGCAATAGCGGAACGCCACCTGTCCGTTGTCCTCGATCGTCCGGATCGTCGCATCGTCGGCTTCGAAATTGCCCTCGCCATGGGCGATGGCGAATTTGACCACCTGTCCGGCCGCGTAGCCGCGGGTGAAGCGGGCGCCGGTGTTCTCCACGCGAAGATGCTGCATCCGACAGACGAAGCGCCGGTCGGCATTGCGCATCAGCACGCCCGGCAGGAGGCCGGCCTCGCAGAGAATCTGGAAGCCGTTGCAAATGCCGAGCACCAGCCCGCCCCGCGCCGCGTGACGGCCGACTGCCCGCATGATCGGCGAGCGGGCCGCGATCGCGCCGCAGCGCAGGTAGTCGCCGTAGGAAAAGCCGCCGGGCAGGACGACGAGATCGGTCCGCGGTGGCAGATCCTGGTCGCCGTGCCAGAGGATCGCCGGCGCCTGGCCGATCGCCTGCGTCAGCGCGCGAGCGGCGTCCTGCTCACGGTTGGATCCAGGGAAGAGGATGACGGACGCTTTCATCGCCTCAGGCGATCTCGATCGCGTAGTCTTCGACGATCGTATTGGCGAGCAGGCGTTCGCAGGCCTCGTTGAGGGTCTTGCGCGCGCGCTCGCTGTCACCGCCGTCGAGCTCGAGTTCGAAGATCTTGCCCTGGCGCACCGAGGTGACGCCGTCGATCGACAGCGAGCGCAGCGCGCCTTCGATCGCCTTGCCCTGCGGATCGAGCACTCCGGACTTCAGCGTGACGATGACGCGCGCTTTCAAGCTCTCAATCTCCGTTCGGTCAGGCGGCGTTCGACGCCGGCGCCATGGTCAGGAGCGCATAGAGCGCCGTCGGGTCGCGTGTGGCGCGCAACTGCGCGGCGATCGCCGTGTTGCGCAACAGGCGCGCGCTCAACGCCAGCGCCTTGAGATGGTCGGCGCCCGCCAATTCGGGCGCGATCAGCATGAAAATGAGATCGACCGGCAGCCCGTCAGGCGCGTCGAAATCGATCGCCCGCTCCAGGCGGGCGAACACGCCGAAAATCTGCTCGCACTTGGCGAGCTTTCCGTGCGGAATGGCGACCCCGTCGCCCACTCCCGTCGAGCCAAGCCGTTCGCGCTGCAACAGCGCGTCGAAAATCTCGCGGTCCGGCAGGCCGGAAACGACCGCGGCGCGCTCGCTCATTTCCTGAAGGGCCTGCTTTTTGCCGTTGACCCGCAAGGCTGCGAGAATTGCGTCCGGCTTGATGAGCTGGGATAACGACATTCTTGTTCCGAATATTCGGCGCCGGGCGGCGCCGTCGTCTGTCGTCAGTGCGGATCGACCCAACCGATCGCGCCGTCGCGGCGCCGGTAGACGACGTTGACCCGGCCACTGCCGGCGTGCTCGAAAACAACGACAGGCGCGCCCGTCAGGTCGAGTTCGGCCACAGCGGACGCCACCGAAAGAGATTTCAGCGCCTCGGTGCCCTCCGCCACAACCACCGGATTGAAGCCTTCCTCGGGTTCTTCCGCTTCATTGGAAGGAGCCTCCACCACATAATTGGAAACCTTGCCCAGACCGGCGCCGGCCGCCGCATGTCCCTTGAGGCGCTTCTTGTAGCGCCTCAACCTCGCCTCGATCTTGTCGGCTGCGTGCTCGAAGCACGGATAGGGCTCGTGCGCCCGGCCCTCCGCGTGCAGGGAGACCCCGGAACTCAGCTGCAGCGTGCAGTCCGAGCGGTATCCCGAACCGTCACGCGTGATGACCACGTGGCCGCCGACAGTTCCGTTGAAATAACGGGCGACGACCGCCTCGACCTTTTCCAAAACATGCTGACGCAAAGATTCCCCGATATCGAGGTTCTTCCCGGATACTCTCAAAGTCATCGATTGCTGGCCTATCTCCAGAGCGAGCGGGAGGCCCACTCGCCGCTCGTTATGCGCCCGACCGTCGCGCTCTTGCATGCCTGGTCCGCCTCCATCCAAGAATCCCGAGCGGCCAGTTATCGGTAGCGTTAGGAGCCTCTCGCGGCCATGTCAATCGCCCAGCCAACCGTCTGTTCCGTGGGACAAAACGGATTTCACACTCCCGCGGGCTCGGAGGCTTCGCGCGCTCGCGAAAGGCTGAGAGGGGACAATTTCATTTTCCGTCGCTCGACCGACGAGGGGATCTTCAGGCTGTCGCGGTATTTGGCGACGGTGCGCCGCGCGACGACGATGTCGGCCTTGCGCAGGCGCTCGACGATGCCGTCGTCGGACAGCACGCCTTCCGGCTCTTCCTCGTCGATCATCTGGCGAATGCGCTGTCGAACGGACTCGGCCGAGTGGGACTCGCCGGAGTCGGCGGAAGCGATGGCGGCGGTGAAGAAGTACTTCATCTCGAAAAGCCCCCGCGGCGTCTGGATGAACTTGTGCGCGGTGGCGCGCGAGACCGTCGACTCGTGCACCCCGATCGCCTCGCCGACCATTTTCAGATTGAGCGGCCTCAGTTTGGAGACGCCCTCGACCAGAAAGGAGTCCTGGCGGCGGACGATTTCGCTCGCGACATTGAGAATGGTGCGCGCCCTTTGTTCGAGACTCTTCGTGAGCCAGTTCGCCGACTGCAGCTGGGCGGAAATGTATTGCTTGTCTTCCTCGCGCCTGGCGCCTCGCCGGATGGTCGCCGCGTAGGTTTCGTTCACCAGAACACGCGGCAGCGCCTGGGTGTTGAGCTCGATCCGCCATGTCCGGTCGGGACCGGCGGTCACATAGACGTCGGGAATGGCCGGCGCGCCCGGCGGATCGCCGAACGCCCGGCCCGGCTTCGGCTCGAGCCGCTTGATCTCGCCGATCATGTCGAAGAGATCCTCGTCATCGACGCCGCAGAGCCGGCGCAGCAGGGGGAAGTCGCGCCGCGCCAGCGCCGGCAGGTTTTCGACGAGGGCCTGCATGGCCGGATCGAACCGGTCGCGTTCGCGCAGTTGCAGCGTCAGACATTCGGCGAGGCTTCGGGCGAACACGCCGGTCGGCTCGAGCGCCTGCACGCGGGCGAGCACGGATTCGACGGCTGCGGCGGTCGTTCCGAGCCGTTCTGCGATCGCCTCGCACGAGCCGACGAAATAGCCCGCTTCATCCACGCCGTCGATCAGCGCGGCGCCGATCATCCGGTCGACCGGATCGACAAGGATGACGCCGGCCTGGCGCTCGAGATGCTCGCGCAGCGACACGGTCTCGGCGACATAGGCCTCCAACTCCGGCGCTTCGCCCCCCTCCGAGCCGCCGCCGACCCCCGTCCAGGCGTTCGAGGACAGGCCATCGGGCGGCTGGGCGGCCGAGACGGGCGCCGCCAGATCGCGGTCGAACGCATTTTCGACCTCCGTGCCGAGATTGGCGGCGAGACTGGCGGCGTCGGTCTCGAGCGCCTCCGACGCCCAGTCGCCGGGCTCGGAGGAGGAGGAGTCGCCCGGCGCCCGGTCCAACACAGGCTCGTCGCCAGGCAGGCGCGTCGCGCGCCTCCTGTTCCTCGCTCCGCTCCAGCAGCGGATTGCTCGCGAGCTCGGCCTCGATGAACGCGCTCAACTCGACGTTCGGCATCTGCAACAGCTTGATCGCCTGCAGCAGCTGCGGCGTCAGAACCATCGTCTGACCCTGCCGCATCGTCAATTTGGCCAATAGCGCCATTGATATTCGTGACCCCGGCCTCGGTGACCCGGCCTCGCCGCCCGGCGGGCAATTCGGCTCGCTTCTTGCTTCCGCCGACGCCTATATCACAAGCCCAATTTCTATCCATATGGTGAAAGCGCGCGGCGCGGACCCCGTCGCGGCGACCCCGGCCCAGCGCCATCGCCCCGCCTGGCGAACATTTCGGAAATTCGCCAATCCGGAAATTCATATAAAGACTTGCTTATATGTTTATTGCGAGATCCCGATAGCGCTGGTAAGGGATCTCCCGAAACAACCGGGATTCTGACGCCAATGTCCAAAACCGTCGACCACGCCATCGCCGACATCGGCCTTGCCGCTTTCGGGCGCAAGGAGATCGCCATCGCCGAAACCGAAATGCCCGGCCTGATGGCGACGCGGGCGGAATATGCCGCCGTCCAGCCGCTCAAGGGCGCGCGCATCGCCGGCTCGCTGCACATGACGATCCAGACGGCGGTGCTGATCGAGACGCTGAAGGCGCTCGGCGCCGACGTGCGCTGGGCCTCCTGCAACATCTATTCGACCCAGGACCATGCGGCCGCGGCGATCGCGGCGACGGGAACGCCGGTTTTCGCGGTCAAGGGCGAAAGCCTCAAGGACTATTGGGACTACACCCACCGCATCTTCGAGTGGGCGGACGGCGGCTCGCCGAACATGATCCTCGACGACGGCGGCGACGCGACGTTGCTCATCCACCTCGGCCATCGCGCCGAGCAGGGGGACGCGGCATTCCTCGACAAGCCGACCAACGAGGAGGAGGAAGTGCTCTATGCCGCGATCAAGGCGCGGCTGAAAAGCAATCCCGGCTTCTACGGCCGCAACGCCGCCTCGATCCGCGGCGTCACCGAAGAGACCACCACCGGCGTGCACCGGCTCTATGGGATGGCCAAGGAAGGCAAGCTCCTGTGGCCGGCGATCAACGTCAACGACAGCGTCACCAAGTCGAAGTTCGACAACCTCTACGGCTGCCGCGAGTCGCTGGTCGACGGCATCCGCCGCGGCACCGACGTGATGATGGCCGGCAAGGTGGCGATGGTGGCGGGCTTCGGCGACGTCGGCAAGGGTTCGGCGGCCAGCCTCCGCAACGCCGGCTGCCGGGTGATGGTGTCGGAAGTCGATCCGATCTGCGCCCTGCAGGCGGCGATGGAAGGCTATGAGGTCGTGACCATGGACGACGCCGCGCCGCGCGCCGACATCTTCGTCACCGCCACCGGCAACGTCGACGTGATCACCCTCGACCACATGCGCAAGATGCATGACCGGGCGATCGTCTGCAACATCGGCCACTTCAATTCGGAGATCCAGGTCGGCGCCTTGCGCAACCTGAAGTGGAACAATATCAAGCCGCAGGTCGACGAGATCGAGTTTCCCGACGGCAAGAAGATCCTGCTCCTGTCCGAGGGTCGCCTGGTCAATCTCGGCAACGCGACCGGCCATCCCTCTTTCGTGATGTCGGCCTCGTTCACCAACCAGACGCTCGCCCAGATCGAGCTCTTCACCAAGCCGGGCCGTTACGAGAAGCAGGTCTACACCTTGCCGAAGCATCTCGACGAGAAAGTCGCGTCGCTGCATCTGGCCAAGATCGGGGTGAAGCTGACGAAGATGACTCCGGAGCAGGCGAAGTACCTCGGTATTCCGCAGAACGGGCCGTTCAAGGCGGAGCATTATCGGTATTGAGAGGATTGATCTTCCGCGCGAACTGGCGGCCGAGCGCAGATAAGCGCGATGCACGGCTGGGAAAGTAAATTCGTCCAGGGGCTTCGCCCCTGGACCCCAAGAGGTAAAGAGGTCAAGACTCAAGGGGTAAGCGTCCGGGCGACCCGGAAGCCCAGGTCGTCGTCCCGGTCGTCGGTGACGTCCCCGAGGCGGTACGCCGAGCGGAGGAGGTCTGGAAGGTTGTCCCAGGAACCGCCGCGGACGACGCGGTAAAAACAATCGCCGCTCTTCCAGGGCGCGCCGTCGGCCCGCGTTCCCTTGTAATCGCCGTTCCAGCAATCCTCTGTCCACGCCCAGACATTGCCGACCATGTCGTAGAGACCAAAAGCGTTCGCGGGGAACGAGCCGACCGGCGCCGTCTGCTTGTTGTCCCATTGGCTTCCGCAGCCGTCGCAGTTCGCCATCGCCTTTCCATTGAGCTTGATGTCGTCGCCCCAGGGATATTTTGTCTGCGTTCCCGCGCGCGCCGCATATTCGTATTCGGCCTCGGACAGCAGCCGATAGGTCTTGCCGGTGATCCTGGAAAGCCATTTCACGTAAGACTGCGCGTCCTCCCAGCTGACGTTGATCACTGGGCGCCGGCCGCGCCCCCAGCTGTCGTCGCTGATATGCGCGGCGCAATCGCCGCGGGCGGCGCACGCGTCCCACTCGTCGAACGTCAGCGCAAACTTCGCGACCGCAAACGGCTGCGCGATCGTCACCTTATGCTGAGGGCGCTCGTCGTCGTCCCCTTGGCCCGCCGGCGAACCCATCATGAAAGTCCCCGCCGGCACGACGATCATCTGCGGACAATCCGCACACTCCTTGAACGAGTCGCCAGCCTTGAGGGCGCGCTCCTGCGCCGCTGTCAGCGCCATTGCGGAAGTCGTCGACGCATCCGGCTGCTTTGCCTGCACAGCCTCGTCCCGAGGCGATGGCGCAGTGCCCACAGAGGGGGGGATGGGCACGACGGCTTGCTGCTTTGGCTGGGCGGCCTCTTCCGGAGGCGATGCCGCCGTGACAGCAGGGTGGGGGATGGGTGTGCTGGGTTGCCGCGGGCCGAATTCCGCGACCAGCAGCAAGATCGCTCCCACGATGGCCGCGCCCGCGATTGCGGCCAGACGCCAGTTTCTCGCACCCATCGGCTGCGTGAACAGCGCGCTGCGCAGTGGCTCGGGAACGCCCTCGGCGGCCTGGGCGGCAAACTCCGCCGCCTCGCGCTCATTGGCTAATGCTGCGGCTGCGGCTGCGGCTTCGGCTTCCGCCTTAAGCCGGTCCCGCACTGCCGGGTCAGCGGCCTCTTGTCGTTCGCGGTCCTCGCGGGCCGCAAGTTCGGCTTGCCCGGCTTCCGTCGCGCGGCATTCATCCTGGGCTTTCCGTACCAATTCGGCCTCGGCCAGTCGCTTGGCATCTTCGGCCTCCTGCTTCTCGCCCGCTTCATGCGCTGCGCGTTTCGCTTCATCGGCTTCCTTTGCGCGGCGTTCCTCCTCGGCTCGCCGCGCGGCTTCCGCCTCGGCCAAACGTCGGGCCTGCTCGGCCTTCTCTGTCACCTCGGCGGCCTCCTTGGCGCGGCGATCCTCCTCGGCCTTCCGCGCCGCGTCCGCCGCAGCCTCCTCCTGACGACGCTTCGCCTCCTCTGCCTTGCGTTGCGCTTCTGCTTCCTCGTGCCTGCGGCGCGCCTCGTCCTCCTCGCGTTTCTTGGCTTGGGCCTCGCGCTGAATACGCTCTTCGTCGGCGCGTCGCTGGGCTTCTGCTTCCTCCTCCCGTCTGCGCGCTTCCTCCACGGCGCGCTTTCTGGCTTCGGCTTCCTGTCGGATGCGTTCCTCCTCGGCCCGTCGGAGGGCGGCGGCCTCTTCTTGCTGGCGACGCTCTTCAGGCGACACCCAAGGCTTCCGCAACGCCTTGACGATATTATCGCAGAACCTTGCGATCTCCTGGCTGAAAGCCGGAGTATCGACATCCATGAACCGATACTCTCGCCAGTCGACGTATTGGCGTTTGCCGATGATCGACAGGACGGGATCGGACCGCCGCTCCTCTTCTTCGTCGAGCGCCGGAACGGCAATGTAGAGAATGGGAAAGACGAGATCGTCGCGACCAAGCGCGCGCTCGCGCTCGAGGAACGACTCGAATTCGAATTTGCAATGCCGGCTTCCGACTGCCCTCGGCGTGACGATGGGTATGAAAAACAGCGCCTTGTCGATCGCCTCTTTGATCTTTGATTCCCATAACGTGCCGAGCGCGATGGCTTCCTTGTCCTGCCAGAGGCGGAAGTGCCTCTTGTCAGCCCCAAGTTGGGACCCCAACTCACGCTGGATAGCATCTCTCAGTTTCGATAGCCGAGCTTTGGAGTCTCTGTCGTCATCGCGGGAATAGCTAAAGAAACCGACGACGTCGGGCAATTTCGCCAGCGAGGACATTCGGCGCGCCTTGTCCAACCAATTTATAGAATTCTAGCTCAATTTCGCGTAAAAATCGCCGCGCTTATTGTCGCTCCTCTTCAAGCGACTGCACTACTCATGACCCGCGCTTCATCCCCGACTCACCGAAAACGCCTGGCGGCGCACGAGGCCGTCGCACTCCTGATACGCGTTGTCGTATTGCATGGCGAAGCCTTTCGCCACGAGCTCCGCGTTCTTGGCGTTGAAGCCCGCAGCGTGGGTTCCGCTGAAGAAGAAATGCTGTCCTTGCGGGATCCGACCAATGTGCGGCCGGCTGCGGAACCCCGCTCTCGCACCGCCCCGGGCCGTGTCCGGGGAAAAGCCGTCGGCCAATTGCTTCTCGGCCTCCGCCCGCGGTCCCGAACGTGCCGCACACGCGCTGCGTTCGTTTCTCCGTGCCGTAACGGTCGGATAGTCTATAGGTAGACGATCTCAAAACTGTAAATCCCAGGTGGGGAAAAAATGAACGGCGCCCAATCCCTTTTGCAGACGCTGGTCAATTGCGGCGTCGGTGTCTGCTTCGCCAATCCCGGCACGTCGGAAATGCATTTTGTCGCGGCGCTCAATTCCGCCCCGGGCATGCGTCCGGTGCTGTGTCTGTTCGAGGGCGTCGCCACCGGCGCGGCGGACGGCTACGGGCGCATCGCCGGCAAGCCCGCTGCGACCCTGTTGCATCTGGGTCCCGGACTGGCCAACGGCCTCGCCAACCTGCACAACGCCCGGCGCGCGGCGACCCCGATCGTCAACGTCGTCGGGGATCACGCGACCTCCCATCGGCAATATGACGCCTTGCTGACCTCCGATATCGTTGGCTTCGCGCGTCCTGTTTCCGCCTGGGTTCACGAATCGAAGAGCGCAGGGTCCGTCGCCGGCGACGCGGCGCGGGCGGTGCAGGCGGCGCGGTCGGCGCCCGGAGGGATCGCGACGCTGATCCTGCCCGCCGATTGCGCCTGGAGTCCGGCCGAGCGCGCCGCCCGGCCGCTCGCGGACATCGGCCCATCGCCCGTCTCCGTCGAAGCCGTCGAAAGCGTGGCTCGCCTCCTCGCCAACGGCAGGAAGACCGCGATCCTCCTGCGCGGCGCGGCGCTGGTCGGCGAAGGCCTGGAGGCCGCGGGTCGCGTGCAGGCCAAGACCGGGGCGCGCCTCGTCTGCGACACCTTCGCGCCGCACGCCGAATTGGGCGCCGGCCGCGTGCCGGTCGAGCGCGTTCCCTATTTCGGCGAGCAGATCGCGCAATTTCTCGCCGCGACCGAGCAACTCGTTCTGGTCGGCGCCAAGCCGCCGGTTTCCTTCTTCGCCTATCCCGGCAAGCCCAGCCAATGCGTGCCCGAGGCCTGCAAGATTCACCTTCTGGCGGAGGCGCACGAAGACGGCGCCAAGGCGATGCGCGACCTCGCCGACGCCCTCGATGCGCCTCCGACATCGACCGTTCGCGTGCCGTTGCAGCTCCAGCCTCTGCCCACCGCCGGCGCGCTGACGGCTTTCGGCGCCGCCCAGGCTATCGCCCATCTGACCCCCGACCACGCCATCTACGCCGAGGAGGCCATCACCGCGAGCCTGCCGCTGTTCATGGCGCTCGCCCGGGCGCGTCCGCACACCCATCTGCCGACCGCCGGCGGATCGATTGGCGGCGGGCTTCCGCTCGCGGTCGGCGCAGCCCTGGCCGCTCCGGACCGCAAGGTCGTCTGTCCGCACGGCGACGGCGGCGCGGCTTACACGATGCAGGCCCTGTGGACGATGGCGCGCGAGAACCTCGACGTGACGACAATCGTCTTCGCCAACCGCTCCTACACGATTCTCAATATCGAGATGCAGCGGGTCGGCGTCGGCGCGATCGGTCCGAAGGCGCATTCGCTGCTCGATCTGCACAATCCGGAATTGAACTGGATGACAATCGCCTCCGGCATGGGCGTGGAAGCGAGCCGCGCGACAACGACGCAGGAATTCGCCGACCAGTACGGGTCGGCAGTGAAGCAACGAGGGCCGCGCCTCATCGAAGCGTTGATCTGAGGCGACGCCGATGCCTGTCTTTCCGGCCAGCGCCCTCGACTACCGACGTCTGGCGGAAAGACGGCTGCCCCGTTTCCTGTTCGACTACATCGACGGGGGCGCCAATGACGAATTGGCTATTGCGCGCAATGTGGCCGACTTCCATGCGATCAGGCTGCGGCAGCGGGTCATGCGCGACGTCTCGACCGTCGACGCTTCGACGACAATCGCCGGCGAACGCGCGGCGATGCCGCTTGTCCTGGCGCCGATCGGCATGGCGGGGATGATGGCGCGTCGCGGCGAATGCCAGGCCGTGCGCGCCGCGGACGCTGCCGGCGTGCCGTTCACGCTGTCGACCGTCGGCATCTGCGCGCTGGAGGAAGTCCGCGCCGCGTCGAGCCGGCCGTTCTGGTTCCAGCTCTATATGATGAAGGATCGCGGGGCGGTGAAGGCGCTTCTGGACCGCGCCGCGGCCCAGGGTTGCGGCGCCCTCGTCTTCACTGTCGATCTCGCGGTTACCGGGGCGCGTCGGCGCGACGTTCGCAACGGAATGCTGGCCGGCGGACCCAAGGCGGCTCTGTCGAGGGTCCTGCAGATCGGATCGCGCCCGCGCTGGATCTACGACGTCGCGGTCAAGGGCAAGCCGCACGGTTTCGGCAATCTGGCCGACCGCGTCGCCAATTCCACCGATCTCAAGGCGTTCCGGGAATGGGTCGGCGCCCAGTTCGACGCTTCCGTCACCTGGACGGACGTCGCCTGGCTGCGCGATCGGTGGACGGGAAAGCTGATCATCAAGGGCGTTCTCGAGCCGGATGACGCGAGAAGCGCGGCCGATGTCGGCGCCGACGGCCTCGTCGTCTCCAACCATGGCGGCCGCCAGCTCGATAGCGTTTCGTCACCGATCGCCAACTTGCGCGCCGTAGCCGAGGCGGTCGGCGAGCGGCTCGAAGTCTATGTCGATGGCGGCGTGCGCGGGGGAATTGACGTCTTCAAGGCCCTCGCCTTCGGCGCCCGCGGCGTCATGATCGGCCGTCCATGGATTTGGGCGCTGGCAGGGGCCGGGGAGGCCGGGCTCGTCGACTATCTCGCGACGGTCAAACGCGAACTGGAAGTCGCCATGGCGCTTTGCGGCGTGACGCGCGTCGACCAGATCGACGGCGGGCATATCGAATTCGGGGAATGAGGCGCTTGCCTCGGCGGCGTCGTCCGCCGGAAGTTTTGTTCCAGGCCGATCAGGGCTTCCCGACCGGCGTCGCCGCGCGCTTTCGGAGCTCTGCAAACCACCGAGCCGCCCGTCTGGTCCAGGGCGTCGCTGGGACGGTCCTCGGCGCGTCAGGGCGCGCTGCGAACGAGGGAAGCGGCGAGACGGATGGGCGAATCGGGGTCATTTTGGACCTCCAGAGTGCGATAGGGACTGTCGCTACGGATTGTCCCAATACCGGGTTTCTTATGCAATTATGGATTCTACTTAGCACGGAAGGCTTCACACGCGGTTAAGACGCGTGTCTTAAGCGGTCTCCCGCGCAACGACCCGGAACTCGATCCGGGTCGTCTCCGGCTTCCGCGGTTCGTTCCGGTTTCGGGCTTCGAGCGCCGCCCGCGCGACCTCCGCCGCCCGGCGGCCGATGCCTGCGCAATCGACCGCGATCGTGGTCAGCCGGGGATGGCGGCAACGCGCGACCTCGAAGTCGCCGAAGCCGGCGAGCGAAATCCGGCCGGGCGCCGCCACGCCGCGCCGCTGGCGCCAATTCCGGAAATGGCTCACGAAACCAGGCCCGGCTCTTCAAGCCGTAGCGCGATGGAGGGAGGGGGCGCTCGCTGACGGCCTTCGCCGGGCCAGGGTCCGAAGGCCGGATCGGACTATTCGCCAATGATCTTGATCAGCGCGCGCTTGCGGCGGCCGCCGTCGAACTCGCCGTAGAAGATTTGCTCCCATGGCCCGAAGTCGAGTTCGCCCGCCGTGATCGCGACAACCACTTCCCTGCCCATGATCTGGCGTTTCATGTGGGCGTCGGCGTTGTCCTCGCCGGTGCGATTGTGGCGGTAGCCCGAAACCGGCTCGTGCGGCGCCAGCCTTTCGAGCCAGGCGTCGTAGTCGGCGTGCAGCCCCTTTTCGTCGTCGTTGATGAAGACGGACGCGGTGATGTGCATCGCATTGACAAGCGCCATTCCCTCCCGGACCCCGCTCTCCTCCACGGCGGACTCGACCTGCGGCGTGATGTTGAGAAACGCCCGTCGCCCCCGCGTTTCGAACCACAATTCCTTGCGAAACGACTTCATGCGTTTTCCCTCGAAGCTCGGGCCCGCCCGATATGCCTTTCGGCGCGCCTCCGTGGGCCGGAAGCGCGTTCGAACCCTACCGGGGGAGGAGACCTGAAATCCGGGCAATCATCAAGTTGGATCGGGTCGCTCCGTACGGGGTGTTCGTCGAATAGGGACCGTGATGCAGATCGATGGTGTCCAATTCGGCGACGAAGCGGACTTGCAGCGACAGCGCGGCGAAAGGACTTTCGCGCGAGCAGGATCTGCGCCCGATCCAGATCTGGGTGCCGGACGTGCGCTCCCCTGCCTTCAGGTCTGAAGCGCATCGCCAGTCGGCCGCCATCGCCGGCAGTGCTCACGCGCGGGAGGATCAGGCTTTCATCGACGCCGTGACGGACTGGGGCGGTAAATGAGGCGAGGCGATATTTGGACCGTCGCCGGCGGCAAGGACTACGCCGATAAGCCACGCCCCGTCGCCATCGTTCAGGACGATAGCTTCAACGCGACCAACTCGATCACCATTTGTGCCTTCACCACGGATGAGACGGACGCGCCGCCCTGGGCGGTTGCTTGCCCCGGACCGACGAAGCCGTGGTCGACGTCACGGTCGTATTCGCGTTGGCGTCGCCGTTCACAGCGCCGGCCCCGCCGACAGCGGAGATGGTGGCAGACACAGAGGACGCCTTCGTGTCGTTGACGTCCAGGGTCGAAGACGCGGATCCGCCCACGCCAGCCACACTCAGGGGCGAGCGGTACTGGGCCGGACCGCCTTCGCCGCCTTGCGCGGATTGAGAAAGATATAGCGATCCCGACGTCGACCCGCCGACAGCGTTGTCGAGGCTCGCCGAAGCGCCGGCGCCGCCGTCAGCCCCATAAACACCAATTCCGCCATAGCCACCGTTCAACGACGCCGAAACCGTGACCGTTCCGCTGCCGCTCGAAGCGCCGTATGCCGTAGCGGTTCCCGTCCCACCAGCGCCACCAACGCCGGTTAGGGCCGCGTCTGCGCCAAAGCCGCCCTGAGCGAAGGCGGATGAATTGACGCTGGTCGCGCCGCTGCTCAACGCCACGCTGCTTGCTGTCGCATTGCCACCTGCGCCGCCCGAGCCGCCGGCGATTCCGGTCCCCGCCGCGACTGCACCGCCTTGCCCGCCAATGACATAGCTGGAGCGCCGGATCCTTTTTCTCCTCGATCTCTGCGTCGGCCATCACTTGAACCCTCTGCGATGGTTCTGGGACCTTGACCCTGCTTGGCGGGCGCTTTGGCACCTTCCCGTTCATGAGGGCTGATTTTGCATGGAACTCGTGAAACAGCGCATCCTCGATTGCGCCAATATCGGATTTGTCCGCAACCGGGTAAGTCCAGACCCACGCGATCTCCCAAACATCAACTTGCCGATTTGCGATGATATCGCTTCGAGCCGACGTCAGATGGCGATTCACCCGCGAGCGTATTCCGTCCACTGACTGCCCGACATAGATCGGCACCTGGTCGAGGTCGCAAAGAACATAGCAGCCGATCTGGTTCGTAAGGGTCCGAACCGCCTTGCGACGGAAGGGCAGGTTAACCGCCATAATCTATTCTGCTGCAGCCAGCCCGCCGGCCCTATTCGTTCTAAGAAGGGGCTCGAGCAGTCGCTCCGCGAGATGTCGAACCACCGGGACACAGACTCCATCTCCACAGACGTGGTACGCCTCGTTGTAGCGCTCAGGCAGTCGATAACTCTCATCCAGACCCATCAGCCTTGCGGCTTCTCGAGGGGACAGTAATCGAGAACGAACCTTCCTGCCCTCCACAACGAGAATGGTTTGGCGCGAGGAACCGCCGGCGGGTGTTCGGAGGCACCCGGCAATTTCGTCAAAGCGAACCTCGGCGCGTTGGCGCTTTGCTCCGGTTTCATCAGGGCGTGTGCGTCGATAGATCGAGCCGACGCTTCGCCGACCCGAGTTCATCGCGCGCGCCACTTTTTTACGATGGAGCGGCGTCATCAATTCCAATAGGTACTTTGTATGGGCCGCTGTGTGCCACTTCACTCCTGTTGGTACATCCTCCAGCATGTCCGAAAATGCAAGATTTCGCGCGGCGGGCCTTTCGATCGCCCACCACACCCAGCTTGCTTTCGCCTTTGCCGTCATCCCCGCATGCGCCCCAATCAGAGCGGCGGGGTGCCACTCCGGCTGGGGCGTCTTGGCAAAGAGGGAACTCGGGAGTGCTGCATCTTTGCGAACCGCAATGAAAAACACGCGCGGCCGGGATTGCGGAACGAAATAAGACGCGTTGATCACCGCTGCGCCAAATCTGTAATGGGAATCTGAGAGCGCCGAGGCGATCGCAGCGAAATGCTTTCCACCATGCGACGTCAGACAGCCGGCGACGTTTTCAAGAACAATCGTTCGCGGGGCGCGGCCGGCCTCGACGAGGCCGCGCATCAGGTTCCAGAACGGCCAGAATGTGCCCGAGCGGGTGGGCGTCTTGTCTCGCTCGCGGCCGAGGCCACGGTAACCGCCGGCGAGCGAGAGATCCTGGCAGGGAAACGAAGCCCAGGCGAGGTCGACGGCGCTCGCCGGCAAATCCGCCAATGTCAGGCTTGCGACATCGCCGTGCCTGATGTCGTCCGCGCCCCAGTTGGCCACATAGGTCGCAACCTTCTTCGGATCGAAGTCGTTCGCGAACAGGCAACGCCACGACTCTCCAAGCCCCGCGCGCGCCATGCCGCCGCCGGCGAAAAACTCGACGAAAGTGAACTGGGTCATGCCCGTGATCGATTCTCCGCAAACTCACCTAAGCACACGACGCCTGCGCCCCTGACATCGATCGGCGGCCAATCCCGATATCTCCTGTGGACGACGCTACCGGCGCCGACGGCAGCCGCCGCCGTAGCGCTTGCGACCATGGCCAAGTTCTACATTTGTTCCCTACTGTTCGCCAGCTGTCAATCCGCTGCGGCGAAGCACGGATAGGGCGTGCGGCTTCACCCGGCTTGCGCCGCCACTCGCGATTTGCGTTTATGCCCGGATGAGCGACAACGCCTTTCCGTTTCCGGTGCTCGTCTGCGACACCGGCGGCACCAATGTCCGGTTCGCGCTTCAGGGCGACGCCGCCGGGCCGCTCGGGCCGATCGTCCACCTCATCACCGATGACTATCCGGGGCTGCCCGAGGCGATCGAGGCGGCGACGCCGAAGCTCGGGATGCGGCCCCGCTCGATGATCGTCTGCGGCGCCGGGCCGGTGGTCGGCCGGACCCTCAAGCTCACCAATGCGCCCTGGGTCATGGACGGGCCGGAGACGGCGCGCCGCGTCGGCCTCGCCCAGGGGCTGCTGCTCAACGACTTCGAGGCGCAGGCCCTGTCGTTGCCGGCGATCCCCGAGGACTGGACGCGCCGGATCGGCCCGCTTCCGTTTGACGGCAAGGGGCCGCATGTGATCCTCGGCCCCGGCACCGGGCTCGGGATCGCGGCGCTGGTCGAGGCGGACGGCCGCTTCACCCCAGTGTCGTCGGAGGCCTGCCACATCGATTTCGGGCCGGTCTGGCCGGAAGAGTTTCAGCTCTGGCCACATCTCGAGCGGGCGCACGGGCGGATCACCAGCGAAAGCGTGCTCAACGGGGCCGGCCTCGCCCGGGTGCATCGGGCGCGGATGATGGCTCTCGGTCATCCCGATCCGCGTCTCGAGCCGCCGGAAGTCACCGCTGCGGCTCTTGCCGATCCGAAGGGCGAGGCGGCCGACAGCGTCCGGCTCTACTGGCGGATCGTGGCGCGCTTCGCCGGCGACATGGCGGTGACCTTCGTCGCGACCGGCGGGGTGACGCTGTCGGGCGGCGTGCTGCCGCGGGTGGTCGATTTTCTCGACGACGCGGCCTTCCGCGCAGCGTTCGAGGCCAAGGCGCCGGTCGACGCGCTGGCGCGCAGCATCGCCACCAGGCTGATCGTCCGCTCCGACGCCGTGCTGATCGGCATGGCGGCCATCGCCGCCAAGCCTGACCGCTACGCCATCGATTATGCCTCCCGCAAGTGGGTGTAGCGGGGCGGCGCGACCGTCCGAAAGTGGGGGCCGGCCGTGCTTTCGCCTTTATCTTGGGCTTTCTGCGCGCTAAATCCGGACGTGATCGTTCCGGATTCGGGGCGTGCACGGAGTTTTTCGAGAGTGGCGGACAGACAGGTTGTCTTGGCGCTGGCGTTTGTCGCGGCCTTCGCCGGGTCGGCGCGGGCGGATTGCGGCCAGGACATGCAGAAGCTCGCCCTGGCGCGCAACGCGGAGCTCGAGAAGGTCAACGCCTTCGCGAAGGCGTCGCATGGCAAGCCGCTCGATCCCGAGGCGTTCTGCGTCAAGTCGGCCGGCCTTCTGAAGGCCGAGTCGGCGATCATCGCCTACATGGAGAAGAACAAGGACTGGTGTTCTTTCCCGGACGATGCGATCAACAACCTCAAGGCGAGCCACGCCAAGAACGCCGGCTTCAACGGCAAGGCCTGCGCGGTCGCGGCCAAGATCAAAAAGATGAAGGAGCAGGCGGCGGAGGGCGGAGGAGGCGGCGTCCCGCAGGCCCAGCCGCTGCCGCGCGGACCGCTTTGACCTCTGTGCCTCAGCGCTCGCTCCTGCCGGACGCCCGGCCGGCGAGCCTGGTGCTGCGGCTCACTCCCGATTTCGCGCTTCCCTTCGTCCAGCTCGCCCGACTCGACCGGCCGGTCGGCTGGCAGCTGTTGCTCGCGCCCTGCTGGCAGGCGACCGCGCTTGCCGGCCTTGCCCTCCATCGCGGGCCGGACCTCGCCCATCTCGCGCTGTTTCTCGTCGGCGCGATCGCGATGCGAGGGGCCGGGTCGACCTACAACGACATTCTCGACCGCAGGCTCGACGCGGGCGTCGAGCGGACGCGCAACCGCCCCTTGGCCTCGGGGCGGGTCGGCGTCACGGCGGCGGCCGTCTTTCTCGTCGCCCAGGCGCTCGTCGGGCTCGCGGTCCTTTTGAGCCTGAACGTCTTTTCGATCTGGCTCGGAATCGCCTCACTCGCGATCGTCGCGGTCTATCCGCTGATGAAGCGCGTCACCTCCTGGCCGCAGGCGGTGCTTGGCCTCGCCTTCTCCTGGGGCGCGCTGATCGGCTGGAGCGCGACCTTCGGCAGCCTCGCGCCTGCGCCGGCGCTGCTCTATGCGTCCGCCTTCTGCTGGACGGTCGGCTACGATACGATCTACGCCCTGCAGGATGCGCGCGACGACGCCATTGTCGGCATTCGCTCCACCGCCCGCCTGTTCGGCGCGAACGCGCGGGTCGGCATTGGCCTGTTCTACGCGGTCGCTGCGGCGCTCGCACTGCTTGCGATCCTCGCTGTCGGCGGCGGTTCGTTCGCGCTGTTCGGCTGGCTCGCCTATGCTGCGCATCTCGCCCGGCAGGTCGCGAGGGTGCAAGGGGCGGATCCCGCCACGGCGCTCGCGCTCTTCCGCTCGAATCGCGACGCGGGCCTCATCCTGTTCGCCGGGATCGCCCTGCAGGGCTGGATCGGATAGCCGGCGAAGCGGACTTCCGCGATCCGCGTCGCTTCAGACCAGCCGCCAGACTTTCTGATAGCCGCTGTAGAGGACTTTCGCCCGGATGTTGCTGAGGAACCGGTCGACGATCATGCCTTTGCCCCCGGACGAGCCGACTGCGTAATCGTCGACGCAAATGACCGTCCCCGGCCCGATCAGAGGGCGGACGGCGGTCAGCTCGAGCGCATGATGGATCGCGCTCGGCAGGGGATTCATCGCGTCGACGTCGAACGAATCGAGGTATAGTAGGTCGATCTGCTTCGAAACGATCTTGGTCAGCGCGTGCAGCGCCGAGACCGAATCGTTTGCAATGAGTTGCGTGGCGGAGCTGCAGACCATTCTCGCGCTGTCGATGCTTTCGTTCGTCACGTCGATCGAGAACAGCGCGCCGTTGCTCTCCCGCACCAGTGCGTCGAACATGAAGGTGCTCTGTCCGTCGCCGTCCCAGTTGCCCGGCAACCGCAGCGTTCCCGTCTCCACGATGAGAAGGCTCCGGCCGAGCGCCAGGAGCGACTGGAACAGGACGTCGAACCCCTCGGCCCGCTTGCCGAGTTGGGGGCGGAAGTATCGCCGGTATTGCTCGTCGAAGTTGAGACCCGGCGGAAGGTCGGGCATGCCGACCAGCGCCGGATTCGCTTCCTTCGCGCCTTCCACGCCGATGTCCCGGGTGCGTCCCATCTTGTAGAGACGCTCGAATGCCGCAGAGCGCGCGATGACGTCGGCCACACGTTCCGCCGGCTCGTTGCGGAGTTGAGCGAGGATCGCGCCCCCCTGGCCGTCACCGGCGATGCGGTCCAAGAGCGCGACGACCCTCTTGTCGACCTTGTCGCCGACGTCCAGGGCCCCCTTCTCGGGCTTTTTCGGTTTCCGGGTCATGGCCAATGCGATTGCTTCCGCGTTGCGTATGGGGCGATCGTCACAATGACGCCTGTTCGCGGGCGAGACAACAGGCGCGCGGTCAACCCCTTCGGTCGAGCGCCTCGCCGCGCAACTCCCCGACCAGATAAAGCGACCCGGTGACGAGCAGCCATGTTCCGGATCGCTCGGCCCGTTCGAGGCCTCGCCGGAACGCCGTGTGCGCGTCACGCTCGATATCGCTCTCGAGGCCGAGCGTCTGCGCCAGCCGATAAAGCTCGGCGGCGGGGCGTCCGCGACTGGTGGGAGGCAATTCGGTGAACAACGCCGCGGACACTCGCTTGCTGAGCTCGGTCAGGAAGCCTTTCGCGTCCTTGTCGGCGGCGAGGGCGACCACCGCGACGCCGGAGCCCGCGAACTCGGGAGTGCGCGCGAGATCGCGGAGCACCGCCGCGAGATTGAACGGCACGTGCGCGCCGTCGAACACGACCGGGACGCGTGACGCCCCAACCGTCACAGCGCGCCGCTCCATGCGGCCGATCAGCCGTGCGGCGAGGCGGGTCCCGGCGTCCAGAAGTCCGGCGCCGAGGGGCTCGCCGGAGCGGGCGCGGACGCCCTTTCGGCCGAGCTGATCGAGGACGAGGGACGCAAGCGCGACATTCGTCTCTTCGATTGTCGCATCGGGTTGAACAGGCGTGCGAACGACGGGGCAGCCGAGTTCGT
Organism: uncultured Alphaproteobacteria bacterium; assembly: GCA_963741405.1. GTDB lineage: Bacteria > Pseudomonadota > Alphaproteobacteria > Rhizobiales > Beijerinckiaceae > Roseiarcus. Next base: position 237,884 of record CAVUHX010000032.1, read on the forward strand.
CGGCCCTTTCCTGGACCACCCGGCCGGCTTCGTCGTCGCGCTCGAGCGTCGTGACCAGAACCGCGCCGGGCTTCAGGATGCCGATCTTTTCGCCGGCGATTCTCCCGCGCGTCCCGCCGAGGATTTCGGTGTGCTCGAGCCCGATGTTGGTGACCACGGCGATCTCGCCCGCAATGACATTGGTGGAATCGAGCCGGCCGCCGAGGCCGACCTCGACCACCGCCCATTCGATTGGGGCCTCGCGAAAAATCACGAAAGCGGCCGCCGTCAAAAGGTCGAACCAGGTCGCCTCCGCCGCGGCGGTGCGCTCGCGGCGCGCCACCTCGTAGGCGTCGAGCGCGCGAGCGAGGCCAAGCGCCAGCGTGTGGTCGTCGAGGTCCCGGCTCCCGAGGCTTACTCGTTCGGTCACCCGCTCGACATGGGGCGAACCGTAGCGGCCGACCGCGAGGCCGGCGCGGGCGAGCGCGGCCTCGATCAGGGCCGAGACCGATCCCTTGCCCTTTGTGCCGGCGACGTGGATCGACCGGAACGCACGGTGCGGATCGCCGAGCCGCGCGGCGAGGTCGAGCATCGGCGCGAGGCCGACGCGCATCGTCCGGCGCGGCCGCCGCTCCCAGTCGGTCAGCGCGTCGAGCCGCGCCATCACCTCGGCGAGCCCTTTGTCTCCGACAAGCCTCGCCATGTCAGCCGGGTTCGCCGCCCGAGGCCCGGCGGCGGCGGCGGGCGGCCGCGGTCGTCGCCTCCCGCGGCGCCGGCAGGTCGACCTTGAGCGCAAGATTCGGGAACGCGTCAGTCTTGTTGGGGATCGCCATCGCCGCGACGAACAGGTTCTGGAAATTGGGCTCGATCGCCGTCTCGATCTTCTCGATCCGCCGCACCACGCCTTCGATCTCCGCCCGCGCGGCGAAGTTGAGAAGCGCCACGCGCGCGCCGGTTCCCGCGGCGTTCCCGGCGCTCGCGACCCGGGCGAGATCGCAATCGGGGATCAGGCCGAGCGCCATCGCATAGAGCGGATCGATCTGGGCCCCGAAAGCGCCGGCGAGGGTGATGCGTTGTGGCGCGTCGCCCCGGCGATCGATCAGGAGCTTCGCGCCCGCATAGAGCGCAGCCTTGGCGAGCTGGATCGCGCGCACGTCGGTCTGGTAGATCTGGAGCCTCGGCGGGCCTTCGTTCAGAACATAGGCGAACGTTCGGCCGACCGGCTCGATGCGGGAAGAACGGGCGGCGAGCGCCCCGTCGATGACGCCGTCCTGCGAAATGACGCCGGCGAGATACATTTCGGCGATCGCCTCGATGATCCCCGACCCGCACACGCCGGTGACGCCCGTGCTGGCCGTCGCCTCGGCGAAGCCCGGCTCGTCGGACCAGAGGTCGCAGCCGATCACCTTGAAGCGCGGCTCGAGCGTGTCGCGGTCGATGCGGATGCGTTCAATCGCGCCGGGCGCGGCGCGCTGACCGCAGGAAATCTGGGCGCCCTCGAAAGCAGGCCCGGTCGGCGACGAGGCGGCAAGCAGGCGCTCACGGTTGCCGAACACGATCTCGGCGTTGGTGCCCACGTCGACGATGAGTCTCACCTCGTCGCCGAGATAGGGCGCCTCGGCCAGGACAACTCCGGCCGTGTCGGCGCCGACATGGCCGGCGATGCACGGCAGCGCATAGACGAACGCCCCGGGAGCGATGTCGAGCCCGAGATCCCGCGCCCTGGCCTCATGCGCGCCGTCGATCGTCAGCGCGAAGGGCGCGCCGCCGATCTCGGTCGGATCGAGGCCGAGGACGAGATGGTGCATGATCGGATTGCCGACCAAAGTCGCTTCCAGGATCTCGCCTCGCGCGACCCCCGCCAGCGTCGCCGCTTCGCCGATCAGGGAGTTGATCGACTCGCGCACGGCGAGCGTCAGTTCCGCGTCGCCGCCCGGATTCATCATCACATAGGAGACGCGGCTCATCAGGTCCTCGCCGAAGCGGATCTGCGGGTTCATCGCGCCGACTGAGGCGACGACCGCGCCCGTCACCAGGTCGCAGAGATAGGCGGCGATCGTGGTCGAGCCGACGTCGACGGCGACGCCGAAGGCGCGCTCGGCGAAGCCGGGGAAGACGGCGACGATGTCGCGGCCCTTGCGCACGGCGACGGTCGCCTTCCATCCGCCGGCGCGCAGCGTCTTCTGCAGCGTTGCGAGCGTGGCGAGGTCGGCCGCGGCGTCGGGGACGCCCCATTGTTCGGCGAGCGCCTCCTGCAGGCGGCGGAAGTCGCTCGACGGCTCGCGCAGGTTCGGCTCGCGGACCTCGACATAGTGCAGCCGCACGACCGGATCGATTTCGATCGGATGCTCTTCGGCGCGCTTGCGCACCACCTGCCGGTGAACCTGGCTTTCCGCCGGCACGTCGACGACGAGGTCGCCCGAGATCTTCGCCTGGCAGCCGAGGCGCCGACCTGGCGCGAGGTTGCCGCGCTTGTCGGCGTACCGCTGCTCGACCGCGCTCCAGGGCGTCGCATGACGGCTGCGCAACTCGATCGCGTGCTTGGCGAACTGCCCCTCGGCGACATGGATCTGACAGCGTCCGCAAATGCCGCGTCCGCCGCAGACCGAGTCGAGGTCGACGCCGAGCGACCGCGCGGCCGCGAGCAGGCTCGTTCCTTCCGCGAAGTCGCCGCGTTTCCCGGACGGCGTGAAGACGACGCGATAAACGCTCAAGTCGGCTCTCTTGGGATCCCGAGCCGCATCACGGCGGTGTTTCGCGCCCGTCGTGCTTGGCGAGCAGCGCGAGGCGGTGCGTGTCGTATTCGGCCTCGATCCGGGCCGCCGCCGCTTCGGCTTCGCTCTCGAGGTCGTCGCCGCACGCGACGGGCTCGCCTCGGCGCCAGTCGGCGAGGTAGTCGTCCGTGCTTTTGGCTCCCGCATGCATCGCAGCAGCGTCGATAGCGCGGATGAAGCGCTCGGACAATTCCCGCTTTGCGGCCTGGCGTCCGGACTTCACAATGACCTGGCTCGGGATGTCGCGCCAGTAGACCGTGATCAGGCTGGCCATGGCGTGGCTTTCGTTTCGGCCGCGCTGTCACTCGTCTCGTCGTTCAGGAACCGCGCGAGCCCGCCAAGCCCAGTGAAGCGGCGCTCGTAGGCGAGCCCGAGCCGCTCAGCCGCCGCCCTGGCCTCGGCCGTCGTCTCCGGATCGTCGACCTGCGCGAGGTGGACGACGCGGCGATAGCCGCGGAAATAGTCGTTGCGCAACTGAGGGAAGCGGTCGAGGCCGAGCCCCCTGAAGACGAGCGTGTCGAAATGGCGGGCGAGGAAGTCGGTCAGGTAGAAGGTGCCAAGCTCCTCCTCGGCGAGCGCCGCGAACACCTCCTCGCCGGCGTAGAAGGCGTAGCAATGCGCGCCCGCGATGCGTCTCACCCCTTCTTCGGCGAGAACCCGGTCGAGCTCGCCCCCGGTGCCGCAGTCGCCGTAGAGGCACAGGATTTCGTCGTACTCGAGCCGATGATCGCGGATCTTCGCCCGCATCGCCTCGGGGATTCGCTCGGGATGATTGTGGAGGCTCGCGGGCAGGCAGGTCAGGTCGATCCAGTCGAGCTTGAGCGCCAGCACTTCACGCGCGAGTGCGCCGCAGCCAATGACCAGCACCCTGCGCGCGCCCTCCTTGCGGCGTCGATAGCTGGTCTCTGCGTCGAGGCCGGGGGCGTGCTCCCCGCCGTCATCTTCGCGATTGTCATCCCCGCGCAAGCGGGGATCCAGATCACGAGCCGCCGTCGCCCGCCGCGTTGAAAACGCTCCGACGTCGGCCGGCGCCTCTCTGGCCCCCCGCGTTCGCGGCGGTGGCGATCTCCGGGCTCGGGGCGGGACAGTCATGAGCCTCGGACCCTTACACCTGTTCGCGCGCCTGCATCGCGCCCTGCCGTCGGGCGAGCAGGGCTCTTGCCGTCTCGACCGTCACCGCCGCGTCGCGGCAATAGGCGTCGGCGCCGACCGCTTCGGCGAAGGCCTCGTTGAGCGGCGCGCCGCCGACAAGCACGATATGGTCGTTGCGGATGCCCCTCTCCTTCAGCGTGTCGATCACGACCTTCATATAGGGCATGGTGGTCGTCAGCAGAGCCGACATGCCGACGATTTCCGGCTGATGCTTCTCGATCGCCTCGAGATATTTGTCGACGCCGCTGTTGACGCCGATGTCGAACACCTCGAAGCCGGCGCCCTCCATCATCATGCAGACCAGGCTCTTGCCGATGTCGTGGATGTCGCCCTTGACGGTTCCGATCACCATCTTGCCCATCTTCGGGGCGCCGGTCGCCGCCAGCAGCGGCCTCAGGATCGCCATGCCGGCCTTCATCGCATTGGCCGACATCAACACTTCCGGCACAAACAGGATGCCGTCGCGGAAGTCGATCCCGACGATCCGCATGCCCTCGACCAGCGCCTTGGTCAGAACGTCGTAGGGCGTCCAGCCGCGCTCGAGCAGGATGTTCACGCCGTCCTCTATCTCCTCCTTGAGGCCGTCGTAGAGGTCGTCGTGCATCTGCCCGACGAGCTCGTCGTCGGAGAGGGTCCTGAGATCGAGTTCGTCGTCCGCCATCGGCTGTTCCATTGCGTTCGCGCAGGTCCACTATGAGGGCGGAGAATCCGCCGAGAAGCATAATAAAACCGCGCATCCCCAAGTTTTTGCGGTTCGCTCATGCCAGTCCGGCGGATCCATGCGGCCTTGGCGGGCCTGAATGACATTTCGCTGATGCGTTGCCTCGGTTCCGTCCAAAAAACACAAGACACGCTCGTTTGACTTGGCGCTGTTTAATGCGTTTACCAATCGTTGTCAGCTGTTCCTGTGCGGCGCCCCGATCTTCGTCATCCACATGTAATTCTTGGTCAAGTGGAGACTCGCCGCAAAGGCGCTGGTTTCGCAACAGGTTTTGCCGACTCCACAAGCCAGACGGCGTAACGTCACGAGACCTGTTCGACTTGGGTTCGGTCGAGTTCGCCTTGGTCGCGACGATGCGCTGGACCGCGCCACGGGAGTGAGGCGGCGCACCCGGGTTTTTCGGGACGCCCGCGAGCTACAGCTTCGCCGCCCGCGACGGCCGGACGCTGGCGGACAATGCCCCAGAGGCCATTCTGTCTCTCGCCTCCGGAACGGCTGTGCCCTCGGGTCTGAAACCGTCGGTGGCGGAGAAGTTGCGGGCCGACACGTTCCCGTATGTCGTGCCGGCGTAGCCATCGCCGCGGGTTTCTGTCGAAGGAAATACTCGTTCCCGCGCCCAGCGTCTCATTTCTGTCAGAGGCCGATCTGTCGGAGATTGTTCGGACTGTCGCCCCGCGAAGCGGCTTCTCGTGGGGCGCCTCCACCGTGAACAATTCCGAAGAACGCCCCCGACAGCTCCCGTGGGAATTGGGGATCGAGATCGATGCGCCTGAACCGATGAGGCCCATAAGCGTCGAGATACGCCAGATTGAGCCGAACGATCGTCATTCTGGTCTCGAAAGGCTCGCCATGGTGGGGTGGGCGAACGGTTCCGTAGTGCTGATGAACGTGTGGATCGGCATTAGCCGGGGGCTGCTCGCCAACGACAATTGTATTGGAGGATCCGTCCTGCACGGTCGGCGTCCCGGTCGCGCTTCCGACGATGATCGTGTTTGAGGATCCATCCTGCACGGCCGGCAGTTTTCCTCCTCCGCCGATGAACCGGACGGATCCGTCGGCGTTGTGAGCCGCAAGGCCGATTTGCTTGAGATTGTTCTGGCCGCTGATGGTCCCGCCGGCGTTGTGCGCTCCGAGACCGATCTGCTTGAGGTTGTTCTGACCCCCGCCTCTCTGCCCCGCCTCCCGGACGCCGGAGTCCCGGTCCCCGTACGCGGCTTGGAAGTATCGAATCCAATTTATCGTCTGCCTTCCGCAATGGCCATCGAGAGGAATGATCGGCGCGCCCGGCGGCGTTGGAATCAGGGCTCGCAGGAAGAACTGGACGAGCAGGACGTCGTGTCGATGGTTGGCGCCATTCAAGCCGACAGCGTGGTCAATCGTGAACAGATGGTCAATCGCCGGGTGTGGCGCGGACAGGAAAATCACACGCGTCAAATCGTCCTCCCTTATTCAGGGGCAACCAGCTGCGGCAAGCCACACGATGGCGCAGGCCGTCCGCTGCTTCACTTATTCAATATTAACCTTGTTTCTAGTGTTAATCAATGTTCACGAATCGACGGGCGTCTGAGCGACTGTTTCGAACGGTTGCGCTCGAAGGCATGCAATCTTCGAACCCGTCAATTTGCCCCCGAGGGGTTCGGCCAGCGGGGCTGTCGTCCGAGTCACGCGCAAACCGCACCCAGTGCTCCGCCACCGGGATCATCGCGCGCACCCTTTTGACAAGCTCCGGGTCGCCTGACATGGAATCAGACAATTGCCGCTGTCGGCGGACGCCCGCCGACGGGCGCGCCAAAGGGTTCACCCACCGGTACGACCCCGAGCAACCGAACCAGATCGCTTCGTCCCGGCGCGACTCAGTGTCGCGCCCCCAAAGAATTCGTTTGACAAACACGATATCTCTTTCTTAATTGCATTTATTCGCGGGCCGCGTGGTAAAGTACGCAAAGTACACCTCGATTAATTATATTATTCTGGCCGGGAGGATCCTGCGATGAAAGTCGGTTTTCATACTGACGCTTTCAACTCTTCCGCCTTTAGTTTTGAGAAGGCCCTGCAGTGGGCAAAGAATAACGACGTCCATTACATCGAGCCAGGCGTCATCGAGGGCGTCTCCTGGATCCACGGCCTGGGGTTCTTCCCTCATGTGTCCCTGACGGAAGACCCGCTCCTCCTGTTGAAGAAAATGGAGCGCTATGGGGTGCATTTCTCCCAGGTCGATGCCGCCTATCCCCTTTCGGGCAGGGACGGGTCCTATCTCGGGGTGCCTTACATCCTGAAGACGTTGCCCTGGGCCCGGGTGGCAGGCTGCCCAAACATCGCAACGACGGACGGCCTCCTGAAACCCGAAGGGCTCACCGATGAGCAGGCGATGGAGTTGATGAAGCAGAGCTACGGCGCGATTGTGGAAGTGGCCGAGGTGTACGGGATCAACATCAACATCGAGATCCACGGCTACTTCACCACCCGTCCCGAGATGGTGGCCCGGATGCTGGACTTTGCAAACAGCAGCTGCTTCGGTCTGAACCTCGACACCGGAAATTCGTTCATCGCCGGGCAGGACCCGGTGGAGTTCTGCAGGCGCTTCATCAAGCGGATCAATCACGTCCACGTGAAAGACGTCTCCGAGAGCCTCGCCGCGGCGGCCCGCGGCAAGGAGACGGGCATCGCCGTCAGCCATTGCGCGATCGGAGACGGCGTGAATGCGGAGAACATCAGGAAGATACTTGGTCTGTTGCGCGACAGCGGTTACCGCGGCGTTCTCAGCATGGAATGCGAAGGCCGGGGAGGCCCCCTCATCGAGAAGTCCCTCGGTTGGCTGCGCAGGACCCTGGAGGAACTCGGCATTCCCGAGGAAGAATAATTCCCCGGGAGAAAACTCGAGAGGAGGTATCTCATGACCAGACGATGGCTCATCGCACCGAAAGTGAGTCGACGCGATTTTACCGTGGGGTTCGCGGCTGCCGCGCTCGGGGTCGGGAACGCGCCGCTGTTGGCCGCCCCAGCGGGGAAGCAACTCGTCTACGGCTACGTCACCCCGGGACCCGACACCTGGTACAAAAGGGACGTCGACGGCTTTGTGTACGCCGCGGGGCGAGCCGGAGCGAAGGTGATCGTCCTGAACTCCGACTACAACGCGGAGAAGGAGATCGCGAACATCGACTCCCTGATCAACCAGGGAATTGATGGAATGTGCATCTTCACGTTCAACCCGAATGGGGCCAACATCGCGGCGAAGAAGTGCGCCGCAGCGGGAATCCCGCTCGTGGTCACGGACAACGTGGGGCAGGTCCTGAAGTCCGGCGTCGACGTCGTGGCCGCGATCGACTTCGACTGGAACGCCATGGGCAAGGACGTGGCGCAGTACATCGCGCAGACCTATCCGGGCGAGGACATCGCCGTCATCACGGGCCTGTTCGAGCATATCCCGGTGCAGATGTTCCGCGCGTCCTTCGAGCCCGCCGTCGCCCAACTTGGAAAGAACAAGATCGTTGCGGTGCGCGACGGCCGCTATGACCCGAACGAGGCCGTGAACCAGACTCAGGACCTGATCCAGTCCGGGCAGAAGTTCTCCGTCCTGTTCGTATTCAACGACGAGATGGGCGTGGCGGTGGTCCGCATGCTGAAGACCCGGGGCCTCCTGAACAACCCCATCAAGGTCATCACCACGAACGGCGCCCCCTATGGCATCGAGGCAATGAAGGACGGCGGGATCAAGTACTCCATCTCCAGCTCTCCCGGCTGGGAAGGCATGATTTCGTTCCTCGCACTGCAGGCCTTCGTGACCGGCAAGATCACCACGAAGAACCAGCAGATCCTTCTGCCCATCGCACCCATCACGCCCAAGACCATCGATGACAAGACGAAGGTGATCCCCTGGGACGTTGATCCGGTCTGGCTCGAGCTGACAAAAACCTACTTCCCCCAGTACACGGGGCTGTATTAAAACTCAACGCTAGCGGTTCCATCTCGTTCTTAGAGCGCCAGTGTTAGCGTCCATCAGCAACGCGACGAAAATCTACGGCCACCACAGGGCGCTCAACAATGTCACCTTCGAGCTCGCCGAGGGGGAGGTGCATTGTTTGGTCGGGGAAAACGGCGCGGGCAAGTCGACCCTGACCAAGATCCTTTCCGGCGCGATCACCCCTGAAGTCGGGCACGATCGTGCTGGACGGGACCGAGTACCGCGGCCTCACGCCGCGGCAGGCCATCGAGCTCGGTGTTTCCACCGTCTACCAGGAGCCGGAGCTCATCGAGAGCCTCACCGTAGCGGACAACATCTACCTCGGGGACGAGAGGTCAGCGACCTTCCCTCTGGTGGTGGACACCCGGGCGCAAAACGAGCGGGCGCGCGATCTCATCCGCTCCCTTCACTTCAACCTGAAGGAAGACGCCGTGGTGGAGGATCTCTCCTCGGCGCAGAAGCAGATGCTGCAGATCGTGAAGGCCCGTTACCGGGAAGCCAAGATCATCATCATGGACGAGCCGACCAGCTCCCTCGGCCTGGAGGAGACGAACGCGCTCATGGACCTGATCCGCAGCCTCAAGGCCAAAGGGATCGGGATCATCTACATCTCTCACTACCTGGAGGAAGTCTTCGAGATCGGGGACAGGATCACGATCCTGAAGGACGGGGAGAGCATGGGCACCTTCCCGCGCTCGGGGATCGACATGGACACGGTCATCCGCAAGATGGTGGGCCGGGACGCCTCCCTGTTCTACGCCAAAGAGGACGTGACGAAGGGACCGGTGCAGTTGGAGCTTCGCCACCTGGGCCGGCGCGGCGTCGTCGAGGACGTGAGCTTCGAAGTGCGTGCAGGGGAGATTTTCGGCCTCGGAGGCCTCGTGGGCTCGGGCCGCAGCGAGCTCGTGAACCTCATCTTCGGAGCGGACCGCAGGGACAGCGGTGAGATTCTCATCGCCGGACGGCCCGTACGCATCCGCAATCCCCACGATGCCGTGGAAGCGGGACTCTGCCTCATCGCGGAGGACAGGAAAAAGCTGGCCATGTTCACGCCGCGGAGCGTGGCGGAGAACATGGCCATCGTCCACAACGAGCGCTACGAGCCTCCCGTGCTGAATCTCGCCGCGGAGCGGCGGCGTGTGCGGGACATGGTGGGCCGCCTTTCGATTGCGGTGACGGACCAGGACGAGCAGACCATCGCCGAGCTTTCCGGGGGCAACCAGCAGAAAGCAATCGTCGGCCGCTGGCTCCTGAGCGACGGCCTCATCTACATCTTCGACGAGCCGACCAAGGGCGTGGACGTAGGCGCCCGCACCGAGATCTTCCGCATCATGGTGGAGCTGGCCAAGGCGGGCAAGAGCATCATCATGGTGTCGTCCGACATGCCGGAGTTGATTTCGATGAGCGACCGCATCGGCGTGATGCGGGGAGGCCGGCTCACCCACGTGCTGGACCGGCGCGAGGTCACCGAGGAAACGCTCATCAAGACCTTCGTCGGACTTTGACATGCAGAGAACCGTCTCGATCCTCCGCGAGCAGTGGTTTTTCCTTCTCATCGTCGAGGTCGTCCTGGCCGTCGTGACCGGTCTCATCAATCCGCGGTTCTTCGGGCTGAACAATATCGAGAACATCCTGGAGCAGGTGTCGGTGCTCGGTCTCGTGGCGTCCGGCGCAACGCTCCTGATGATCGCGGGGAATTTCGACATCTCAGTGGGGGCGAACATCGGAATGTCCGCCTGCCTGATGGCGATCATGATCAAGACCGGCTACGGTTACGCGCCCTCCGTGACCGCAGGCATCCTTCTGGCCACATTCAACGCCTTCTTCGTCGGGGCGTGCTCGATCCTGTTCAAGGCGCCGTCGTTCATCATCTCCCTTGCCTGCATCGGGATCTTTCGCGGCATCGCCCTCGCCTTCACCAAGGGCGTCCTGCAGCTGGTCTACGGAAACTTCGAGTTCCTCGGGACGAAGAGGTTCTTCAATATCATCCCGCTCATGTTCATCATCAGTCTCGCGGGCTACCTCATCGTCCATTTCATTCTGAAGTACACGAAGGTCGGGCGCAGGGCCTTCGCCATCGGGAGCAACGTGCAGGCCGCCTACCTCGCGGGAATCCCGGTCAACCGGAACAAGCTGATCTTCTTCATCATCAACGGTCTGCTGGTCGGAGTCGCGGCGACCCTGCTTCTGTCCCGCATCGGCGCGGCCCAGCCTTCCACCGGAAGCGGGATCGAGCTCCAGGCCATCGGCGCCGTGGTCATCGGCGGCACACCGATGACGGGTGGGCGAGGCAAGATTATCGGCACATTCTTCGGCGTGCTCCTCACCGGGATCATCTCCAACGCGCTGAACATGCTCCAGGTGAATCCGTACTTCCAGGACGTAGCCATCGGCGGGCTGATTATCGTGTCCCTGGCCGTGAGCGCATTCAGCCAGCGCGGACAAAGGGCCTAGGGCTAGAGCCAGGGCGCAGAGTCCGGTGTCTGAGTTCGTGTCTTTTGAGGCCAGCTTTGGGGCGCCCTAACCGTGCCGTCCACTCCCTCTCCGGAGCCGATGAGCGCCTCTCGCGAAGGCGCCGCCGACCCATGCTGGCGGGGGGCGAACTGATTTCGCAGTGGCAACTGGACAATCGTGACGCCGTCGAGGGTAGGCGCGTCACGAACCCGATATGAGCGTCCGGCGGAAAGAACGGTCTCGGCGACCCGTCCGTTCAGGCGTCCGATCCTGACAGCCGACGATCTTCCGTCATCCGGTCGGCTTGCGCGCGCCGGTCGAAGCGTGAATATGCCGTCACATGTCAATCGCCAACGCTCCCGCCTCCGAACGCCGCCCTCGCTCGCCGCCGCCGCCGCCCGGCAAGGGCCTCGACCGGGCGGTGCTTCTCGAGGATCTCGCAGCGTTTCACAAGGAACATGAGGCGGATCCCGTCGCGTTCCGGCGGGCGGCGATCGCCAGCCTGCAGGCGGCGCTAGCCGCCGGGCGGGCCGAGGCGCGCAAAACGCTGGAGGCGGGTGGAACGGGAAGGGCCTGCGCCGAGACTTTAAGCGCCCAGATCGACGATCTGCTCCGCGTCGTGCTCGAAATGGCGACCCGCTGGCTCTCTCCGCCGCCGCCAAAAACGGCGCTGCCGACCATTGTCGCGGTCGGCGGCTACGGGCGGGGCATGCTGGCGCCAGGCTCCGACATCGATCTCCTGTTCCTCCTGCCGGACAAGCCGACGCCGGCCGTCGAAAAGATCGTCGAAGCGCTGCTTTACGTGCTTTGGGACCTGAAGCAGAAAGTCGGCCATGCGACCCGCACAATCGACGAATGCCTGAAGCAGGCGCGCGGCGACATGACGATCCGCACCACCCTGATCGAGGCGCGGCTCGTCACGGGCGACAGGAAACTCTTCCAGACCCTGCAGACGCGCTTCGACAAGGAAATCGTGGCGAAGACCGCTCCGGAATTCGTCGCCGCCAAGCTCGCCGAACGGGAGGAGCGAGTGAAGCGGGCCGGCGCCTCGCGCTATCTCGTCGAACCCAACATCAAGGAGGGCAAGGGAGGCCTGCGCGACCTCAACACGCTCTTCTGGATCTCGAAATATGTCTATCGCGTGCAGAACGCGCACGAACTGGTCGCGGCCGGCCTGTTCTCGCCGCGCGAATTCGCGCTGTTCCGCCGCTGCGAGGAATTTCTCTGGTCGGTCCGCTGCCATCTGCATTTTCTCGCCGGCCGGGCCGAGGAGCGCCTGAGCTTCGACGTGCAGAGGCCGATCGCCCGCCAGCTCGGCTATTCGACCCGGGCGGGCCAAGCCGACGTCGAACGCTTCATGAAGCACTATTTTCTCGTGGCGAAGGACGTCGGCGACCTGACGGCGATTGTCTGCGCCGCGCTCGAGGAGCGCCAGACCAAGCCGACGCCGGTTTTCGACCGCCTGCTTGGGCGGCTGAGGCGGCGCAGGATCCGCGTGATCGCCGAGGCGAAGGATTTCAAGGTCGACACCGACCGCGTCAACGTCGTCAGAGCGGACGCGTTCGAGCGCGATCCGGTCAATCTCATCCGCATGTTCTGGATCGCGGACCGCTCGAATCTGCCGATCCACCCGGATGCGACGCGGCTCGTCACCCAGTCCCTGAAACGAATCGATGCGGGTCTGCGCGAGGACGCGGAAGCGAACCGCCTTTTCCTCGAAATCCTGACCTCGCGCCACGCCCCGGAGACGACGCTGAGACGAATGAACGAGGCCGGCGTGCTCGGCCGGTTCATCCCCGATTTCGGCCGGGTCGTCGGAATGATGCAATTCTCGATGTACCACCACTATACGGTCGACGAGCATCTGATCCGCGCCGTCGGGGCGCTGAGCGCAATCGAGGCGGGCCGCCACAAGGAGGAGTGCCCGCTGGTCAGCGAGCTCGTTCACAAGATCGAGCACCGGACAGAGCTCTACCTCGCCGCCCTCCTGCACGACATCGCCAAGGGCCGGCCGAGCGACCACTCGCACGCCGGCGCGGAGGTGGCGCGCCGGCTCTGCCCGCGGCTCGGGCTTTCCCCGGCCAGCACGGACCACGTCGCCTGGCTGGTCGAGCAGCACCTGATCATGTCCAACACGGCGCAGGGGCGCGACATCTCCGACCCGCGTACGGCCGAGGCCCTGGCGGCGATCGTCCAGACGCAGGAACGGCTGAAAATGCTGATCGCGCTGACCGTCGCCGACATTCGCGCCGTCGGCCCCGGCGTTTGGAATGGGTGGAAGGGCCAGCTCCTGCGCAACCTCTACTGGGAAACCGAAGTGGTGCTCGGCGGAGGCCACTCGGCGATCGATCGCCGATCCCGCGCGAAGGCGGCGCAGGAAACCTTGCGGCGCTCGCTGCCCGGATGGTCGGACCCGGATTTCGACGCCTACGCCCAGCGCCACTATCAGGCCTACTGGCTGAAGGTCGACCCGGCGCGCCAGGTGGCGCACGCCAATCTCTTGTACGCGATGGCGGCCGGCACGCGCTCGCTTGCGACCGAAGTGACGACCGACGCCTTCCATGGCGTCACGGCGGTGACCGTGGTCGCGCCGGACCACCCGAGGTTGCTCACCGGCATCGCCGGCGCCTGCGCGGCCGCGGGAGCCAATATCGTCGACGCCCAGATCTTCACCACGACCGACGGACTCGCCCTCGATACGATCTTCGTTTCGCGGGCCTTCGAACGCGAGGAAGACGAGCTTCGACGCGGCCAGCGGATCGCCTCGAACATCGAGAAGACTCTGCGCGGAGAGGTCCGGCTGGCGGAAATCGCGCCTGAGAGGGAGGTGCGGGACGTGCGCCGCGGCGCTTTCGCCATCGAACCCGAAGTGATGATCGACAACAGCCTGTCGAGCCGGTACACGGTGGTCGAAGTTTCCGGCCTCGACCGGACGGGGCTCTTGCGCGATCTTACCGCTTCGCTTTCCAGTCTGAACCTCAATATCGGCTCGGCCCATATCGTGACATTCGGCGAGAAAGCGGTCGATGCGTTCTACGTCACCGACCTCACCGGCCAGAAGATCAACTCGCCGTCGAAGCAGGCGGCGATCAAACGGCGGCTGCTGGCGGAGTTCGATCCGCGGTAGCCGCTCACCATGAGGCTTTCAGCGGCCGCGCTTGATTTTTCGGGCGCGAACCCTGATATCCGTCGCAAATTTTCAGAGGGACTCGGACATCATGAGCGACACCAACGCCGGACGCGGCGAACAGACGGTCGCGGCGCAAGCCGAAACGGCGCCGGCCGAGGCGGCCGAACGCGACGCTTTCGCCGTGATCGACGCGCTGAACGCCGAGAACAGCCAGCTCAAGGACCGCGTGCTGCGCACCCTGGCGGAGATGGAGAATCTGCGCCGCCGCACCGAGCGCGAGGTGTCGGATTCGAAAATCTACTCCGTGACGGGATTTGCGCGCGACATGCTGATCGTCGTCGACAATCTCGCTCGGGCGCTCGAACACCTGCCGGCGGAGGCGCGCGCCGCGGCCGATCCGCAGATCCAGTCGGTGATTGAGGGCGTCGAACTGACGGCGCGCGATCTCGAGGCAATGCTCGGCCGGCACGGCGTGAAGCGGCTCGATCCCAAGGGCCAGAAGTTCGACCCCAACTTCCACCAGGCGATTTTCGAGGTTCCCGACGAGACGCTGCCGGCCGGCGCCGTCTCCCAGGTCGTCCAGAGCGGCTGGACGATCGGCGACCGGGTGCTCAGACCCGCCATGGTCGGCGTTTCCAAGGGCGGGCCGAAGGCCGCGCCGAGGGAGGAGAAGGCGCCTAATTAATAACGAAACTGTCTAGATATATATTGGCCGAGGCCGGAGCGGAGCGACGCTAAGGCGACGCCCAAGAATTATTGCTCCACGTTCGGACGTCTGGGCGAGATGCTGTAGTTCCATTCTGGATGGAAGGAATCGCGTTTTATGTTGAGTGTCGCCATTTGCTCGTCGGAGATGTTGATGCCCTTGGGATAGGGGTTGGGATCGAGTTCGCAGCGGATTTTGAGACCGGTTTTCGTCGTGGTGTTTGCGATCAGTTCGATGGCCACGAGGAGGCTGACGAGAGGCATGGCGCGCCAGTTCTGGGTAATGTGGCAGAACATGCGGTGCTCGATCTTGTTCCACTGTGTGCCTTGCCAAGGTGCACAGGTGTCGTGGGTGCAAATCCCACCCGGCAACTCTCGCTCCAGCCGGAAGCGCCCGGAGCGGATCAGGAGGCAACGAATGGTCTGAAGCACTTTGGGAAAAAGGTCCCTTTTGGGGATCAGCGGGCCATACGGGCCGCAGCACAAGCGAACATCGTCGAGGCCTCGAAAGGATCAATGTGAGAGCCAACCCACCAGTGGAATGGGCAGGCCGCCGTCGTCAGTCAAGCGAGCGAGAAACGCCCCTGACGGTCTCACCGGGGTAAAGATGGCAGCACGTATGGCAGAACATCTGTGTGCAACAAGGGAAGTCTGTCTTGGCGACCCCGGCGGGCAATCCGGCTGGTCAACGGCGAGCCCGCGAGGGACAGCGTCGGCCGGGGCAGATGGCGGATGGGTCCGTATTACCGTTGAGGTCGGGTAATGCCGGCGGAGGAAAGGGGCCCTGATTGGCGCGGTGGAATGACGGAATAAACCTGCCCTGCGCGAGGCGATCATTGAGTTGAAAAAATTTCCCCCGCCGACCGCATGCATGAATGGCGCTCAGCGGACGACCTGGAATTCGGGCGTCCTCTTCGCCGGAAAACGACGATCGTCGCGCGTCAGTATGACGGGGTTCGACATCTCGGCGTCTTCGCGGCGGGAGCGGGCCTTGGCGTTCGCCTCGATGATGGCGATGTCGATCAGATACAGCAGAAAGTCGTCGCCGGCATGCTCTGCCATTTTGCGCACGCGGGTCAGTTCAATTTCGATCAAGTCCAGCATTTTCTCAATCCTGCAAAACAATGAAAGCCGTCTGAACTGTTGGGTTCCTGCCGCACACCGTTCGGGCAATCGGGTTGTAAGCACCCGGATACAGGTTGCCAATCGCCAGATGTGTAGAGATCAAACCATGAACGCCTGCCACGGTCGAACGCTCCCCCGCCCCTCCTGCGCGCTCAGGCTTCGGCCCGAGGCAGGCTAACGGAGGTCGGGGGGTTCATTCCGGCTCTTTCGGGCGGCAAGCCAAAGCAGCGTCACGCCGACAAGGGATGAAAGCACGGAAGCCCCGAGGATCGCGACCTTGGCCGCTTCGAAATCGGCTTCGGCGGAAAAAGCCTGGCGGGCAATGAACAAGGACATTGTAAAGCCGATCCCGGCAATCGCGCCGGCCCCGACGAGCTGCATCCATGAATATTCCGTCGGCTTTCGGGCGGCCTTCAACCAGACAGCGAGCACGGACGCGACGGCGACGCCGAGCGGTTTGCCGATCGTCAGCCCGATCGCGATCGCCGCCATCAGACGCGTTCGGCCGCCGAACACGCCCCCCGTCATGACCACGCCCGCGTTGGCAAGCGCAAAGATCGGCAGCACCGCATAGCTCGAGCGCGCTCCCGCGTTCCTCAGCAGGCGATCGGCCGGCGATTCCAGCCGGTCGTGGATCGCCTCCAGCGCGCGCAGCGCCGGGAGCGACGGCCCGTGCTGCAAGACCTCGCCTCCGCGCTGCGCCTCGGCGGCGAGGATCGCATTGGCCTGCGCCGTCAACGACATCAGATTGGCCGGCGGCCGCGTCGGGATGAACAGCGCCAGAATGACGCCCGCCAGGGTCGGGTGAAGCCCGCCGGCGAGCACACACGCCCAAAGGCCGACGCCGACCACGACATAAGGCAGGACGACATAGACATGCGACCGGTTGAGCAGCGCGAGCGCCCCGACCAGCGGAAGGGCGAGGGCGAGCGAGACGAGATGCAGTTCGTCCGAATAGAAAACGGCGACCGCGACGATCGCGACGAGATCGTCGACAATGGCCGCGGCGGTGAGGAAGACCCGCAACTCGACCGGAACGCGCGCTCCCAGCATGACGATCAACGCCACCGCGAAGGCGGTGTCGGTCGACATCGGCACGCCCCAGCCGCGCGACCACGGGCCATGGGCGACGACCAGAAGATAGAGCAGGGCCGGGACGATCATGCCGCCCAGGGCGCCCGCGACCGGCAAGGCTGCGGAACGCCAGCCAGCCAGACGCCCGACCGTGAATTCACGCTTGATCTCGAGACCCACAACCAGAAAGAACACGGTCAGCAGCCCGTCGTTGACCCAGTGCAGAAGCGACATGCCGAAGCCGAAGCCGCCGAATGCAAATCCGAGCCGCTGCTGCCAGAAGGCGTCGAAGGCCGGTCCCAGGCCGCTGTTGGCGAGCGCGATGGCGAGAATCGTGGCGATGAGCAGCAGGACTCCCGCTGACGGGCCCCAGCTCGCGAAATCGAGCGCCGCCGATCGGACCCTGTGCCCCAGCGCGCCGAGCATCGCGTCCTCGAAGGCGCTTTCGTCCCACGGCCCGTCGTAGCGGCGGCCATTGATGAAAAACGTCGGCGTGATCAGCGCGCCGCTCGAGCGCGCGCTCGCTTCGTCCGCATCGACCCGCGCCCTGGCCCGGGCGGCTGCGTCGACGTCGGGCGTGTCGCCCTCCCGCGCTACGCCGAGGTCCGCCGCCACCTCGTCCAGATCGTCCTGGATCAGCACTTCCGAGCGCGTCATCAGCTTCACATGGGCGTTCCAGAAGCTCCTGGCGTCACGGGCCCGCTCGACGAGTTCCGCCGCCGGACGGGCGAGCGGGTTGCCGGCAAGCGGCTTGTGGCGGAACACGTAGCGCAGCCGGTCGCCGAGTTCGTCGCGCACCTCGGCGATCCGCTCGTTGGCCGCGCGGCAATAGGGGCAGGCATAGCTCCCGTATTCGACCAGGGTGATCGGCGCGCCAACCGGCCCGAGCACGTGGTCGAACTTCGGGTCCACCAGGCGATCGAGCCGGTTGCCCGGCGCAAACTCAGACATGCGGCGTCTCCGTCTGCGCCCGGGCGGGACCGCGGCCCGCGATGCCCAAGGCCCCTCGTGACGAGGATCCCGTGGAAACTTGGCGCTCTTCGGGCGACCCGACCCGGAGCGAGGGCCTTCAGCCTCCATCCTCCGAGCCTTCCGGGGCGGGGGCGCCCGTCGCCAGGCGCTTCAGGGCGTCGCCGGCGAGCCGGTAGACGGTCCAGTCCGCCATCGGCTCCGCTCCGAACGAACGATAGAAATCGATCGCCCCCCGGTTCCAGTCGAGCGCCCACCATTCGAGGCGCCCGCAGCCTCGCGCCAGCGCAAGATTCGGCCAGGCGCCGCAGCAGCAGCTTGCCGTAGCCCCTGCCCCGCTTCGCCGGGCGGACGTAAAGATCCTCCAGGTAGAGCCCCGGCCGGCCGAGAAAGGTCGAATAATTGTGGAAGAACAGGGCGAAGCCGACCCGCTCGCCGTCTTCCTCGACGAAGACGGCCTCGGCGTAGGGCCGCGCCCCGAACAGCGTCTCGCGCAATCCGTCCTCGGTCGCCTCGACCTCGCGCTCGAGCTTTTCGAACTGCGCAAGCTCCCGGATGAAGCGCAGGATGTCCGGGACATCCGCTTCCGTCGCCTCGACGATTCGCGCATTCATCGTCTGTCCTCAAGTCCGCGCCCCCCGGTCCAGGCGCTTTGTGGGCCAAGATAGCGCTTCGCTTTCCGCCCCGCTCGGAGCAAATTGGCGGCGCATATTGATTGTTGAGGGGGCTTCGATGCGCAAACTCCTTGCCGCGGCTTTGACGGCGATCGTTGGCCTCGCCGCGCCCGCCCTCGCCCTCGACAGGGTGAGGTTCGGGACGAACTGGATGGCCGACCCGGAGGCCGGCGGCTTCTACCAGGCGCTCGCCGACGGGACTTACGAGACATACGGGCTCGACGTCACCATCGTTCCCGGCGGCCCGCAGGCGAACGGCGGCCTGCTGCTCCTGTTCGGCAAGCTCGACGTCTTCATGGGCGGCGACATGATCGGCAACCTCCTGTCGGCGGAGAGCAAGCTTCCGCTGATCGCGGTCGCCGCCGACTTCCAGAAGAGCCCGCAGATCCTGATGTCGCATCCCGGTGTCGGGCTCGACACATGGGAGGACCTGCCGAAGGCCAAGCCCGTCTATGTCGGCTCCGGCGCGATCCAGACCTTCTACGCCTGGCTCCGGCTCGCCTACGGCTTCAAGGACGAGAACATCCGGCCCTACAATTTCAATTCCGCCCCTTTCATCCAGAACAAGACCTCGATCCAGCAGGGCTACCTCACCGCCGAGCCCTACGAAATCGAGCGCCAGGGCGGATTCAAGCCGAACGTGTTCCTGCTCGACGACCACGGCTACGACACCTACTCGACCCTGATCGTCACCCGCCGGGAGATCGTCGAGAAGACCCCCGATCTCGTGCAGCGCTTCGTCGACGCGTCCGCCATCGGCTGGTATCGCTATCTCTACGGCGACAATTCCAAAGCCAACGAACTGATCAAAAGGGACAATCCGGACATCAATGACGACCAGATCGCCTTTTCGATCGAACAGATGAAGGCGCACGGCGTCGTCGATTCGGGGGATACGCTGAAACTGGGCATCGGAGCGATGACCGACGCGCACTGGAAGGATTTCTTCGACAAGATGGTGGCGATCGGCATGGTCGACGGCAAGACCGACTACAGGAAGGCCTACACGCTTCAGTTCGTGAACAAGGGCGTCGGGCTCGACCTCCGGCCGAAGTGAAAGGCCTCGTCGGTTTCCCCTCCGGCTGGCGATCGTCGCGGGCATCCGATCCATGATCCGGCGTCGCCAATTCTTGCGGGCGCGTGCAGTGTTTTTGATCCACGTCAACACGATGCCCGGATCGTTGCGGTATACAGCCGACGACAATCGAATAGTGATCGAGTTGCGCTGAACGACATTCACCCCGGCAAGGAGCGCCCGAGTTAGGGGTAGCCAGCGGGAGGGGGTTATGAGAAAGGCGCGCGAGTTCACTCGGAAGTGGGCGAACGCCGTCTCTTTCGGGTTCTGGACGCGGTTCATGGCCGCGGCGTGCGCCGCCGTCATCGGCCTCGCTTTCCTCGCATGGCCGGCCGGCTCTGGCACGCCTGAGGACAGGCGCGTCGCGCTGGTCATCGGCAACGGCGCCTATGCAAACGCTCCCAGGCTCGACAACGCAGCGTTCGACGCGCGCGCGGTGGCCGATGCGTTCCGCAAAGCTCGGATTCCAGGTGGTCGACGGCTACGACGTCGACGCCGCTCACATGCGCGCCAAGGTCTCCGAGTTCTCCGCCGCTTTGCCCGACGCCAGGTCCGCGGTGATCTACTACGCCGGGCACGGCATTTCGGTGGACGAGGAGAACTACCTCATTCCGACCGACATCGTGCTGAAAAGCCCGACGGACCTCGATCTCGGCGCGATCAGCGTTTCGCTCCTGCTCAAGCAGATGAAGCGCGAGGAGCGCGTCAACATCGTCATCCTCGACGCCTGCCGCGACAATCCGTTCGCCGTCGAGCTCGCCAGGCACAAGACGCGGGCAGTCATCGGCGAGCGGGGCCTGAGCCGGATCGAGGGCGATCTGGCGCGCGGCACGCTGATCGCCTTCGCCAGCGATCCCAAGAGCACCGCGCTCGACGGGCCCGCCGGCCAGCACAGCCCGTTCACCGAGGCGTTCCTCAACCACGTCGCCGACCCCGGCGCGTCGATCGATGCCGTCATGAGCCGGGTTCGCGCCGAAGTCTGGGACAAGACCCGCCACAACCAGCTGCCCTGGGTCAACACCTCGCTGATCGGCGACTATGCGCTGAACCCTCAACCCGCCCCCGAAGCGGCCGCGGAGCCGGAGAAAGTCCAGCCGTCGCCGTCGCCGGCAAGCGCGGCCGGCGACAGGCAATCCCACGAGGACCTGCTGTGGACGTCGGCGCAGCACTCGAATCTCGCCGCCGACTACCAGGCCTATCTCGACGCCTTTCCGACCGGCGTGTTCGCCCCGATGGCGCGGAACCGGATCGCGGCGCTGAACGGAGCAGGCCCGCCGGCGGCGGCCCCGACGCCGCCTTCGGTCGCGTCGGCCGAGCCCGTCGCCTCTCCGGACCGGAATGCGGAAGCCGGAACGGTCGAGACGGAGAAGGCGCTGAAGCTGACGCCCGCCGACGAGAAGGAAATCCAGCAGCGGCTGATCGTCCTCAATGTCTACAAGGGCGCAGCAAGCGGCGTTCTCGATTCGCCGACCCGCTCGGCGATCGCCGAATGGCAGAAGAGCCACGGCTTCGCCCCGACCGCGTTCCTCGGCCCGACGCAACTGGCGGCGCTGCGCGGCGAAAGCGAGGACGGCTACCAGAAGCTTCTCGCGGCTCAGCCGGCGCCGAAGCAGCCGCCGAGGCAGGCGGTCAAGCCCGTCACGCGTGCGGCCAAGGCGCCGGCGAAGCCGCCGGCGCCATGCGCCGGCGCGGCATGTCGCCGGACCCGCGGACCGGCGGGTCCCCGCCGCAGTGGCTGGCCCCGTTCGCGACGGGCGTGGGCGCCGGGTTGCTGATGGGGCATATCGGGCGGTAGGGGAGAACGCAACAGGGACGACCCGCCAATGACTCGTTGGCCGTGAGGGAGCATTCCAAGCGAGGGTGTCGAAAACGAGAGCTGGCGTAGCGGATCAAGCATTAGGCGCCGCGATGACCATCGAACACCGACCAGGCTCCGCTGCAATTTCTCCGGCGAGACGCGCGTTGGGAACCGGGCGGCTCGACGACGCACTGGACCGCATTGCGCTCGATCCCGCTCGTTTTCTTACGGTGTTGAGCGTTCTCGGGGTCGTCGCTCTGACCCTGGTCGTGTTGGTAGGGGCGTTGTTCCTGCGCCCTTCCGCGCCGCCGCCGCAGGCCGTCGGACCCCTGCCGCCGCTGGCCGTGTCGCTTCCGCCGTTGGTCGCGCTCGCCTCCGCCCTTGGTCGAGGCTGAATCGAATTAACCAAACGGAATCTGCTTAGTTAGAGTCGACTAACGCCGTGAACTTTGTAACACCGTGGAACAACGAAATCTCAGTCCCTGCACCCCAAATGTCCACCAACCATACGTTCATCTCGTCCGCTTTAGAGCCCAATGTTTCGCGAAATTGCAGCCCCGCCTTGACCAGATCTCCATACTTGCCGGGTTCCGTCTTCAGCAACTTTTTCAGCCCTCCGGGGGTCCTTTCACCAAGCTTCTTGACTGCCATAATGAAGGGCTCAAGCTTCTTGACCTCCCGGCTGCCTTTTATGAATTTGTCCCACTTTCCTCCGAGCGCGAGGGTAAAATCGACACCCCCAGTTTCGAAGCCATTAAGTTGTGCAGGGCGGCTTACGCCTGTCACCACGATGAGGCAGACCCCGCCCGAGGCGCCGAAGCCGGGGCCTAATCGGGTAGTTGACGCCTGAAGCACCATCCAGGAATGTGGCGAATCGAGATCCACCACGAATCCCTCCATAGTCTCGATGCCATCGGCCACCACCTGAGTTCCGATCTTCCCACCGAGACCAACCCATAGATTAAGCCGAACTTCATCCGGTTCCTTCCGCGGCGGTTGAGTGGGGACAACCGCTGCGATTCGTGGAAGATAGATTATGCCTGGAGTGGTCGCGGTCTTGCTCAAACGATCCTTACTTGAAAACTTGTAGTTCTTCTCATCGAATGTAGTGGCGAGGCATCCAATCTTATTATGTAAATACCAGTTAATTTCACGCGGGTTGCGAGTTTTGAAGTTAAAATAACACAAATCGCCCGCTGACATTTTCGCGGATCGCGCCTGCGGCGTTTCTGCCAGTGTCCACCAGCTTTCGCCGGTCTCTACTGTATGAGGTTCGGAGTCCTTGGGCACATGTTTAAGATCGGAAGGAAGTGGGCTGGGTTTATGAACTAACGGCATAACGGCACCCTCCTTTTGGATAGTAATCCTCTCTCCCTCACCTGCACTAGCGGTTGGATTGGGAGCGCGGGTGCAGGCCGCCGTCAAAAAACCGACGTCAATACCCTAAACAGAAGGTGATCGCTCGATTTCGAGCCACTGGCGCGCCCTTTTTCACAATCCTCCCCATCGCTGCACCCTGTTCGAGCGCTCGGGCGGGACCTGTTGAATGTCGTACTGCGAACCCCCACCAAATACTTGGATCGTGTACCAGAACGATCTCGGCATCGGGTTGACGTGGATCAAAGAGACTCACGCACGCACTACAAAAAAACGCTGCTGCATCTTCAGCCGGACGGCAACGCCTAGGGGACTTCCGGGGACCTCTGGATTGAGCGCGACGCTTTCACTTTGTTCGCTCCGATCACGAAGCACGTCTTGGTCAGTCTCGTGGGCCCTCAAGCCGCCTTTGCGCTGCCCTCGTTCCTCGAGTCGCCAGCCTCGACCGCGTCCTCCGCACTCGCCGCCTCCGCGGCCCGCGCACCCTCAGCCATCGCCTCGACAAGCTCGTCAGGCGCCGCGGTCGTGCTCATCGTGAGCGGGTCCTGGATCGGCGCGGGCAACGCCAGCGGCGGCAGGCCGAGGACGGCGTGAAAGCGCTGGACCAACTGCATGGTCGCGGGCTCCATTTCCTCGACCGCGCCGGCGATGTATTCGACGACCTCGACCGCGCGGCGCCGGTCTTCCCTGTCGGGAAGCAGCTCCGGCAGCGTCGTGATCGCGAGATCGCGCTCGAACTCGACGATGACCGATTGCTCGTGGATGAGCGCGGCTCGCTTCTCCGCCCCGAGCGAGGCGAACGGTTCGTCGTGGCCGAGCACTTTTGCCGAGCGCTCGAGCCGGTCCCGCCGCACGGTCGCGCGCGACTGCGCCATCAGGATGAGCATGCGGATGACCGCCTCCTCGAACCCGCCCCGGTCCGCGCCCAGCAGAATCGCCTGCACTTCGGGAAGGAAGCGCAGCATCTTCGGGTCCTTGCGCGTGCGCTCGAAGGCGAGCTTCTCGCCGAGGCGCAGCATCGCGGGCGATCCCCAGACGGCGAGGAACGTCGCTTCGTAGGCCGCGTCGCGCCAGTCGCGGAAAGCGTCGAGCGCGTTGACGACGCTCGACGCCGAGAGGCGCTCGAGGAACAGGAACGGATTGTTCGGGTCGGCCGGCCTGCGCTCGGCGAGCGCCCTCGCAGCCTGCTCCCGAACGCCTGTCATGAGCGGATTGGCGTCGCCGAACATGGCTCGCGACATACGCGCCGGGTGCATCTTCCGCAGGATCTCCGCCGTCTGGGGCGTAACCGCCGCCTGCACGAACGGACGGATTCCGAGTTCGTAGAGTTCGCAGCCGAGCTCGGAAAAGCGCTGGACGGCGGCGAAGCCGCGCTCGTCCGAGCGGTCGTCGTCGATGGCGAGAATGTCGGCGAGCTTGCGCTCGTGGAAACTGACGAGGAAGCGCGCATCGACCCCTTCGCCGATCTGCTCGTCGATGATCATCTCGTAGAGGCCCGGCGAGAGCGCCTCGATCGTCTTCATGGTCGAGGTCACCTCGGCGTGCTCCTTCTTCGCCACCGAGGAGGACACGAAGATGCCGAGATGCCCGACCGTCTCGTGCACCATGTAGATGATGCGCTGCCCGCGGATCCTGATCTCGTGCTCGTCGGCGTAGGTGTCGACGATCCAGTTCAAGCGCCTGCTGCGGCGGCGTGATGTTGTCGCCCCATGAGGCGAAGACGATGATCGGCGAGCGGATCGCCTTGAGGTCGAGCGGGCGGCCGGGCTCGATGTTCGCCTCGTGGCGCGCGAGCTTGTTGCCGACGAACAGGTTCTCGACGATCCAGCGGATCTCCTGCTCGGTCATGAAGTGGAAGCCGCCCCACCATTTCTCGAATTCGAGGAAGCTCGCCCGGCCGCGCTCGGGCGCGGCGAAGAGATCATAGTATTTGCCGAAGACGTTGCGGCCCGGGTTCATCAGCTCGAAATTCGACACGAGATGCGCGCCGTCGAACAGGCCGTCGCCGAGGTCGGAGAAGGTGAGCGCCGGCAGCGCGCCGCCGAGCAGGCCGCCGTTGTAGCGCATGGGGTTTTCGCCGAGCCGCCCGGACCAGTAGGCGAGCGGCGCCCCGTTGACGACGAGCGGACCGGTGATGTCCGGATTTGCGGCGGCGAGGATCATGGCCGCCCAGCCGCCCTGGCAATTGCCGACGATGATCGGTTTCGGCGCGTCGGGATGGCGGCGGCGGATCTCGGCGACGAACTCCGCCTCGGTCCGCATGACGTCGGCGAGAGTCTGGGTCGGCTCGGGGCGCGGGCGGAAGACGACGAAATAGACGGGGTGGCCGTCGCGCAGCGCGACGCCGACCTGGCTGTCGGTCTTGAAGCCGCCGATGCCGGCGCCGTGCCCGGCGCGCGGATCGATGATCATGTAGGGGCGCTTCCAGCCCTTCACCTCGATCCCCTCGGGCGGGAGGATTTTGAGCAGCACCTTGTTGGTCGGGCGGCGCAGGGTCTTGCCGTCGAGGACCACCTCGTGATCGTAGATGAGCACCGGCGGCGTGCCGGCCGCCTCGTGGGCCGCGTCCTGGTTGGCGCGCTCGCGAAGCACGTCAAGGGTGAGCGCGAGGCGCTGCGCGGCGTCGGTCGCGTAGCCCTGCAGGTCGTCGAGGAGCTTCCCGTCCGTCTGCGACCGGGCGACGCGGCGCTCAAACTCGGCGGATTGCGCCCAGAACTGCTCAAGGCGCTTGCCATGATCCCGGGCGGCGCGCTCGCCCCGCCGGCTGAGCGCGAACGTCATCTGCTCGTATTGATGCGCCGCCCTTGCGCCGTCCTCGTCAAAACGCTCGATTGCGTTCGATGCGCTGTAGGTGGAAGTCATCCGCGGTCCCTTGCGTGTTCAAAGGGATTGGTCCCGGAAATGCCGGATCATCGCGCTTGTCTTCAACAGACTAGGCCGCGAGGCGTAGCGCTCGTTTGACCCACGTCAATGAGAAGAAAAATTCGCTCACCTCGTCCGGCGCGGCGGCCAGCTGTCGGGCGGCCGGGGCGGCGTATAATACATTTTACAAATGTTAATAAGCGGAGCGCCGAGACGACGATTTCGGGTCGACGCTAAGCGGGGTCGCAAACCGCTGAAATCATTGCGCCCCTCCGCTAAATCGGCGCCAAATCGGCGATCGTGCCGATTTTCACGAGAGACCGAAGGCCGGCCCGCCCGCTACGCCGCCTTTGCTTTGCGCCTCGATGGCTCGCGCCTGGCCGGCTTCGGCGGCGCGGCGTTCTCGTCGAACAGTTCGGCGAGCTTCTCCGTCATTACGCCGCCGAGTTCCTCGGCGTCGACGATCGTCACCGCGCGGCGGTAATAACGCGTCACGTCGTGGCCGATGCCGATCGCGATCAGCTCGACCGGCGAGCGGGACTCGATTTCCTCGATGACGTGGCGCAGGTGCCGCTCGAGGTAGTTGCCGGGATTGACCGAGAGCGTCGAATCGTCGACCGGCGCGCCGTCGGAGATCATCATCAGGATCTTGCGGGCCTCCGGGCGGCCGAGCAGCCGTTGGTGCGCCCAGTCGAGCGCCTCGCCGTCGATGTTCTCTTTGAGAAGCCCCTCGCGCATCATCAGGCCGAGGTTCTTGCGCGACCGCCGCCACGGCGCATCGGCCGCCTTGTAGATGACGTGTCTGATGTCGTTGAGGCGCCCGGGGTTCGGCGGCTTGCCCGCCTGCAGCCAGGCCTCGCGCGACTGTCCGCCCTTCCAGGCGCGGGTCGAGAAGCCGAGGATCTCGACCTTGACGCCGCACCGTTCGAGTGTGCGCGCGAGGATATCGGCGCAGGTCGCCGCGACCGTGATCGGCCGGCCGCGCATCGAGCCGGAATTGTCGAGGAGCAGCGTCACCACCGTGTCGCGGAACGCCATGTCCTTTTCCTGCTTGAAGGACAGCGGCTGCTGGGGATCGATGACGATTCGCGTCAGCCGGGCGCTGTCGAGCATGCCCTCCTCGAGATCGAACTCCCAAGAGCGGTTCTGCTGCGCCATCAGCCGCCGCTGCAGCCGGTTGGCGAGCCGGGCGACCACCGATCCCATGTTCTGCAACTGCTTGTCGAGATATTCGCGCAGGCGCTGCAGTTCGTCGGGGTCGCACAACTCGTCGGCGTCGATGATTTCGTCGAACCGCGTGGTGAAGATCTTGTACTCCGGGCCGCGCCGCTCCTGCGGCTGCGGCTGCGGCGGGCGGTTTTCGGCCGCTTCCTCCGCGTCGCCGGCGTCACCCTCGTCCTCGAGCTCGGCCGAGGGCGCTTCGACCGTGTCCGCGGCGCCCTCGTCGGCGTCATCGGACGTGTCGTCCGCGGCCTCCCGCTGCATCAATTCCTCGGACTGCTGCTCCTCGCCCTCCCCCTCGGCTTCGTCCGGCTCCTCGGGCGGCTTCTTCTCGTCGTCGTCCTCGGAATCCTTGCTCTCCGCGTCCAACTCGCTCGCAAGGCCGAGCGAGGTCAGGAGCTTGTGCACCAGCCTGGCGTAGGCGCGCTGATTGAGGAGCGCGTCGTTCAGCCGGTCCAGCTCGGCGCCGGCCTTCTCCTCGATGAAGCCGCGCCAGAGTTCGGTCAGGCGCTTCGCGCCGGGTGGAGGCGGAAGGCCGGTCAACCGCTCGCGCGCCAGCATGGCGACGGCGTCCTCGAGCGGCGCGTCCTCGCGCGTCCGCGCATCGGCGAAGGGGCCGCGATGATAGCGGTCATCGAGCATCGCGGTCAGGTTCGAGGCGACGCCCTCCATCCGGAGGGACCCGATCGCCTCGACCCGCGCCTGCTCGACCGCGTCGAACAGCGACCGCGCCGTCGGGTTCTGCGGCGCGTGCCGGCGGTGGATCGCATCGTTGTGGCAGGCTAGCCTCAGCGCGAAAGAGTCGGCGAGCCCGCGAAGAATGGCCGCCTCGCGCGGATTGGCCTTGCGCGGCGGCTCGGGCAGCCTGGCCTTCGGTCCCTCCGACCCCATGGCGAGCGCGGGCTTGTCGGTGGAAAAGACGACCTCGAGCTCCGGATGGCGCGCCATGGCGCGGGTGCACGACACGAGCGCCCGCTTGAACGGTTCGTTCGGCGCAACCGCCTTGGTCGCCGGCTTGCGGTTGCTAGTCGGTTTGACGTCGACGCTCGGCATGGAAACCTTTTTCCGGCGGCGCCCCCGCCGGGAACGGGCAACACAGTCTCTATAGGCCGCGCCCCCGGACGGCGGCAAGGCGACGGCTTGGGAGACCCGTCCGGGTGCCCCCGCGTTTCCCGAAGGGTCCGCCATTGACGGGTTCGAAGCACACGCTAGATAGGCATGGGCCGCCGCATCCGCGAGGGCGGCCCCGCGGGTGACCCGCGAAGAACGAGGGAGTCCCATGAACGCGCCCGCTTTTCACGCCGTCCAGGCCGAACCCGTGCTTCCGGACGCGTTTCTCACATGCTTCCGCGCCCAGCGCGCCGCTTATCTGGCCGCGCCCGAACCGAGCTACGCGCAGCGCGTTGCCGACTTGAAGGCGCTTGCGCGTCTTGTTACCGACCACCGTCAGGCGATCGTCGGGGCGATCAACGCGGATTACTGCAACCGAAGCGAGTTTGAGACGCTCTTCGCCGAAATCTTCATGGTGCAGGAGACAATTCACGACACCATCAAGCGGCTCAAGGGCTGGATGAAGCCCCAACGCCGGCGAGTCGATTTCCTCACCCATCCGGGCGCGCGCAATCGGGTGATTCCACAGCCGCTCGGCGTCGTCGGCATCATCGTGCCATGGAACTTTCCCTTGCAACTAAGCTTCGCCCCTCTCGCGGCCGCATTTGCCGCCGGAAACCGGGCGATGATTAAAATGTCCGAGAACTCGCAGCGCCTTGCCGAGCTCCTGATCGAAACGACGCCCAAATACTTTCCCCTGGACAAGCTTCAGGTTTTCGACGACGGCGGCGGGAGAGGACCGGCTTTCTCCTCGCTGCCCTTCGACCATCTGCTGTTCACCGGCTCGACCGCCACGGGACGGGCGGTCATGGCCAACGCGGCGCGCAATCTGACGCCGGTGACCCTTGAGCTGGGCGGAAAGTCCCCGGCGGTTGTCGCTCCCGACTTTCCGATCAAGACCGCAGCCGAGCGGATTCTCTGGGCGAAGTCGCTCAACGCGGGCCAGGTCTGCATCAACGTCGACTACGCCTTCCTGCCGCGCGGCGCGGAAAGCGAGTTCGTCGCCCATTGCCGAAGCCTGTTCGCGCAACGCTACCCCGACATCAACGGACCGGACTACACCTCGATCATCGAGGAAGGGTCCTACGAGCGCCTTCAGGCCGCGATCGAGGACGTGCGCGAGAAGGGCGGCACTCCGATCAACCTCGCCGAAGGACAAATCCCGGATGCGACCAAGCGTAAATTCCCGCCGCATATCGTCCTCCACCCCACGGAGGACATGGACCTGATGCGGCGCGAGATTTTCGGCCCCATTCTGCCAATCCTGCCTTACGACGACCCGCGGGAGGTCGTCGATTTCGTCAACGCGCGCGAGCGCCCATTGGCCTTCTATCCCTTCACCAACAACGCGCGCACGCGGGACTTCTATATATCCCGCATCATGTCCGGGGGCGTGTCGGTCAACGAAGCGATGCTCCACATCGGTCAATCAGACATGCCCTTTGGCGGGGTTGGGGCAAGCGGAATGGGGCACTATCACGGGCGGGAAGGCTTCAACACCTTCTCAAAGCTCAGGCCGATTTTTCGGCAGGGGCCTTTTTCGCCCGTCCAAATGCTGTTTCAGCCGCCGTACTCGAACCTTTCAAAGCGGCTCCTCGACTTCATGATCAAGATGAAGAGCTGAGACTTCAGGGCCGTCCGACGGTCCTTGGCGCCTTCGCGGATCTTCGTGTCCCAGGAACGAAACGAACGCTTGATCCGTCATGCGGCGATCGGGAATGCCCCATGCCACAGCCGATTTTGCAATGACTGACGTCCGTTTCATTAATGGCGAACGCCCAAAAGGCGGGTCCGAACTCGCGATGATGATCGCCGCGGCGGCGACCTATGCCGCGCGGGGCTCGCCTTGCCCCTACGCAAGGCCGCGGCTATAAGCGCCGCGCCTTTTTCCTCGACAACCCGCAGAGACCCGACGCCATGGCCGTTCAGCGCACCTTCTCGATCCTCAAGCCCGACGTGACCCGCCGCAACCTCACCGGCGCCGTCAACCAGCGGATCGAGGCCGCCGGCCTGCGCATCGTCGCGCAGAAGCGGGTGCACATGACGAAAACACAGGCGGAGGCCTTTTACGGCGTCCATCGCGAGCGGCCGTTCTTCGGCGAACTGGTCGAGATGATGACCGCCGCACCGGTCGTCGTGCAGGTGCTCGAGGGCGAGGACGCGATCCAGCGCTACCGGACGGTGATGGGCGCGACCAATCCCGAGAAGGCCGATCCGGGCACGATCCGCAAGGACTTCGCCCTGTCGATGGGCGAGAACTCGGTGCACGGCTCCGACGCGCCCGAGACCGCGGCGGTCGAGATCGCGCAGTGGTTCTGCGGCAACGAGATCGTGGGGTAGTTTACGGCGGGTCCCGGCGCGTAGTCAGTGCAGGAGCCTCGTTATCCGGCGTGGGCCGCCGGGACCGGCGGGGCGCGGTTTCCCGATCATCCCTCGCGGCGGATCCGACAGCGGGCCGAGAGTGCGGAGCAGGCCCGCATATTCGAACCGCCATCGCAGGTAATCCGACGGGAGCAGCTCGACCAGCCGGATCGCGTCGTCGAGAGGCTGACCCTCCTCGGTCAGCGCGTCGATCACCTGAAGCCTCTCCACGATTTCACTCGGACTGAGTTTCCGCCTGGTCATCGGTCCCGCTCCGCGGACGCCGCAGCCCGCCAGGCGCTTGTGCGCTCCGACGCCTCTCCGGAATTTGGCCGGAGGATTAAGCTTCCTCAATGAAGTGAAGATGCGGTGAAGTGAAGATGCGGTCCGGTCCAGGAGATCGCGCGGCTATGCGCCCTGCGCGAACTTCGCCTTCAGCGCCGCCACCACGTTCGGCGGGGCGAAGGGGGAAGCATCGCCGCCCATCGACGCGATTTGACGAACGAGCGTTGCAGTGATCGGTCTCACCGGGGAAGACGCGGGCAGGAAGACGGTGCGCAGCTCCGGCGCCATCGCGCCGTTCATGCCGGCCATCTGCATTTCAAAGTTGAAATCGGTCGAGTCGCGCAGGCCACGCATGATCAGCGTCGCGCCCGAGGCCCGCGCGGCCTCGACCGCCAGCCCGGTGAAGCTGACGACTTTGAGCGCGCAGGATTCCCGTGCGGCGATCGGCTCGGCCGCCTCGCGAATCAACTTCAGCCGCTCCTCGACGGTAAAGAGGCCGACCTTGTTCGGATTGGACCCGACGCCGATCACCAGCCGATCGCACAACGCCGCCGCGTGCTCGACGACGTCGAGATGCCCGTTGGTCATCGGGTCGAAGGAGCCGGAGAAGAAGCCGGTGCGGAGCATGCCGGAAAAGCCCTAGCCCGGCATGCGAGCGGCGACAAGGGCGCCATTGCGCCGGCGCCCGCCTGCGAGCCTCGCCGCCTGCGACACCGGAGCAACGCACATGAACGCCGACGACTTGCGGGCGACCCAGGCGCCGCTCAAGGACCGCTACCGCGCCGAACCTCAGGCCGCCCGGGTCACGCTCAAGGCGAGGGGCGCGCTCGATTCCGCGGCGATCGCCTGCAAGATCGAGACCGGCCGGGTGATCGCCGCCGCCGGACTTCATCCCGCCACCGGCGGCAGCGGCGCCGAGCTCTGCTCCGGCGACATGCTGCTCGAGGCGCTGGTCGCCTGCGCCGGAGTGACCCTGAAAGCGGCCGCCACCGCGCTGGGGGTCGAAGTGCGCTCGGGACGCGTGTTCGCCGTGGGAGATCTCGACTTCCGCGGCACGCTCGGCGTGGCGAAAGACGCGCCGGTCGGCTTTTCCGACATCCGACTGCGATTCGCACTCGACACCGACGCGCCGCAGGAGCAGCTCGATACGCCGCTCGGGCTGACCGAGCGCTATTGCGTGGTGCTTCAGACCATGAGGCGGCCGCCTGCGAGCGAGACGAGCGTCGCGCGTTGACCGCGCCGTCGGGAACCGGGCAGCTGAGCTGACAGGCGCTATCCCTGGCGCGCCCGCCCCAGGCTGCTCGCCGCGACCGCGACGACGATGATCAGGCCCGTGATGATCTCGCGCACGTAACTGTCGACGTTCATCTGCGTCAGGCCGTTGCCGAGCACGCCGAGCATCAGCACGCCGAGCAAGGTGAACAGAACCCGCGGCTGCCCCTCCTCGCTCATCGTCATGCCGAGGAACACCGCCGCAATTGCGTCGAGCATCAGTCCGGCGCCCTGGGTCGGGTTGGCCGATGCGACGCGGCTGGCGACCATGAGGCCGGCGGTGGCGGCGCCGAGTCCGGAAAGCCCGAAGGCCGCGACCTTCAGCGGCCTGACTCGCACGCCGGCGAGCCGCGCCGCCTCCGCGTTGCCGCCGATCGCATAGAGCCGCCGGCCGATGATCGTCTGCTCGAGGAACAGCCAGGTCAGCAGCAGCGCGCAAGCCGCGACCAGCGTGAGATTCGGAACGACGATCCCGGTCGGGCCGATTTCGAGGCCGCCGCGCGCGAAACCCCCGAACGACGCCGGTATCGCCGACCCGAAGATCGTCTTTCCGCCGGAGAGGCGGAAGGCGACGCCGCTATAGACGGTGAGCGCGCCGAGCGTTGCGATGAACGGCAGGATGCCGACATAGGCGACGAGCAAGCCGTTGACGACGCCGCCCGCCAGCCCGACCGCGAGCGCCGCCGGCACGGCGACCCAGGACGAACCTCCGGCGACGAAGATCAGCGCTGCGACGACACCCGCGAGGCTCGCGATCGAGCCGATGCTCAGGTCGAAGTCGCCCATCGCCATGACGATTGTCATGGTCGCCGAACCGACCGCGAGCATGCTCATCTGCTGCGTGATGTTGAGGAGGTTGCGCGAGGTGACGAAGGTCTCCGGCAGTTCGAACCAGAAGAAGGCGATCACCGCCAGGAAGCCGATCGGCGTGCCGTAGCGGCGCAGGAGATCCGACATGAATCAGTCCGTCGTTTCGCCGTAGCACAGAGCGAGCAGCCGCTGCGGAGTGAGTCCCTGGGTGGAGACCGTCGCGGCGATCCGTCCCTCTCGCATCGCCGCCACCCGCGAACACAGATGCAACAACTCCTCGTGGTCGGACGAGACCACCATCACGCTGGCGCCGGCCGCGGCGATTTCGCGCAGGAACGCGTAGATGTCGAACTTCGCCCCGACGTCCACGCCTCGGGTCGGCTCGTCGAGCAGCAGCACACGCGGCGCGCCGGCCACGGCCCGCGCGAACATGACCTTCTGCTGGTTGCCGCCCGACAGGGTGCGCACCTTCTGCCCGGGTCCGCTCGCCTTCAGACCGACGCGCCGGCCCGTTTCCACGGCCCGCGCGCGTTCCGCGCGGCGGTTCAGAAACAGGCGCAGACGGTTGAGCCGCGAAAGGTGGGGCAGCGAGACGTTGCTCGCGATGTCCTGCATGAGCAGAAGCCCTTCGGTGCGGCGCTCGCGCGGCGCGAGCGCCAGCCCGCGCCTCCAGGCGTCGGACGGTCCTGTCAGTTCGATCGCCGTCCCGTCGAGCGTGATCCGCCCTGCGCCGGCGCTCGCGACCAGCGCCCTCATCAGCCGCTCGGGACCGGCGCCGGCGAGGCCGGCAAAGCCAAGGATCTCTCCGCGACGCAGCTCGAACGAGACATCGCACAGGCCCTCACTGCTCAGATCCTCGACCGCCAGCACGACGGGCTCGACGGAGACCGCCGTCGAGCCGCGTGCGGCCACGATATCCTCGCGGCCGGTCATGAGTTCGATCAGTCTCGTCTTGGTGGCGTCTTTCGCCTCCAGCGTCGCGCAGGTCTCGCCGTCCCGCAGGATCGTGATGCGATCGGCGATCGCCAGCACCTCGTCGAGACGGTGAGAGACATAAAGGATCCCGCAGCCCCGCGCTCGCAAGGCTTCGATGATCTGGAAAAGCCGCCTGGATTCCTCGCCGGTCAGCGCGGCCGTCGGCTCGTCCATGATGAAGATGCGGGCCGGCGCCGTCGCGTCCTCGAGGAAGGCGGCGGCGATCTTCACCAGCATCCGATCGCCCGTCGGCAGTTTCGACACGGTCGTTTCCGGCGCGATGTCGTCGACGCCGAGCGTGGCCAGAGCCGCATGGGCGCGCGTGTTGAGCACACGCCAGTCGACGAGACCGAAACGGCGCGGACAGGCGCGTCCGAGAAAGATGTTTTCTGCGACGCTCAGGCCCGGAACGACGTTCAGTTCCTGATGGATGAAGCGCAGGCCGCGCCGATGCGCGTCGTCCGGGCTGCGCAGCGAAGCGCGCGCGCCGTCGAGCCGGATCTCGCCATCGTCGGCCGCGACAGCGCCGGCGAGAATCTTGATCAGCGTGCTCTTGCCGGCCCCGTTCTCGCCCACCAGCGCGAGCGTCTCGCCGGGCCGGAGTTCAAGCGAAGCGTCCTTCAGGGCCAATGCGGCGCCATAGGCTTTGCGCAAATGACCGATAGACAGCAAGCTCATGGGACTTGGGGCGCGGCGGCCGCGCGGCCGCCGCCCGTGCGGCTCACGGGTTCACATTCTCCTGCGTGATGAGCGTCGTCGGCACGTAGATCACGCTCTGCTTGATTTTCTCTCCGGCGAGATGCCGCTTGACCACATCAGCGACGGTGCGGCCGATGCCTTTGAAGTCCTGCGCCATCGACGCCTCGAAATTGCCGCCCTTGGCGATCGCCTCGCGCGCTTGCGGGTTGGCGTCCATCCCCGTGATGACGATGCCCTCGTCGGTGCGGCCTGCGGCCTCGATTGCCTGCAAGGCGCCGAGCGCCGGCTGATCCCAGGCCGCCCACACAGCGGCAATCGACCCTCTCTTCGGATTGGCCGCGAGGATAGCCTCCATCTTCGCCCGCGAGTCCGCGATGCCGCCGTCCTGCACGTCCGGCGTCACACGGTCGATGATCTTGATGTCCGGGTTATTCTTGAAGATCGTGTCGGCGATGATGCCGCGCACCTGCACCGGGGGAAAGGCGTCGAAGACGAACATCACCACGCCGCCCTTGCCGCCGATGCGGTTGACGACATAGGAGGCGGTCGTCGCGGCCATCTCGTATCCGTTGCTCGTCCCTTTCGAACACACGACATACTCCCCAGCAACAGCCGTTTGAGGTCATCCTCCGGTATCCGCATCATCCGAATGCCGGCGAACAACTCACGGTCGTTCGACGTCTCGCTTACGCCGGCGATGCGCATTTCGTCGTCGAGCTGCCGGATGGCGTCAGGCTGATGCTGCCGGCATGGATGACCGAAGCGTACGCGGCGACGCTGCCGATGATGGCTGCGCCGCGGCTCTCCCTTGCCTGCTTGAGAGAGCTGCGCCGGCTGGCGGATCAGCGGGACATATCCTCGTCACCGGCGAATGACGCGATTCGCGGCGGTGGAGGCGACGATGGAGCAGCGTGCCCAGGAACAGCAACTCGAACTTCTCATGTTGACGGCCGGCGAGGCTACGCCACGGCTGTTCGATGCGACGACACGCACGGAGATCGTAAACCTGCTCAAAGCCCTCCTGAGCGATCGCCTCAGCCAGGTCAGAACGCCGGCGGAGACGGACGATGACTAAGATCACCGGCGACCACCTGGCGCGCAGCGCCTATGTCTATGTGCGGCAATCCAGCATGGATCAACTCCTGCACAATCCGGAGAGCCGACGACGCCAGTACGCGCTGACGACGCGCGCCCGCGACCTTGGCTGGCAGGACGTGATTGTCATCGACGACGATCTCGGCCGCTCAGGAGGCGGGACGGCGCGCCCCGGCTTCGAGCGCCTGCTCGTGGGGATCTGCGGCGGCGAGGCCGGCGCGGTCTTCGCTCTCGAGGCGTCGCGCCTGGCCCGCAACGGCCGCGATTGGCACACCCTCCTGGAGTTCTGCGCCCTGGTCGGCAGCCTGATCATCGATGAGGACGGAGTGTACGATCCGCAACTCGTCAACGATCGCTTGCTGCTGGGCATGAAAGGCGCTTTCAGCGAGCTCGAGCTTTCGACGTTACGGCAGCGCTCGCAGGAGGCCTTGCGCCTGAAGGCGGCGCGCGGCGATCTGCACACGACCGTCGCCATCGGCTATCGGCGCAGCGCCGATGATCGCCTGGAACAAGACCCCGACCGGCGCATCCGCGAGGCCCTGTCGTTGGTGTTCCGAAAGTTTCGTGAGATCGGCAGCGTGCGCCAGCTTGTCCTGTGGCTGCGCCAGGAAGGAATCGACGTGCCGACCGCCGTGCATAGTCGGCACGGGCGGACGGTGCGATGGGACCCGCCGCGCTACCATGCCGTCCACCGGCTGTTGACCAACCCGGTCTATGCCGGGGCCTATGTCTTCGGACGGACCCTGTCCCGCACCCGCGTCGAAGGCGGACGCAAAGTCATTATCCACGGCGTGGCGCGCCGGCGCGAGGACTGGACGGTTCTGATCCAGGACCACCATGATGGCTACATCACCTGGGAAGAGTATGATCGCAACCTGGCGATCATCGCCGGGAATGCGAACATGAAGGGGTCGATGGTGGCGGGCGCGGTGCGGAACGGCGGTGCGCTGCTCGTCGGCCTGCTGCGCTGCGGACGCTGCGGACGCAAATTCAAGGTGCTGCATCATTCGAGGCGCGATGCGCGCTATGTCTGCGCCAGCCATGTCGACCCGTCTCGCGAAAAGGGGTGCACCGCATTCAACAACATGCGCATCGACGCGGCGGTGTCGGCGGAAGTGTTGCGTGCGATCTCGCCGCTGGCCGTCGAGGCGGCGCTGAAGCTGATCGCTGAGCGCAAAGAGGCCAGCAGCGAACAGCTACGGCACAGAGAGTCCGCGCTGGAGCAGGCCCGCTACGAGGCGAAGCATGCGCGCCGGCAATACGACGCCGTCGATCCCGACAACCGGCTGGTCGCCGGCGAACTCGAACGGCGATGGAACGACTGTCTTGCGACGGCCGCGCGGCTCGAAGAGCAGATCCGGAGCTTGCGCAACGAGGAGCCGTGCGCTGTCGGCGACGACGAGCGCGTGGCGCTTATGGCGCTCGCCGGAGACCTGCCAGGGCTCTGGAACGACGCCGCTGCGTCCGTCGAGACGCGCAAGCGGATCTTGCGCACCGTGCTGAAGGAGATCGTCGTGACCGTCGAGACCGGTCGCCTACACCTCGTGCTGCACTGGCAGGGTGGGGATCACACGCGGCTCGAGGTGCTGAAGAACCGCTCGGGCCAAAACCGCTTCAAGACCGATGCGGCGACCGAGCAGCTGGTGTGCGAACTTGCCCGCCTGTTGCCGGACCACAGCATCGCACCGGTTCTCAATCGGCTGGGCGTCCGCTCTGCCAGAGGCCAGACCTGGACCCAGCTGCGCGTGCGCAATTTCCGCGGCACGCATCGGATACCGGTCTACCGCGAGGGCGAACGTGAAGAGCGCCATGAGCTTATTCTGACCGAGGCCGCAAACCGCCTCGGCGTCAGCAACATGACCGTTGTTCGCTTGATCCGAGATGGACTGTTGCCGGCAAGACAGGTTTGCCCTCGCGCCCCCTATGTCATCCGCGAGAGTGACCTGGCCCGGCCAGCCGTCGGGCAGGCAATCGCAAGGGGACGTCCAGTATCATCCGATCCGCGACAAGAAAGCCTGCCTTTTCAATGAGATCATGAGGTACTGCATTATGTCGCCGTCCTGTTGGCGACGAGCAGAGGGCTCGACCCGGCGTCCATGCCGAATACGGGCACGCCTGCCTTCTTCGCCGTCTCGAGGCCCGCCGTGACCTGCGCCGGATCGGCGTTGAGCACGATCGCATCCACCTTCTGATTGGCCGCGTCCTCCAAGCGGCTGATGACGCCGGCGATATCGCCCTTGGTGTCGACGACGTTGACCGTCCAGCCGTTCTGCTTGGCCACGTCCTGGAACGCCTCGACATAGTACTGCGTGCCCGGCTGAGCGAGATAGGGCGTCACGATCGTGATCTTCGCCGCCGCGAAAGCGGAGGTCGACGCGCAAAAGAGCATGGCGGTGAGGGCCGCCAACTTCGTCTTGAATTTCATCGTGATTCACCCGCTGCTGTGGCGTTCCTCGAACCGGAGCGAACCCGTACCACCGGACCTTCACCCGCTTCAACAGGAATCCCGGAATTGCCGCGGCGCTCACCTTGCGCGTCCGAAGCGCCATGCGATAGTCACGCGATGTGCGCGCGGCTCGTCGTCTATTTCCCGTTGGCGGACCCCGCTTTTCCGATCGATCTGCTCGATCTCTATGTCGAGGCGGGAATCGACATCGTCGAGTTCGGCTGGCCGGCGCGCGAACCCTATCTCGACGGCCCCGACGTCCGCGCCTCGATGGCGCGAGCCCTGTCGGGCGCTCCGGCCGCGGCGCTCTCTTCGGCCCGCGAGAGACTGGCGCGCGGGGCGGCCGGCGCGAGCGCGCTCGTCATGACCTACGCCGAAGACGATTGTCCGATGCTCGCGGAACCTGGGTTCCTACACGGGAACGACGGCGTCCTCGTGGTCGCGCCGCCGCACGACGGGCTGCGCGTCGCGATCGAACGACAGGCGCACATCTCCCGCGCCGCCGTATCCGTGTTCCTGCCCCTGCCCCTCGATCCGGACAACGTCGCCGCCGCCCGGCGCGCGGACGGCTACGTGATGCTGCAGGCGGCGGAAGGGCTCACGGGACCACGCGCGTCGCTCGACCCGGCCAACGCGGCGCGCATCGCCGGCCTGCGGGCCGACAGGGTGGCGGCGCCGATCCTTGTCGGCTTCGGCATTTCCAACGGAGAGCAGGCGCGCGCCGCCGTCGCTCTCGGCGCCGATGGCGTCGTCGTCGGCTCGGCCGCATTGCGCGCGGCGCTGCAGGGACGCGCGGAGCTCGCGGCGCTGCTGAAAGATTTGCGGAGGGGTCTCGATGGCTGAACGCGACCTTTATCTCGGCCTCGACGTCGGCACGACGGCGATCAAGGGTGCGCTGTTCGACCGCGAAGGCCGCCTCGTCGCCCATGCCGGACGCCCCTATCCCACCCTGCGCCCCGCGCCTGGCGTCGTCGAACAGGATCCGCGGGAGTGGACGGAGGGCATCATTGCGACAGTGGACACGCTCCTAGCCGGCGGCCGGGCCGAGCGGGTCGCAGCCGTCGGCCTCTGCAGCCAGGTCAACACCGATGTGTTCGTCGACGAAAAGGGCGTCGCGCTTGCGCCCGCGATCACATGGCAGGACAACCGCGCCGCGCCGGAAGCCGCCGAACTCGACGCGGGCGTGACCGATGCGGACAGGATCGCCTGGTGGGGCGCTCCCCTCCCGATCGGAGCCAGCCATGTGCTCGCGCGCATGGCCTGGATGGCGCGCGAGAGACCTGAGGTCTTCGCCGACACCCGTCATGTGCTGACGCCGAAGGACTATTGCCTGCGCGCGCTGGTCGGCGCGGCGGTCTCGGACCCGATGTCGAACTTCTTCGTCGTCGGTCTCGACCTTGCCTATGTCGAACCGCTGATCGCGCGCGTCGCCGGAGCGCGCGGGCGGTTGCCGCCGCTCAGGTTCTTCACCGACGTCGTCGGGGAGATCTCGCTCGGCTCGACAGGCAGGCGCGCTCCCGTCGTCGCGGGAGCGATGGACGCCTGGAGCGGCCTGTTCGGCGCCGGAGTGCGGCAGGCGGGCCAGGGCGTATACATGAGCGGCACGAGCGAGATCCTGGCGATCGCCAGCGCGCGACGCCTCGGCGCGCCCGGCGTCGTCACATTCCCCAAGGCCGCGGGGCTCAACGTGAACGCCGGTCCGACCCAGAGCGGCGGCGATTCGCTGCAATGGTGGGGCGGGACGATCGGGCGCGACGTCGAAGGCGTCCTGGCCCTGGCCGCAGAGGCTGATCGAAACGGGCGCCCGATCCTGTTCCTGCCGCGTCTCGACGGAGAACGCGCGCCCCTCTGGGATGCGCAATTGCGCGGAGC
The DNA here is from genome assembly GCA_963741405.1 of uncultured Alphaproteobacteria bacterium. Lineage (GTDB taxonomy): Bacteria > Pseudomonadota > Alphaproteobacteria > Rhizobiales > Beijerinckiaceae > Roseiarcus. The sequence goes on from CAVUHX010000032.1 coordinate 277,860, forward strand.
CTTCATCGGCCTCGACCGTCGCACCGGCGGACCGGACTATGCGCTCGCGGTCATGGAGGGCGTCGCCCTTTCAGCGCGGATGCTTCTCGACGCCTGCGACGCCGCCGGAGGTGAGAGGGCGCCGCGCCTGTTTCACGCCGGGGGCGGAGCACGCTCGGACTTGTGGGCGCAAATCCGGGCGGACTGCCTCGGGCGGCCGCTCGATCGGGTCGCCTGTCTCGACGTCGGCTGTCTGGGCGCGGCGATCATGGCGGCGGTCGGGGTCGGAGCCTATTCGTCGCTCGCCGAAGCGATCTCCGCCATGACGCGGGTCGAACGCTCTTTCGAACCCAATCCGCGAATGAAAGCGCGCTACGACGCGATGTATGACGCTTATTCGCGAGCAACGATTGCGCTTCGGCCGCTCGGCATTATCGACGGATAGGGCCGGCGACTTCGTTTGCGTGTCCGGCGAAGGCGGCCCCCGCCCGGGCTCGATCGCTGCTCAAGGACGCCCGAACCGGTCCCATCGCGCGGCCTTCTTTGCGGCCGCGCAATTGCGCTGAATCCATGCCTATTTCGCATTTGACGGATCGTCGCGCGCAGACCGAAGTTGGGTTTGCGCGCGACCGGCGGTCGAATCGCCGCCGCTCGATCCGTCACGGAAGGATGAGGCCATGGACGCCCGCGACGAAATTCTCGGACTGCTTCGAAGCCGCCGCGAAGGTTCCACCCTGCCCCGGCCCTTCTATGTCGATCCTGACATCTTCCGCGCCGACATGGAGACGATCTGGTACAAGGACTGGCTGTTCGTCGGGCACGATTGCGAGCTCGACAGGCCCGGCGCATTCTTCACTGTCCAGGTCGGCGACTATCCGGTCGTGCTGGCCCGCGATCTCAAGGAAAAGATCCGCGCCTTCCACAACACCTGCCGCCATCGCGGCAGCCGCGTCTGCGCGGCCGAGCGCGGGTCGGCAGTGCGGCTCGTCTGCCCCTATCACCAGTGGAGCTACGACCTCGACGGGCGACTGCTGTTCGCCCGGCAGGTCGCTGAGGGCTTTGACAAGTCGGCCTATGGCCTGAAGCCGGTCGCCTGCGAGAGCGTGGCCGGCTACCTCTTCGTCTGCCTCTCGGAGACTCCGCCCGACTTCGCGCCTTTCCGCCGGATGATGGAGCCCTATTTCACCCCGCACAGGCTCGCCGAAGCGAGACTTGCTCATGAGAGCACCATCATCGAGCGGGGCAACTGGAAGCTCGTATGGGAGAACAACCGCGAATGCTACCATTGCTCGGCCAACCATCCCGAGCTCTGCAAGACCTTCTCCGAGGCCCCGACGGCGACCGGCATCCAGAGCGCCGACAAGGACCCCGAGATGCTCGAGCTCTGGGGACGATGCGAGCAGGCCGGGCTGCCAGCGCGCTTCCGGATCGACCCCTCGGGCCAGTTCCGTACGACGCGCACGCCCCTCGTCCGCGACGCGGTCAGCTATACGCTGAGCGGCATGCCGGCCGTCGGACGAAACCTCTCCGACTCCCTCTCCGCCGAGCGCATCGGCTCGCTGATGCTCTATCACTATCCGACGACCTGGAACCATGTGCTGATCGACCATGCCGTCACGTTCCGGGTTTTGCCGATCAGCGCGAACGAGACGGCCGTCACGACGAAATGGCTCGTCCACAAGGACGCGGTCGAGGGGGTGGATTACGACCTCAAGGAGCTCATCCACGTCTGGACCGAGACCAACGCCCAGGATCGGCGGATCGTCGAAGAGAACGCGCGCGGCATCCACTCCCCGGCCTACGAGCCTGGACCTTATTCGATCGTCCACGAGGGCGGAGTCATCCAGTTCGTCGACTGGTACGCCCGCACGATCGAGCAGCGGCTTGGAGGCGAGGCGCGCAAGCCGCTGAGCCTGGCGTCCTGATCCGGCCTCACATCCGGTTGCGGGCCGCGGAAGACATTGAACCCGATAAGCCGGCGCCATAGGATCAGCGACCAGGAAAAAGGTTATGGGTTTGCCCGCTTCCCGACTGCCGGCGTCATCGATGATCACTTTGCCCGGGTTGGGCGCGGAAGCCCTCGGCTCGTTCCTGGCCGCCGACATAGGGGACCGGTTCGGGACCTCGCATGCGCGCCTGGCCGAGCTCATTCCGTTCGCCGCGCGGCTTGCGCTCGAGTGCATCGGCAACAGCGACGCTCTCTACCACAACATCGAGCATACGATGCTCGTCACCCTGGCGGGCCACGACATCTTCAAAGGGCGCGCGCTGTTGCAGCCGTCGACCCCGGCCGACTATTCCCACTTCATCTTCGCATGCCTGACGCACGACATCGGATACGTTCGAGGGATCGTCAAGGGAGACGGGAGCGACGGCCAGGTCGTCGACGCTGCGGGCCGCAAGGTCACATTGCCTCGCGGCTCCTCGGACGCTGCGCTCGCGCCCTATCACGTCGAACGGTCCAAGCTGTTCGTCCTCGAGCGCCTCGGATCGATCGACGAACTCGACGGCGCGCGAGTCGCCGACGCCATCGAGCACACGCGCTTCCCGTACTCTGCGCTGCCCGAGGCCGCCGACATCGACGAATGGGCTGCGCTGCTGCGAGCCGCGGACCTGGTCGGCCAGATGGGCGATCCGCATTATCTGAGAAAAGCCAACGCGCTCTACTACGAGTTCGAGGAAATCGGCATGAACAGGCAGCTCGGCTACGATTCGCCGGCCGACCTGGTGGACAGATATCCGCAATTCTATTGGGAACGCGTGTCTCCGCACATTCAGGAGGCCCTCCGCTACCTGAACGTGACCTCGAGCGGGCGGCAATGGATCAACGGCCTCTACAGCAACGTCTTTCGCGCCGAGCATGAGCTGCGCCACATGGGGCCTCAGGCCTGATCACATCGAGGTTCGAGGAACCGTCAGCGGATGCCGATTTCGATCAGGCTCGGCCCCTTGCGTGCAAGCGCCGCGGCGACCGCAGCGCCGATCGCCTCCCGATCGTCGGCGCGCCCGGCCGGCACGCCCATCGACGCGGAAAGCGCCTGAAAGTCGATCGCCGGACCGACGATCTCCATGCCGACGAACCGGCCGGCGACGGCGTTGGAATAGCCGAGGCTCCGCGCGACGTTCTGCAGGACGCCGTAGCGGCGGTTGTTGAATACGAAGAAAATTACCTTCGCCCGGTAATGGGCGGCGCTCCACAGGGCCTGGGGCGAATACATCGCCCCGCCGTCGCCGACGAAGGAGGCGACGAGCCCCGCGCCGGCGAGCGAGGCGCCGACGGAAGCCGGCATGTTGCAGCCGAGCACGCCGCCGCGGGCGAAGAAGTAGCGGCCGGGCACCGTGGTCATTAGCTCCTGCACCCGGCCGAAAGTGGCGGCGGAATCGTTGGCGATCAGCGCATCCTTCGGCAGCGCGTCGACCGCCGCCAGCACCGCCGCGTCAGGCGACAGCGGCAGGCCGGTCTCGGCGAGAATCTCCGCTCGCAGCGCCTCCAGGGCCGCCCGCTTGTGGGCGCCGCGCGCCTCGAGCCGGGCTTCGATCGCCTGCCGGTCGACGAGTTCGGCGAGCCGCTGCGCGGCGCCGCCGAGCGTCAAACCGATGTCGCCGAAGAGCGCCAAGTCGGCCGCGTGCTCGCGGCCGAACGCCTCCGGATTGTCGGCGACATGCAGGACGGCGACGCCCTCCGGCACCGGCTCGGCCTCGCGATAGGGGTAAGCCACGAAGGCGCGCCCGCCGACCAGCACGATCGCCTCGGCCGTCTCGAAATGCTCGCGCATGACGGCGAAATCCGGTTTCAGCACGCCCGCCCAGCAGGGGTGGCCTGAGGGAAAGGCGGCGCGCGAGGTGAGCTGCGTGCCCCAGACCGGAAAGCCACCCGCCTCGACGAAGGCGGTGAGGCCCGGGCTGACCGAGGCCGGCAGATCGTCGCCGAGCAGGACGACGACCTTGTCGGGGTCGAGTTTCGCGAGCCGCTCGGCGAGGCGCGAAGCGTCGGACGAAGCGCCGAGGCGCGGCGGCGCGGAGGCTTTCGCGGTCGCGCCGCTCACCTCCTGGTCGAGAACGTCCATCGGCAGCGACAGGAACACCGGGCCGGAAGGCGCGGTGCGCGCAATGGCGAAGGCGCGGCGCAGCGCCTGCCCGACGTCCTCGCCGCGCCGCACTTCCTTCGCCCATTTGGTCACTGGCGCAGCGAGCGCGACCAGATCGCCCGAGAGCCACGGCTCGGTCATCAGATGGCGCGTGTCCTGCTGCCCCGCCGTGACGACGAGCGGCGTCTCGCTCGCCTTCGAGGCGACCAGCACGCCCATGGCGTTGCCGAGCCCGCCCATTGCATGCAGGTTGACGAAGCCTGTGCGCCCCGAGACCAGCGCCCAGCCGTCCGCCATGCCGACCGCCGTCGCCTCCTGCAGGCCGAGGATGTACTGGATGTCGGGCGCGTCGACCAGCGCGTCCATCAGCGGCATCTCGGTCGAGCCGGGATTGCCAAACACATGGGTGATCCCCTCGTCGCGAAGGATGTCGAGCAGGATGTCGCGGGCGCGTCGGCTCATGGGGCGGCTCCTGTTCCCGTCGCCCCGCGTAACCCGTCTGGGGGCGCGCGTCTACCGAGGCCCGATTCGGAGGAAGGCTCGCCTCGGCAGCTAATCCTGTAAGGGGACCTCCCTCGGCCAGGTTTTCGGACAATAGACCTTGTTGGCGGACAGCCAGCGCATGATTTCTTCTTTGGTTAGGCTCCGGCCATCAGGCCCCTCAATTCGATAGATTTCAGCGCGCTGGTTGAGGCAAAGAATTCTCGCCTGCTCAAGGGCGGCTTCCTTGCTTGCGACGCTCCGGGAAGCCCTGTCCCGGTCGAGTTCGTCCCGATAGTGAACCTTCCAGTCAGACATCCTGCGATTCCTCCCGCACGTGGCTTGAGGCGCGGTCGTCCGGGGCGGATTCGTTTATTGGCCACCGCCGTCACGTTCCAGCCTGCAGGCTCCAAACCTCCCCCCAGAGGCGTCATTTCAGACGCAACCATTATCCACGTCTTGGCGTCAGAGACTTTGATCTATATCGGGATTCCGCGTCCATCCGAAAATCGTTTGACCGAATCAGCGGGATCGATTCCAGTCGCCTGGTGAAGACGAATCGCTATTTCCTCAGCGCAGCGGATCGGGCCGACCTGGTGAAGATCGTCAGGGACGGGCTGGAGGAGCATCGCACCGTCCGCCGGGCGAATGCCATCCTTCTGCTCGACAAGAGCTGGTCCTACGCCGAGGTCGCCGAAGCGCTGTTCCTCGACGACTCGACCATCCGCATCTGGCTCAAGGAATTCCAGGAAGGCGGCGTCGAGGCGCTCGTCCTGTTCGACCTGAAGGGCGGAGCCGGACGGCTGGCACCCCTCCAGATCGACGAATTGCGCGCCTGGGCGACGGAGGTGCTGCCGACGTCGACCACCGAAATCGGGCAATTCATCCTGGATCGGTTCGGGTTCGACTATGGCCGCTCTGGACTGATCAAGCTGATGAACCGCATCGCATTCGACTGGAAGAAGCCGGAATCCGTGCCCGGCAAGATCGACGCGGAAACCCAGCAAAAGTTCATCGACGCGCATGAGGACTTGCGCAACTCGCTCGGCCCGGACGAGACGGTCGTCTACGTCGACGCCGTCCATCCGACCCACCAAGCCAAGCCCGCTGGACGCTGGCTGCCGCGCGGACAGCGCTGCGCGCTTCCCGCGGCGTCCGGGCGCGACCGGCTGAACCTGCACGGCGCGATCGACCTGGAGACCGGACAGACCCGCATCATCCTTCGACAAGCTCAGGATGAGGGATGTCCAGACCGTCGACGCGGCAAGCACGATCGCCCTGTTCGAGGCGCTGGAGCGCTCCAATTCGACGGTGAGCCGCATCCATGTTTTCCTCGACAACGCCCGCTACCACCACGCCAAAGTCGTCCAGGGCTGGCTGCAACAGCCAGGGAGGCGCATCGTCCTGCACTTCGTGCCGTCATACTGTCCGCATCTCAACCCGATCGAGCGGCTCTGGAAGGTGATGCACGAAAACGTCACCCACAACAGATGCTACGCCAAATTCCGCGACTTCGCCGAGGCCGTGCTCGGTTTCCTGCGTGAAACCGTGCCACAGCGGTTCGACGAGTTCTCGTCAACCATCACCGACAATTTCCGCGTCATCGACCCGAAGGAATTTCGGATCCTCGCGTGACACCGCTATAGCGCAAATAGGGCTCCTCGCTATTTCAAGTGGGTGAATTAGCGAGCACGTCGCCGGCGATGAGGTAGACGATGGCTTTGAGGTTTCGTTTGGTTCGGTAGCCCTTGGCCTTGCGCTTGGCGGCCTGGACATTGCCGTTGATGGCTTCCAGGACGCCGTTGGAAAGGCCGGTTGCGATCGATCTGAGAATGCCCTCGGCCTTGGCCATGATCGTTTTGGCCAGTCGTTTCATCGGGCCGAGATCGCAGACCTGAACCCAGGCGTTCCAGCGATCGAGGAAGCGTCGGGCGGTCTTGGCGTCCATCGCGAACAGCTGTTGCAGGTTCATGCGGATTTGCATCGCCTGGATCGTGTCCAGGTTCTGCGCTTCCAATCTTGACAACGCTTCCTTCTCCTCCTGCGTCAGATGATCGACGTTCTTGAGGAAGATGTAGCGCCGGCCCTTGATCTGGAAGTTGTTCCGCGCTTCCTCGCGCCGCACCTGGTCGACGGCCTCGTTGGCGAGTTTGATGACGTGGAATTTGTCGAACGTGATCTCGGCGTTGTCGAAATTCGCCTTGATCCCCGCTTCGAACGCCGCCCCCATGTCGATGCTGGCGTCGGTGACCGCCTCGCGCTTGCCGCCGTGCGCCTCGAGGAAATCCGCGAATTCCTTCACCGTCGCAGCGTCCTTGCCGTCGGCCACGTAGATGACTTTGCGCCGCGCCATGTCGACGAACAGGCTGATGTAGTCGTGGCCGCGCCGCGCCGAGGTTTCGTCGGCGGCGATGCGCCGCACCTGCGACAAATCCAGCCCCTCCACCGCGCGCCAAACGTAGTGCTCGACGATCCGCCACAAGCGCGTGTCGTGCTCGCCGAGCCGCTTGGCCGCATTGGCGATCGGCATCGCCTTGGCCAGCGCCAGCACGTAGGCCTCGAACAACAACGTGAACCCGGAACCCGCCCGAGCCCACGGCGTGGCGACCTTCCGCACCCCGCAGTTCGGACAGCTCACTCGCGGCACACGAGCGTGCAACAGTGTGCGATGCTGGAAGAAGTCCAGATGCCGCCACGTCTCGTCCTTCGTGTCGTGAACCGCACAACCCTCGCCTCCGCACTCAGCGCAGGCGAACCGGCTCCCGCGTGGAAAATCCACGTACAAATCGAGCCGACCATCCTCGACCGCAAACTCGCTACGCGTCACCATCCACGGCGACTGCAACCCAAGGGCCAACTGGAAAAGATCGGTGTCTCGCATCCCCTCAGGCTAAACGCGATCCCCCCTCAGCGATCGCCAACCCGCCCCCAAATTCCGACTTACCCACTCCTTTCAGCGAGGAGCCGCGGCAAGTGCCTGCACTACTACTTTGATTTCATCGACGACGAGGTCGGCCTGTGTTACCTGCGCGTGCCGACCTGGTGTCCCTTCCGGCTGCAGTTCTATTGCAACGGACACGGCTGGCTGGCACGGCAGCTTGCCGCCGCCGGCATCGGCTTTACCCTTGCCGACAACGCCTTTCTGCGCATCGACGACTGGGAGCGGGCGCAAACCTTCGCCGATGCGCTCGCGCCCAAACAACTGCATCGGGTTCTCGATCGCTTCGCCCAGCTGTGCTGTCCGGTCATGGACACCTTTGATCAGCGCTATCACTGGAGCCTGACGCAGGTGGAGTATGCCATCGACCTTGTGTTTCGCTCCGCCGCGACGCTCAAGCCGCTTTATGAACAGCTTTCCCGCCAAGCGGTGTTGTCGGTGAAGGCCGAGCACGTGGCGAGCTTTCTCGGCAAGAAGATCACGCCGCAGCTTGCCCAGGAAGTCGGCTCGCGTTTCGAGACCCGCATCGAGGGCACTTGCATCAAGCATCGCCTCGGCAAAGCCCAGGTGAAGATGTACGACAAGTTCCATCTCGTGCTGCGCATCGAGACGACGGCCAACGATGTCTCCTTTTTCAAACACCACCGCAGGGTGGAACATCGCCAGGGCCCCAGCAGCCGCGAGCTGGCGACCCTCAAGAAGACGATCTACAGCCTGATTGATCTGCCCGACATCCTGCTCGGCTGCTGCCGACGATACTTGGTGTACCTGTCCGCCCTCGACGACCACAGCGCAGGGGTTCGCGCCCTGGATCGGCTCAGCGAGGATCGCCGCGACGAAGATCGCCTGATCAAAGGGCTGAACTTCTTCAAGCGAAGCGAGCAGGCATGGCTCCGCGCCCTGCAGCGTCCGCAGTTCAACATCCGCGGACTGCGCCGAGCAGACCTGACTGCCTTTGTTCCCGGCTTGAGCCCGGCTGCTCTCTCCCGGCAAATCACGCGCATGCGCAGGCTCGACTTGATCAAGCGCGTCGCCGGCCTATCGCTCCTACCTGACCCGCCTCGGCCGCGCCGCGATCGCCGCAGCTTCCTCCATAACCGAGATGCGCATCATCCCAACTCTCGCAGCCGCACCCTGACCCAATCTTCGCCATTTCAGTCAAGACTCAACTCGTAAGGGACTAAACTCGTCTCCGCAATCGACCTCGCTATAAGGCTGCGATTTGCGTCGTCGCCGACGGGCGACGTTGTAGAATAGGTATTTTCCACCCCTGTTCGCCGAAGCGGAAACGCCTATCGTGCTCCGTGACTTAAGCGGAACAGGGGCTGATCGTCATGCGCGCAGTGATTGCTTTGATCGTGATCATCTATCTTGTCGGCGTTGGCGTCGTGCTGTCGCCCACAATTCAAGGCAAGTGGAATGGCACTTCGGCGTCAAACCTCGCCGCAAGCATAGGACAGGCTCTGCCCAGCGCACTCGCGTGGCCGGCAGGAATTTACCAAAGCATGACCGACCATGGTTGACCGCGTTTGACGGAACCGGCGAATCCCAGTCGCAAGGAACAGCGCGACAAGGTGGGCTGTAAATCCTCGTCGCCAGTCCAAATAATGACGATAAACCGCGCCGGTGACATATCGTGATGGTTAGTGCTCGACCCCCGACCCCTCCACGCGAAGGCGCACTTTTTGACGCCTCGCCGTCGCGGGCAACTCTCCCAATTTGGACATTGTCGCGCTTCGTGGTGAGGGCGGCTCAAGTGGCCGCATGAGTAGATTCCAATTCTTGCATGCCCCAATTCGGGGCGCCTCAATGCGCTCAACCACGGCGCAGGAGGCGTTCATGAGGTGGGATCAAATCCAAGTGAGTTGGAATCAGCTCAAAGAGAAATTCGCTTTGCAGTCGTTCAGGGTGACCGATGACAATGGCAAGAGTCTGGAACTGATCGGCGCGGAGATGTCGAGGTACGACCAAGGCGACACGCAACCGACGGCCTTTCACCCCGACGACCGCGGAAAGCGGAGCGAGTTCTCGCTGCACATTGGTTGCTGATTTGCGGCGCAGCAGCTGGCTGCTCGTTGACGTCGTCGCACGACCCGGCTCGACGGAAGGCCCGATTTGACCAGTCCGGGGTGGTCCTCAAAGGTCGGCTGAACTTGCGAAGTCTGTACCCGGCGAGATTGGGTCCTCGACAGGGTCGCAAATTACTCAGGCTGCGGCTCGCTCAGATCGACGGCCGGGCATTTGTGACGGCGACGGAGCTTCCGTGAAGCGACGGGGCTCCTTCCCCGCAAACGTGATCAATTCATGAGTAGAATCCGAGGCTGCCCCTACATCTGCTTTGTAGCTATCTCTGGCCTCCATGCAGAAACTCTTCGCCGGCTTCAGTTGTAGCGACTTCACGCATCGATTGCAGCGCCTCGTCCGAAGCCGGCACGAGCCAATCTGAGACAGGACCTCCGATCATGTTTTCCATTGAAGCTCCTTTTCGTCTTCTTCGTCCTTTTCGCCATCGTCGTTGGCCTGACAGCTTCCATTCGCATCCTGCGCGAATACGAACGGGCCGTCGTCTTCACTCTTGGTCGCTTTGAGCGGGTCAAGGGCCCGGGCCTTGTCCTGCTGATTCCCTTCATCCAAGAAATGGTGCGGGTGGATCTGCGCATTCAGGTCATTGAAATCCCCAGCCAGGACGTGATCTCCCACGATAATGTTTCGATGAAGGTCGACGCTGTGCTCTACTTCAACGTCGTCAATCCTGAGCGCGCAATTATCCAAGTCCAGCACTATCTGCCGGCCACGAACATGCTGGCCCAGACGACATTGCGCGCCGTGCTCGGCCAGCACGAGCTCGACGAAATGCTCTCCTAGCGCAAGAAACTCAGCGCCGATGTGCAGAGCATACTGGACGCTCAGACGGAGACCTGGGGTATCAAGGTCAGCAACGTCGAGATCAGAACCGTCGAACTCACCGAAAACATGGTTCGGGCGATCGCCAAACAGGCCGAGGCGGAACGCGATCGGAGGGCAAAGGTCATCCACGCCGAAGCGGAGTTCCAGGCGTCGCATACGCTCGTCAACGCGGCCAAGATACTCGGCAGCATTCCGGCGGCCATGCAGCTGCGTTACCTCCAGACGTTGACCGAAATCGGCGCCGAGCAGAATTCAACTGTCGTCTTCCCCATGCCGATCGACATCATGAAGCCCTTCCTCGACATTATTGAAAAGGCGGATCGGTCGATGGCTCGCCCCAACGGGCCGGAGAAGGCGTCTCTGACGATGCAAACCCCGGTGGAACATTGAAGGCCGCCTCCGAGCCGGCAATTGGCAATCGTCGGCGGTTTCGACTTCGACGGAAGGGCCTAAGGCGAACGTCGGCAAGCTCGAAGAAATACGGACGGTGGGCTGCTCGCCGCCCAGGGTACTTTCCGAGGCTCCTCGGGTTTAGGTCGGCCGCCGTAAAGCTATCCGCCACACGGCCAAACTTGGATTTCTTCGGCACTAACCTCCAAGACCGACTTGCTTGACGCGGATCGCGGAGAGATCGGGACAAACCGCGGGGACCGAACCCCGCAACGGGGGCAGGTCGTCCCGCTCTCGCCGTGGCCGAGGTGAGTCTTGACGAAATCCGCACGCGGGCTGAACCGCGGCGCAGCGAGAGGTATAAGGACAATGAACGTTCCCGTTTCAACTCGAGATCTGCACACCCTCGACGCCGCCGCCGCGAAGGGGCGGGCAGTCTTGGACTCGGATGAATTGCGGCTGCTTGACGACTACTGGCGCGCTGCGAACTACCTCTCTGTCGGTCAGATCTACCTCTACGCGAATCCTTTGCTGCGCGAGCCCCTCACGCTGGCGCATGTCAAACCGCTGGTGGTTGGACACTGGGGTACGACGCCGGGTCAGAATTTCATTTACGTCCATTTGAACAGGACGATCCGACTGCACGATCTCGATATGATCTACATAGCCGGCCCCGGCCATGGCGGCCCGGCCCTGGTCGCCAACACCTATCTCGAGGGTAGCTACAGCGAGATCTATCCCGATATCAGCCAGGACGAAGCCGGGATGAAAAGGCTCTTCAAGCAGTTCTCCTTCCCCGGCGGCATTTCGAGCCACGTGGCCCCGACGACGCCCGGCTCCATTCACGAGGGCGGCGAACTCGGATATGCACTCAGCCACGCCTTCGGCGCCGCGTTCGACAATCCAACTCTGATTGTCGCCTGCATCGTCGGCGACGGCGAGGCCGAAACGGGCCCCTTGGCGACGGCCTGGCAATCCACCAAATTTCTCGATCCGATCACGGACGGAGCGGTTCTGCCAATCCTGCACCTCAATGGCTTCAAGATCAGCAATCCGACAGTCCTCGCGCGTATCGAGCACGAGGAGCTCGAACACTTCTTCCGCGGATGCGGCTGGGAGCCTCTCTTCGTCGAGGGTGAAGAACCAGAAAAGATGCACCGCCTGATGGCGGCGACGGTTGAAAAGGCCATAACCCAGATCCATGCAATCCAGAAAACCGCGCGAGAAAACAAAGACCCTGCGCGGCCGCGCTGGCCGATGATCGTCCTCAGGTCGCCCAAGGGCTGGACGGGACCCAAGGTCGTCGACGGCCTGAAGATCGAAGGCACGTTCCGGGCGCATCAGGTTCCCCTGCTCGTCGACGCCGGGCATCCCGATCATGTCCAGCTGCTGGAAAGCTGGATGAAGAGCTACAAGGCGGAAGGCCTCTTCGATGAGAACGGAACGCTGAAAGCCGAACTCGCCGAGCTCGCCCCGAACGGCAGCCGTCGGATGGGCGCCAACCCGCATGCGAACGGCGGAATTCTTCTGCGCGATCTGCAAATGCCGGGCTTCCGCGATCATGCGGTCTCCGTTCCAGCGCCCGGCGCGGTCAGCGCACAAGACACGTTGGTGCTCGGCAAGTTCCTGCGCGACGTGACGCGCCTCAACGAGCACATGCGCAACTTTCGTATCTTTGGCCCGGACGAGACGCTTTCGAACTTGCTCGGCGATGTCTTTGAGGTCACCAATCGCCAGTGGGACGCCCGCGAAGTCGACGGTGATGAGTTTCTGGCGCCACAGGGCCGCGTACTGGACTCCATGCTCAGCGAGCATCAATGTGAAGGGTGGCTTGAGGGCTACCTGCTGACCGGCCGCCATGGCCTTTTCAACTCATACGAGGCCTTCATCCGCATCGTCGACTCCATGTTCAGCCAGCATGCGAAATGGTTGAAGGTGACGCTGGAACTGCCGTGGCGCCGGAGGATCGCGTCATTGAACTACCTGCTCGCCTCTCATGTCTGGCAGCAAGACCATAACGGCTTCACCCACCAGGACCCTGGCTTCCTCGATCACGTGATCAACAAGAAGGCGGACATCGTTCGGGTTTATCTGCCGCCGGACGCCAATTGCCTCTTGTCGGTGTTCGATCATTGCCTGCGCACTCGGCACTACGTCAACGTCGTCGTTGCGGGCAAGCATGCGCTGCCGCAGTGGCTCACCATGGAGCAAGCCGTCGTTCATTGCACCGAGGGAATCGGCATCTGGCAATGGGCGAGCAACGACCAGGACGCGGAACCGGATGTCGTGATGGCCTGCTGCGGCGACACGCCGACGCTCGAGGTTCTGGCGGCCGTATCCATCCTGCGCGAACATCTGCCCGATTTGAAAATTCGGGTCATCAATGTCGTCGATCCGATGCGACTCCAGCCCTCCGCGGAGCATCCGCATGGACTGAGCGAGACCGACTACGACTCGCTCTTCACTAGGGATAGGCCAATCATATTCAACTTCCACGGATATCCCTCGCTCGTCCATGGACTGACCTACCGTCGAACCAACCGGAACCTGCATGTCAGGGGTTACAAAGAAGAGGGCACAATCACCACCGCGTTTGACATGCGCGTGCAAAACGAAATCGATCGCTTTCATCTGGCGCAGGACGTCGTCGACAAATTGTCCCATCTGGGGAGCAAAGGCGCGTATCTGAAGCAGATGATGCGCGACAAGCTCATCGAGCACAAGCATTACATCGACGCGCATGGCGAGGATTTGCCTGAGATCCGGAACTGGAGCTGGGGCGCGAGCGCGACGCCCCACCGGAACTGAGGGGAGCCGGGTCCACGATTGGGACGCCGGCGCGCTTTGGGAGGAGCAATCGGTCTGGTGACAAAACCCTCCACTTCAGACACGATGGATCGACATGCCGCTCTTCCACCCTGCTTGCCGTCTGACAAAAGCCAACAAGGGGCACGACTAACCAGGAGCGACCGCACCATGTTGTTTGCCATTTCCGGTTTGCACGGATGCCCCGTCGAGGCAGGGTGTGGCCACATCGGCTCCGTCAAGGACTTTCTGTTTGACGACCAGAGCTGGAGGATCCGCTGGATGGTGGTTGACACCGGAAATTGGCTGCCCGGCCGCCAGGTGTTGATCCACCCCTCGTCGATCGCACCGTTGGACCTCGCGCCTCCGGTCAAACGCGTGCTGCCAATGATGAGCACGGGCGAGATGCTGGTCGTGTCCGTTCGGCTGACCAAGCAGCAGATCGAGGCAAGCCCGGAGGCGCGCGAAGATGAGCCGGTGACCAAACAGATGGAGACCGACCTGTACGACCATTATGGGTGGGATCCATCTTGGGGAGCGACAAATTTCGGCGCCAGCGCCATCGCCGCGCCACTTTTCGAGCCCCTCGTCTTTTCCGACGCTGCAGCGCGTCAGGCGGCGGACACGGAGAGCCAGCGCGGCGAAGGCGATCCGCATCTCCGCAGCGTCGCCTCGGTCAACGGCTATCACGTCCACGCAACGGACGGCGACCTCGGTCACGTAGAGAATTTCCTCGCCGACGACGTCAACTGGGATATACGCTATCTCGTCATTGCCACGCGGGATTGGTGGCCGGGAAGGCATGTCCAGTTGGCACCCTATGCAGTGAATGGGATCGACTGGTCCGAACATCGCATCAATCTCAATGTCACTCGCGATCAGGTGAAATCAAGCCCGGCCTGGGACCCCTTGGCCGTGGCGGACCGGGTCGGCGAGCAACAATTACACCGCCATTTCGGCTGGCCCGGCTACGGTTGGTAGCGCGAACCGCATATCGCGGAGGGTCGAGTGAACGGCTACACGGCGTCGGATCGTCTTCGCCAGTTGGGGCGCTTCCGGTTGCCGTGGTGCCGGAGGATGAATTGAGCATTGACCCAAGCGGTTCGTCCGACAACCTTTGTGAGACGAGTAGGACGACTGCCGTCGTCCGACACGTCAGCGCAGACCGTTGCCGCCTAGCCCGACTCGCAGAGCGCCGCGGTCGCCTTGCCGATCTTGCGGGCGTCTTCCCGGATGCGCTCGATCGTCCAGCCGGCATAGCGCCGGTGGCTCGAAGGCATGTGCTCGGAAACGGTGGTGTGCTTCCTGTTCCCGCTGGACCTCAGGTGGACGGCGATGCGCTCGCCCTTGTGGAAGATCTCGACGCCGCGGGCGGTCAGGCGCGCGTCAACTTCGGCGCGGGCGAAGCGGTAGGGGACGGAGTAATAGTGCGCGTCGATGTCGACATGATAGTCGACGCCGACCCGGCAACCTCGCCACTCGCTGTATTCATAGGGCTCGCCTGGCAGCGCTTTCAGCGCCGGGCGGTCGACTTCATCGAGCAGCCGGCGGCGGGTGACGAGCCTGCGCAGGGGCTGGCGTTGGTTGAGCTGCGTCATGAGTTCGCCGAGCGCGGCGTCGACGTCGGCGAGACTGTGGAAGATCCGTCGCCGGAGCCGGCCGATGAGCCAGCGCTCGACGATCAGCACCGCCTGCTCGACCTTCGCCTTGTCGCGCGGGCGTCTCGGTCTCGCCGGCAGGATGGCGGTTCCGTAGTGCGCCGCCATCTCGGCATAGGTGCGGTTGACCTCGGGCTCGTAGAAGCACGCCTTGACGATCGCGGTCTTCGCATTGTCCGGCACGACGAGCTCGGGAACGCCGTCGATCGCTTCGAAGGCGCGGACGTGGGCGGCGATCCAGTCCGGCAGCGCCTGCGTCCAGGTCGCTTTGGCGAAGGTGAAGCTCGACGCGCCCAGCACGGCGACGAAGATCTGCGCCATGCGGATCTCGCCGGTGAGCCGGTCGATGACCACCGGGACGCCATCACCGGCGTAATCGACGAACAGCCGCTCGCCAGCGGCGTACGTCTGGCGCATCGTCACCGACAGCGTCTTCTCGAACGCCCGGTAGAGCTCGCAGAACCGCGAATAGCTGTAGCCGCCCGGGTCGGCGGCGATGTACTCGTCCCACAGGATCAGCAGGGTGACGTGCTTGCGCTTCAACTCGCGATGCACGCCGGCCCAATCCGGCTCCTCGATGCGCCGGTGGCCGCGCTTGCTGCGCCGGCTGGCGTAGAGCGCCGCCTCCAGCGCCCCGTCGGTCATGTCGTCCGGCAGAGGCCAGCCGAGGCCCACAGTCTCCGCCCGCCTCAACGTCTCCCGCACCGTCGAGCGCGCCAGGCCGAGCCGCCGGGCGATCTCGTGCGTCGACACCGACGCAGACTTCAGCCGAATAACCTCGCGCGCATCGCGCATCCCAATCCGCTCCGCTGGCATCGATCCTCCTTTGGGCTTGCCAAAGGAGCGATCTGATCAGGCCAACGGCGCCGCCCGCCAATCTCGGAAGACCCCGGGCGGGATCATTCCGTTATCGGGGGCGCGATCATCCCGGAATCGGGGGCGGCATCATCCCGTTACAGGGGGGCGGCATCATCCCGGAATTGGGGGGCGGCATCATTCGGAATCAGCAGCCGTTGTCCGGCAGCTTTCGCTGTTTGCCGGTGCCTCAGGTTAGGGCCATGGCTCCGTTTCCAGTCGCCGCTCGTCAGTGCGGTCGAGGACAGGCGCGCCGGTTTAGGTCGAAGTTTGAGTTTCCTGTTGGCTCGCTCTTTCGTCTGCGAGTGTCTCAGTATCTCGACCGTACCGCGTCTCCTGTCCCCGCCACGTCGAACGCAGCCTGCGGAATTCCCGCACTGCGCTCCCCCATCTGCTTCGCGTCGAGGTTTATGGGACCTATCCTGCTGGGACGACTTTCGGCGCGGGTCGCTTCACGCGATAGCTGTCGAACAGCCCCAGCGTGTCGTAGAGCCAACGCCTATTCCACCGCTTCCAACCGAAGCCTTGTCGTTTCCGTGCATGCGCCAGATGACGCATGACCTTCTTTTCTGCCCAGTCCTTGATGAAGCTGAAGCACTCGCTAGAGTGCCCCCACGGCGAAGTAGTTGACCCACCCTCGGAGAACCGGATTGATCAAGCTGATCACCCGTTCTACCGGTTGCGATTGATGGCGACGGAACACCTCTTTGAGCCCTCGCACGA
>CAVUHX010000033.1:0-89437 GCA_963741405.1 uncultured Alphaproteobacteria bacterium
GCATCGGCGTCAATTCCGGGCTCGCTGTGGTTACGCAAATTCGCAGCAGAGAGCGGTCCGGCGACGGCGCTGGGCGACACGGTGAACCTCGCTTCGCGGTTGCAGACGCTGGCCGAAGCGGGAACCGTTCTATTTGAGCGAAGCAACGCAGCGGCTTGTGCAAGGCCTGGTTGAGACGACGTTCGCAGGCGAGCACACGATCAAGGGCAAGGCTGGGCCGCAGAAGGTCTATCAACTCGAAGCGATCCGGCGCGGCGCGACACGCTTCGACGCGGCGGTCGGACGCCGAACTCACCGCCTATGTCGGGCGCGAGCGCGAGATGGAAATTCTTGAGCGCGCTTTCGCCGAGGGGCGCAACGGGCTCCGCGTGATCGACGTCGTCGCCGATCCGGGCATGGGAAAGTCGCGGTTGCTGCACGAATTCCGTCAGCGCATCGGCAAGGAGCAGGCTTTCGTACTCTCGGGAAGTTGCTCGCTCGACGGACAGCAAACTCCCTTCCTTCCCTTTATTGAGGTCGTTCGCCGATCGTTTCAAGTCAAGGGGGGCGAAGCGGAAGCCGAGATTTCACGCAAGCTCAATCTCGGATTGAGCAGGATGGGTCTGCAATCTACAGAAAATGTCTGTCTGCTGCTGAATCTCCTCGGGACTCAAACCCCCCGAGGACGCGCTCGCCGGGCTCGACGGCTTGTTGATCGGCCTGCGTACTCGCAACCTATTGCAGAACATGCTGGCGGAGCGTTGCCGCCACGCGCAAGTCGTGCTGCTGATCGAAGACCTGCATTGGATCGACGGCGCATCGCAGGAGGCGCTCGGCAAGATCGTCGATAACGAGGCCAAGCTCGGCCTCATGATCCTGCATACGAGGCGGCCGGGATACATGAGCCGCCCTGGCGGGAACGGCCCGTTGCGATGACGCTTCGGCTCCGGGCCCTTGCCGGCTGGCGATATTCGGCGCCTCGAGCGAGGCCCGGCTCGGCGTCGACGCCTTGCCCGAGACCTTGGCGCAGCAACTGGCGGACAAGGCCGAGGGCAACGCGCTGTTCGCCGAGGAAATCCTGAGTTTTCTGACCGAACGCGGCGTGCTGCGCATGGTCGCCGGAAAAGTGGAGTTCGACGCCGGCGCCGTGGCGGCGGCGCTGCCGGCGAGCGTGCAGAGCCTCCTCACCGCCCGCGTCGATCTTCTTGCGCCGCGCGACCGCGCGCTGCTGCAGGCGGCGGCGGTCGTCTACGGCCGTCGCTTGGATCCGCAATTGTTGGCGGCCGTCTCGGACGAGCCGGACGAGATTGAGGACCGGCTCGGCGCGATGCAGGCGCTTGATCTGATCCACCCCGAAGGCGCGGGCGACTTTGCGTTCAAGCATGCGCTGGTGCGCGACGCGCTCTATCAAAGTCTGCTTACCGGCCAAGCACGGCGCTCCATTTGAAGATGGCCAGAGGAGATCGAACGCCGCGCCGGCAATCGCCTCCCCGAGGTCGTCGAGACGCTCGCCCATCATTTTGGCCAGACGGATCGCGCAAACAAAGCGTTCACTATCGCGATGGCCGGCGCCAAGAGCCTCGGATCTATTCCTTTGACGAGGCGGGCGCCCGGTTCGGCGCCGCAATCGCGCTGCTCGACGCAAATCCCGGCTGCGCCGAAGATCGAGAGATCGTCGCGATGCTGTCCCACTTTGCGCTCTATGCGACCGCGACGTGGCAGATGCCGCTCACGACGGCGACGGTCGAGCGTTTCCGGCCAATTCTCGACCGGGTGGGCGACAACCAGCAAGCCATCGTCGTTCAACATCACTATGCGAATGCGCTCCTATTTTCTGGCAGATATCGAGAAGCCGCAATCTCGCAGGATCAGTTGTCGGCCATGGCCGCAAGGCTCGGAAACGCGCCGGCGATCGCCTACGCGCATACCATGCGCATTCATATTTCGACTTCTTGGGCCCCGCTTGGGGAGAGGATTTCGACGCGACGGCGTCCGCGGCGATAGCGGCGGCGGCCCACGTCAACGATCCCTATCTTCAGTACTTCGTTAGGTATGCGATTGGGTTTGTGGAGCTTTCTCGGGGACGGGTCGCCGGGGCGCTCGGAGCGGCGGAAGAGATCTTCTCGATCGGCCGCAAACTCGACGACCCTCGTTCAATCAGCTGGGGAATGCTTCTGAAGTCGTTCGTCGCCTCTTTTACGGGCGATTTCACGCAGGCGCTCGAATGCTCAGAAATCGGTATATCCATGGCGCGCACCCCGTCCGACACCGTCCTCAACGAGTATGGAGTGGCGGCGGCGCTTATTTCATTGGATCGCCCGGAAGCGAAAGCGAGACTCGAGGCGTTCAGGAGCCGT
This sequence comes from uncultured Alphaproteobacteria bacterium, assembly GCA_963741405.1. Classification (GTDB taxonomy): domain Bacteria; phylum Pseudomonadota; class Alphaproteobacteria; order Rhizobiales; family Beijerinckiaceae; genus Roseiarcus. Next base: position 2,337 of record CAVUHX010000033.1, read on the forward strand.
CGCCGCGCCGATGGATCGTTGCTTTTTCTCGCTGGTACCGACGGCTTTTGGGGCATCGCCCTTGTGATGCAGGGGTACCTCGGCGCGGGCATCGGCTGGATCGAGGCGGCGATCGCGCGAGGGGAGGAAGACGGGTTGAAGAATGCGGACTGGTTGCGGCTGATGCTCTGCGAGATCTATCTGCAAATGGTCTCGGGAAAAGGCCGACCGTCGCTCCAGTTTCTTGCGCGCAATCTGAGGACAATTCTTCGCACCGCGCTATCTGTCGAATCGCGGGTTACAACTCTCGTCGGACAAGTCCGTCAGAGTCCGATCTTCACTCCCGACGGCCTCTTTGATGCCCAATGCGCGATGATCCTCGGCCTGCTTTATAAGGCCAAGAAGAAGCGCGCGCTCGCCGTTCAGCATCTGACCGAAGCAAAGCGAATCGCCACGCAATTCGGGCCGACGGCGATGCTGGCGAGGATAGAAACGGCGCTGGCCGAGCTTGCCTGATCCCGCGACGGGATCAGCGCGCTCAATTCATCCCGAGCGCCGCGAGATAGAGATCGAGAATCGTCTCCTCCTCCATCCGCTTGTCGCGGTCCTGTTTGCGGATCGATACGATCTTGCGCATGATTTTCACATCGAAGCCGTTGGCCTTGGCCTCGCCGTAGACATCCTTGATGTCGTCGGAGAGCGCCTTCTTCTCCTCCTCGAGCCGCTCGATCCGCTCGATGAAGGCGCGCAGATGGCCGGCGTTGACCTCTTCCGTTCCGGTCGCGATCTCGTCTTTTTTCGCCGCCTCGGCCATAGCGATTCCCTCATCATCAAGAAAGGCGGCGGAGGTGGCCCCAAACGGCGGGGCGCGTCAAGGGCGGCGGCGCCTGTTGACCGAGGCTGAGCCGCGTAGGGATCGAAGTGGTCGGCTTCGCTTGTCGCCGAACATACGCGGCGCCGATCGCGCCGGGCGGATAATAACCAATTGTGTATGTGTAATCATTGCTCGACGCCCTGCGGCGCGAAAGCGACAGGTTTTGGCGCCCAACCCATTGAAATATCGCGGCTGGCGCCACATCCGACCGAGCGTCAGCCTCTCCGCTCCCGCCGCGCGCGGCTGCCGAAATGCCCCGGCTCGCGCGTCTGGCGGTCGGCGAGAATGGGCTTGAGCAGGCGCGCGAGCCTTTCGGCCCAGGCGAGCGCTCCGGTCGGGTCGTCGACGAGATCCTGCCGGATCTCGATCAGGGCGTTGGCGAGCCCGCGGGCGGTGGCGACGGCGTCGATCGTGTCGCCGGCGAGCGCCCCGTCATACGGCTCGTTGTCGCCGATCCCGTGGGCGTGGAGGTCGGCCTCGGCTTGCAGCGCCGCAAGCAGCGGACGCGGAATGCGATCGTCCCGATCCCACAAGACCCCGACCTTCCATCGGCGCGCCGCGCCCCTCCAGACCGGCGTGAAGGAGTGGATTGAGACGAGCGCCGGCGGCTCGCCGGTGGCGAGCATCGCCTCGACCGTCGCCTCGATCGTCCGACGGTAGGGCGCCCAGAAGCGCTCGCGCCGATCGGCGATCCCGGCCGCGTCGATCCGCGCATTGCCCGGCACGATCGCTCCGTCGGAATAGCGCATGACGAGAGTCGGATCGTCGGCGCCGCGGTTCGGGTCGATGACCAGGCGCGAAAAGGTTGACAGCACGGCGGGCGCTCCGAGCCGCTCCGCGAGCGCCCTGGTCAGGTCCGCCGCCCCGATGTCGTAGGCGATGTGCCGCTCGAGCGCCTCCCGCCGCAGGCCGAGCGCGCCATAGCCGGGAGGAATCGCGTTCGACGCATGGTCGCAGACGAGGAGGACCCCGCGATCGAGCGACCCGGCGACGGTTTCGACCGGGACAAAGGCCGGTTCGGCGTCCATGCGCGCAGTTCGGTCCATCGCCGTCCCTTGCTAGACCGATTGGGCGAGACTATGGACGTCAAGCTCAATTCCGGCCCTCAAGTCCACCGCTCGCAAGAAAAATTCCCCCCTTGGACGCGACAGCCAATCCCGCCGCTGCGACCCGCGGCGTGCTCGCGCCATTCGCCGCTCTGGTCGTCGGGGCGGTGGCGATGGGCGCGTCGCCGATCTTCGTCCGGCTCGCCGACGTCGGGCCCTTCGCCAGCGCCTTCTGGCGCGTCGCGCTCGCGCTGCCTTTGCTCTACGCCTGGATGCGTCTTGCCGAGCGGAGCGAACCGTCTGGCAAGCGCTTCTCGAAGGCGGCGATCCTGTCCGGGCTCGCCTTCTCGGGGGATCTGTTCTTCTGGCATCTCGCGATCGTCCATACGAGCGTCGCCAACGCCACCTTCTTCGCCACGACCGCGCCGATCTGGGTCGTGCTGTTCGGCTGGCTTCTGTTTCGCCAGCGGGCGACCGGCGCGGTCCTCGCGGGGCTCGGCCTCTGCCTGATCGGCGGGACAGCGCTGCTCGCGCAAAGCTTCGAACTCAGGCCCGCCGGCGCGCTCGGCGATGCCTTCGGCATCGCGACCGGCGTCTTCTTCGGCCTTTATTTCCTCGCCGTTCAGGCGGCGCGCAAGACGGCCTCCGCCGCGCGTCTGACCTTCGAGGCGACCCTGATCACTGCGGCGATCCTGTTGGTCGTCGCTTTCGTTCTCGAGAAATCGATGCTGCCGCACAGCGTTCGGGGCGTGGCGGCCCTCGCCGCAATGGCCTGGATCAGCCATAGCGGAGGCCAGGGCCTGCTCTCGATCGCGCTCGGCCGCCTGCCGGCGGCCTTTTCCTCGCTCGTCATCTTCCTCGAGGCGATCGCCGCAGCCGGGTTCGCCTATCTTATTCTCAGCGAACCAGTCACCGGGGTCCAGGCGCTCGGCGGTCTCGCTATCCTCGTCGGAATCTTGGTCGCCCGTCCGCGGTGAGTTGCGATCAGCCGGCGATGGTTGCGCCCCCGTCGACCACGATCGTTTGGCCGGTCATGAACGAGCTCGCTCTCGAAGCGAGGAACACCGCCGCACCGGCAATCTCGTCCGGCTCCCCGATGCGCCCAAGCGGGGTTGTCGCCGTGACGGCTTTCAGCGTCTGCGGGTTCTCCCACAGGGCGCGGGCGAAGTCGGTCCTGACGAGGCCGGGGGCGATGCAGTTGACACGAACCTTGTGCTTTCCCAACTCGACCGCGAGGTTGCGGGCGAGCTGGAAATCGGCGGCCTTGGAGATGTTGTAGGCGCCGATGACCGCTGACCCCTTCAACCCCCCGATCGACGACACGATCACGATCGACCCGTGCTTGCGTTCGATCATGCCCGGCGCCGCCATCTGGATCAGCCAGTTGTTGGCGATCACATTGTTGTCGAGGATCTTGCGGAACTGTTCGTCGGATATGCCGGCCATCGGCCCGTAATAGGGGTTCGACGCCGCATTGCAGACAAGAACGTCAATTCGGCCAAAGATCCGGGTCGTTTCATCGACGAGCCGCTGAAGCGCTTCCTTGGACGAGATGTTCGCCTCGACTGGGACAGCCGCCTTGCGTCCGCGCGCGCCATTGATGGCTTCGGCGGTCTCCACGCAGGCTTCCGACTTGCGCGACGAAATGACGACGTCGGCCCCGTGCTCCGCCAGCCGCTCCGCGATGGCGCGGCCGATGCCCCGCGAGGAGCCGGTGACGACGGCGACGCGGCCGGTCAGATCAAACAGATTGCTCATGGGGGCCCTCCCGGAACGGGTACGTGGTTCCTGCATGCTGTGTCCGTGCGACGGTTCGATCGCGCCGCCGCCGACCGATTCAAACCAGAAACCGGTGCGGCAGGGCCACTCCCCCGACCTATCTCACGGACCAACCGGCCTTGACTGAGGTTGATTTTCGATGGTGGGCGCACAAGGGCTCGAACCTTGGACCCGCTGATTAAGAGTCAGCTGCTCTACCAACTGAGCTATGCGCCCATCGAAATCGCCGGGCCAGCGCCCAGGAAGGTCCGGCACTTAGCAAAGGCGCGGCGGGCTGTCCAGCCGGAAAACGACCCGACTTTCCGCGCCCGCGAAGCCGCGTCAGTTCCGCTCTTTGTCGACCAGCTTGTTTTTGCCAATCCAGGGCATCATCGCGCGCAGCTTGGTCCCGACCTCCTCGATCGGATGGGCGTTGGCACGCGCCCGCATCGCCTTGAACGAGGTCTGGTTGACCCTATTCTCGAGCATCCAGTCGCGAGTGAACTTGCCCGACTGGATATCATCCAGCACCCGCTTCATCTCCACCTTTGTCGCCGGCGTGATGATTCGGGGACCGGTGACATATTCGCCATACTCGGCGGTGTTCGAGATCGAGTAGTTCATGTTGGCGATGCCTCCCTCGTAGATGAGGTCGACGATCAGCTTCACTTCGTGCAAGCACTCGAAATAGGCCATTTCAGGGGCATAGCCCGCCTCGACGAGGGTTTCATAGCCGGCCCGAATGAGCTCGACGAGGCCGCCGCAGAGCACCACTTGTTCGCCGAAGAGATCCGTCTCGCACTCCTCCCTGAACGTGGTCTCAATCACGCCGGCGCGGCCGCCGCCAATGGCGGAGGCGTAAGAGAGCCCCAGATCATGCGCGTTGCCGCTGGCGTCCTTGTGAATGGCAATGAGGCACGGGACGCCGCCGCCCCTCTTGTATTCGGACCGGACCGTGTGTCCCGGACCCTTCGGAGCAACCATAAGGACATCGAGATCGGCGCGCGGCTCGATCAGATTGAAGTGCACGTTGAGGCCGTGAGCGAACATCAGCGCTGCGCCTGGCTTCATGTTGGGCGCAAGCTCGCTTCGATAGATGTCGGCTTGCAGTTCGTCGGGCGTCAGCATCATTACGACGTCCGCCCATTTGGCGGCGCTGGCGACATCCATCACCTTTAAGCCCTCGGCTTCCGCCTTCTTTGCCGAGGACGAGCCCGCCCTCAGGGCGACCGCGATCTCCTTGACGCCGCTGTCGCGCATGTTGAGCAAGTGGGCGTGACCCTGGCTGCCGTAGCCGACGACGGCGACCTTCTTGCCCTTGATGAGATTCAGGTCGGAATCCCGGTCGTAGTAGACGCGCATTGCAGTTCCTTGTTTTGGCGTTCCAAACGCTGCTTCGAGCGCATGAAACGGATCGGGCGTCGGGATTGCCGGGCCGGTGGACGGCGTTTCTAGTGAATGCCGGCGGCCCGATCAAGCGCGGTGAGGCCGCAAACCCCGGGCGATGCCACCGGGAAACTGGCCGATCTGCGTGCCTGCGCCGTTCCGGACTTCGCAAAATTGATCCAGATCAAAACACGAACGCCGTTCGCGGCACAAGCTACGCCGTGCTCCCCTTGCGCGTGGGAGAGGATGAATGGGCTCTTGCCTGAATACGAGGGAGGGGAAAAGGTGTGGCGTGTTGTTGCTTTGTGCTGGATATTCCTGGCGCCGACGCTCGCTGGCGTCTTGGTGCTGGTGGCGATTTTGACGCCAGCGCTGGCGCCGGACTTGGGACGATGGATCGTTTACGCGGCAGTCGCGGGCGCAATCCTGGCCGTCCCGGTCTCCATTGTCTTCGCGAAGACCCAGGCTCGCGGATTGGCCTGAGGTCAGTGTCGCGTCAGGAGACGCGTTTCGCCCTTGACAGAGCGACAAGCTTGCCCGTGGCAAGGGAGGGCGGGTTTCTGTATTATCGCTCCTCGAGAGGTACGGCTAACGCGCCGGCCGAAGGGGGTCCGCCCGTGAAATTCTTTTCTCGTCTGCGCTTTCTCGTCGTCCTCGGGCTGATCGCCGTTTCAGTATCTGCGTGCGGCTACAACGTCATTCCGACCAAGGAAGAGGCGGCCAAAGCGGCCTGGGCGGAGGTGCAGAACCAGTATCAGCGCCGCTCCGATCTGGTGCCCAACCTCGTCGCGACTGTTCAGGGATACGCCAAGCAGGAGAAAGACGTCCTGACCCAGGTAACGGAGGCGCGAGCCAAAGCGACTTCGATCCACCTCGACGCCAACGACCTCTCCGACCCGGAGAAGGTCAAGCAGATGCAGCAGGCTCAGGCCCAGCTTTCCGGTGCGCTGGGTCGTCTGCTCGCCATCAGTGAAAATTACCCGGATCTGAAGTCAAACCAGAATTTTCTCACCCTTCAGTCGCAACTCGAGGGGACGGAGAACCGGATAGCCGTCTCGAGGAAGGACTACATCGCTGCCGTTCAGGACTTCAATACGGAGCTCAGAACCTTCCCGACCGCGCTTTGGGCTCAGACTGTCTTCCGATCCACCAAGCCGCTGGTTCCCTTCACCGCGGAGGCAGAAGCGCAGACGGCTCCGAAGGTGAAATTCTGATCCTCCGACGGGAGCGCCCGGATGCATCGCTTGTGGCTGCGCGCGCTGATCGCCGCCCTTGTCGCCGCGACGTGGATCAGCGTGGCATGCGGCGCGACGAATTTCCCGCCCCTCACCGGTCGTGTCGTCGATGAAGCGCATATCCTCTCGCCCGTGACAGTCGCTGAACTCGAAACCAAGTTGGCCGACCTCGAGCAGAAATCTGGAATCCAGATGGTCGTCGCAACCGTGCCGTCACTTGACGGCGTGGAGATCGAACCCTACGCAAACGAACTTTTCCGCGCCTGGAAGCTTGGAGAGGCCAAGAAAAACAACGGCGTCCTGCTGCTGATCGCGCCGAAGGAGCGCCGGATCCGAATCGAAGTCGGCTACGGCCTGGAAGGCACCCTGACGGACGCGGTGTCGAGCATCATTATTCGCAATGCGATCGCGCCGCGGTTCAAGACCGGGGATTTCAACGCCGGCGTGACACGGGGCGTTGACGACATCGTCACCGCGCTGACCACCAATTCGGCCGAGTGGAAGCCAAAGCCGACGGATCTGCGCGCCGAGAGCGACCCTTCGCTGTTTGACGCGCTCGCGCCGTTTCTCATCTTTCTGTTCATCATGTTCGTAGTGACCCGGATCGGCCGCCGCGGCGGAGGCAACGTCATCTTCATCCCGATGGGTACGGGCGGTGGCTTTCGCGGAGGATTTGGCGGCGGTTACGGCGGTGGGTTCGGAGGCGGCGGCGGCTTTTCCGGCGGCGGTGGGTCATCCGGCGGCGGCGGCGCTTCGGGAGGCTGGTGATGTGGCTCGATCCGGCCGAGGCGGCGCGCATCGAGGCCTCGTTCGACGACGCGCAGACCACGACACGTGCGCCGATCGTTTGCGTGCTTGCCGGAGCCTCGTCCGCGCACGATGCGGAGTTCCTGCTCGGCGCTGCCGTCCTCGCCCTTGCGACGCCCCTGCCGCTCTTGCTGTTCACCGAGATGTCGGCGCAACGGATCTATATCGGGCAGTTGCTGGTCGCGATCCTGGCTTCGGTCCTCGGCGCCTTGCCCTGGGTCCGGCAGGCGGTCGTGCCGAAGCGGGTCCGGCGGGCCGCCTGCCACCGCGCGGCGCTGGCGCAGTTCGTCCTTCGCGGCATAGACCGCTCGCAGTGCGGGGTTCTCGTCTATGTGTCGCTCGCCGAACACTACATTCGGATCATCACGACGGAGGAGGCGGCGCAGTCAGTGCCGCACGAACTGTGGCAAACCACCGTGGACGAGGCGGCCGTCCCGCTCGCCGGCGGCGCGCTGGAAGCGGCGCTGACCGGCCTGGCCAAGCGTTGCGCCGAACACCTCTCCAAACCTTTCCCCCCGGGGGCGCATGGGAGCCCCCGCAACGGCAGCGCTTTCACATGGTCTGAAGTCCAGCGAGAGGGGCGCCGAGGGCGCGCGCTTTAGCGCCGATTTAACGGCGACCCCAATACACATCAAGCGTTTGCAACCCCGCTTAGCGTCAAGCCCGGGCGCCCCTCCCGGTCGCGCGCGGCGCGACGGGGAAGCCTGCTCTTTCTGAATATCAGAAGTACCCGTGCGCCGGATCGGCCGCCTGCACGCTGCGACACACGGTCGCTCCGGGGGCAGGCGGCATCGCTATTCCTTTGGCGCGTTGAAACGGGGCGGCTAATATGCATTGAACGCGACGCCCATCCAGTTCGAGGGCGACGGGCGGCTTGGAATATCAGGGAGGAAAAGCATGAGTAGAGTTGCAGTCGTTACAGGCGGCACGCGCGGCATCGGCGCGGCGATCTCCAAGGCCTTGAAAGCGGCGGGTTACCAGGTCGCGGCCACCTATCACGCCAACGACGAGGCCGCGAACGCGTTCAAGGCCGAAACCGGGGTTCACGTCTACAAGTGGAACGTCAGCGTCTACGACGAGTGCGTCGCCGGCCTGGCGACGGTGGTGAAAGAGCTCGGCCCGGTCGATGTCCTCGTCAACAACGCCGGCATCACCAAGGACGGCATGTTCCACAAAATGACGCCGGAGCAATGGTACGCCGTCATCAACACGAATCTGAATTCCCTGTTCAACATGTGCCGGCCGGTCATCGAGGGAATGCGCGAGCGTAATTTCGGCCGCATCATCAACATTTCCTCGGTCAACGGACAGAAGGGACAGATGGGGCAGTCGAACTACTCGGCGTCCAAGGCGGGCGATATCGGCTTCACCAAGGCGCTGGCTCAGGAAAACGCCAACAAGGGCGTCACGGTGAACGCGATCTGCCCCGGCTACATCGCCACCGAAATGGTCAAGGCGGTGCGGAAAGAGGTCCTCGACAATCAGATTCTCCCCCAAATTCCGGTGCGGAGACTTGGCGAGCCCGAGGAAATCGCGCGTTGCGTCGTGTTCCTCGCGTCTGACGACGCCGGATTCATCACCGGTTCGACCCTTACGGCCAACGGCGGTCAATACATGGTCTGAGACCTCCAACAAACGGCCCCGCGTTCGCAAGGGAACGCGGGGCCGCTCGTGAATTCAACGCGGCGCCCGGGCGACGACCCGGCGCGGAAGCCTATGCGGCCTCCTCGATCTCGGGATCGACGACGCCCTCGGCAGGGCCGCCGGACGCCTTGCTGGAGCGGCCGTGGCTCCGCTGGAGCTGGGCCTCGACAGCCCGAAGAGCGTCGAGTTCGCTCGTTCGTTGAACCGCGGCGATCTCGCGCACCATGCGGTCCAGCGCCGCCTCGTACAATTGCCGCTCCGAATACGACTGCTCGGGCTGCGCGTCCGAGCGGTAGAGATCCCGCACGACCTCGGCGATGGCGTTGATGTCGCCGGAATTGATCTTGGCCTCGTATTCCTGCGCCCTGCGCGACCACATCGTCCGCTTGACGCGAGCGCGTCCGGTGAGGATTTCGAGCGAGCGCTTCGCCGTGTCCGGATCCGATATCTTCCGCATGCCCGCGCCCACGCCCTTCGAGGTCGGCACGCGCAATGTCATCTTGTCCTTCGAGAAGCTGATGACGAACAACTCCAGCCTGAAGCCCGCAACCTCCTGCTCTTCGATTGCGACGATTTGACCCACCCCGTGAGCAGGGTAGACGACGAATTCGCTCAGTTTGAAGCCCTGACGATGAGCGCCCGGCTTCGCCGCTTTCGACGCGGCGGCCGGCGCCTCGCGCGGGGCGGATTTCTGCTCCTTGACCGCAGGCGCCGCTTTCACGACGGGCGTCTCGGAAACAGAACGGGATGGCGCCGCCTTGTGCGGCTCAGGCGTCGCCGCCGCCGCCACAGGCCCGCGCACTGCCGATTTCGTCTTGCTTGGCTGCTCGTTCTTGTTTTGCAATTTCGCTTCCACTCGCTTCGCGTTCGGCGTGCTTGCCGCCGTCGAGACCTTTCCTCGCGCGCGAACCTCCCTGCTCGTCCTGGGCTGCGCATTTGCGCTGACCGATGCTTGCTTCCCGGCCTTGGTGCGGCTTCTCGTCGAGCCTTTCGCCTTCTTGGCGGCGGCGGCTTTGGCGGCTTCAAGACGTTTCCGGGTCTCTTTCGCGGGAGAGGCCTTCGCCTTGGACTTGACCGAAACCTTGCCTCGCTTGTCGGACGAACGCCCCTTCGCGGCGCTGACTCGCGTCGTCCTGGAAACGGTCTTTTGTCTGGATGTAGCTGCTGCGCCGGTTTTCTTTGTCGACTTTCTACGCGCCGCCATTGTAAACATCTCCACGCCTGACTGGCGGCAACGCCGCACTGAGAGCCCGCCAGTCCTGTAAACTGCTACACGCCCTTAGATAATAGCTGAACACCCCGGCCGAAAGTCTGTCGGGCGGAGGCATTCCGCGGTTAATAAGTCGTTTATCACAATTCTGTCGAAAAATCAAAGGCTGTGGCGCATGTTTCGGCGCCCGCCGTCCGTCTGGTTAACGGAACGTCCGTTCAGCAGAACCCAGAGGAACCACAGTCGTTCAATCGCCCTGGCCGGGCTCGGCGGAGAAAAAGTCGGCGAATTTATTTGGGCGACCGTCAAACTCCTTCCCGTCGGCAGGCGGCTCCTTCTTGGACGTTATGTTCGGCCAGGTTTTTGCGTAGTCAGCATTCAACTTCAGCCAGTTAGCCAGATCCGGCTCGGTATCCGGCTTGATTGCCTCGGCGGGGCATTCCGGTTCGCAGACCCCGCAGTCGATGCATTCGTCCGGGTGAATGACCAGCATGTTTTCGCCTTCGTAGAAGCAGTCCACCGGACAGACCTCCACGCAATCCATGTACTTGCACTTGATGCAGTTCTCGACGACCACATAGGTCATTAAACGCTTCCCTCTTGACCTCGCAGAACCCTTCCCGAACGCCTACGCCGACGCCATCGGAGTTACAATCCCCGCGGCTGTCGAACGAACGATGGGAGCGGCGCTTCTATCAACAATTCTTCCCCTGCTTTTCAAGAGCTGTACGGAGCTCGAGAAGCTTTGCGAACGGAGAGTTCGGATCGACCGTGGGAGAGCGCCGCGGCTCGAATTGAGTTGCGGGGGCCGGCGTACTGGGCTTCGGCGTATTCGCTTTCGGCGCATTCTTGCTCGGCGCATTCTTGCGGCGCTTGTCGTCGGCGCGGTTGAAGCGTTCCCGTTTCTCGGGCGGAGAGCCCGTGCCCTGATCGCCGCGACCCGGACCGTCGGAGCGCCGCTCGATGTGCGCCTGACGCCGGCTCGAATCAGCCCCGCCGCTTTCGCGGCGGTGAGTCGGGGCGCCCGGCGCCTCGCCGTGACGGAAGCGTCGCTTTGGCCGCTCAGCGCGGGGTTTCCGGGCGAGCCGCCACGCCGTGATCTTCGTCTCGACCGGCGCCTCGCCGGCTTCGGAGCCAGCAGCCTCGGGCGCCGATTGGGCTGGCGCAGGCGCGAGAACCGGGTCGTCTTGCGCTCGGTCGGCCTCCTCGGGGTTCGTCTCCGAAGCCGCCGCCGGTTCGTCCGCTTCGTCATCCGGCCCATGAACGCGGTCGGCCGCAAGATCAGGGGCGTCGTCCCCGCCGGACGGCTGTTCCTCTCCGCTCTCGGGGGAATCGGAGACAGGCCCCGCCTCGGCCGCCCCGACCTCAGCCCGGCTTCCAACGCCGTTTTGTTCGGCTTCGCTCGCGGACGCTTCCGCGGCGGACGCCTCCGCGATGTCAGGGGCGCGCGCCTCCGACGGCTGGTCTTCGGTCTTGGGGGAATTGGAGGGAGGGCCGGGTTCGGCCGTCCCAGCCTCGACCGCACCCCCATCGGCCGGTTGCTGCGCTTCGCTCGCGGGCGCTTCGGCGACAGACACAGGCGCGCCGTCAGCCGCGGCCGCCTCGGTTAACGGCTCCTCTTCGGTCTCAGGGGAATCGGGGGCGGGACCGGTCTCGGCCGCCTCGGCATCGACCGCACCGTCGGCGGCCGGTTGTTCCGCTTCGCTCGCGGACGCCTCGACGACAGGCGCGTCGGCCGGCGATGACGCGTCCGCCGGACCGGCTTTGACCGCGAGCTGAGGCGGCGCCAGACGGCTGCGTTCGATCTCGAAGCTTTCGTATCCGAGCGACCGGAGGATCGAGGCGAAGGTCTCGCCCGAGCACCCGGTCAGCGACGTCATCTGGCCACTGACGACAAAGGCGGAGCCGGTCGAGGGGGCGGCGTCGGACGGCGAGCAGACGACGAACGCGGCCCGGATCATGTCCGAAAGGCGCTCGACGATATCGACCCGCACAACCCGTTCGCCGCAAGGACGAAAGCCGGCGACGCGATATCCGTCCTTCGAAATCGACAGGTCGACGGGCAGCGACGTTCGACCGGACGACGCCAGCGGAAGCAGCGTCCTGGCGGTTTCCTCGCCGCCGGCGTCGGGCGCCCGGAGGCTCCACAATTGAAGCGCCAGGGCCCGGGAGCCCGGCTTAATCGACTGGGGAACGTAGATGTAATAGGCGCCGAACCGCACGCCGTGCCGTCGCAAGGCGGCGCGCGAATTCTGATCGAGCGCCTTGATCTGGTTCCTCAGCGGTTCGCGCTCGAGAACTCCGAGAGAATCCGAAATCCGGGTCGCCAGCAGGCGCACCGGCTCGGACTCTTCCTGCAGGTTCCGGAGCGCCAGCAGCGGTCCGAGCAGGCGCTTGGTCGTCGCGGCCAGCCATAGCTCGAGACGGGCTGCGACGGTCGCGCGAGCGCCTTCGGGCAAACTGGCGTCGGCAAGTATGAGCGCCCGCGGCGTCAGAAGATCGGGACCCGCCGCCAGTCGGGCGACGGGGTCGCCGAGCCACCGAATGACGCCGTCGTCGGAGAGCACGATCGAGGCGTCGACGGCCTGGTGAAACCGCGCGGCCCGGGTCTCGAGTTCCAGTTTCAGCGCTTCGCGCCAGGCGACCGAGGCAGGATCTTCCCCTGCGCCAGGGTGAACTCCGACGACTTGCAGGCCCTGCAGGTTCGAGAAGTCGTGGATGTGCTGAGGCGGCGTTTCCGACGGCGCTTCGTCGATGGGCATCGCTTCTCCGTCAATCGCCACTGCACCCTCGGTTCGCCCGCTTGAATGTCTTGCGGCCCCGCGCTGAAGATTTGAGCCTGGAACCCTTTATCCGACGGCCGCGACGCTGCCAACGATCTCTTTCATCGACGCCGGCCGGCATCAGCTCCAATTCGCGCGTCCGTCGTCGCGAAAACTGCCTTCGTCCTGATGCTCAAAGGCGAGTGATGAGGCTGGACGTGTCCCAGCGGCCTCCACCCTCCGCCTGCACGTCGCGGTAGAATTGATCCACCAGCGCGGTCACCGGCAGCGGCGCGCCGTTTCGCCGCGCTTCGTCGAGGCAGATCGCAAGGTCCTTGCGCATCCAGTCCACCGCGAAGCCGAAGTCGAAACGTCTCGCAATCATGGTCTTGTGCCGATTGTCCATCTGCCAGGACTGCGCTGCGCCTTTCGAAATGACGTCGACGACGGCCATCGGATCGAGCCCCGCCGTTTCGGCAAATCGGATCCCTTCGGAAAGGGACTGCACGAGCCCCGCGATGCAGATCTGATTGACCATCTTCGTCAGTTGTCCCGCTCCGACCGGACCCATGCGCCGGGAAGAGCGGGCGTAGGCCGCGATAACCGGCTCCGCCTGCGCATAGTCCCGTTCGTCGCCGCCGCACATGATGGTGAGTTGGCCGTTCTGCGCTCCGGCCTGCCCTCCGGAGACCGGAGCGTCGACGAACCCCAGACCCCTGCGCTTCGCTTCCCCGCCGAGTTCTCGCGCGAGCGTCGCGGAGGCTGTCGTGTGGTCGATGAAAATCGCCCCCGACCTCATGCCGGCGAAGGCGCCGTCGTCGCCGAGCGTGATCGCCCGCACATCGTCGTCGTTGCCGACGCAGGAGAGAACAAAGTCCCGTTCCGCCGAGGCCGTTGCAGGCGCCGGCGCGCTCGAACCGCCGTATTCCCCGACCCATTTCGCCGCGACGGCCGCAGTCCGATTGTAGACGACGACGTCGTGGCCGGCGCGTTTCAAGTGGCCGGCCATCGGAAATCCCATGACGCCGAGACCCAAAAAAGCGACCTTGCTCACGACGGTATTCCAGTTCCGAGATTTGAAAGAGCTTCGCTACGATAGTCGGAAATCTTTCCTCGGGCCAATCCGGCCGAGGTCAGGGGAGCTTTGTCGCCCGTCGTGACAAGCGGCGACCGCGGGACGTCCCGCGTTCGCCGCCGCAGCGCGGAAGCCGCCCAGCGGTTTCGGGGCTGACACTCGGTGCTCGCATGGAATCGGGGCTGGAGGACCGCAATCGACCCGTTGCTGTCTTTGGGGATCGCCGCGGTACGGGCAGTAAACACCAGAAAGCGGGCGTAGGCGGCGGGGATGCGTCGGGACCGTCCATTCCCAAATCGAGTTGCGAACCGTCAGGCGGAGATGTCACCGCTGTCAATTGGGCACCCGAGTTTGATCTGGATCATTCCGACGGCTGACAAAGCATCTAAGCTTTCCCGACACATCTGATAGGTCGAAGGGTCCAAACGGAGGAAACTCCAAATGCCCGAGACCCGAAAAGTCGCGGCGATTCTTGTCGCCGACATGGTCGGCTACAGCCGGCTGGCGGGGGCTGAGGAAGAGCGCACGCTTGCGCGTCTGAGGACGCTACGCAGCGACCTGATCGACCCGACGGTCGCGATCCATAACGGGCGCATCGTCAAGCGCACCGGCGACGGCGCGGTGGTCGAGTTCCGCAGCGTGGTCGACGCCGTGCGCTCGGCCATGGAGGTGCAGACGGGGCTCGCTGACCGCAATGCCGGCGTTCCCGCTGGTCAGCGCATCGAGGTCCGCGTCGGAATCCATCTCGGCGACATCGTCGAGGAGACGGATGGCGACCTCATGGGCGACGGGGTCAATGTCGCGGCGCGCCTCCAGGCGATCTGCGAGCCGGGCGGCGTTTGCCTTTCGGAAGACGCATACCGGCAGGTGCGCGACAAGCTGCAAGCGACGTTTGCCGATCTCGGTCGAGCAAAGCCTCAAGAACATCGCCCGTCCGGTACGGGCTTACGCCCTGAAGCCGGGCGGCCTCGTGGGCGCGCCGCTGCCCGCGAGGAGCCCGCGTGGCAAGACCTTGCTGCGGTCGGCGGTCGCGGCGGCGCTGGTCATCGCGGTGGCAGCGGCCGGATGGTTCGGCTGGCGCAAAGCGGCCCCGCCGCCCACGCCCGCCCCCGTTTCGGTCACCGCGGTCGCGGACGAGAAGCTCGCGCACGCGCCGCGTCTCTCCATCGTCGTACTGCCCTTCGTCAACCTCAGCGGCGATCCGGAGCAGGACTATTTCGCCGACGGCCTTACCGACGATTTGACTACCGATCTGTCACACCTGCCCGACAGCTTCGTCATCGGCCGCAGCACCGCCGCGACCTTCAAGGGCAAGCCAATCGATGTAAAGCAGGTCGGCCGCGATCTCGGCGTTCGCTACGCGCTCGAAGGCAGCGTCCGCCGCGTCGGTGAGACGATTACTGTAAACGCTCAGCTCATCTCGACCGAGACCGGCGCGCATGTCTGGGCCGACCGGTTCGAGGGCGAGCGCAGCAAGCTCGGCGAGTTGCAGGTCGAGGTCGTCTCCCGCATCGCCAACGCGCTCGGCGTCCAACTCGTCAACGCCGAGGCGCTGCGCGCGATCCGTGAGCGGCCGACGAACCCGGACGCGGCCGACTACGTCATGCGCGGCAAAGCGACGTGGCTCCGAGGATACACGCCGGTCAGATTTCGCTGAAGCCATCGACGACTATAACAAGGCTTTGCAGCTCGACCCGAACAACGAGCAGGCGCTTTCCGGAAAGGCGGCCGTGGAAGTCATCGGGCTCATAGACCTCGGGATCGGACGGGAGCGCTTTGACGAGGTGATCAAGGAGGCCGAAGCGGAAGTCGATCGCGCCATCGCCCTTCAGCCCAACGACGTCATGGCTCACATCTTCAAGGGCGTGATCGCAAAGGCGACCAACCGCCAAGACCTTTGGCTTGCGGAGACAAATACGGCGATCGCGCTCGACCGGAATTTCGCGGGGGCCTACGCCCAGAAAGCCCACTACATGATCGCGCACGGGCGCGCGGCCGAAGCCTTCGATCTCATCGACAAGGCGCTGCGGCTCGATCCGCAAGAAAATCCGTCCCTGTACGTCTTCCAATTGTTCGCCTGCAATGCGCACGCGCAGCTCGCCGAGTGGGAGCAGGCGATCGACTGGTGCCAGAGATCGGCCGCAAGCAATCCGGCGACGTTCTGGCCGTACTACGAGCTCGCCGCCTGCTACGGATGGCTCGGGCGGACGGCAGACGCCGCCAACGCCGTCGCCGAGCTTCGCAAGCGCCGGCCTGAGGGGAGCGTGCAGGATTACAGGATGATGCAGAACTACCCCGACCCGCAGTTTGTCCGTGAAAGCGAGCGGATCATAGAGGGGCTGCGGAAGGCTGGGCTGCCGGAGGGACAGTAGCGAGACCTGCTTCGGTTGGTCTCTGCGCCGACCGGCGCGGCCTTGTATGCTCGCTATCCCGCCCATTCCCGCCGTTCGGCCGACGGGCGCTCTCCGCCCATTGGGGACGTTCCCGTTTGGGCGCCAAGCGTTCGCTTTAGCCCCCTACCGCAACCGGGTCGCCTTGACCCACCAGTGCGGGTGCTCGGCGACGACCAGCCTCTGGGCCGTCGCGGCGCCGAGCGCGGTGTCGAACAGCGCATAGCAGGTCGCCCCCGAACCCGACATCCGCGCCGCCAGAGCGCCAGGAAGGCGCGCCAGAGCATCGAGCGCCGATCCGATGACGGGAGCGACGCGAAGCGCCGCCGCCTCGAGATCGTTGCGGCCCGACACAAGCAAATCGAGGGTAAGCGGCTCCGTCGAGCCAATCACGAAATCCGGCTCGCCGGCAGGCTCGAGGCGCGCCCCGGGGGCCAGGCCGATAGCGTCGAAAACCTCGCGCGTCGGCGCGGGGACCCGGGGATTGGCGAGGACGGCGAAAACGTCCGGCAAGGCGACCGGCGGCCCGAGCCGCTCGCCAATCCCGGACATCATGCGCGCTCTCGGGAACAGGCACACCGGCACGTCGGCGCCGGTCTCCGACGCCGCCGCAAGGAGGCGTTCGTCCTCCTCCGGCAGGCCGTTGGCTTCGGCCAGCGCGGCCAGCGCGGCCGCTGCGTCGGAGGAGCCGCCGCCCATCCCGGCGGCGGCGGGCAAGTGTTTGACCAGGCGGAACCGCCCGAGAGTGAGATCCGGGATCCGCGCCGCCAGCGCATGCGCCGCCCGCAGGACGAGGTTCGTCTCCGGCGGCCCTGCACCGGGCGCTTCCGGCCCCTCGACTTCGAGTTCGAGGCTCCGTCCCGGCTGGTATCCGAGCCAGTCGCCGACCTCCGCAAAAGCCGCCAGGCTCTCGATCTCATGCAGCCCGTCTGATCGACGGGCAAGCACGCTGAGGCTCAGGTTGATCTTGGCCGGAGCGCGGAACCAGCGCATCGGCTTCGAACGGGTCAGCCGCCGGTCTTCGGCTTCTCCGCGTCGTTCGGCGCGGCCGGCGCGCTCGTCGTCTCCGGAAGTCCGAATTCAATTTTCTTCAGGATCGCCGGCTTGTCCTCAGGATCCGGACCCATGTCGCGCGCATGGTTCCACTGGAAATGCGCCTCCGTTCGCCGATTGACCCGCCAGTAGGCGTCGCCGAGATGATCGTTCAGCACCGGATCGGCGGGTTTCAACTCGATCGCCCGCTCGAGCGTCTCCGCCGCCTCGGGATATTGTCCGAGCTTGAAGTGAGCCCAGCCGAGACTGTCGACGATATAGCCGTCATTCGGCTGCAGCTCGACCGCGCGACGGAGCATCCGGAACGCCTCTTCCAGATTGAGCCCCTTGTCGACCCATGAGTAACCGAGATAGTTGAGCACCAGCGGCTGGTCCGGGTACAGTTCGAGCGCCTTCTTGAAGTCCGCTTCCGCCTTCGGCCACTGCTTGTCGCGCTCATAGCAGATGCCGCGGAAGTAGAAGAGCGTCCAATTCTCCCGCTGCGGAACGCCAACGGCGGCGATCGCCTTGTCATAGGTCGCCGCGGCTTCGGCATATTTCTTGGCGGCGCGTTGCAGGCCAGCCAGCGAACTCAACGCCTCGACGTCGTTTGGCCGGGCCGCGACGATTTCGGTCATCCGCCGCATCGCCTCGTCGGATTTCCCTTCGCCATCGAGCAGAAGCGCCGCCTGAATGTCGGCGTCTTCCCGGAACGGCGACGTCATCGGCACCAGCTTGTAGGCGGCAATCGCCTGATCGGTCTGCTTCAGTCGCTCGAACACGCTGGCCAGGGTGACGGCCGTCAGATCGCTCGATGGCCGCAGGTAAAGCGACAGACGGAGGTAGATCAGCGCCGGAAGCTCGTCGCCCTCCCGGCTTCCTGCCGCGCCCAATCCGTAAAGCACCTCCGCCGCGCCGTCCTTCGGGCTGCGGACGACCGCATCCGGAATGCGGCCGGCGTCGAGATCCGCAAGCGCGCGTTCGACGACAGGGTGATGAGGGGCGAGCTTGGAAAAGTCGCCGTAGACGCTCTTTGCGCCGTCGGCGTCTCCATGCGCCGCCAGGAAGCGGGCGTAGGCGTCGGTAAACCGAAGCGTTTTCTTGTCCGCGTCGTACGCGGATTTGAGTCTGCGCCGGGCTTCCGCAGCGTTGCCCAGCTGTTCGGCGATCAGCCCCGCATTATAGTCGCGAAAAGCGGCGACGGACGGATCCCGGATGCGGTCGAGGGTGTCGAGCGCGTGGCGCAGGTCGCCCTGCCCCGCATAGGTCCAGGCCGTCAGGAGCGCCGCCGTCACATCCCGCGTTCGAACGTCGCCGCTCGTAAGCTGCGTTCGGGCGGCCGCATATTGTCCCTGCCCGATGGCGCGAACGGCGACCGCCAGGCGCGCGAGATTGTTGGTCGGGTCACGGGTGAGAAGGCGCTCCGCCAGCATGTCGGCGGCTTGCTCGTCGCCGTTGGACAACGCCGCAGCGAAGGTTCGCTCGAGCAGATCGGCATTCCTCGGATCGATCCGAAGCGCTTCGCGATAGTAGGCCTCGGCGGAAGCCGAATCGCGATCGGCGCTGGCGATCAGCCCGGCGAGGTAATTGCCCGGCTGGCTGACGGCGAATTCCTGCGACGCCGGCGTTTCCGTGGGCGAAGCGGCGGCCATGGCCAGGGCGCCCGGGGAAATCAATCCGGCGGCGAACAGGGCGACCGCGATCGTCTGGCGCTTCGATAGTTTTTTCACTCTGGCCTTCCTGCTTGCGAGCGACGCACCGGCGCGGCTAAGCGGGACTTTCGCCGCCCGACGCACGCCTGTCTCCGTCTCATCTGTAAAAAGGGCGAATTTGGGCCGCCGATGGCTCACATATCCGGATAGTTTGGTCCACCGCCTCCCTCAGGCGGCGTCCAGGTGATGTTCTGGGCGGGGTCCTTGATATCGCAAGTCTTGCAGTGCACGCAATTCTGGGCATTGATGACAAAGCGCGGCTCGGTCCGTCGGGTCTCGTCGGCGTAAACAACTTCGTAGACGCCGGCCGGGCAATAGAGCCGGGCCGGCTCCCCGTAGCGGGGAAGGTTTTCGCGGACCGGGATGGTCGGATCCGTCAACCGCAAATGGACCGGCTGATCCTCCTCGTGGTTGGTGTTCGACAGGAACACGGACGAACTCTTGTCGAAGCTCAGAACGCCGTCGGGCTTGGGATAGACGATCGGAGTCACCTCCGATATCGGCTTCAGGGTCATGCTGTCCTGCTTGCCGTGCTTGAGGGTGCCGAAGATCGACTTGTTGAACAATTCGTTGGTCCACATGTCGAGGCCGCCCAGGCCCACCCCGGCGATCAGGCCGAAGCGCGACCAAAGCGACTTGATGTTGCGCACCTTGTAGAGGTCGGCGCCGATGTCGGAGCCGCGCCACTCCGCTTCATAGGCGGCGAGTTCGTCATTGGAGCGGCCGGCCGAGAGCGCCTCGCGGACCTTGTCGGCGGCCAGCATGCCGGACAGAATGGCGTTGTGGCTGCCCTTGACGCGGGCGAAATTCACGAAGCCCGCCGCGCAGCCGATCAGAGCCCCGCCGGGAAAGGCGAGTTTGGGAACCGACTGCCAGCCTCCCGATGCGATGGCGCGCGCCCCATAGCCGAGGCGCTTGCCGTCCGTCAGCGTGCCGCGGATGAAAGGATGCGTCTTGAACCGCTGGAACTCGTCGAACGGCGACAGCGTCGGGTTCTCGTAGTTGAGATGAACGACGAACCCGACGGAAACAAGCCGGTCGCCGTAGTGGTACAGAAACGATCCCCCGGTCGAACCGGCGGCGAGCGGCCAGCCGAACGCGTGTTGCACGAGCCCCGGCTTGAACCGATCCGGCGCGATCTGCCACAACTCTTTCAGGCCGATTCCATATTTCTGAGGGCCGCTCGCCGCATCGAGCCGGTACCGGGCGATGGCCTGTTTCGACAGAGAGCCCCGGGCGCCTTCGGCAAGCAGGATGTACTTCCCCCTGAGCTCCATCCCGCGCGTGAAGCTCGGCTTCGGCTGGCCGTCGCGGCCGACGCCCATGTCTCCGGTCGCGATTCCGACAACCTCGTTCTTGTCGCCATACAGAAGCTCGGTCGCGGCAAACCCGGGGTAGATCTCAACTCCGAGGCCTTCCGCGCGCGACCCCAGCCATTGCACGAGCGAGCCCAGCGAGCCGATGAAATTGCCGTGGTTGTTCATCAGGCGCGGCATCGGCCAGTTCGGCAATTTCACCCCGCCGGTCGCGGTCAGGAGATAGAAACGGTCATCGCTCACCTGGGTCTTGAGCGGGCATTCCGGGTCGGTTCGCCAATCGGGGCTCAGCCGGTCGAGCCCGATCGGATCGATGACGGCGCCCGAAAGAATGTGCGCGCCGACCGTCGAGCCCTTCTCGACAATGACGACCGAGATGTTCGGGTCGAGCGTCTTCAGACGGATTGCTGCGGAAAGCCCGGAGGGGCCGGCGCCGACGATGACGACGTCGTATTCCATCAACTCGCGAGGCGGCAGGCCAGTTGCATCGGTCATCGCTCGTTTCGCTCCCGGGTCTTTGCCGTCCCTGAAAGATCGTTTACATATGAACTGTGTTCAGTCAATGGCCGGTTGCGGTGCGCAATGCGTGTCGCCCCTCGCCATGCTAGAGTGTCGGGCGGCGAGCGCGCAAGCAGGCGCGCCATGTCGAGCGACTTGGGGATAGGCCAGCGTGGATCCGGTCGACGGCGGAAAGCCCGCCGCTTTGGACGTGGCGCAAGCGGCGGCGGCGTTGCGCTGGTGGGCAAACGCCGGCGTGACGGGCGCGATCGAAGAGACGCCGCGCAACCGGTTCGACGAAAAGCCTGAGGCGCCGCGCCGCGCGGCGCCGTCCGCGCCTCCGGTTCCGCGCATGCAGCCGGAGCGGCCGGTCGCCGCCTCGGTCTCTCCGTCGGCGGCCGAGGCCACCGCCCAGACACTCGCCGCCGCGTCCCCGGATCTCGACACCCTGCGCGCAAACCTGGAGCTGTTCGAGGGTTGCGCCCTGAAACGGACCGCGACGCAACTGGTCTTTGCGGATGGCGCGCCGGGGTCGAGGGTCATGTTCGTCGGCGAGGCGCCGGGAGGCGACGAGGACCGTGTCGGCCGGCCGTTCGTCGGGCGCGCGGGACAGCTGCTCGACCGGATGCTGCAGGCCATCGGACTGGATCGTCACAGCGTCTATATCGCCAATGTCGTTCCGTGGCGCCCGCCCGGCAACCGCACGCCGACGCCGCAGGAGACCCAGGCCTGCCTGCCTTTCATCCGGCGGCAGATCGCGCTCGCCGCGCCCGAGATCCTGGTCTGCCTCGGGGGATCGGCGGCGCAGACGCTGCTCGGCGTCCGCGACGGGATCACGCGAGCGCGCGGGAACTGGTTCGACTACGAGAGTGAAGACGGGCGCGCCATTCGCGCCATGGCGATGCTTCACCCCGCCTATCTCTTGCGGCAGCCCGCGCAGAAGCGCCAGGCTTGGGCCGACATGCGCGCCCTGGCGAACGCGCTCAAGTCCTAAAGAAGCGCCAGCCCATCCGCCTCCGCTCCGCCGAAGGCCCGGTCGTCATAATCCTCCGGCGAGGTTTCGTCGGGCGCTTTGGACCGGAGAACGAACGAGAGAAGCGCCGCCACGACGAGGTTCGCCGCCACCGCGGTCAGGCCGTTGTAGGCGGCGAAGCCGAGGCCCGTGTCGACAAGCCCGACGAAGGGGACGTCCCATTTCAGGGCGTGCACCGGAGTCCAGGCTTTCTCGCCCCAGGCGAGCGACGTTCCGATGATCATGCCGACCGCCCAGCCGGCCAGCAGCGCCCGGCCGCTGAACCATCGCCCGTACAGCCCGAAGATCACCGCTGGAAAGATCTGGACCATCCATACCCCGCCCAGGAGCTGCAGATCGAGCGCGAACCGGGTCGGCATGAAGACGATCACCATCAGGGCGCCGAGCTTCACGATCAGGGAAACGAGTTTCGCCAGGAACAATTCCTCGCGCGTCGTCATCTGAGGATGAACAAAGGGCTTCCATACGTTTCGAGTGAAGGTGTTCGCCGCCCCGATCGACATGATGGCGGCGGGAACGAGCGCTCCAAGCGCGATCGCGGCGAAGCAGAATCCGGCGAACCAGTCCGGGAAAGCCCAGAGCACAAGCTGCGGAACCGCGTCCTGCGGGTTCTTGACGCTGATTCCGGCGGCGAGCGCCATCACGCCGAGCAGCGCGATCAGCCCGAGGACGAACGAATAGGCGGGCAGCATCATTGTGTTCTGCCGGATCGCGCGCCCGCTCGATGCGGCCAACGCGCCGGTCAGGGCGTGTGGATACATGAAGAGCGCCATCGCCGAGCCGATCGCGAGCGTGATGTAGGGGCCGATCTGGCCCGGCGCGAGCGTGAGGCCCGCGGCGGGGACCGCCTTGGCGGCGACCTTGGCGGCGTAGGCGACCCGGGCGGCCTCGAAGATCTTGCCGAATCCGCCCAGTTCGTACGGGACGATGACGACCGCAGCGACGATGAAGACGTAGATCATCGCATCCTTGACGAAGGCGATCATCGCCGGCGCGCGAAGACCGCTCTTGTAGGTGTAGAGCGCGAGGATCACGAACGCGATCGTGATCGGCGCGTGCTGCATCAACCCTTGGCCCGAGAACCCGAGCGCGCCGATGACCTTCTCCAGCCCGACGAGTTGCAGCGCGATATAGGGCATGGTGGCGAGGATGCCGGTCAGCGCGACCGCCAGCTCGAGCCAGCGGTCGCCGTAGCGGCCGAGCACGAAGTCGCCGGCGGTCATGTATCCGCGCTTGTGCGAGACCGCCCAAAGGCGCGGCAGCGTCAGATAGAGGAACGGATAGATGATGATCGTGTAGGGAACCGCAAAAAAGCCGAACGCCCCGATCGCGTAGATGACCGCGGGCACGGCGATCACCGTATAGGCCGTGTACAGGTCGCCGCCGAGCAGGAACCAGGTGATCCACGGCCCAAAGCGCCGTCCGCCGAGTCCCCATTCGAGAATGTGGTCGAGGTCCGCCGCCTTCCATCGCGCCGCGACGAATCCGAGCACCGTCACCAGCGCGAAAAAGAAGATGAAGACGCTCGCTGCGACGACGTTGAGATGCTCGAACACGGCCTAGAGTCTCCCGATCCGGTCGGCGGCGAAGATCGCGACGGCCGAAACGGGGATCAACGTCAGTTGAAACCAGTAGAAGAAGGGCATGCCAAACAGAGCGGGCGCTTCGACATTGTAAAGCGGGACCCACAGCGCAACGACGCAGGGAACGAACAAGAGGAGCAGTTTCATCGTCCCTCCCCGACTTTGCGCGGCGCATCGCTCCGCAGCAAATCAATGTTGGCATTCGATTAGCGGGATTCGCCGCGACGGTCGAGGGGCGGAAAACCACACAGCGGCGGGCCCAACCGCCGACGGTTTCCCAAATCCGCGCGGCGTGCTAACCAGCCGCGCATGATTTCACGCATTGACCGCCGCTTTCAACGGCTTGCCGCCGAGCGCCGCGCCGCGCTCGTCACCTACGTCATGGCGGGAGACCCTGACCCCGAGACGTCGCTCGACATCCTGCGGGCTCTTCCGGCGGCCGGCGCCGATGTCGTCGAGCTCGGCATCCCGTTCACCGATCCAATGGCGGACGGCCCGGCCATACAGGCCGCGGGTCTGCGGGCGCTGAAGGCCGGACAAACGCTTCGCGCCACGCTGAAGATGGTCGAGGCCTTTCGCGCTGGGGATCCGGACACGCCGCTCATCCTCATGGGCTATTTCAATCCGATCTACGTTTACGGCGTGGAGCCGTTTCTCCGCGACGCCAAGCGTGTGGGGGTCGATGGGCTCATTGTCGTCGACTGCCCGCCAGAAGAGGACGACGAGCTCTGCGAGCCCGCCGGAAAGGCGGGATTGGCGTTCATCCGGCTGGCCGCTCCCACGACCGACGACAGTCGTCTTCCGGCCGTGCTCACAAACGCGAGCGGGTTCGTCTATTATGTTTCGATTACTGGCGTGACGGGATCGGCGACCCCTGACCCCGCGGCGGTCGCGCGAGCGGTCGGTCGGATCAAGGGACACACGTCCCTGCCGGTCGCGGTCGGGTTCGGGGTCAGGGATGCGGCGAGCGCCGAAGTCATCGCCGCGACGGCCGACGGCGTGGTCGTCGGTTCGGCCCTTGTCGAAGCCTTGCGCCGTTCGCTTCAGGACGGCGCCGCGAGCCCCGCAACCGTTCCGGCGATCGCCGGACTGGTCGAAGATCTCGCCCGGGCCTGCAGGACCGGCAGAAGCGCTCCCCCGACGCGGTAAAGAAAAGCGACCCCATGAACTGGATCTCCAATGTCGTGCCGCCGAAAATCCGGTCGCTCCTGCGCCGCGAGACTCCGGACAATCTCTGGGTCAAATGCCCGGAGAGCGGCCAGCTCGTCTTCCACAAGGATCTGGAAGCCAATCTCATGGTGGTTCCTGGCTCCGGCTACCACATGGCGTTCGGAGCCAAGGCCCGCCTCGCCTCGCTGTTCGACGACGCGGCTTACGAAGAAATCGCCACTCCGGAGGCGCTGTCCGACCCGCTCAAGTTCCGCGACGTAAAGCGGTACACGGATCGCCTGAAGGAGAACCGCACCAATACGGGCGCCGCCGATGCGATCACATTGGCTTTCGGAGCGCTCGAGGGCGAGAGCGTCACGGTCGCCGTCCAGGATTTCGCTTTTCAGGGCGGCACCCTGGGCATGGCGGCGGGAGAGGCGATCGTCAAGGGCATGACATTGGCGATCGAACGCTCGACGCCGTTCATCATCTTCACCGCGTCCGGCGGCGCGCGCATGCAGGAGGGCATGTTTGCCCTGATGCAGATGCCGCGCACGACCGTCGCCGTGCGGCGGCTGCGTGCGGCGAGGCTGCCCTATATCGTCGTTCTCACCAATCCCACGACCGGCGGCGTGACCGCCTCCTACGCGATGCTCGGCGATGTTCACATCGCGGAGCCCGGCGCCGTAATCGGCTTCGCCGGGGCGCGGGTGATCGAGCAGACCATCCGGGAGCGGCTGCCCGAGGGCTTCCAGCGGGCGGAGTACCTGCGCGTCCACGGCATGGTCGACATGGTCGTTCCGCGCCAGCAGCAGCGCGAAACGCTCGCCCGGCTCTGCCGCCTGCTGTCTCGGGCGCCGGCGGCCGCCTGAGCGGGCCTCGCCTGAGGGCGGCGCGACGATTGCGGCCGAAGCGAAAGTCTGACCGCCCCGCAACTCTCGTCAAGATCCTCGCGGGCGTGGTGACGCCGGACGAGGGAACCATCGAAGTGGACGGGCGGATCCGACCGGTTTGGCAGCCGATCGACGCGGTGCACGCCGGCTTCGAGGTGATCTATCAGGATTTTTCATTGTTCCCCAACCTTACGGTCGCCGAGAACATCGCCTTCAGCGACCAGCTGTTGGAGGGCCGACGATTGGTTTCCTGGCGGCCGGTAAAGCAAATCGCCGAGCAGGGGCTCCGTATGGTCGGCGTCGATGTGCCGCTGAACGCGCTGGTCGAGGAGTTGAGCGTCGCCGACAAGCAAATCGTTGCGGCCAGACCCAAGAATGCCGGTGACGCCAAGGACCCCTCCTGCATGCAAGGTGTGCCTCTCGGGGGGGGAATCAGCAGCGCGTCTGGCGGCGCGGCAGCCCGAAGGGCGTTGCGCCGCCGTTTGGGGCGGGAGAAGCCATGCCGGCTCAAGAGCTGCTCCGTGTGGAAGCTCCGCCGGATCAAGAGCGTCAAGTTCAGCGAACGGAATGGCCAAAATGATCGTTGGCCCCTGGAAGCCGGCGGTCCCTCCTTCGCGTCGACGACGCAGGGCCAATCGAGGAACCGAAATTACCAATTCTAGCGGACTCCAGCCCTTCCCGCATATCGCTGGAGCGCGGGTATCCGCCTCTTCGCAGCGCCCCTTGCTGACCACAAGATTGCGCGCAATCGACTGCGGCAGGAACAGACCCTCCGTGAGCCGGTCGGCGGGGACGTAACCTCAGCCAGCCAAGCAAGGACGCCGTACGCACGAACCGGCGGCCGTTTGACCTAGATTAATGTCTCCGCCGCAATTGCAGGCGACTAAAGTTCGGCCGCTTTGGCCAAGGCGTCGGCCAGAGGCGACCGTGTGGCGCCCCGGCAGCCGGCCCAACAGTGACTGCACGCCAAACCCGTTTTTCCAGCAAGGATAAGACCTGACCACAGATTTTATTGACGACGGTGTCACGAAATGTTCCTGTCCGGCGCCGTTTTGCCGCATTGTAATCCCGCACAAAGCGTGGTTTTCTCAAAGCAATTCGGGAACGAACACGGGAGTCTCCCCGGATCAAGGGGGAGAACGGGTTGGAGATCGTCGAACTTCCGCCTCTGGGTCGCCGGATCGAATGGCCGACTGTCGGGCTGGCGGTTGTCATCTACGGCTTGTGGTTTTTGACGACGTTTTTCGGGCGGGAGATCCCGTGGCCGGCGCTGATGCTGGCCGGCGCATGGATTATGGCCTGGCAGATAAATCTGCAGCACGAGATCATCCACGGCCACCCAACGCCGAGTCGGGCGGTGAACGTTGCCATCGGCGTATGGCCCCTGTCGTTGTGGCTGCCGTTCTCGCTCTATCGCACGACCCATCTGCGTCACCATCAGGACGTGAACCTCACGGACCCTTTCGAGGATCCTGAGAGCTACTACTGGACCGCTGCGGGATGGCGCGACCTCGGGTCGTTCGGCCGCGCGGTGGCGCGGACGCAGTCGACGTTGCTGGGGCGGATCGTTCTCGGTCCCGCCTGGATGATCGGGCGGTTCCTGACCGACCTTTCCCGCGACGCCTGGCGCGGCAGGAACGGCGCGCGCGCGGTCCTCTTCTGGCATTGCGCGCAGTGCGTCCCGGTCCTCGTCTGGATCATTGGCGTCTGTGGCATGCCGGTCTGGGTCTATCTCGCCTGTTTCGTCTATCCCGGCATGAGTCTGGCGATGGTTCGCTCTTTCGCCGAACATCGCGCCGCTGCCGCGCCCGAGCAGCGGACGGCGATCGTCGAGAACGCGCCCATCCTCGGACTGCTGTTCCTCTACAATAACCTGCACGTCGCCCATCACCTGCGCGGCGGCCTGCCGTGGTACCAGATACCGATGTTCTACCGGCTCAACCGGGCGGTGTTGATCGACCGCAACGGGGGCCTCGTCTATCGCTCTTATGCCGACGTCGCGCGCCGCTACCTGCTGACGCCGCACGATGCACCGGTTCACCCAGACTGGGACGGCCGAGCCGCATGACAGGCGGCGCGCCAGTCGCGGCGCTGCCGATGTACGAGCTGGCTGACATCGCCTCGGCGAACGACGCGCTGTGGGCGGCGATCGCTGTCTCCTTGCGCGCACAAGGAATCGATGCTCCGGAGACGCTTGCCCGCGAAGTCGATCTCCCGGCTCTGTGGCGCAGCCCAAATCTCCTGTTCGCCCAGACCTGCGGCTACCCCTACCTGAAGGATCTGCGCGACGCCGTCTCTCTGATCGCGACGCCGGAATACGCCTTCGCCGGCTGTCAAGGCGCGCGCCATCGCAGCTTTGTCGTCCGCCGGACGACCGATTCGCGCCGCAAACTCGAATTGTTCCGGGGCGCCATTGCGGCGGTCAACGGCTGGGACAGCAATACCGGCATGAACCTCTTTCGCGCGACGATCGCGCCTGTTGCGCGGCGAGCGCCGTTCTTCCGCTTGATCGTCGTGACCGGGTCGCATCTGGCGAGCCTCAAGGCGGTCGCCGACGGACGCGCGGACCTGGCCGCCATTGATTGTGTCACCTACGAACTCGTGAAGCGGTTCTGCGGCGGGCTGATCGATCGCACTGCGATCGTCGCCGAAAGCCCGCTGTCGCCGGGCTTGCCGTTCGTCGCCGCTGCGGGGCTGCCGGATCGGACCATCGTCGCCATACGCAACGCGCTCTTCGCCGCTCTGGCGGATCCCGGCCTCGCCGGGTCACTCTGGACCCTTGGCCTCACCGGCGCCCGGCTGACCACTTCCGCCGAATATGGGCGAATTCTCGAAATCGAACGGGATGCAGAAGCCGCTGGGTATCCGCATCTCGCGTGAGGTTTATCCTTAGATCGGGGCAGCGCGGAGTCTTACGAAAGGGGGGGCCGCCCCTCGTCCGGCCGACGTCGGTGGCGGCCTTCTTCCCGAGGGCGGAGAGGGGGTCACTCACAGCCTGCCGGCCCTGAGCGTCCTCAGCGTCATCGCCAGCACCGTCTCGAAGCGCGCCGCCACGGCGTGGGCGGAGGCGTCCTTGTCCAGGCGGAGCGCGACCGGGTGGACGAATCGATGCGCGGCGTCGAATATCAGCGACATCGCCCGGCGCGTGTCGGACAAGGCGAAGGCGCCGGCGGCGACGCCCTCTTCGAGCACGCGCTGAATTTCCGACTGCACCCGCGAACGGTGCTTGCGCGCGCTCAAGCGGTTCTGGACGAGCGCTTCCAGGAGAAGGTCGAACAGGGACGGATCGTCGTCGAGCTTGCGGCGATAATCGCGATGAACCGCAGTCAGCATGCGTTCGAGCTTGTCGTGGGCCGGGTCGGCGCCGTCCGCGGCCTCCCGCAAAACCGTTTCGAGCGGCCTGAGGGCGCTCGCCACCACTTCGTCGAGAAGCGCCGTCTTCGAAGGGAAGTAGCGGTAGACGTTGGCGTGGGTCATGCCGGCGTCGGCGGCCACGCCCACGACGGTCGTGCGCGTATGACCGTATTTGCGCACATGCGCGCGTGCGATCTCGACGAGGCGCGTTTCGGTATTCTCGGTCGGCCCGGCGGTCGCCACTCATGTCTCCACGATGCCGCCAAGATCGCCCGACCGCGATCCGTCACGGCCGTGCGGCAGGGCGAGATAGTCCGCCGACCGCATCTCGAAGAGCCGCGAGGACGTGCGGGCGAACTCGAAGGCTTCGGCGCCGTTCGCGCCGGCAAAAAGCGATTCCGGCTCGGCCGCGGCGGATGCGATCAGCTTGACCCGCATATCGTACAGTGCGTCGATGAGGATGATTAAGCGCTTGGCCTCGTTGCGCTCGGCCGCTGCAAGAACGGGAATGCGGTCGATGAAGACCGTGTGGAAGCGCTCGGCGACTTCGAGATAGTCGGGCGAGGCGAGCGGGCGCCGGCAGAGGTCGTCGAAATCGAAGCGCGCGACGCCGCCGGACGCCTGCGGAACGGCCAGGGACCGGCCGAGAAGCTCGATCTCCGCCGGCTTTCCTTTCCGGACGCCCGTCAGCGCCAGGAACGCCGCGTCGAGCGCGGCGTCCGCTTTCGGGCTCAGGGGGGTGTAGTAGACAGGCGCCCGGACGAGCTTCTCCAGCCGGTAGTCGGTGCGCGCGTCGAGTTCGACGACGTCGCAGCGCTCCTCGAGCAGCGCGACGAACGGGAGGAACAGCGCGCGGTTCAATCCGTCCTTGTAGAGATCGGCGGGAGCGACATTGGAGGTCGCGACGACGACCACGCCGGCGGAAAAGAGTGCGGTAAAGAGCCGCCCGAGGATCATCGCGTCGGCGATGTCGCGCACCGCGAATTCGTCAAAGCAGAGGAGAGACGCCTCACGCGCGAGTTCCGCCGCGATCGGCGCGATCGGGTCGTCGCCCGACACTTCGCCCCGCTTGTGCGCCTGACGCCAGCGGTGCAGGCGGGCGTGCACGTCGGCCATGAAGCCGTGGAAGTGCGTGCGGCGTTTGCCCGGCACGTCGGCGGCGCCGAAGAAGAGATCCATCAGCATCGTCTTGCCCCGCCCGACCCAGCCGTAGACATAGAGGCCGCGCGGCGCCTCCGCAGGCTTGATACCCATGAAGCGCGCAAGAGCGCTCGGCCTCGCCTCGGCCCGGTAGCCGCGAAGCTTCGAGGACAGCGCGTCCAGCCGGTCGGCGACGGCCGCCTGCGCCGGGTCGAATTCAAAACGATGGTCGAGGACGAGCGCGCGGTATTGCTCTGCGATGGAAGTCATCGAAATACCGTCAACACGGCAATTCCAGCGGCAGCAGCCACGGGCTCGCGGTTGTTATGCTAATGCGCCTCCTCCCAGTTCTGCGCCGCGCGCGCGTCGACCTGCAGCGGAACATGGAGCCGGATCGCCGGCTCCGGCGCGTCGATCATAACCCGGGTCACCACGGGAAGCGTCGCCTCGATCTCTTCGTCCGGCGCCTCGAACACCAGTTCGTCGTGCACTTGCAAAAGCATGCGCGCCTGCAGCCCCGCCTGGGCCAGCGCCGCCTCCATCCGGATCATCGCCCGGCGGATAATGTCCGCCGCGGAGCCCTGGATCGGCGCGTTGATGGCGGCGCGTTCGTTGAAGGCGCGCTCGGAAACGTTCGAGGCGTTGATGCGAGGGTAGTGGCACTTGCGGCCGAAGATCGTGGTCACGTAACCGTTGGCGCGGGCGGTCTTCTTGGTCGCCTCCATGTAGTCGCGGATGCCGGGGAAGCGTTCGAAATACTTGCGGATATAGGCTCCCGCCTCCTCGCGCGGGATACTCAGCTGGTTTGCAAGGCCGAACGCCGAGATGCCGTAGATGATGCCGAAATTGATCGCCTTCGCCCGGCGGCGCACTTCACTCGGCATGCCGAGAATCGGAACGCCGAACATCTCCGAGGCGGTCATCGCATGGATGTCGAGTCCCTCCGAGAAGGCCCGCTTCAGGGCCGGAATGTCGGCCATGTGGGCGAGGATGCGCAGCTCGATCTGACTGTAGTCGGCCGAGACCAGCTTCATGCCCTTCGGCGCGACGAAGGCGCGGCGGATCTTGCGGCCCTCCTCGGTGCGGATCGGAATGTTCTGCAGGTTCGGCTCCGATGACGACAGCCGCCCGGTCGTCGTCGACGCCAGCGCGTAGGCCGTGTGCACGCGGCCCGTCGTCGGGTTGACGAAGCCGGGCAGCGCGTCGGCGTAGGTGGATTTCAACTTGGAGATCTGCCGCCACGCGAGCACACGCGCTGGTAATTGATGACCCTCGGCGGCGAGATCCTCGAGCACGCTCGCCGTGGTGGACCAGGCGCCGGTCGCTGTGCGCTTTCCTCCCGGCAGACCCATCTGGCCGAACAGAATGTCACCGAGCTGTTTCGGCGAGCCAGGGTTGAACGGCCCGCCCACAATCCGGCTGATCTCGTCCTCGAGCCGGCCCATGCTCTGAGCAAAGTCGCCGGCGAGACGCGAGAGCATGTCGCGGTCGATGGCGATGCCGCGCTGCTCCATCCTCGCCAGTACGGGAACCAGGGGCCGCTCCAACGTCTCGTAGACGGTCATCGCATGCTCGGCGACAAGCCGAGGTTTGAGCACCCGCCAAAGCCGCAGCGCGACATCGACCTTTTCGGAGGCGTATTCGGCTGCCCGGTCGAGCGGGGCCCGCGCGAAGCCGATGAAGTTGCGCCCTGAGCCCACGACGTCGGCGAAAGCGGTGAGCTTCTGTCCGAGGATACGCTCGGCGAGCCGATGCATGTCATGGCTCTCGCCCGTGGCGCCCGCGTCGAGCGCGTAGGACATCAGCATCGTGTCGTCGATCGGAGCGACCGTCACGCCGCGACAGGCGAGGACCTGCACGTCGAACTTGACGTTCTGGCCGATCTTGACGACCCCCGGCGCCTCCATCAGCGGCTTGAGCAGCGCCAGCGCCTCATCCTCCGGAATCTGTTCCGGCAGCAGACCGGAGCCGTCGAACAGGTCGTCGGAGGCGTTGCGGTGGCCGATCGGCAGATAGGCCGCTTCGCCTTCGGAAAGCGAGAGCGACAGTCCGACGAGATCGGCCTGCAACGGATCCGCCGTCGAGGCCTCGACATTGAAGGCGACGAACCCCTGGTCTAAGGCGCGCGCGATCCAGGTTTCGACCTCGCTTGCGCTCCGCAGCAGCCGGTAGGCTGATCGGTTGATCGGCGCCTGCGCTTCCGAGAGCCGCTTCGCAACGAGGTCGGCGGGCGTCGGCGCGCCGGGCGCCGATGCGTCCTCCGCCGGAGGAGCCGCGGCTACCGCCGCCTGCTCTCTCGCCAGAGCTTCCTCGCCCGCTCTCCCCTGCCAGCCGGCCGGGCCCACGAATCGCGGGTCGGGCTCGACCGAGGAAACCTCGATTCCGGTCATTTCCGCGACGCGTCGCATGATGGTCGTCAGCTCCATCGCCTTGAAGAAGGCGATCAGCTCCCGGCCCTCGACCTTCGGCGTGGCCAGCGCTTCGAGCGGCGTATCGAGCGGCACGTCGCGAACCAGCGTCACCAGCGATTTCGAGATGCGGATGCGCTCGACGTTCTCGGGCAGCGTCAACGCCTCGCGCCGCTTCGGCTGCTTGATCTCGTGCGCGCGGCCGAGCAGCGTCTCGAGGTCGCCATATTCGCCGATCAGCTGCGCCGCGGTCTTGACCCCGATGCCTGGGGCGCCGGGCACGTTGTCGGTCGAGTCGCCCGCCAGCGCCTGGATGTCGACCACCTTGTCCGCTCCGAGGCCGAAATAGTCGACGACTTCCGCCGGCCCGATGCGCCGCTCCTCCCGGTCGCCCGAGGCGGGATCGTACATCGAGACGCCTGGCCCGATGAGCTGCATGAGGTCCTTGTCGGCCGAAACGATCATGACGTCGGCGCCGGCCTCGCGCGCCAGCCTGGCGTAGGTCGCGATCAGGTCGTCGGCCTCGAACCGGTCCTGCTCGACCGGGATCATGCCGAAGGCGCGGACGGTCGCGCGCATGAGGGGAAACTGCGGCGTCAGATCGGCCGGCGGGTCCGGCCGGTGGCTCTTGTAGGCCGGATACATCGCGCGTCGGAACGAATCCTCTGACTTGTCGAAGATGATCGCGAGATGGGTCGGCTTCACCCCCGCCGCCCCTTCCCGGACGAACTGCAGCATCTTGGTGGCGAATAGGCGCACCGCTCCGATCGGCAGCCGGTCGGATCGATAATTGTATTTCTGGTCCTGCCGAATGGACTGAAAGTAGGCGCGGAAGACGAACGATGAGCCGTCGACGAGGAAGACGTGGTCGCCGGGACCGACCGGACGATGAGGCTGGGTCATGGGCAAAGGATAGGCGAAGTGCAAAGCCAGCGCCATCGGCGCGGCTGTCGTGCTCGGCTTGCCGTCGCGTTTTCAAGAGCATAACAGGTCTCGTTCATCGTCCAGTCATCCCTTCCGGCGCATGAAATTCCCAAAGCCCCTCGGACGAATCGGTCTTCGGGGAAGGAGTCAGGATCGTGTGATGCAGTTGCGGGGATGGATCGCGGCCTCGGCTCTTGCGTTGTCGGCGGCGCTTGGGCCCGACACGGCGCTTGGGCCGGCGCAGTCGTTCACCATCCCGACGGCCTGCACTGACGCCACCCAATGCGCCGCCTTCTGCCGGAGCGTCGTCGAGGAAGGCCGCACGGACAGCGATTTCCTTCAGCTCGCGGCCTACCAACTCGGGCCGGAAAGGCCGATGGACCTGCCGCCGGCCAATATGTCGATGCCGGCGCCGGTCGACCCGAAGAACGTCTATGCCGGGACTGGCGCGGGCATGTTCAGCCCGGCGGTCGCCGGCCATCTCTCCCGGGTCTATTCGCCCAATCTCATCACCGGCAAGGTGGACGTCATCGATCCCGAGACCTTCAAGGTGATCGAGAGCCTGACCGCCATTCCGAGCCCGCAGCATATCGTGCCGTCCTGGGATCTGCAGACGCTCTGGGTATCGGGCGACATCAGCTACCGCGGCGGCCACGCCGACGTCATGCCGATCGACCCGAGGACCGGCAAGCTCGGCAAGGCGATCGTCGTTCCCGATTCCTACAACCTCTATTTCACCCCTGACGGAAAGTCGGCGATCATGGTCGCCGAGGCCATGCGGCGGCTCGAATTCCGCGATCCGCAGAGCATGGCGCTGCAAGGCTATATCGCGACGCCAAGGTGCCCGGGTATCAACCACGCGGACTTTTCCCCCGACGGCTCCTACGCCATCTTCACCTGCGAATACGACAATGCGCTCGCCAAGATCGATCTCGTCCACCACACGCTCGAAGGGGTGCTGCCGCTATCGAAGGGCGGCATGCCGCAGGACATCCGGATCGCGCCCGACGGCTCGGCCTTTTTCGTCGCCGATCTCCTGAAAGACGGCGTCGTCGTCGTGGACGGAGATTCTTTCAAGGAGGTCGGCTTCATTCCCACCGGCGTCGGCGCACACGGGCTCTATCCCAGCCGCGACGGAACCAAGTTCTACGTCTCCAATCGCGGCACCCACAATATCGCGGGAGTCCGGAAGGGAGAGGGCAGCGTCTCGGTGCTCGAATTCGCCTCACGCAAAGTCGTTGCCAGCTGGACGATCCCCGGCGGGGGCAGCCCGGACATGGGAAACCTGAGCGCCGACGGCAAATGGCTTTGGCTGTCAGGCCGCTACGACGGCGTCATCTACGCCTTCAACACCGACGACGGCGCCGTCAAGACGATCCCCGTCGGCGGCATGCCGCACGGGCTGACCGTGTGGCCGCAGCCGGGCCGCTATTCGCTCGGGCACACGGGGAATATGAGATAGAGCGCGTCGGCCATGCTGACGTCCGAATGGTCGAATTTCTTTTCTGCCGAGCTCGGCGCGCTCGCCACGCTGACAGGTTTTGTCGTGGTGGCGATCTCGATCAACCTCGCGCGCATTCTCGCCTTCGCCGGTCTACCTGGCCGAGCCGCCGGAGCGCTCATCGCGCCGGTGGGCGCGATCACCGCGACCGGCCCGATACTTCTGCCCGAACAAGCATCGATGCTTCTCGGCACTGAGATTTGCGCGATCGAATTCGTCATGGTTCTCGCGCCGATCATGATCCAGCTTCGGTCCCGGAGCGACCGCAAGGACGTCAAGGCGATCGAGCGATTGTGCGGTTTGGAACGAGCGCCGGTTTCTGCCTGACGTTCGTTTTCGGCGGCGCGCTCCTGACCGTGGGCTCGCCGTCGGCGATATCGCCTGCGTCGTCGCCGTCGTAATCGGCGGGTGGGTGTTGATGGTCGAGATTTTGACGTAGGGGCGGACCCCGCCCCACCGCTACTTGATCTGCGCCAGAAGGCGCTCGGCGCCAGAGACGTCCGCCTTGCCGGCCTCGGGCTCGATGTTGAGTTCTTTGACCGCCCCGTCGACGACCAGCATCGAATAGCGCTTGGAGCGGAGGCCGAGGCCGCCGGCCGAGAGGTCGAGGTCGAGCCCGACCGCCTTGGCGAAGTCGCCATTGCCGTCGGCGAGGAAGTCGACATGGCCCTTGGCGCCCGTCGCCTCCGACCAGGCCGAGAGCACATAATGGTCATTGACGGCCGTCATGGCGATCTTGTCGACTCCCTTGCCCTTGAACCTCGCCTCATTGACGATGAAGCCCGGCAGATGGTTCTTGTGGCAGGTCGGCGTGAAGGCGCCCGGCAATCCAAACAGCACGACGGTCTTTCCGCCGAAATAGTCTTTCGTCTCGACCGACTTCGGGCCGTCCGGGGTCACGAGCATGAACTTGGCGTTGGGCAGGCTTTCGCCGACTTTGATGGTCATGGACAGTCCCTGGCTTGTGGCCGCCCCGGCGGCGGCCGCGGCGGTAGACTAAGCGAAGGCTGGGCGTTGCGCAAAGGCGTCACCATCTGTTTCCCGGGGGCGCCGCCGTTTGAACTTGAACGGGAATATTACTCACGGTGCGGCGCTGTCGGTCGTGTGTTGCGCGTTTTGGCGTTTTGGCGCCTATCCGCCTGAAAACGCTGCCCAACCCTCGTTCCTGTTCGGAAGAATCGGACAGCGGTGAACGCAAGACGGTCGACAAAGCCGGTTGCCCCGGTCAGGTTGCGGGCGCATGATTCGCGGCATGGTGCATCAATCAGCAGACGATCGCGCCGCGGACTTGCCGTTCGCGTCCGGCAATGGGCTGGAGCGTCGGTGGAGCTCGCGCAACCCTCCCGCCTATCTGGAGGGCCTCAATGACGAGCAACTCCGAGCCGTCGAGGCGCTCGAGGGGCCGGTTCTCGTGCTTGCCGGCGCAGGGGTCGGCAAAACGCGCGTCCTGACGACCCGGATTGCTCATCTTATCGCGTCCGGCCGGGCGAGGCCCCATGAGATTCTCGCCGTCACATTCACCAACAAGGCTGCGCGGGAGATGCGCGAACGGGTAAGCCTCTTTACCGGGACCGCGCCAGGAATGCCGTGGTTGGGAACCTTTCATTCGATCTGCGTCAAGATTCTGCGCATGCACGCTGAACTCGTCGGCCTGCGTTCAAACTTCACCATCCTGGACACGGACGACCAGCTCAGACTGCTCAAGCAGATTTTGCAGGCCGAGAACCTCGACGATAAGCGGTGGCCGGCGCGGTCATTGGCGAACACGATCGACGGCTGGAAAAATCGGGGGCTCGATCCGCAGCACACGCCTTCGAGCGAATCCGCTTCTTTTGCGGGCGGGCGCGGCGCGGCGCTCTACGCGACCTATGAGGCGCGCCTCAAGTCTTTGAACACCATCGATTTCGGGGGATTGCTGCTCGAATCGCTGCGGCTGTTTCGCGAGCACGACGACATCCTCTCGACCTTCCAAAGAAGGTTCCGCTATCTTCTGGTCGACGAGTACCAGGATACAAACGTTGTCCAGTATCTCTGGCTGCGCCTTCTCGCTCAGGCCAATGGCAACCTTTGCTGTGTCGGCGACGACGATCAGTCGATCTACGGCTGGCGCGGCGCGGACGTAGACAACATCCTGCAATTCGATAAGGACTTTCCCAATGCCCAGGTCATCCGACTCGAACGCAATTACCGGTCCGGCGGACATATCCTGGCGGTCGCTTCCGGACTCATCGCGCACAATCGAAGCCGGCTGGGAAAGACGTTGTTCACCGACGCGCCTTTGGGCGAGCGGCCGACAATTGTCGGTGTCTGGGACAGCCAGGAGGAAGCCCGGGTCGTTGGCGAGGCGATCGAAACCGCGCAACGCGCCGGCACTTCGCTCGACGAGATCGCGATTCTTGTGCGCGCGTCGTTCCAGATGCGCGAATTCGAGGAGCGTTTCATCGCTCTGGGCCTACCCTACAAAGTGATCGGCGGCCCGCGCTTCTATGAACGAGCGGAAATCCGAGACGCGCTCGCATATCTGCGTTGCATCGCAGAGCCCGACGACGATCTCGCGTTCGAGCGAATCTATAACCAGCCCAAGCGCGGACTCGGAGAGTCGAACTCTGGCCGTATTGCACGAATACCGCCGCCGCGCCGGGGGCTCCCTGATGCGCTCGGCGACAGTTCTGGTGGAGACGGAGGAGCTGAAGACACGTCCGCGGCAGATCCTGCGCGGTCTTCTGGCGCAATTCGATCGTTGGAGGATGCGAGCGGCGGAAATCGCCCACGAGGAACTGGCTCAGCAAGTTCTCGAGGAAAGCGGCTACGTCGACCGTTGGAAGGCGGAGCGGACGCCGGACGCCGCGGGGCGCCTGGACAATCTCAAAGAGCTCATCCGCTCGATGGGTGATTTCCCTGATCTCGGAGCCTTCCTTGAGCACGTGTCGCTGGTGATGGACGTCGAAGGTCCGCAGGATGGCCCGCGCGTGTCGATTATGACGCTGCACGGAGCGAAAGGACTCGAATTCGAAATTGTTTTCCTGCCGGGTTGGGAGGAGGGCCTCTTTCCTCATCAACGATCCCTCGACGACAACGGTCGGGCGGGTCTCGAGGAAGAGCGAAGACTCGCTTATGTCGGACTGACGCGGGCCCGCCGGCAGGCGAAAATCTATTTTGCGGCGAACCGGCGGGTCCGCGGCCTCTGGCAAACGTCTCTGCCTTCGAGGTTCATCAGCGAACTACCCGAAGAACACGTTGCGCTCGAGGACCCTGCGTCGTCCTCAGGATTTGCTGAATATGCAGCATCCCGGTTTGACGCCTCTGGCGGCGCCTTCGGTCCCCGCCACGATACGCCGGGATGGCGGAGAGCCGAGGAAAGTTCCCGAAGCGACCGAAGATCGGGGCGAGGAAACGACGGCGCTATTTCAGAGCGCACGCCGAACGCTTCGTCAGGACGGGAGCGGCCTTCTTCGGACTTGCCCATCGGCCCGGGCGTCCGCGTCTTTCATCAAAAATTCGGACCAGGCAAGGTCGTTCTCGTAGACGGGCAGAAATTGACAATTGATTTCGACCGGGCTGGCCGGAAGCTCGTCATGGAAAGCTTTGTCATGCTCGAGAGCTAGGCGCATTCCGAGCGTGTCGCAAAGCATATTGCGCCCAATTGGCAGAGCTTGCTTAGGTTGCGATGCCCCCTGTCCGGTATCGGTTCCTATTGGCGTCTCCGCGTTCATCGTCGCGACCGGCACGAATTGAGCCGCCGGGTCTATGCGCTGGCCCTGCGGATGCGCTATTTTGGCCTCAGAGCCACGGGTCACTGGGATCTAAGCTCTGGTGTTGCATTAGGATATTGAGCTGATGAGCGCCTTGACGTCATCGAAGCCCGTGAGACCGGAGATCGCGTCGCGGGGGAAGGGTGATGATTCGCCAATGTACGAGCTGATCGAGCTTTTCTTTTTCGCTTATCGCGATTTCATTGGCGACGCGGATCGATTGCTCGAGGCCTACGGATTCGGCCGGGCGCATCACCGCGTCCTTTATTTTGTGAGCCGGAGACCGGGACTGACGATTGCCGAACTCCTTGACATCCTTCGCATAACAAAACAAAGCCTTAATCGCGTGCTTCGCGAACTGGTCGACAAGAACTTCATCGAATCGCGTACAGGGGCGCTGGATCGACGACGCAGGCAGCTTTACGCGACCTCCGAAGGCGAGCGCTTGGCGCTGAGGCTTGCGCAGGTCCAGACCCACCGGTTTGCCTCTGCATTGGACAAGTTGGGTGGCTCGGGGCGCGATTGGGCGACCGCATTTTTGACAGCGATGATCGATCCGAGCGATTGGATTACGAAGCCGATTGGCGAGATTCCCGGAGAGCGGTGGATTTGATTACGCCCGAAGACAATGCTGCTCATGTGCTGGTCGTCGACGACGACCGCCGCCTCCGCGCGCTCCTGTCCAGCTATCTTGTGAAGAACGGGCATCGTGTCACGGCGGCGGCTACGGCGGCGGAGGCGCGCAGTTTCCTGGACAGTCTCACCTTCGACATTATAGTCCTCGACGTGATGATGCCCGGGGAGAGCGGCTTCGACTTCGCGGTCGACCTGCGATCTCGTTCGCAGGTCCCGATTCTCATGCTGACTGCCCGAGGGGATCCGCAGGATCGCGTTCGAGGGCTGGAGATCGGCGTCGACGATTATCTCGCCAAACCGTTCGAGCCCCGCGAGCTTCTGTTGCGCATCGCCTCGGTGCTTCGTCGAGCCCGGGCGGCGCCGGTCGGAAAGCCGGAGGCGGCCGTTGTGCGTTTCGGGCCCTACGCATTTTCTCTCGAGAGGGGCGAACTACGCTCCGGCGACGAAATCGTCAGGATAACCGATCGAGAGCGCGAGATCCTGCGTCTCCTCTGCGCCAATGCGGGGTCGAGCGTTTCGCGGGAGGCGTTATCGGAGTCCGGGGGAGCGGCACAGGAGCGGACGGTCGACGTACTCATCAACCGGCTTCGGCGCAAGATCGAACTGAATCCCGCGAATCCCGCCTACCTGCAAACTGCGCGAGGAACCGGTTATCGACTGGTCGCAGACGGATGATCTTCCGATCGTCCTTCGGGACCTTGCGCGTGGTCGCCCGCGCTCGCAGCCTTTGGCGGCGTGGGGCGCGCGGGCTGGCGGAAGTGCTGCCGAAAGGACTCTACAAGCGCTCGCTGCTCATCGTGATCCTTCCAATGGTGCTGTTGCAGACCGCCGTCACTTTTGCGTTCATGCAGCATCACTGGGAACTGGTGACGCGACGTCTATCCGAGGCGGTCGCGCGCGACATCGGCGCGCTGGTCGATCTCTATGAGAAACTGCCGCCAGGCGACGAGGACGCGTTTCTCGCCAACCTCGCGGCGGAGAGATTCAGGATGGACGCCACGCTGCTCCCGGCAGGTCCGTTGCCTCCTCCGATGCCGAGGTCGTTCTTCGATGCGCTGGATCCGCTGACGCGAACTTTGCCCAGCGAGATCAAGACCCATCTCCGCGAGCCCTTTTGGCTCGACACGGTCGGCCGGTCCGGCCTGATGGAAATCCGGGTGGATCTCGGCGACCGCGTGCTGCGGTTGGTGACGCGCCGCTCGGTGGCCTACGAGGCGAATGCGCATATCTTTGTTCTGTGGATGATGGGCGCGATGTTTGTTCTGCTGACCGTAGCGATCGTCTTTCTGCGCAATCAGATTCGTCCGATCCTCAGATTGGCGCAGGCGGCCGAGGACTTCGGAAAAGGACGAGACGTCGATTTCAGCCCGCACGGCGCCCGCGAGGTCAGGCAGGCCGGGCGCGCCTTCATCGAAATGAAGCGCCGGGTCGAGCGCGCAACCGAACAGCGCACCGCGATGCTCAACGGCGTCAGCCATGACCTGCGGACGATCCTGACCCGTTTCAAGCTTTCCGTGGCCATGCTGGATACGTCGGCTGACAGCGAATTGTTGCAAAAGGACGTCGACGAAATGGGGCGGATGCTGGAGGGGTACTTGGCGTTCGCCCGCGGAGACACTACCGAGGCCTCGACCGAGACGGACCTCGGCGTTCTGCTGGACGACTTGCGCGCCGATGCGCAGCGGCACGGTTCCCTGGTCACCCTCGAAACAAGCGGGAACCTCGTCGTCCGGTTGCGCCCGGTCGCGCTGAAGCGTTGCGTCGGCAATCTCGTCGCGAACGCGCAACGCCACGCCGACCATGTGCGAATGCTGGCGAAACGCGAGCAGCGCTTCGTCTCCATCATCGTCGACGACGACGGCGTCGGGATTCCGCTCGCCCATCGCGAAGACGTGTTTCGACCGTTCTATCGCCTCGACGAAGCGCGCAATCAGGACGAAAGCGGAGCGGGCCTGGGCCTTGCGATCGCGAGAGACATCGCCCGATCGCACGGAGGCGACATCGTCCTGGCGGACAGCCCGTTGGGTGGCCTGAGAGCCGTCATTCGCATTCCCATCTGACGCGGGAGGGACCGTCCAAGGGACGGTGGTGGGGCAACCGGCCTATGCGCGCAGCCAAGAGCCGCGCGCATGCTCTACTTCACGCCAGCGGCGCGAGATGCACGCGCAGGCCGTCGC
This sequence comes from uncultured Alphaproteobacteria bacterium, assembly GCA_963741405.1. Taxonomy (GTDB): domain Bacteria; phylum Pseudomonadota; class Alphaproteobacteria; order Rhizobiales; family Beijerinckiaceae; genus Roseiarcus. The sequence continues at coordinate 43,611 of CAVUHX010000033.1, forward strand.
GAGGCTGGGGAATGGGCCAGAGTTTCCAGTCCGGCCGGTAGCCGGGCGCGACCGAGACTTCCGTTGTCGACAGGAGATGGAAGGCGAAGCATTTCGCCTGCATGGTGGCGAAATGCATGCCGAGGCACATGTGCGCGCCGCCGCCGAATGGCGCGAAAGCGAATTTGTGCCGCTTGCGCGAGGCTTCGTCGGTGAACCGCAGGGGATCGAACCTGTCCGGTTCCGGCCACAGCTCCGGCATCCGATGGGTGAAGAGCGCGTTGACGGCGACCCGGGCGCCGGCGGGAATTCTGTAGCCGCCGAACTCCGTGTCGCGGATGGCGCAGCGCGGCACCGACGGCACCGGCGGAATGAGGCGCATCGACTCCTTGTAGGCCATTTCGGTCAGCGGCAGATCATCGAGTCGCTCGTATGGAAGGGGGTCGCCCCTCTTCAGGCCGAGTGACTGGATTTCCGCCCGCAGCCTTCCCTGCCACTCCGGATTCGCACTCAGGAACCAGACGAAGGAGCTGATAGACGAGGTCAGCGTGTCGTGCGCGGCCATCATCAGGAAGCTCATATGGTCGGCGATCTGCTGGGGCGTCAGGAGCGCGCCGTCGTCGGTGGTCGACTTGCATAATTGAGTGAAGATGTCCGCGCCGTCGCTCGAGCGCCGCGCGTCGATCTGGCGGCGGAAATAGTCGATCATGAAGGCGCGGCCCTTGACCCCGCGCGCCATGCGCGTGCCGGGAAAGGGCTTCCGCACCACGGCGACGGAGGCCGCCACCATGTCGATGAAGGCGCGCTTGAGTTCGCCGACCTCCGGCCCGAGGTCGGCGCCGAGAAAGGACACTGCCGCGAGGTCCAGGGTCAGTTGCTTGATCGCCGGATAGAACAGCATGTCGGGCGGACCGGATTTCCAGCCGGCGATCCCGCGTTCGATTCCTCGATTGAGGCTCTCGAGATAGGATTTCATCGGCCCGGTCTTGAACGCGACCGACAGAGCCTTGCGATGCAGCCGGTGCTCGTCGAAATCGAGCAGCATCAGGCCGCGCGGAAAAAGGCGCTCGAGGAGGATGCTCCACCCGTGGGTCGAGGAGAAAGTCTTCGCCTGATCGAACAGGACGAATTCGTTGGCCTCCGGACCAAGCAGAGAGACCGTGCGGCCGCCGAACGCGCGTGCGCGGTAGACCGGGCCGAAACGCGCGGCCAGACGTTCGACCTCGCCCTTCGGATCGGCGAGCAGGGCAAGCGTCGAACCGACGATCGGCCAGCCATCCGTTCCGGGAATATGGGCGAGCAGGTCGAGCGGCGGCTCGGCGATCGCCGGCGTGGCTGGCGGAGTTCTGTCGAGGGCGACGGCTGACATTCGTTTTCGTTCCTCCCGGATGCTTTCGTCAAGGCATCGCTCAGCAATGCGGAAAAGTTAGGTCATGCAGCGGGTCCGGGTGAGCGGGCTGACTCACTGGAAATTGATCTCCGTCAATTTGCGCCGACGAGGGGCGGGTAAGCGGTCGTTATGCGAACAGGGTGGACAAGACGACTTTTCATCGCCGTGGCGCTCGCGCCGCTCGTCGCCTTCGCGGCGGAAGCTCCCGGCGCGACCGTTTACGCTCAGGGCGCAAACGAGGTCCCCTCCGCCCACAAGGTCGGTCCGGCGGTGGCGAACTACGTGCGCGTGCGTCCCGGAGTCGCCACCGGCGGACGTCTCGCCGAGGGCGCGGTCGGGCAGTTGAAAGCGCTGGGTTTCAGGACCATCGTCGATCTTCGCGGCCCTGGCGAAGGAGTCGAGGCCGAAGGACAGGCGGCCGAGGCCGGGGGCCTCCGCCCTGTCAATATTCCCGTCACCGTCGGGGCGCCGTCGGACGCCCAGGTCGCCGAATTCGCGCGCGTCATCGAGGACGCCGCGAACGAGCCGATCCTCGTTCATTGCGCGTCGGGCAGTCGGGTCGGCGCGATGTGGACGCTCTATCTGGCCGAAAAGGGAGTTCCCGTCGCCAAGGCAGTCGAAGAGGGTCGCGCAATCGGGATGCGGGGAGAGCGCGAAGCGGCGGCCCTCGCCCGGCTGGAGCAGCCCGCGAATCAAAAGCAAGCCAAAACCCGTCGGGCGGTTTTGCACGGCCCTTGTCATGGCGCTGCACGCTTGGCGAAGGCCGCGATCAGGGCCTTGAGCTCCGGCTCCCGGATCAGAGCGACAGCTTTGCTCGGGGCGACCCACTGAGCCATGCGCTGCTCGCGCTCGGGCCAAGCCTCGCTCTGGCGCTTCACCAGGAGCGGGAAGACCCGGACCTCGCAGCTCACGCGGATGCCGCTCTCGTCCATCAGCTTTTCGTAGGTGAAGAGGCCGATCGACTTGCCTCCGACGCGGCCCCTGACGCCAGCCTCCTCGAACGCTTCGCGAGCGGCCGATTTCGGCGGCTTCAGCCCCTTGATCGGCCAGCCCTTGGGGATGATCCAGCGTCTCGACTGGCGCGTCGTGACGATGAGGATTTCCATCGCCGCTTCCGGCGTGAGTTGATAGGGCAGCGCGCCGTACTGGACGCGCACCGCGGGTTTGGCTTTCCGTGTGCGAGGCTTACGCGGAATCGCATCCTCCCGACTGGCCGGGTCATCATTAGTTTACCTGCCTCTAGCGTCTTGGGACGGCGCAGGCAATCAGAGGATTCCGCGCCGAACCGCGAAGTTTGGATCATCAGGCGTGAGACGGTTTCCGGGAGCGAGTCGATTTCTTTGGCAGGGCGTTCGCGGGCGTAAAAATGCCGAGCAGGCGCTCGGCGGCCTCGAGGACCTTGGCGTCCAGGGCGCGCGGATCGAGGGAGACGCTCCTGGAAAGGCGGTCGGCGATGATGCGCAGGGCGGCGAGGCGACCATAGGGCTTGTCGTTGGCCGGAATGAGATGCCAGGGCGCGCGGCGCGTCGAGGTCTTCTGCATCATGTCCTCGATCGCCGCCTCGTAGTCCTCCCAGCGGGTCCGGTTGCGGAAGTCCTCGTAGGACAGCTTCCAGCGCTTCAGCGGGTCGGCGAGGCGGCTGCGGAAACGCCGCAACTGCTCCTCCGGCGTGATGTGCAGGAAGAGCTTGACCAGACGCGTCTCGTCGTCGACCAGCATGCGTTCAAAGTCGTTGATCTCATCGTAGGACCGGCGCCATTCGGCGGGCGTGGCGAAGCCCTCGACGCGCTCGACCATGACGCGACCGTACCACGAACGATCGAACACGACGATCTGGCCATGCTGCGGCAGGCGTTCCCAGAATCGCTGGAGGTAGTGCAGCGACTTCTCGCGCTCGGTCGGCGCGGCGATCGAGTGCACTCTGAAACTGCGCGGATCGAGCGCCCAGCCAAGACGCCGGACAACGCCACCCTTGCCGGCGGTGTCCCAGCCCTCGAGCACGACGACCGCACGATGGGACGTCCCGAGATAGGCCTGCTGGATGCGCTGCAGCGTTTCCTGCAGGTCGGCCAGGCGGCGCTCGTAGTCGGCGAACTCGACCGCGGGAAAGCGCCGGATGGCGGCGAGATTCGGGCGTTTCAGGACGACGAAGTCGGCGGATTTCATGACGCGCGGGCGCTCCCGAATAATGCGCCGGCGAGAATGGGGGACGGGCGGGACGGCGCCAAGCTCCATGACGTCGCAGGCCCGCGGCCCGCCGCTCGCGGCGAAATCGCTTGATGGAAAGCGCCTCGCGGAGCAAACCGTCTTTGACGAAAGACGGCGCCCTGTCGCGAGCGCCGCCAAATACGGGCGCCTGCAATGTCTCAACTCGTGTCCAAACTTCTCTCGGTCGGCGGGCGTTCGCTCGAACGGGAAGAAGACTGGCTGCGTTCCGACGCCGAGCGCAGGGGCCGGCAAGGCGGAATCCTGACGATCGACGAGATCTGTTTCTGTCAGTATGTGTTCGGCAGGGCGATCCTGCCGGAGTTCGATTCGACGCTCGAATTCACCCGCGACGGACGGCGCGTCGGGGAACTGAGCGTCAAGTTCGAACGCAGGCGCTATTTTTTCATCCTCGACCACTGGAAGGACGAGCCTCTCCTTCCGCTGCAGGACCATGTCGAGCGGCTCGCCGGGCAAAAGGCGGAAGCCTACCTTCTTGTCTTTTCGGCCAATCCCTATGGAGAAACCGACCAAAGAACGCGTCTCGTCGACGGCCTCCGCGGCGTCGAGCCGAGAGCGGGCATTCATCGATTCGGCGCCCGGATCGAAAGCGGCGAGGACTACGAGTTCTGGGTCGGGGCCTGGCGCGCTGCAAGTCGGCTGACGATCGGCCGTGGCTGAAGAGGCGCCTCGACAGCCGCCGGCAGATCGAGGACGCCGGGCGCCGCGTTGACGGCGGCGCGAGGGCTACCGCGTCAGGTTCTCGATCAGAGACGCATTCAGCTCGAGTCGTGACCGAAGCTGCAACGAGGACGCGGGAACGCAGCCGCGCCGAACTTCGTGACGCGGCAATGCGGCAACGCCGGCGCTTGACCCATGCGCCGCCGATCGGCTTTGTTGCCGCGCCTCTGGAGTTCAACCTTGCGTCGCTTCGTTCTCTTCGGACTCGGACTCGCCGCGCTGATCGGGTTCCCATGCCCTGCGCCGGCCGCTCCGGACGAACCGGTGACCTTTCCGAGCGCCGCGCCGGCCGGGCAGACGGGCGCGGAGATCCGCGGCTATCTCGCCCGGCCCAGAGGCGCCGGGCCATTCGCCGCCGTGATCCTCCTCCATTCCTGCCTCGGCCTGCCCTCGAACCGGCGCGCCATCGAAGCGGCGCTGACGGCTGAAGGCTATGTCGCCCTGTTCGTCGACGATTTTTCGACCCGCGGCCTGAAGGAGACCTGCGCCGTCGACTTCCCCGAAGGCCCGGCCGACGCCTATGGCGCGCTCGCCTTTCTCTCCCGCCTCCCCTTCGTCGACCCGGCCCGGGTCGCGGCGGTCGGCTTCTCGCAGGGGGCGGACACGGCGCTGAAGATCGCCGCGTCGCGCTCCGCCGGCGAAACGGCGTTCCGGGCTGCGGCGGCCTTCTATCCGCCCTGCTCGAACGTCGAGGGCGCGCGGCTCACGATCCCGACGCTCATCCTGGTCGGCGCCGCCGACGGCGTGACGCCGGCGGCCGACTGCGAGCGGCTGGCGCGAAGCAATCCCGGCAAGGCGAGGCTCGTCGTCTACCCCGATGCCGCCCATTGCTTCGACGATCCCGCGTTCGCCGGCGGCAGGAGCGTGATGGGGATGACGCTCAGATACAGCGAAGACGCCGCCAACCGGTCGAGGCGGGACCTCGGCGCTTTTCTGGCGGACAAACTCGCGCGCTGACGCCGCTAACGATCAGACGAGTGAACCCTTGCGCGACGATGTTCACCACAAAGGGCACGAAGGCGGCACGAAGGGACACAAGGGAAATGCATCTCCTCAGGGCCTCTGCGGCTCATACAGTCCGCCGTGACCCGACGTTTAGTCCTGACGCGCCATCGTCGCGTGTTGCACCACCGTTGAGCCCTGTGGCCGAGTTGGCCCCGTAGGCCTGTTCGATTGCGTCTAGCGCGTCGTCGATCGCCGCGTCGCCCTGGCAGTGGATCAGGATCGGCCAGCCGGCCTCCTTCGCGGCCTGACACAGATGCGTCATCTGAGGCACGGTGTAGGTGGCGCTGCCCTTTGACGTGCTGTGGAGGTAGAGCTGCGTCTGCGCGGCGCTTTCGGCCTGGTTCGAGCCGTCCGCCCAGAATTTCATGCCATAGAGCGAGAACCGGCTTTCGGGGGTCCTCCTCGCCTTCGTACCGGGTCCGAGCGAGGTGAAGGCCTTGCTGCCCTCGACCGAATCCGTCTCAGGCTCGCGCTCAGCCGCACGTCGAGCGGGTTGGACAGTTTTGCCAGCGGCTGCACCCAATCCGGCTTGATGGCGCCCGGCTCGTGCAGCGTCGTGTTGCCGGCAGAAATCCGGAATATTTGGGGCCGCACACCCTGCGCCCGAGGCGTGCGCCAGGTCGAGGGGCTGATTTTGTCTTCGGTCCCGCTTAGACTGCGAGAATCAATTCAGCTCAATATCCATGTTGAAGGCGGCCGCGCGGGCGCCTTCAACGCGAAAGGGTCCTTATGAGAAGGCGCGAATTCCTGATCGGCGCGGCGGCCGGCCTCACCGCCTTCCCCGCGTGGGCGGCGACGCCGTTCCGTTCCGACATGTGGCCGTCCCTGACCGACAAGGCGGCCTTCGTCGAATGGATGGCCAAGAACCGCGGCGAGGAGCCGAAATACCTCGAGCGTCGGTTCGACCGCTACAAGGAGGTGCTTGCCTTCAACGACCTGTGGACGAAGGAGGACAAGCGCGCCTTCCTGATGACGCCGCGCGAGGAATTCGTCCTGCCCGAGGACAAGGATCAGGCCTATGTCGGGCACTATCTCGACATCGGCTTCGGCGTCACCATCACCCCGCCCGGCACGATGGGCCGCATGACCAGCTCGCTGCTGCTGCGTCCCGGCGAAAAGGTGCTCGAGATCGGCACCGGCTCGGGCTTCCAGTCGGCCCTGCTGACCTATCTCACCAGCCGCGTCTATTCGATCGAGATCATCCCCGAGCTCGCCGCTCGAACCCGCGGCGTCTACGACCGGCTGATCGGCGCGGGCTACCGCGAATACGCCAACATCGCGACCCGCAGCGCCGACGGCTACTACGGCTGGGCGGAGGCCGCGCCGTTCGACAAGATCATCGTCACCTGCGGCATCGACCACATCCCCCCGCCGCTCCTGCAGCAATTGAAGCCGGACGGGATCATGGTCATTCCCGTCGGGCCGCCCGGAGCGCAGCACATCCTGAAAGTGGTGAAGAAAACCGGCGCCGACGGCGCGACGACCGTCGCGCGCTCCGACATCTTCGGCGGCAAGGTCATCCCTTTCGTGCCGCTCTCCGGCGGGCATCAGGCGAGCTGATGGAGGGCGACGACCCGGCGCCGGCGACGCCGGGATCTTTCGACGGTCAGCCGACGGTTGCGGTGGCTCGATTCCTGCGGGCGCCGATCGCTCCGAGGCCGGCGAGGCCGAAGAGCATCATCGCCCAGGTCGAGGGCTCAGGGATGGAGATGACAGGGGGAAACCCGAGCTCCGCGAGCGCGTCGTTGGCGACGATCAGCTGCCCAGCCGCCGTCGGATGGACGTCGTCCCAGAAGAGGTACTGATTTTGCCCGGTAAAGGTGTCGGAGCAGCGGGTCCCCGAACTGAGTCCGCCGGTGGCGGTTCCGGTCCAGCACGGGAGGGTTGCGTTGGAGAAGCCGTAGTCTCCCGGATGGGCGACGGCTTCGTCGATCAGATCGAACGTGTCGAGGTCGTAGACGGTAAGCCCCGCCGCTTCCACCGGGGCGAGATCAGTCAGGACCTGCGCGTTGAATTCGGTGGCGAACCCTGTGGCGAGGCCGCTGTACGGGCTCGTGTTGAACGCCGGCGTCAGGCCCAGATCCGGCACGTCGAACAGCACCAGATCCTTGGCGCCGTCGCCCCGCAATACGCTCGCCGCCGAGGCCAGATTCGCGGCGGCCTCGTCGATCACGGTCGTCGGGTCGACGACCGGAGTCCCTGTCTGCAGAGCCTTGAGAAGCGCAAAAATATCGTTCGCGCCGATCGACACCGTATAGAGCGCGGTGGTCGCGTCGACGCCCGGGTGCAACGCCAGATAGGCCTGGAACGCGGCGATCTGCGTCGGAAGATCGATCAGCGTGGCCTGATGAGCGTCTGTCGCGCCGGTGGTCGCGCCGCCGAACGCGTAGTCGTTGCCGCCGAGAAGGCTCGGCGTCACCTGCCCGAGGCCGAGACCCTTCGAGAGGTCCTGCACCCAGACATTTCCGTTGCTGAAACGACCTTGCCAATAGGGCCACAGCGGCTGGTGCGGAATTTGGTTGGCCGGATCCCCGCTGAGCAGATACAAATTGCCGGCGTCCGACAGGCTGTCGCCGAACGAATAGATCGCCGAATAGGGCGACGCGGCGAGCGCCTGCCCGGCGAACAGCGAAAGCACGGCGGCGGCGAAGAGCGAGCGTCCCGACATGGTCCGTTACCCCTTGATCGCGTCCCCGCGGACGCGCCGTTGGCGATCACCGCCGTCGGATGCCGACGACGGGCGTAAATCTGCCCTGCGCCGCTCCTTTCGACAAGGGTCGGAGCGGGATTTCCTGTCAGGATGACCGCATTGATAACATAATGCGAATCGTGCGCCTGTCGGGCGAAATTACGAGGGCGCCGCTAACCCGACGCCAAAGGCGCTTGAGCGCCTGTTGACGCGGCGGTTGCGGAACCCCACCTCCGGGTTCGGGCGACGCGAGGAGTTTGGCGATGAGCCTGGTGCTGGTGACGGGCGGGTCGGGCTTCATCGGAGGGCATTGCGTCCTGCAGTGTCTGGCCGTCGGCCATCAGGTGCGCACAACGGTCCGTAGTCTTTCCCGCGAGCCCGAGGTGCGGGCCCAGCTCAAGCGGGCCGGCGCCGCAGGCGACGACCGGCTCAGCTTCGCCGCCGCCGATCTCGAGCGCGACGCCGGCTGGCCGGAAGCGGTCGCCGGCTGTGACTTCGTCCTGCACGTCGCCTCCCCTTTCCCGCTCGCGGTGCCGAAGCATGAGGACGAGCTCATCGTGCCCGCCCGCGAGGGAGCCTTGAGGGTGCTCAAGGCCGCGCGCGCCGCCGGCGTGCGGCGGGTCGTGCTGACCTCGTCCTTCGCCGCAATCGGCTATGGCCACAAGGAGCAGGCGGCGCCGTTCGACGAGACGAGCTGGACCGATCCGAACGGCGAGGGCGTCAGCGCCTACGCCAAGTCGAAGACGCTCGCCGAGCGCGCCGCGTGGGATTATGTCGGCAAGGAGGGCGGCATCGAACTCGCGGTCGTCAATCCGGTCGGCGTGTTCGGTCCGGTTCTCGGGCCTGACGTCTCCACCTCGATCGCAATCGTGCAGCGACTGATGGACGGCGCCATGCCCGGGTTGCCGCGGATGAAATTCGGAGTCGTCGACGTGCGCGACGTCGCGGACCTGCACCTGCGCGCCATGACCGACCCCCGCGCCAAGGGCGAGCGATTCCTCGCGGTGTCGGGCGACTTCATGAGCATCCGCGAAATTGCGCTGACCCTGAAAGCCCGCATGGGAGCGGCGGCGCGCCGCGTGCCGACCCGCGAGTTCCCCGACTGGCTCGTCCGCCTCGCCGCGCTCGCCGACCCCTCCATTCGGCAGATTCTGCCCGAGCTCGGCAAGACCAAGGACGCCACTGGCGCCAAGGCGAAAAGCCTTCTCGGCTGGGCGCCGCGCTCGCGCGAGGACGCGCTGGTCGCGACCGCGGAGAGCCTGCTGCGCCTCGGCATGCTGAAGGAGAAAGCCGCGGCCTGACTGCGGGGTCAGTCCGACTTCGCCCTGCTGCGTCGCTCCCGTCCGCCGGCAGCGCGTTTTCGACGGCTCGATCGCCACTTCGATCAACGCCTGGCCGCGGCGCGCTCGGCCGGCGTCTCCAGCGTCTCAGCCTGAAGGTCGGGTTCAGCTTCTCGACCGGCCGCGCATGAGCGACCTTACCCCGAAATAGACTGTTGCATGGAAAGGAAGCTCCGCCATACTGGCGCAAGTCCAGCGCGGAGCGCGGCTCGATTCGCGGGAACGATGCGAATGGATAAACGTAGAGTTGGGAGAGGGTGCGACGAACCAGGACCCGCGACGGATTGCCGGCCGCAAGGCGATCCGCGCCGGGTCGATGCAAGGAAAGGCCCAAGCGCATGAGTCCCTTCTGGCATATCGGTCAACTTGTCGTCTGCATCGACACGAACTGGCTGACGCCGCCGCAGGCCGACGAAAGATTCCCCTCGCAGGGCGACGTCCTCACGGTCTGCGACATCGATCCGGACCAGGGTTTTTCCCCAGGCGAGATCGGTTTCCGCTTCGAGGAATGCATTCCACGCCACGGAGGCTGGTTCCTGTCGCGCCACTTCCGCCCGGCGAAGCTGTCGTCCGGCGACGCGCTGCGGGAATTGCGCGCCCTGTTGCCGGACAAGCGCAAGCGTTCGCGCGAGATCGCGGACGCATAGCGGCGTCTAATTTCGTTAACAAACTCTAATCCGGCGGGCCATCGCGGCGCCACGCGGCCGTGGTTCGATATTCGGCAACGGGCGGGCTTCCAAGCACGGAGTCAAAACGATAAGGAAAGCCCTTAGCGTCCTCGCGGCTGTTCCGTTCTCGGCGCGACCTCGGCGATGGCGGCCGGCATGAGCACAGGCATGGCCGAAACGGCGACCGGGACGATCCAGTCGATCGACAAGGCGAAAGACCAGCTGATTTTGAAGGACGGCAAGACCTTCGACGTCACCAAGAGCGTGAGCCTCGCCGGCCTGACGCCGGGAGAGAAGGTGACCATCACCTATACGCAGTCCGGCAAGGTGATGGACGCCACGCAAGTCAAGCCGGCCGCCTGATCCGGTTTTGGCGGAGCCGCCGGTCAATTGGCGGCTCCATTTCAGGTTCGCAGACATAGGCCTCTCGTCTTCGGATTTTGCCGCAAGCCTCCTCCTGAACTAACGTCCGCCGGGGCGTCCGCGGGGACGCGGTTGGATACGGGACGGCGATGAGGGCGAGGGCGGTCGCTTCGGCGATCTTTTGGGTTTGCGCGTCGGTGCTGATCGTCGCGCCGCTCAGCGCGTGGTCGGCGGCGGCTTTGTGGTTCCGGCTGCCGGCGCCGGAATGGGCCCGGGCCGCGGCCTGCTGCCTCGCCGCTCTCGGCGCGCTCGCGACGATCGTCGCGCTGTTCACTCGGGCGCGCTGGCGCGCGCTCCTTCTCTTTGCCCTGGCGTTCGCAGGAGTGATCCTCTGGTGGGGCGCGATCCGGCCGCCCGCCGACGGCGATTGGGCTCCGGACGTGGCGCGGCAGACGACAGGAACGCTCAACGGCGACATTTTGACGCTTTCCGACGTGCGCGATTTCGACTGGAGGAGCGACGCCGATTTCACCGAACGCTGGGGCGAGCGGTCCTACGATCTCTCGAAGCTGAAGACTCTCGACCTCTTCCTCTCCTACTGGGCGGGGCCGCAAATGGCCCATCTCATCATGAGCTTCGGCTTCGACGACGGGCGGCAGCTCGCCTGGTCGATCGAGGTGCGGCGGGAGAGGAACGGCGTCTATTCGCCGGTCGCGGACGCCTTCAAATCCAACACGGTCGTCTATCTCGCGACGACCGAGCGCGACGTGGTGCGCGTGCGCTCGAACGTGCGTGGCGAGGACGTGCGCCTCTACCGTTTGCGCGCGTCGCCGGAGGCGGCCCGCGCGCTGCTGCTCGAATATGTCGCCGAGGCGAACGAGCTCAAGGAGAAGCCCGTCTTCTACAATTCGATCACCACCAACTGCACCACGGCGGTGGTCAAACTGATCCGGGCGGCCGGCGACCCCCTGCCGTTCGACTGGCGGCTGATCGTCAACGGCTACCTGCCGGGCTATCTCTATGATCGGCGCGCCGTCGTGACGTCGATTCCGCTCAGCGAGCTGATGGCGCTCGCGCGCATCGACGACCGCGCCCGGGCGGCCGACGGGTCGCCGGATTTCTCCAAACTCATCCGCGTCGGCGTGCCGTCGCCAACCGAACAAACTGCCCGATGATATTGTACATATTTTTATTGTTTTAATAGCCGACCTCGGGCGCCGCCGCTACGGCGCGCGCCGCCTTGACTCGGGAGCGACGGACCGACCATCGCGACAGGTTTTGGCGCCTAAACTATTGGAATCGTGAATTCGCTGCCGAATTGTCATCTGCCCTTCTTCGTCGCCGTCAGATGCGCGTCGAGCGCGGCCGGATCCGCCAGAAGCTCGGCGCTCGGCGCTTCATGGGCGATGGCGCCGCGGTCGAGCAAGATGGCGTGATCGGTGAAGGGCAGGATCTTCTTCGGCTTCTGCTCGACGATGATCATCGACAGGCCTTCACGGGCGAGTTCCCGCAGCGCAGCCAGCAGTTCGTCGACGATGATCGGCGCCAGACCCTCCGTCGGTTCGTCGAGCAGGAGAAGGCGCGGGTTCAGCATCAGCGCGCGGCCGATCGCCAGCATCTGCTGTTCGCCGCCGGACAATTGCCGTCCCATGTTGGTCCGGCGCTCCTCGAGGCGGGGAAAGAGACCGTAGACGCGCCTGACCGTCCACGGCCCGGGACGCGCGACCGCGGTCAGGTTCTCCTCGACCGTCAGGGAGCGGAAGATGTTGCGCTCCTGCGGGGTCCACCCGACGCCGCGGCGCGCGCGTTGGTGCGGACGCAGCGCCGCGATGTCCTGGCCGGCAAGCACGATGCGGCCGGCAAAGCGGGTGGTGACGCCAACCAGCGTGTCGATCAGCGTCGTCTTGCCGACCCCGTTGCGTCCGAGCAGCGCCAGCGACCGGCCGTCCTCGAGCGCGAAGCCGAGGCCCTGGATGACGCGGGCATCGCCGTAGCCGGCGCTGAGGTTCTCAACCTTCAGGAGCTCAGCCATGCGCGTCCTCGCCGAGATAGACGGCGCGCACGCGTTCGTCGGCTGCGATCGCATCGGGGTCGCCCTCGACCAGGAGCCGTCCTGCGACCAGGACGGAAATGCGGGTGGCGAAACTGAACACGAGGTCCATATCGTGTTCGATGAGCAGGATCGCGACGTCGTCGGGCAAGGCGGCGAGCGCGGCCAGAATGTCCTGCCGCTCCTCCTCGGGCACGCCGGCGGCGGGTTCGTCGAGCAGCAGAACCTGCGGGCGGGTCGCAAGCGCCAGCGCGATCTCGAGCAGCCGCTGCTTGCCGTAGGGGAGCTTGCGCGTCGGCTGGTCCATCTCCGCTTCGAGGCCGAAGCGGGTCAGAAGCTCCTCGATCTCGGCGACGATCGCGGGCCGCGTGCCGGCGACGCGCCAGAAGTCGGCGCCCGAACGATTGCGTTCCGAGATGGCGAGGCCGAGCGACTCGATCGGGGTCAGGTCCGGAAAGAGCTGATTGATCTGGAACGTGCGCGAGAGCCCGAGCCGCACGCGCGCATCCGACGACAGCGCCGTCACGTCGCGGCCTTGCAGAAGCACATGCCCCTCGGTGGGCTCAAGGACGCCGGTCAGGAGATTGATGAGAGTCGTCTTGCCGGCGCCGTTGGGGCCGATCAGGGCCTGCCGCGCGCCGGGCTCGATCGTGAACGAAACGCTGTCGGTCACGAGCAGGGCGCCGAACTGCCTGACGAGGCCGCGCGCCTCGAGCGCGGGGACGCTCACAGCGCTTCCCCGCGCACAGGCCGCGATGGGTAAAGGGCCGCGGCGCGCAGGGCGAGATCGCGGATGCGCTCCCGGCCGACCATCACCAGGATGACCAGCAGCGCGCCGATCCAGAATTCCCAGTATTCGGGGGTTGCGGCGGAGATGACGTCGCGCAGGAAGATGAACACGCCAGCACCGATCACCCCGCCATAGAGATAGCCGGCGCCGCCGATGATCAGCATCAGCATCACGTCGGCCGAACGATGAAAGTCGAACAGGTCGAGCGAGACGATCTGCGTCGTCTGAGCCAGAAGCGCTCCCGCCACGCCGGCGTAGGCCGCTGAGATCGTGTAGATCGCGATGATCCGCCGGCTGGTGGCGATGCCGAGCGCGTCGGCGCGCAAGCGGTTTTCCCGTATCGCCGCCAGCGCCAGGCCGAACGGCGACTGGCGGAGCCGCCGCGCCACGGCGAACAGCGCGAACAGGACGACGAGACTGTAGAGCGCTGCGTTGCGCTGCCCGGTGAAGCCGATCGGGAAGAGGCCCAGCACCTTTCCCATCGAGAAATTGAGCCCGTCCGCGCCCCCGGTCAGCCAGCCGTTCCGGTTGGCGAGTTCGCCCAGCATCAACGACACGCCGAGCGTCACCATGAGGCGCGCCAGGTCCGTGCCGCGCAGGAGAAGCGGCGCCGTGACGAGACCGACAATGGCCGCAACGACCGCGCCGGCGACGAGGCCGAGCGTCGGGTCAGCAAGGCCTGCGCTCGCCAGGATGGCGGCGGAATAGGCGCCGACGCCAAGGAAGGCGGCCTGCCCGAGCGACACGATCCCGGCGAGGCCGAGAATGAGATCGAGCGACAGGGCGAACAGCCCCGCGACGAGGATCTCGTTGATCAGCGCGGCGCGGGAGGGAAGCAGAACAGTCGCGGCGAGGATCGCCAGCCAGAAGACGATTTCGGGCCATCGCCAACGGGCTCGTCTGCGCAGGTGCTTTTCGATTCCGAGCGAAGCGGGCGAGGCTTTTGCCCCGGTCATCGTCCGTCTCCGCGCGCGAACAGGCCCTGGGGGCGCAGGATGAGCGTGACGACCATGACGCCGTAGATGATGAAGCCGCCGATCGAGGGAATGTAATATTTGCCGGCGACGTCGAGCACTCCGAGCAGGAGAGCGCCGAACAAGGCGCCCAGGATTCCGTTGGAGCCGCCGACGGTGACGACGATGAGGAACGTCACCAGGAACCTCACCGGAAACGCCGGATCGATTCCACCCACCACGCTTGCCGCGAGCGCTCCGCCGAGGCCCGCGAGTCCGCTGCCGACGGCGAAGGCGACCGCGAAGATCCGGTCCACGTCGATCCCCAGTCCGTCGGCGACACGCGCGTCGTCCACCGCCGCACGGAGCTGGGAGCCGAAGCGCGTCCTGACGAGAAAGAGCTGGAGGGCCGCGGCGATCGCCCCGCACACCACGATGATGAACAGGCGATAGCGGCTGATTCCGACGCCGTGGACCGTCAAGCTGCCCGACAGCCAGGCCGGCACGTCGACTTGCCGCGCCTCGTCGCCGAGCAGGAAATCGGCGATCGGCATCGCCATGAGCACGAGGCCGATGGTGAACAGCACCTGATCAAGGGGGCTTGCGCCGTACAGGCGACGATAGAGCGTGCGCTCGAGGACGACCCCGAGGATCCCCGGCACGATAAAGGCGGCCGGCAATGTGGCGAGGAAGGGCGCGCCCGCCCGTTGCATCAGGAGCGCCGTCACATAGCCGCCGAGCATGGCGAACACCCCGTGCGCGAGGTTGATGAAATTCATCAGCCCGAGCGTCACGGAAAGCCCGCTCGCCAACACGAACAGGAGCATGCCGTAGGCGACGCCATCGAACAGGATCGTCAGCATTTTGCCTCGTTGTCCGCCAGCCGCTTCAGGCTCGGGCAGGCTGCGCGTTCAGACGCGAGATGTCCCTGTTTTCGGCCGAACAGGGAACTTTCATTCCCTGCTCGGCCGATTTAATTCCCTGTTCGACCGCGTAGGGAATTTTCCCGGAACCGCCTCGAATCGTTCAGCTTTTCGCGACCGTTTTTCGTCGGATCGGCCGAAATGGAAGAAATTCGCTGCATTTTTCCCTGGTGGCAGGGAATTCGTCCGCCCTCGAGGCCCACTCCTCTTCCCCTCCCGCTCGCGGGAAAGGATGGCTGCTCCGACGAAACGTCATCGAGCCCTAGTGTTTGGCGGCCTTGTAGGGGTCCTTCACCTGAAGGATCGTCGCAAACTCCACGTTGTAGAGCTGACCGTCCTTCTTCTCGACCTTGCGGACATAGATGTCCTGCACGATGTCGCGCGTCGCGGGGTCGATCGAAACCGGTCCGCGCGGGCTCATCCAGCTCATGCCTTTCATCGCGCCGATCAGCGCATCGCCGCTCGCGTCACCCTTGGTCTTTTCCAGCGCCTTGTAGACGAGCGCCATTCCGTCATAGGCGGCGACCGCCATGAAATTCGGTCGCATGCCGTTATTGGCCTTCTCGAAGGCGGCGACGAACGCCTTGTTCTCGGGCAAATCGTGGTCGGCCGAATAGTGGTGGGTCGTGACGGCGCCGAGCGCCGAGTCGCCGATGTCAGCAAGAAGGTCATCGTCGGTCACGTCGCCGGTGCCGATCAGCTTGATTCCCGACTTGTCGAGTCCGCGTTCGACGAATTCCTTCATGAAGATGGCGCCGAAGCCGGACGGCACGAAAACGAAGACGGCGTCGGGCTTGTCATCCTTGACCCGCTGCAGGAATGGCGCGAAGTCCGGGTTCTTCAGCGGCACGCGGATCTTCTGGGTAATCGTCCCGCCGCCTTTCTCGAAGGTGTCGCCGAACCATTTCTCCGCGTCGACGCCAGGGCCGTAGTCGGTGACGATGGTGACGACCTTCTTGATCCCGTTCTTCAACGCCCAGTCCGCCATCGGCGCGGACGCCTGGGGAAGGGTGAACGACGTGCGGACGACGTACGGCGACTTCTCGGTGATCATCGCGGTCGCGGCCGCCGTGACGATCTCGGGCACTTTCGCCTCGGTCGCGACGGGCGCCGCGGCGAGCGCAAGCGGCGTCAGACCGAAGCCCATCAGCACGTTCGCATGATCGTTGCCGATCATCTCCTCGGCGAGGCGCTTGGTGACGTCGGCCGCGCCGGTGTCGTCCTTGACCACCAGCGCGACTTTCTTGCCTGCGACCGTGTCCCCGTGCTCCTTGATGTAAAGTTCGGCGCCGGCGCGTTCCTGCTTGCCCGTCGAGGCGGATGGCCCGGTCATTGGCAAAATCATGCCGACAGTGACGGTATTGTCGTCGGCCAGCGCCGGCGCCGCCGACAGCAGCGCTCCCAGGGCGGCCGCTGCCAGCAAGCGTTTGGAAATCATCATATCGTCCTCCCGTTCCAGCAATTCTTGCTCTTCTTCTAATACCGAAGGCGCGACGATATCCACCCCCAACCGGATGTGGCGAAGCACGCACCCGGGTCGTCAGCGATGACGCTTGTCATCGAGGCAGCCCAGGATCCTGTCGGCGAGCGCGCGGTAGTCCGCGGCCTCCTCGGCCGTCGCGCCTAACTCAAGCTCGCCAACCGCCCGCTGCCAGCCAACTGCGGCCCGCGACATCGCCCCGTCCAGCCCGAGCAGGTCAACGGTCAGCGCGACCTCGCGCATTTCCGCCGCGCGCCGTAAACCATGCGTCATCACCCTCTCGAGCATGTAGGCCGAGCGCCTCCTCCAGTCGAAGCCCGGATAGGTGTCGTCGAGCAAATCAAGGACCGTCTCGACGACCCCCGCCTTGCGCCCGGCGAGCACGCATTCGCACACCAGCGCCTCGAGCCCCTTCATCATGATCGAGCGGATCATCTTGACCGCCGACGACGAACCGACCGGCCCTTCGTGGATCTCGGCCGCCATGTCGAGTGAAGCAAGAAGCGGCGCGGCGGCCTGCGCGTGGGGGCCGCTGATGAGTAATGGAGTGCGGTGCAGACGCGGATGGACCGGCGCCATCACGGCGACGTCGACGTAGCGGCCGCCTGCGGCGTCGACCTCGGCGGCGGTTCTTTCCTTGGTTTGCGGCGCGCACGAATCGCAGTCGAAGAAGAAAGCTCCCTGCTGGACGCCCGGCAACGCCGCGACCGCGGCCTCGTGCGCCTGATCGGCGGTCACGACCGAGAAGATCGCTTCGGCGCCCGCGACAGCCTCGGGCGCGGCTGAGGCGCCGAACACCTTGGCCGCGGCATAGTCGGCGCGCTTGCCGGCCCGCACCTCCGCGTCGGGCGAGTCGGTCTTGATATCGTAGGCCGAAACCCGGGCGCGAAAGCCGGGAATGGTTCGCCAGCCGTCGAGAAAGGCGCGGGCCGCCTCCCCGAAGCCGATGAAAGCGATTGCGCCGGCGGCGATGGTGGCGTTCGCCATCAGCGTCCCCCTCGACTCAGAAAGGCAGGCCGACGTAGTTCTCGGCGAACGAGCCGAGCGCCTTCTCGGATGAGAGGAGATAAGCGAGTTCGGTCTCCTGCAATTTGTCCTCGTAGGGCGAGTTGCCCGGGAACTTGTGCAGCATCAGCGTCATCCACCAGGAAAAGCGCTGCGCCTTCCAGACGCGCGCGAGCGCCCTGTCCGAATAGCTGTCCAGTCCTCGGTCGTTCCCTTTCTGATAGTGATCGATCATCGCATGATAAAGATAGTAGATGTCAGAAGCCGCGCTGTTGAGGCCGCGGGCGCCTGTCGGCGGCACGATATGGGCGGCGTCTCCAGCCAGAAACAGACGGCCGAAACGCATCGGTTCGGCCACGAAACTGCGCAAGGGGGCGATGCTCTTCTCGATGGACGGCCCCGTGATCATGGCCGAGGCGACTCTTTCGGGAAGCCGCCGCCTGAGTTCATCCCAAAAGGCGGCGTCGGACCAATTCTCGACCGAATCCTCGAGCGAAACCTGGATGTAGTAGCGGCTTAGGACCTGGGACCGCAGCGAACACAGCGCAAAGCCGCGCTGGTGCGCGCTGTAGATCAGCTCGGGTGACACCGGCTTGGTGCGGGAAAGCACGCCGAGCCAGCCGAACGGATAAACGCGTTCGTATTCGCGCAATACCTCCTTGGGCATCGATTTGCGGCTGACGCCGTGAAACCCGTCGGCGCCGATCACGTATTCGCAATTGACCCGCACGATCTCATCGCCGGCGCGATAGGTCACGAAGGGCGCGTCGGAATTGAGTTCGTGCAGCGCGACATCCTCGACGTTATGCAGGATCTTTCCGTTTAGACGGTCCCGCGCGTCGTACAGATCGCGGGTAAGCTCCGTCTGTCCGTAGACGACAACGGAGTTTCCGCCTGAGTGCTCGTCAAGGTCGATCCTGTCCAGCACGCCGTCGTGAGCGATGAAGACGCCCTTGTGGATCTCGCCTTCCCGATCCATGCGGTCGCCGCACTGAGCCTCGCGCATCAGTTCGGCGAAACCATGCTCGAGAACCCCCGCGCGAATGCGCCCGAGCACGTATTCGCGGCTCTGCTTTTCGAGCACGACGTTGTCGACGCCCTTGAGATGCAGAAGCTGGGAGAGGAGCAGGCCGGACGGGCCGCCCCCGATGATGCAGACCTGAACTTTCACTTCGTTGAAACTCCTTCGCGGGTTTCCTCGTCTTTGCGGGGGCGGCCTTCGCTTGGACGCCATCCCTCGTCTTCGACCCGACGCGGCCGGCCCACGCCTGGTGTAACGACCTTCTTTGCGCGCGCCGCCACCGGCCGTGCGATCGTCTCCAACTGGTCGCGCAGCCAGCAATGGCCAGGATCCTCGTGGTCGCGCCGGCTCCAGATCATATACATCGGCAGCTTGGGACAGTCGATCGGCGGCGG
This sequence comes from uncultured Alphaproteobacteria bacterium, assembly GCA_963741405.1. GTDB lineage: Bacteria > Pseudomonadota > Alphaproteobacteria > Rhizobiales > Beijerinckiaceae > Roseiarcus. Next base: position 62,608 of record CAVUHX010000033.1, read on the forward strand.
AGCGTCGGCGAGACCGCAAAAAAAGCCCGAACCGCAGCAGGCTCGGCGCGGTGGCGATGAGGTCTCCGCCGCGCAGGAAGGCGGTCGCTCCGGCGAATCCGGGAACTGTGACGACGAAGCGCCTCTCGATGCCGCTCGCGGCGAGCTGCGCGTCGAGATCCAGCGCGCGCCGCGGCTCATAGACGACCGTCACATGGTCGGAGGCGAGATATTCGGCTCTGGTGCGCGGCGCGCGTCGGCACGCCGGATCATAGAACACGCGATAGCTGTCCTCGAACAGGCGCTTCTGCATGACGTCCGCCGCTTCCGGCGGTCGCGGGCTCACGACGAGGATGGCACCGTTCGTCGCGCAGCATTTCCGGGGTCGGTACGTTCGAAGGAAATACCCGAAGCGTGACGCCGGGCGCCTGCGCGCGCAGCCGAATGAGCAGCGCCGGGAGGAGCGCGTCGCGCTGAAGATCGTTGGCCGCGATGGTGAAGACCGTAATCCATCGCGCCGGATCGAATACGTCCCGGGCCGCGAAGCGTTCGATGTCGCGCAGGATCTCGGGCGCCTTCTTCGCCAACGCTTCGGCGCGCGCGGTGACGACGATGCCGCGGCCCGCCTTGACGAACAGCGCGTCTCCCACAATCGCCCTGAGCTTGTTGACGAGATGGCTGACCGCTGACTGGCTGACGCCCGGCCGATGGGCCGCGGAGGTGATCGAGCCTGTCTCCTCGATCGCGACCAACACGCGCAGCGGTCGGGCGTCGAGGTCCGACCAATCGAAACTGCTCATGCAAATGTTGATGTTCCGCCGTGTATCTTAGGCAACGCCCCCCTATCGGAAAGGTGCGATAAATGCCGATGGGAGGAACGCCTTGCCCGAGTCCAGGAAAATATTCGGCACGACCCCGTTCGATTCGACGGCGCCATGGCGCAGAAGAGCTACGCCCTCAACAAGATGTGTTTCTCGTTCAACAGCGCGGCGAATCGCGAGGCGTTCCGCTCCGACGAGGAGGCCTACATGCTCGCCTACGGCCTCAACGAAACTCAGGCGGCGGCGATAAGAACCCGCGACGTGCTCGGGCTCCTCGCCGCGGGGGGAAACGTCTATTATCTCGCCAAATTCGCCGGCATCCTCGGCCTCGACGTGCAGGACTTGGGCGCCGCCCAGACCGGCACGACCAAGGAGGCGTTCAAGGCGCGTCTCGTCGCCCAGAACGACCAGCCCGAAACGATGTGACGAGAGGAGAAGCCCCATGGCCAGGATCATCGGCGGCCTCGCGACGGCGCACATTCCCGCCGTCGCCAGGAAGCTCGAGCAGGAGCCTTACTGGAAGCCCTTCTTTGATGGCTTCGGGCCGGCGCGCGACTGGCTGAAAAGGCAGAAGCCAGACGTCGCCGTGATCTTCTACAACGACCACGGCCTCAACTTCTTTCTCGACAAGATGCCGACCTTCGCCGTCGGCGCGGCGCCGGAATATCGTAACGACGACGAGGGCTGGGGTATACCGACGCTGCCGCCGTTCAGGGGAATTCCCGATCTTTCCTGGGCAGTCATCAATCACCTGGTCGAGCGCGAATTCGACATCGTCACTTGCCAGGAGATGCTCGTCGATCACGCCTTCACCCTGCCGCTCAAGCTCTTCTGGCCCGACGGCGATGGACCGCTGGCGGTTCCGGTCTGCATCAACACCGTGCAGTTTCCGCTGCCGAGCGCAAAGCGGTGCGTGGCGTTGGGCAAGGCGGTCGGTGAAGCCGTCTCGGCTTGGAAGAGCGACGCAAAAGTCGTGATGATCGGCTCGGGAGGCCTGAGCCACCAACTCGACGGCCAGCCCGCTGGCTTCATCAACAAACCGTTCGATCTCAAGTTCATGGCGAGCATGGCGGTCGATCCGGAATGGGCCGCCCAATACAGCATTATCGAGCTGGTCGAGCAGACCGGAATCCAGGGGGTCGAGCTCCTGAACTGGCTCGCCGCCCGCGCGGCTATCCCCGGTCCGGTGCGCAAGGTCCACAGCAACTACCAAATTCGGATCAGCAACACCGCGGGGGGCATGATGGCGCTGGAGGCGGCGTGACTTGCGGCGGGATCGTCCTCGGATAAAATCCCCTTCCGCGCGAGCGTGCATGTTCGCGCCGCTTCGCCGTGCGTGATAGCCTCGGCGGCAAGGAAGGAAACGCCCACATGTTCGGCTCTGTTCAGCCGCCCGCCAACTCCGATTCTCATAGCGGTCCGGCGCGGAGACGGGCATGAGTCGTCTGGTCACCGGCCTGTCGTCGATGGCGACGCGACATATTCTTGCCGATCTCGCCCGAAACTACGAGCTGCTCAAAGGGGTCCAGGTCGAATTCCGATCGATGGGTGGAGTCGAAGCGGCGAAGCTGGTGCGGGCCGGCGACCCTACAGACGTCGTGGCGCTAGCGTCGAAGGTGATGAGCAATCTTGAAGCGGAAAACCTTATCGCCAAAGGCAGCATAAGGGATTTCGCCAGGTCGGAGATCGCGATCGCCGTCCCCGCCGGCTCACGGCGGCCGGGCGTCGAAAGCGAACGGGCCGTCAGGCGCGCGATGATCGAGGCGAGAAGAATTTGCTATTCGACTGGCCCGAGCGGCGATTACCTGGAAACTCTGTGCGAAAAGTGGGGCTTGGCTGAAACGGTGTTGCAGCGCGCCCTGACGGCTCCGCCGGGCGTCCCGGTGGCGAGTCTGGTCGCGCGCGGCGAGGCCGACCTCGGTTTTCAGCAATTGAGCGAACTGATCGGTCAACCGGGTATTGAGGTCGCAGGTTTGCTGCCGCCCGAGATTCAGTCGGTGACCGTGTTCTCGGCCGGCGTGTCGGCCGCCTCTCGTGAAAGCGAGGCTGCAAGGGCTTTCGTCGCCTACATGGCTTCGCCTGAAGCGACTGACGCGAAACTGCGTTACGGCATGGAGCCCGCATAGATCCGCGTTGATGAGCGAGTTTGACCCGTAAGGAGGCTTGCCGATGATTATCGACTGCCACGGCCATTACACCACCGCTCCCAAGGCTCTAGAGGCGTGGCGCAATCAGCAGGTCGCCGGCATCAAGGATCCCGCCGCGAGGCCGAGGGTCGCGGATCTCAGGATCACCGACGAGGAACTGCGCGAGTCGATCGACGCGAACCAGCTCAAGTTCATGAAGGAGCGCGGCGCGGACCTCACGATCTTTTCCCCGCGCGCCAGCTTTATGGCTCATCACATCGGCGACTTTTCCGTCAGCTCGACCTGGGCCTCGGTCTGCAACGAACTGATCCATCGTGTGTCAAAACTGTTTCCCGACAACTTCGCCGGCGCGGCAATGCTGCCGCAGAGCCCCGGCGTCGATCCGAAGACCTGCATTCCCGAGCTCGAGCGCTGCGTGAAGGATTACGGATTTGTCGGGATCAACCTCAACCCCGATCCCTCGGGCGGGCACTGGACAAGCCCGCCACTGACCGACCGGCACTGGTATCCGATCTATGAAAAGATGGTCGAGTACGACATCCCGGCGATGGTGCATGTCTCGACGAGTTGCAACGCCTGCTTCCACACCACCGGCGCCCATTACATCAATGCCGACACGACGGCCGTGATGCAATTCATCCAGGGCGACCTCTTCAAGGATTTCCCGACGCTGCGCTTCGTCGTACCGCATGGCGGCGGCGCCGCCCCCTATCACTGGGGTCGCTACCGGGGGCTAGCGCAGGAACTGAAGAAGCCGCTGCTCAAAGAGCACCTGCTCAGGAACGTGTTCTTCGACACCTGCGTCTATCATCAGCCGGGCGTCGACCTTCTGACCAAAGTGATCCCGGTCGACAATATCCTATTCGCGAGCGAAATGATCGGCGCGGTGCGCGGGATCGATCCCGAAACCGGGCATCATTACGACGACACCAGGCGCTACGTCGAAGCGACCCTGAACCTGACGCCCGAGGATCGGCGCAAGGTTTATGAAACCAATGCGCGCCGCGTCTATCCGCGCCTCGACGATGCGCTCAAGGCGACAGGCCGGTAACATCCTCTGGCGCCGACAAATCTTGGTCGAAGCGCTTGCCGGCGCGACGGGCTGCGCCGTCCGCGTCGGCGTCAGGCGGCGGCGCGCGTCGTTATGCGCCGCGTTCGGCAAACGCCGTCGGCCTCTCGCGGTTCTTTTCGACCGCGTCGATCGTCGCCCGCAAGGTCTCGGTCACGCCGCGCCGGGTCGCCGCGGACAGCAGCAGCGGTCTGGCTGGCTTTTCCCGCTCGGCGAGCGGCGGCCCGTGGGACCGGATCGCTCGTTTGAGCCTTTCGAGCTGATTCGCCAAAGCCTGTTCGTCGACGGCGTCGACCTTCGACAGACAGACGATCTCCGCTTTCGCTCCGAGCCCTTCGCCGTAGGCGGCGAGCTCCCGCCGAATCGTGCGGTAGTCCGCGCCGGCGTTGGCGCCTGTGGCGTCGACGAGATGCAACAGCGCGCCGCAGCGCTCGACGTGGCCGAGGAAGCGGTCGCCGAGGCCGTGGCCCTCGTGCGCGCCCTCGATCAGGCCTGGAATGTCCGCGAGAACGAACTCGCGATCGTCGATGCGCACGACGCCGAGGCCAGGATGGAGCGTGGTGAACGGATAGTCGGCGATTTTCGGCTTGGCGGCGGAGACGGCGGCGAGGAACGTCGACTTGCCCGCGTTGGGCAGCCCGACGAGCCCGGCATCCGCGATCAGCTTGAGGCGCAGGACGAGCGTGCGCTCGCTTCCCGGCTGGCCCGGATTGGCGCGGCGCGGCGCGCGATTGGTCGAGGTGGTGAAATGGGCGTTGCCGAAGCCGCCGTTGCCGCCCTTGGCCACGACGGCGCGCTGTCCTTCCCTGGTGAGATCGGCGATCAACGCCCCGGTTTCCTCATCGAACACCTGGGTGCCGACCGGAACCTTCAGCACAGCGTCGGCGCCGCGCCCGCCGGCCCGGTTCTTGCCCATTCCGTGGACGCCGGTCTTGGCCTTGAAGTGCTGCTGGTAGCGGAAGTCGATCAGCGTATTGAGGCCGTCGGCGCATTCGACGACCACGTCGCCGCCTCGGCCGCCGTCGCCGCCGTCCGGGCCGCCGAACTCGATGAATTTCTCCCGGCGAAAGGAGACGCAGCCCGCGCCTCCGTCGCCGGAGCGAATGTAGACCCGGGCCTGATCGAGAAACTTCATGCCCGTTCGCCGGAATGAGCCGCCCTGAAGGCGAGCTCCGAACGCCGCGCGGCGAGCGCCTCGGTCCAGACCCTGCGCGTCAGGCGGAAATTGTGGCTCTCGATGAACCCTCCGCGCGCCGGCGCGCCCCTCGGCCCGGTCGAGACGAGCTCGAATCCGCATTTGTCCAGGACCCGGCGGGAAGCGGGGTTTTCAATCGAGGCGCTGGAGAGGATCTCGACCGCCGGGGTCAGGCTGAAGCCGGCTTTGACCATCGCGCGGGCCGCCTCGGTCGCCAGGCCCCTGTTCCAGTATTCGGGGGCCACGACGAACCCGAGCGACAGACGGTCGGTTCCCCGCGATTCCAGGCTGATCGAACCGAGGACGTCGCGCCTGCCTTTCTTGGGCGCGAGCACGAGCGTCAGGTCGCGCCCCGAGGCGTTGGCTTCCCGCGCGGCGTAGATGAAACGCTCTGCCGATCCGGCGGGATAGGGGTGCGGTATGCGCGCCGTCCAGCGGGCGACGTCCCACAGGCTGCAGAACCGGTGGATCGCCGCATCGTCGGACGAACGCGGCCAGCGCAGCCAAAGCCGCGCCGTCTCGAGGCGGAAAACGTCATCTCTGGCAAGATCGGGAAACATGGAAGCTCCAGCCGGGCGGCCTCAAACGAAGAAGGAGACGCGGCGGCCGCATCCCCTTCGTAAGCCTGGCTTACCGGACGGATGAAAGGGTATCTCGCCTTTCACTCTCATCTCGAAGCTTGTTCGGTAAGTTTCGAGAACGTCCGCGGGGCTGGTCGCCGGAGCGGGGTTCTCGCTGATCGCCCCGCCCTATTCTGCTGCTGCTTGTTGAATTCGTACCGTTACATATTGGCGACCGTCGCCTTTGGTCTCGAATCGGACCTCGCCGGCGGCGGTGGCGAACAGCGTATGGTCCGTGCCCATGCCGACATTGCGGCCGGCGTGGAATTTTGTGCCGCGCTGACGCACGAGAATATTGCCTCCGACGACCCGCTCGCCGCCGAACTTCTTGACGCCGAGGCGCCGACCGTCCGAATCGCGGCCGTTGCGCGACGAGCCGCCTGCTTTCTTGTGGGCCATGACTCTTGCTCCGAAACCCTGTACGCCGCCGCGGCGGCGTGATTGCTTCCACTATAGCGCAAGCGGCCCTGCGTGGGAATCTCCCACTGGCCGCCGGCCCGTCAGGCGCCCGCCTGGACGCCGGTGATCCTGACCACGGTCAGATCCTGCCGATGGCCGCGCTTGCGCTTCGAATTCTTCCGCCGGCGCTTCTTGAAGGCGATGACCTTAGGCCCGCGTGTCTGCTCGACGATTTCGCCGACGACGCTCGCGCCCGCGACATGCGGCGCGCCGACCCGATTGGTCTCGCCGTCGAACAGCGCGAGAACGTCGTTGAACACCACCTGCTCGCCGGCCTCTCCGGGCAGCGCCATGACGGTGATTTTTTTGTCGGCGGCGACCGTGTATTGCTTGCCGCCGGTCTTGATGACTGCGAACATCGTTCTTTCCCGTGTTCCGCCCGGCTCGTTGCGCAGGTTCACGCGCGGCCGGCTTTTTGCAGTGGACCAGAATAGCGGCTCTGGAGGAGCCGCGGGCGATCGCTCGGATTTGAGGCTTCGATGCGCACGACGCGCAAAACCAAAAGCGCGGCGTCGCCGCCGCGCTGGAGCGGGGCGCATATAGTCTGAGCGAGTTCCGGAAGTCAATCGCGCTTGCGAATACGCGCGGGCCAGCGCCGGGAAGCCTCGAGATGGCGATGCGGTCGCAGCGGTCTCGGGCTCGGGTTGGCCCCTCATCGCGCAGGTCGGCGACGGCGGCGCGGTCGGCCCTGCGATCGGCGGTTCGCCCATTCCGCCCGCGATCGCGATTCCGGCGAATGGCGCGCTTTCCTGCGCGGGAGCCCGGCAAATTCTGTGTTCATTCCCTGATCCGGCGAAAGAACAGGCAATTTAGCCGAAGTTAGCCGATTGGGCAGGGTCAGCGGTTGGAACACGTTGAAAACGTTGAGCGGCCCCCCGGAAGGTCGGCACTACAGGGGGAGCGCCGCGGCGGCCTGAGGCGAGGTGATTTTGGGGGGCGGCTGGTCGGGCAGGTCGAGTTTGAGGCGGTGGAGGAGGAGCGCCAGCTCGGGCTCGGGCTGGGTGTAACGGGTCAGCTGCAATTGGCGGCCGTCGGCGGTCGGGATGTGGACGTCGATCATCTGCACAGCGGCGAATTTCTCGAACACGCTGCGCGGGGTCAGGCCCGGCGCGAGCCCTTTCAGGCGACGCCCGAGGGTGACGTGCAGACAATAGGCGAGGAAGGCGATGAAGATGTGCGCCTCGATGCGCTCCTGTTCCTGATGGTGGATCGGGCGGACGGCGAGGTCGCCTTTGAGCGTTCGAAACGCCTCCTCTACCTGGACCAGCTGGAGGTAGTAGCCCCACAGGGCGGCGGGATCGCCCTCGGTCAGATTGCTGCGCAGGAGATAGCGTCCTTCGCGCCGGCGCGCCTGCCGCAGTTTCTTGCGATCGAGCGCATATTGGAACGCGGCCCGCTCCGGGTCGACCTCGACCTCGACCTCGACCAGCCGCCATCCGCCCGGCCACTTGGCTTTGGCCTGTCCGAGTTTGATCAGCAGGTCGTCGCGCGTCAGATTGACGGACATCCTGTTCAGCTCTTTCAGCCGCCCCCATAGCCCTTTCAGTTGCCGCCGGCGCATGCTGCGCTCCTTGGCGACCCTGTCGAGGCTCTGGGCGAACACGTAGAGTTCGCCGTCCTGGGGCAACAGCTTGACCTCGACGCCGGGGCGAGCCTCCTGCCAGGGCTTGCCGACGAGGGCGCGCTCGAGCCGGCTCAGGCGTCCCTTCGGCACGCCGACCAAATACGACACGGGCGGATCGGCCGCACGCATCTCGGCGAGCGTTTCCTCGGTGGGAATGCCGCGATCCATCACCCAGACCCGCCTGGCTTTGCCGTATTGCCGTTCGATCTTGCCCAGAAAATCCCGCAGCGTCGTCTTGTCCGACGTGTTCCCCGACAGAACCTCGTAGGCGAGCGGCAGACCCTCGGGCGTGACCACCAGCGCAATCACAACCTGCACGCAGTCGGGCCGATGGTCGCGCGAATAGCCGAAGCGTCGTTTGTCGCCCTCGGCGAACGGCGGCTCGGCCTCGAAATACGTGCTGGTCAGATCGTAGAGCAGCAGATCGAAGCGCGCGGCGAACAGGTCGCGCCAACGCTCCGTGAGGTGCTCGAACAGCGCCTCCTTGTGCTTCAAAAGCCGATCGTGACAGCGATAGAGCTTGTGGATCTCGGCGAGCCCGAAATCGCCGCCCATGAGATCGGCCAACGCGGTCCGCTCGAACCACTCCCGATGCAGCCGCCACTCGCTGCCCGGCGCCAGCAATCGGTAGGCGACCAGGACGAAAAGCTCCTGGTCCCAGCGCGTGCCCTTGCGGCTCGCCGGTAGGCGCTCCGACCAGAACCGGTCAAGCCGAAGCTCCTCCCAAAGCGAAAGCGCGAGCCAGCAGGCGCCCCATTGCCGCGGCCGGCACAGCCGCAATTGCGACAGCTTCAGTCGAACGATCGACGCGTCCGGCAAAGTCTCCGCGCAGCGGTCTTCGGGAAACAACGCCAGCGTCTTCGGCCGATCGGCCTCTTTGTCCAGCACCTCGATCGACCGCCGCCACGCCAGTTCCTGCGAGTCGTTGATCTCGCCGAGGTGAAGAACGTGCTTCTGAACGACCCGCCCGCCGGCTACGCGCTTCGTTTCGACCACGCTCCAGTAGCGGCGCCTCTTGCCGTCCTTCTTGCGAATCTTGGCGCGCAAAAACATGACGGCACGGCATTGTTCACAGATCGAAGCCCAAGAAAATACCCTTGGTCGGCACTACAGCCGTTTTCGACCGATCCTCCGTATCGCGCACAAGCAATATCAATCGCTTGCGCGATCGCGCGACGGTGAAAAAATGTCGCCGCGGCCGCGAATCGGCTAACTTCGGTTAGCAGGGAACCTCTCGTTTTCAGGCCCGAAGAGGCCAACCCGGCGCGTCGGGCGCTCGAAGATCATTCATGATTCCAACGCGCTGCATGCGCATACCCTGCTCCCCCGGGAACAGGGTATTTTTTCGCGGGAACAGGGAATTCGAAATCCCTGTTTCGCGGACATCAGGGACGCAACAGCAAGAAACGGCAAGCAGCAACCGGCGCCGGACGGCGCGATCTGACGGAGGCCAGCCCTGCGGGCGCCCGCGCGCGCCACAAGACCGGGCAAAAGCAGAGCGGCGGCTGACGTCTTCAGTCGATCAGCCTGTACGCCGGCAGGGTCAGGAACTCCTCGAACGCGGGCGCGAGCGACATGTCGGAGAAGAGCCGGATCGCCTCGGGGAACCGTCCCCCGTCGTAGGCGGCCGCTCCGACCTCGCCCCGGACGCGTTCCATCTCGCCGGAGAGCGCGGTCTTGAACATCTCGGGGTTGACTTCACGGCCGTCGTCGAGCTTCGCCCTGAGGTGGATCCACTGCCAGACCTGGGCGCGCGAGATTTCCGCCGTCGCGGCGTCCTCCATCAGGTTGTAGATCGGCACCGCGCCGCGCCCGCGCAGCCACGCCTCGATATATTGCACGCCGACGCGGATGTTCTCGCGCAGGCCGTCCTCCGTCCGCTTGCCCTCGTGCATCTTGACGAGGTCGGCCGCGGTCACCTGCACGTCGTCGCGCAGCACGTCGAGTTGGTTGGCCTGCGGCATCAGCCGGTCGAACACCTCTTTGGCGATCGGCACGAGGTCGGGATGGGCGACCCAGGTGCCGTCGTGACCGTTGCCCGCCTCGCGCTCCTTGTCGGCCCGCACCTTGGCGAAGGCGGTCTCGTTGGCGCGCGCATCGCCCTTGACCGGGATCTGCGCCGCCATTCCACCCATGGCGAAGGCGCCGCGGCGATGGCAGGTCTTGATCAGAAGTAGCGAATAGGCGTTGAGGAACGCCTGGCCCATCGTCATCACCGAGCGGTCGGGCGTGAGTAAGGCGCGGTTCTTGCCGAGCCGCTTGATGAAGGAGAAGATGTAGTCCCAGCGGCCGCAATTGAGCCCGACGATGTGCTCGCGCAATTCATGCAGGATTTCATCCATCTCGAACGCGGCCGGCAGCGTCTCGATCAGCACCGTCGCCTTGAACGCGCCGTGCGGGACGCCGAGCGTCGATTCGGCGTGCGTGAAAACCTCGTTCCACAGGCGCGCCTCGAGGTGGCTTTCCATCTTCGGCAGATAGAAGGCCGGCGTCGCGCCCTGAGCCATTTGCACCTTGGCGCAGTGAAAGACATTGAGACCGAAGTCGAACAGCGCGCCGGACATTTCCCGGCCATCGACCGTCACGTGCCGCTCCGGCAGATGCCAACCGCGCGGCCGCACCATCAGCGCCGCCGGGTTGCTCCTGATCGCGTAATCCTTGCCGGTCGACGGGTCGGTGAAGTCGAGCGTTCCCGCCCAGCGGTCCTTCAGGTTCGCCTGGCCCTCGATCATGTTGGCCCACATCGGCGAGGAGGCGTCCTCGAAGTCGGCCATGAACACCTTCGCGCCCGAGTTCAGCGCGTTGACGATCATCTTGCGGTCGACCGGTCCGGTGATCTCGACCCTTCGGTCGAGGAGGTCGGCCGGGATCGGCGCGACCGTCCAGTCGCCATCGCGGACGGCTTTCGTTTCGGTCAGGAAATGCGGCAGCTGGCCGGCGTCGAACAGCTTCTGCCGCTCCATCCGCCGCGCGAGCAGTTCGAGCCGCCGCGCATTGAAGCGGCGATGCAGGTCGGCGAGAAACGCCAGCGCGTCGCCAGTCAGGATTTCCGCCTGCCGGACGCTCGGACTGGCGTGGACTTGGACGCCTGGGGCGGCCGATGGCGCGGTCATGGGTTCCCTCCGGTTTGGGCGTGCGCGGTCTGGCTTGGTAGACCGTTTCGCCGCCTTTGGGGAGGGGCCGGCCGCGATTCTTCAGGCCGCCCGATCCCGCGGGGCGAAGCGGTCGCGCGAGGCGCGCCGACGCGCCAGCATCGCGGATGGATCGTCGTCGGATCCAAGCATGCTGGCGTCGACGATATCCTGCCGGACGAGGCCGATGTCGCGCAGTTCGTAGTCCGACATGCGGGCAAGCTGCCTCATCGCCCTGCGCGCCGCGCTGACGCGCGAAGGCCAGGAGAGGGCGCGCCTGAGCGCCGCGGCTCCGTGGGAGGCCTGACGGGTGAAGGACGACATCATCGGTACTCTCCGAGCAAACAATAAAAACCGTCCGGCGCCGCCGGCGCGGCGCCGAGGAAAACGAGTCGATTTCGGAACTGCCGCAACCTACTCTTTGCCTATTGATCGGTCCAACGAATGTTATTAAAGTTATCGATCACGGAATCGAATGAATCGCCCATGCTCGACACCGACCAGCTGCGCTCGTTCCTCGCCATCGTGGATTCGGGCTCGTTCACCAAGGCCGCAGAGCGCGTCCACAAGACCCAGTCCGCGGTCTCTATGCATATCCGCCGGCTCGAGGAGCAGCTCGGCTGCGCCCTGTTCGTCAAACAGGGCCGCGGCGCCCGGATCACCGCCGAGGGCGAAGCCCTGATCGACTTCGCCCGCCGGATCATCCAGGCCGAGGCCGGGGCCGTGGCCGCGCTGTCGCGAAAGGGCCTGCGCGGCGCGGTCAGGCTCGGCATCCCGGACGACTACGCCGAATCGTTCCTCGCCGAGATTCTCGGCCGCTTCACCCGCCGCCATCCGCTGGTCGAGGTGTCGGTGGTCTGCGAGGGTTCGCCGGAGCTCGCCGCGCAGGTTTCCGCCGGCGCGCTCGAACTCGCGCTGGTCACCGATCATCCGGGCCTCAGGGGGTTTGAACTCCTGGTCGAGCAGCCGCTCGTCTGGGCGGCCTCGGAGCGTTTCCGGGTCGAGGACGGCGCGCCGATCCCGCTGGCGCTCGGCGCGACCACGTGTCTCTGGCGGCGCGAAGCGGACGAGGCGCTCGCCGCGGCGTCCCGCCCGGCGCGCGGCCTGTTCTTTTCCAAGAACTACAGCGCCATCGGAACGGTGGTCCGCGCCGGGCTCGCCGTGACCACCCTGCCCGCCTCGATGGTCGGCGAAGGCTTGCGCATCCTCGGCCCCGATCAGGGCCTGCCCGAACTGCCGCTGACTCGCATGGGCCTCATCCACGCGCCCGGCCGCCCGACCGAAGAGGCCAAGGCGCTCGCCGACGCCATCCGGATGACGGTCGAAGCGCCGGCCCGGCGCGCGGCGTGAGGCGACGCGGACCTTCGCACGGCCCAAGACCACCGACGCTCAGAGTGCTGGTGTGCAAATTTGTCCACGGGCAGCCGGCGATTGACGTCGCGATGAGTGAGCGACGCGGCGATCCAGGGGCCGCCGCCTCCGTTGACGTTCGAGAGAGGCTCGGAACGGACCCCTTTACATAAACCAGCATTGTTTCGACTGGCTGCACATCTCGATAAGGGCGGCAACACCGGCAAAGGTCAGGTGCGGGTAGTCGATCAGCTCTTCGCGGGTGATCTCCATGAGGTCCATCGGCAGGTTGCAGACAGTGATCCGCACCCCGGCCTCACCGGCCAGTTGTATGAGTTCTTCGAGGGACATTGCCCCGTGCTTCTGCAAATCAAACTTGATTCCTGACGGTTCCAGATCCGCCAGGTTCTTTTTGATCTTTTTCGGGTCACGCAGAGCCGCTGTGCCCCTTCCCGTGAAGACCATTTCAACCTCCATGTCGAAGGCTGTCGCTCCCAGTGCGATGATGAACGCAAACATCGTACGTTCGAGATCACCGCTTATAACACCAAGAGTCAGTTGATCTTTGGGCGCCCCGCGCTCGAGAGCTTCCACCCGCTTCAACAGGTCTTTCAGAAGTTGATCGTTATTCTGGCCGTCGTTCATCTTGATTTTTCCATTTGTTTGCTTTCAGTTTCTGCTCGGCAGCCTCCGGAGGACACGAGAGTCGAACATTGGCGCTCCATTTGGAATCATGGAAAGTCCCGTCTGATAGCGGCGCTCGGCCTTGGCCCAGGCGAGGAGCGTCTCGGGGACTTGGAGGGGCGAGGACTTAGCGGCCAAGTCGCCGGGCAGATATTCCGGGCGAACGGCGTCATCGTCTGAGGCCGAGCGCAGCCATGCGCACATCAGATATCCGGCCACTCAGCGTAGATCGTGTTCGCTCGTCAGAGGGCCTCGGCTAGCTGCTCGACAATGCCTGCCGACGGCTGGCGACCAGGGTGCTGGCGATGTCGTTGACGACAAGCCTGTCCCCGGCGGCCTTGCTGAGGTTCACCCAGCAGAACGGGCACATGGTGACCACGTTCTTCCCCTCGGCTTCGAGTTGCGCCACGCGATTTCCGGAAATTCGATGCGCCTCGGCCGGGAAAAGCGACTCGAGCGGTCCACCGCAGCAATGGGTTGACTTGCCGAATTGTTTCGGCTCCCGCACGGAGAGTCCCGCTGCCCGCAACAGTTCACGCGGTTGATCACGAATATTCTCGTAGCGCGCGTAGATACAGGAATCGTGAACCACGACTTCCCCGTTTGCCGGTTCTGTGGCCTCCGGATGCGTCTCGGCCAGCACTTCCAGGTAGCTCTTGACCTCGATATCGTAGTCCTTGACGAAACGCGGGTACACCTCGCGCAACATGTTGGTCGTGTGCGGATCCACGGTGATCAGGCGCCGGATCGCGAGCTTCTTCAGATGCGCCGCCACACGGCGGGCATGTTCGCCGAAGGCGTCGTCCAGTCCGTCGTCATAAAGGAGTGCGCCGGCGTAGAACTCGTCTTCGTACAGATAGCCAAACTCGACCCCCGCGCCGCGAAGCAGCCCGACAATGTCGCGCAATACCTCGTTGGAATGCCGCATTTTTTTCGGCGACGCGGTGAGGCCCATGAAGAAGGACAGGTTGATGAACTTGTTCATCAGACGGCCAATGCCGAAGAACCGCGTCAGAAACGAGTTTTCGAGCAAGGCCAGCTGAGAAGACATGGCGTCAATGGCGGGCACCATCTGATACATGTGCCCGGTGTAGAGGACCGTTTCGCCGCCACGTGGCAGATTGAGCCCGCGGGCCCAACCCGTAGCCGTCCGCTTCGACAGCGGCAGAACACTGCCGCGCTTGCGCAGATTATCGGCGAAAATTCCCAGAATAGGTGCAATCGGTATGGGCATACCACAATCTTCCTAGTTCAGGCCGAACTCTTCCCGGTTGATCAGGACACGGAGTGTGCGCATGTTCTCCGCGATATGCACGCCCGACGGACAGTTCTCCTCGCACAGGCGGCACAGCAGACAGGAGAAGATCGCCGGGATGTTGGCGCGGACCGCATCTTCAAGTCCGAGCATGACCTCACGGAACAGTTTCCGGGGAAGGATCTTGTACTCAAGCGGACAGAGCGCCGAGCATGTCCCACAGTGGAAGCACGCCCCGGCGTCGAATCCATCGGCTTTCTTCAAGCGGGCCGCCAATTCCGATGACGCTCTGTCATTATGTTATCCTCATCGCCGGCTCACGCGGGAGCAAAACTAATGCCGCTTGGCGAGTTCATATTGGAAGTACCCGTCGACATCCGCACGACCGATTTCTTCGACCATGCCATAGCGGCGCATACCGAAAAGCCAAACCGTCACTTCCCGGGATGAGTAACCAAGGGTCTCAGCCATTTCGGGAATTGTCTTTGGGCCCTGTTCGAGTATGCCTGCGATGCGGTCCCTCATGATCATTTCGTCTTGAGCGATATCGAGCATATCCCGCAATCTCGTCGTCTGAGTATTGCTCATGCCGCTCACCGCCTCCCTTAGGCTCGCATCGATCATGGCAACGATCTGGTCATCCCGGAAGCCCTCGATATCGATGGCGTCCCGCGCGCAGATCGGAACGCAAGCCCCTTCTCCCTTGCATGAAGACTCGATAACCATGGCCACTTCCTTCCCGTCGCATAACATTGCGTTCAATTGCGCCATACGGGCAGGCCTTGAGGCATTCGCCGCACCAAACGCATTTGGTCGTGTCGATTTTCGCGACGAGCGGCTCCAGGTTCACGTAGCCCTTTTTCAGTAGCGCGCCGGTCCTGGCGACGGCTGCGAGGGATGATGCAACGCTTTCCGAAAGGTTCTTGGGGCCTTGGGCGGTTCCGGCGATGCATACGCCGTCAATGGCGGTTTCGACCGGTCGCAACTTGATGTGAATCTCGTTGTAGAACCCGTCTTTGCTCTTCGGCACCTTCAGCACATCGTTGAGCGAGTCGTTCTTTCGGGGAGTCATGCCGGTTGCGAGCACCACCAGGTCGGCGCCGATCTCCAACTCTTCTTCGCCCAACAGCGTGTCTTTGACCTTGATGGCAAGGCGGCCGTCGCCCTGCTCCACCCGCGGCGGTTCTTTCGGATCCCAACGCAGGAAGAGCGCTCCATCGGCGCGGGCATTCGAATAGACGGTCTCGAGGCGCCCGTAGGTGCGGACGTCGCGATAGAGGTGGTACTGGTTGATGGTTTGGCCGGTTTTCTTTTCGAGTTCGTGCAGCAGGCTGCCGGTGTAAGCCGTGGCCATGCAGCAGAACCGCGAGCAATGGGTGTTGGGCTCCGGGCAGGCGTCGCTTTGCGTCTGGCGACTGCCGACACAGTAGATGAAGCCGACATCCCGGACCGGCTTTCCGTTGTAGGTCAACGGGCCGTCGCCGGCCTCGAGCATCTGGCGAAAGTCCTTCAGGGTGACCACGCCGGGCATGCCCCAGCCATATTCGCCGATCGCGGGGTTCGTAGGGCGTGAATCCTGTCGAGACAATGATCGCGCCCACGTTGAGGGAAAGATCCTCCGCGCCCTGCAGACGAACCGTCACCATGAAATCGCCGATGTGACCTGTCTTCGCCGTCAGTTCGGCATTGGTATAGAGAATGATGTTCTCGTGGCTCCGAATCTGCTTGAGCAGGTTTGCGACGACCTCGGGGCCATGCTGATGGTCGGGGCCCATCCAACCGACTTGCGAGGCCCATCCGCCAGGCTCGCTCTCGCGCTCGATGACAAAGACCGACAGTCCCATTCCAGCGAGCGAGAGTGCGGCGCGCATGCCGGCCACGCCGGCGCCGACCACCAGAACGCGTTTTTGGGTTTCGATCCGGATGGGGGTGAGGGGGTGTGTCAAAGCCGCCTTGGCCACTCCGGCGCGCACAAGGTTGACGCCTTTCGCCGTGGCGCCGGCTTTGTCGCCCTTGTGCACCCAGGAGCATTGCTCGCGGAGATTGCAGTGAACGTATTGGTAGGGATTCAGACCGGCGCGTTCCGCCATGGCGCGGAAGGTGAACATGTGAAGTTTCGGCGAACACGAGGCGATGACGAGGCCGTCCAGTTTCTTTTCCCTGATCTCGTCGATCATCTCCTGTTGCGACGCATCCGAGCAGGCGAACAGATGTGTCCGCGTGACCTCGACGTCCGGTTCGTTTGCCAGCGTCTCCGCGACGTCCTTCACATCACATGGTCGGAGATGTTTCCGCCGCAGTGGCATACGTAGACGCCAATTCGTCGTTTGTCGGTCATTGCCTGCCCCTCATCCGTTCGAGGTAAGCGGCTGCCTGGGTCGCGGCCGCGCCGGAGTGGAGCACGGTGTCCGGAATGTCCATCACGCCAATGGTGGTGCCTGCCGCAAAAAGTCCTTCGACATTCGTACAGGCCGGCTCGCTGACGGGATCGATTTCGCGCACATATCCGAAATCGTCCGCAGCCAAGTCCCCTCCCTTGTAGAGAGAGAAGACATCGGTGTTGGGCAGGAACCCTACGGTCAGAACCACGAGGTCGTGTTCGCGAATCTTCCTGCCGCCTTCGCCCAGCATGTCCTCGTAGTGCAACGCCAGGTTGCCATTGGGAAGCTGCTCGATTCGCGCAACCTTGCCCTTGACGAATTCAATCCCCATGGCCATGGATTGTTCGTAGAACTCCTCATAGCCCTTGCCAAAAGCGCGAACGTCGATCGTGTAGATTGTGATGTCGGCCATCGGCAGGGCGCCCATCGCGAGTTGCGCCTGCTTGATGGAGTACATGCAGCCGATCCGGCAGCAGAGCGGATTGCAGACCTGCTGGTCGCGCGAACCGACGCAGAGGATGATGGCGATCTTCTCCGGTTCCTTACCGTCCGACGGCCGCAACACGGCATTGTAGGGGCGCGTCGGCGCCAGCAGCCGGTCCATTTGCGGTCCACTGATCACGTCGGGAAATCTGCCGTAGCCGAACAGTTCCTTCGTTGCCGGGTCGAGGATCTGGAAGCCGGTTGAAACGACCACCGCGCCCACATTGATCGACATGGGCGTCGGCTTCTGGGTGAAGTCGATACAATTGGGAGCGCAGACGCTGACACATTCCATGCACTGGGAGCACTCCCCACAGTTCATGCAGCGCTGGGCCTCTTGCCGCGCCTCCGCCTCCGTCATGACCTTCTCGTAGCATTCGAAGGACTTCCGGCGTTGAGCGAGCGCCAGCGCCGGCTGTGGGACAGGCTGGCGTTCGACGAAACGCTTCTGCTTCTTCGAGCACGACGGCCTTGTCTGTCTTTTCCAGCAGGCCATCGAACGGCACGTTCAGCGACTCGCCCTTCACGTGACGGTCCAAGAAGAACGCCGCCCGCCGTCCTTGGCCGATGGCGTTGATGATCATCGTGGGCGCCGTGACGCAGTCGCCACAAGCAAAAACGTCTGGATCGGCTGTCTGACAGGTCTGCGGATCCGCGATCAGAAGACCTTTGCCATTCTTCATTTCGGCCGGGAAATCAGCGGTGGACGGCACCAGACCGATCGCCAGCACGACGATATCCACCGGAACCACTTTTTCTGAGCCTTTGATCGGAACCGGGCGACGGCGACCGCTTTCATCCGAAGCGCCCAACTCCATGCTTATGCATTCGACCGCAGAGAGCTTGCCGCCCCTCCTGAGGAACCGTTTCGGCGCGCTCATGAGCATGAGTTCGACGCCTTCGTCCACGGCCCCCTGGATCTCCCAGTCATGCGCCGGCATCTCCTCGCGCCCGCGCCGATAGTTGATGATGACTTTGCTGGCCCCCATGCGAATGGCGGCTCGCGCCGGGTCCATCGCCGAGTTGCCGCCGCCGACGACCATGACGGTCTTGTTTTTCACATCGGGCATGTTCCCGATATTGAGTTCGCGCAGGAACTCCATGCAGCCCATGACGCCATTCAGATCATGGCCTTCGATATCGAGACGGTTCTCATCCGATGCTCCGGCCGCGAGCAGGATGGCGTTGAATCCCTGCTGCTTCAGGTCCGGCAAAGACGTGACTCTGTGTCCGGTCTTGATTTCAACGCCCAGCGCCGTCACGTTCTTGATATCACGATCGACAACGTCTTTGGGAAGACGATAGGAAGGGATGGCGGTGCGCAGCATGCCGCCCGCTTCCGGCTTCTGCCTCGAAAATCGTGACCTGGTGGCCTTGTCGCGCGAGGTAGAATGCGGCGCTCAACCCTGCCGGGCCGGAACCGACGACGGCGATCCGTGTGTCCAACTGGTGTTCGACCGGACCGTATTCCGGTTCGGGGTGCTCGGCGTAATAACGGTCCGCCAGGAACCGCTTGATGCCGCGGATGTGAACCGTTCCTTCCTTGTCGCCGCGCGTGCAGTCGGATTCGCACGGCGCATAACACGCCCGCGCCAGGCTGCCCACCAGAGGCGCGTTTTCCAGATGCAGGTTGAAGGCCTCTTCGTAGCGCCCCGCCCTGACCAGCGAGACGTAACCGCTGGCCTTGACGTTGGCCGGACACGTAAAGGTGCAGGGCGCCTCTCCGCGCCGATCGATCACGGCCTTCTTCGGCACCGCCTGTGGAAAGGGAATATGCGCAACCCGGCGTGTGACCAGATCGTAGTTGTACTGATCCGGTACCGTGACCGTGCAGATCTCTTCGCACTTGCCGCAGCCCGTGCAGGCGTCGAAGTCAACGTAGGCGGCTTTCTTGTGCAACTCCACGGCGAACGAGCCGTCGGCGCCGCGCACGATGCCGTCGACCTCGCTGTAGGTCATCAGTTGCACGTTGGGATGATGCGAAACTGACGCCATTTTGGGCGTCACGATACAGCTGGCGCAATCCAGCGTCGGGAATACCTTGCTGAGAAGGATGGCTCTTCCGCCGATGCTGGCGTCCTTGTCCACCAGCAACACGCGATAGCCCATATCGCCCATCGACGCCGCAGTTTCCATGCCGGCGACGCCGGCGCCGACAACCATCACGTCGTAGTCCAGCGGGCGTCTATCGGTATCAGGCTTCAACACACTTCAACTCCTGTTGAAAGTTGTTCATATGCGCGACAAAGTTGTCGGCACATACCGAACAGAGCCCCGACATCTTCAGTCGCTTCGGACTGATCCCGTGTTCTTTCATCAGCGTCTGCGCCCGCGCCACGAGCGTGCTGGTGCGAGTCGTGCAATCGGGAAGATAGGCGCAGTCGCCCCCGCAGGCGGCGATGAACACTCCATCGAAACCACGTTCCAGGCCGCGGACGATCCATGAAGGCTTGACGCCGCTGGAGCACGGCAACGGGATGACCTGGACGGCTGTCGAGTAGTGCAAGTGTGCGCTGCCTGCCCGGTCGATCCCCGGATCCGAGATCGCATTCGTCGAGAACACGAGGATTTTCGGCGCGCTATCGCCGGCGAGGGGGCTCACTTTTATGCTTTCCTCATAAAGTAGACGCTCCAGGATCCGTCGTTCGCAACGTCACCGAGGTAATCGTGCCCCATCTTGCGACACCAGCGCTGAATGTCGACGATGGTGCCACTGTCCGATGACTGCACTTCCATGACGCTGCCCACAGGGCATTCGCCAATGGCGCGCTTTGCTTCAAGCATAGGCCCTGGGCAGGCCGTTCCTCTGGCATCTACGAGCTTGGCGACCTTCAGAGCTTTCAATTCACTACCGTTCATCATCTTTCTCCTGCGTTATCTTGATAAGAAGAGGGAGAGGCGGCTCGCAGGCGACCGAATTCTTCCGCCCTTTCCTATGGCGTGAAATCGGCGATACGCCTGTGACTTGCTCAGCGGGCCGGGCGTACGGGTGAAGGAACTGGCGAGCTTGCTGTCGAGGGGAGCCGCCTTGTCCGTCGGCCGGAATCTCAACCGGAGCGATGGGCTGCCTTGGAAAACCCGCGGTACGATCGCCGCGATGACGCCGGCCACGACGACGGCCCGGGCGAACAGTCCGTTCAGAAGAAGCCAGAAGAGCAAAGGACTTGCGAACAGCGGCGGTATTCCACGCGTTCGTCCCATTGTCACAACCTATCGAAGGGTCGCATTCGCTTGCGCGACCGTCGAAATTAAAGGCGTCTGATTATTTCGCGCAATGCGCGAAGTGCCGCACGTTTCCCAACTTATGGTTCTCTAAAATCCGGAATCCTCCGCCCTTCACATACTAACATTCAAATATATCAACTCGCTAACGGTCGGAGGGATTGTGGAAAACAACCAATGCAGTCGTCTTTTACTCGTGCGACTGCGCGGATAGGTCGCAGGATGAAGTCCGGCCCTCGGCGGGCGCCGCTCGGCGCCAAGCCGGGTCGCGACCGGACCCCGCGGCGTTCGGTCGGCCGCGAATCGCCTCGCGGAACCACCGCCCTCGCGCATCGCGTCCGTAGAGCCGACCCGGGTTTCTGGTGTCCTCGGCCTGTACCGGGCTCGGAACGAAGGGCACGGGTTGAACTCTGCCCTCCTTTGCAAGGCGCCCTTGGGGCGCAAGGTGTCAGACACAAACCGCTCGGGAACGCTCATCTCCGACGGTCGATTTCCGCAGCGTGTCCGCCGCATCGTGGCCTTGGAGTGGTCGGCAACCATCCGTTAAGGTTAAGTCCTCGTTAAACGATCCCGTGACAGAATCCCTTGGTCCTCCGCCTGCGCGACCCAGCGTCGGCGCCGCCCCGACGCAAGGGAAGTCATGGCCAGTCTGCAAGCTTTCGCTGTCGCCGCTCTCGTCCTCGTCGCAAGCGGAGGACTGGCCCGGGCGGTCGACCTGCCGCCTGCGCCCGCTCTGCCCGCCGCAGAGGCGCCGTCCGACGCGTTCAGCGGCTGGTATCTGCGCGGCGACCTCGGCGCCGGCATCGAGACGGCGCCGAAACTGGGCGCAGCTTCGGGCGCGATCCTAGCAGGAATTCCGCTCCCCCTCCTCTCGCCCTTCGCGGTCTCCTCTTTCCCGAGCACGACTTTGTCCCCGTCCGGGATGATCGACGCCGGCGTCGGCTACGTCCTCAATCCCTGGCTCAGGATGGATGCGTCGCTCGAATATCGCTTCGGCGGTCAGCTTCGCTCGACCTACGCCATCGACGATCCCGCGCCGCTCGGCGCCGGTGGGCCGTTTCGCTCCGCCGACCGCCTCCGCGGGGGCGTCTCGTCGATCGTCGCGCTCATCAACGGCTACGTCGATCTCGGCAAGTACTGGGGCGCTGACGCCCTTCATCGGCGCCGGGATCGGCGTCGCCGACAACGCGCTCTCCGGCGTCTCGGACCAGGGCTTCGCCGTTGCCGGGGCGAGCGCGATCATTCCCGTCGGCGGGTTCTTCTCCAACGCCTCGAGGACAAGTTTCGCCTGGGCGCTGACGGCGGGGTTCGACTACGACCTCGCCCCCAACCTGAAGCTCGAGGTCAGCTACCGCTATCTCAACCTCGGCTCGATTGTGGTCGGCGGCCTGCATTGCGCACCGGCCACGCAAGCCTGCCTCGGGGGCGCGGGCGTCGTCGCTTCGTCGCGCGGCACGCTCGCCTCGAACGACCTGCGCATCGGCCTCATCTGGCTGATCGGCGAGCCGCAACCCGCGTCGGGCCCCGTCGTCGCCCGCGACTGACCAGCGCTTCCGTGCGGACAGGCGGCGCGGAATGCGCGTGATATCCCTGCTTTCGACCGAACAGGGATCTTCGGTTCCCTGTTCGACCGAATAATCTCCCTGTTCGCCCGCGTAGGGAATATTGGTGGAGCAGCATGGAATCGTTGGTCTTTTCGCAACGGTTTCTCCCCAAATCGGCCCAAATGCTGAATATCCCTGCATTTTTCCCTGATGGCAGGGAACTCGGCTCAAGGCCCGGCTTCTCCAGGTCGGGGTTGGCGGTGTCCGTCGCTGACCTTCCGACGCCTCCCCGCGTGGCAAAGCTCTCGCCACCGCCATTGCCAGGCGGCCCCGCCGAGGCTACCCATTGGCCCTTGTTCCCCGTTTCCATCCGGCGACGCCGCGAGAGCGGCCTATCCCGCGCAAGGCGACAATGACCGACGCGACCATCCCGCGGGCGGGGCTGCTCCGCTCCGCCTGGGCCAGCCCGATCCTGCTGCTCGTCCTGACCACGCTGATCTGGGCGGGCCATTCGATCGTCGGTCGGCTGGCGGTCGGCCAGATCGGCCCGATGACCTTGACCTGCATGCGCTGGGCGGTCGCGCTCGTCCCGATCCTCATCGCCGCGCGGCCGTCGCTGCGCCGCGACTGGCCGGCGTTGCGCGCCCGCTGGCTCTATCTGACGGTGATGGGCACGGCCGGCTACACCGTCTTCGTCGCGCTCTTCTATGTCGCGGCGCATCGCACCAGCGCGCTCAACCTTTCGATCATCCAGGGCGCGATCCCCGCGCTCGTCCTGCTCGGCGCGCGGCTGTTCCTCGGCCTCAGGTTCACGGCGCTGCAGGCGCTCGGCGCCTTCGTCACCATGCTCGGCGTCGTGGTGATCGCCGCCGCGGGCGATCCGGCGCGCCTCATGGCGCTCGCCTTCAACGGCGGCGACGTGATGATGGTGGCTGCCGCGGTGCTCTACGCCGGCTACACGGTCGGCCTCCGCCTGCGGCCGCCGGTCTCCGGCCTCAGCATGCTGGCCGCCATGGCGCTCGCCGCCTTCGTCACCTCGGTTCCGCTGATGATCTGGGAGATCGCCTCGGGCGGCTTCGTCTGGCCGACCCCGGGCGGACTCCTCGTGCTCGCCTATGTGGCGATCGGCCCCGCGTTCGCGGCGCAGATGTTTTTCATGCGCGGCGTTGAGCTGATCGGGCCGGGCCGAGCCGGCGTGTTCGTCAATCTGGTGCCGGTGTTCGGCGCGATCATGGCGGTGGCGTTGCTCGGCGAACCGTTCGCCGCCTATCATGTCGTCGCCCTGGCGCTGGTCATCGGCGGCATCGCCATCGCGCAACGAGGCGCGCGCCGGCTGGGCTAGAGTCCTTCAAACCAGGAGAGCATCATGGGCCATTGGATCGAGCTTAAACCTGAGGGCGCCGACACCATCCGGGCCTGGCGGGCCGACCCGGAAGGCGCCCCACGCGGCGGCGTGGTGGTCGTCCAGGAAATTTTCGGCGTCAACGCCCACATCCGCGCCGTGACCGACCGCCTCGCCGTCGACGGCTATCTCGCCGTCGCGCCCGGCATTTTCGAGCATGTCGAGAAGGGGTTCGACGTCGGCTACGACCCGGATTCGCGCACGCGCGGCATGGCGGTCGCCGGCAAGATGGACCGCGAGCAGGCGCAGCGCGACGTCGCCGCGGCGATCGCGGTGGCCAAGGAAGGCGGCAACGTCGGAATCGTCGGATTTTGCATGGGCGGCACGGTCGCCTGGGTCGCGGCGAGCCGCCACAAGGGTCTGAGCGCCGCGGTCTGCTACTACGGCGGCGGGGTCCTCGCCCTCAAGGACGCGAAGCCGCCGATTCCGGTCATGCTCCACTTCGGCGAGAAGGACGAGCACATCCCCGCGGCAGGGGTGCGCGAGCTTGCCGCCCTTTATCCGGACATCCCGGTCCACCTCTACCTCGCCGGCCACGGCTTCAACTGCGACCACCGCGAGAGCTACGACGCCCCGAGCGCCGCGCTCGCCTGGACGCGGACGCTGGAGTTCTTCCGCAAACACCTGGGGTGAGAGGCGCGTGCGAGCGCGCCCGGCCGGCTTCCGTTCCGTTGGGAAATCGCCTAAGGGGCGCCCCGACACCCTCTTCACGACGACGAGCAAATCTCCCATGGCGACCCACAAGCTTTTCCTGCTTCCCGGCGACGGCATCGGCCCCGAGGTGATGGCCGAAGTCGAAAAGGTCATCCGGTATTTCGCCGATGAGGGGGTCGCCCGGTTCGAAATCGAGAAAGGGCTCGTCGGCGGGTGCGCCTACGACGCCCACGGCAAGGCGATCAGCGACGAGGACATGGCGCTGGCCGCCGCCGCGGACGCGGTGATGCTGGCGGCGGTCGGCGGGCCGAAGTGGGACAAGGTCGCTTACGAGGTCCGCCCCGAGGCGGGCCTGCTCAGGCTGCGCAAGGATCTGGGGCTTTACGCCAATCTCCGTCCGGCGATCTGCTATCCGGCGCTCGCCTCGGCTTCGTCGCTCAAGACGGAGGTGGTCGAGGGGCTCGACATCATGATCGTGCGCGAGCTGACCGGCGGCGTCTATTTCGGCGAGCCCAAGCAGATCATCGATCTCGGCAACGGGCAGAAGCGGGCGATCGACACCCAGGTCTACGACACGTTCGAAATCGAGCGGATCGGCCGCGTCGCCTTCGACCTCGCCCGCAAGCGCGGCAACAAGGTGACCTCGGCGGAAAAGCGCAACGTGATGAAGTCCGGCGTGCTGTGGAACGAGGTCATCACCGCGCTTCACGAGCGCGAGTTCGTCGACGTCAGGCTCGAACACCAGCTCGCCGACGCGCTCGGCATGCAGCTCGTCCGCTGGCCGAAGCAGTTCGACGTGATCGTCACCGACAATCTGTTCGGCGACATGCTCTCCGACGTCGCCGCCATGCTGACCGGCTCGCTCGGCATGCTGCCGTCGGCCTCGCTCGGCGAGTTCGATCCGGAAACCGGGAAGCGCAAGGCGCTGTACGAGCCCGTCCACGGCTCGGCGCCGGATATCGCGGGCAGGGGCGTCGCCAATCCGATCGCGATGATCGGCTCGTTCAGCATGGCTTTGCGCTATTCCTTCGGCCTCGGCGAGGCCGCGGACCGGGTGGAGACGGCGATCGCCAGCGTGCTGGCGAAAGGACTGCGCACTCCCGACATCACGAGCGAGGGTTGCGAGGTCGTCTCGACGAGCGCGATCGGCGACGCGATCGTGTCGGCGCTCAAGGACTCCGGTTTGCGTTAGCTCGGCGCGCGCCCCGGCCTCGCGCCTGTTTCGCAGTCCTCCGCCGCGCGAGGCGCGGTTTTTCAATTCGCCGACGCGCTCCCTGATTGGGGAGTTTGCCCTGTTTCTCCATGCTAGCCCGACTTCACCAACTGGCGGTCTACGTTGAGGCGAACGCGTTGGAATCGCTGAGGGGCGAGTTCAAAGGTCGGCACTACAGGGGGAGTTCAGGCGGCCTTGGCGTCGGTCGCGACGGTGATTTTGGGCGGCGGCTGGGCGGGGAGTTCGAGCTTGAGGCGTCGCAGCAAGAGTTGGTGGTCGGCCTCCGGCTCGGTGTGTCGGGACAGGAGGACCGTTCGGCCGTCGGTCGTGGGAAGCTCGACGTCGATCATATGGATCGCGGCGAGCTTTTCGAGCACGGCTCTGGGCGTCAGTCCCGGCGCCAGCGCCTTCAGCCGCTGTTTCAGCGTGACCATCAGGCAATAGGCGAGGAAGGCCACGAAAATGTGGGCTTCGATGCGCGTTTCGCGTTGGTGATGGATGGGGCGAACCGAAAGATCGTTCTTCAGTTCCTTGAACGCCTGCTCGATTTCGACCAATTGCAGATAGACCCGCCACAGACGCCCGGGGTCGTCGCCCTTGATGTTGGAGCGCAAGAGATAGCCGCCCTCGCGCCGCCGCGCCGCGCGGAGTTTCTTGCGGTCGAGCGCGAAATGGAAGGTTTGCGGCGTGACCGGTTGATCCTTTGTCGGCGTATGGATCGTCAGCAGGCCGTAGGCCTTGCCGGCTTCCTTCCTGGCCGCGCCGAGTTTGAGCAACAACTCGTCGCGCGTCAGGTCTTGCCGCTGGAGTTGGCGCAGGCGTTTGATCAACTTGCGCAGGCGACGGCGGCGCATCGCCTGTTCCTTCTCGCGCCGGGCTCCGCTGCGCGCCAGAATGTAGGTCTCTTCGCCATCGTCGACCAGCTTGACCCGCACGCTCTCGCGCACCTCTTCCCAAGGCTTGGCCGCGAGCGCCTTTTCCAGCCTGGTCAGCCGCCCGCGCGGCGTGCCCACGAGATAGTGGATCGGCGTCGACGAGGCTCGCATCTCGGCCAACGCCTCCTCGGTCGGAATGCCGCGATCCATCACCCATGTGCGCTTGGCGGCGCCATATTGCGCCTCGATCTTGGCCAGAAACGCCTTCAGCGTCGTCTTGTCCGAAGTGTTGCCGTCCATCACTTCGTAGGCCAGCGGAAAGCAGTCCGGCGTAACGATCAGCGCGATCACCACCTGCACGCAGTCCGAACGTTTGTCGCGGCTGTAACCGAACTTCCGCTTGCCCTCGTCAGGCGGATCGCACTCGAAATACGTGCTGGTCAGATCGTAGAGCAGCACGTCGAACTCGGCCTCAAACAAATCTTTCCAGCGCCTGCGCAGAAACGTGAACAGCGCCGGCTTATGCGTCGTCAGCTTGTCCAGACAACGATAGAGATTGTTCGGCTGCACCAGCCCGACGTCCTCGCCGAGCAGGTCGCCCATCGCGCTCTGCGCGAACCATTGCCGATGCAATCGCCACTCGCTGCCCGGAGAGATCAGTTGATAGCTCGCCAGCGTCTTCAGGATGTTCAACCAGCTCGTGCCCTCGCGCGAGGGCGGTA
>CAVUHX010000034.1:0-440516 GCA_963741405.1 uncultured Alphaproteobacteria bacterium
GCAGTTCGGTGACGGCGATCAGATGCTCGCCGTGGCGGTAGACGAGCGTCGGCGCGGGGATGCGGTCGACGACCGCGATGCGCCCTCCCGCGAGCGGAAAGCCCTCGCTCGCAACATCGATGATCGACGCGCTGACCATCGTTGCGCCGACGAGGAGGGCTTCACCGTATGCCGTTCGGACGAGGCGACGTCATAGGGCTGGCCGGCGATCTCCGCGCGGGCGAAGTCGGACACGAGGCTCTGTGCGACGCCTTCCGAAGGGTTCCGCATTCTCAACGAGGTCAGGCCCGCCCCGACGGCGACGCCGAGGGCGGCGAACGAGGCGGCGAGCGCCAGCGCGCGCGTCGTGCTCCATGCCGGACGCCGGACCGGCGCGAGCGTTGCGGCCGAGGGCGGCGCGGCCGGCGCCGTCAGCGCGGCGATGCGGTCGGAGAGCGCCTTCGCCGGCGCGCCCTCGCGGGGGGCCGCGCAGGCGGGTGGCGGCGCGCACCGCCTCGAGGCGCCGGTATTTCGCCGCGAGCGCCGGGTCAGCGGCGAGCTCGCGCTCGAGCTCGAGCGCGCCCATCGCGTCGAGTTCGCCGTCGAGAGCAGCGCTCAGCCGGAGCATGCGGTCGTCGGGATCGTGGGTCATGGTTCGGGCTCGAAAGTCTTTGCGAGCGCGCCGCGAGCGCGGGAGAGGCGCGACATCACGGTGCCGATCGGAGCGCCCGTCGCCTCGGCGATGTCGCGGTAGGAGAGGCCGTTGACGTCGCGCATGACGAGCGCTTCGCGCAGCGGCGCGGGCAGCGCAGCGATCGCCCGCCGAAGCCCCTCGCCGTCTTCGAGCGCGATCAGGGACTGCTCCGCATCGGGCCCGGCTTCGTCGAGGCGCGGGTTGATCGAATCGAGATCGCCCATGCCGCCGACATAGGCGAGGCCCTGGGGCCGGTTGCGGCCCATCCAGGTCATGGCGGTGTTGCGCACGATCATCAGAAACCATGGTTTTGGGCGTTCGACGGCGGTCGTCTCGAGCGCTTTCAGTGCGCGGATCGCCGCTTCCTGCACGATATCCTCGGCGTCCGCGCCGTTGCGGCAAAGCCATTTGGCGAGGCTATAGGCGTCGTCGAGCAGCGGCGGCACGACGGCGCGGAAGCGCTCGGCGGCGAGGGACGACGTCATACGCCGGCTGCAACCGGCGCAGAGCCCGCGCCCCCTTCTCCGCGAGGCGGGCAGGACTCGGGAAGGATGCCGCCGGGGCTTACTTCGCCTTCTCCTTCAGGTATGCGATCACATCGGCGCGGTCCTGTGCTTTGTCCAGGTGGAAGAACATCTTCACGCCCGGGACGAAGGCTTGCGGGTCGGTGAGCCACTTGTCGAGGGTCTCCTCGTTCCAGACGATATTGGAGGATTTCAGCGCCTTGGAATAGCTGTAGTCCGCCAGAGAACCCGCCTTGCGGCCGTAAATGCCGCGGTGGCGCGGGCCAACGTCGTTCTGGTCGAGCGAGTGGCAGTCGGTGCAGGCCTGGTAGAGCTGCTCGCCTCGCTCGGCGTCGCCTTTGAGCGCCCAGGCCGACGCCGGCTGCGCGCAGGTGTACACAAGCATCAGCGCGATGAAAAGACTGAAACTTGTGATCTTGTGACCTTCGTGCAGCCCGCGTGTCCTTCGTGTTGAAAAGAGTGAAACACAAAGGACACAAAGCTCTGCACGAAGGGTGCGAAGGGGCCGCCTTCGCTGTTTTGCGGGGAAGAAGGGGGGCATCCGCCTGTTCGCCGCCGCCTTCACGACAGATCCGCGTCGGTGACGGCGAGCGCGGTCGGCGTCGTCGAATAGGCGACCTCGCGCACGCCGAGCCACTTGCGCAATTCCCCCGCCGGCACGAGCTTCGGGCCCGGTGAGGGCGCCGTTCCGGGCGCAGGCTGCGGGAAGGCGGTCGAGCGCGCCGTGTGAAAGGTGACCGCGCCTTCGACCTTCTGCATGAGCTGGTGGATGTGGCCGTTGAGCACCGTCACCGAGCCGAAGCGCGAGACGAGCGCGAGCGCCTGGGCGGAATCCTCGGTGCCCCAACCCCAGTCGGGAGCGACCATCCAGAGGGGGATATGGCAGAAGAGGACGATCGGGGTGGAGGCCGTTTTCCCCTTGAGATCATCCTCGAGCCAGGCGATCTGCTCCGCGCCCAGCGAGCCGAGGCCGTTCTTCTTGAGATCGACGACGTTGACGAGCGACACGAAATGCACGCCACCGTGGTCGAACGAGTACCAGCCGCCGCCGGTCGAGCCTTTTCCGAAGCGGTCGAGATAGGCGGTCCGTGTCGCCGCATCGGTAATGTCATGTTCGCCGGGGGAATAGTGCACGTCGAGTTTTGCGCGCTTGATCATCTGCAGCGCGTCGTCGAACTGCTTCGGCTGGGCCGTGTGGGTGACGTCGCCGGTATGAATGATGAAGGCCAGGTCACCCGGCATGGCCAGGATCCTGTCGATCGCCGCATCGAACGTCGCGCTCGCGTCCGGATTGGCGGGCTTCGAGAAGCCGATGTGACTGTCGGAAATCTGAACGAAGGAAAAGCCTCCCTCCGCCGCTTTCGCCGAGTCGATCAGGCGTGAAGCCGGCACCCCGCCGGCGACCGTCCAGACGACGCCGGTTCCCGCCCACAACATGCATCTGAGGATTTGCCGGCGGTCGAGGCCGCCGTCGTTTTCATACGCCATGATTGTCTCCCTTCGACCCGGCGAGAATCGCCGTCCTTCGAGGAAGACTCAGGGCGCGCACGATTTATTCCGCGGGCGGGCGAAAAATATCCGGCGCCGCCGGCCGGCTGAACAATCGAGCACCCGCCGCGGGCCGCCCCAATGACGCCACCGCCGCATGCCTTACTCCGCGCGGCGCCGGGGCAATGCACCTTCGACAGGGGAGGCCTGAACGATGCGCAGGGCGATTGTGTCAGCCGGAATCCTGATTGGCGCGATCGGCGCGCTGGCGCTGGCTTCGGCCGGCCGGGCGCGGGTCGCGCCGTTCCCGCCGGGTTTTCGCCTCACCGACGTCGAGACCGACGGCGCGAGGATTCACGTCCGGGTCGGGGGAAGCGGCCCGGCGGTGGTTCTGCTGCACGGCTTCGGCGACACCGGCGACATGTGGGCGCCGGTCGCCGCCGCGCTCGCGGGCAGCCATACAGTCATCGTCCCCGATTTGCGCGGGATGGGGCTCTCGTCGCATCCGGAGGACGGATACGACAAGGCGACGCAGGCGCGTGACATTGCTCGAGTGATGGACGCGTTCAAAGTCGACAAGACCGCGCTCGTTACACACGACATCGGCAACATGGTCGGCTATGCGCTCGCCGCGCAATTCCCCGACCGCGCAACCCGATGGGTCGTCATCGACGCGCCGCTCCCGGGCGTTGGCCCGTGGGACGAGATTATCCGCAGCCCGGCTCTCTGGCACTTCAATTTCCGCGGCCCCGACGTCGAGCGGCTCGTCGCCGGGCGCGAGCGGATCTATCTCGACCGGTTCTGGAACGAGCTCTCCGCCGATCCGGCGGCGATCGCCGAGGCGACCCGGAGACACTATGCGGAGCTCTACGCGTTGCCGGGCGCGATGCATTCGGCGTTCAACCAGTTCGCCGCCTTCACGCAGGACGCCTCCGACAACAAGGCTTTCGCCGCCAGGGGAAAGCTCGGCATGCCTATACTCGCGCTGGGCGGCGACCATTCGTTCGGCGCGCAGATGGGCGACATCATGGAGCTCGTCGGGTCGAACGTCACCAGCGGCGTTATCAAGAATTCGGGCCACTGGGTGATGGAGGAGCAGCCCGCGCAGACGACAGCGGCGATCATTGCGTTCATCGACAAAGCGTGACCCGGACGGCGCCTACTGCGCCGGCACGCCGAGCTTGACCAGCCGGTAGGTGATCGCGTCGACCAGGGCCTGGAACGAAGCGTCGATGATGTTGCCCGACACCCCGATGGTCGACCAGGTCTCGCCGGCCCCGTCGCCGAACTCGATCAGCACCCGCGTCACCGCGTCGGTGCCGCCCTGGAAGACCCGGACGCGATAGTCGCGCAGCTCAAGGTTCTCGATGTGCTTCTGGTAGACACCGAGATCCTTGCGCAGCGCCAGATCGAGCGCGTTGACCGGGCCGTTGCCTTCCGCGGCCGAGATCAGCCGCTCTTCGCCGATGCGGATCTTCACCACCGCTTGGGAAGCCGAATAGGTCACGCCGGGCGCGACGACCTTGCGCTCGACGCTGACATGGAAACTTTCCACGTCGAAGAACTCCGGCACGCCTTCGAGCACGCCGCGCGCGAGAAGCTCGAAGGAGGCGTCGGCCGCTTCGTAGGCGTAACCATGCGACTCGCGCTCCTTCACCAGGTCGAGGAGGCGCGTGAGGCGCGGATCATTGGCGTCCGCGTCGATCCCGAGCCGGGCGAGCTCGGAAAGGAGGTTCGAGCGTCCAGCCTGGTCGGATACGAGAATGGCGCGCTGGTTGCCGACGCTTTCCGGCGGTACGTGCTCGTAGGTGCGCGGGTCCTTGGCCAGCGCCGAGGCATGAATGCCCGCCTTGGTGGCGAAGGCGGACGCGCCGACATAAGGCGCATGCCGGTTCGGCGAACGGTTGAGCAGCTCATCGAATGCCCGCGAGATGACAGTGATCTGGCGGAGCGCGTCCGGCGTGACGCCGGTTGCGAATCGCTCGGCGAACTCCTCCTTCAGCGCCAGCGTCGGGATCAGGGTCACGAGATTGGCGTTGCCGCAACGTTCGCCGAGGCCGTTCAACGTCCCCTGCACCTGCCGGCAGCCCGCGCGGATGGCGGCGAGCGAGTTGGCGACCGCGTTGCCGGTGTCGTTATGGGCGTGGATGGCGAGCCGGTCGCCGGGGATGCAGGGCGCGACTTCGGCGACGATCCGCTCGATCTCGTGTGGCAGTGCGCCGCCATTGGTGTCGCAGAGCACGGCCCAGCGCGCCCCGGCCGATATCGATGTCATCGCGCATTCTAGCGCGTATTTCGGGTTGGCCTTGTAGCCGTCGAAGAAATGCTCGCAATCGACCATCGCTTCGCGACCGGACTCGACCGCCGCCCGCACGCTTTCCGCGATGCTGTCGAGGTTTTCCTGGAGCGTGCAGCCGAGCGCGACGTGGACATGGTAGTCCCAGGATTTCGCCACATAGACGATCGCGTCGGAGTCCGAAGCGAGCAGACCGGCGATCCCGGGGTCGTTGCCGACCGAGCGGCCGGGCCGCTTCGTCATGCCGAAGGCGCAGAACCGCGCGCGCTTCGTGGGTTTCTTCTGAAAGAATTCGGTGTCGAGCGGATTCGCTCCGGGATAGCCGCCCTCGACATAGTCGATCCCGAGGCGGTCGAGCATGCCTGCGATGTTGCGCTTGTCGTCGAGGGAGAAGTCGACACCGGTCGTCAGCGCGCCGTCGCGCAGGGTCGTGTCGAAGAGATAGAGCCGTTCTCGGGACATAGGGTTCTCGTTCAGTGCCGGGTTTGGGGCGCGGGTTCCGCGCCAAGCGATTTCGTCATGGTGGTGTTGGCGAACCATTCGTCGCCGACGCGCACGAGATTGCGTTTCTGGGCCTGAAAGCCGAAGCGTTCGAACAGCGGCTTCGCCACCTCGCTGGCGTCCGCCGTGAGGCGCTTTGCCCCTCGCGCGGCGGCGAGCTTCGTCAGCGCATCGATCAGGGTGCTGCCCCCGCCCCGTCGGGCAAACTCGGGCGAGACATAGAGCATGTCGATCACGTCACCACCCTTGAGGCAGGCGAAGCCGGCTGCCGCGCCGTCGATCACCGCGATCAGCGTCAGCGCGCCGGCGAGGCGGGCGGCGAAGGCGTCTTCATCGTCGGCGCCCGACGCCCAGGCCTCGCGCTGGTCGGCGCTGTAGTCGTCGGCCGCAAGCTCCTCGATGCTCGCGCGAAAGATGTCCGCGCAGCGGCGGGCGTCGGCGGGAACGTAGGGGCGCAGCGATACGCTCATCGTTTCGGCTCCCAACTGGTCGTGCCGTCCTTGTTGTCCTTGACCGAGACGCTGAGGCCCGCGAGGCGGTCGCGCAGGCGGTCGGACTCCGTCCAGTTCCTCGCAGCGCGCGCGGCCGACCTTTCCCGGATCAGGCCTTCCACGAGCGCGGTATCGATCGAAGCATCCCTCACCTCGGAGGCTTTGCGGTCCTTTCGTGTCCGCTGCAGGAGGCCAAGGAGATTTGCGCTGGCCTTGAGAACCCCTGGGTCGGCGGGAACACCCCCGGATCCGGCATGCCCGTGCATGATCCGGTGAAGTTCGGAAAGCGCAGCGGGCGTGTTCAGATCGTCGGCCAGCGCGTCGAGGACCGCAGGCGCGACGACGGGCGCAGGCTCCGCATCGCCAACCGCGTCATACCACCGATCAAGGGTCGCCCCGGCTTCCTCGAGTTCCCGGACCGTCCAGTCGATCGGCTGACGGTAGTGGGTGCGCAGCATGGCGAGTCGCAGGACCTCGCCGGACCATTTTCTGCCGCCGAAGACCGGGGTGTCGATGAGGTCGCGGATCGTGACGAAATTGCCGAGGCTTTTCGACATCTTCTCGCCCTCGACCTGCAGGAAGCCGTTGTGCATCCAGACATTGGCCATCCGCTGCGAGCCGAAGGCGCAGCAGGATTGGGCGATCTCGTTCTCGTGGTGGGGAAAGACGAGATCGACGCCGCCGCCGTGGATGTCGAACGTGTTGCGGGTCGGATCGTCGCACGATAGTCCGCCGCCGAATGGTTCGAGGAGCTTCGCCATCGACATCGCCGAGCACTCGATGTGCCAGCCGGGGCGCCCCGGAGCGGCGATGGCAACCGGGCTCGGCCAGCTCGGCTCCTTCGGCTTCGAGGGCTTCCACAGCACGAAATCCATCGGATCGCGCTTGTAGGGCGCGACGTCGACGCGGGCGCCCGCGAGCATTTCGTCGAGCGACCGCCGCGCCAGCGAGCCGTAGCGCGGCGCGCCGGGAAGCGCGTCCATCGCCGAAGGCGAGAACAGCACGTGGTCCTCGGCGACATAAGCGACCCCGCGGGCGACGAGCCGCTCGATCAGGTCCCGCATCCGGTCGATATGTTCGGTGGCGCGCGGCTCCACGGTCGGCGGCAGCGCCCCGAGCGCAGCGACGTCGTTGTGAAACTGGCGCTCGGTCGCCTCGGTCACCTTCCGGATCGCCTCGTTGAATGGCAGGCCGGGAAAGTCGCGCTCGGCGCGCGCGTTGATCTTGTCGTCGACGTCCGTGACGTTGCGGGCGTAGATCACGTGCTCCGGTCCATAAACGTGACGGAGCAGGCGGTACAGCACGTCGAACACGATGACCGGCCGGGCGTTGCCGATATGGGCGAAGTCGTACACCGTGGGCCCGCAGACATAGAGGCGCACCGCCGCCGGGTCGATCGGCGCGAAATCCTCCTTGCGCCGGGTGAGCGTGTTGTAGAGGCGCAGGGTCATCGACGGTTCTCCCGCCGCTGCAGCGGCGCCGGTCTGGTGGAGGAACTGTCTTCCGTCATCGAGCGTCTCTTCTCAGGGCGACAGCGCAGAGCGCCGTCCGGGACCGGCCGGATGATCGCTTCTCGAAAGTCTTGAGAAAGGAGACGCGAACCAGCCAGCTTGGAGCTAGCAGGTAATGATGCAGATCCGGGCGATGCGGAGCAAACGCGTCATGCCGGCTTCCATCGTGCAGCCGGCGATGGATGTCAAGCCCTTGCGCACTTCAACCTGAGCGCGCGCGACTTGACCTTTCCGCCCTCGGGATAGCTCTCGCGCAGCAGGTCGTCGGGCGGCGAATTCGGGGTTCGGGATACGCGTGACGTACATGATCAACTAGAATCATGGCCTCGCGCAAAGTCAATACCAATATTACATCCCCAGAAATTTGCCGCAAATTCCCCCAAACCCGCACAGAACCTCATTTTCATCTACGAAGCCTCTCGGAAGTCGGGATTTGCGGAGGGTTCCCAATTTCTCAATGACTTGCCACCCCACTTGGTATCGCCTGTCAATTACCGGGTGGGAGGTCCGTCATTATTACATACTTGTGTTATTCCAGTTTGCTGCCGGGCCCGTGCGGACGCGGGCGAACCCTCACCTTTCCTTCATTGCGCGGGATGCGACTTCGACCAGCGGGGAGAACAGATACTCCATCAGGCGGCGCGATCCGGTCTTGAGCTCGACGGTTACAGCCATGCCGGAGGTCAGCGGCCGCTCGGCGCCGTCGACATTGATGGTCGAGACGTCGGGAGTCAGCACTACGGCGAACACCAGGTTCTGCATGCGCTCGCCGCCGGCGAAGCCCTGGGCGTTGGTGGAGCGGGCGGGATCGCCTTCGATCGCACTGGCGTCGGGCGAGGGGATGGCGTCCCTGGCGATGCTGGCGACATGCGCCTTGATCGAGCCGAAGCGGGTGAAGGGGAACAATTCGATCTTGACCACCGCCTCCTGCCCGACCCTGACGAAGCCGATGTCGCGGTTGAGCACATAAGCCTCGATCTCGAGCCTCGAGTCCTGCGGCACGACGCGCATGATCTCCTGGCCGCTGGCGACCACCTGGCCGACATTGGCGATGATCGACGCCTGCACCCGGCCGGCGATCGGGGCGCGAAGCGTCAGGTGGTCGACGAGCGCCGCCGCCTTGGCGAGCTTCTGGCGCGCGTCCTCGCCGCGGCGCTCCGCGTCGTCGAGCTTCTGCGCGTCGTCCGACAGGAAGGTCTCGACCGCCTTGTCTGAATCGCGATCGATCACCTCGAGGCCGGCCGACAGCGAGGCGAGCTGCTGCTCCTGGGTCGCGAGCTGGGTCTGCTGGTATTGCAGGGTCTCCGTCGCGTCGATCACCGCCGCCTTGGCCCCCGACTGCGACTCGACCAGCCTGGTGCGCATGTCGACCCGCTCCTGCAGCGTCGCGACCAGGTTCTTCTGGGTCGCAATCGTCTTGATCAGCATGTCGCGTTCGGCGCTCTTCTGCGCCCGCTGGGCGTCGAACGAGGCGAGCGTCGCCTTAAGCTGCCCGAGGTCGGCCGCCAGCACCCGGTTCTCGCGCTCGCGCAACGCAGGCGCGATGTCGTCGGGCCAGTCGATCGAAGCCGGCGGAGAGAAGGCGCGCGCTTTCGCCGCCGCGAGCGCCGCCTGCCGCCGCAGCGTCTCGGCGCGGACCGAGGCCAGCGCCTCCTTCGCGGCGATCAGATCCGCCTCCGCCGCCGAGCGGTCGAGTTCGATCAGAACGTCGCCCTCCTCCACCGAACTGCCGTTAGTCGCCCGGATCGCGGCGACCCGCCCGGTGTCGAGCGGCTCGATCACCTTGACCCGGCCGGTCGGCTGAAACTTGCCCTGGGCCGAGGCAATGATATCGATCCGGCCGAACCAGGACCATGCGAGCCCGACCACCACCAGCGCGCAGATGATCCACAGGAAGGCCATATGCACCGGCGAGGCCGGCGTCTCGAGAATTTCCAGCGCCGGCGCGAGAAACTCCCGGTCGGACAGCCGGCCCCGGAGCGTTTCCGGAAGCGCCAGCGCGCTCGCGGCGCGGCGCGGCCCGGGCGGCAGGAGCCTGGATGAAGCCGAGGATGGCGGCGACGAGGCGGCGGACGGCTGCCCAGTCTGGCCCTCGGACTGGCCCTCGGGCGGTGTCGTCCCGGCGTCGACGGATTCGAGCATGGGGGCTTCTCCGCTCATGACGCCAGCCCGACGGGGGCGCTCTGCAGCCCCCAGAGATAGGCGTACAGCCCCCCCGGACGCCGGATCAGCTCCTCATGCGAACCGACCTCGACGATCCGTCCGTCGGCGACGCCGACGATCCGGTTGCACCCCCGCACCGCCGCCAGCCGGTGGGCGATGATGATCACGGTGCGGTCCTTCACGATGCGACGCATGTTGTGCTGGATGATCCGCTCGCTCTCGTAGTCGAGCGCCGAGGTCGCCTCGTCGAGGATGAGAATGCGCGGGTTGGTCGCCAGCGCCCGGGCGATGGCGATCCGCTGCCGCTGGCCGCCCGACAGGTTCGCGCCCCGCTCCTCGACCATGGTGTCGTAGCCTTCCGGCAGCTTGTCGATGAATTCGTCGGCCCCGGACAGCCGGGCGATCTCGATCACTCTCGCCCGCGGCATGGCCGGCTCGGCGAAGGCGATGTTCTCGTGAATGGTGCGGTTGAACAGCAGGTTCTCCTGCAAGACGACGCCGATATGGCAGCGCAGCCAGGCCGGATCGACCTGGCTCAGATCCGCCCCGTCGAGGAACACCTGGCCTTCGGTCGGCGCATAAAGGCGCTGGACGAGCTTGGTCAGCGTCGACTTGCCCGAGCCGGACGGACCGACGATCCCGATGGTCTCGCCCGGCTGGATGACGAGCGAGACACTCTTGAGAATCTCGGGACCGCCCGCCCGGTAGCGGAAGCCGACATTGCGGAATTCGATGGCGCCGCGCGGCGTCGGCGGCGCGAGCCGCATCAGTGGCGCAGGCTCCGGGGCGGTGTTGAGGATGTCGCCCAGCCGGTCGATCGAGATCTGCACCTGCTGGAAATCCTGCCAGATCTGCGACAGCCTGAGGATCGGCTGCACCGCCTGCGAGGCGATCATGTTGAAGGCGACCAGCGCCCCGACGCTCAGCTGTCCGTCGATCACCGCCTTGGCGCCGAACAACAGCACCGCAGCGGTGGTCAGCTTGCTGACGTACTGGATAGCCAGTTGACCCCCAGAGCCCAGCATGGTCGTGGCGAAACTCGTCTTCACGTAGGCGGCGAGCTTTTCCTCCCACTGCGCCCGCATCATCGGTTCGACCGCCGCAGCCTTGACTGTGCCCACCCCAACGATGGTCTCGACCAGGAACTGCTGGCTCGCCGCGCCCCGGTTGAATTTCTCATTGACCAGATCGCGCAGCGGCGGCCGCACCAGGAAGCCGATCACCACGTAGACCGGCAGGCCAATCAGCACGATCAGGGTGAGGCTGGTCGAATAGGCGAACATCACCGCGAAGAAGACGAAGGTGAAGACGAAGTCGATCGCCGAAAACAGCCCCTGGCCGGTCAGGAAGGCGCGGATGGTCTCCAGCTCCCGCACCCGGGCGACCGTCTGTCCGGCCGGGCGCGTCTCGAAATAGCCGATCGGCAGCCGCAGGAGATGGGCGAACAGCCGCTGGCCGAGTTCGACGTCGATGCGGTTGGTGGTGTGCGACAGCGCGTAGGTGCGCAGGTACTGCAGCGTGACGTCGAACAGGCCGATCACCACCAGGCCGGCGATCATCACGAACAGGGTCTCGTAGCCCTTGTGCGTCAGCACCTTGTCGACGATCACCTGGAAAATCAGCGGCGTCGTCAGGGCGAAGATCTGGACGAACAGCGACGCCGCCAGCACATGCCCGAGCGGTTTGCGGTAGCGCCACAGGGTCGGCAGGAACCAGCGCATCCCGAAGGTCTTCGGGTCGACGCCGGCGCCGCCGACCCGGCGGGCGATGAGAAGCGCCTGCCCCCCGCTGTCGCGCGCAAGCTCCTCGAGCGGGATCTCCATCACCGCATGGCTGATCGGATCGACCAGCCGGCAAAGGCCCGACGGAACCCGCCCGGCGTAGACGTAAAACGCGCCCCCCCTCAGCCGCACGATCGCCGGGGTGGGCAATTTTTCCATCCGCCGCGCACCAGCGCCCGCCACCAGCCGCGCCCGCAACCCGATCTGCTGGGCGGCGCGAATGAGATCGAGCTCGTCGGCCGCCCGACTCCCCAGCGCCAACTGCCGCTGAAGCCCGATCGGGTCTGCGCCAATCCGATAATACGCCGCGATGCCGCACAACGCTCGGAGACCTGCGTCGATCGGGCTTGCGTCCGAGGACCGGGGGGCTGCCTGTTTCATCATACCTGCCGTAAGACTCGCTGTTTCGCGCCGCCGCCGACAGGCAAGGCGCTTGCGTCCGAAGATCTTGGTGTGCTCGCACGAACCCTGCCCCCAGCCCGCGCAAGCCTCCGCACTATGAGGCAAGTTGTTTACGAGATTCAAGTGCGGGAATAGACAAGTTTACGAGTTAGTTTTACCTAGACGTAGATTGCATATGACCAGAGTACAGTGAAAAACCGTTCCTCCAGCGGATTTTGTTTTACCCGACTCAACCCATCGGCGTGCGATCTTTCACTAAGCGGGAGGCCCCCAAGCTCAGGGCGCGAATGAGCCAGTATTGAGGCGTTAACCAGGTCAGTTCGCGGTTGTCCCGCAAGAAGCCCGGACGGCGCCTCGCCTTTCCGCCAACGATGCGGCTGTCGATTTGGGGCGGTACGGGAGAGAGCGCCCGAATTTAGGCCCGGCGCCTCAACTCCTCAGGGTGAATCAGAAGCCTCTGTGGTTTGGATTCGCAGAAAGGCGAGGCGAACGGCGGCAAATTGACGCGCGGCGCATTCGAGCGGCGCGCGAGGCCTGCTCATCCCGCGGCCAAATCGCCACGAAAGTCAGGCCCCGTGGGCCACGACTTTCACGACGACGTTGCCGCGGGTTGCGTGACTGTAGGGGCAGATCTTTTCGTGCGCCTCGTCGGCGAGCGCCTGGAGTTCGGCCTGCGGCAGACTGCCGTCGGCGACGTCGAGCACGACCGCAAGGCCAAACCCACCTTTGTCGCGCGGGCCGATGGTCACTGCGCATTTCACCGTGGCTTTAGTGGCGTCCTTCTTGCGCTGCTTGGCGACGAAGTCGAGCGCCCCGCCGAAGCAGGCGGCGTAACCTGCGGCGAACAGGTGCTCGGGGGTCGCGGTTCCCGGCTTGCCCGGCCCGCCCATTTCCTTGGGAACCGACAGGCTTACCTCAACCATCCCGTCGTCGGAGCGGGTCTGGCCGTTGCGGCCGCCGGTCGAGGTGGCATGAGCGGTGTAAAGTGGTTTGATCGAATCCGTCATTCCCGTTCCTCCTTCGTGCCTCGGTAGCGCCCCTCTGTCTAAACTGGATCACGGCCGCTCGTCGGGGGCAAGCAGCCGGCGGCTCAAACGCCCCCGGTCCCCCTCACGATCGCCGCCATCGCCAGAGCCTCGTCATCACCGAGGTTTTCCAAGGCGGCGGCCACGCCCGCGCGGTCTGCCGCGCTGCGATTCTGGCTGGTCTTCCATTTTCCGCGAATGTCGGCGATCTCGACTTCAATTCCGACGATTGCTCTGCGCTGCAGCGCGATAAAGTCCGGGGGCGCGTCGGAAACCGCCCACGGCCGTTCCCTGCTCGCTTCCTGGGTCCCGGTCAGCGCAGCGATCTGGCGCGAGAGCCATTCGTCGTCCTCATGAACATGCGCCTGTCCGCGCGCCTGCACCATGACGTAGTTCCAAGTCGGAACGACTTTGTGCGTTTCCTGCTTGGTCGCGTACCACGACGGAGAGACGTAATGGTCCGCGCCCTGGAAGACGACAAGCGCGTCGGGGTTATCGCGCAGGTCGCGCCACTGGAGATTGGCGCGCGCCACATGCGCCCTTAACGTCCCGAACCTTGATGCGGTTGCGTCGAGCAGAAAGGGTACAGCGCTTGCGGCGAGCCCTTGCGGGCCATGACTGATCAGGAGGCCCAGCGGGCGCGCGCGGATCAGCGCGTGCTGTTTCGCCAGATCGTCCTCCCGATGGAGCGGCGGCTCGTACATGACGCGCTACTCCGCCGCCTGCTCGGCGCGGCCGTACCGCCGGGCGACATAGTCCTCGACCAGGGCCCTGAACTCCTCGGCGATGCGGGTCCCCCTCAGCGTCACGGTCTTGACCCCGTCGACGAAGACGGGCGCGGCGGGCGTCTCGCCCGTACCGGGAAGGGAGATGCCGATGTCAGCATGCTTGCTCTCGCCCGGGCCGTTGACGATGCACCCCATCACCGCGACGTTCAGGCGCTCCACGCCGGGGTAAAGCGCCCGCCATTGCGGCATGGCCGTGGAGAGATGGTTCTGGATGTCGCGCGCGAGTTCCTGGAACATCGCGGAGGTCGTGCGCCCGCAGCCCGGACAGGCGGCGACCTGCGGCGCAAAGATGCGGAATCCCATGGTCTGGAGGAGCTCCTGGGCGACCCGCACTTCCTGCGTCCGGTCGCCGCGGGGCTCCGGCGTCAGAGAGATGCGGATCGTGTCGCCGAGGCCCTCCTGCAAGAGGACGCCGAGCGCGGCCGAGGAGGCGACGATCCCCTTCGTCCCCATGCCGGCCTCGGTGAGGCCGAGGTGCAGCGCGTAGTCTGACCGCTGGGCCAGCATGCGATAGACCGTGATCAGATCCTGGACCGCCGAGACTTTCGCCGACAGGATGATGCGCGAGCGCTCAAGCCCGAGCTCCTCCGCCCGCGCCGCGGACAGGAGCGCGGAGCGAACCATCGCCTCGCGGGTCACCGCGCCGGCCGGAACGGGCGTTGCGCTCCTGGCGTTCTCGTCCATCAGGCTGGTCAGGAGATCCTGGTCGAGCGAACCCCAGTTGGCGCCGATGCGCACCGCCTTGCCGTTGTTGATAGCGATTTCGACGATCTGCCCGAACTGCAGGTCACGCTTGTTCTTGAAACCGACGTTGCCGGGGTTGATCCGGTACTTGTCGAGCGCCTCGGCGCAGGCCGGATGGTCGGCAAGCAGCTTGTGGCCGATATAGTGGAAGTCGCCGATCAGCGGGACCTCGACGCCCATCGAAGCGAGCCGGTCGCGGATGTGGGGAACGGCGGCTGCGGCTTCGTCACGATCGACCGTCAGCCGCACGAGTTCGGAGCCTGCGCGGGCGAGCGCGGCAATCTGGCGGGCGGTCGCTTCGACGTCGGCGGTGTCGGTGTTGGTCATCGACTGGACGACGACCGGCGCGCCGCCTCCGACCAAAACCGCCTTTCGCCCCTTGCCGACCAGGACGCCGACGCTCTCGCGGCGGGGAAGCGGGCCGAAGGGGGGCTCGGTCGGAACGAAATCCATGCACTCCATCCTTCGGGTGCGGCGCCCCGCGTTGACTTCCGGCGTTTTAGGTCCGGGACGCCGATTTGTCATCCGAACCGACGTTCCCCCTCCCCACATTCATCGCAATGCACTATGACCCTTTTACATGATTTCGCCTGCGAAAAGCGCGGGCGCCGACCCGAGTTCCTTGCGGAGGATCGTTTATGTCGCTTGCCAAACGTCACGCCGTCGTCACCGGTTCCACGAGCGGAATCGGACTCGCCATCGCCCGGGCGCTGGCCAAAGAGGGGGCCGACGTGATGATCAACGGCTTCGGCGACGCCAGGGCGATTGAGACGGAGCGGGCCGCCATCGAAAAGGAGTTCGGCGTCAGGTGCGTCTACAACGGCGCCGACATGTCCAAGGGTGTCGAAGCCGAAGCAATGATCGCCGACGCGACGGCGAAGCTCGGAGCGGTCGATATCCTCGTCAACAACGCCGGCGTCCAGTTCGTCTCCCCGATCGAGGAGTTCCCGGCTGAAAAGTGGGACCTGATCCTCGCCATCAACCTCTCGTCGGCCTTCCACACCATCCGCGCCGCCGTTCCCGGCATGAAGGCGCAGAAATGGGGCCGCATCATCAACACCGCCTCGGCCCACTCGCTCGTCGCGTCGCCGTTCAAGTCGGCCTATGTATCGGCCAAGCACGGCCTCGCCGGCCTGACCAAGACGGTCGCGCTCGAGCTCGCGACCTTCGGCGTCACCTGCAACTGCGTCTCGCCGGGCTATGTGTGGACGCCGCTGGTCGAGAACCAGATTCCCGACACGATGAAGGCGCGCCACATGACGCGCGAGCAGGTCATGAACGACGTGATGCTGGTCGCCCAGCCGACCAAGCAGTTCGTCACGGTCGAACAGGTCGCCTCGCTCGCCGTCTATCTGTGCTCGGACGCCGCGGCGCAGATCACCGGCGCGAATCTGTCGATCGACGGCGGCTGGACCGCCGCGTGAAGCGCGCCCGCGGCGCAACCGGGGGCGCCCCCAAGCCGGTGAACCTCGCCCTGCAGGGCGGAGGCTCGCACGGCGCCTATTCCTGGGGCGTGCTCGACGCCTTCGCCGAGGACGCGCGGGTCGAGATCGTCGGGATCAGCGGCGCGAGCGCCGGCGCGATGAACGCGGTCGCCTACGCCGCCGGGCTCGCCGACGGGGGCCGGGACGGCGCGCGGGCGCGGCTCGAACGGTTCTGGCTTTC
Organism: uncultured Alphaproteobacteria bacterium; assembly: GCA_963741405.1. Classification (GTDB taxonomy): domain Bacteria; phylum Pseudomonadota; class Alphaproteobacteria; order Rhizobiales; family Beijerinckiaceae; genus Roseiarcus. The sequence continues at coordinate 16,053 of CAVUHX010000034.1, forward strand.
CGTGTCGACCGAAGGCTCGCTCGCGCCCGCGCAACGCAAGCTGGTCGACGCGTGGTTCGGCGCCTGGGGGCGCGTGTGGCCGGGAGCCCAATGGCTCGGCGGCTGGGCGGACGCCCTGTCTCAATACGTGAGCCCCTATGCGCTGAACCCGTTCAACGTCAACCCGCTCCGCGATCATCTCGTCGCGGCGGTCGATTTCGATTCGCTGCGGCAAGCCGACGACCTCAAGCTGTTCGTCGCCGCGACCAACGTCAGGACCGGCCGGGGCGAGATCTTCCGCCGCCCTGTCCTGACCGCCGATCACGTCATGGCGTCGGCCTGCCTGCCGACCCTGTTCCAGGCGGTGCAGATCGGCGACGATTTCTACTGGGACGGCGGCTATGCGGGCAACCCGCCGCTGTGGCCGCTGTTCTACGAGACCAAGTGCAACGACGTCATCATCGTGCAGATCAATCCGGTCGAACGGGCGGAGGTCCCGCGCACGCCGGAGGACATTTCGAACCGGCTGAACGAGATCACCTTCAACTCGCCCCTGCTGGCCGAACTGCGCGCCGCCGATTTCGTCGCCCGCCTGATCCGCTCCGGCGTCCTGAAAAGCGAAAACTATCGGCTCGAGCGGCTGCACCGGATCGGCGGCGCCGGCCGGCTCGAAAGCTTCGACGCCGCGACCAAGCTCAATGTCTCGTGGCCCTTCCTCCTCGAGTTGCGCGACCTCGGCCGCGCCGACGCGAAAGCCTGGCTCGCGGCCAATTTCGACGCGATCGGGGTCGAGGGCACGCTCGACGTCGACCGGGCGCTCCAGCGAGAGCCGGCGAAGAAGCCGGTCAGGGGCGCGCCGACGGCTCAGGGCTGATCGGCCAAAGGCGACCCGAGAATCCGGCGCCTGCGAAGTCTTTTCAAGGGTTTAGGCGCCAAAATCTGCAACTTTTCGCAGCTATATAACGCATATATTATGTTGTTATCCTCACCGGTTCCTGAACGCCGCCGGGCGCTTCTCGACGAAGGCCTTCATGCCTTCCTTCTGGTCCTCCGTGGCGAACAGCGAATGGAAGATGCGCCGTTCGAAGCGGATGCCCTCGGCGAGCGTCGTCTCATAGGCGCGGTTGACGCTTTCCTTCGCCGCATAGACGGCGGAAGCCGACATCGAGGCGATGGTCGCCGCCGTCTTCAGCGCCTCCTCGATCAGCGAGGCGGCGGGAACGATGCGGGAGACGAGGCCCGAGCGTTCGGCCTCGGACGCGTCCATCATCCGCCCGGTGAGGATCATCTCCATCGCCTTCGACTTGCCGACGAAGCGGGTGAGCCGCTGGGTGCCGCCGACGCCCGGGATCACGCCGAGCTTGATCTCCGGCTGGCCGAATTTCGCAGTGTCGGCGGCGAGGATGAAATCGCACATCATCGCGAGCTCGCAGCCGCCGCCGAGGGCGAAGCCCGCGACGGCGGCGATCAGCGGCTTGCGAACCCTGGTCGACGTTCTCCCATTTGGAGACGAAGTCGCCGAGGAAGACGTCGGCGAAGCTCTTGTCCTGCATCTCCTTGATGTCGGCCCCGGCGGCGAAGGCCTTTTCGGAACCCGTCAGCACGACGGCGCCGATATTCGGATCGGCCTCGAACGCTTCGAGCGCCGTGTTGAGGTCCTCGATCAGCGGGGAGGAGAGCGCGTTCAGCGCCTGCGGGCGGTTCAGCCGGATGAGGCCGACGCGGCCATGGGTCTCGACGATGATGTTGGCGTAGGTCATGGGGCGCGTGTCCTTACCCGTCATTGCGAGGAGCGCAGCGACGAAGCAATCCAGCGAACGGACGGCGTCCGGCGGCTCCTGGATCGCCACGTCCCCCCGGGTCAAGCCCGGAGGTCGCTCCTCGCGATGACGGATAGCGGACCCGGCCCAGGGTGAAAAGACCTCGGCGTTATCCTGTTCTCTTTCGCGCCGCCTTGTGAAGGGCGCTTTCAATCGCCATGCGAATGAAACGCTGGTACGGAACGCCTTCGCGCTTGGCTTCGCCGCGCACCGCATCCAGGAGCTTCTCGGGCAGCCGCAGGCTCACCGCCTTGTCTTTCGGCCGCATTTCAAAACGCACGACCTGACCGCCGGAGAGGTCATAGTCCGTCAGATCCGCATTCGTGACGAAGTCTTCAGCCTCCTTATCGGTCCTGAATGTCGGGATAGGCCTTTTCATAGCTCTCGACTTCCTTTCTGTGCATGAACCGCGCGCTGATTGGCCGCAGCAACGCGCTTCCGCCTCGCTCGGCGCGCCAGATGAAAACGATGAAGGCGCGCCGTCCGCCAAGTGTTTTCCCGATCGCCTTCAATCGGGGTTCGCCCTTAAGGGTTTTCCTTGTCGGGGAGAATCACAACCGGACGCGTAAACACGCCCTCGATCTCTTCGGTTGACATGCCGTGCTTCTGACATTTGTCGTGGTTCCCCCGATCCCAATCAAAGCCGCGGATGGCGGGGTGCGTCATGGTGCGAGCTTAGCGGTATGTATATACAAATGTCAATGTTTTTCGGCGACACCCGTCGAATAGCCGCGGGGAAAGGGCGAGACCTTACGTCGACCTTCGGACGTTGGGAGAACGCTCGATGCGCGCGGGGCTCAGGGCTCGAGCGCCGCGATCCGCCCGTCGAACCACGCGAGGTCGCTCTTCCAGGTTGCGTTGTCCGGCGAAAGCGCGACCAGCTTGACCATGATCGCGCGACCGCCCTCGCGCGCCTCGCGCCCCCTGGCGTCATCATTTTGCGCCAGATAGACCGAAGCGAGTTTGGAAAAGGATATGGCAAGATCGCGCTGCCAGCCGGCGTTGCCGGGATCGGATTTCGCCAGCCGGTCTCTGATCGCGAGGCTGTCGCGGTAGGAGGTCAGCGCCCCGGCGAGGTCGCCCTGCGCGACCTGCACGTCGCCGACCTTCTCATACGACACCGAGAGATCGCGCTGCCAGCCGGCGTTGCCGGGATCGGATTTCGCCAGCCGGTCTCTGATCGCGAGGCTGTCGCGGTAGGACTTCAGCGCGCCCGGCGAGGTCGCCCTGCGCCACCTGCACGTCGCCGACCTTGCTCATACGACACCGAGAGATCGCGCTGCCAGCCGGCGTTGCCGGGATCGGATTTCGCCAGCCGGCTCGGCGATCGCGAGGCTGTCGCGGTAGGACTTCAGCGCCCCGGCGAGGTCGCCCTGCGCGACCTGCACGTCGCCGACCTTGATCGTACGACACCGAGAGATCGCGCTGCCAGCCGGCGTTGCCGGGATCGGATTTCGCCAGCCGGTCGCCAATCGCGAGGCTGTCGCGGTAGGAGGTCAGCGCGCCCGGCGAGGTCGCCCTGCGCGACCTGCACGTCGCCGACTTTATCGTACGACACCGAGAGATCGCGCTGCCAGCCGGCGTTGCCGGGATCGGATTTCGCCAGCCGGTCGCTGATCGCGAGGCTGTCGCGGTAGGAGGTCAGCGCGCCCGGCGAGGTCGCCCTGCGCGACCTGCACGTCGCCGACTTTATTGTACGACACCGAGAGATCGCGCTGCCAGCCGGCGTTGCCGGGATCGGATTTCGCCAGCCGGTCTCGGATCGCGAGGCTGTCGCTGGTAGGAGTTCAGCGCGCCCGGCGAGGTCGCCCTGCGCGACCTGCACGTCGCCGACTTTCTCGTACGACACCGAGAGATCGCGCTGCCAGCCGGCGTTGCCGGGATCGGATTTCGCCAGCCGGTCGGCGATCGCGAGGCTGTCGCGGTAGGAGGTCAGCGCCCCCGCGAGGTCGCCCTGCGCCACCTGCACGTCGCCGACCTTGTCGTACGACACCGAGAGATCGCGCTGCCAGCCGGCGTTGCCGGGATCGGATTTCGCCAGCCGGTCTCTGATCGCGAGGCTGTCGCGGTAGGACGTTCAGCGCCCCGGCGAGGTCGCCCTGCGCCACCTGCACGTCGCCGACTTTATTGTACGACACCGAGAGATCGCGCTGCCAGCCGGCGTTGCCGGGATCGGATTTCGCCAGCCGGTCTCGGATCGCGAGGCTGTCGCGGTAGGAGGTCAGCGCCCCGGCGAGGTCGCCCTGCGCGACCTGCACGTCGCCGACCCTTTCGTACGACACCGAGAGATCGCGCTGCCAGCCGGCGTTGCCGGGATCGGATTTCGCCAGCCGGTCGGCAATCGCGAGGCTGTCGCGGTAGGAGGTCAGCGCCCCGGCGAGGTCGCCCTGCGCGACCTGCACGTCGCCGACTTTATTGTACGACACCGAGAGATCGCGCTGCCAGCCGGCGTTGCCGGGATCGGATTTCGCCAGCCGGTCTCGATCGCGAAGCTGTCGCGGTAGGAGGTCAGCGCGCCCGCGAGGTCGCCCTGCGCGACCTGCACGTCGCCGACCTTCTCGTACGACACCGAGAGATCGCGCTGCCAGCCGGCGGCGCCCGGATCGGATTTCGCCAGCCGGTCGGCAATCGCGAAGCTGTCTTCGTAGGCCTTCAGCGCGCCGGTGAGGTCGCCCTGCGCCGTCTTCACGCTGCCGCGCCTATCCGATCCCACCGCGACCTCACGCTCGTTGCCCGCGCGCCGCGCGAGCTCGATGTATTTGAGAAACGCCGCGTCGGCCTCTTTGAGGGTTCCCGCCGCAACGGCCGCGTCGCCCAATCCGACCCAGCCCTCCATGTTGTCGGGATCGAGATCGGTCGCCTCCCGATACCATTTCAGGCCCTCCGCCACGCTGTTCATGACGGCGCTCGCCGCAAGATTGCGCGCCGCCTCGGCTTGCTCCTGCTGCGCCTTCTGTCGCTCCTTCTTCCGGTTCTCATAGATCTGGAGCCAGATTCCCTCGGCGACCCGGGTGTTGCCGTTCCGGGCTTCCTCGACGGCGCGCGCAAAGGACGGATCCCCTTTCAGGTCTCGAAGAGACTGGATGAATCGGTCGATCTGGGCCGCCGTCAGCTTCGGCGATTTGGCGCGAACAGCGGTTTCGATCTCATCGATGCTGGCCGCGCTCAGCGCCTCGCGCGCCAGGAGATCGACAATCGCGCCCGAAAGAATCTGCTTGGCGAGATTGTCGGGGCTGGTGAACATGCAGCCCGGATAGCGCTCGACTTCGCTCAGCCGTTCGAGATGCGCGCGTTGCGCGGCGCGCGAGGCGTCGGACGGAGCGAACCGCGGCCCGCGTGGGGCGTCGTCGCCCGGTACGGCGATCAGCAGGAGCTTGTCATGATAGAGCGCGAGCCAGGCTTCCCATTGGGTGTAGGCGATGTCGCGCCGGTTCTCGAGAGGCTCCCTGAGCGGCGGCAGCTTGTCAGCCAGACCCGGGCATTTCCCGACGATCGCGCTCGTGGAGGCGTCCTTTGCGGCTGCGCCGGTCATGTCTCCGACGAGGTGAACGACCGCGTCGCAACCGGCGATGTAGCGGTCGAGCTTATCGAGCGTGACCGTGCCGAAGTCTTTGAAGTCCTCCTGGATCTTCACCTCGACATCGGGCCGCGTGAGGTCGGCGCGCAGCTGATCGCGATAATCGCGAAATTCGTCCGAAACCGCCGACAGGAAAATCCGGACCGACATGGAGGCAGGCCTTCAAGGCGCGAGCGCCCCACCCTCGCATGAATGGCCGCAATCGGGAAGCGTATCTCTCGGAGGGCGCTGCCATCGGCGGAGCGCGCCTCAAATATGCAGCATCCTCCGAGCATGACTTCGTTATTGGCGGCGGTCCGTGCGCGCCCGAGGGGCGGCGTCTCGCCGCCCGGGGGAGCGCGGGACGCGCACCTTCCGTCCTTACGACGGGTATGGGACCTTATGAGGGGCGGCGCCGCCCTCCCGATAGCGTCGCCAAGGCGAACCGTTCCCCTTCCCGAAATGTCTAGAGCATCGAAAACGATGCTCGATTATCTGTTGCGCTTCCTGGCCGGCGGAATCGCCGTCTCCGCCTTCGCCGCGCTCGGCGACGCCCTTCGCCCGAACACCTTTGCGGGCCTGTTCGGCGCTGCCCCGTCGATCGCGCTGGCGACGCTCCTCATCGCCTTGTCGACACAAGGCGCTCCCTTCGTCGCCGTCGAAGCCCGGTCGATGATCCTGGGCGCCCTGGCGCTGGCCGCCTACAGCTGGGCGGTGTGTGTCCTCCTCCAGAAACTCAGATTGTCGTCCGTAGTCGCGACCATGGTGGCTTTTGTCGTCTGGTTCGCGGCAGCCTTCGGGACGACGGCCATCCTGATCGGCCTCCCATGATCGTCCGGCTCAAGCTGTCCGCGCTCACCGAGACAAGCTGGCGCGACTATCTCATGAGGTTCGCGCTCGGCGGGGCCGCGACCGTCATTGCCGGGCTCATCGCCGCCGGGTTCGGACCGGTCGTCGGCGGTCTCTTACTCGCATTCCCCGCCATCTTTCCCGCCGGCGCCACGCTCGTCGGAAAGCATGTCCGGGAACACAAGGAGAAAGCGGGCCTCTCCGGGTCGCGCCGCGGCAAGGAAGCCGCCGCGCTCGACGCCGTCGGCGCGGCGCTCGGCAGTTTCGCCCTTGCCGCCTTCGCTGCGGTCGTCTGGCTCACGATCGGCCGGTTTGCCGCCTGGGCTCTCGTCCCGGCGACGGCGGCGTGGGTCGCCGTCGCGGTGGCGGCCTGGCGATTGCGGCGAGCGCTGTGAAGGGCTGGCGTCGAGACCCGCTCTGCAGTCCCTGGAACGAGAGTCGCACTCGCGCGAGCGAGCGGTCAGGGCAATTGAGTTCCGTGGCTGAGACTCCCGCCTAGTCCGAGAGCGTCCAGTTTTCGAGGGACAGGCCGGGAATATCCGAGAAATCCGACTCGTTGGCGGTGACGAGTGTGCACCCGGTCGCGAGCGCGTGCGCGGCGATCAGGCGGTCGAAATCCTTGCGGCGCGCCCAGCCGATCTGCGCGAGGATCCGCCCGTAGGTTTCGGCGGCGGTCGCGTCGAAAGCGAGCACCGGGATGGTGTCGAGAATTCGCCTCAGCCGGACTTGCCGCAACGCCGAACTCGCGCAGGCCGGCATAGAGGCCACGCTGCAACTCGGCCAGGCTCAGCGCGGACAGGAAGACAACGCCCTCATGCCGACCGAGTTGATCAAGAACGGGCTCAAATCCGTCGCGGGCATGGATCGCGATATTCGTGTCAATGAGGAACTTCAAGCCCTAATCCCAGCCGCGATCCGGCAGCTCCATGGGCTCATATCGCTCGACTTGCGACGGTTTCGGCATCGCACGCAGCGCCTCGACCATCTCATTGAGACTCTGGCGCACAGGCGTGATGACAATGACGTCGCCATAACGTTCGATGGAAAGTTCGACGTTCGTGTCGTCATAGGCGATTTCGGCCGGGATGCGCACGGCCTGGCTGTTGCCGGATTTGAAGGCGCGGGTGAGCGCCATGGAAAGCCTCGCGAGGTTGGAACTGTGTAACTTAGGCTGCACGGCCTACGACGTCAATCCGCGTATATACATAGATGGGCTCACATGACCGGGGCGGGACCGCGCCGCGGCCCATGCGGTTGACCCGCAGCCGGAGGGCGCACGGACCTCCCTTTGGCGCCGTGCGCAGAAGCCGGGTATGGCTGAGATCGTCGACGGGCTTGTCTCCGGGGTCGTCCGGCAGGCCGACAACGGGGCCGGGCGTCGCCGGTCCGGCGAGTTTGTGACGCGCGATGAGAAGGCCGGCGATTGGACCGCCGACGAGGCTCGCCACGACCAGGCCGAGAGTCGCGGTCGCGATTCCGACTTCGAGCGCATTGGGGAGCCCCCAAGCGCTCGGTGATGATCGGCGCCCAGGCAATCGTGGTTCCATGCCCGCCGATGAGCGATGCGGAACCGACGAAGGCCTTTTGGCAGACCAAGCGCGACAACGCTGGCGGCGGCGATGAGAGTTCTGGATGATCAGATAGGCGAGGGTCAGAGCCAGCAGCAGGATCAGCGGGCGGCCACCTGAAACGAGGTCATCGAGCCTGGCGTTGAGGCCAGATGCCGGTAAAGAAGTAGAGGAGCGGCATGTCTCGCGCTTCGAGCGAGAAGTTGATCTCGAAGTCGAGCGCTTCGTAGGCGAGCAGCGTCATTGTGGCCGCGAGAAGGCCTGCGGTCACCGCCTCCGGTATGTTCCAGCGATGCAATGGCGGGAGCAGTCGATTGAGACCCGCTCCCGTGAATGTGGCGCCACCCTCTCCCCGCGAGCGGTCGAGGAGCGCAGATTCCTCAAATGTGCAGCGGCTTCCCCAAGGCCTTCAGCGCCGCCTCGTGGAACGCCTCGCTCTCCGTCGGATGGGCGTGGATCGTGCCGGCGACGTCCTCGAGTCGCGCGCCCATCTCCATCGCCAGCGAAAACGCCGACGACAGTTCCGACACGCCCGAGCCGACGGCGTGGATTCCGAGCACGACGTGATTGTCGGCGCGCGCCGTGATCCGCACGAACCCCTCGTCGGCCTGCTTCGTCATCGCCCGTCCGTTGGCGCGGAAGGGGAAGAGGCCGGTCACAATCTCGCCGTGCGCCGCCTTTGCGGCTTCGGGCGACAAGCCCACGGCGACAATCTCGGGGTCGGTGAAGCAGATCGCCGGGATCGCCCGGTGGTCGAAGGCGCGTTTTTCCCCGGCGATGATCTCGGCGACCATCTCGCCCTGCGCCATGGCGCGGTGCGCCAGCATCGGCTCGCCGGTCACGTCGCCGACCGCCCAGACGTTGCGCATCGAGGTCGCCGAGCGCTCGTCGATGCGGACGAAGGGGCCCGCCATGGCGAGGTCGAGCCTTTCGAGGCCGAAGGTTTCCGTGCGCGGTCGCCGCCCGACCGCGACCAGAACCTTCTCGGCTGGAATCGCCTTTTCGACGCCGTCGCCGCCAGCTGCTCTCAGCGCGCCCTTGTCGAAGCCGAGCGCCCGGGCGCCGGTCATGATGTCGATTCCGAGATCGGCGGCGCGGCGCGCGACCGGATGAGTCAGCTCCTCGTCGTAGAGCGGCAGGATTTTCGGCAAGGCCTCGACGATCGTCACTTTTGCGCCGAGCTTGGTAAAGGCCATGCCGAGCTCCATGCCGATATAGCCCGCCCCGACCACGGCGAGCGTCTCGGGCACCTTGGTCAGCGCCAGCGCCTCGGTCGAGGAGAGGACGTCCTCGCCGTCGAACGGCAGCGCCGGGAGCAGCGCCGGCTCCGATCCGGTCGCGATCACGAGATGCTCGCAGACGATTCTCTGGTCGCCGGTGTCGGCGTGGGCGATCGCGCTCTTGCCGTCGACGATCGTCGCTCGACCCCGCAACGAACGAACACCCGCCTTCTTGAGCAGCGCGCCAACGCCGCTCGCGAGCCGCGCCACGATCGCGTCCTTCCAGGCGATCGTTCTGGCGTAGTCGAGCGAAGGCGCGGCAAGCGTCAGTCCGATGGCGTTCAGCGCCTGCGGCTCGGTCAGCGCGTGGGCGGCGTCGGCGGCGTGGATGATCGCCTTCGAGGGGATGCAGCCGACATGCAGGCAGGCGCCGCCGAAGCGCCCGTCCTCGACCAGCACCGTGTCGAGGCCGAGTTCGCCGGCGCGGATCGCCGCGACGTATCCGCCTGGGCCGCCGCCGATAATGAGAACCTTGCAGCGAAGCTCGGTCATGGAATCCTCGTCACCTTCGTCGGGCTTCCCGTCACCCGCCGCGAACGCGGGGGTCCAGGCGCCGCTTCCGGAAACGCCCGGCAAATGGAGCCGGCGGCGCTGGATACCCGCTTTCGCGGGTATGACAATCGTCACTCATCGATGAACAGCGCAGCCGGCGCTTCGAGAAGGGCGCGCACGCGCTGGATGAACGTCGCTGCGTCGTGGCCGTCGACCACGCGATGATCGAACGACGAGGACAGGTTCATGCTCTTCCGCGGCACGAAGCCGCCGTCGCGCCACGCCGGCTTGACCACGATCCTGTTCACGCCGACGATCGCCACCTCGGGCCGGTTGACGATCGGGGTCGAGACGATTCCGCCGAGCGCGCCGAGCGAGGTCAGCGTGATCGTCGAGCCGGTCAGCTCCTCCCGCTGCGCCACACCCTGCCTTGCCGCCTCGCTGACGCGCCGCATCTCGCGCGCCGCTTCGTGCAGGCCGAGCGTCTCGGCGTGGCGGACGACCGGAACCATCAGCCCGACCGGAGTTCTGGGTCGCAATGCCGAGATGGACGGCGCCGAAGCGGGTGATGACCTCGTTGTCGTCGTCGTAATGGGCGTTGACCTGCGGAAAGGCGGCGACCGCCTTGACGACAGCCAGCATGAGGAAGGGCAGCATCGTCAGCTTCGGCCGCTCTTCCGTCGCGCGCGCGTTGAGCGCCGCGCGCAATTCCTCGAGCGCGGTGACGTCGACTTCCTCGACATAGGAGAAATGCGCCACCCGGCGCGCCGATTCCGCCATGTTCTGCGCGATGCGGCGGCGCATGCCGACGACCTTGATCGTCTCGACGGCCATGTTGGGCTGTCGGCCGGGGCCTTTCGCCGGCGCCTCAGGCGGGCTTGCAATGAAGGCGTCGAGATCGTCGTGGGTGATCCGCCCCGCCGGGCCGCTCCCGTGCACAAAGCGCAGGTCGACGCCCGCTTCGCGCGCCCTCTGGCGGACGGCGGGGGAAGCGAGCGGCTTCTCTCCGGCCGGGCGCGGAGCCCCGCGGTGCGGCGGCGGCGCGGCGCGCGGCGCAGGCGGAGCGGGAGCCGGCGCGGGCGCCGACGCCTCGGCGACAGGCTCGACCGGCGTTGACGAAGGCTTGGCGGGGGCGGGCGCCTCCGCCGCCGCGGCGGCCTTGGCGACTCCCTTCGGCGGCGGCGGGGGCGGCGAATCCGCAAGGCCCGGCGCCTCGATCCGGATGAGCTCGGCGCCGACGGCGAGCACGTCGCCGACACCGCCGCCGAGCGCGACGACCGTGCCCGCGACCGGCGTCGGGATCTCGACCGTCGCCTTGTCGGTCATCACCGCAGCGACGACCTGGTCCTCGCGCACGAGATCGCCGACCTTGACCGACCATTCGACGATCTCGGCTTCCGCCACCCCCTCGCCGACGTCGGGCATCCGGATCGAGCGCGCGCCCATCTATTCAGGCCTCCATCGCCTTGAGGAGCGCCCGCCCGACGCGCGCCGGACCCGGGAAATAGTCCCATTCCTCGGCGTGCGGATAGGGCGTGTCGAAACCGGCGACGCGCTCGATCGGCGCCTCGAGCGCATAGAAGCAGCGCTCCATCACCTGGGCCGCGAGCTCGGCGCCGAAGCCGGAGGTCAGCGTCGCCTCGTGCACGATGACGCAGCGGCCGGTCTTCTCGACCGACGCGACGATTGCGTCGATGTCGAGCGGAAGGAGGGTGCGCAGGTCGAGGATCTCGGCGTCGACGCCCGTCTCGTCGGCCGCGGCTTCGGCGACATGGACCATGGTGCCGTAGCAGAGCACGGTGACGCGCTTGCCCTCGCGGCGCAGAGCCGCCTTGCCGAGCGGCACGACATAGCGCCCGGCGGGGGCCTCGCTCAGGGGATGCTTCGCCCAGGGCGTCACCGGCTGGTCGGGGTGGCCGGAGAACGGGCCGTTGTAGAGCCGCTTCGGCTCGAGGAAAATCACCGGATCGTCGTCCTCGATCGCGGCGATCAGCAGGCCCTTGGCGTCGTGGGGGTTCGAGGGGATGACGGTCTTCAGGCCGCTGACGTGGGTGAACAGGGCCTCGGGGCTCTGGCTGTGGGTCTGTCCGCCGTAGATGCCGCCGCCGCACGGCATGCGGATGACGATCGGGGCGGAGAACTCGCCGCCCGAGCGGTAGCGCAGCCGCGCCGCCTCGGACACGATCTGGTCGTAGCCCGGGTAGACGTAGTCGGCGAACTGGATCTCCGCCACCGGCCGAAGCCCGTAGGCGCCCATGCCGATCGCGACGCCGACGATGCCCAATTCGTTGATCGGCGCGTCGAAGCAGCGCGACCTGCCGTATTTGCGCTGCAGGCCCTCGGTGCAGCGGAACACACCGCCGAAATAGCCGACGTCCTCGCCGAACACGACGACACTCTCGTCCTCGGCCATCTTGCAATCCATCGCGTCGCGGATCGCCTCGACCATCGACATGCGCGGCATGCGTCAAAGCTCCAGCTTCGGTTGACCTTATCCACTATCGCGGGCCACCGCGACTGGGGGGCGGCCCCCCTACGCTTCCAATCCCGCCTTCATCAGCCCATTGAGGAGGTGCTTGCGGTCCTCAGCAAACTTGAACGGCCGATTCTCGACAAACAGGCCTGCGCGAAAGCTCGGCGCCATCGCCAGCAGCGCGGCGCGCGCCACGGCGGCGCCGTCGGCGTCGCCAACCTGGGCGCGGCACGCCGCGAGGCCCGCCAGGACGCCGACCTGAGGTTCCGCGACACTGCCGTAGACGGCCGCTCCATCGGCGTAGGCGCTCGAGCAATAGCAGGCGAGGCCGAGATTCGTGGCGTACCAGGCCGGGTGGTGGGGATTAAGCTCCATCGCCTTTTCGATTCGCGTCCGTCCCTCGTCCGGCTTGCCAAGGTAGGTCGCAAGTGGCGACCACAAGGCCTGGATGCGAGCATCGTAGGGGTTGAGGGCATAGGCCTTCTTGTGATGCACCTCGGCGGCATCGAGACGCCTTCGGTACATGTCGATTTGACCCGCGACAAGGTGACACCAGCTGTCGGCAGGATCGAGCGTCAGGGCGCGAGCGGCGAGGAGCGCGACATCCGCCAGATCGCTTTCGCCCGGGTGAAGCGCCCAGTCACGCAGCCGCATGAGGGCGAGCATGGCCACCGCTGCGGGATAGTCGGGCGTGATCGCCAGCGCCTTTTGGAAGCAGTCGATCGCGCTGCGAGCCGACGCCGGATCGAGTCGGTCCGCATAGCGCATGCCGCGCATCAAAAGATCGAAGGCTCCCAAGCCCTGGTTCCGCTTGCGCATCGCGGTCTCCGCCCCGGTCTGCTCGATCCGGCCGACGAGCGTCGCGACGATCTTCTCGATGAGTTCGTCCTGAACCTCGAGCACGTCGGCGGAGGCGCGATCGTAGCGCTCGGCCCAAAGAACTCGGCCCGAGGCGCCTTCGACCAGCGTTGCCTGAAGCCGTAGCCGCTGCGGGCTCAGCCGGACGGCGCCGCTGACGACGTAGCGTGCGCCAAGAGCGGCCGCCACGCGCTGCGGATCGTGGTCGGGATCAAAACCGAAGCTCGAACTCGCGGCTGAGAACCGCGAGTGTGCTGAAGCGGGACAGCGCCGTCATCAGATCGTCGGCCAGCCCGTCGCCCCAGTGCCGATCCGCGGGATTGGCCCGGAACGGCAGAACCGCGAGGGCGAATCCGCGATGCGGCTCCGGGTCCTGATCCGGTTCGCCGAGACGAATGCGCGCCACTTTGACGGGCTCTCTAATGCCCTTCAGCGTCTGAGCGCCGATCGCCTCGATATGAAGATCCGGCCAGGGTTCGAAGGCCGCGAGGACTTTGTCCGACAGGCAGACGCCCCCGGGGTAGGCGAGGCTTTCCAGCCTTGCCGCCACGTTGACGGTCTCCCCCAACAAGTCCTGGCCATTGGGATAGACATGTCCGACATGAATGCCGATGCGGTACGGCAGCGTCTCGATGCCGCGCGTCTTGGCCCTAGCCAGTGACTGTTGAACGTCCACGGCGCAGGACACCGCGCTCGCGGTCAGAGGAAATTCGGCAAGCACGCTGTCGCCGCCGGTCGAAAATATTCGGCCGCCTCTGGAAGAGATTGCTGCGTCGATCACGGAGCGGCTCGCTTCGAGCGCCGCCAGCGCCCGTTGCTCGTCGAGGCTCATCGCGCGCGAATAGTTGGCGGCGTCGGCCGCGAGAACCGTGGTGGTGCGGAGGGGCGAAGCGAGCATGACCGAGACCGCGCCCGTTCACACCCCCAGCTGCTGGCGCTGCTCGCGCAGATGGCGGGGCATCTCCTTGTAGACGTCCTCGAACATGGTGGCGGTGCTCGGCTTCGGCCCGTCGTGCAGGGTGCCGTGGCTTTCCGCCTGCTTGGCCGCCTCGAGCACTTCCGCGTCCACCTCGGCCTGCATCTGCTTCATGCGTTCCTCGCTCCATTCGCCGTGCAGGATGAGATGGGCCTTGAGGCGCGCGATCGGATCGCCGAGCGGCCAGGCGGCCCATTCGTCCTTCGGCCGGTATTTCGACGGATCGTCGGAAGTCGAGTGCGCGCCGGCGCGGTAGGTGACCCATTCGATGACCGTCGGGCCGAGATTGGCGCGCGCCCGCTCGACCGCCCATTTTGAGACGGCGTAGACGGCGAGATAGTCGTTGCCGTCGACGCGCAGCGAAGCGATGCCGTAGCCGTGGGCGCGCGCGGCGAATTTGGCGCTCTCGCCGCCGGCGATCCCCTGATAGGACGAGATCGCCCACTGGTTGTTGACGATATTGAGGATGACCGGGGGCCGGTACACCGAGGCGAACACCAGGGCCGAATGGAAGTCGGTCTCCGCCGTCGCGCCGTCGCCGATCCAGCCGGAGGCGATCTTCGTGTCGCCCATGATCGCCGAGGCCATGGCCCAGCCGACGGCCTGGGGATATTGCGTGCCGAGATTGCCGGAGACGGTGAAAAAGCCGGCCTCCTTGAACGAATAGAGCCCGGGGAGCTGGCGGCCCCTGAGGCGATCCTTTTCGTTGGAGAAGATCTCGTTCATCATGTCGACCAGCGGCCAGCCGTGGGCGATCAGCAGCCCCTGCTGGCGATAGGTCGGAAAGCACATGTCGCCTGCGGCGAGCGCTTTGCGGTGGGCGCAGGCGATCGCCTCCTCGCCGAGGGAGGTGATATAGAACGAGGTCTTGCCCTGGCGCTGCGAGAGCAGCATGCGCGCATCGAAGGCCCGGGTCAGCATCATGTCGCGCAGGCCCTTGCGGAGTTCCTCGGCCGAAAGCGCCCCCGCCCAGTCGCCCACCGCTTCGCCGTGATCGTCGAGCACGCGGATCATATTGTAGGCGAAGTCGCGGATTTCGCCCGCAGGGACGTCGATCGGCGGCCTCGGAACCTCGCCAGCCTCCGGTACGCCGACATGGCTGAAGTCGGGCCTGCCCCCCGGCCGAACGCTCGGCTCCGGCACATGCAGCGACAGCGGCTGGCTCATCGAAGCGTTCCTCCGGCCGGCGGATCAAACCGCGGCTCCGCTCCGCTCATCTTAGCCTTGGCGCGAAGCGGTTGTCATCGGCAGGCGCGGTCGGTCGCATCGCGTCCGGGAGGCGAGTCCGATCCGCGGCGCGTGGTGGAGTGCGGCTGCGCCGGACGATTCGGCCCGCTGCGAACCCCTACCGGGCCGCCGGGACGCCGATCCGCCTGATCTCCCATTCGAGCGTCACGCCGGTCGCCTCTCGCACGCGCCGCCGCACTTCCTCGCCGAGCGCCTCGATGTCGGCTGCGGTCGCTTGTCCCCGGTTGATCAGGAAGTTGCAGTGCATGGGCGAAACCTCGGCGTCGCCGATCGTCAGCCCGCGGCACCCGGCCCGGTCGATCAATCGCCACGCCTTCTCGCCCGGCGGGTTTTTGAAGGTCGAGCCGCCGGTCTTCTCCCTGATCGGCTGCGATTCCTCGCGCGCGCGAGTGATTCGCTCCATTTCCGCGACAATCGCGGCGGGATCGCCGGGGCGCCCCTGAAGCATCGCGCCGGTGAAGATCACGTCGTCCGCGACCGCGCTGTGCCGGTAGGAAAAGCCCATGTCGGCGTTCGTGAAGACCCGCCTTGCGCCGGAGCGGTCGATCCCGCGCGCTTCGACCAGCACCTCCCTGATCTCGCCGCCATGGGCGCCGGCGTTCATGCGCAACGCGCCGCCGATCGATCCCGGAACGCCGCGCAGGAAGGCGAGGCCATCGATGCCCGCGATCGCGGCGGCCTTGGCGACGAACTGGTCCGGCGCGGCGGCGCCGGCGACGAGGCGCCAGCCTTCCGTCACCTCGATCGTGTTGAACGCCCGCCCGCCGAGCCGGATGACCACGCCTTCGACGCCTCCGTCGCGCACGATCAGGTTCGAGCCGAGGCCGATCAGGGTCGCGGGAATCTCGCGCGGAAGCGCGGCGAGCAGAGTGGCCAGGTCCTCCTCGTCGGCGGGCGAGAACAGGATCTGCGCTTGCCCGCCGACCCGGAACCAGGTCGTCTCGGCGAGCGGCGCATTGGCGGAGATGCGCCCGCGCACGTCTGGCGCAAGCGCCTTCAGTTCGCCGGCGAGGTCGGGAAAGCCCATGCGTTGCGCCCTCAGGCCTTGTCGAGCGCCGCCAGTTCGCCCGGCAGCGCATAGGCCCATTGGGTGATCGTGCCCGCGCCGAGGAAAACGACAATGTCGCCGGGAGCGGCCAGCTTGCGGACCATCGGCGCGAGCTTCTCCGGCGTCGGCAGCACGAGCGCGTGCCGGTGGCCGTGCGCGCCGATCGCCGCCGCCAGCGCGTTCTTGTCGGCGCCCTCGATCGGCGCTTCGCCCGCGGGATAGACGTCGGCGACGATCACGCTGTCGGCGTCGTTGAAGCAGGTGGCGAAGGCGTCGAACAGCGAGGCGAGGCGCGTGTAGCGGTGCGGCTGCATGACCGCGATCACCTTGCCGCTGGTGGCCGCGCGGGCCGCCTTGAGGACGGCCGCGATCTCGACCGGGTGGTGGCCGTAGTCGTCGTAGATCGCGACGCCGTTCCACTCGCCGGTGCGGGTGAAGCGCCGCTTGACGCCGCCGAAGGCGCCGATCGCCTTGCGGATGACGTCGACCGAGGCGCCGAGCTCGTGCGCGACCGCGATCGCCGCGGTGGCGTTCAGCGCATTGTGCCGCCCCGGCATCGGCAGGGCGAGGTCGTCGATGTATGTGGCGCGCCCGGTCGCCCGGTCGCGGATCAGGACGGAGAATTTGGTTACGCCGCCGGCCATGGCGACGTCGAGGAGCCGGATATCGGCCTGCGGATTTTCGCCATAGGTCAGAACCCGCCGGTCCTCGATCCGCCCGACCAGTTCCTGCACAGTCGGATGATCGAGGCACATCACGGCGAAGCCGTAGAACGGCAGGTTCTCGATCAGCACCAGAAAGGCGTCCTTGATCGCGTCGAAGGTCTTGAAGTGGTCGAGATGCTCGGGGTCGACATTGGTGACGATGGCGATGTCGGCCGGCAGTTTCAGGAAAGTGCCGTCGCTTTCGTCGGCCTCGACCACCATCCAGTCGCCCGCCCCGAGCCGGGCGTTGGTGCCATAGGCGTTGATGATGCCGCCGTTGATCACGGTCGGATCGAGGCCGGCGGCGTCGAGCAAGGTCGCCACCAGCGAGGTCGTCGTCGTCTTGCCGTGCGTGCCGGCGACGGCGACGCATTGCCTGAGGCGCATGAGTTCGGCGAGCATTTCGGCGCGGCGCACCACCGGGATTCGACGCGCCCGCGCCGCGACCAATTCCGGGTTGTCGCGCCGGATCGCGGTCGAGACGACCACGACCGCCGCCGAACCCAGATTGGCCTGGTCATGGCCGACGAACACCGTCGCGCCGCGCTCGCGCAGGCGCTTGACGTTGGCGTTGTCACTGGCGTCCGACCCCTGCACGGTATGGCCGAGGTTGATCAGAACCTCGGCGATGCCCGACATGCCGATGCCGCCGATGCCGACGAAGTGGATGGGGCCGATTTCGTTCGGCAGTTTCATGAAAGTTCGTCTCCCGCAAGGGCCGGCCGACCGGCCCTTGGTTCATGAGGCGGAGGGAATAGGCCAAGTCGTGCGATTTGGGAAATGGGGCGGCGGAGCGGAACTGGCCGGCGCGTCGCGGGATGGACGAGCCGCGCCTAAAGCCGCAGCCCCTTCCGCGCCGCCGCCGCCAGCGCCGAGGCCTGCGAATCCCGGTACGGCGCCGCCGCGCCAACTCCCCACACCGGGCCCGGCCATCCGGGGTCGCCGGTCGTCCGCGCGACCACATGGACGTGCAATTGCCGCACGACGTTGCCGAGCGCGCCGACGTTGATCTTGTCCGCCCTGGCGTGGGCTTTGAGGAAGTCCGCCGCCAGAGCCGCCTCCTCGATCAGAGTCGCCCGCTCAGCCGCGGCGAGATCCGTCAATTCGGCGAGCCCCTCCCGCCGCGGGACAAGGACGAGCCACGGCCAGCGCGAGTCGTTCATCAGCAGCGCCCGGCAAAGCGGCATGTCGCCAACGACGAACGCATCCTTCGCCAGCCGCGGATCGAGCGCAAAACTCATGCCGGCCACGGCCGCCCATGTGGCCCCTTCGCCAGGCCGAGTTTTGCGGCGATCGTCTCGGCGATGTCGGCAAGGCTCTCGCGCGCGCCGATCGGCCCGGCCGGGGCGCCGGCGCCGAAGGCCAGGATCGGCACGTGCTCCCTCGTGTGGTCGAAGCCGTGAAAGGTCGGATCGTTGCCGTGGTCCGCGGTGAGGAGGCAATAATCGTCCGGCCGCATCGCCGCCTCGATCTCCCCGAGGCGCCGGTCGAAGGCTTCGAGACAGGCGGCGAAGCCGGGCGCATCGCGGCGGTGGCCGAATTCGGTGTCGAAATCGACCAGATTGACGAAGATCAAGCCGCCTTCCGCAGTCGTCTTCAGCGCGTCGAGCAAGAGATCGACATTGCCGTCGTTGCTCTTGCCCTTGCGCTCCTCTCCCGTGTCGCGATGGGCGAAAATATCGCCGATCTTGCCGATCGAGACGATTGCGCGGCCTGCCTTCGCCGCCCGCTGCAACAGGTTGCCGTCGGGCGGCGGCACGGCGAAATCCTTGCGGTGAGAGGTGCGGACGAAGTCCTTGGCCGTCCTGCCGACGAAGGGACGGGCGATCACGCGCCCGATGTTCAGCGGGTCGCAAAGACGGCGCCCGATGCGGCAAAGATCGTAGAGCCGTTCGAGGCCGAAGGCGTCCTCGTGCGCGGCGATCTGAAAGACGGAGTCAGCCGAGGTGTAGCAGATGGGCTTCCCGGTCCTCAAATGCTCCTCGCCGAATTCCTCGATGATCTCGGTGCCCGAAGCGTGCTTCCTGCCGAGAATGCCCGGAAGCTTGCCCTCGGCGACCAGCGAGGCGACCAGCGTCTCCGGGAAGGCGGGAATTGTTTGCGGGAAATAGCCCCACTCGAAATCGACCGGAGCGCCAGCCATCTCCCAGTGGCCCGAGGGCGTGTCCTTGCCGCGCGACGTCTCGATTCCGTAGCCCCATTGTCCGCTCGCCGGGGCCATGGCGAAGCCCCGAGGCGTCCGTCCGGTCGAGGCCCGGATCACGTGACCAAGGCCGAGCGCGTCGAGACGCGGAAGGCAGAGCGGCCCTTGCCTCAGGCCGTCGCGATTGCCGCGGCCGAGCGCGCAGGCTTCCGCGATATGGCCGAGCGTGTCGGCGCCCGCGTCGCCGTAAGCCGCGGCGTCTTCGGCGCCGCCGCAGCCGACGGAATCGAGCACGATGATGATGGCGCGGGACATGTCACCCTCTATTCCACCGCCTCACTGACTCACCGCGCCCGACAGCGTCGCCTCGTTGGAGAAGGCCGCGGCGAACAGGGCGCGCGTGTAGTCGTCTTTCGGCGCGGAAAACAACGCCTGCGCCTCCCCGCTCTCGACCACCTTGCCGCGCCGCATGACGATGACCTCGCTCGCCAGCGCCCGCACGACTCTCAGATCGTGCGAGATGAAGAGATAGGCCAGTTTGCGGCGCTTCTGCAGTTCGCGCAAGAGATCGACGATTTGCGCCTGGATCGACATGTCGAGCGCGGAGGTCGGCTCGTCGAGCACGACGAATTTCGGATTCAGGGCCATCGCCCGGGCGATGGCGATGCGCTGGCGCTGCCCGCCGGAGAATTCGTGCGGATAGCGGTCCAGCGTCGACGCGTCGAGCCCCGTGTCCGCCAGCGCCTGCTCGGCGACGCGGCGACGCTCGAGGCCGTTGAGCTTTGTTCCCTGCGCAATCAGCCCTTCCTCGACGATCTCGGCGACCGACATGCGCGGCGAGAGCGAGCCGAACGGATCCTGGAATACGATCTGCATCTCTCGCCTCAGAGGACGCATGGCCTTGGCGTTCAGTCCGTCGATCGGACGGCCGCAAAAGGCGATCGGACCTTCCGAACGGATGAGCCGCAGCATCGCGTGGCCGAGCGTGGTCTTGCCCGAGCCGGACTCGCCGACGACGCCGACGGTCTGGCCCTCGCGCACGGCGAGCGACACGCCGTCGACCGCCTTGACGTGGCCGACGGTGCTGCGAAAGAGCCCCCGCCGGATCGGAAACCAGACTTTCAGATTATCGGCGCTGGCGATGGTCGGGGCGGCCGGGTCTGCCGGCGGCGCTTCGCCCTTGGGCTCGGCGGCGAGCAGCGCCTGCGTGTAAGCGTGGCGGGGGTTGGCGAAAACCTCCGCCATCGGGCCCGCCTCGACGATGACCCCCTCCTGCATCACGATCACCCCGTCGGCGATGCGCCGCACCACGTTGAGATCGTGGGTGATGAACAGGAGCGCCATGCCGAACTTCGCCTGCAGGTCCTTGAGCAGCTTCAAAATCTGCGCCTGAACGGTGACGTCGAGCGCGGTGGTCGGTTCGTCGGCGATGAGAAGCTCGGGGCGGTTGGCGAGCGCCATGGCGATCATCACGCGCTGGCGCTGGCCGCCCGAGAGCTGATGCGGATAGGCGCCGAGCCGCTCGGCCGGATCGGCGATGCCGACTTCGGTCAGAAGCTCGGCGATCCGTGCTTTCGTGGCCGCCGCGCGCCCCTGATGCAGCGCGATGATCTCGCCGATCTGCCGCTCGATCGTATGGAGGGGATTGAGCGAAGTCATCGGCTCCTGGAAGACCATGGTGACGGCGGCGCCGCGCATGGCGCGCAATTCGCCGTCCGACATCTTCAGGACGTCCCTGCCCTGGAACAGGATCTCGCCGGTCGGGTAGCTCGCCGCCGGATGCGGCAGCAGGCGGACGATCGCCTGCGCGGTCACCGTCTTGCCGGAGCCCAACTCGCCGACTAGCGCCAGCGCCCTGCCCTTGTCGAGGCGAAACGACACGCGGTCGACCACGACCTTGCGCTCGTTCGCTTGCGCGAAGGCGATCGAGAGTTCGCGGACGTCGATAAGGGGAGCGTTCGCCTTCACGAGAAAGTCTTTCGCGGATCGAAGGCGTCGCGCACCGCTTCGCCGATGAAGATCAGCAACGACAGCAGCAGCGCGATGACGACGAAAGCCGAAATGCCGATCCACGGCGCCGAGAGATTGGACTTGCCCTGCAGCAGGAGCTCGCCGAGCGAAGGGGAGCCCGGCGGCATGCCGAGCCCGAGGAAGTCGAGCGAGGTCAGCGTGCTGATCGACGAATTGACGATGAAGGGCAGAAAGGTCAGCGTCGCCACCATCGCGTTCGGCAGCACGTGCTTGACGATGATCTTGGCGTTGGAGAGGCCGAGGGCGCGAGCCGCATTGACGTATTCGAAGTTTCGGGCGCGCAGGAATTCGGCCCGCACTACATGGACGAGGCTCACCCAGGAGAATAGCAGCAGGATCGTCAGCAGTACGAGGAAACTCGGCGCCAGGATCGCCGACAGGATGATGAGAATGTAGAGGTGCGGCAGGGACGACCAGATCTCGATCACCCGCTGCATCATGAGGTCGAGCCAGCCGCCGAAATAGCCTTGCACCGCCCCGGCGAACACGCCGATGACGGACGACACCCCGGCGAGGATGAGGCCGAACAGCACGGAGATCCGGAACCCGTAGAGGAGGCGCGCGACGATGTCGTGCCCGTCCTGGTCCGAGCCGAGCCACAGAGGCTCGAGCTTCCGGCACGGGGAAGCAACCGCCGCCGCGTCCTTCAGGCCCTGCTTCGTGAGAGCCGCACGGCACTGGGCGTCGCTGAGCAGCCAGGTCGGCGGAGTCGGCAGCGGAGTGGCCGGATCGAGGATGGTGGTCGAATTGGCGAAACGGATCGGCGGCCAGACCATCCAGCCGTGCGCCTTGATCTCGTCGGCGACGAACGGATCGCGATAATCCGTCCGCGCCTGGAAGCCGCCGAACTTGTCCTCGGGATAGTTGACGAACGCCGGAAACAGGAGCTCGCCCTTGTAGGAGGCGATCAGCGGCCGGTCGTTGGCGATGAGCTCCGCGCAGAGAGCGCAGGCGAACAGCGCGAGGAAGATCCGCAGCGACCAGACGCCGCGCCGGTTGCGGCTGAAATTGTCGAGGCGACGGCGGTTCATCGGCGACAGATTGAGCCAGGGGCGGCGCGCGGCGCTCATGCGGGGCGTCATTTGAGGATCGACCGATAGGAGCCGCGGGACTCCGCGTCGTGGCCGGACCTGAGTGGTTTGCGCCCCCCCTGTGGGGCTACGGCGTGCACACATCTGCGTAGCACCACGAGCGCCGCCAGAGCAGAAGTCGTTTTCGCTCGAATATTAGGCGGTTGCGCGCCCCCTTCTCCACGAAGTGGGGAAGGTGTCGGGCGAAGCCCGACGGATGGGGTGTGGCAAGCAGGAATGCGTCGTCGAACGCTTGCTCTAATGGTCGCGCAAGCTTGCCCGGCTTCGAAGCCGCGGGCCACACCCCATCCGGCCCTCCGGGCCACCTTCCCCAGCAAGCTGGGGAAGGTGTGCGCGCGCCTCGAAGCGCGATGTGTGCATCCCGTAGCTTGTGGGGGCGGGACGCGGTGGGGGGTCGCACAGATCGTCGAGTGGAGTGCCTGACCAAAGCTCCACAGCCCGCGTACACAGAATATTGTCAGAAGAGGGCGGCGCGACCCCCCTCCTTTATCCTCCCCCACAAGGGGGGAGGAGGCGCGCCTCGCGATCCCGCCGAAATTGGGCGGAACGGCGTGGATGGCCGGGACAAGCCCGGCCATGACGGTGCTGCGAGTCGCGTGAATATCTCGCACCCCTCACACCTCCCGCGTCTCGAAATCGATGCGCGGATCGATCCAGGTGTAGGTGAGATCGGAGATCAAATTCACGACGAGGCCGATCAGGGCGAAGATGTAGAGGTTGGCGAGCACCACCGGATAATCGCGCTGAATGAGCGAGTCGTAGGAAAGATAGCCGAGGCCGTCGAGCGAGAACACCTGCTCGATTAGCAGCGAGCCGGTGAAGAAGGCGGCGACGAACGCTCCGGGAAATCCTGCGATGACGATCAGCATCGCGTTGCGGAACACGTGCCCGTAGAGCACGCGCCGTTCGCTCAGGCCCTTCATCCGCGCCGTCTGGACATAGGACTTCTTGATCTCGTCGAGAAAGGAATTCTTGGTCAAGAGGGTCGAGGTGGCGAAGGAGCCGAGCACCAACGCCGTCACCGGCAGCGTGATGTGCCAGAGGTAGTCGAGAACTTTATGCGGCCAGTCGAGGTCGGCGAAATTGTCGGAGGTCAGCCCGCGCAGGGGAAAGATCTGCCAGAACGAGCCGCCGCAGAACAGCACGATCAGCAGGACAGCGAACAGGAAATTCGGGATCGCATAGCCGAAGATGACCACCGCCGACGTCGCGGTGTCGAAGCGCGAGCCGTCGCGGACCGCCTTGCGGATGCCGAGCGGGATCGAGATCGCATAGGAGATGAGCGTCATCCACAGCCCGAGCGAAATCGAGACCGGCAGCTTCTCCTCGATCAGCGTCAGGACGGGCGTGTCGCGGTAATAGCTCTTGCCGAAATGGAAGGTCGTGTAGGCGCGCACCAGAATCCAGAAACGCTCCCACGCCGGCTTGTCGAAGCCGTACTGCTTCTCGAGCTCCTTGATGAACTTCGGATCGAGGCCCTGGGAGCCGCGATAGCGCAAGGAGATGTCCCCGCCAGTCTGGGAGCCGGCGGCGCCGATCTGCCCCCCTCCGCCGCCGAACCCGGCGGTCGAGCTCTGATCATTCCCCTGCAATTGCGCGATGGCGCGCTCGACCGGGCCGCCCGGCACGAACTGAACGATGGCGAAGGAAACCGCCATGATGCCGAGGATCGTCGGGATCATCAGCAGGAGGCGGCGGACGAGATAGGCGAGCATAACTACGCGCCCTGCCGCGCACGATAGACGATCGCACGGTTCGACAGCCTGCGAATACCCCCTCCACCGTCCTTCGGGCGGTCCCCCTCCCCCGCTTCGCGGGGGAGGAAGGCGGCGCGGCTCGATCCTCCCCCATGAAGCGTGAGCGGAATGGGGGAGGGGGACCACGCGAAGCGTGGTGGAGGGGGCAATTCAAACACCCTTGAGATTCTCCGCCGAGAGCAAGACAAAAACTGATTCGGCTTCCCGCTCAAAGCCCAATCGCCTTGGCCTTCGTTTCGTCCCACCACCAGGTGCCGGGAGCGCCGACGCCGAGCCTGGGCTGTCGTTCGGGCCGCGCGAAAGCGTTCCAGTAGGCGACCCAGGCGGTGTCACGGTACCACATCGGCACCCAGTAATGCCCCGCCCGCAGCACCCGATCGAGCGCGCGGCAGGCGGCGTCGAGATCCTGGCGCGACTTGGCGGAGGCGATCGTCTCGACCAGCGCGTCGACCACGGGATCGGAGATGCCCGCGAGATTGCGCGATCCGTTCTGGGCGGCGGCCTGCGAGGTGAAGACCACGCGCAGATCGCCTCCTGGCGTGGTCGATCCGCCGGTCGCCGTGGTGACCACGTCGAAGTCGAAGGCGTCGGTGCGACTCTTGTATTGCGCGGCGTCGACGATGCGCATGCTCGCCTGGATCCCGAGCTTGCCGAGATTCTGGATGAACGGCATCGTATGGGGCTGAAGGGCGCTGCTGAAATCGAGGAATTCGATGGTCAGCGGCTTGCCGCCCGGCAACAGCATCGCGCTGCCGTCGCGCTTGCAGCCGGCGGCGATCAACAGGTCGTAGGCCTGCTTCAGCAGCTTGCGGTCGAAGCCCGAGCCGTCGCTTTCCGGCGGCGTATAGGGGTCGCCGAACACCGAAGCGGCCAGCTTGTCGCGAAACGGTTCGAGCAGCCTGAGCTCGTCCGGCGTGGGCTTGCCCTTCGCCTCCATGTCGCTGTTGGGAAAGTAGGAGACGATCCGCTTGTAGGCGGAATACATCACGTTCTTGTTGGTCCACTCGAAATCGAAGGCGAGGCCGATCGCCTCGCGGACGCGCGGGTCCTTGAACTGCTCGCGGCGGGTGTTGAGATACCAGCCCTGGGTGCGCGACGGCGCGCCGTTGTGCAGCGTTTCCTTCTTCACCCGCCCGTCCTTGGCGGCGGGAAAGTCGTAGGCCGTGGCCCAGAAGCGGGAGGTGTATTCCTCATGAAAATTGATCGCGCCGGCCTTGAAGGCTTCGAAGGCGACCTGGCGCTCGCGGTAGTATTCGAAGCGCAGCCGGTCAAAATTGTTCTGGCCGAGATTGACCGGCAGTTTCGCGCCCCAATAATTCGGGTCGCGCCCGTATTCGATGAACCGCCCCTGCTCGATGGTGTTCACCTTGTAAGGGCCGGAGCCGAGCGGCGGGTCGAGCGTCGCGGCGGTGAAGTCGCGCCCCTTCCACCAGGCGGACGAAAACACCGGCATGCCGACGACGATGAGATGGGCGTCGCGGCTGCGCTTGGGGACGAAGTGGACGTGGACCACGTCGTCCCCCTCGGGAGCGGCGGATTCGACCTCCTTCAGGAGCTGGGCGTAGATCGGGTGACCCTTGTCCTTCAGCACGTTGAGCGAAAAGGCGACATCCGCCGCCGTCACTTCGGACCCGTCGGCGAAGCGCGCCTCGGGCCTCAGGCGGAAGCGATAGTCGAGCTTGTCGGGAGAAACGCGCACCGATTGCGCCAGCAGCCCATAGACCGAATCGGGCTCGTCGCCGTTGGCGGTCATCAGCGTGTCGAAGGTCGCCCCCATCCCGGCGGCGCCGTTGCCCTTCCAGCTGTAGATATTGAGGGTGTCGAAGGTGTCGAAGGTCTGGTTGCCGCTGGTGTTGGTGATCTGCAGCGACAGAAGGCCGCCGGTCGGCGCGTCAGGATTAACATAGGAAAAATGGGAGAAGTCGGGCGGGAGCGCGAGGTCGCCGAACGACGAGAGGCCGTGGGTCTCCACCAAATCGTCGGCGAGCGCGCGCAACGGTCGCGGCAGGGCGCTGAGAAGCACGCCCGCCGCGCCGGCCTTCAGCGCCGCCCTTCGCGTCAGGATTCTGGCCATGCCATCAACTCCGCTCGCCGCGATCACCCGCGCGTGGAGGCTCATTACCAGCGACCGCGGCGAAAGCGAGGCGCGGAGGGAGAGTGTGGATGAAAAGGGAGGTTAAAGTTCGTTCATGAACCAAGACTGCGCAGCTTCAGTCCGCCGTCGCTTGTCTTGGAAATGGCGCTGGCGTTCCCGGCTTGCGACGGCGGCCCGGCCGCGTGTAGGGCTGGCGAGGCATGACATCCTCCCTTCCCCTCCGCGAGCAACTCGCCGACGCCGTGGTGATGCAGCCGCTGGCGATCTCCGACGCCGCCGTCGCTGCCGAGGTCATCCGCGCCGCTTTCGCCGCCCAGCCCCGGCCGACCCATCCGCCGTCCTCGGCGCTGCGCGAGAGCGCCGCCTCGATTGCAGAGAAGATCGAGACGGGCGGAGGCTTCGGCGCCTGGGTCGAGGAGCTCCATGTCGCGCGCGTCTCCGTCCTGCCGGAATGGCGGGGCGAGGGGCTGAGCCGCCGCCTCCTTGAGATGTGCGAAGCAACGGCGCGGGCGCGCGGCCTCCCCCGCATGACGCTGCGAGTCCGGCTCGCCCTGCCGGAAAACGAGCGCCGCTTCGAGCGTCTCGGGTTCCGCCGTGTCGGCGTCGAGACGCATGAGGGGTTCGACGCGCCGACCGTGGTGGCGATGGAGAAGCGACTTTCGTGACTGATTTCGTCCCACCGGACAGCGCCCCGGGCCGTCTCACGATCGATCTCGTCGCGCTTGCCGACAATTGGCGCCGGCTCGCCAAACGCGCGGCGCCCGGACGATGCGCGGCGGTGGTGAAGGCCAACGCTTATGGAATCGGCCTCGACAGGGCGGCGCCGGCGCTGTGGGACGCGGGCGCCCGCACCTTCTTCGTCGCCCATCTCGGCGAGGGTTTTGCGGCGCGTCGCCTGCTGCCCGACGAGGCGAAGATCTACGTCCTGAACGGACTGGAGCCCGGCGCCGATCCGGTCGATTATGCCGCGCATCGCCTGAAGCCGGTCATCGGAAGCAAGGCGGAGCTCGAGCGCTGGTTGGCTCTCGTGAGAGGGCGCGGCCCTCCCCACTCCTGCGCCTTGCATCTCGACACCGGCATGAGCCGGCTGGGCTTCGAGTCGCTCCCCGCACTGCAGCAAGCGATGGAGCGGCGCGCCGCGGCGAGCGGCGCCGACCTGCTGATGAGCCATTTTGTCTCGTCGGAGCGGCCGGATGATCCGGTCAACGCAGTGCAGATCGCTCGCTTCAATGCTGCGCGGAAGGCGTTTCGGCGTCTTCCCGGATCGCTCGCCAATTCGTCCGGCATGTTTTTGAACGCGCGGCCGATCTACGATCTCGCCCGGCCGGGCTACGCCCTTTATGGCGGCAATCCGACCCCGGGCAGGCCGAACCCGATGCTCCCCGTCGTGACGCTGTCCGTCGCCGTCCAGCAGACGCGCTGGATCGAGGCGGGCGTGACCTGCGGCTACAACGCGCAATGGACGGCGCGGCGTCGAACGCGCCTGGCGACGCTGCTTGCGGGCTACGCCGACGGCCTGCCGCGCGGAGCGGGGGCGAACGACGAACGGAGCGGGGCGGAGGTCGTGATCGCCGGCCGGCGCTGCCCCCTCGTCGGCCGCATCTCGATGGACCTTTCCGTGGCCGACGTGACCGATCTGCCGGAGGGGGCGGTCAAGGCCGGCGACCGGGCCGAGTTCTTCGGCGCGCGAGGCGACCTCGACGACTTCGCCGCGCGCAGCGGCACGATCGGCTATCAGGTGCTGACCGGCCTCGGGCCGCGCTACAGACGCGAGTATGTGCAAGAACGCGCTATGGTTTAGGAGCGGGCGTGCCGGGGAAGGCGGCGGATCAGGCGCGAGTTATCCCTGCTTTCGGACGAACAGGGAACTTCATTTCCCTGATGCGCCGAATTCTTTCCCTGTTCGGCCGCGTAGGGAATTTTGCTGGAACTGCCTAAACTCGTTGGGCTCTTCGCGACGGCTTTTTTTTCGAATCGGCCGAAATGCGGGAAATTCGCTGCATTTTTCCCTGCTGGCACGGAATCCGGCGGCGCTCGCCCCTCAATGGGCGCGGCTCACCGCGAACTCGACCGCATCGCGCAGCGCGTGCTTCCAGGGCGATGCGGGGAACAGCTCCAGCGCATCGAGCGCCATGGCGCCGTAGTGGCGGGCGCGCTCGATCGTATCCTCGAGGGCGCGGTGCTTCTTCATCGTCCGGAGGGCGGTCTCGAGGTCGCCGTCGATGGCCTCGCCCATCTCGAGCGTGCGACGCCAGAATTCCCGCTCCGCCGGCGTCCCGCGCCGGAAGGAGAGCACCACCGGCAGCGTGATCTTGCCTTCGCGGAAATCGTCGCCGACGTTCTTGCCGAGCCTGGCCGACGAACCGCCATAGTCGAGCGCGTCGTCGATCAGCTGGAAGGCGATCCCGAGATTGGCGCCATAACCGCGGCACGCGGCGATCTCGGCCTTGGTCCGGTTCGCCAGAATCGGGCCGACCTCGCAGGCGGCGGCGAACAGGGCGGCGGTCTTGGCGCGGATGACGGCCAGGTAGGCGTCCTCCGTCGTCTCGGTGTCCTTGGCGGCCGAAAGCTGCATCACCTCGCCCTCGGCGATCACGGTCGCCGCGTTCGACAGGACCTCGAGACAGGGGAGCGAACCGACCTCGACCATCATCTTGAACGCCTGGCCGAGGAGAAAATCGCCGACCAGCACGCTCGCCTCGTTGCCCCACAGCATGCGGGCCGCCGCCTTGCCGCGCCGCATGTCGCTTTCATCGACCACATCGTCGTGCAGGAGCGTCGCAGTGTGCATGAACTCGACCGCCGCCGCGAGCTTGACGTGCCCGGCTCCGGCGTAGTCGCACAAGCCAGCGGTTGCGAGAGTGAGGATCGGGCGCAACCTCTTGCCGCCGGACGAAATGAGATGGTTGGCGACCTCGGGGATCATCGCCACGTCCGACCCGGTCCGCGCCAGGATGGTCTGGTTCACCCGCGCCATGTCGCCCGCAACGAGCAGCGCCAGAGGCTCGATCAGCCGATCGGCCTGTTTTTCTCCCGGCGGCTGCTTTTCGCCCAGCGCAATGACGACACCCACGAGACGCTTTCCCTTGCCAGACCCTGCCAATCGACCATAAAGACGCCGAAACGACGGGGCAAGTGCGCCCCGCGGGGTCGCCATTGATCGAAATTCTGCGCACCAACGATCTCGTCCTCATCAGCGTGATCGAATCGCTTCTGAAGGCGGCAGGAGTCGGCTTCTTCGTCGCCGATCAGCACATGGCCGCGGTCGAGGGATCGCTCGGCTTCTTGCCGAGGCGGATTCTGGTCGAGGCGCGTGAGGAAGCCCGGGCGCGCCGACTCCTGGCCGACGCCGGCCTCGCCGCCGAACTGCGCAATGGCTGAGCCGGCGGATGCCGGCAGCGGCAAGTCACAGCCGGAGGAATTGTCCAGCGACGCCTGGCTCGGAGGACGCCTGAACCTCGTCCAACCCAGACGCGGCCACCGCGCGGGCACCGACGCCGCGCTGCTGGCCGCGGCGGCTGACTTTCCCGGCGGCCGGTTCGCCGACGTCGGCGCCGGCGTCGGCGCGGTCGGACTCGCGATCCTCAGCCGCTGCGAGCGCGCAAGCGCCGACCTTATCGAAATCGACCCCGACCTCGCGGCCCTCGCCGAGGAAAACGTGAAGCGAAATGGATTGGAGGGGCGTGCGCGGGTTCTGCCTCTCGACGTCTGCGACGCGCGCGCCCGGCGCGAGGCGGGCCTGGACGCCGGATGCGTCGGCGCGGTCGTCACCAACCCGCCGTTCTTCGACGCCGGCACGGTTCGCGCTTCACCCGACCGAGCGCGGGCGCGGGCGCATGTCTTTGCCGGCGAAGCGGGCGCCGATCCGCTCGTCGCCTGGATTCGCGCCTGCCTCGCGATCATCGAGCCCGGCGGGCGCTTCTTCATGATCCATCGCCCTGACGCCCTTGCTGCGATCCTCGCGGCGGCCGAGAAAAGGCTCGGCGGGCTCTCGCTTCTGCCCGTTCATCCGCGCGCCGGCCTCTCCGCGCACCGGTTGCTCGTCTCGGGAGTGAAAGGCACAAGAGCCCCGCTGCGTATCGCCCCGGCGCTGATCCTGCATGAGGCGGACGGTAAAATGACGCGTGAGGCGAATGCGATCCACCGCGGCGAAACTCAGATCGATTGGGGAGACTGAAGGGCTCGCGACGGTTGGCGGCGATCGCGGCGACCGGCGTGGCTTGAGCGGCCATCGTCCGCTGCTATGCTGTCGCTTACGAAAATGCGCGAGGCGCCATGTCCGACGCGTTCCTGAGGCATGTCCGCGCTGCGCTCGACGAGATCGACGGAGCCGGTCTTTTGAAGCGCGAGCGCCTGCTCGCCGGCCCACAAGGCGGACATATCCAAGTCGCCTCGGCTGACGGCGCGCGCGACATGGTCAACCTCTGCGCAAACAATTACCTCGGCCTCGCCAACCATCCCGAGATCGTCGCCGCGGCCGCGCAGGCGATGGACGCGTTCGGCTTCGGCATGGCCTCGGTGCGGTTCATCTGCGGGGCGCAGACGCTCCATCGGGAACTCGAACTGGCGATCGCAAAACACCTCGGCAAGGACGACGCGGTCGTGTTCGCCGCCTGCTTCGACGCCAACGGCGGCGTGTTCGAGCCGCTGATGGGAGAAGAGGACGCGATCATCTCCGACGCCCTCAATCACGCCTCGATTATCGACGGCGTCCGGCTGTCAAAGGCGAAGCGCTACCGCTTCGCCAATTCCGACATGAACGAGCTCGAGGACCGGCTGAAGCAGGCCGAGGCGGACGGCGCGCGGTTCAAGCTGATCGCGACCGACGGCGTCTTCTCGATGGACGGCCATGTCGCGAAGCTCAAGGAGATCTGCGCGCTCGCCGACCGTTACGGCGCGCTCGTTCTGGTCGACGACTGCCATGCGACCGGCCATCTCGGCGATAAGGGGCGCGGCACTCCGACGCTGACCGGCGCGGGAGCGCGCGTCGACATCGTCACCGGCACGTTCGGCAAGACGCTCGGCGGCGGCATGGGCGGCTTCGTCGCCGCCGCGCAACCGATCGTCGACCTTCTGCGCCAGCGGGCGCGCCCGTATCTTTTCTCGAACTCCCTCGCGCCGCCGGTCGCCGCCGGCGCCTTGAAAGCGCTCGAAATCGCGGTTCGCTCCGACGACCGCCGCGCACTGCTCGAGGCCCATGCGCGGCGCTTCCGCGACGGGATCGAAACGGCCGGGTTTTCGGCGCTTCCCGGCGTGACGCCGATCATTCCGGTGATGCTCGGCGAAGCACGGCTCGCCCAGGAGCTCGCGCGCGCGCTCGACGAGCGCGGCGTCTATGTGGCGGGCTTCTTCTTTCCTGTCGTGCCGAAGGGCGCGGCGCGCATCCGCACCCAGATGTCGGCCGCGCTGACGGCGGAGGACGTCGACTTCGCCGTCGCGGCCTTTGCGGATGCGGGGCAGGCGCTGGGGTTAGTATAGCGACTGCGACGGAGACCACATGAAAGCCCTCGTCAAGCTGAAGCCCGAGCCCGGCCTCTGGATGACCGACGAGCCGATCCCCGTGATCGCCCCCGACGACGTGCTGGTGAAGGTTCACAAGACCGGAATTTGCGGCACCGATCTCCACATCTTCAACTGGGACGAGTGGGCGCAGAAGACGATCCCGACGCCGATGACGATCGGCCACGAGTATTCCGGCGTGATCGCCGCCCTCGGCGCCAACGTGCGTCGGCTCGCCGTCGGCCAACGCGTCTCGGGCGAGGGGCACGTGATCGGGATGCGGAGCCGGGCGGCGCGCGGCGGGCGTTACCACCTCGATCCCGAAACGCGCGGCATCGGAGTGAACATCCCGGGCGCCTTCGCCGAGTATGTGCGTGTTCCTGCGTTCAATATCGTGCCCCTGCCCGACGACGTCGACGACGAGCTCGGGGCAATCCTCGACCCGCTCGGCAACGCGGTCCACACCGCCCTGTCATTCGACCTGGTCGGCGAGGACGTGCTGATCACCGGGGCCGGGCCGATCGGGATCATGGCCGGCGCGGTCGCGCGCCATGTCGGGGCGCGGCACGTGGTCATCACCGACGTCAATCCGACGCGGCTCGCGCTTGCGGCCGAGGTGGCCGACGTCGTCGCGGTCGACGTAACAAAGGCGGATCTCAGGGAGACGATGGGCCGTCTGAAGATGACGGAGGGCTTCGACGTGGCGCTCGAAATGAGCGGCGCCCCGGCGGCGTTCGACCAGCTCATCGATTCGGTCGTCACCGGCGGCCGGGTCGCGCTTCTCGGCCTGCCGGCGAGGCCGACGCTGGTCGACTGGAACAAGGTCATCTTCAAGCAGCTGACCTTGAAGGGCATCTACGGGCGCGAGATGTTCGAGACCTGGCACAAGATGATCGCCATGCTCGAGAGCGGGCTCGACGTGCGCAAGGTGATCACCCACCGCCTGCCGGCGAGCCGCTTCCTCGGAGGGTTCGAGGCCATGCGGCGCGGCGACGGCGGCAAGGTCGTGCTCGACTGGACGGGCGGCGAAGCGACGCCCGTTTTAGCGCCGGTTTAGCGGCGGCGCCCTTTGTTCTCAGAGGCTTGCGACCCGCCTTAGCGTCGACCCGCCAAGGTAATACATATAATTTATGTTTTTATTTACCTCGGCCCGGCGCTCCTTCCCGAAGCGCGATTTTTTCCGCCTTACGTCATCCGCCGCCGCGCCAGCAAGGTCGCGGCGGTCATGCTGGCTGCGCCGAGCAGAGCGAGCGGCCAGAATTGCCCGAGCAGCGCGGAGACGCCGTCCCCTTCGAGGAATGTGCCGCGCAGAATCACCATCAGGTAGCGCATCGGATTGACGTAGGTCAGGTATTGCACCGCGCGCGGCATATTCGCGATCGGGGTGGCGAAGCCGGAGAGGATGATCGCGGGCACCAGGAAGAGGAACGCTCCGAGCAGGCCCTGCTGCTGGGTGGCGGCGATCGACGAGATCATCAGGCCGATGCCGATTGCTGACACCAGAAACAGCCCGAGACCGAGGGCGAGGGCGACCACGCTGCCGATCAGCGGCACGCGGAACCAGAAGACCGCCGCGGTCACGATCACGGCCGACTCCGCCGCGCCGATCAGCAGGCCCGGCGCGGCCTTGCCGACCAGAATCTCCCAAGGCCGGTAGGGCGTCACCAGAAGCTGGTCGAACGTGCCCGCCTCGCGCTCGCGCACGACCGAAAGGCCGCTCACGAGCACGGTCACCACGAAGGTGAGCAGACCGACGATGCCCGGCACGACGAACCAGCGCGACAGCAGGTTGGGATTGTATCGCGCGCGCAGGTCGAGCGCCGCCGGGATTGTCGCGCCGCCGTGCGACGCCGCCCACTCCGTGTCGAATCCGAGCACGATATCGCCGACGTAGCTCAGCGCGATGGCCGCGGTGTTGGAATTTCGGCCGTCGATCACGACTTGCAACGGCGCCGGGCGGCCCTGCGCGAGGTTGCGGCTGAAGTCGCGGTCCACGTGGACCGCCAGCAGCGCCGCACGCCGGTCGATCAGCGCCGCCATGCCCTCAGTGGACGGAAGCGCGGCGATCTGGTCGAAACTCGGCAAATCGGCAAAACGCGCCACCAATTGCCGCCCGGCCAGTCCGGGATCCTCGTTGATCGCCACGAACGGAATATGGTTGAGATCGAACGTGGCCGCATAGCTGAACACCAGGAGCTGGATCAACGGCGGTCCGACCAGCACCATGCGGCTCGCCTTGTCGCGCAACAGGGCAAGGAACTCCTTGCGGATGAGAGCGATGAGGCGAGCCATCTCAGTCGAGTCGTTTTTTCGAGCGCCATAGCGTGACGCCGAGGAAGACCGTCGCCATCAGCGCCAGCGCCCCGGCGTCCGGCAGGATCACCGCCCAAACGTCGCCGGCCAGGAACACCGTCTGCAAAATCGAGACGAAATAGCGCGCCGGCAGAATGTGCGTGATCCCTTGAATCGCCGTCGGCATCGAGCGGATGTCGAACACGAAGCCGGAAAGGATGAAGGCCGGCAGGAAAGTGACCACGATGGCGATCTGGCCGGCGACGAACTGGTTGCGCGCAATCGACGAAATCAACAGTCCCATGCCGAGCGCCACCAAGAGAAAGAGCGCCGAGGCCAGGGTCAGCACCAGCAGACTGCCTCGCAGCGGCACGCCGAACAGGGTCACCGCGAGCAGCACCGACAGGGCCATGCCGCCCATGCCCAAAACGAAATAGGGCAGCAGCTTGCCGACCAGAATTTCAGCCATGGTCACCGGCGAGGCCATCAGCGCCTCCATCGTGCCGCGCTCCCATTCGCGCGCGACGACAAGCGCGGTCAGCAACGCGCCGATCAGCGTCATGATCACTGCGATCAGCCCGGGCACCAGGTAGTCGCGGCTGCGCAGCGCCGGATTGAACCAGATGCGCGTCTGCAGGGCCACCGGAAAAGCCGGCGCAGCGCCCTGCCCCTCTTGCAGTTGGGCCAGCCAGATCTGCCAGGACTGTGTGAGATAGCCCTGAACCAGCCGCGCGGTGTTCGCGTCGACCCCGTTGACCACGACGCCGATCGTGGCGCCGCCCGGGCCCAGAGTCTGGCGCGCGAAATTGTTGCGCAACCAGACGTAGCTGTTGATTTCTCCTCGCACCATCGCTGCCTGCGCGTCGGCGAAGGTGGGCAGAATATGGACGTCGAAGTAGCGCGAGCGCTGCAGGGTCCCCACGAACGAGCTCGTCTGCGGGTTCGGATGCTCCGCCACCACGCCGATCGGCACATGTTCGGCGTTCAGCGATACGCCATAGCCGAACAGCAGCAACAGGAATAACGGCAGCACGAACGCGATTGCGAGCGCCGAGGGGTCGCGAAGAATCTGCACGCTCTCCTTGCGGATCAGCGCGCGCAGCCGCATGCCGTTCACGCCGCCCTCCGCAGACCGGCTTCCGCCGCGGCGATCAGCGCGATGAAGGCGTCCTCCATTGTGGGATCGGGGGTGTCCGGACTGGCTGCCTGCGTGCGGATTTCCGCCGGGCTGCCCTTGGCGAGCACGCGCCCTTGCGACATGAGCGCCAGCCGGTCGCAGTACTCCGCCTCGTCCATGAAATGCGTCGTCACCAAGACCGTGGTTCCGCCGCTCGCGTACTGATTGATGCGCCGCCAGAACTCCGAGCGCGCGAGCGGATCGACCCCCGACGTCGGCTCGTCGAGGAACAGGATGGGCGGTTCGTGCAGGAGCGCGCAGGCGAGCGCCAGGCGTTGCTTGAAGCCGAGCGGAATATCGCCCGCGTTCATCGCCATGAAGGGCGCGAGCTCGAATTCCTCCGTCGCCCAGTCGAGGCGCTCCCGCGCCCGTGCCCGGCCGAGGCCATAGGCGGCGGCGAAAAACTGAAGGTTCTGCGCCACGCTCAGGTTGCCGTAGAGGGCGAAGCGCTGCGCGACGTAACCGATCTGCTTACGCGTTTCGGCCGGCGCCGTGCGCAGATCCTGCCCGGCCACTCGCAGCGTTCCAGACGACGCCGGCAAAAGGCCGCAGAGCATGCGGAAGGTGGTGGTCTTGCCGGCGCCGTTGGCGCCCAGGAGGCCGAAGACTTCGCCGCGCGCCACGTCGAAGCTCACATCCTGCACGGCGTGAAACGCGCCGAAGTAGCGGTTGAGCCCGGAGACCTGCAACACCGCCCCATCGTGCGGGCCGGCGGGCCGCGCGACCACCGCCGGGACGTGATGCGGCCGCCGCGCATGCAAGCGGTCGATGAACACGTCGGCGAACTCCGGCGCCGCACTTTTCCACATGGCGCCGTCCAGCGCCGGGATCGCGACCTCGGGGGCCAGCAGCGCACGCACACCGGTTCCCTCCAGCCTGGCGTCGGCGACGCCCGCCAGCGCCAACAACTGCTGTTGCAGGGACCGCCGATCGAGCGTGGCGTGACGCACGGTGAAACAACGCCCGGCGAGTTCCTCGGCCAGGGCGCGCGGCGACCCTTGACCGAGCAGGCCGCCGGCGTCGAGCAGCACAACTTCGTCGCAGCGCTCCGCTTCGTCCAGATAGGCGGTGGAAACCAGCACGCTGGCCCCGCGGTCACGAAGCGAGGTGAGGATCGCCCACAGCTCGCGCCGCGAGATCGGATCGACCCCGACCGTCGGCTCGTCGAGCAACAGGAGCTCCGGGACGCGCAGCAGCGCGCAGGCGAGTCCCAGCTTCTGCTTCATGCCGCCGGAAAGCTTGCCCGCCCGCCGGTCGCCGAACGGGCCGAGCGCCGTCAGCCGCAAAAGCTCGGCATATCGGGCCGGGCGCTGGGCGGCCTGGAGCCCTTGAAGCTGCGCATAAAGCTCGAGATTCTCATGCACCGTCAGATCTTCGTAGAGGCCGAACCGCTGCGGCATGTAGCCGATGCGGCTCTGAATCCGCGCCGTGTCGCTGACGACGTCATGTCCCAGCACTTCGAGCCGGCCCTGGTCCGGCGACAGCAGGCCGGCAGCGAGCCTCAGGAGCGTCGTCTTGCCAGCCGCGTCCGGCCCGAACAGCCCGGTGATCCTCGCGGCAGGCACGGCGAGCGTCAGGTTGCGGAGCGCCGCGACGCTCCGGCTGCCGCGACCGAAGGATTTCGTCACGCCACTGAAGCTGAGCGCCGGCCCGGCCCCGGGCTCAGCCACAGGGCCGCTCCCCGCGCGCGGGGGGGGCGGTGGCGTCCTTTAAGTCGATCACCACCGTCACCGGGGCGCCCATCCGCAAGCGCTCGTCCGGGTTGCAGGCATAAACGTGCATCCGATAGACTAATTCGGCGCGGACCTCGGTCGTCTCGACCGTCTTGGGCGTGAACTCGGCGGTGGTGGAGATGAAGCCGACCCAAGCCGGGAAGCGCTGGCCGGGAAAAGCGTCGCTCTCGATATCGGCGCGCATCCCGGGACGCACGCGGCCCAGCTCTTTCTCCGGCAGGTAGGCGCGGGCATAGACCGGGTTGGTGAGGTCGAGCGTCAGTACGGGCCGGTCAGGACTGGCCATGTCGCCCGGCTCGAGAATGCGATCTTCGATGACGCCGTCGGCGGGCGCGTAGAGCCGCGCATCAGACAGCTGCTGGCGCGCGAAGGACAGCGCCGCCTCCACGGAACGGAGCTGCGCCTCCGCCACGTTGATGTCTTCCCGGCGTGGCCCTTCGATCGCCAGGGCAAGCGCCTTCTCGGCGAATTCGCGGTTCGCCGTCGCCACCTTCAGCGCCTGTTCGGCGTTGTCGCGGTTCTGTTGGGACGAGACGCTGATGGCTGCCAGCTTGACGGCGCGATCGAAATTGATGCGATTATTGACCTCGGTCGCCTGGGCGGCGGCGAGATTCGCGCGCGCCTGATCGATTTCTTCCGGTCGGCTGCCGTTGCGCAGACGGATGAGCGTGTTCCGGGCGGCGTCCGCATCGGCCGAAGCCTTGTCCGCGCTGGCCTGCAACCGCGTCGTATCCAGTTCCGCCAGCAACTGCCCTTTCGTCACGCGGTCGCCTTCCTGCACCAGGATGCGGCTGATCCGGTCGTTGTTGTTGAAGGCGAGTTGCGACTGGCGGATGTCGATCGCGCCGTAGGCGACCAAGGCGGTCGCGACCGCCGGAGGCGGCGCAAACCACCACCAGGCTGCGGCTCCGCCGGCCGCGAGCGTGGCAAGCAGAGGCAAAAGAATCCACTTCCGCGACCGGCGAGGCCGGACCGTCGAAACGGGCGCGGGCGCCACCGCGCCGGGCAGAAGCGCCTCTCGCGGGAGAGTTAATTGTTCGAGCATTTGAGCGGCTCCTCAAACTCACATCTTCGGCCCCGTCGCCCACGCATCGACGAGTGGCGCCAACACCGCCGCGACCCACAACGCTGGGCCGATACGGGGCTCGATGGCGCTAAGGCACGCGGCGAACAGAAAGACGATCGCAAGGACGCTCGGCGCAGCAGCCATTCGCCACCGCCAGGCGGGCCCCGCCGCGACGATCGCCAACCAAAGAAGCTCGTTCACTGACGCAATCGCGGCCAGATGGCTGCTGTACAGCACCGTCGTCCACGGCCTCGCTTCACCGTGCCCCCAAAGGACGGTCGACAAGGGAAAGAGAACGACCAGAAACAGGAATGCAAATGTTATGAATAGGTCGCGGCGGCTCCCGGCTTCGGTGAGCGCCAACCGGCGGTGATGACTGATCCAGAACATGCTGGAAAACAAGAAACTGCAACCGACCGCCACCAACGGCCGGAGCATGGGCTCCAATACCAAACGCCAGTCCGACTGCTCGTTCGACCGGAGGAACAACAAGCTGAAGACGGGCGACGTTATCGCGACCGCGAAAATCATGTCGCTCAGCACCCCGATGCGAACGGAGAGGAAATTGTTCGCAGCGCCCTCTCGGCTCGCATCGGCTACGCCATTCGCCTTTGCGTGAAGCGACGCAGGAACCCCTTTCTTGCACCCGGGTTCACTGACTTGCGCCTGGGTCATTCCCCGCTCCACGCCGGAGGTCTCTCAATTGCCGACCCCCGCATGCGGTCGCTAGAAATTGAGCGCCCCGTCCATAGCTGCAACTTCAAAGAGCTAGGCGCGCCACGCCCATTTTTCACCCGACGCGCCTCTTGGGCCTGCCCCTGCGGGAGGACCGGAGCAGGACCTGGAGAGTTGTCTATGCCCTCAGCCACTTGGCCATGTCTTCCGGCTTCGGCAGGCCGCCGGCGTGAACGACCTTGCCGTCGATCACCACGCCGGGGGTCGCCGCGATCCCGAAATTCGCGATCTCCGCGAAGTCCGTGACCTTTTCCAAGGCGATTTCGACGCCGAGCTTCTTCGCCTCGGCCTGAGCCATCTCCGCCGTCGCTATGCAGCGCTTGCAGCCGGAGCCGAGGATTTTGATGGTCTTCATGATATTCCCTTTCAGGAGAGTATGGCGTTGAACAGGTAGCCGACGGCGATGATGCCGGTGGCGACGACCCCGATGAACACGGCGATCAGGCGCGGCTTGAGCACTTTGCGCAGGATGACCATTTCCGGGAACGAGATCGCGATCACGCTCATCATGAAGGCAAGCACCGCGCCCAGCGGTGCGCCCTTGCCGAGGAGGGCCACCACCACGGGGATGATGCCGGCGGCGTTGGAGTAGATCGGAACCGCGATCAAGACGACCGCCGGAATCGACCACCAATGGCCCCTGCCCATGATCGCAGCGAACATGTCCGTCGGCGCGTAGCCGTGAATGAAGGCGCCGATGGCGATGCCGGCGATCATCCAGATCCAGACGCGTCCGACAATGTCGCGCGCCGCGTCCAGGCCGGCGCGAATGCGATCCACAATCGTCTGATGATCCGTCGGCAGTTCGGTCTTGCCGGCCCGTACGTTGCGGACCCAGTCTTCGAGCCAGTCCTCGAGATTCAATCGACCGATGACCCAGCCGGAGACGATTGCGACCGCCATTCCAAAACCGAGGTAGATCGCCGCGACCTTCCATCCGACCAGCGCGAACAGCAGGCCGAGCGCGACCTCGTTGACCATCGGCGCGGAGATCAGGAACGACAAGGCCACGCCGAGCGGGACGCCCGCCGAGATGAAGCCGACGAACATCGGGACCGCCGAGCACGAGCAGAACGGCGTGACCACGCCGAGGCCGGCCGCCGCAATGTTGCCGAAGCCCTCATGCTTGCCGGCCAGCACGGCGCGCGTGTGCTCCGGCGAGAAGAAACTTCGGATGATGCCCATGCCGAACACGACGAGTCCCAAGAGCATCAGGACTTTCGGCGTCTCGAAGACGAAGAACCGCGCCGCCTCTTCGAGATGACCGTCGCGCGGAACCGGGGTCATCAAAACGATCCACGTCGAGAAAACTTCCAGACGCCAATAGATCGCGAACCAAAGCAGGACCGCCGCGATCACCCCTGCGACCCAAATGGCCGTAGATGGGGAACGAGTTTCGGCATGGGTTGAAAGCTGAGTGCTCATGCTGCCTTCCGGTGGGGTTCGGGCACGGCCGCCATGACGGAGTCGACGATCGCCCGCGTTGTGGGGGCCATATCGCTGGAAAGCCGGTAGCGCACCCATTGCGCGTCGCGCCGGTCTGTGACCAGCCCAACCGTTCGGAGAGCGACCATGTGCCGGCTCATCCGCGATTGGCTCGCGCCGAGCTTCGTCATCAACTCACAGACGCAATGTTCGCCGCCTTCCCAGAGAATGCGAAGCGCGGCGAGACGCGTCGGTTCCGCGAGCGCGGCGAGAAGTGCGACGGGACTGTCCATGAATGCCCAGTTAGGCCGATAAACGCATATGCGCCAGTCCGCATATTGCCGCACCCTGCAGGCCTCAGCCGCAGCAGGACGGGAGCTCTGCCCGCGCCGGCTTGATGCAGCGCGGGGCAGGTCCTAGCCTGAGACCAACGCACGGCCGACGCCAGCGAGGAGCGATCCATGAACGGGCTCAATCTTTATTCAAGGCGCTCATGGATGCGGGCACCACGTGCTTCGCCAATCCCGGCACGTCCGAGATGCAGCTCGCCTACGAAATCGGAATGACCGACAAGGTGCGCCCCACCCGGCGGCCGTCTCCCGCCCCTGAGCGGCCGCGCTCCGTCACGGGTTCTTCCGCAACGCCTGCGCAGCCAGATCGGGATATTCGGCCATGAGCGCGGCGAGCACGCCGTTGGTCCAGCCAAACCCGACTTGCAGCGCATATTCGCCGCCGCGACCCCCCACCGCACCCGCTTCGGGCGCACGGGCGACATCGTACTTCTCCGCGAGCACGCCGAGGGCGGCGTAGCTGCCGACATTGGTCGCGATCCAGCGACGGGCGATTTCGCGCGCGAGGTCCGGCTCGCCGTAGGCTTTGAGGCCCTCGATCGCGAGATACTGCAGGGGCGCCCAGCCATTGGGCCGATCCCACTGCTGGCCGGTCTGTGCGAGCGTCGTGTCGAGACCGCCGGGTCCGAGAAGCCGCTTCCGGATCGTGTCCGCAACCGCTTGGGCTTGCTCCGGGCTCGCGACGCCGAAGGCGAGCGGCGCCGCGGTGGCGGCGGTCAATGTATCGCTGAGACTCCCCTCCCTCCACAGATTGTCGGCGAAAAAGCCGCCCTCGCCGTTCCACAAGTCCCGGCGGATCGCCTCCGAACGTCGGTCGGCGTCAGCCTGACGGCGTCGTGCGGTTTCCATGTCGCCCTTCAGCCGATAGGCCTTGGCGAGCGTGCTTTCCAGGTGAACCATCGCGGCGTTGAGATCGACGGGGGCGATGTCGGTCGTGCGGATGGTCGACAGGGTCTTGCCGTCGGCGAGCCAGCGCGAGCTGAAGTCCCAGCCGCTCTCCGCCCCCGCCCGCAGATCGCGGTAGACCTCCTCCGCCGGACGGCCCGAGCGTCGCGCCGTCTCGATGTCCTCGCGATAGGATTCGTCGCGCGGCGCCGCGCGATCGTCCCAGTAGCGATTGAACAGCGTTCCGTCGGGAAGCCGGACGACGTGACGGGCCGCCGAGCCGGGACCCAGGTCCGCGAGCGCCGTCCATCCAGTAGTCGTATTCGGCCTGAAGCTGGGGAAGATACTGGACGAAGACGGCGTCGCCGTCGTGCGCGGCGACGAGCTCGACCATGAGTGAGAAAAATGGCGGCTGGGAACGGCTGAGATAATAGCTGCGGTTGCCGTTCGGCGCGTGGCCGTAGCGCCCGATCAGGGAAGCGATGTTGTCGAGCATGTCGCGGGCGAGATCGAACCGTCCGTCCTGATCGAGGCCAAGCATCACGAAGTAGCTGTCCCAGTAGTAGATCTCGCTGAAGCGGCCGCCCGGAACGACATAAGGGTGCGGCAAGGGAAGCAGCGAGGAATAAGGCTCGGCCCGATCCGGTTTGCGCTGCAGCGTGTCCCACGTGTCGTGGATATAGGCGCGGACGTCCTGATCGGGCCGCGGCGTAAAGGCGACGAGATGTCGTAAAGGCGGCGAGAAATGACGGTCGACAAAGGCCCTCAAATCGAAACCCGGCAGGCCCTTCTGCCGCTCGTAGTCCGCCATGATGTCGGCGGGCGGCTCTTTCGGCGTCGCATCGGCGAAGGTCTTCTGGTCTGCGAACAACCCGGCCATCTCGACCGCGCGATAGAGATCGCCGAACGCGACGGACGGCGGCGTCGGCCAGGCGGTCGAAAACGAATCTGCACGTCCCGTCGTCGACAGGAGCAGAATGACGAACGCGACCGCGGGACCGAAATGGACGGGGTTGATGCGGATGCGGCGTCTCCCGGGTCGACGAGCCGAAGGTCTAGCTCCTCCCTTCCACTCGCCCAGCCAGCGCCCGCTGGCAACCGCGAGTGGGCCTCCGGGCCGGGATTAGTCGAACCGCCGCCCCGTCACGCCGCGAACCTCCGCTCCCCCGCGACCCATGTCTCGCTGACCTTGATGTCGGCGATCGCATCCGGGTTCACTTTGTAGGGATCGCTTTCCAGGACCGTGAAATCCGCTTCCTTGCCCTTTTCGAGCGAGCCGAGGCGGTCGCCCTGCCCGAGCTGGCGGGCGGCGTCGATCGTCACGGCGCGGATCGCGTCGTCGAGCGACACCGCCTGATCGGGGCCGACCACGGAATTGTCGATGATGCAGCGGCGCGTCACCGCCGTGCCGATCAGCGCGAGCGGCCCCGGCGGCGAGCAGGGGCCGTCGGTGTGCAGCGTGAAGGGCAAGCCGGCTTTCACGCAGGCCCCCGCGGCATCCATGAAGGCGGCGCGTTCGGGCCCGAAGATCTGGTCGCGATAGGCGGCGCCGTAGAAGCGCACATGGTTCATCAGGAAACTCGGTTGCACGTTGAGTTGCTTCATGCGCAGGATCTGGTCCGGGCGCGCCATCGTCGAGTGTTCGATGCGGT
This sequence comes from uncultured Alphaproteobacteria bacterium, assembly GCA_963741405.1. Taxonomy (GTDB): domain Bacteria; phylum Pseudomonadota; class Alphaproteobacteria; order Rhizobiales; family Beijerinckiaceae; genus Roseiarcus. The sequence goes on from CAVUHX010000034.1 coordinate 58,835, forward strand.
TGACGCCAAACTCGGTCGAGCCCGCGTAGGCCGCCTCGATCGCGTCGAGCGCAATGTCGACCGTGTAATCGCCGTTGCAGTGGATCTGCACCGGAAGGCCGAAGGCCTTCACTTCGGCGACCATCTCCTTCACCCTGGCGGCGTCGAAGTTCGGCGACCCTTTGGAGGTCGAGTTCAGATAGGGCCTGGTCTGCGCCCCGGTCTCGGTCTGGTTGGAGCCGTCGCCGACGATCTTGACGCCGTAGAGCGAGAACAGCGAATTGTCGACCGGCGCGCCTTTGCCGAGGCCGAGGCTCCGCCAGGGCGTCAGTCCCTTCATGTCGTCGAACATCACGCTCGCGCTGGTGCGGCAGGAAAGCGTGTTCGAAAGCTTTGTAAACGGCTCGATCCAGTCCGAGCGGATCGTGCCCGGCTCGTGCAGCATCGTGTTGCCGACGGAAGCGACGTGCCGGGTGTAGTCCGTGACCGCCTTGGCCGCGACCTCGGGCGTGATCTTGCCGAGAAAGTGAACCGCGAATTTGAGCATCGCGCTTTCCTCGTAGACGAGGCCGTTGAGCTTGCCGTCCGGCCCCCGGCCGAAATGGCCGTTGCCCGGCAGGTCGCCGACATCCTCGGGGATTTGCGCGACCTTCAGCGCCTCGCTGTTGACGCAGGCGTCGTGCCCGTTGGTGTACCAGACGAAGATCGGATGGTCGGTCGAGATCGCATCGAGTTCGGCCAGCGTGAAATCGCCGCCCTGCAGAAGGTTGTCGAAATTGGAGCCGACGATCCACTGCCCCTTCGGCGCGCTCGCCGCCTCCTGCTTCAGATGCGCAACGAGTTTTTCGCGGGTCGGATATTTGGCGTAGCCGACGTCGTCGAGCAGTTCGAAGATCAGCGAAGCCAAAATCGTGTGGTTGTGCGGATCGATCAGACCCGGCAGCAGTGTCCGGCCGCCGAGGTCGACAACTTTCGTGTCGCCCGTCTTGAGACCCGACAGCGCGTTTTCGTCGCCGACCGCAAGCACCTTGCCGCCCTTGACCGCGATCGCAGAGGCGACCGGCGCGCCAGCCAGCGGGCGGATCGTCCCACCGCGCAAAATGAGGTCGGCCCCTCCGTCCGCCGCGAAGGCGGGCGTGGTCCCGACGGCGGTCAGCACTGAGGCCGCGCCGACCGAATAGGCCATGAACGCGCGTCGGGTGGGCATGCCCACCGCCTTGCCGAGCAGTCCGGCCATCCCGCCCGAATGGAACTCATCGCGGAGAAAGAGCTGATGGAAACACCCGCGACACATCGTGAAGCCTCCCGAACCGGCGGCCGCGCCATGGCGGCATCGCGTACATGGCCAAAAACGGATCGCAAAGTAACTCGAAAAAGTAAACGACCGTATTCACGCGTGGTCGCCTACTCCGCCGCCGCGGCAGCCTCGACGCCTGGCGCAGGCCCGGACTTCGGCGTGCGGATCATCAGGATCAAGGGAAAGGCGATCAGCGAAAAGACCGTCATCAGCATGAAGTCGTTGGCGTAGGCCATCGCCGCCGCCTGCTGGGTCACGAGGCCGTCGAGGATAGCGAGGTGGCGCGGGTCGGCGCCGGCGAGCGCCGCGGCGGCGGGCAGCCGAAGGGCGTCGCTGAACGGCGTGAGGTGCTCGGCGAGCTGGCTGTGGAAATAGGACGTGCGACTGACCAGGCGCGCGATGACGATCGAGATGCCGACCGACGAGCCGATGTTGCGGACCAGCGTCCACAGCGCCGCGGCCTCGGTGCGCTTCTCGCTCGCCAGGGTCGAGAATGCGACGGTGTTCAGCGGAACGAAAAAGAACCCGAGGCCGAAGCCCTGCAACGCCCCGTTGACCGCGACGGCGCCGGCCGAGACGTCGAGGTTCCAGCCGGTCATCACCCACTGCGCCAATGTCGCCAGCGTGAAGCCGAACAGCATGAACGGCCGGGCATCGCGCGTGCCCAGCAAACGCCCGACGATGCCCATCGCAACGAACGTGCCCACGCCGCGCGCGCCCAGAAGGATGCCGCTCGACAGCACGGGATAGCCGAGCAGGATCTGCAGGAATGGCGTCACCAGCGCCATCGTGGCGAGGAGCACGACGCCGTTCAGAAACATCAGAACCACCCCGATCGCATAGTTGCGGTCGCGGAAGATGCCTATGGAAATGAACGGGCGGGTGGACGTGAAGCTGTCGACGAGGAAAAAATAGAAGCCGGCGATCGACAGCAGCGCCTCGACGACGATTTCGGGGGAATCGAACCAGCCGAGCTCCTGTCCGCGGTCGAGCATCATCTGCAGCGAGCCGATGCCGAGCGACAGCGACAGGAAGCCGAACCAGGAGAAGGCGAGGTCGCGCCGGGTCCTGGTCTCCTTCATGAAGATGGACAGGCCGAGCACGGTCAACACGCCGAACGGCAGATTGACGTAGAACACCCAGCGCCAGGAATAATTGTCGGTCAACCAGCCGCCGAGCGTTGGGCCCATGATCGGCCCGATCATGATGCCCATGCCCCAGATCGCCATCGCCGAGCCGCGCTTCTCCTGCGGGTAGGCGTCCAGCATCACCGCCTGGCTCAAGGGCGCCAGCGCCGCCCCGAACACGCCCTGCAGCAGCCGGAAAATCACCATCTGCTCGATCGTCTGGGCGAGCCCGCAGAGCATCGAGGCGACGGTGAAACCGGCGGTGCAGACCAGAAACAGCCGCTTGCGGCCGATGCGCCCCGAAAGCCAGCCGATCGGCGAGGTCATGATCGCCGCGGCGGTGATGTAGGACGTGAGCACCCAGTTGGCCTGGTCCTGGGTGGTCGACAGCGACCCCTGCATGTAGGGCAGGGCGACATTGGCGATCGTCGTGTCGAGCGCCTGCATGATGGTCGCCATCATCACGCAGATGCTGACCATGGCGCGGGTCGAGGGCGCCAGACCGTCTTCGGCGTGGACGTCGGTCGGTCGTGCAGGTTGGCGGGGCGCGGCCAACCGCCCGCCCGCCAGACTAAGCGCACCGGTCAAGGGATCACTCATATGATAAGCAGGCTTATAATAAGCCACGCAATGCGTCTGCGCGCTTGGGCGAAACGTCGCAGGGACGCCGGGCAACTGGCGCGTGAGGGCTGAGCGCCGCAACGCAACGCGCCCGAAAAGTCTTGTCTCGAGCGCGTCGACGCGAAAAATGGGAATCAGGCGGCGCCCCGGCCCCAGAAGCATGCAGGGGTCCATCCGAACTTTGACGCGCGAATCGGTCTGCTCCATGACTTAAAGGTGGGGTAACGACATTCCTGGACAGTCGGGTAAAAGGCGTTCGAGTTGAGTTGCTGGCGTTCCCGTAACGTTTCTGACCGTGTGAGACTGCGTTCGAGCGCGGCCCTCGCAGCAGGCGTTATCGCGCTCGGCGCGGGGGAAAGCGCCCGGGCCTTCGATGTCTCCTCACTCGATGTCTTCAACTTCTTCGGGTCGAAGGATTCGCCGCCCGCCGTCTCCCGCTCGGCCATTTCCTATTCCGTGACGATCGATATCGCGGGCGGCGACTCGGCGCTCATCAATGCGGTGAAGGACGCCTCGTCGCTATGGAAGCTGCGCCAGGACGCTCCTCCGGACGGCGATGCGCTGGCGCGGCGCGCCGTGCGCGACTTCGTTCCGGTGATCGAGGCCCTGTGGGGACACGGCTACTACAACGCAACCGCGACGATCTCGCTCGATCGCGCCGCGCTGACGATCGTCTCGAGCGACATCGGGGCCTTCTCGCGGGCCGCCGAAAGCTATCGCGACCGGGCGGTCGCGCCGATCACCATCAAGGTCGAGCCCGGCCCGCTGTTCAGGCTGCGCTCGATCCGCGTCCTGAACTCCGCCGGCGTGGAATTCTCCAGGGATGAACTGCCGGCCCGGATCGTCGGTCTCAAGCCCGGCGACGCCGCCGCCGCTAGCGATCTGCGCGCGGCCGAGGCGCGCATCGTCGATTATTTCCGCGCTGAGAGCCACCCCCTGGCCAAGGTTCTGTCGATCGCTCCCGTCGTCGATCACGCAGCGGATTCGATGGACGTGACAATATCGGCCGAGCCCGGTCCGGCGGCGCAGTTCGGCGAGGCGACGATGGTCGGACCTGAGCATTTCAGCCCCGCCATCGTGCGCTCGTTCCTCTATATCGAGCCGGGCGATCCCTATTCGCCACAGGCGCTGGCCGACGCCAGGACCAGCATTCGGCAAATTCCCGCGGTCGGCAGCGTGCGCGTCACCGAAGGCGCGGCGCTCGATCCGTCTGGCCGCCTGCCCTATCAGGTCGACGTGACCGACCGCCTGCCCTATGCCGTCGGCGTGTCGGCGAAATATTCGACCACCAACGGCCCGGCCGGTCAGGCCTATTGGGAAGACCGCAACCTGTTCGGCGGCGCCGAGCGCCTTCGCCTGCAGGCCGATCTGTTCTACGCGCCGCCATGGTATGTCACATCCCAGGACATCCGGAGCTACTCGATCAACGATCTGGGCGGGCGCCTGTCCGCGAGCTTCCTCAAGCCGGCGTTGTGGGGCGCCCGAAACGATCTCCTGATCGACGCCCTCGGCGAGCGCGTCAGCACCAGCGGCGCGGGCTTCTTCGGTTATGAGGTCGAGGACGCCGACGCGACCGCCGCCCTGCGCCATCGCTTTAGTCAGTCTTTCTGGATTCAGGCGGGCGTCGAAGCGCAGACCGGCGTTGCGACGGACGCGCTCGGCAGGGTCGACTACACTCTGGTCGGGATGCCCGTGTCGATCACCTATGATTCCACCGACAGCAAGCTCGACCCGACGCGCGGCGTGCGTCTCAACGCCTCCGCCGCCGGGTTTGGAACATTCCTCGGTTCGACCCTTGATCTCGCACAGGTCAAAGCCCGCGGCTCCGCCTATTATTCGCTCAACTCCGACTCGCGCTTCGTCCTGGCCGGCCGGGTCGGATTCGGCGCCATGGGCGGCCCTTCGCTGGACGACATCCCCGCCAACTGGCGCTTCTACGCCGGCGGCGGCGGCTCGGTGCGAGGCTATGCCTATAACAGCCTCGGCCCGACCACCTGGTGGGGCGCGACGGTCGGCGGGCGGAGCCTGTTCGAGGCGTCGGCGGAACTGCGCTTGAGGCTGACCGACACGATCGGTGTGGTCCCATTCTTCGACGCCGGAAACGCCTTTGTGTCGAGCTTACCGAATTTCAGCCAGCCCTTGTATATGGCGGCGGGTCTGGGGCTGCGTTACTACACGTCGATCGGCCCGATCCGAGTCGACGTCGCGTTTCCATTCGAGCGGCCATACAACAATACGCGCCCTGTGGCGGTCTATGTCAGCATCGGACAGGCTTTCTGATGGCGCCGATCCGCTTCCTCCGCGTCGGGAACCGCGCGGGCCGCCCTCCACAGGGCGTCCGGAAAGACACCCGTCTTCCGACGGGCTATCGAGCGCGGCTAGAGGCGGCGCTGCTCGCCTGGCTGGTTCTGGCCGTCATCGCCTTTTGCGCGCCCGGGCGCGCGGCCGATTCTGACAAGGGCGTGCTCGCCGACCTGATCTCGAAGGCGCTGTCGACGCCGACGACGAACGTCTCGATCGGCGCGGTCGACGGGGTGCTGTCCTCCGACTCGTCGATCAGCGACATCGTGCTCTCCGACCGCAGCGGCCCGTGGCTGAAGATCGACAAGGTTCGGCTGGTCTGGAGCCGGCTCGCGCTGCTCAAGCGACGGCTGGAGGTCGATCAGCTGGCGATCGGGCACATGCAGTTCCTGCGGCGCCCGATTGCCTCGGACGCCGCGCCCCCGCCGGCGCCCGGGTCGATCCTGCCCGAATTACCGGTCAAGGTGATCGTCAAGCAGTTCGCCGTGCAGGAGCTTTCACTCGGCGAGCCGGTCATCGGCGTCGCCGCGCGTCTCGACATCGACGGCAGGGCGACCCTGGGTCCGCCTTCCGAGGGTCTCGACCTCAGCCTGACCTCACGACGGCTCGATGCGCCGGGCGAGTTCAGCGCACTCCTCGCCTATGTGCCGGCGAGCGACAGGCTCACCATCAATGTGAACTCCGCCGAGCCGGCCGGCGGCCTTTTTGCCCATTTCGCCAATCTTCCCGGCCTGCCGCCGGCAAAGCTGGCCTTCAATGGCGCGGGCAAGCTCGACAATTTCACTGCAAAGCTCGACTTTGCGGCGGGCACTGACGTCTGGGCCAGGGGGCAAGCCGTCGTCGTCAAGGAGGACGCCGCGCGGCGGCTGACCCTCGACCTCAATTCGCGGCTCGAGCGCATGGCGCCTGGAGTTATCCGCCCGATCTTCGCCGGCGAGACGACGCTCAAGGGCAATATTCTGTTCAGCGACAATTCGAGCATCGCGCTCCCCGGAGGCCTGCATCTCGTTTCGGCCAGCGCCCGGCTCGACTTCGAGGGCGGCAAGTCGGCCGACGACCAGCTCGCTCTCATGGTCCACGCCGGCGCCATTCCGGGCGCAACGGCGATCGGAAACCTCGATCTCAACGCTTCGATCGACGGGCCTTTGTCCGGGCCGAGAATCGACGGCTCGTTTGACGCGGGGAAAATCCGCGTCGCGGAAGGATCGATCGACCAAATATCCGCCACATTCCGCGCCGTCCCGAACGGGTCCCTGATGGATGAGGCGACGTGGATCCCGTTCGAGGGCCACGCCGCGATAACCGGCCTTTCGCTTGCCGATCCGGCGCTGAGCCAGGCCGTCGGCCGCGAATTGAGGCTGACGCTGCGCGGCGCGGCTTCGCCAAACGGCGAAGCGACTTTCGACGCCCTCGACTTCGCCGCGCCTTCCCTCGACGCGCATTTCTCGGGACTTCTCAGCCCTGTGAAAATTCACGGCAAGCTGGTCGTTGCAGCGCGCGATTTGAGCCGATTCGCGCGGATCGCCGGCGGGCCCCTAAAGGGCGAGGCGCGCATCGCCGCCGATCTCGATGGTTCGCCACGGTACGGCGCCCTGGCCGCGACTCTCGACGGCCGTGCGACGCATCTCGAAAGCCCCTACCCCATCCTCGACAGGATCACCGGCGGCGAGTTCGCTCTCGCCGGCGGCGCGCGGTCGCTGCCGGGCGGCGGTTTCGGCTTCACCAACCTCGTGGCGACCGGCAAGCGCGGATCCGCCCGACTGGACGGCGCGGTTGCGCAAGACAAGGCCGATCTGACCGCGAGAATCGACGTGCCGCAGGCAAAGGTTCTCGATCCCCGCATCGTCGGACGGGCGGAGGTCGACGCCGCCCTGACAGGCGCGCTCGCCCATCTCGAAGCGACCCTGAAGGCGACCCTCGGCGAAGGTCGCCTGCTCGATCGGCCAACATCAGGCGTCACGCTGGAGGCGCGCGCCAGCGACATCACCGGCCTGATCGACGCCCAGGCTTCCGTGCACGGCGACGTCGACCGGCAACCGCTGATCGCCTCGGCTCATCTCGCCAGGCGCAGCGACGGCGGCTGGGCGGCCGACAATCTTGCGCTCAACCTCGCATCGGCTCGCCTGACCGGAAGCCTGACGACCGGCGCCGATCAGCTGGCCGACGGCGCACTGAACTTCAGCGCCGCCAATCTCGACGATCTCTCGCCGCTGGTTTTGACCAAGCTCAGCGGCGCCCTTCAGGCGAAGCTCGGCGCTTCCAACTCCAATGGACACCAAAATCTTGCGATCGTCGCGAACAGCGACAGGATGAGCGTCGGCCCATCCCAACTCGAGGGCCTCAAGATCGACCTGACTGCGACCGACGTCTGGGGCGCGAAGATCCTGTCCGGCGTCGCCCGCCTTTCCCGGGGCGCGTTCGGCGGACAGGCGATTTCGGACGTCAAGCTGACGGCGGCAGGCAGCGCCAATTCGAGCGATCTCGATTTCAGCGGAACCGCCCGCGGACTGGCGCTAAGGGCGCACGGACGGCTGTCCGGCGGATCGTCGACCCGCCTCGACCTCACGAGCCTCACTGCGCAAGGGGCTGGCCAAGAGCTGGCGCTGATACGCCCGGCTGCGCTCGTCTATCGGGACGACGGCCTCGACATCGACAATCTCGCGCTCGCCGCCGGCGCCGGCCGTCTTTCGCTCAGCGGTCACGCCGGATCGGCGCTCGACCTTCGGGCGACAGCATCCGCGCTGCCGCTTTCGGCGCTCGACCTCGCAGCGCCGGGTCTCGGTCTCACGGGGACGGCGGACGGCGAAGCCACGATCGGGGGAACTCCGGACGAACCGACAGGGGACTGGCGCGTGCGACTGAAGGGGGTCAGCGCGCTGCAGATGCGCAACGCCGCGCTGCCGGCGCTCGACGTCGCAGGCTCCGGGCGCCTCAGCGCGAAGCGCACATCGCTCGACGTCGTCGTCAACGCGGGCGACGGCAATTCCGTTCGCGCAACAGGGTCCGCCCCGCTCGCGGCCGACGGCGCGCTCGACGTGAAAATCGCCGGCAAGTTCGACGCCGGCCTCGCGAACGCCATGCTCTCGGTCTCCGGCCGTCACGTCTCGGGGGCTGTGGCGATCGACCTCAAGACGCTCGGGACGCCAGCGAAACCACGGGCGCAAGGGTCGATCAGCCTGAGCAACGGCGCGTTCAGCGACGACCAGACGGGGATCAAGATCACCTCGATCGGTGGGCGGATTCTGGCGAACGGCGACACGCTCCGAATCGAAGGCCTCAAAGGGTCGACTCCCAACGGCGGCTCGATCGGCGCGACGGGTCAGGTGACGCTCGACCCGGCGGCCGGCTTTCCCGGCTCGATCCGGGTGACCGCCCAGCGCGCCCAGATGGTCGCGAACGACGTCCTCACCGCCGTCGGCGATCTGACGCTGGACGTCACCGGCGCCCTCGCCCGGACGCCCGGCGTCGCCGGCCGCATCACCATCGTCTCGATGGAGATCACCGTGCCCGAGCGCCTCGGCGGCGTCTCGTCGCCGATTCCCGGGACGAGGCACCTCAACCCGACGGCGGCGGCGCGCGCGCTCCTGGCGCTCAACGCGAAGGCCAGGGCCGCGCGCGCGCGCGCGCCGCTGTTCAACGCGACGCTGGCGCTCACGATATCGGCGCCCGGCCGGATCTATGTTCGTGGCCGCGGCATCTACGCGGAAATGAGCGGAGACCTGCGCGTCAACGGGCCTGCGGCCGATCCGCAGGTGACCGGCGGCTTCGATCTCCTGCGCGGGTCGCTGTCGCTGCTCGGCAAGAGACTCGTGTTTACCCGCGGCCGCGTTCTGTTTCATGGCGACACGACGCCCGAACTCGACCTCGTCGCCGAGACGAGCGCCGCCGACGTTACCGCACGCATCAGCGTCACCGGCCCGGCGACGGCGCCCGTGTTCAGTTTCACCTCCGATCCCAGCCTGCCGCAAGACGAGATTCTCTCGCGCGTTCTGTTCCAGAGCGCTTCAGGCAATCTTTCGCCGTTCCAGGCGCTGCAACTGGCCAATGCAGTCGCAACTCTCACCGGACGCGGCGACGTGTTCGAGCAATTGCGGAAATCGCTCGGCGTCGACAGCCTCGATATCGGCACGAGCGCAAGCGGCAACCCGACGGTTGGCGTCAGCCGCGCCATCAGCGACAGACTCAGCATCCGGGCGACGACCGGCGCGAGGCCCGAGGACAACGGCGTTTCTGCCGACTTCGACGTCGGCCGCCGCATCCGCCTTCAGGCCGGCGTCGACGCGACCGGCGGGACGGACGTCGGCGTCGGCGCTGAATGGGAATTCAAGTAGGCGGGGATGAAGTCCGCTTCGTCCGCGCCCGGGCGCGGCCCTGCCGCATTCACCCAGGTCGACAAGGAGCGCCAGACCTGGGTTCGGAAGTGGGGTAGGGAGAAAAATTCCAGTGAATTTGGCGGTCCCATAGGAAAGGTCAGTTCGGCGCGGGGAGCTCCTCAGCCCTGCGCCCGCCCATCCAGACGCCCGCCACGTCGAGCGCGTCGGTCAGGTGCACGAGGTCTGCGGCGAAGCCGCCCGCAAGGCGGCCAATGCGGCCGTCGACGCCGAGGAGGCGCGCCGGGGTCAGCGTCGCCATCGTCAGCACCCCCGCGAGCGGCAAGCCCAGAATCGTCGCCGCATAGCGCACCGCGTCGCACATGGTGATCGCCGCGCCGGCGAGCCCTCCGTTCTCGTCGACGAGTTTCGCCCCGACGCGCCGCATCTTTCGCCCCTGAAGCTCGAACACGTCCGGTCCGCCGGCGGCGGGCGGCATGGCGTCGGAGACGAGGGCGATCCCGCCTGGCCCCTTGGCGGCGACCGCGGCGCGATACGCAGCCGGATGCGCATGCTCACCGTCGACGATCAGACCGCAGATGACGCGCGGATCGGAGAGAACGGCGCCGACAACGCCCGGCGCGCGCGAGTTGAGCTGGCTCATCGCATTGAAGAGATGCGTCGCCGCCCGCGCCCCCGCGTCGAACACCGCCGCGGCCTCCTCGGCGCTCGCATCCGAATGACCGAGGCTGACGACGATTCCAGCACGGGCGAGCCGTGCGACGAGTTCGAGCGGAACCGAAGCCGGGGCGAGCGTCACGACCATGGCGCCGGCGCGCATGGCGATCAGCGCCTCGGCGTCCTTCTCGCGCATCGGGCGGATAAACTCAGCCGGATGGACGCCCTTGCGGCGCGGATCGATGAACGGTCCCTCGACATGCACGCCGAGCGCTCCGGGGACGCGCACATGCGCCTTGCGCGCCGCCGTCAAAGCGGCCGCCAGCACGTCGGGCGCGTCGGTGACGACGGTCGGAAGGAATCCGGTTACGCCTTCGCGCCGGTGCGCATGGCCAATTCTGGCGATCGCCTCGACGGTCGGTTCGGCGTTGAACAGCACGCCGCCGCCGCCGTTGATCTGCCAGTCGATGAAGCCGGGGGAGAGCACGCCGCCGCCGAGATCGACCTCCTCGCCGCCGTGCGGACGGTCCGCGAGGTCGACCACCGCGCGGATCGTTCCTCCCTCGATGACGAGCGCGTGATCATCGAGAAACCGCTCGCCATCGAACAGGCGCGCGCCATAGAAGACCGTCATTGCGCGGGTTCCTCTCTAGGTTGCCACGACGCCGCCCGCCATCAGGATCGCGCCGTCCGTCGCATCGTACAGCGGCCGCTTCAGGAGCGCAGCGATTTCGTGTTCGAGGTACGGGCGTAGCGCCTCGCCGACGCCTCCTACCAGCGCAACCCTCTCCGCGCCGAGCGCGACCACCCTGCGGGTCAGCGCGCCGACCGCGCGCGCGGCAGACGCGGCGATGGCGAGCGCGACGGGATCGGCCTTTGCAGCCCAGCCGAACACCTGTGGCGCGAAGGCGCCGTAATCGCCCGGTTTCGCCGACCGCGACCATCGGACCAACCGGACAATGTCGCCGTCGAAACCGTTCAGGATTTCGTCCGTCAGTCTGGTCCGGGGCCCCAGACCGTCGAAGGCCAGCGTCGCGGCGCGCAGCGCGTCGAGCCCGATATGGGCGCCCGAGCCGGCGTCGCCGAGCGCAAAGCCGCGTCCGCCGACGATCGTTTCGGCGCCGGCAAGCCGCGCGATCGCCGCGGAGCCGGTGCCTGCGATGACGATGCCGCCGTCGGCGCCGGCATGCGCTCCGATACAGGCGGTGGTCGCGTCGTTAGCGGCGCAGGCGCGGCCGTAACCCGCGAGCGCCTTGGCGATTCTCGCGGCGTCGGCCTCATCGTTCAGGCCGGCGAGCCCCAGGCCGACCGCAACGCAACCGCTATCGCCCGCCCCGACGCCGGCATTCAAGAGGGCGTCCCCGATGACCGAACGCATGACCGAGACAGCGGAGGCGAAGTCGACATGGATGTTGGCTGCCTCGCCCTGCGTCTCGGCCAGAACCGCGCCGCCTGCGTCGCGGATCCTGGCGCGACAGCGGGTCGCCCCGCCGTCGACGCCGACGTACCAGTTCGGCGCATCCCCGGCGCGCACCTGCGCGATCGTTTCGGCGGCGGAAGGAACCGCGGCCCACATGTTCGGCCTTCGTCTCTTAGAGCCTCGCCCGACTCTCAATCCGACATTTTTCGCGCGATGGCGAGTCGGGCTTTTGACGGACGCTGGCAGGAGTGTCTTCCGCTTCGGCGCGCGGCGTCCTAGTTTCGCTCCAATTCGACGCCGCGCGCGCCGCGGCCAGGGAGCCCAGCCGGAGGGTCATGAAACGGGCTGTTGTCCACATCGTCGGCGCGGGCGCAGCGGGACTTGCCGCGGCGCGCGCCGCGGCCGCCGACGGGAGATGCGAGGTGGTCGTGCACGAGGCCGCGCCCCACGCCGGGGGCCGTCGGCGGACGTTTCACGACGAGGCGCTGGGGCTGGATTTCGACACCGGCAACTTTCCGCTTATTTCCTCTTGGACAGCGTCGCTTTCGCTGATCGCAGCGATCGGAGCGCGCCGCGAGTGGCGGGAGGAGGCGGAACCCGGCGTGGCCTTCGCGGATTTCGCGACCGGCGCGCGCTGGCGGCTGCGACCCAATGCGGGCCTGGCGCCCTGGTGGCTGCTCAACGCAAAGCGGCGAGGCACGGGCTTGAGGCTTTCGGATTACTGGGCGGCCCGGCGGTTGGCCTCGGCTCCATCCGGCGCCACCGTCGCGGCCTTCGCGCCGGGGGAGCCCGCGATGACTCGATTGTGGCGTCCGCTGACCCTGGCCGCTCTGAATGCGCCGCCTGAAACCGCATCGGCCCAACTCGCCAGCGCGGTTCTGCGCAGGATTCTTCTCGCCGGGGGCGCCGGAATGCGCATCCTGATCCCTGTGAACGGTTTCGGTCGCGCCTTCGTCGAGCCGCTCGCACGCAATCTTCAGCGCCTCGGCGCGGCGCTCCGGTTCGAGCGGCGCCTCGTTGGGCTCGACTTCGGGCCGGAACGCCTCCTGGCGCTCGAGTTCGAGCATGACCGGATCGATCTTGGTCCGGCCGACGTCCTGATCCTGGCGACGCCTTGGACGCAGACGGCGGCTCTCGTCCCAGACGTCCCGCCGCCGACCGGCGCCGCCGCGACCCTGACCGTGCATTTCGCGCATCCGCCGCCGCCGCACGCGCCGGCGGTCGTCGGCGTGCTTGACGGGCCGTTCGACTGGCTCTTTGCCTATCGGGACCGGCTGTCGGTCACGATCAGGGACGCGACGGCGAGGCTCGAGGCGCCGCGCGAGCAGCTCGCAGCGGAGTGCTGGCGCTACGTCGCGGCGCTGACAGGGCTTTCCGACGACGTGCCGGCTTGGCGCGTCATTCCAATGCGGCGCGCGACCTCGCTTGTGACGCCCGACGAGACCGCACGCCGCCCGCTCTGCCCGACCCGTTGGCCGAATCTCTTCCTCGCCGGCGGGCATGTCGGGCGCACGCTGCCCGATTCGATTGAAAATTCGGTGCGGTCGGGAGCGAAAGCGGCGCGACTGGTTCTTGGCGGGCAGCTGCTTCGGGCTTAAGACCAAAGACTTAGCGATGCGTTTGTTGGGCCAGCTTGAATTAATTTGCTGCACTGCAACAAATCTGCTATTGTTCACTTAGGCACACAGTCGGAGGCTGCAGGTGGCAACCACCTGGAAAACAAAATGGGGAGTGCGTCGCGTCCGTCGCGATAATCCGACCATCGAAGAAGCGCTGATCGCAGCCGAGAGCCTCGCCGACGATCCAGCGCAGCGCGCCCAAATCGCGGCATCCCTCATGGGCATGCCGGTGGAAGAGGTGCAGGCGTTGGCGCAGAAGCAGGCGGCGAAGACTCGCGGACGGGCGAGCTTGGTGACCGGGCGCACGCGCGCGGTCGTTGTGGAGTACAAGCGCCCGCGCACCTTCCGCCCGTCGATCGGCTTTTCGGGCAAGCGCTGAGGCGGGTTGAAGCGCCTGCCCTCGTCCGTCCGTTCACAAATTGGCGAGCGTCGCCGCTGAAGGGCGGGTCGTGCGGTACTGGCTGCGCGCCGCCACATCCGTGGAAATCAGCGCGACCGAGATCAGCGTCATCGTCGTCATATCGACGAAGTCGACATTGAGGAAGCCGAGCGCGACGATCGCGGTGAAGCCTGCGGCGATGAACGGAGCAAGCCGCGGCGGCGCGCGATCGATGTTGCGGAAAGCGAACCACACGCCGGCAGCCGCCAGAATCGCGCCCACGACGCCAAGTTCGTACCAGACCGTGAAGGCCAGCGCCTTGGGCGTATGCGGCGGCAGAATCTGGGCGCGAACGCCCCTGCTCACGGTTCCGAAGCCGTGGCCGGTTATCAGCCTCAGCTTGTCGTGCGTGAAGATGTCCGCCGCCACCGAAAGGGAATTGTAAGGCGACGGCAGCAGCGCAAGCTTGGTGTGAAAGATCCAGGCGGCGATCGTCGGAGCGAACGCCGGAATGAGAGGCGAGAGGAGGACGAGCGCCGCCGCGCCCCAGGCGAGCTCGCGCGTCGTGCGCCTCAGGTCGGAAATCGAGAACGACATCGCCAGGTAGCCGGCGAACAGGGCGACGGTCAGCGGCCGGTAATTGTCGATATAGGCGAAGGCGAGCGACAGGATCAGCAGAAGCCGCGCATAGCCGTTGCGCCCCCGCGCCGTCAGTCCGCCGAGCGCCGGGAAGAGCAGGACTGCGAGAGCGACCCCGCCCGCCTGGAGACCCCCATCGTCCATCACGCCGCCGAGGACGTTCGAGAGGCCCTTGGCCGCCATCGCGATCATCAGCAGGACGACCCCGATCGGGAACAGGTAGAGGTCGGTGGCGCGCGCGTTTTCACGCGGAGCGGCGACTGTGAGAACGGCAGCCGTTAACAGCAGCGCGAGCTTTAGCACCTCCTGCAGGGCGGACACCGGATAGGGCGACCACAGGACGGACAGCGTCGCCCAACCGATTCCGGCGATCAAGGCGAGGAAAGCCGGCGTCCGGAACACCCGCAGGACCCGGTCGATGAAGCCCGGTTTGCCTTCGAGCGCCGCCGCCATCAGGATCATCGCGACCCCGATCGGAAAGAACACGAATAGCGCCAGCGGATGAACCACGACGCCAACCGGGGCGCCGACGGCGAGGACGGCGTAGCCCATGCGCGAGAAGAAACGTGACGCGTCCGCTGCATCATCGCGGGCGGCGCGTCTGACGCGAAATTTTCCAGCCTCGATCGCCATATTCGCATTAGCCGGGCGCGGCTGCCTGTCCGGCGCCTCAGGCATGGTATAAGGCGCCTCCGGCCCAATGAGTGTGCGAACGGCGCCACACCCCACGTGAATTGCGCAATCGTCCGAAGGCTCGCGCCCGATCGTTGACCCTTGGCCGCGCGCGTGCGAGGGGGGCCGCCGGACAGATCGGCGAGAGGCGAAGGCGACGACGGTGAGGGATGCTTCCATCGTCGCCGACGAGCGGCCCAGCGCGCCTGCCCGCGCCAGCCTTCTGACGGCTTTCGCCGTCGGCGGATCGGTCGCGCTCTTCGCCCTGCAGGCTTTGGCCGCGCGGCGCCTCGAGCTCACCTTCGACGAGGCCTATTACGCTCTATGGTCGCGATCGCTCGCCTTCGGCTATCTCGACCATCCGCCGATGGTCGCCCTCCTCATCCGCGTTTCCACCGCCCTTTTCGGCGGCTCGGAAGCCGGGGTCCGGGCCTTGTCCCTCCTCCTCGTCGGGGCCCTCCTCCCGACGCTGATCGCCGTCATCGCCTGGCGCATGTTCCAATCCGCCGAGACGACGGCGCTCGCCGTCCTGATGTGGATCGGCATGCCGCTCGTGATGGCGGGCGCCGTGTTCGCGACCCCGGACGCGCCGCTGGTCTTGTTCTGGACGCTGGGCCTCATGACGCTCGCCGAGCTGTGGCGGACCGGCAAGGCGCGGTGGCTGGTTGCGATGGGTCTTGCGCTCGGCCTCATGCTGCAGTCGAAATTCACCGCCGCCTTTTTCGCCGCGGGCGTCGCTTTCGCCTTCATCTCAGCGCCGTCGCTGAGACGATGGCTCGTGTCGCCTGCGTCCGCCGCCGCGCTGGCGATCGCCGCCGCGATCTTCGCGCCCTTCGTCGTCTGGAACGCCGGGCACGGTTGGGCGACCTTCGCCAAGCAGCTCGGCCGCGCCCCGCCGCACGGCTTCGAGCCGTTCTATGCGGTCGAGTTCGTCGCGGCGCAGATCGCGCTGATGAACCCGCTGGTGTTCGCCCCCTTCGCCGCGGCGGCCGCGGCCGTTCCCTGGCGGCGATCGGCCGCTCCCGGTTCGGCCGACGAAGCGCGGCGCCTTCTTCTCAGCACGATCGCTCCCGCTGCGCTCTATTTTCTGCTGCATGCCCTGCACGACCGCGTCCAGGGCAACTGGCTTGCGCCGCTTTTTCCCGCTTGCGCCATTCTGGCCGCCGACTGGATCGCGACGGCGCGCCGCGCGGCCGGCTGGAAGGCCGCGCTCGCCAGAGCGGCGCTCTGGGCGGCGCCGCTCGGCCTTGTTGTCATGATCCTCGCCTTCTTTCAGGCGGAGACCGGCTTTCTGCCGCTCGGCGCAGCCGATCCGACCGCGCGTCTCGGGGGCTTTCGCGATCTGGCGCTCGACCTCGACGCCCGCGCCAAGGCCGAGGGCGCTCCCTATGTGCTGACCCAGGGCTACGCGCTGACCTCGCTGATGCGGTTCTATGGCGATCCTTCGGTCGCGGTCGTCCAGCCCGAGCAGCGCATCCGCTGGATTTTCGAACCCTCGCCGCCCGAAAGCCTGCTCGCCGCGCCAGGCCTCGCGCTCGCCGAAGCCGGTCGGCGCTACGATCTCGTGCTGAAGATGCGCTACCGCCGCGTCGAGCCCTTGGGCGCGCTCGAACGCCGCCGGGCCGGGCAGCCGATCGAGGCCTACGAACTCTATCGCGTCGCCGACCCCTACGCGCCCGTGCTCGATCCCCCCTGTCCGAGCGCCGAGGTCGATCTCGAGCGGAAGTGCCGGCGATGACCGAGTCCGCATTCGACTCCCGCGCCCGCCAGCGGGCGCAAGGCGAAGCGCGCGCCTCCTTCCAGCGGACGGGTCGGCGCACCGAGCCCGCCCGCCTCTACGAGACGGGCGGGCTGCGCTGGCGCTTTCCGCGGTCGACCGGCCCGTGCGAGGCGGTGATCGTCAACACCGGGGGCGGGGTCGCCGGCGGCGACGCCTATCGCGTGGAACTGGCGCTGAACGCCGGCGCCGAAGTCGCGGCGACCACGACGGCGGCGGAAAAGGTCTACCGCAGCGACGGGCCGGCCGCGCGCGTCGAGACGCATCTCTCGCTCGGTTCCCGCGCACGGCTTCGGTGGCTGCCGCAGGAGACGATCCTGTTCGATCGCGCCCGCCTCGAACGGAGGCTTGAGGTCGACATCGCCGGCGACGCGGAGCTCCTGCTGATCGAGAGCCTGGTGTTCGGCCGTCTTGCGATGGGCGAGACGGCGATCGACGCCAGGCTCGCCAATTCCTGGCGCGTCCGGCGCGACGGCAAGCTCGTCTTCGCCGACGAGACCCGGCTCGACCACGCCGCCGCGGCGCTCGATTGCATCGCGGTCGGCGCGGGCGCGCGGGCGGTCGCGACGATCGTCGCCGCGGCGCCCGACGTCGAGGCGCGCCTGCCCGTTTTGCGGGCGGCGCTCGAGGCGGAAAGCGAGGGGGTCGAAGCGGGCGCGAGCTTTTTCGACGGGCTGATCGTCGCGCGCCTCGTCTCGCTGTCTCCCGCCCGATTGCGCGAAGCGATCATCGCATCCATTCTGGCGCTCGGCGGGGGCGAGCCGCCGCGGCTCTGGCGATAGTGTCGCGACTCGAACGGAAAGTTCGGGGCCTGGAACGCCCAGTTCCCTGCCAACAGATCCTATGCGGGTGGACGGCGGCCGGACTTGGTAGGCTGAGCTTCCACACCAGCATGGAGGCAACCGATGGAGTCCGTCCCCTCTGCGACCGTTGTCGCGGCCACCGTCCGAGCGAATGCGATCACGTTGTTCGCCTCGCTCGAATTGAGCAAATCGAAATGGGTTGTGACGATGAACAGTCCGGGCAGCGAGAAGTTTTCCAGGCATTCAGTTGAAGGAGGAAACGGCGGCTGTTTGCTCGGCCTTCTTTCGCGGTGGCGGGGGAAGGCCGAGGAGCGCTACGGCGTTGCGATCAAGACGGTGGTTATTCAGGAAGCGGGACTGGACGGGTTCTGGATTCATCGGCTGCTGCTCGCGAACGGGATCGAGAGCCATGTCGTCGATGCGGGTTCGATCGCGGTCGCGCGGCGGCATCGGCGGGCCAAGACCAATTCGATCGACGGCGAGACACTGTTGCGGACGCTGATGGCCTGGGGTCGGGGTGAGCGGCGGGTCTGTTCCATGGTTCAGGCGCCGAGCCCGGAAGACGAGGATCGCCGGCGTCTGACGCGTGAGCGCGGCACGCTGGTCAAGGAACGCATTCAGCATACCAATCGGATCCGGGGGCTGCTCAGCGGCCAGGGCGTCCGGGATTACAATCCGCTTCGGGGCGATTGTCTTGAACGGCTTGAAGCGCTGCGGACCGGCGACGGCCGTCCTCTGCCGCCGCTGCTGAAGGCGGAAATCCTCCGGGAACTCGATCGGATAGCGGTGGTGACGACGCAACTGGCTACGGTCGAACGCGCCCGCGACGCGCTGGTCCATACGGAAGTCGAGAAGCCGGACACTCCCGCCGGCGTGCTCATCAAGCTCAAGGGCATCGGCCCTGAGTTCGCCTCGCTCCTGTGGCTGGAAGCGTTGTTTCGCCGCTTCGCCAACCGACGCCAGGTAGGGGCTTACGGCGGATTGGCGCCCAGTCCCTGGCAGAGCGGGAGCATCGAACGGGATCAAGGCATCTCGAAGTCGGGCAATCACCGCCTGCGCCGAACCATGATCGAGCTTGCCTGGTCGTGGCTGCGTCATCAGCCCAACTCGGCGTTGAGCCGCTGGTTTCGGGCGCGGGTCGGCGCCGCCAAAGGGCAAATCCGCCGGATCGCCATCGTGGCGCTGGCCCGCAAACTCCTCGTCGCCCTGTGGCGCTATGTCACCCAGGGCGTCGTTCCCGAGGGCGCCGAGCTCAAGGCGGCATGATCCAATGGCTCGACCCGCTCCAGCGAGGGCTCAATCCACCTCAGTAATGGCTTAACCCACCCCACCCATTCCAGCGAAGCTGAATATTGGCTTCGCCGGATCCGGGCGGGCGGTGACCGGTGTTTTCCCTTGGCTGAAACACGCCGCTCAACAGAATGGTCCCGCCAACCCGAGCCCGATGCCCTCGAGCATGAGGGATTATGGTCCGAGCCCAGGCTCAACCGGATGTGAGGTGATGCGGCCATCAAGGCTGCATGGCGAAAAACGGGCTCACGCTTCGGATCCAAACCCAAAGGAGAACGCAAAATGCCGAAATGAAAATCACCCTTGACCGGAAACGCCCCATGTGAGGGAGAAACAGGGCAGGCCCGTGCGCTTCCCGGCCGGCTCCGGCGAGGAAAAGATCTTTTTTCTCGGAAGTTTGAAACAAATTCCTGAACCTATAAACCTCCAATAGAACGTAGAAATAACAGGAAAAATTCCTGCCTGTTCCGAGCCGGAACAGGACGTCCGCGCGTCGGCCGATCAAAAAGCGCGCCTCGCGCTGAAGACAATTGGAGCGCGGAGCCGGCCGGGTTGCCGATTTGCCGTCGGGCCTTCGGTCGAGCCGGAATGACAGCGACGGCGGGCGGCGGTCCGACCCGATCGCCTCCGGCTCAGTCGCGGCGGTGGAGGCGGCGACCGCGCCCGATGATTCCGTCCAGGCGCATACCGTTCTCGTCGGCGCTCGGCGGATCGCTCGGTCGATGCCCGCGCCCCCCGTCAACGCCCATTGGCGGCGTTGACCATTTCGCGTCCACCTTCAGCTGATTATATCGGCGACGACGACTTCGAGGCCAATCTCGCCGAGGCGCCTCACACCCCGGCCTGGCTCTTCACCGCCACGCCCGCATCGGTCAGCAGCGCCGCCAACTCGCCCGACTGGAACATTTCGCGCGTGATGTCGCAGCCGCCCACGAACTCGCCCTTGACATAGAGCTGCGGAATGGTCGGCCAGTTGGCGAATTCCTTCACGCCCTGACGGAGTTCTTCGTCCTCAAGGATGTTGACGCCATGCACCGGCGCGCCGAGATAGTCGAGGATCTGGATCACCTGGCCGGAGAAACCGCATTGGGGAAATTGCGGCGTGCCCTTCATAAACAGGACCACCGGGTGTTCGGAGATCAGCTTCTCAATTCGTTCGCGTGCGTTCGCCATGGTGTTGGTTCCTTTGCGGAGCGGACGTCAAGGTCCCGCCCGTTCACCGTCGACACATATAAAGGTAGGACGCCCGTCTTTCCAGCGGGTCGAACCCCGAAAGCCTCAGCCCCCGGTCGCGCTCATATGGCGCTCGACCGCGGGCTTGGCGGCTCGGGCGATGACGAAGTCGTGGCCTTTGGGCTTGCGCTCGATTGCCGCGCGGATTGCCGCGACCAGCGGCCCGTCCGATTCGGAGCGGCGCAACGGCTCGCGCAGATCGGCGGCGTCCTCTTGTCCGAGACACATGAACAGCGTGCCGGTGCAGGTGACGCGGACGCGGTTGCAGCTCTCGCAGAAATTGTGGGTGAGCGGGGTGATGAAGCCGACCCGCCCGCCGGTCTCCTTGACGTCGAAATAGCGCGCAGGGCCGCCGGTGGCGTAGGCCGAAGGCGTCAGGGTCAGCGAGCGCTCGAGATCGGCCCGCAGTTCGGTCAACGGCATGAACTGGTCGGCGCGGTCCCGCTCCATGGCGCCGAGCGGCATCACCTCGATGAAGGTCAGGTCGAAGCCGCGTCCATGCGCCCAGTCGAGCAGGGAGCGCGCCTCCCGGTCGTTGAACCCCTTGAGCGCCACGGCGTTGATCTTGATCCTGAGACCCGCTTCGACCGCCGCGTCGACGCCCTTGAGCACCGCGTCGAGGTCGCCCCAGCGTGTGACGGCGCGGAACTTGTCCGGGTCCAGCGTGTCGAGCGAGACATTGATCCGCCGGACGCCGCAATCGGCGAGTTCATGGGCGAAGCGCGCCAGTTGCGATCCGTTAGTCGTCACCGCGATTTCGTCGAGCGCGCCGCTCTCGAGGTGGCGCCTGAGACCGCGGAACAGCGACATCACGTTGCGCCGCACCAGCGGCTCGCCACCGGTGATGCGGACCTTGCGGGCGCCGAGGCCGACAAACGCCGAGCACAGCCGGTCCAGCTCCTCGAGCGACAGCACATCGCGCTTGGGCAGGAAATTCATGTCCTCGGACATGCAGTAGACGCAGCGGAAGTCGCACCGATCCGTCACGGACACACGTACATACGATATCTGCCTTCCGAAGGGATCAACCAGCGGACGGGCGGGCGGGGAAGGTGCGACCATCCGCCAAACATAAGGGCGCGATTGCCCGAAGGAAAGGCGCTTACCGCACCCGAAGCGGCAGGCGCCGGTGAAACGCCGCGTCAGCGCGTGACGACGACCCGGGCGCCGACATGGGCGCGGCTATAGAGGTCGACGACATCGTCGTTGGTCATCCGAATACAGCCGGACGAAACCGCCTGCCCGATCGTGTCGGGCTCGTTCGAGCCGTGGATGCGATAGAGCGTGCCGGCCAGGTACATGGCGCGCGCGCCAAGCGGATTGTCGAGGCCGCCCTCCATGTGGCGCGGCAAATCGGGGCGCCGCCTCAGCATTTGGGGCGGCGGGGTCCAGTCGGGCCATTCGCGCTTGCGGGCGATATGGGTGACTCCCGCCCAGGTGAAACCGGGACGCCCGACGCCGACGCCGTATCGCAGCGCCTGATGATCGGGCAGGACTAGGTAGAGCCGCCGCTCGCTGGTGCGGATTATGATTGTGCCGGGCGCCTCTCTTCCGTCGAACTGAACGGTTTCGCGGGGAATTGGCGACGCGACCGGTTGCAACTGGGAGTCGAACAGGTTCGCGAAAACCGGCGCCGTGCCAGCGCTCAAAAACAGGCCCGCCAGCAGAGCGGCTCGAAAAACAGACTTGCGCATGGGTTCCCCTTGGTAGATTTGCCCGAAGCACACCAAACAACGCTTTCAGCGCCAAGCCGTTCCGGCCGTCGCCGCGTCGCCCTAATTATGGCAAAGCGAGGGCGCGACGCAATACCAGCGCCCTGTCCGCCGGCCAGCAATCGGCCAATTGAGTTAAATCCGCGACAACATCGCGACGAAAGGCGAAGGTTACGGAGGGCCGCGGACGGCGTCTCAGAGGTGGCCGCCGCCCTCTTCGAACACATGAATATCTGCGGCGGGAGCCGAGAAAGTCCCGGTTTGTCCGGGAGAGGGCGTTTCACGGCCGCGAATCTCGACCACCATCAGCTTGTCGTCGCCGCGCCGGACGTGAGCGTAGGACGCCTCGCCCAGTCGCTCGACGAGTTCGACGAGGCCGGTCGCGACGAAAGGCCCGGGCGCGCCAAGAGTCAGGTGCTCTGGCCTTACGCCGATGGTCAGTTCGTCGCCCGGCTTCATTGAACCGGCCGACAGCGTCAGAGGGGCGATCGAAACGCCCTTTATGCGCGCCTCGCCGCCGTCGACCCGCTCGACGGTCGCCGGGAAGAAGTTCATCGCCGGCGATCCGATGAATCCGGCGACGAACAGGTTGGCCGGCGTGTAATAGAGGTCGAGCGGCTTGCCGACCTGCTCGATGCGGCCCTGGTTCATCACCACGATCCGGTCGGCGAGCGTCATCGCTTCGACCTGGTCGTGGGTAACGTAGACCATGGTCGCGCCGAGCAGCCGGTGAAGGCGGGCGATCTCGACCCGGGTCGAAACTCTTAGCGCTGCGTCAAGGTTCGACAGCGGCTCGTCGAACAGGAAGACGTCCGGCTCGCGCACGATCGCGCGTCCGATCGCCACCCGCTGGCGCTGGCCGCCGGAGAGATCGCGCGGATAGCGGCCGAGCAATTCATCGAGCCGCAGCATGCGCGCGGCCTCGGCGACACGACGGTCGCGCTCCTTGGGCTCGACGCCGGTAAACTTGAGCCCGAAGGTCATGTTCTTGCGCACGTCCATGTGCGGATAAAGCGCGTAGGACTGGAACACCATGGCGATCTTGCGCTCGGCTGGGGCGAGCGCGTTGACGAGGCGCTCACCAATGTAGATGTCGCCCGAGGTCGGCGCGTCGAGCCCGGCGATCATCCGCAGGAGCGTCGACTTGCCGCAGCCGGATGGCCCGACCAGCACGACGAACTCGCCGTCCTCGATCGACAGGTCGATGTCGGCGAGAACCCGCGACGAGCCGTAGCTCTTGTTGAGTTTATCGATGTGCAGTCGCGCCATGGCCCCCGCCTATTTGACCGCGCCGGCGGTGAGTCCGCTGATCAGTTGCCGCGAGAAGATGACGTAGATCGCGACGACGGGCAGGATCGCCATCGACAGCGCAGCAAGCACGGAATTCCAGTCGGTGATGTACTGGCCGAGGAACTGCTGCACGCCGAGCGTGATCGTGTGGGTGGAATCGGACGAGGTCAGGATCAGCGGGAACCACAGGTCGTTCCAGATCGGCACGATGGTGAAGACGGCAACCGTGGCAATCGCGGGTCTGAGCAGTGGTGCGATCACCTCGAAGAAGATTCGCGTCTCGGGCACCCCGTCGCAACGCGCCGCGTCGCGCAGGTCCTTCGGGATCTGCTGGACGAACTCGCTCAGGATGAAGATCGACATCGGCAGCCCTTGCGCGACATAGACAAGAATCAGCGCGGTCAGCGTATCGTTGAGGCCGGCCTTGCGCATCATGGTCAGGATCGCGACCGATCCCAGCCGGATCGGCACCATGATCCCGATCGAGAGGAACAGCGCCAGCGCCGTCGAACCGCGGAACTTGTACTCCGTCAGCGCCCAGGCGGCCATGGCGCCGAACAGCAGCACGATGAACATGCTGACGAGCGTGACGATCAGCGAATTCATGAAATAGGTCCCGACATGCGAGGCGCTGAACACCTTCATGTAGCCGACCAGGGAAAAGGTGGTCGCGTCCGGCGGGGCGAGCGGCGCGCCGAAGATCGCCTTGCGCGCCTTGAAGGAGTTCATCACCACGAGCAGGATCGGTCCGAGCGCGAGCGCGCTGTAGGCGATAAGGATGATGTGAACGCCGAGGACCTGCGCGCGCTGATTGAACATGGGCGTCCCTAGAACGCGTAGCGCCGCAGGCGGCGCTGGACGACGAAAAGATAAAGGCAGACGCCGGCGAGAATGATGAAGAACATCACCGTCGCCACTGCCGCGCCCATCGTCGGATTGCCGAGCTGCAGCTGAAAACCGAAGAAGGTTCGGTAGAAGAAAGTGCCGAGGATGTCGGAGGCGAAATTCGGCCCGGCGAGCGCGCCCTTGACCGAATAGATCAGGTCGAAGGCGTTGAAGTTGCCGACGAAGGTGAGGATCGAAACGAGACCGATCGTCGGCAATACCAGCGGCAACTTGATGTGCCAGAAGATGCGGAACTGGCCAAGGCCATCGACGCGGGCCGCGTCGACGAGCTCGTCCGGGATGTTGAGGAGGGCGGCGTAAATCAGCATCATCGGGATGCCGACGAACTGCCACACTGAAATGAGCGCGAGCGTCACCAGCGCGGTCGACGGCAGGCCGAGCCAGGGGGCGAACCAGTTCCCCAGGCCCACCGCCTTCAGCGCGCCTTCCGCCACGCCCCACAACGGCGACAGGATGAGGTTCCATGAAAAGCCGACGATGACCACGGAGAGCATCGTCGGGAGGAAAATGATCGTGCGGTAGAGGCTCTTCAGCTTGAGGCCGGGCAGGCTGAGAAGGCCCGCGAGCGCGATGCCGATCGGGTTCTGCACCAGCATATGCACGATGAAGAAGATCAGATTGTTCTTGGCCGCGTTCCAAAAATGGCCCGACCAGTCCGGATCCAGCAGCAGCGTGCGGAAATTCGCCAAGCCGAGGAAATGATAGGCGCCGCTGCTGTCCGTGGTGTAGGTCGATAGTCCCATCGTGGCGATGAGCGGGTAGATCGAGAAGAGCGTGTAGACTGCGACCGCCGGCCCGAGAAACAGCGCCATCAGCGCGAGGAAGCGTCCGCGCGGCATGGAGGCGACGACTTGGGACAATGGTTCGGCCATCGGTCCTCTCGAGCGGCGCCGCCCTCGCCCCGACCCTCTCCCGCATAGCCCGACAAGTGACGGCCGTCTTTCGACGCCCTATGCGGGAGAGGGGGCGCGCGCTTCTCCCGCTTGCGGGAGAAGGCGGCGCGAAGCGCCGGATGAGGGCGCGTTTGTTCAGAGCCTCACTTCGCCGGGTGGTACCACTTGTCGAGATCGGCTTGCAGCTGCTTGCCGGCGGCGTCCGGCGTCAGCGCGCCGTTGATCACCTGGGCCGAGACGCCCCAGAGTTCGTTCTCCAGGTTCGGCGTGCCGCGGTTGAGAATCTGGTACGAGTTGCGGATCGTCGACTTGCAGTCCTTCCGCCAGCCGACCATTTCCGCCGCGAGAGGATCCTTGATCGTGACCGCAGCCTTGCTGAGCGGGAAGAAGCCCGGGAGGGCGTTGGCGTAGAGCTCCGCGAATTCGGGCGTCGTCAGCCACTCGATGAATTTCTTCGCGTCTTCCTTGTTCTTGGACGCCGAGTTCACGCCCATGCCGATGTCGGTGTGATCGGAGATGTAGCACTCGGTGTCGCCAGCGGGCAGCGGCGGAGGAAACGCGCCGATCGGGAACTGAGCGTCCTTGCGGAAGGTCGAGATGTCCCATGAGCCGGTGGGATAGATCGCCGCCTTGCCGAGCGAGAACAGGTTCTGGCTGTCCGGATATTTCTGAGCCTGGAAGCCGTTGCCCATGTAGGGCGCCCAGGACGCGAGCTCCTTGAATACCGCCACATATTGCGGATCGCTGTACTTCTCCTTGCCGGCGATCAGCGCGAGCCGTCCTGTCTCGCCTTTCCAGTAGTCCGGCCCGATGTTCTGGAAGCCCATGGTCGCGGCCTCCCATTGGTCCGCGGTGCCCATGTCGATTGGCGTGTATTCGCCGTCCTTCTTGAACTTGTCGAGGATGTCGTGGAACTCGGCCATCGTCTTCGGCGGCTTGGCGCCGATCTTCTTGAAGGCGTCCTCGTTGTAGAAGAACCCGTGGATGACCGAGGCCATCGGCACGCAGAAGATGGTCTTGCCGTCGTCGGTCGACCAGGCCGCCTTGGCGACGTCCGGGAAGTTGTCGAGCCCCTTGAGGTCGTTGAGGCCGTCGAGCTGGTGCTTCTGATAGAGCTGCAGCGAGGCGTCGAACGGCCGGCAGGTGATCAGGTCGCCGGCGGTGCCGCCGTCGAGCTTGGCGTTCAGCGCGGCGTTGTAGTCGGCGGGCTGGGTGGCCGAGAACTCGATCTTGATGTCGGGATAGTGCTTGTTGAAGGCGGGTATGAGCGTATTGTTCCAGATGTCGGCGTCGTCGTTGCGCCAGCTTTCGATCTTGAGCGAGCCGGCCTGAGCCGCCGCGAGCCCCGCGAATAGAGCGGCCATAGCGACGCCGCCCCGCATCCATGCAAAACCCGTTTTCATCCTATCCTCCTGATCCCACGGGCTTCATGCCCGCGATTGCGTTGACCGTTCCACCCGCGCCGCTCGGAAGCGCAATGCAGTTTCGACGAAGCCGGCGAACCACGCAACGACGAAGCGCACCCGCCGGCACGCCTGCGTCCGGCGGTCGTGTCGGCGAAAAAAGCGGACAAAAGCGTCTGCGGCGCGCGCTTGGTACGGTCGCAGGCGGCAACGTTCCCTCCTCGCCTCCGACTGGAGGCCCTCTTGTGTTTCATTATGGGCCACAGGTATACCTCTTGTCTAGCGTTTCGCGAGGAACTCGGAGGCGGAGGACGTGGCGGAGCTTCGGGCGGGCAGGGCCGAACGCGCGCCGCTGTTCGCCAGCGTCGGCGCCGCGCTGAAGCGCGAGATCGCAGCCGGGCGTTTCGCGCAGGCCGACCTCCTGCCGGGCGAGCGAGAGCTCTCCGAGATGCTCGACGTCTCTCGCACCACGCTCAGGCGCGCCATCGCCGCGCTGGTCGACGAGGGTGTGCTCGTCCACCGGCATGGCGCCGGCACATTCGTGCGGCGCAATCCTCCGCATGTCGAGCAGCCGCTGTCGCGACTGACGAGTTTCACCGAGGACATGCGGTTGCGCGGCCTGGCCGCCTCGTCCAGGGGGATCGAGCGCGGAACCTTCCTGCCGACGCCCGAAGAATCGATGATGCTCGACATCGCCCTGACCGAACCCGTCTTCCGCCTCGCACGGCTGAGGCTCGCCGACGGGGCGCCGATGGCGATCGAACGCGCCGCGGTGCCACTCCGCTTTCTTGGCAGCGACGAGCCGGGCGGGGACTCCCTCTATGCTGCGCTCGAGGCGGCAGGGTTCCGTCCAGTGCGGGCGATCCAGCGGTTGCGTGCGGTCGTGGTCGGCGATGCTGAGGCGGCGCTGCTCGGCATTGCCAATGGCGCGCCGGCGCTCGACATCCATCGCATCGCCTATGCCGGCGATGGCAGGCGGGTCGAGTTCACCCGCAGCACCTACCGTTCGGATACCTACGACTTCGTGGCCGAACTCACGTTGCACCCTGGCGCCCGCACCCGAGCGGAAGGAACTCCCCGATGACCCTGATGGCGAACGAAATCGCCGAGACCGGCGCGGCGCTCCGGCGGCAGCTGGACGCCAACGCCCGCGCCGCCGCCGACCTCGCGGCGGAACTGCGGGCGGGCGAGCCATCCTTTGTCGCGACAATCGCCCGCGGCAGTTCCGACCACGCCGCCCTGTTTCTCAAGCACGCCGTCGAACTCAAGGTCGGACTGGCCTGCGCTTCGCTCGGGCCCTCGATCGCCTCGCTTTATCGCGCGCCCCTGCGCCTCGACCGCGCCGTCGCACTCACCATCTCCCAGTCGGGCCGCAGTCCCGACATTCTCGCAATGCAGCGGGCGGCGAAAAAGGGGGGCGCAACGACAATCGCCCTGGTCAACGACGCCGATTCGCCTGCCGCGCGCGACGCGGACGCGCTCCTGCCTCTGCACGCAGGCGTTGAGCGGTCCGTCGCCGCCACCAAGTCCATGATCGCGTCGCTTGTCGCCGGCCTGTCGCTCGTTGCGCGCTGGAGCGACGATGCGGAGCTTGTCGCCGCGCTCGACCGCCTGCCGGCGATTCTCGAGGCCCCGCGCGACGCGCCGCCGGAGGAAATGGTCGATCGGGTGGCGAAGACTGGCTCTCTCTACACGATCGGGCGCGGCGCGACCTTCGCCGTGGCCGCCGAGGCGGCGCTCAAATTGAAGGAAACCTCGGCCATCCACGCCGAGGCGTTCTCTTCGGCTGAAGTCCTGCACGGGCCGGCCGGCGTCATCGGCCCGGGCTTTCCCATTCTCTGCTTCGCGCCCGCCGATGTCGCCCGCGACGGTTTTTTCGAGACGGTCGACCGGCTCGAATCATTCGGCGCGGCGGCGCTCCTGGTCGACGTCCCTCCTCATCCGCGCTGGCCGACGCTCGTCACGCCCGATGGCGACCATGCCCTGACGACTCCGATCGCCGCCCTGCACGCCTTCTACCGGCTGGCCGAAGCAGTCGCGCGTCGGCGCGGCCGCGATCCCGACCAGCCGCCGCATCTGATGAAGGTCACCCGGACGGTGTGAGCGCGATTCGGCCGGCGGCCGCGCCCCACGGTCTCAGAAGGTCGCAGTCGAAGGATCCGGCCCCATCCGGCCGCCCGGCGAGTTCAGGGTTTGCATGCGCCGCATGTCGTCGTCGTCCAGGCGGAAGTCGAGAGCGCCGATGTTTTCCTTCAGACGCTCAGAATGGACGGATTTCGGAATGACGATCAGCCCGTTGTCGAGGTGCCAGCGGATCACGACCTGCGCCGGCGTCCTTCGGTGCTTCGCCGCCACGCTGGTGATGACCGGATCGGCGAGAAAGGCGCCCCGACCGAGGGGACTCCACGATTCCGTCCTGACGCCGATCGTATCGTGGAAAGCGCGCAACGCCTGCTGCTGAAATCGCGGATGGAGCTCGATCTGGTTGACCGCTGGAGTGAAGCCCGTCTCGCCGATGATCCGCTCCAGATGATCCCGATTGAAGTTCGAAACGCCAATCGAGCGGATCCGGCCATTGCGCTGGAGATGAACCAGCGCCTTCCAGGCGTCGACGTAGCGATCGACGCGCGGCCGAGGCCAGTGGATCAGATAAAGATCGATCGTCGGCCGGCGCAGTCGCCGGGCGCTGGCGTCGAATGCGCGCAAAGCCTCGTCGAAGCCGTGATCGCCGTTGCCGAGCTTGGTCGTGATGAACACGTCCGTCCGGCCCTCGAGCGCTTCGCCCACGCCTTCTTCGTTGCGGTACATCGAAGCCGTATCGACCGCGCGATACCCGATGTCGACTGCCCGCCGGACGACCTCGGCCGTCGTTTCCGGCGGCGTCTGAAAGACCCCGAGCCCGAATTGCGGCATCGACGCCCCGTCGTTGAGAGCGACCATCGGTTGAGTTGGATCAGCCATCGTGAGTATCCTGAGACCTGGGCGCAGCGTCGCGCCCACCGATCGCCTTGAGCGCGATCCATGGTGCAGCCGGCCGATCGGACTGTCAAAGCGCGAGCCGCCGGACCCGGTCCCTTGGCGGTCAAAAAAGCCGATGCCGCCCGTCTGCTTGACTGCAACCGGAACGCGGACAACATTGGCGACAATCAACGGTCGACCGGTTCGTCGGAACACAATCGTGTCCGCAAACGCCGGTCGGACAAAAAGGGAGTCGAAGCGTGCCCAGATTCACGACGCGGTCCGGCATGGATCGCCGCAGTCTCGTCAAATCCGGCCTCGTGCTCGTCGCCGCGCAGATCGCCAGCCCCTTCGTCATCCGCGCGCGCGCCGCGGACGCCGTGCGGATCGGGCTCGACAATCCATTGACGGGGACGTACGCCGCCCCCGGCAAGAACGAGCTGATCGGCTGCCGGATGGCGCTCGAGGAGATCAACGCCAAAGGCGGCATCCTTGGCCGGCCCGGCGAACTCGTGGTCGAGGATTCGACCAGCGGCGACGCCGGCGCCGCCGTGCAGAAGGCGCGCAAGCTGATCGAGAGCGACAAGGTCGACTTCCTGCTCGGCAACGTGAACTCGGCGCTCGCGCTCGCCATGGCCCAGGTCTCGAACGAGAAGGGCGTCCTGCATATCGTGCCCGGCGGTCATACCGACGCGATCACCGGCAAGAGCTGCCATTGGAACGTGTTCCGCGTCTGCAACACGACTCAGATGGAGGCGAACGCGGTCGCTGGCGCTCTGGTCAAGGAATACGGAAAGAAGTTCTACTACATCACGCCCGACTACGCCTTCGGCCATACGCTCGAGGCGGGCCTCGTCAAGGCGGCGGGCGCCCTCGGTGGTGAAAGGGTCGGCGGCGACCTGGCGCCGCTCGGCAGCGTCGACTTTTCCTCCTATCTGATCAAGGCGCAAGCCGCCAACCCTGACGTCATCATCTTTCTCACACAGGGCGACGACATGCTGAACGCCTTGAAGCAGGCGGTTCAGTTCGGGCTCGACAAGAAGGTTCACCTCGCCGGCGCGCAGCAGGAACTGGAGCCGCTCGAGGGCCTGCCGCCCGAGGCGCGCGTCGGAACCTGGGTCATGGAATGGTATTGGAACCAGCCGGGCGTGCCGCATGTGGCCGAATTCGTCGAGGCGACAAAGAAGCGCACCGGCCGGGTGCCGACCGCGCGCACCTGGTTCGGCTACGTCTCGACCTGGACCTGCGCGCATGCCGCCAACACCGCCAAGTCGCTGAAAGCGGTCGACATGGCGAAGGCGTTGCAGGACTTCCATCTGCCATCGGAAATCGCCCTCGGGCCGAACCCGGCCTTCTACCGCGCTGGCCAGAATCAGTTGATCGCCTCCCTGTTCGTCGGCAACGCCCAGGCCAGCGGCTCGGCGCCGGACGATCTCTTCGAGGTCTCGAAGGTCGTCAACGGCGCCGATGTCGCCGGAACGGTCGTGGAGAGCGGCTGCAAGATGACCTGGTCGACCTGAACCTCATGCGAAGAGGCGGGAGCGCTCGGCTCCCGCCGCCGCCACAGTCGCGAGCGACGAGCCTCATCGCATGACTCAAGTCGTCCTGTTCAATATCTTCAACGGCCTCATCGTCGGCGCGTTCTATGCGCTGATGGCGCTCGGGC
This sequence comes from uncultured Alphaproteobacteria bacterium, assembly GCA_963741405.1. Classification (GTDB taxonomy): domain Bacteria; phylum Pseudomonadota; class Alphaproteobacteria; order Rhizobiales; family Beijerinckiaceae; genus Roseiarcus. The sequence goes on from CAVUHX010000034.1 coordinate 89,808, forward strand.
TGTCGCTGATCCTCAACCTGAGCGGCGTGATCAATTTCGCTCACGGCGGGTTTCTGGCGCTGGGCGCCTATCTGGCCTACACGCTGATTCCTTATGTCGGCTTCTGGGGCGCGTTGATCGTCGCGCCGCTCCTGACGGCGGCGCTCGGTCTCGTCATCGAGCGCGTACTGATACGCCCGCTCTACGGCGGCGATCCGCTTTACGGGCTGCTGCTGACGTTCGGGCTCGCCTATATTTTCGAGGACATGACCCGTTTCATCTGGGGCGCGCAGAGCCTTCCGTTCCAGGTGCCCGGCTGGCTGACGACGTCGCTGTCGAGCGAGTTCTTTTTCGTCACCGGCTACCGAGTGTTCATGATCGCCATTGTCGTCGTGGCGGTCGGTGGCCTGTTCGCGGTGTTGAACCACACGCGCCTCGGCATGCGCATCCGCGCTGGGACGCGCGATCTCGATACGGTTTCGACTCTTGGCGTCAATATCCGGGTGCTTCGCAGCCTCAACTTCGGCATCGGCATCTACATCGCTGGCCTGGCCGGCGTGCTGGCGGCGGGCCTGCTCGGCCTTTCCCCGACGATAGGCGCGTCGCTCCTCATGCCGAGCTTCGTCGCGATTATCGTCGGGGGACTCGGCAGCCTGCTCGGCACGTTGCTCGGCGGTCTCCTGATCGGCGTCGCTTCGGGGCTGGCGGCGGTCTACTTTCCATCCGCCACCGAGGCGGTCATCTATGTGATGATGGGACTTGTGCTGCTGGTCCGCCCCCGCGGCCTACTCGGCGAAGAGGGGAGGCTCCATTGAGGAGTGGGGAACGGACATTGAACGGTCTGCGCCGCCATGCTCTCGACCTGACCGTCGGCGCGCTGCTCCTGTCCATGCCGTTCTGGCTGGCGGCGATCGGCGGCTATACGGAACTCGCCAGCCGAATCGTCGTCATGGGGCTGGCGGCGATGTCGCTCAATTTCCTCCTCGGATTCACGGGCGTCCTGTCTTTTGGCCACGCGGCCTACTTCGGACTCGGCGCCTACGGCGTCGCGATGGCGATCAAATATCTCGGCGCCGGTACGATCCCCGCCATGGCCCTCGGCATGCTGGTCGCGACGCTCGCGGCCATGGTCATCGGCGCGCTGATCGTCAAACGCCGGGGCGTCTATTTCGCCATGGTGACGATCGCCTTCGGTCAGGTGTTCTATTTTCTCGCCTTCCGCTGGAATTCGCTGACCGGCGGCGACGATGGGCTCACCGGCTGGCACCGTATGCCGATCGATTTCGGCTTCGCCAGGCTGGACATTTTCGGCAGCGACAAGGCGTTCTATTACTTCGCGCTGGCGGCCTTCGCTGTTTGCGTCGGGGCGATGGCGATGCTTCTCGCGTCTCCCTTCGGACGCACGCTGATCGCGATCCGCGAGAACGAGCGGCGCGCGCGCTTTCTTGGGCTTCCGATCGAGTTTCATATCTGGCTGTCTTTCGTGATCTCGTGCCTGTTCGTCAGCGTGGCGGGCGGGCTCTACGCGCTGCTCAACAACTTCACCGATCCGCGCGCGCTGCGGTTCGACCTGTCCGGCAATCTCGTCATCATGGCGGTGCTCGGCGGGATGCGTTCGTTCTGGGGGCCGCTGATCGGGGCGGCGATCTTCGTCGCGCTGCAGGACTATGTCTCCAGTCGGACCGAAAACTGGATGTCGGTGATCGGGCTCGTCTTCGTGCTGGTCGTGCGCTTCTTTCCGCGGGGGGTCGTCGGCATGCTGCGGAACTCGGCCAAGGCATGACCCTGCTTCAGGTCAACGGCGCCTCGAAACGCTTCGGCAACCTGGTCGCGATCGACGACGTGTCGCTGTCGATCGAGCCGGGCGAACTGCGAGCGATCATCGGGCCGAACGGCGCGGGCAAGACGACGTTCTTCAATCTGGTCAGCGGCCTGTTCGCGCCGACAACCGGCGAGATCCTGTTCGACGGGCGCGACGTCACCTCGTTTGCGCCTGAACGACGGGTCGCGCGGGGGATGGCCCGCACCTTTCAGATCACCGAGATCTTTCCGGAGCTTTCGGTCGGCGACAATATCCGCGTCGCGGTCGAGATTGCGGCCGGCTACCGGTTGAAGCCGTGGCTGGGCCCCGCCGCGCGCACAGCGGTCGAAGGGCGCGTCTCGGAACTGCTCGTCATGGGAGGGCTCGCGGAGAAGAAGGACGCGCGCGTCGGCGCACTGTCCCATGGCGACCAGCGAGCGGCGGAAATCATGATGTCGCTTGCCTTGCGCCCACGCCTGCTGATGCTCGACGAGCCGACCGCGGGGATGGGCGACCAGGAGACCTACGACATCGCCCGCCTGGTGCGACGGTTGCATCGGATGGAGGGGCTGACGATCATGCTGATCGAGCACGACATGCGGGTCGTCTTCAACCTCGCCGACCGCATCATGGTCCTCGCCGAGGGACGGGTCCTCGCCGAAGGGACGCCGCAGGAAATCGCCAACAGCGAAAAGGTCCAGGCCGCCTACCTCGGCAAGGCCACGCCATGATTGCGCTCAGGGCCGACGGCATCCAGACGTTCTACGGCAAGAGCCACATCCTGCACGGCGTGAGCCTCGAAGTGCGCGCCGGCGAGATCGTCACGCTTCTGGGGCGCAACGGCGCCGGCAAGACGACGACGCTCCGCAGCCTGATCGGCCTGACGCCGCCGCGCCAGGGACGCGTCGAACTGTTCGGCGCAGACGTGACCAGGCTTCCGCCCTATCGGATCGCGGAGGCGGGAGTCGGCTATGTGCCGGAGGGACGGCGGATCTTCGCCAACCTGACCGTCGAGGAGAACCTGATGGTCCCGGTCGAGCGGCCAGGACCGTGGACGATCGCCCGCGTCTACGAGGTTTTCCCGCGCCTCGCCGAGCGCAGGACGAGCAAGGGCGCCCAGCTCTCGGGCGGCGAACAGGAGATGCTGTCGATCTCGCGCGCTTTGCTTCTCAACCCCAGGCTCCTCATGCTCGACGAGCCGTCGCAGGGCCTCGCGCCGCTGATCGTCGCCGAAGTGTTCAAAATCGTCGTCGCGGCGCGGCGCGAGGGCGTCTCCGTGCTGCTGGTCGAGCAGAACGTCCGCGCCGCGGTCGAAATCGCCGATCGGGCCTATGTGCTCGATGACGGCAAGATCGTTTACCAGGGCGATGCGCGAGAATTCGGTTCCGACGAGCGGCGCGTGCGCGAACTCGCCGGCGCCAGCGCCGAGAAATGGGACATGGGCGAATAGCCGACGCTTCCGAGGATCGACGGCGCCATGCTGCTTCCTTGAGCCCGCAGGTCCAGCCGGCGCGAATCTCGCCCCTGGAGCTGGGGCGGTCGGCCGGTTCGGCGGCCAGAGTCCCTTTTGCTCTCCTTCGAGACCGTCTGCGAACGCGCGGGAAGCGCGAGAAAGCGGTCTTCGGCCGAAGGCGTCGGTTGCGCCACGGGCGGTCGCGCACCGACGGAGGCCTTGAACTTGTCGCCGCCGCCAAGCAGCGCCCTTTGGGCGGGGCTACGCGCTCTCGAAAAAGCCCTTGCCGCAACGTAACGTTCTCTGCCAGGCAGCGCGGCTGCAATTCCTGACCAGCGACTGGACAGCGAAGGCCCGAACGCGACGCCTTGCTCGACGTCCGGCGTGCGGAGGGCGTCGATGCGGTCGGACGACCGCCGACACTGCCAAGTCACGCACGGGCCGAGCGTCTCGCCGGTCGATCGCCTCCACAGCAGCACGGTTCCCGCTGATTGGAGATTCTGATTGCGGCAATCTTCGCCCGTTCCGGCAGGGCCATCAAGCAGCCGTTAACCGCAGCAGTCGTCGCGCGCCAGATCTCGTCGCCCGACTGCTCGACCCATCCGGGACGCGGATAGTCGATCGGCGTAGGGACGGAATGGCGTGCGATAATGCGGCCGTTCGGGTCCAGAGCCAACGCCTTGGTGTTGGTGGTTCCTGGTCGATGGCGACGATGAAAGCGCTCATTCACGACGACCCTAATGAAATCGCTTCACGCGCGGCCTTCTCGATGCCGTCCGGCGTCAGCCCGAACCTTTCGAAAAGAAACTTTGAAGAGCCGGTTGGCATGAACCCGGGAAAACCGAGGATGCAGATCGGGCCTGGCCGATAGCCGGCGACGACCTCCGCAACAGCGCCACCGAGACCTCTCCGCGCACGGAATGCTCCTCGACCGCGACCATCGCCCCGAGATCCGCGGCGGCCCGGATGGTCGGTTCGTCGAGCGGGGCGATCGAGGCCATATTGACGACCCGGGCGCTCACGCCGCCTTCGGCGAGGCGGTCGGCGTCACGTCTCGACTCTCTGAAGATTGCAGTTACACCGTTTTACCATCGGAAGACAGGAGATAGGAACGCGTCGCGCGTCGGTTCCGCCTCATGGCGATGGATCGGCCAGTTCAGATAGCGGGTGATCGCCTCGTGCACGGCCCCAGCATGATGGCCACGCACCATGGCGACGTGATGCTCGAAGCCGTTGCGGGCGATGAAGCCGAGCAGGGGTCTGAGCCGCGCGACCTTCGTGACCGCGATGCCGCCGTCCATCGCAAAGGGATCGTCGGTGAACTCGCCTTCGCCGACATAGGCCTTGACCGTCCCGAGCCCGTCGTCGGTCGAAGCGCGGAAGTAGGTCATCGAACCGGGCTGCACCTTGCCCTTCACCGCGCCGAAGCAGCGTTCCTTGCCGAGCACGCTGCCGAGCACGTCGAGCTCGGAGATTTCGGGCGTCGCGCCGATGAAACTCTTCGGGTAGTTGCCGCAATGCGTGCAGACGCACTTGTCGGCCTCCCGGCCGTAATTGTTGTTCCAGTCGAGGATGGCAGAGGGCGCCTCGGCGGCGAGCGCCAGCGCATACATCGAGATCGCCCCCATGACGTCGACCTCGCAGGCGCTCGGCATGAGCTTCTCGCCCATCATGCTCATCGTGAGACACGTCGCGCAGCCGAAATTGTCCTGCAGGCTCCGCCAGCACTGGATGGCGCTGGCGTCGCAATCGTTCTCGTCGATCCAGCGGTCGACCGCGATCGTCCACTTCGCCTGGCGCAAAATCTTGTCCGGCTTGATGTGCGCGGGGATGCGGCCATAAGATCCGATCTCGTCGAGCTTGGCCCGGACCTCGGGCGAATCGTCGGTCAGCGCGCTGGCGGCGAAGATGATCTCCGACAGATCGACGGTGACGACGGTCAGGCCCGAGGCTTGCAGGAGCTTTTCGCTGAAGCGCATCGTCTGGAAGGAGCCCGTCCGGGCGCCGATCGAGCCGATGCGCGCATGCTTCAAGCCCCGCACCACGCGGCAGATTCGGGTGAACCGGTCGAGATCGGCGGCGAATTCCTCTCCATCGACGTCGCTGGTGTGGCTCGACGTGTCGGTGAACGGCACGCCGCATTGGTAGAAATTGTTGGCGACGGAGAACTTGCCGCAGAAGGCGTCGCGGCGACTCGCGACGTCGACCTTGTCGATTTCGTCGTTGCTGGCCTGGAGAAGGATCGGAACGCCGAGCCGCGCCTCGTTGACCAGTTCCGAGATCGCGATCTCGTCACCGAAGTTCGGCAGGCAGATCACCAGCCCGTCGATCGTTTCGCGCTGCTCGCGGAAATGCGCCGCGTAGCGGCGCGCATCCTCGCGCGACTGCACCGCCCCGTTCTTCGTTGCTTCGATGGGCAGGATGCTGAAGGCGACCTTCAGTTTGTCGAGTTGCGAGATCAGCTGCTGCCGCGTCTCGAGCGCCGGGGCGCCGTTGAAAAACTCCCGGCTCCCGACGACCAACCCGAGGGTGATTGGACGAAGATTACGCTTGCTCATGGAACGAACGCCCCGCATTTCGCGATCCGACACATGCGCCTTCCGGCGCCGGACCTCCTCGCGTTTCCTGGAATTGACGCATTTCGAATAACTTCGATTTCTTTCATTTAATATCATTTGACGCAGGATGTTTTAATATCATTTGACGCAGGATGTAAAGCGGGGTCTAACGACGTCCGATGGCTGGTCAGCATTTAGGGCCGCGGAAGGCGACTGACCGGGTCGCTTTCCGCGGCGACATTTTTTTGTCTTGACAACCAAATCGCATCAATGCACAAATAATAGCAAGAATTCGTAATCAATCGAAAATCGAGGGAGGCCCGCCAGGTTCGTCGACAAATCAGGCAGATAGGGCGAGTCGAGCCCGCGACCCCGATGACGGGCCGCCGCTGCAATCCGTAATTCTTAGGCCGATCCCGCGTTCGTCGCCGGCATCCGACGCAACGCGTCCCTCGAGGGTGCAACTCCGGGGGTTCTTTTGGTGCTCGAGAAGGAAATGGGAGGTTAGCAATGAAGATCCGTTACGCTTTGGCTGGTGCTCTGCTCGCAGGCGCGGCCTTTCTGGGAAGCTCCGCCTACGCCGCGGACCTGATCGCCGTCATCACGCCTTCGCACGACAATCCGTTCTTCAAGGCGGAAGCCGAAGGCGCCGAGGCCAAGGCAAAGGAGCTGGGCTACGACGTCATCTCGCTCGTGCACGACGACGACGCGAATAAGCAGTCGCAACTGATCGACACCGCGATCGCGCGCGGGGCGAAGGCGATCGTCCTCGATAACGCGGGCGCCGACGCGACCGTCGCGGCGGTGAAGAAGGCGAAGGAAGCCGGAATTCCGTCGTTCCTGATCGACCGCGAGATCAACGCTTCCGGCATCGCGCTCGCCCAGATCGTCTCGAACAACTACCAGGGCGCGCAGCTCGGCGCGCAGGAGTTCGTCAAGCTGATGGGCGAGAAGGGCAATTTCGTCGAGCTCGTCGGCAAGGAATCCGACACCAACGCCGGCATCCGCTCCAAGGGCTATCACGACGTGATCGACGAATATCCGAACCTCAAGATGGTGTCGCGGCAGTCGGCCAATTGGAGCCAGCCGGAAGCCTACACCAAGATGGAGTCGATCCTCCAGGCGAACCCCAACATCAAGGGCGTCATTTCCGGTAACGACACGATGGCCATGGGCGCCGAAGCGGCGCTGAAGGCGGCCGGCCGTTCGGACGTCATCGTCGTCGGTTTCGACGGATCGAACGACGTGCGCGACTCGATCAAGCAGGGCGGCATCAAGGCGACAGTGCTCCAGCCTGCGTATCGCGAAGCGCAGCTCGCGGTCGAACAGGCCGACGCCTATATCAAGACCAAGACGGCGCCGAAGACCGAGAAGCAGCTGATGGACTGCGTCCTGATCAATCCGTCCAACGCGGACAAACTCGAGACCTTCCAGCTCAAGCCGTAAGGATACCGCGGTCGTCGACGCGCGGGCGAATACGACCCGCGCGTCGATCTTCCTGAAGGGAGCGGATTTTGATGCGTTGGGTTGGCTGCGTCGCAGCACTGGTCGCCGGGGTTCTGCTCGCGTCGTGCCGGTTCATTCCGACGGCCGAAGTCCCGGCGCTGGCCAGCGCGGGCGCCGAGAATGGCGCCGGACCGTTCGATCCCGACAAGATGGTGGCCTCGATCTGGTCGTCGAAGGTCGTCCCCTATTTTGAAAAGAAGGCCGGAGCTTTGGCCGAAGTCCGCGCCGTGGCCGCCAAGTCTCCCGACGCGGCGGGGGCCAAATTCGGATATCGCGCCAAGTCCGAGGATACGCCCTGGACCCTGATGGTGAGGATCGACGGCGTCATCGTCGGCGCCGACACGGAATCGCGGGCGGCGACGATCAGCGTCGACGCTTCCGGACAGGGAAAGACGGACGCCATCGTGCAGATCGGGCCGGCAATGCGGGGCACCGCGATCCGTGACGCGCTCGACTTCGTCTCGTTCAACGACTTCACCAACCAGATCGATTTCGCCCAGTTCGGCAAAGCATTCAACACCCACGTCAACCGTGCGACTCTCGAGGCGCTGCCGCGGGATTCGCTGGTGGGGCGCAAAGTGTCGGTGATCGGCGCCTATCCGTTCGTCTCAGCGACCGACGCGCCGCTGGTGGCGCCGGTCGAAATCAGCATCGGGCCGAAGCCGTGAGCGATCGACGCGCTCTGACCGACGAACAGGAGGTCGTCCTGCGCCTCGCAGGCGTCTCGAAGGTCTATTCGGGCACCGTCGCCGTGAAACAGGCGGATTTTGAAGTGCGTCGAGGCGCAGTGAACGTGCTCGTCGGAGAAAACGGCGCCGGCAAGTCGACCCTGGTGAAGATGATCGCCGGGGTCGAACGGCCGACGGCCGGCCGGATTCTGCTCGACGGCAAGCCGGTCGAATTCCAGGACACGGCGGACGCGATGGCTCACGGCATCGGCATGGTCTTCCAGGAGCTCAACCTGTTCGGCAACCTGTCCGTCGCGGAAAACATCTTCGCCAACCGCGAGATCGTGCGCCGCGGTCGAATCGATTACGCGGAACAGGAGCGTCAGACCAAGGCGCTCATGGAGCGCCTGCAGACGGCCGTCGATCCGCGGGCCAAGGTCGAAGACCTGATGATCGGTCAGCAGCAGCTGATCGAGATCGCCAAAGCCGTGGCGCGCAACGCCCGGATACTCATCATGGACGAGCCGACCTCGGCGCTCAGCGCGCCGGAGGTCGAGATCCTGTTTCGCGTCATCGCCGACCTCAAGTCGAAGGGCGTCGCGATCGTCTATATCTCGCACCGGCTCGAGGAGCTGATGCGCATCGGCGATTTCATCACCGTGCTGCGCGATGGTCGTGTCCCCGGCGCCCGGCCGATGGCGGAGGTCGACCTTCACTGGATCGTCCGACAGATGATCGGCTCTGACGCCAAGGACTTCTCGACGCCGGGGGATCAGGCCTTCGGGGACGAGGCGTTTCGCGCGGCAGACGTCTGCCTGCCCCGGATCACCGGGGGCTACGCGGTCGACCACGTTTCGCTTTCAGTTCGCTCGGGAGAAATTGTCGGGGTGTACGGACTGATGGGGGCCGGGCGCAGCGAATTCCTCGAATGCGTGTTGGGCCGGCATCCAATGGCTTCGGGCCAGATCTTCATCGAGGGCCGGCCCGTGCGCGAAAAGGACATCGGCGGCCGCATCGCCCGCGGCCTCGCGCTGATCCCCGAGGACCGCCAGCGCGACGGGCTGGTGTCGATCCTGTCCGTGGCGGAAAATCTGACGATGGCGAGCCTGCGCAAGCTGACCAAGTTCTTTCACATCCAGGCTCGCGCCGAGGCCGAGGCGGTGCGGCGCGAGGTCGGGGAACTGTCGATCAAGGTCGCCGACACGGCGCTCCCCGTTTCGTCGCTGTCCGGCGGCAACCAGCAGAAAGTGGTGATCGGCAAGGCGCTCCTGACCTCGCCGAAAGTTCTGTTGATGGACGAGCCGAGCCGCGGGATCGACATCGGCGCGAAGGCCGACGTTTTCCGCATCATGCGAAGCCTGGCCGCGCAGGGGATCGGGATCGTTTTCGTCACGTCGGACCTCGACGAGGTTCTGGCTCTGTCCGACCGAATCGCTGTCATGAGCAAGGGCCGCCTCACCGCGCTTCTCGACCGCGCCGACGCCACCGAAGCCAACATCGTCGCCGCGTCGTCAGTCGGACACGGCTCAAGCGCCAAGGCAGAGCAAAAGGAAATCCTTCAATGAGCGCCGCTGCAGAACCGCGGACCTCCAATCCAGCCGGCGGATCGCTCACGCTGAACCTGATGCGGTTGCGCACGTTCATCGCATTATTCGCGGTGCTTCTGTTTTTCTCCTTCGCCGCGCCGAACTTCCTTTCCGCCGCCAACCTTGTGCTGATGTCGAAGCATGCCGTGCTCAACGCCTTTCTGGCGATCGGCATGACCTTCGTCATCATTACCGGGGGGATCGACCTGTCGGTGGGTTCGATCGTCGGCCTGTGCGGCATGGTGGCGGGCGGCCTCATCCTGCACGGAATCGATCTGAGGTTCGGCTACACGGTGTTTTTCAATATTCCCGAGATCATCCTGATCACCCTCGTGCTCGGGATTTTCATCGGCCTCCTCAACGGACTTCTCATCACCCGTCTCAACGTCGCGCCGTTCATCGCGACCCTTGGCACGCTCTATGTCGCCCGGGGCGCCGCGCTTCTCCTGTCCGACGGCGCGACGTTCCCAAATCTCGAGGGCAATCCGGCGTTCGGCACGACCGGCTACGCTTTCCTCGGCGCTGGCAACATTCTGCGCCTTCCGGTTTCGATCTGGGTCCTGATCGTCGTCGCACTGGGCGCAGCCTATCTGGCGCGTTCGACGCCGCTGGGGCGCCACATTTTTGCAGTCGGGGGCAATGAGCGGGCCGCCGCGCTGTCCGGGATCCGCGTCAACCGGGTGAAGCTCTTCGTCTACATGTTCTCGGGCTTCTGCGCCGCGATCGTCGGCTTGATCATTTCTTCGGAGTTGATGGCGGCGCATCCCGCGACCGGCACCACATTCGAACTCAACGCCATCGCGGCTGCGGTTCTCGGCGGCACCTCGATGTCGGGCGGGCGGGGCACCATCGGCGGCACGATCATCGGCGCCTTCGTGATCGGCATTCTCTCCGACGGACTCGTCATGATGGGCGTCAGTGAGTTCTGGCAGATGGTCATCAAGGGGATGGTGATCATCGCGGCGGTCGTCGTCGACCAGGCGCAGCGCAAGTTGCAGCAGCGCGTCGCCTTGCAGCAGATGGCCCAGTTGGCGTGAGTATTGCTGGAAGCACCGGAGCGGTATCGGGTTGGTTTCCCGGCAAGACGATTCGAAGCGGCTCGTAGGGAACCCCCATGATGCGACAGCGTGCGGACGTGGCGTTGCGAAAGGGCAGGTCGACGATGAGGGGATCGCGAGCCGCGAGCCTCGGGGGACGCGGGCGGACGGCCGTCTCCGGAGAACCCGACCCGGACCTGAACGGACTGCTGGCCTCGCCGCGCCGGATGAAGATCCTCGACTGGCTGCAAGAGGAAGGCAGCGCGCGCGTTCGCGACCTCAGCGCGGCTTTCGGCGTTTCCGAAGCAACCATCCGGCAGGACCTGGAGAAGCTCGAGTCCGACGGGCACATCAATCGCCAGCATGGCGGCGCGTTCCTGCGCGCGATGCCGAGGCAGGTCGAGACCCTATCGCTCCAGCACATGGAAAATATCGACAAGAAGCGGAAGATCGGCGTCAAAGCCGCGAGCCTGGTGGGGGAGGGCGAGACGATCATCCTCGACGCCGGCTCGACGACGACCGAGATCGCCCACAATCTCATCGGCCGCTCCGCGCTCACAGTGATCACCAACGCGCTCAATATCGCCCTGATGCTGGGCGCGGTGCCCGGCTACGCGGTTCACATGCCCGGCGGCCAGTTCAAGGCGCCGACCCTGTCGCTGAGCGGCGACAAGGCGGCCGACTATTTCGAGGACGTTCTGGCCGGCAAGCTGTTCCTCGCGACAGCCGGAGTCGCCCTCGATACGGGTCTGACCTATCCGAGTTTCGCAGACTTGCAACTCAAGCAGGCGATGATCCGCGCCGCCGCGCACGTCTACCTCGTCGCCGACTCGACCAAGATCAACCGCTCGTCCTTCACCCGGTTGGGGACACTCGACGTTATCCACTCGTTCATCACCGACGATGGGATTCGTGCCGACGACGTTCGGGCCTTCGAGAGTCGCGGGATCAAGATGATCATCGCGGACTGAGCCGCGTCGCCTCAGTCGTTTTGGGTAAATTTATCCAAGCGCGGGGTTGCCCGCCAAAAACACGCCAAATCGCAAACGAACGAAACATGCATTCCTCGCCTTCCGCCGAGCGAGTCCCGCCGCGGCGATAACCTGTCGCTTCTCCCGCAATAACCGCCCTTCATCGAGGATCGCCAGACGCGGCGATGGGCAATATCCGCTCAGGGCGGACACCAAGCCTTCCCTGGCGCCCCTTTTCCGCCCGCTCCCGCCGTTCGGCCAACCGTTGCTTCCCGCCCGTTTGCGACATCGCCTGTTCGGGCGCCAAGCGTTGGATTTGGATCGCCAGGAGTGGAAGACGGATCGCGGTTGACGTCATCGATCGCCGCCATGGTTTGGGAGGCGGCGAGGGGCGGACGGCAGGTGGCGGCGTTGTTGCGCCCGATTGTTTCCGCCGGCTGCGCTTGTGCGCGCGGAATTATCCCTGTTCTCCGCCGATCAGGGAACTTTAGTTCCCTGATGGCCGGAATAGTCTCCCTGTTCGGCCGCGGAGGGAATTTCCTCGAAACCGGTTCGAATCGTTAGGTTTTTCCCGGCAGCTCTTTCCACGAACGGCCAAAATGCGGGAGATTCGCTGCATTTTTCCCTGCAGGCAAGGAAACGCCCGCTCGAGCAGCAATTCTAAAAGTGCGGAATTTTCAGGATTTGCGAATCAGCAAAAGTCTGATTCACGGTTGGGATGCAGCTTTTGCCCTGCCTTCTGTCCGAGTTGAAGTCCGTATGCGCGACTTTTCCTGACACGCGAAAAGGGCGTGGCGGCAATATCGAGATCGCCGACTTCGGCCTCTCGGCTTTCGCGATGTTTTTCATGCAGGGCGCGTCGTTTCTCCGTTTTCAGCGCGCGCTGGAGAAGGGCCATGGCCGCTCCAACTGCCAGACGCTGTTCGGGATCGGTCGAATCCCTTCGGACAATTATATCCGCGACAGGCTGGACGAGGCCGACCCCGCGCTTTTGCAGCCTTGTTTCGAGCGCATGGAAACGCTGCTGACCGAGCCCCCGATCCGACAGGCCTTCAGTCGGCTGGACGGCAGAACCTTGGTTGCATGGGATGGAACCGAGTATTTCTGCTCGCAAAAGCTCGGCTGTCCGAACTGTCTCACCCGCAAGCGGTCCAACGGCAGGACCGAGAACTATCATAGCCTGTTGTCCGCGACGGTCGTGGCGCCCGGCCATTCCAAGGTCGTGCCCTTGATGCCGGAATTCATCGCGACCCGAGACGGCGCCGAGAAACAGGACTGCGAGCGTAATGCCGTCAAGCGCTGGTTCGGCAAGCATGGCGCGCGGCTCGCCCCGCTGCGGCCGATTTATCTGGGCGACGATTTGTTCGCCTGCCATCCCGTCGCCAAGATGGTCACGGACGCCGGCGATGATTTCATCTTCACAGCCAAGGAAACCTCGCACAAGGCGCTCTACGGCTTCATCGCCGGGGCCGAGCTTTCGAGCCACGAGGAGAAAGCGCGCCGCCGCACCTCGAAAGAGACGTTCCGTTATCGCTGGATCGAGGCGGTTCCGATCCGCGAGGCCAAGGACGCCATCCTCGTCAACTGGATCGGCTTCGAGATCGTCGACGCCAAGGGAAAGATCAAATATTCCATGGCCTGGGTGACCAGCCTTCCCGTTTCCAAGGCCAACGTCGCCGAAATCGTCGCCTGTGGCCGCGCGAGATGGAAAATCGAGAACGAGAGCTTCAACGTCATGAAAAACCATGGCTGCGAGCTCGAACACAACTTCGGGCACGGCCGGGACTTTCTCGCCATGACGCTAGCGGCCCTCAATCTGCTCGCCTTCGCCTGGCATACCGTGCTCGAATTGCTGGACCCGCCCTGGCAAGCCGCCCGCCAAGCCGCTGCAAAGCGAACCAGCTTCTTCGCCCACATCCTCACACTGACCGCCTACGTCGTCTTTCCCTCTTGGCACGCCATCCTCGATTCCCTGACCAACTTCACCATCCCGCCAGAACTCACACATATCCGAGGTGGCTCATGAATGGACCCCAATTCGATAGTTTTAGAATTGCTGCCGCTCGAGGCCCCGGTCCTCGCGCCCGGGGCCGACGCCCTGACGCGAGCGAGCCCCGCGCGAATCGGATCTTGAGCCGGTCCCCCGGCTGGCGCATTGTCGACCCATGTATCTCGGGCTGGACTGCGGCACATCGGGTCTCAAGGCCCTTCTCGTCGACGAGGCCGGCGCGCCGGTCGCGCGCGCCTCGCGCGCCTATCTGCCCGACCGGCCGAGACCCGGCTGGTCCGAGCAGGACCCGAAAGTCTGGCGCGCCGCCATGGCCGGCGCGATCGCCGACCTCGGCGCCTGCGCGCCGAAGGCGCTCGGCGCGGTGAAGGCGGTCGGATTTTCCGGCCAGATGCACGGCGCGGTCGCGCTCGACCGCTCGGACAGGCCGGTCAGGCCGGCGATCCTGCACAACGACGGCCGCGCGCACGAAGAAGCAGCCTTGCTCGCCCGGACGTTCCCTCATCTCGCGGGCGTGGTCGGAGCGAAGCCGATGCCGGGCTTCACCGGGCCGAAACTTCTGTGGCTCGCCGGCCACGAGCCGGACCATCGCGCCACCATCGACTGCGTGCTCGCGCCGAAAGACTATCTGCGCCTCGCGCTTTGCGGCGAACGCGCGACCGACATGAGCGACGCGGCTGGAAGCTGGATGCTGGACGAGGCGGCGCGCGCCTGGTCGCTCGAGGCGATCGCCGCCTGCCAGGCGGATCCCGTCTGGCCGCCGCGGCTCGTCGAGGGCTCCGCCGCAGTCGGAGAAATCCTTCCTTCGGTCGCACGCGAACTCGGTCTGCCGCAGGGCGCGATCGTCGCCGCCGGCGGCGGCGACGCGGCGGTTGGCGCCGTCGGCCTCGGCGCGATCGCCCCGGGCGAAGCCTTCATTTCGCTCGGCACGGCGAGCCAGCTGATCGTCGCGACCGACCGCTACCTGAGCGCGCCGGAAAAGCTGGTGCACTCTTTCGCCCATGCCTTGCCGGGCCGCTGGTATGCGATGGCGGCGATGCTGAACGGGGCGGGCGCGCTCGCCTTCGCCGGGCGGCTTCTCGGCGCCTCCCCTGAAGCGCTCGAGCATGAGGCGTCCGAGGGCTATTCAGAGCCCGGCGCGCTGCTGTTCCTGCCCTATCTTTCGGGCGAGCGGACGCCGCTCGACGATCCTTACGCGCGCGGCGTCCTGTTCGGCATGAGCGAGACGACGACCCGCGCCGACGTCGCCCGCGCCGTGATGGAGGGCGTCGCGCTGACGCTCGCCGAGGCGCGCGACTGCCTCGCCACCGCCGGGGCCACGCCGTCGAAGGTCGGCCTGATCGGCGGAGGGGCGAAGAGCGGACTGTGGACCCGGATGATCGCCGCGGCTACGGGTTTCACGGTGTTGCGCATGAAGGGCGGTGAGACGGGTCCCGCCTTCGGCGCGGCCCGCCTCGCGCGCATGGCCGCGACCGGGGAACCGGCCGAGGCCGTCTGCGCGCCGCCGGAAATTCTCGACGCAACCGAGCCCGAGCCGGCCCTCGCAGAAGCCTTCGCCGGACAGCGTCGACGGTTTACCGCCCTCTATGGGGCGCTGAAGGCCGAGTTCCGGCGGTAGCGCGGTGTCGAACGACCGGAACCACATCCGCCTGGCTGGCGCCGGCCAAACTTGTCTCCTGCATAGCCGGTCGAAAGTCGAGCGTCCTTCGGCGGGCCTTGTGGGAGAGGGCCGGTATGACGGCAGGTCACTTCTGCTGGACGTTCGCAGCGCGGGGTCCACTTCTCGCGGCGATCACGCGGCGCCTTGCAACAGTTGGCCGTGAGTGGCGCGAAGACGCCGGATCGCGCTGTCGATCTGGTCCCGCTGCCGCTCGAGGTGGTCGATCTGGTTGACGATCTGCTGCGGCAGCAGCCGCTCTTCGAGGCCGGCATTGTCGTTCGCGCTCTTGCGGCCGATCAGGTCGTTGATTTCGCTCAGGGTGAAACCGAGCTTCCTGCCCTGCAGGATCATCTCCATGCGCACCCGGTCGGCCGCGCGATAGAAACGGACATTGCCTTCCCGCCGCGGCGAAAGGAGCCCGCGGCTTTCGTAGAATCGCAGGGTGCGGAGGCTGACGCCATAGAGCTGCGCCATCTGACGGATCGTCAGCTCCGACTGTCGTGTCTCGAGTTTGTCGGAGGCGTTCCCTTGCGGCGTTATGGCGGGCGCGGTGGCTGAAGAACCCAAAGACGACATTTGGCTCATAACCTTCCCTTTCGTCTATGCCGTTGCGTTCTCGGCTGGTTGTGTTGACGCCGTTAAGGTCTGCGCGCGTTTACACGTTCCGGCAACCGACAAATTTGGGGAGGCCGGCCCACTTTTGTCTCCGATAGGTTCTTTATCCCCAGGAACTTTGCGGCGTCTCGACGTCCCCTCCTTCCCATGTTGCTATGCAGAGGCGTCGGTTGCGCATTTTTCGCAGCCTCTCGCCGGTGGAGTCGACGCGCCAGTGGCATTGGCCCATCGTATGAACCACCTGGCGCGGAGGAGTTGGCCAATCCTCCACGAATAGACGGCCGCAAGGTGCGTACCGGCGCATGTCAGGACGGCGTCGCAATCACAGGGCAATGAGCAAGTCTTCCAACTCACCCACGGGGGGTCGAATATGAAATCTCTTCCAACGACACGAATGATGCTCTTCGTTCCCGCTATGGCGCTCGCGGCTGCAAATACGCCCCTCCATGCGGAGCAAGGGCCTTGCGTAGCAGGAGCGGCCGTTGTGGTCAGTCCTGGGAACCATCGAGCCACCGTGCTCGCCAGCAGCGGATCCTCCTGCCGCGTACACTATCAAGACGGCGCGTTCCCGGACGGTTGGACGTACACTTTCAATGTCAGGCCTGCCGACAAGGACGCCAAGGACGCCGCGACAGCCTCGATGGGCCCCCGTCCCGGTAGATACAACATCACCGTCGGAACCGGATTTTCCGACGGGTATCTCATTCTGCAATCCGCCAGTGCCTACGAGCTTTTCCTGCCCGGCGACAGGAGCGCAGGCGGCGGCGCTTACGCATTCGACCGGTCGAACACCACCGTACGCTGGATTAGCGGCCCTCTCACTGATCCGGCCTGGGACGGCACGCAAAAGGTCGAAGGCGACGGCGCCATGATGAAGATTTGGATCGGAGCGAGAGCCGTCGCGACCAACGCAGGTCGCTGAGAGCGGGTTTGCCCGCCTGGCAGTATCGGTTCGAAATCCAGGCGTGAATCAAGGGCGGCGCTCCCAGACCGCTGGGCCGACGCGATCAATTCGCCGCGCGCGGCGGAGGAGAGCGTGCGGAGCGGGGGTGGTTTGGCCGCAAGGCTGAGGCCAGGCTCAACCCGCCAGAGAGGCGAATGAAGCCGATTTGAGAACGAGCCGCGCGTCGCCAGCGGCGTCACGCCCTCACGCCAGCCGCACCACCTGCCCCGTCCGCACGCTTTCATCGGCCGCGAACACGATGCGCAGCGAATTGATCGCGTCGGTCCAGTGGTCGGCGAGATCGACCTCGCCGCGGATCGCCTTGAGGAACAGCCGCTGCTCGCGCTCGCAGAGCTCCTGGTGGCTGGGCTCGTCCTCGGTCGACTCGATCGTGTCCGGCTCGACGAACGCTCCGTTCGCGTCGAGCGCCGAATGGTGGATGCGGAGCGCGTTGGTTTTCGTATGCGCGTCGTGGTCGGACGACTTGAGACCCGTCCCCGCGGTTTCCTTGGCGACGATGGAAGCGCAGCCTTTCGGGCCGATCATGTCCTTCACGAAGAAGGCGGTTTCACTTATCATCGGACCCCAGCCGGCCTCGTACCAGCCGACCGAGCCGTCGTCGAACGCGATGTGCAGGTGGCCGTAATTGTACATGGTCTCTGCGATCTCGCCGGTGAGGCGCGCGCCGACCGCATGCACCGCGACGGGCTTCGCGCGCGTCACCTGGCACATCACGTCGACATAATGGACGCCGCAGTCGACGATCGGCGAGGTCGAGCGCATCAGGTTCTTGTGCACCTCCCAGAACGACCCCGACGACTGCTGGTTGAGGTTCATCCGCATGACGAGCGGCTTGCCGAGCGTGCGGCCGATCTCGACGAAACGCGTCCACGACGGATGGACGCGCAAAATGTAGCCGACGAGCAGCGCCTTGTTCGCCGCGCGCGCCGCCGCGACGATTGTCTCCGCCGCCTCCAGCGTATCGGCGAGCGGCTTCTCACAGAACACGTGCGCGCCGAACTGGAGCGCCTGAAGCGCCATCGGCGCGTGATGCTCGGTATAGGCGCAGATCGCGACCGCATCCGGCTTCACCGCCCCGAGCGCCTCGTCGAGACGCTCGAAGCCCGGCACGCCCGCGAATTCCCTGTCCAGATCGTGGCGGGCTGCGGCGTTGCGGGTGCAAAGGCCAACGAGCTCGAAGCCGTCGATCGCCTTGTAGGCCCGCGCATGGCTCGTGCCCATCGTGCCGAGGCCGACGACCAGAACGCGCTGGCGGCGGTACGGGATGCTGGTGTCGCTCAATGCTCTCTCCCGCGCCGGCCGTCGTTGACGGGCGGCCGACTGCCTGACCGATCAGCCCAAAATGCCGCCCGCGGCGGCGCCAAATTCGACGACCAGTGTGAGCCCGAGCATCAGGCGACGCAACCGGCGAACGCGTTCGCCTGGACCCGTCTCATGAACAGGCGACGGGCGGATTCACGCGTCACTTTTTCTTGCATGCAGCGGAACGCTGGCGACGAAGGTCGAGCCCTGATCGATGCGGCTCGCGATCGTCAGCTTGCCCCGATGGCGGGTCAGAATGTGCTTGACGATGGCGAGGCCAAGCCCTGTGCCGTTCCTGGCGCGGCTTTGGGTGGCGTCGACGCGATAGAAGCGTTCGGTCAGCCGGGGTAGGTGCTCGGGCGCAATGCCATAGCCGTAGTCGCGAACCGTCAGGGTTGCTTCCTTGTCGGTCGTTCCGACCGAAACGTCGATGTGCCCGGCGTTCCTGGAGTCCGTCCTTATACCGTACTTGATCGCGTTCTCGATCAGATTCTCGGCCACCCGGAGCAGTTCGTCGCGGTCGCCGGTCACCGGCGCCGCCTCCGGCGCGCTGAGGCGGATCTCGATCCCGAGATCCGCCGCCACGGGGGTGAGCGCATCGACGACGCTGCGCACGGTTTGAGCGAGATCGACCTCGGTTTGGGGCCGGACGTGCTGCTTCTGCTCGATCCGCGAAAGCGAGAGCAGGTCCTCGATCAGTCGGGCCATTCGCCGGCCCTGCTCGCGCATGATCGCGAGAAACCGGTCCCGCGCCTTGGCGTCGTCACGGGCCGAGCCCTGCAGCGTCTCGATGAAGCCGAGAAGGGAGGCGAGCGGCGTGCGCAGTTCGTGGCTGGCGTTGGCGATGAAGTCGACCCGCATGCGTTCCGCGCGCCGGAGTTCGGTCAGATCGCGCAGGGTGAGCAGGGTCGCAACCACCTTGTCGCCGGAGGTCGCGAGCGGGGCGACGCAGACGTCAAACAGCCGTTCGACGGGCACGCGCTCGCTCCACTGCACCCGTTCGACCTCGCCGCTGGCCATGACCCGCCGCCGCGCGTCGACGACATCGGGCGCGCGCAGGGCGAGGACGAATGGCTCGCCCACCTTGAGCCCCGGCAGGAGGTTGAGCGCGGGCCGGTTGGCCGCGGCCGCCCGTCCGTCCGGCCCGACGATCACCGCCGGCTCGGGCATGGCCTCGACGAGCTTGGCCGCGAACCGGGAGCGGATCTGGTTCTCGAGTTTCACGGCTTCCGCGTCGCTCATCGCAGGGATCGCTAGTCGTCTGACGGCGCCGACATGGCTTCGCGGATCGATCGCCAGCGTCGGGTCGCCTCGACGCCGCCAAGCAGGGCCATCGCGCCGATGAAGGGGGCGACATAGTAGATGCCGCGGAAAAGCAGCAGGGAGGCGAGCAGCGCGTCGGTGTCGCCACCCACGCCCTGGAGAATGGTCGCCTCGAACACGCCGAGTCCGCCGGGAGAATGGCTGGCGATGCCGAGCATGGCCGCGAACGAATAAAGCGTGGCGAATGTCGGATAACCGATCGTCGAGCCCTTCGGCAGGAGGAAGTACAGCGCAGCCGAAGCCGAGCAGACGTCAATCACCCCCAGCGCCATCTGCCCCAGGGTGAGCAGCGGACCGGGCAGCTTGAAGGCGCCGAAAACCGGTGTGTTCCGCCAGCGCATCCTGCCGACCCAGCCGAGATAGACGATCAGCGCGGCTATGGCGCTGAGCCCGATCAGCCGATTGGCCAGCGGGTTGAAGTGGTCGATTTCCGCCACGGCGTCGGACGCGGAGATAAAGCCGACCCCGACGATCAAGCCCATGCCGAGCCAGAAAGTGATGCCGGCCACGACGGTGAGACTGGCGACCTTGCCGGCGGTTAGGCCGGCGGGCGCATAGAGCCAGTAGCGGACGGCCCCTCCAGTCACCAGCGGAAACCCCAAGGAGAACGAAACCGCGTAGCTCGCGAATGACGCCAGCGCCGTCAGCCAGTACGGGACTTTGGTCCCGAGATGCTTCAAGGCGAGACCATCGTAACCCGTCAGCGCCAGATAGCTCACGGCGGTAAAGGCGAAGGCGAGAGTGATTTGGTCGCCGCCCGTCGCCGCAATCGCCGCTCTGAACTTGTTGAGATCGACGTGAAGCAGCGTTCGGACAAAAATCGTCAGGGAAACGGCGATGATAAGGGCGCTCGCCGTCAGACCAACACGCCGCAACGTACGGCGGCGGCGGCTCGCGGCCGCAATCAGGCGGGCGATCAGATTCTCATCGTCCGGGGGGGGCGGCGCATTGCCGGACGCCCGGTTCGAGGCCGGGCGTCTTTCTTGCACCTGCGCCATGCCTGGTTCCTGTTGCCCCTTCGCCGCCTATAGGGCCTCAATTGGCGCCGCGCAAGCGTTGCTCCACTTTACCCAAATGTGGGAAAAGATGATCGAGCCAGGATTGGCGCGCTCATTAATCTTCCAGGTCTGAACGGCCGTCTCGGCGAGCGGATCGCTTGCGCCCCCTTCGGCCGCTTGCGGCGGGCCGCCTGACAACGCCCGCGAAGATTCTTCAGAGCCTTGTCGCGGATGGAGCCGTTCGCGCTGGCGACCTGCGCCCCTTTGGTTTCGCTGACGTTTCTGGCATAGAGTTCGTGCTCAAGTCCGGCGTCGGAGCGACGGCGGCCCACCAACGAACTCAGAGAGACATTCGCCCATGGCCGCGAATCGCGCATCCGAGACGGCACACGACGCCCATCTCGGTCCGGCCGGTCTTGCGGGCAAGATCGCGGTGGTGACCGGCGGCACGCAGGGCCTTGGGGAAGCGATCGCGCGCCTTTTCGCCGAGCGCGGATCTGCGGGTCTGGTCATCTGCGGACGCAACGCCGACTACGGCGCGAGGGTGGCGAAGGAGATTTCGGCGACGGGATGTCCAGTGGCCTTCGTCAGGACGGATCTAGCCAAGGTTTCCGACTGCCGTAATGTCATCGGGGAGGCTGACAGCCGGTTCGGTCGCGTCGATGTCCTGATCAACGCCGCGGCGCTGACCGACCGGGGCGACATCTTCGACACCACTGAGGAACGCTATAACGAGATCTTCGATGTCAACGTGCGGGCGCCCTTCTTCCTCATTCAGGAGACCGTCCGCATCATGCGGCGAGAGCGGATCGCCGGCTCGATCGTCAACATCCAGTCGATGTCAGCGCATGGCGGACAGCCGTTCATCACAGCCTATTGCGCATCCAAGGGCGCGCTCGCCACCCTGACCCGCAACGTCGCTCACTCGCTGGTCAAGTTCCGCATACGCGTCAACGGCCTCAACATCGGCTGGATGTCGACGCCGGGCGAGGACCGGATCATGAAGACCTATCACGGCGCGAAGGACGGTTGGCTCGAGGCTGCGGCCAGGACGAAGCCCTTTGGGCGGCTGATCGACCCGAGCGAGGTTGCTCGCGCCTGCGCCTATCTCGCCTCCGACGAATCCGGGCTGATGACCGGCGCCAATATCGACTTCGACCAGACCGTCGTCGGAACAGGCGACGCTCCGATCGAGCCCTAGCGGGTTCGCTTCCGGCGGGTCTATGCCGATCATTCTGCGGCACTCGGCAAGGGAAGGTCTCATCAGCGCGAGGGGGCCGACTGGGGATCGGCGAGGCCTCTTGCCGCGCATGTACGCAACCCCCTGCGGGATCGAGGTTTTCGTAGGCCCGCTCGCGGGATTGGGGCTGCCGGGGCGTCTTAATCCGTTGCTGGACTCGGACGGATGAGGCTTGGGTGTTCCAGGGAAAAATAAACCTTATCAATGGTTTACAATGTCACAAAACGATGACCCGTCTGTCATACAACACGGGTCTTGGCGGCGTAAGGGTTGGGCATGGCGCATGATTGTCGCCTCAGCCCGCGCGGGGGATTGGCCCGCGGTCCTGATCGTTTCCCTGGGAGAGTTCAGAATGTTCATCAAATCCGTGATCGCCGCGGCCGTGATCGCTGCGAGCGTTACAGTCGCCTCGGCCGCCGACATCTCCGGCGCCGGCGCGACATTTCCGTTTCCGATCTACGCCAAATGGGCGGACGCCTATAAGAAAGACACCGGCAACGGCCTGAACTACCAGTCAATCGGCTCCGGCGCCGGTATCAAGCAGATCAAGGCCAAGACGGTCACGTTCGGCGCGACCGACGCGCCGTTGGAGCCTGCGGAGCTCGAGAAGGCTGGCCTCGCGCAATGGCCGATGGTGATGGGCGGCATCGTGGCCGTCGTCAATCTCCCCGGCGTGAAGCCGGGCGACATCGTCATCGACGGCCCGACCCTCGCCCAGATCTATCTCGGCAAGATCACCAGCTGGAACGATCCTGCGCTCAAGAAGATGAATCCGAAGCTCGATCTGCCCAATCTGCCAATTGTGCCGGTCCATCGCGCCGACGGCTCGGGCACGACCTTCAACTTCACCTACTATCTCGGCGAAGTTTCGCCGGAGTGGAAGGACAAGGTGGGCGTCGCGACCACAGTCGACTGGCCGGGCGGCATCGGCGCCAAGGGCAACGACGGTGTCGCCAACAACGTCGCAACCACCAAGGGCGCGATCGGCTACGTCGAATACGCCTATGCCGATCAGAACAAGCTGACTTATGCCAACATGGCCAACAAGGCGGGCAAGGAGGTCTCCCCGACCATGGAATCCTTCCAGGCCGCAGCCGCCAACGCCGATTGGGACCACGCGCCGGGTTTCTACCTGATCCTGGCCAATCAGCCGGGCGACAAGTCGTGGCCAATGACCGCCGCCACATTCATTCTGCTGCCCAAGGACCCCCCGAATAAGGCCGCCGCGAAGGACGCGATCGACTTCTTCAAGTGGGCCTACGAGAAGGGTGACAAGATGGCCGCGGATCTCGACTACATCCCGATGCCCGACAATGTCGTCAAGCTGGTCGAGGCGATGTGGGCCAAGGACGTCAAGCTTAACTAATCCAACGCCAGGGGCGAACGGCGCGGCTGTTCGCCCCTCCCCACGGTCAATTTCCCTCTCGCCATGCTGAAACACACCATGACGGCAACCGCAATCCAGTCCCCGAGCGGCGCCCACGCCTCCCCAATGGACCGCGCGCGTGCGCTCGGGCGGCTGAAACTCTCCGACAGCGCGTTTCGAGTGATGACGTTGGCCTCGGCGCTCATCGTCCTCGTTCTTCTCGCCGGGGTCGCGATCGCTCTGTTCATCGGCGCCTGGCCGGCGTTCCGCGAGTTCGGGGTCGGTTTCTTCTTCTCCGACGCCTGGAGCCCGCCGAAAGAGCAGTTCGGCGCCGCGACGGCAATCTATGGCACGCTCATCACCTCGTTGATCGCCATGCTGATCGCCGTTCCCGTGGGTCTCGGCATCGCCGTCTTCCTTACGGAGCTCTGCTGGCTGCCATTGCGTCGGCCGATCGGCGTCGCGATCGAGTTGCTCGCCGGAATTCCGTCGATCATCTACGGCATCTGGGGCGTCTATTACTTCCGACCGATAATGCAGAGCTACATTCAGCCGTTTCTCATCAACACGCTCGGCAACGTCCCAGGCATCGGCTTTCTCTTCCAGGGGCCGCCGTTCGGCTACGGCGTGCTGACCGCGGGGCTTGTGCTGGCGCTGATGATCCTGCCCTTCATTACCGCGGTGTCGCGCGACGTTTTCGATACGGTTCCAACCGTACTGAAGGAGGCGGCCTACGGGGTCGGCGCGACGACCTTCGAGGTCGTCGGCAACATCGTCATCCCGTACACTCGGGTTGGCGTCATCGGAGGCGTGATGCTGGCGCTCGGGCGGGCGCTCGGCGAGACGATGGCGGTCACTTTCGTCATCGGCAACGCCACCAAGATCCAGTCGTCGATTCTCGCTCAAGGCACCACCATCTCGGCGATGATCGCCAACCAGTTCGCCGACGCGGATCCGGGGCTGTTCACGGCGTCGCTGCTGGCCCTCGGCTTCATCCTGTTCGTCATCACGTTCATCGTTCTCGCCGCTGCGCGCTGGCTGCTGGCCAGTCTCGAAATAAAGGCGTGAAGCCGATGGCCGACCTCTATTCCGGGCGCAAGCGGCGCAACATCATCTGGACGACGCTGGCCTACGGGGCGACAGTCCTCGGCCTGAGTATGCTGGTCATCATCCTGGCGACGCTGCTGTGGAACGGATTTGGCGGGCTGTCGCTAGACGTCTTCACCAAGAATACCGCTCCTCCGGGCGTGGTCGGCGGACTGCTCAACTCGATCGTCGGCAGCCTGATCACGACGGCGCTCGGCCTGGCGATCGGCGCGCCGCTCGGCATTCTGGCGGGAACCTACCTGGCCGAATATGGTCGCAATGCGCGCCTCGCGGTCGTGGTGCGGTTCATCAACGACATTCTGCTCAGCGCGCCGTCGATCGTGGTCGGCCTGTTCGTTTACGAGTTGCTCGTCGTGCCCGTCGGGCACTTCTCAGCCCTCGCGGGCGGCGTTGCGCTCGCGATCCTCGGGGCGCCGATCATGGTGCGCACCACGGAGGACATGCTCAATCTCGTGCCGGACACGCTGCGCGAGGCGGCCTCGTCGCTGGGCATGCCGCGGTCCCTCGTCATCCGTCATATCGCTTACAAGGCGGTGCGCTCCGGCATCATCACCGGCGTCTTGCTAGCGATTGCGCGCATGACCGGCGAAACCGCGCCGTTGATCTTCACCGCGCTCGGGAATTCGCTGTTCACCCTCGACCCGCGCGGACCGATGTCGAGCCTTCCGCTTATCATCTATGAGTTCGCCCGGAGCCCCTACGCCGAACAGCAGAAGCTCGCGTGGACGGGCGCGCTCATTCTCACCTTCGCGGTGCTGGCCCTGAGCATCATGGCCCGTGCGCTCTCCGCCCAGACACTACAGAAGTAGGATCAGCAAGGTGTCGCTCATGAACAACGATGTCGCCGCCCCGAGGCCGGCCAAGCCGGCGAGCGCAAGCAAGGACAAAGTCACGGTGCGCGGCCTCAATTTCTATTACGGCGAGACGCACGCGCTCAAAGAGGTGAACCTGTCTCTCTACGAAGGTCAGGTCACCGCGTTCATCGGCCCGTCCGGCTGCGGCAAGTCGACGCTTCTGCGCGTGCTCAACCGGATGTACGACCTCTACCCCGGCCAGCGCGCGGAGGGGGAAGTCCTGCTCGACGGAGAGAACATCCTCTCCAAGGGCCTCGACCTCAACCTCCTGCGCTCGCGCGTCGGCATGGTGTTCCAGAAGCCGACACCGTTCCCGATGACCATCTACGACAACATCGCCTTCGGCATCCGCCTGTACGAGAAGCTGCCGAAGTCGGAAATGGATGGGCGCGTCGAATCGTCGCTGAAGCGGTCGGCGCTGTGGGGCGAGGTGAAGGACAAACTGAACGCCAGCGGGCTCAGCCTGTCCGGCGGGCAGCAGCAGCGCCTCTGCATCGCCCGCACCGTCGCGATCAGCCCCGAAGTGATCCTGTTCGACGAACCCTGCTCGGCCCTCGATCCGATCTCGACAGCGAAGATCGAAGAGCTGATCGATGAACTGTCCGGGGAGTACACGATCGCGATCGTCACCCACAACATGCAGCAGGCGGCGCGCGTCTCGCACTACACCGCCTTCATGTATCTGGGCGAGATGATCGAATACAACGAAACCGATGCGGTCTTTACCGCGCCGCGCGACAAGCGCACGCAGGACTACGTCACAGGCCGGTTCGGCTGAGGGAGCGGAAGCTGTGGTCAATCATACCGTCAAGTCCTACGACACGGAACTCGACCTGCTCGAGCGCCGCATCGCCGAAATGGGCGGCATCGCCGAGAAAATGGTGGTCGACGCCACAGATGCGCTCGCCAACGCGGACTCGGTTCTCGCCCATCAGATCGTCGCGACCGATCCGCGCCTCGACGCGCTGCAGCGCGAAATCGAGAATATGGCGGTGATGACCATCGCGAAGCGCCAGCCGGTCGCGGTCGATCTGCGCGAGCTGATCGGGGCCATTCGCATCGCGGGCGATCTCGAGCGGGTCGGGGACCTCGCCAAGAACATCGCCAAGCGCACGATCAAGATCGGGGCCGAGGCGCGGGTTCCGCGCGCGGTCGTCGGCCTCAAGCACATGAACGAGGTCGCCACCGAACTGATGAAGGACGTGCTCGACGCCTACGCCCAGCGTGACGCCGAACGCGCGCGCGAGGTCTGGGAACGCGACGTCGATCTGGACGCCCTCGAAGACTCGGTGTTCCGCGATCTCCTGACCCATATGATGGAGGATCCGCGCAACATCTCGTTCTGCGCCCATCTTCTGTTCTGCGCCAAGAACATCGAGCGGATCGGCGACCACGCCACCAATATCGCGGAAACCGTGGTCTACCTGGTGACCGGCAAGCCATTGATGTCGGAACGTCCGCGCGGCCCGCAGGAAACCGATATCGACGTCGAGGCCGCGGGGGGCGATGTATGAATCACGCGCGCAGAGAGAATGGCCGCGCGGGCCCGATTTCGGCGCCGCGCATCCTCGTCGTCGAGGACGAGGCCGACCTCGCGCTGCTGCTGTCCTACAACCTCGACGCCGAAGGCTACACCGTTGAGAGCGTCGGGCGCGGCGACGAGGCCGAATTGCGCCTGGCCGAGGACCCCCCCGACCTGGTGATCCTCGACTGGATGCTGCCCGGCGTATCGGGTCTCGAGATCTGCCGACGGCTGCGGGCTCGAGAGAACACGCGCACGCTACCGGTGATCATGGTGACTGCCCGCGGCGAGGAAGCCGAGCGGGTGCGGGGCCTCTCCGTCGGCGCGGACGATTATGTCGTCAAGCCGTTCTCGCTCCCCGAACTGATGGCGCGGGTGCGGGCGCTATTGCGCCGCAGCCGGCCGGAACGCATCGCCGAACGCCTCGGGGCCGGCGACCTCGATCTCGACCGCGAGACCCGACGGGTGCGGCGCGGCAACCGCGACATTCACCTCGGGCCGACCGAATTCCGGTTGCTCGAATATCTCCTCGAGAAGCCGGGCCGCGTCTTCAGCCGCGCCCAGCTGCTCGACGGAGTGTGGGGCCAGACGGCGGAGATCGACGAGCGCACGGTCGACGTGCATGTCGGACGCCTGCGCAAGGCCCTGTCGAGGGGACGCGAGCGCGATCCCATCCGCACTGTGCGCGGAACCGGCTACGCCTTCGACGAGACCTTCGGGAAACCGTAGCGCGTCGCTTACAGGGCGCGCTGCATAGGGAGTCCGCCAGGACGCCCGTCTTTCGACGGGCTACGGAGCGCGCGCGCCGGCGGGATCCGACGACCCGGCCCCACAGCCCTCAACGCAAGGCGAGACGGCGTTGGCGATCGCGCTCCCGCCGGCGGTCCTGGGCCGGCTGATAGGCCATCCGGCCGTGATGGGCGCAATAGGGGCCGCCCGACGCCGGCGAGCCGCAATAGCGGAAATCCGGGCTGGTCGGGTCGCCGAGCGGCCAGCGGCACATCGCCTCCTTCAACTCGACGATGGTCACCCGGAGCGACATCGGCAGCACGACGCTCTCGTAAACCTCTGTTTCGGCCTCCGCTTCGGTCAGAGGAGCCATCGCCAGCGCCGTCGCTCCGTGGACGATCCGGTGAGCAACGGTGGCCGGGCGGGACGGGGCCGGGCGGTGGGCCGCCGGCTGAGGCGACGAGGCCCGGGGCCGCGACGGCGCCGTGCTCGGCGCCTTGGCTCGTCCGGCAAGACCGAGCCGATGGACTTTGCCGATGACGGCGTTGCGGGTCAGCCCGTGACCAAGCAGGGTTGCGATCTGACTCGCGCTCTTGCCTTCGAGCCAATGCTGCTGAAGCTGCTCCACTCTTTCATCCGTCCAGGACATTGTCGCCTCGTTCGTCATTCCTCGCCTTGAAGCGTGTCTTGCGCAGAATCCCTCTCCGGGCCCGACGACGCACCTCCGTCGGGCAAAACGCGGACCGGAACTCTCTCTGAAGCCCTCACCCACGACATCTCGTGGTCAACTGCGAAAAAACTATACTACTCGTTGAATCGCGCGCAAGAGTCGGACACTTCGGAGGCCCGGCTTTTCAACAGGTGTTCGAGTCCCGGCGGACTTGCCGATGCGGTCACGTTTCGATTGATTGAGTCGCATCAAGGTTTTAGCGGCCCGGAATTGGCCGCGCATCCGCTCAGAAATTTTTCGCCTGACGTATCGTCAATTGACCAAATCCGGGCGCCTCCTCTATATTTGATCGGCATCGGCGAGCCGTCCCAGCGGGGCGGCGTTTTTATTTTGCATCGGCGGCGCCGCTCGCAAAGCCGGAACCAAAGCGGGACATGGAGTTGGACTGGTGACTTCCGCTCAAGCGCCTTCAGCGATCGTGCCGACTTACGCGCGGGCCAATGTCGCCTTCGTGCGCGGAGAAGGCTGCTGGCTCATCTCGACGACCGGCGAACGCTACCTCGACTTTGGCGCCGGCATCGCGGTCACCTCCGTCGGACACGCCCATCCGCACCTGGTCGAAGCCTTGACCCGACAGGGGTCGAAACTCTGGCACGTGTCGAATCTCTACCAGAATCCAGAGGGCGAACTGTTCGCCCGGCGTCTCGTCGATGCGACCTTCGCCGATCTCGTCTTCTTCACCAATTCGGGCGCCGAGGCCAACGAGGCTGCGATCAAAATGGCGCGCCGGCGCCAATGGATCGACGGCCATCCCGGGCGCTATCGGATCCTGACGTTCGAAGGCGCGTTCCACGGCCGGACGCTCGCCACCATCGCGGCGGGGGGCCAGAAGAAATATCTTGAAGGTTTCGGCCCCAAGGTCGACGGTTTCGACCAGATTCCGCTGACCGACCTCGCCGCGGTCGAGGCGGCGATCGGGCCGGACACGACGGCGATCATGATCGAACCGATCCAGGGCGAGGGCGGCGTGCGGGTGATCCCACCGGCTTTCCTGCGCGGGCTGCGCGAAATCTGCGACCGGCATGAACTCCTGCTGATCTTCGACGAAGTGCAGACCGGGATGGGCCGCACCGGGCGTCTTTTCGCCTATGAGCTGTGCGGCGTCCGGCCCGACATCCTGACTTCGGCCAAGGGCATCGGCGCGGGTTTCCCGATGTCGGCCTGCCTTGCGACGGCCGACGCGGCGCAGGGCCTCACCGCCGGCGTGCACGGGACGACTTTCGGCGGCAATCCGCTCGCCATGGCGATCGGCAACGCGACCCTCGACGTCATCCTTGCGCCGGGCTTCCTCGACCACGTCGCCGGGCTCGGCCTCCTCTTGCGACAGCGCCTTGCGGAACTGAAAGACCGCCGGCCCGGCGTCATCGAAGAAGTGAGGGGGGAAGGCCTGATGGTCGGTCTCAAGCTGAAGGTTCCGCCGGCCGATTTCGCGGACGCAGCGCTTTCGCAAAAGATCCTGGTCATACCAGCCGGCGACAATGTCGTGCGGCTGCTGCCGCCACTCGTGGTCACCGAGGAGGAAATCGCCGAAGGCGTGCGGCGTCTCGACGCCGCCTGCGCCGCAGTCGAGGAACGCCTCGTGGTCGCCGTCAACTGATCGAACGCATGAACGTTCCCGTCGCCGCTCCACGGCACTTTCTCGGCCTCCTCGACTTGTCGACCGCCGAGCTTCGGCGCATTCTCGACATGTCGGCGGCGATGAAGAAGGCGCGCGTCGATGGCGCGCCGCGCCGGCCCCGCCCGCTCGAGGGCAAGACGCTCGCGATGATCTTCGATCGCCCGTCCACGCGGACTCGCGTTTCCTTCGATGTCGCAATGCGCCAACTCGGCGGCGAGACGATCATGCTGACGGGCGCCGAGATGCAGCTCGGCCGCGGCGAGACGATCGCCGACACCGCGCGGGTGCTGTCGCGCTACGTCGAGGCGATCGTCATCCGCATTCTGAGCCAGGACCATATGCTGGAAATGGCCGCCCATGCGACCGTTCCGGTCATCAACGGCCTGACCAAGCAGTCGCATCCCTGTCAGGTGCTGGCCGACGTCCTCACGTTCGAGGAGCGGATGGGCCCGATCCGTGGCCGCAAGATCGCTTGGTCCGGCGACTTCAACAATGTTCTTTCGTCCTGGATCGACGCCTCGGCGCGTCTCGACTTCACGCTCGAGATCGCCTGTCCTCGGGAATTGCAGCCAACGAAACAGCGGGTTGCCGCGGCGCGCGCCGTCGGCGCGAATATCGTCCTGCGCGAAGACCCGGAGGAGGCCGTCAAGGGCGCGGCGGCCGTGATCTCCGACTGCTGGGTGTCGATGGGAGACGAGGACGAGGGCAGGCGCCAGAACCTGCTCCAGCCCTACCAGGTCAACAGGGCGCTGATGAGCCGCGCCGCCCCCGACGCGATCTTCTTGCATTGCCTGCCGGCCCATCGCGGCGAGGAGGTCACCGACGAGGTGATCGACGGACCTCAATCGGCGGTCTGGGACGAGGCGGAGAACCGGTTGCACGCGCAAAAGGGGGTGCTCGCCTGGTGCCTGGGAATCGCGCCGTGAAGGCGGCCGAGCGGGTTGCCTCGGTCACGGTGGTCGACGACATCGTCCTGCCGTTCGCCGTCGAGTCCCTGAGCACGCGCGGACGACTGGTTCGTCTCGGTCCGGCGGTCGATCAGCTCCTCAAGCGCCACGACTATCCCGAGCCGGTGTCGAAACTGGCGGCGGAGGCCGTGACGCTCGCGGCGCTTCTCGGCTCGACCCTGAAGCTCGAAGGCCGTTTCCAGCTCCAGACCAAGACGGACGGGCCCGTCTCCATGCTGCTCGTCGACTTCGACGCTCCGTCGAACCTGAGGGCTCTGGCGCGATTCGACCGGGACAGGGTCGCTGCGGCCAAGGCGGACGAGGACCTGCTCGGCCGCGGCCACATGGCCTTCACCATCGATCCTGGCGGCGACATGAACCGCTATCAGGGCGTCATCGCGCTCGAGGGCCAGGGGCTCGAAAGCGCAGCCCACCACTATTTCGAACGTTCCGAACAAATTCCGACGCTGGTGCGGCTCGCCGTCGGCGAGACGGTCGAAGCGCGCAGCCGCGCCTGGCGGGCCGGCGGCCTCATTGTCCAGTATCTTCCGGGCTCGACGCAGCGGCGCGCCGACTTCCATCCCGGCGACGCGCCCGAGGGGACGGCGCCGCATCAGGTCGAGGAGGACGACGCCTGGACGGAAGCCCAGGCGCGCGCGGCGACCACGGAGGCGCATGAGTTGATCGACCCGATGCTGTCGGGCGAGCGCCTGCTGTTTCGCCTGTTCAACGAGCGGGGCGTGCGGGTCTACGAGCCGACGCGGCTTGCGGCCGTCTGCCGCTGCTCCGCCGACGGCGTCGACGCGATGCTGCGCAGCTTCCCGCCGGAGGAAATCATGCACATGATCGGCGACGATGGCATGATCGGCGTCACCTGCGAATTCTGCTCGACCAAGCGCGTCTTCAACCCCGCCGACTACGGCGCCTGAGGAGGCGCACGGGCCCATGGACGAACAGACCTTCCGGGCCAGACTGGCCGAGACCGCGGCTGCGGTCGAGCGGGCGCTCGGCGACCTTCTTGCGGTCGCGCCGAAGGCCGCGGAGACCGCCCGGCCGCGCCGTCTGATCGAAGCGATGCGCTACGCCACGCTCGGCGGCGGTAAAAGGCTGAGGCCCTTTCTCGCGATCGAAACCGCCCGCGCGCTCGGCCGGTCCGACGGCGCGCCGGTCCTGGCGGGAGCGGCGATCGAATGTGTTCACGCCTATTCCCTGATCCACGACGACCTCCCGGCGATGGACGACGACGACCTGAGACGTGGACGGCCGACCACTCACGGCGCCTTCGACGAGGCGACCGCCATTCTGGCGGGCGACGCCTTGCAGACGCTGGCCTTCGAGATTCTCGCCGATCCGCGGACCGATCCCGACCCCGCGACGCGCGCCGGGCTCTGCTTGGGTCTCGCACGCGCCGCTGGCCTCGCCGGCATGGTCGGCGGCCAGATGCTCGACATCGAGGCTGAAACAGCGGCGGCGCCGCTCCCGATCGAGGCGGTCGCGCGCCTGCAGGCGATGAAGACGGGCGCGCTTCTCAAATTCAGCGTCGAGGCGGGCGCGCTTCTGGCGGGCGCGGGCGCTGTCGCGCGCGCGGCGTTCGACGCGTACGGCCGGGCGATCGGCGCGGCGTTCCAGATCGCCGACGACCTGCTCGACGCCGAAGGCGACGAGGCGGCGCTGGGCAAGCGCGCCGGCAAGGATGCCGGGCGCCACAAGGCGACGCTCGTCGCCGCGCTCGGAGCGCAAGGAGCGCGCTCCGAACTCGCCCGGCTCGTCAGCGAGGCGAAGGCGGCGGTCGATGCGGCGGGGGTCGGCGCCGCGGGCGAGGCCCTGCGCGCCGCCGCCGATTTCGTCGCCACGCGGAAGAACTGAGGCGCGCCGCTTCTCCCCAATAGCCCGTCGAAAGACGGGCGTCTTTCGACGCCCTTGGCGGGGCGAGGGGGGTCAGCGCGGCGCCGGGGCTTCCGCGTCGACGCCGACAAGGTAGCCGAGGCCGCGCGAGGTCTTGATGATGTCGACGCCGAGCTTCTTGCGCAGCCGGCCGATGAAGACCTCGATCGTATTCGAGTCGCGATCGAAATCCTGTTCGTAAAGGTGCTCGACGATTTCGGTGCGCGAGATGATGCGTCCCGCGTGGTGCATCAGGTAGGACAGAAGGCGGTACTCGTGGCTGGTCAGCTTCACCAGTTCGCCGTCGACGGTGACGCGTCCGTTGCGGGCGTCGAGACGCACCGGGCCGACCGCGAGATCGCTGGTCGCGTGACCGGCGGCGCGGCGCAACAGGGCCCGAAGACGGGCCAGCACCTCTTCCATGTGGAAGGGCTTCGCGACATAGTCGTCGGCGCCCGCGTCGATTCCCTGTACCTTGTCGCTCCAGCGATCGCGCGCGGTCAGGATCAGAACCGGCATCGTGCGGCCGGCCTTGCGCCAGGCCTCGAGGACCGAAATGCCGTCCCGCTTGGGAAGTCCAATGTCGAGCACGACGGCGTCGTATGGCTCGGTGTCGCCGCGAAACCAGCCGTCCTCCCCGTCGAACGCCCGGTCGACGGCGTAGCCGGCCTGCTCCAGCGCGGTTGAGATCTGTCGGTTGAGATCTCGATCGTCTTCGACAACCAGCAGTCGCATTCGGAGTCCCTTGGCTCGACCGCGTCAGTTCTTGACCGGGGTCTCGTGCGGTTGGTGCGGTTCGCGCGCCGGCCGAACGATCATCTTGCCCGTGCCCGCCTCCATCTGGACGCGGGTCAGTCGCCCGTCGCGATGGAGGAGCGTTATCTCGTAGACGAATTCGTCGCCGGTGTGGCAAAGCCTGGCCGACAGGGCCTCCGCCTTGCGCTGCTGGGCGGCGGACTTGAGCGCCACGAACGGTTCGATCAGTTTGTGCGCCTTGACCTCGTCCCGGGTTTCCGAGGCGGAAAGACAGACCGGCTTGACGACGACGGCTGCGTGCGGTTCCCCCTCGGCCGCGCGCCCGGCTGCGCATGCCGTCGCGAGGAACAGGACCGCGACGCGGCGAGCGAAGGCGAGCGCGGCCATGACGAAAAGTGCCCCTTTCCTGAACGGCGGCGACAATGTTCGCTCGAGCGGCTGAATGCAACGTGAATAGAGCGCGCCCCGCCGAATCGGCGGCGTCCGCCGGTTGAACGCGTTGCGCTTTCGGCGCATGAAGCCCGCAATGCCTCCGTCCCGCGCCCTTATCCGCCTCGCTGTCGTCGTCGCGCTCGCGAAGCCGGCTGCGCCATGCCGGGCCCTCGTCGGAGCGGAGCCGGACGGCCAATTCGCGGATCGGGTGGCGATGGTCCTGATGCGGGGCAAGGGCGAAGCAGGATTTTGCTCGGCGCTCGTTCTCGATTCGCGCACCCTTCTGACCGCGGCCCACTGCCTGAGGCCGACGCACGACATGGCCGTCCACTATCGCAACGCGTCGGGGGCGGCGGTGATCATTCCGGTGGAGGCGACAGCCGCCCATCCGCTCTATCGGCCCGACGCGATCCGCAGCCGCGTCGAATCGATCGACGTGGCGCTGATCCGCACGGCGAGCCCGCTCGGCGGCGGCTTCTCCGGCGCCGCGCTCGCTTTCGGCGATGGGCCGCCGGTCGGCGAGCGGGTGATCCTCTCCGGCTACGGCGCGGCCGCCGAGGGGGACTGGAAGTCCGGAGGCCAATTGCGCAGCGTCACGCTCTCGGTGCGCGAGCCAGCCTCGACCGTGCTGATCTGGGCGGCCGACCCGGACGGCAGGGTCGCAGGGGCCTGCTCCGGCGATTCCGGAGCGCCGATCTTTTCGGGCGACGGCGCCGCCGTGGTCGCCATCGCGACCTGGGCGCAGGCGCCGCACGGGCGCGGCTGCGGCGGCCTTACCCAGGGCCCGCGGCTCGCGCCGCTGAGAGGCTGGATCGAGGAGACGGAACAGAGGCTGCGGGGCAGCGATCCTGCGTCGCGTTGAGTGCGGCAGCCGCCTGACGCGGGCTCAGGCGAACCGCTGCACCCACGGGGCCGCCTTCGGGCGGTCTCGACCTTTCAGACGACGCGCGATATAAACCCTGACATGATGTATAATTATGCGCTTGTCGCGATCACGACAGAAAAAGGCGCCCAAGCCCTTGAAAACAGCCGGTCGCTGCCGAAACGCGCAGACTGGCCAGCGGCGGGTTCCCCGTCTAATGCGCCCGCGCCTCAAGCGCCTCCCTGATCTCCTCGAGCGCCTTCGGATCCTCGATCGTCGCGGGCGTCGCCCAAGGATCGTGGTCGGCGATCTTCTTCATCGTGCCGCGCAGGATCTTGCCGGAGCGGGTTTTCGGCAGGCGGGACACGACGACGGCCATCTTGAACGCGGCGACCGGTCCGATCTTGTCGCGCACCAGCTTGACGACCTCCTTCTCGATTTCCTCATGCGGCCGGTTGACGCCGCTCTTCAAGACGATGAAGCCGCATGGCTGCTCCCCCTTGATCTCGTCCTTGACGCCGAGCACCGCGCATTCGGCGACGTCCGGATGGGCGGCGATGACCTCCTCCATGCCGCCGGTCGACAGGCGGTGGCCGGCGACGTTGATGATGTCGTCTGTGCGGCCCATGACATAGAGATAGCCGTCCTCGTCGACATAGCCCGCGTCGGCGGTCTTGTAATAGCCGGGGAATTCCTTGAGATAGCTGTCGCGCATCCGCTCGTCCTGCCGGTAGAGCGTCGGCAGGCAGCCGGGCGGGAGCGGCAGCCTAACGACGATCGAGCCCATCGTTCCTGCGGCAACGGGATGGCAGCCCTCGTCCACGACGGCCAGGTCCCAGCCCGGCATCGGCACCGTCGGCGAGCCGAGCTTGATCGGCAGGATGCCGAGGCCCACCGGATTGGCGACGATCGGCCAGCCGGTTTCCGTCTGCCACCAGTGATCGACCACCGGCACGCCGAGCACCTTCTCGGCCCAGGCGACCGTGTCGGGGTCGGCCCGCTCGCCGGCCAGGAACAGGGTGTGCATCGACGAGATGTCGTAGCCCTTGAGCAGCGCGGCCTCAGGGTCCTCCTTGCGCACGGCGCGGAAGGCGGTCGGCGCGGTGAAGAAGGCGGCGACCTTGTAGTCCTGGATCACCCGCCAGAAGGCGCCGGCGTCCGGCGTGCCGATCGGCTTGCCTTCATAGAGAACGGTGGCGCAGCCGTGCAGCAGCGGCGCGTAGACGATGTAGGAATGGCCGACCACCCAGCCGATGTCGGAGGCGGCCCAGTACGTATCGCCGGGCCTGACGTTGTAAACGGCAGACATCGACCACTTGAGCGCGACGAGATAGCCGCCGATGTCGCGCACCACGCCCTTCGGCACGCCCGTCGTGCCCGAGGTGTAGAGGATGTAGAGCGGGTCGGTCGCGGCGAGATCGGCGCACGGCGCGCGCCGGCCCGCGGCGCTTGCGGCGTCGACCAGGGTCTTCCAGTCGCGGTCACGCGGGCCGATCCGCGCCTCGATCTGCGGCCTCTGGAAGACGATGCAGGTCTCGGGCTTGTGCTTCGAGAGCCCGATCGCGAGATCGAGCAGGGGCTTGTATTCCACGATGCGCCCCGGCTCGATGCCACAGCTCGCGGTCAGGATGACCTTCGGCTCGGCGTCGTCGACGCGGGTGGCCAGCTCCTTGGCGGCGAAGCCGCCGAACACCACCGAATGCACGGCGCCGATGCGCGCGCAGGCAAGCATCGCCACGATCGATTCGGGGATCATCGGCATATAGATCAGGACACGATCGCCCGCCTTGACGCCGAAGTCCTCCAGCACGGCGGCGAGGGTGGCCGTCTCGTCCAGGAGTTCGCGGTAGCTCAGCGTCCGCTTCGTTCCGGTGACCGGGCTATCGTAATAGAGCGCCGGCTGGTCCGCCCGGCCGCCTTCCACGTGGCGGTCGAGCGCGTTGTAGCAGGCGTTGACGCGGGCGTCGGGGAACCAGCGGCCGTAGACTCCCGCGTCCGCGTCGAAGATTCGCTGCGGCGCGCGGATCCAGGAGATCTCCTCGGCGGCTTTCGCCCAAAACGCTTGCGGATCGGCGCGCCACTGGTCATAGGTCTGCCGGTAACCGCTCATTCGTTTCGCTCCCTTGTCCCCGCCATGCGCGCAAGGCTGGAGTTTTCGCGCCGCGCGCGCGTGAACGCAACGGTGGCGCGCTAAAACTATCGGCCAATGCCGGTTTTTCGATCTGGAGCCTCTGCCGGGCGATGTCGGGCGAAATGGAGTTCTACCTCGTCGGCGTCCCGGCGGTGATCATTCTCGGCCTGTCGAAGGGCGGATTCACCGGTTTGAGTTCGCTCGCCATGCCGATGCTGTCGCTGGTGATCTCGCCGGTCAAGGCGGCGGCGATCGTTCTTCCCGTGCTCATCGTCCAGGATTGGGTCAGCGTCTGGGCCTTCCGGCGCGACTTCTCGCCGCGCAACCTCGTCATCCTCATCCCCTCGGCGGTGATCGGCGTCGCCGCAGGCTGGCTGCTCGCCGCGCGGGTCAGCGAGGACGCGGTGAGGCTCGCAGTCGGAATCATCTCGATCGCCTTTGTCGTCTACATGCTGGCGCGCGACCGGCTCGGCCGCGCGCCGGTCGAGACGCCGGGAGTCCCGGGCGGGGTGCTGTGGGGCGCGCTCGCCGGCTTCAGCAGCTTCATCAGCCACGCCGGGGCGCCCCGTTCCAGGTTTATGTCATGCCGCAGAACCTCAAGCCGCGGATCTTCGCCGGGACAGCGACGATGTTCTTCGCTGCAGTCAACCTGATCAAGGTGCCCCCCTATTTCCTCCTTGGCCAGTTCAGCCGTGAGAATCTCACGGTCTCCGTCGGTCTCATTCCGATCGCCGTTCTCTCCACCTTCGCCGGCGTCTGGATCGTGCGCCGGGTATCCACCGACAAGTTCTACGCCATTATCCTGATCATAACGTTTGTGATCGGCGCCAAACTGACCTACGACGCCGTCCAGGCTCTGTTCGCGTGATGCGCGAATCGCCGGATCGGACCGAGCGGAGCGCGCCTTCGTCAACCCGCGGGGGGCGGATCGCCGCCCAGATCCCGTACTTCGCCCTGATCGGCCTCGTCGGCTATGTGATCGACGCCGCCATCACCTATACGGGGGCGCGATATGCGGGCCTATCGCCCGAACTCGCCCGCCCGCCCGGGTTTGTCGTCGCCACGATCGTCAATTTCCTGCTCAACCGTGCGATCACCTTCCGCCATTCCCCGGCGCCCCTCGTTCGCGCCTTCGTTCGCTATGTCGCCGTCGCCTCGGCGGGGCTCGCGCTCAATTATGCGGTCTATACGGCCTGCGTGCTGCTGGCGCCCCGCTTGGGGTTCGAGGTGACGCCGGCGATCCTGCCCCTCTTCGTCGCCGTCGGCGCGGGCGCAGCGATGGTTCTCACCTTTGTGGGCTTCCGCTCCTTCGCCTTTCGTTGATCGTCGCCAGAAAACCCCTCCCAAAGCCGGGACGGAACAGTATCATGACGCGCGAAGCCCCGGGGCACACCCGTCGCCCCCGCCGGCCTTGCAGTGAGAAGAGCCCATGTCCCAGTCGTCCTACGATCGCGATCTCGACCGCAACGCCGCCAACTTCCAGCCGCTGACCCCCTTGGCCTTTCTGGAGCGCGCGGCGGAGGTGTTTCCCGACAGGCTCGCGATCGCGCACGGGGCCCTGCGGCGCAACTACCGCGACTTTCACGCCCGTTCGAAAAAGCTCGCATTCGCATTGGCGGCGCGCGGGATCGTTCGGGGCGACACGGTCGCGGTCATGCTCGCCAATACGCCCGCCATGCTCGAATGCCACTACGGCGTGCCGATGTGCGGCGCGGTCCTCAATACGCTGAACACCCGTCTCGATGCGGCCGCACTCGCCTTCATGCTCGACCACGGCGAAGCGAAGGCGATCGTCGTCGACCGCGAATTTTGCGGCGTGATGGCGTCCGCGCTCAAGCTCGCGAAGGTTCGCCCGCTCGTCGTCGACTACGACGATCCGGAATACGACGGATCGGGCGATCGGCTCGGCTCGGTCGATTACGAGGCCCTCGTCGGCGAGGGCGACGAGGGCTACCAGCGCCCGGCTCCGCTCGACGAGTGGGACGCGATCTCGCTGAACTACACCTCGGGGACGACCGGCGATCCCAAGGGGGTCGTGTACCACCACCGCGGGGCCAACCTGCTCGCGATGGGCAACGTCGTCACCGCCGACATGGGCCGCCATCCGGTCTATCTGTGGACGCTGCCGATGTTCCATTGCAACGGGTGGTGTTTTCCCTGGTCGATCAGCGTCAAGGCCGGAACGCACGTCTGCCTCAGACAGGTGCGCGCCGGGATGCTCTACGACCTGATCGCCGAGCACAGGGTGACCCATCTCTGCGGCGCGCCGATCATCATGTCAATGCTCTTGAACGCCCGTCCGGAGGAGAAGAAACCGCTGCCGCATCGGGTTCGCTTTTTCACTGCCGCGGCTCCGCCGCCCGCCGCCATGCTGAAAGCGATGGGCGAGGCCGGCTTCGAGGTCACCCACCTCTACGGGCTGACCGAGGTCTACGGTCCGTCGGTGGTCAACGACTGGAAGGATGAGTGGAACGGGCTCGACGCCGAGACGCAGGCGCAGCTGAAGGCGCGGCAGGGCGTGCGATACCACGCGCTGGAGGCCCTCGACGTCATGGACCCGGAAACGATGGAGCCGGTTCTCGCCGACGGGCAGATCATGGGCGAGGTGATGTTCCGCGGTAATGTGGTGATGAAGGGCTACCTCAAGAACAAGCCGTCGACCGACCGGGCCTTCGCCGGCGGCTGGTTCCATTCGGGCGACCTCGCGGTGAAGCATCCGGACGGCTATGTGCAGCTGCGCGACCGGTCGAAGGATATCATCATCTCCGGCGGCGAGAACATCTCCTCGATCGAGGTCGAAGACGCTTTGTTCGAGCATCCGGGAGTGGAGCTGGCTGCGGTCGTGGCGCGTCCGGACGAGAAGTGGGGCGAGACGCCCTGCGCCTTCGTCGAGATGAAGCCCGGCCATGCGGCCACCGCCGACGAGTTGATCCAGTGGTGCCGGGCCCGCCTCGCCCACTACAAGTGCCCACGCACGATCGTGTTCGCAGAGATCCCGAAAACATCGACTGGCAAGGTGCAGAAGTTCGCGCTGCGGGAGCGGGCGAGAAAGCTCGGCGAGTGCGCGTGCTAGCGCATGCGCGACGACGCCTGGCCATGCTATTGCCGCGCCCTGCTGGTCGCCTCCGTCGCTTCCGCGGCGCGGCAGTTGCCCGGCCGGGGCGAACAGGAGCCGGAGCGCGTGCATGGGCTGCGCAAGACTCTGAAGGAGGCGCGCGCCATCGCCCGGCTCTTTCTTCCTTCCCTGGGCGAGCCGGCCCGCGTCACAATCGCCGC
Organism: uncultured Alphaproteobacteria bacterium; assembly: GCA_963741405.1. Classification (GTDB taxonomy): domain Bacteria; phylum Pseudomonadota; class Alphaproteobacteria; order Rhizobiales; family Beijerinckiaceae; genus Roseiarcus. Next base: position 129,691 of record CAVUHX010000034.1, read on the forward strand.
CCTCGCGGTCGTCCGCCGGCGGCTCGGTCGGGCTCGCGACCTTGACGTGATGGAGGACCACCTCGCACGGCTCGCCCCGCCGCCGGCGATCGCCGCGCCGCTCCTCGAGGCAATCGGACATGAGCGCGCGGCGGCAAGCCGGGCCCACGGCGGCTTCGCCACGAGCGCCTCCCGCTCGCAGCTCATCGCTATCGTCAAGCGCCTCGAGGGCTGGGAGCTGAAGAGCCTCCGGGGCGACCATATCGTGCAAGCCGTCGCACGCACCTACCGGCAGGGGCGCCGGCGAGGACGCGCCGCTTTCGCGAGCGACGATCCGGCGGCGCTGCATGCGCTCCGCGGCCGCGTGGTCGACCTTCGATATCAGCTTGCCGCATTGTCGCCCGCCTGGCCAGCGGCGCTCAAGGCTCAGTCCGAAGAGCTGAACGCGCTGCGCGACACGCTCGGCGACTTCAACGACCTGCATGTTTTGGCGACCTTCGCGACCGAACGCGCTTCCCTGGCGCCCGAAGCGCTGGCCGAGCTCATGGCCGGGATCGAGGCGAAACAGAAGAAGCTCCGGCGCCGCGCGGAAAACGAGTTCGACCGCCTGTTCGCCGAGACGCCCGATGCGTTCGCGGAGCGTCTCTCGGCCTATCTGCGCCGCCCGATAGAGAAGCCAACGGTCCCGACGAAGGGATAGCGACGGTTTTCAGTGCGATTCGTTTCAGTGCGATACGCGGGCTTCGCCCCCAAGACCTCACGACGATCCGCGGCATATGCGAGTTTTCTGTCCGGGGCGGCGTCCGGGCAGATAGTGGCGGCAGGCCCTTCGGGGGATTCGTAAGACCTGCCGCCACCTGTCGGGGTCGCGCGGGCTGGGAATGAGCGACCACCGACTGAACGACGAGACGCGCTTTCGCGCTGGGCCGGGGACAAGCCCAAAATCCCGCCGCCCATCTAGTACGACGCCCGTCCCACAGGGCGCCGGCAAGCCCGGCGAAGGGCCGTAGGCCGCGTCAACATGCGCCTTTCTACACCCGGTTGCAATAGGCATGACAAAACAGCCCGGCACGTTTCCACAGCCCGAACTGCGACTCCGCCCGGCCAACGATCTGCGGGCTCCTAACGCGAATTGCGGCAAGGAGATATTGTGGAAATTACGTAGCGGCCCGGCTAGGAACCGGGCGCCGCATCGCCGACCGCCGGATTGGCGAGAGGCGCTTTCGCCGGCGGCCCCGGCTCGAGCGCCGACGACACCGCTTGTTCGACCCGCTCGAGCCATACGAACGTCAATTGCTCGCGTACTTCTTCAGGGATGTCTTCGAAATCCTTCCGGTTGCGCGCCGGAAGCATCACGCGCCTGATCCCGGCTCTGTGCGCCGCGACGACCTTCTCCTTGATGCCGCCGACCGGGAGAACCAGCCCGCGCAGGCTGATCTCGCCGGTCATTGCTGTGTCGCTGCGCACCGTGCGATCGGTCAGGAGCGAAGCCAGCGCCATGAACATCGCCACGCCGGCGCTCGGGCCGTCCTTCGGCGTCGCTCCCGCCGGCACGTGGATATGGATGTCGACCTTTTCGAAACGAGCGGGATCGATTCCGAACGCCGCCGCCCGATTCTTGACAATGCTGAGCGCGGCCTGGGCGCTTTCCCGCATCACCTCGCCGAGTTGGCCGGTCAGGATCAGCCGGTTGTTGCCCGGAATGGCGGTCGCCTCGATGAACAGGATGTCGCCGCCGACCGGCGTCCAGGCCAGGCCCGTCGCCACGCCCGGGACGCTGACGCGCATCGCGACCTCGTCCTCGAACGATGGCGCGCCGAGAAGGGTCTGAAGATCGGCGGCCGAGATCGCGATCGGCCCGGTCTCGCCTTCGGCGACCCGCATGGCGGCGCGGCGCAGCATGCGTCCAATTTCGCGCTCGAGGCCGCGAACGCCGGCCTCGCGCGTATAATGCTGAATCGCGGCCTGCAGCGCATCGTCGGCGATCACGACCTGGCCGGGATGGAGGCCGTTGGCCTCCATCTGACGCGGGACGAGATAGCGGCGCGCGATCTGCAGCTTCTCGCTCGCCGTGTACCCGGCGAGCGTGATGATCTCCATCCGGTCGCGCAGCGGCCCGGGGATTGTATCGAGCATGTTCGCCGTGGTGATGAACACGACGCGGGAGAGATCGAACGGCACGGCGAGGTAGTTGTCGCGGAACGTATTGTTCTGCTCGGGATCCAACACTTCGAGCAGGGCCGAGGCCGGATCGCCCTGGATTCCGGCGCCGAGCTTGTCGATTTCGTCGAGCATCATGACGCAGTTGCGCGCCCCGGCCTTGCGGATCGCCTGAATGATGTTGCCCGGCAGGGCGCCGATATAGGTTCGCCGGTGGCCGCGAATCTCTGCTTCGTCGTGCACCCCGCCGAGGCTGACGCGCACGAACTTGCGGTTCATCGCCCGCGCGATCGACTGGCCGAGCGACGTCTTGCCGACGCCCGGCGGGCCAACGAAGCAAAGGATCGGCGCCTTGCCGGCCGGCGCCAGCTTGCGGACGGCCAGATATTCGATGATCCGGCGCTTGATCTTGTCGAGTCCGAAATGGTCGTGATCGAGGATGCGCCGCGCCTCGGCGATGTCGATCGGCGCCTCCTCGGGAAGACCCCAGGGCAGGTCGACCAGCCAGTCGAGATAGGTCCGCACCATCCCATATTCGCCAGCTGCTTCCGGCATGCGCTGCAGGCGGCGCAGCTCCTTGCGGGCCTGGTCCTCGACTTCCTTGGGCATATTCGCGTTGCTGATCGCCTTTTCGAGCTCGGCGATCTCGGCGGACTTTCCCTCGTCCGCCTCGCCGAGCTGGCGCTGGATGGCCGCCATCTGCTCGCGCAGCAGCACCTCGCGGTTGCGGGCGTCGAGCGACGCCTTGGTCTCGCGGCCGATCTCCTGCGACAGGCGCAGGACCTCGATTCGATGCGCAAGGAGTTCTTGACACCCGCTCCAGCCGGGCGACGACGTCGACTGTCTCGAGAATCTCCTGCTTCTCGTCCGGCGTCGCATCCATGAAGGTCGCCACCAGGTCCGCCAACGCGCCAGGCGAATCCATCCCCTGGATCGTCATGATCAGTTCGTTGGGCGCCTGCGGCAAAAGCTGCACAGCTTCGACCGCCTGGCTCTTGAGATTGATGAAGCGGGCCTCGATCTCGTCGGACGACGTCACGGGCTCCGGGATTTTCACCGTTTCGGCGACGAAGAACGGCCAGCCGTTCAGATAGTCGACGGTTCGGAACCTCTGCTCTCCCTGACACACGAGATGATGGGTTCCGTCCGGCGCGGTGATGTAGCGGACGATATTGGCGACCGTGCCCATCCGGTGGAGATTGACCGGAAGGGGATCGTCGACCCCGGGGTCGCGCTGCATGACGATGCCGACCGGCTTCTGCTCCCTCACCGCTCTCTGCGCGGCCATCACCGAGCGGGGGCGGCCGAGCGCGATCGGCAGCACAGTCCCGGGGAACAGCACCATGCCGCGCACCGGCACGATGATGAGCGAATCCGGCGGCAGCGGCGGCTCTTCGGCGGCGGTCTCAGCCATTGGCTGCCTCCGACTTCTGCAGCGTGATCATGAGGCAGCCGTTGGGCGCCGACCGATGGATGGCGCTATAACGTCCGGGGGGAAGAGGGATTCGGCGCTCGAAGCGGCCCTGGGGAAGCTCCAGGCGGTGAATGGTCGCGGTCCGCATCTCGGCCGGATAGGTTCGGCTGCCTGAAATGATCAGCTCGCCTGCGTCGATGAGCGCCTCCACCTCGGCGATATCGACGCCGGGCAGGGCGACGAGCACGAGAACGGCGCGGTCAGTTTCGAGGACGTCGACCGGCGGCTCCCAGGCGACCGCGGAGCTCGCCGGCCGGAAAAACTGCCGGTGCATCCGCTCGGCGCGCTCGAGCACCTCGAAGGCTTCCGACCACATCCAATAGCGCGGAAAATTCGTCTCCATCGCTTCACCTCGGGTCCAACCCATTTCGCCGCCGGAACGACACGCAAGAATAACGCATTTCCAGAGGGTGTCACCCGAACGCGCGATCTCGCTAGGGCCTGTCTTCAGTTGAGGAGGATAACGGCACAGACGAGCTGAACGCCGGCGAGGAAAATCTTGGCGAGCTTGTCGTAACGCGTGGCGATGGCGCGGAAATGCTTGAGCTTGTTGAAGAAGCGCTCAATGAGATTGCGTTCGCAGTAGAGGGCGAAATCGCACGGGCGCGGGGTTTTTCGATTGGATTTGGATGGGATGACTGGCGTGATCGCTCGTGCGTTGAGGGCGCCGATGAAGGGGTCGGCGTCGAAGGCCTTGTCGGCGATCAGAGCGCCGGGATCGACGGCTTCGATGAGAGATTCAGCGCAAGTCAGATCGTGATCCTGGCCCGGGCTGAGCATCACCTCGACAGGATTGCCGAGGGCATCGACGAGCGCGTGTATCTTGGTGGTCAATCCGCCGCGGGATCGGCCGATGGCTTGCGCACCGTCTTTTTTCTTGGCGCCGGCGCTATGCTGGTGAGCGCGCACGATGGTGGCGTCGATCATCATGTACTCGTTGTCGTGATCGCTGGCCAAGAGCCTGAAAACACGCTCGAAAACGCCGCTCTTGGCCCATCGGTTGAAGCGCTGATAGACGATCTTCCAGCCGCCAAAACGCTCGGGCAGATCACGCCAAGGGACGCCGGCGCGAAACCTGAAGAGAACGGCTTCGACGAACAGGTGATTGTCCGCCGCCGTGCCGCCCACATGGCCTTCACGGCCCGGCAGAATGTCTTTGATCCGATCCCACTGGTCGTCGCGCAGTGCATATCGTCGCATCGGTCAGCCCCTCCTCGGGCCGACCACTCACGAGTCAGACTTTTGCTGATTCGGGAATCCCTCGCGTATCCGAAACACCAAACGTTCTGCGTCCGATTCCAATCCGTTCTCACGTCAACTGAAGACAGGCCCTAGCCAGTCCCAGACCTTCGGGCGCCCTGGTCGTGCGCGGTGAAGCCGCCCCAGCCCCATTGGTTCTTGGCGGGGAAGGCGTTTCAGCGGTATCGGGCGCAGCGCGGCGCGCGCACAGGCGTGCTGCCGCCCGACTTCTTCAATCGGGGTGCACGCGGCTGTCGCTCGGTTTGCGCTGCCCACGCGTGACGCGCGCCGGCACACGGCTTACTTTCCGCGCGTGCAGGTGATTGCGCCCGACCAGACCGAGCGGTGACCGCTTTGCGCCCTACGTCAAACCCTCTCGATCACCCGCTGCAGCGCGCCGCGCACCTTGTCCGCGACAATTGAAAGGGCGGGATTGCCGACGGCCGCCATCGCCGACGCCGGATCGATCGTGGAGACCTCGACCTCGCCATTGTCGTATCGCTGGACGATGACGTTGCACGGCAGCATCACGCCGATCAGGGCTTCGGCGCTGAGCGCTTCGTAGGCGAGCTTCGGATTGCAGGCGCCGAGGATCCGGTAGGGCCGGAAGTCCTGGTCGATTTTTGTCTTCAGGGTGCCTGCGACGTCGATCTCGGTCAGCACGCCGAAGCCCTCGGCCTTCAGCGCGTCCTTGACGCGCGCGACGACCGAATCGAAGGCGCCGGTCGTCCGGCGACTGATGTTGTAGGCCATGAGAGTTGGTCCCTGTGCTGACTGGGCTGGAGCATGATGCGATCGATCGAACCAGTAGCCGTTATTGCGAGGAGCGTAGCGACGAAGCAATCCAGGCCGCGGGGGAAAAGGATTGCTTCCCCCCGGGCTGCTCGACCCCGGGGTCACCCGCAATGCCGGGCGGACCTCAATCACCTGTTCTATCGGGCGAGCGCGCCCTGGCGCGAATGCCAGCCGAGGATTCCGCCCGCATAATGCTTGACGTCCTCCCGGCCGGTCGCGTGCGCCTTGCTGACCGCGCTGCGCGAACGCATGCCGGAGTGACAGATCAGTACCACCGGCTTGCCGTCAGGCAGGCGCTGCGGGTTGAACGTCGAAAGCGGCATGTTGAGCGACTTCGGAATATGGGCCGAGGCGAATTCGTGCGCTTCGCGCACGTCGACGACGACGCATTTGCCCGCCTTCACCGCCTGCTCGAATTCGTCATGGTCGATCGCCCGCGGATCGGGTCCAGGCGCGAAACGGGAAAAAAGGTTCGCAAACATCATGCCTCCGTTCAAGCAGCCTTGGCGGCCTTGTCGACCGCGAACTGGGTGTAGGCGGCGAGCGCGTGACTGGCGTACATCGCCGACGGCCCGGCTCCCATATAGATCGCCATGCCGAGCGTTTCGAGGACCTCCTCGCGCGTCGCGCCGCGGTCGACCGCCGCCTTGACATGGAAACCGATGCAATCGTCGCAGCGGATGGCGACCGAGATGCCGATCGCAATCAGCTCTTTCGTCTTGGCGTCGAGAGCGCCCTGGTTCAGCGCGCCCTGCGCGATGGCGGCGAACGCCTTCATGACGTCGGGCGCGCCGCCGCGCAAATTCTTCAGCTCAGCGCTCCAACCCTTGGTGAGCTCCGGCCAATTCGTCGTCTCCAACATAAAATTCTCCTTCTCGCCCGCGCCGCCGGGAGGTCCCGCGGACGGCCGAACATCGTCCTTGACGAATATATTCAGATATTCTAATTTAGCAAGAGCGAATTTGAAAGCCGCGTTTCGCCGCGGACCAATGGAGGGAAATCGAATGAATCTGGATCGCGCCGTGCTGGCTTTCGCCGGCTTTGTCGTTTTTGTCAGCGTCGCGCTCGGCTATCTGGTCAGCCCCTACTGGCTTCTGCTGACGGCCTTCGCCGGCCTCAACATGATCCAGTCGTCGTTCACAGGCGCATGCCCAGCATCGTTCGTCTTCCGCCGCCTCGGGTTGAAATGCGGCGTCGCGTTCGAGTGAACATAGGCGCGCCGGCGGGTTTCGCCGCCGGCCCGGATCAAGGCCGAGTCGTAGAGCTGAAGCCGGAGGCCGCCGGCGACAGGCGACGGATAGCCCATTTTTCTGAGGCCGGGCGGCTCCGGCGCTGCCGCGATTGGGTGGTCAAAACCTAACGCTTGGTGCTCGCGCGGGGGAGGGGTCGCGAGCGGGCGGAGAGAGCGCCGACACGGGTTGCCTCGGGAAGGACCGGAGTGTGGGCGAAAGCCGGCATTCCAGTGCGAGCCCCGAAATAGGGTTTACCGTCCGGAGCGGGCATACAATGCGCATGGCTGTTTCCATTCGCGGCGTCATCGACCGTTCTCACGGATGTGTCCCGATGTTTGAGATGAGCTGATTAGTTATGAGTCGCGATTGTTCGGTCGTGGGCCCGAGGGCGATGTTCAGGCTGTTGGTCCGCACCCCTTGCGCCGAAAGACCGGGCGGCGTGCCGGGGCCTTTCCATAACAGCAACGTCCAGGTCGGCGAAACGCTGCCGCCGTAGGTGACGACGAACTGCACCGAGTGGAGCAATCCGTCAATCGGCGGATTTGGCTTGAATGAGACGATGCCATTGGCGATTCGCTTCGCCTTCTGCTCCTTGGTCCTGGCGTCCTGAACGAAGAGCTTCGAGGCGGCCGCCAATTCGTTGGCGCGATCCATCGTGCCCACGGAAAAACTGCCGCTGGGATCGCGCCGCGCGGCGTCCTCGGCCAGCCGCCCGATGTCCTCTAGTTCCCTTCGCGCCTCCCGCGCATGCTCGACGTCGTCCCGCGCGTACTCGTCGAGAATCGAGAGGGTCGACATGTTGTTGGACAGGATGCGCTTCACCGTGTCCGTCAGGACCGGCAGATCGGGCGCGACGGTCGTCTGCATCGCGGTCTGCGCGCTCGCCAATTCGGTCGCGATCGCCGCCTGATGGTCCACCGTCTTCTGGTAGGCAAGGTCTGCCGCCCTGAGGGCGGCGGCGATCTCCGTCTTGGCCCTTGCAACCGCGATCGTCCCGTTTGCCTGGGCTTGTTCCTCGATTTCGGAAAAGGATCCCGGCCGAACGGATGGCGGTCCGGGCGGCTCGGGCGCCTGAGGATAGATGCCCGCGCGCAGGTCCCCAGTGGACACCGGATAGAGCGTGGAATTGACCCATTCCTTCAGTCCAAGATTTCCGCGCAGCTCGTGGCCGGTCGCGGCGCAGAGTTCGCCCTCGCCAGCCCCGCTTTTCTCAGCGCGGGCGTCTAGGCCAGCCTTCCAGCTCCTGACCTCCTGCAGCGGCAGCGTGAACGAGACCGTCTCGGCGCGCTGCGCCTGAGTGTTGTAGGTGACGCCCCCGCCAGCGTGAACGTCTGCTGGAAATAGCCGATCAAGTTCGCGTTGGTGAGCTCGGAGCCTGCGGAAGTGATAAACGCGTTCGGATAGTAATGGGTGTAGGTGACGCTGGGCGACCCGCCCGCGCTTTCGTTGACCTGAAGCTGCAGATCGACTTTCGCCGTCCAGTTCCAGAGCCAGTCGAAATTGCGGTCGCCGAGCTTGTCGTCGAAGGCGTCGGCGATTTCGCATTTGACCCGCCGGACGACCTCGGCGATGACGATGTTCGTTTCGTTGGGTCCTGCGCCCGACGCGGCGTCGAGCGAGGGCACGGAGGAGCAGCCGGATAGGCAGACCCCGGTTAGGGCGAGCACTAACGCTGGCCTGCTCAATATGCCCCCTCGAGGTCTTGCCTGCCAACCGCGCCCGCTCGCCCCGACGGCAACGCCGAACGCGGCGCATTCTCGATACCTTATCGGGCCGTCCGTTTTCGCAATTCAAGGCGGCGCTTGCCCAAAATGGGCGCTGCCGTTAGCGTGGATTTCGCGTAAGATCCCTTAGCGTGGGCTTTGCGGTACAAGAGGTGGCGTGGCAGGAGCCGTGATTTTCGGCGTCGTCGCGCGAGCATGGAACGGCTGAGGACACGCGGTGAAGAGCGGCGACGCCAAATCGATTTCGTCGTACAGCGGACTCTACCGGGCGCTCTATCGCGACAACTACTTTGTTTTCCAGTATAATTTCGTTCAATTTTTTGTGGAGCATCTCGCCGACATTTCGCGGGTGTTCGACACCGATCCCCAGTCGGTTCTTGTTCTTGCGGTCGTCGGTCAGATGGAGCTCGAGGCGCGCATCAGGTCGACTTTTCACGAAGACGGCGAGATGCCGGTCGGCCTCTTGAAAGGGCCGCCGCCGCGCATCAATGCATCGGCTCCTCGCTGAAAGGAGTGGGTAAGTCGGAATTTGGGGGCGGGTTGGGGATCGCTGAGGGGGGATCGCGTTTAGCCTGAGGGGATGCGAGACACCGATCTTTTCCAGTTGGCCCTTGGGTTGCAGTCGCCGTTGATGGTGACGCGGAGCGAGTTTGCAGTCGAGGATGGTCGGCTCGATTTGTACGTGGATTTTCCACGCGGGAGCCGGTTCGCCTGCGCTGAGTGCGGAGGCGAGGGTTGTGCGGTTCACGACACGAAGGACGAGACGTGGCGGCATCTGGACTTCTTCCAGCATCGCACGCTGTTGCACGCTCGTGTGCCGCGAGTGAGCTGTCCGAACTGCGGGGTGCGCAAGGTCGCCACGCCGTGGGCTCGGGCGGGTTCCGGGTTCACGTTGTTGTTCGAGGCCTACGTGCTGGCGCTGGCCAAGGCGATGCCGATCGCCAATGCGGCCAAGCGGCTCGGCGAGCACGACACGCGCTTGTGGCGGATCGTCGAGCACTACGTTTGGCGCGCGGTGGAGGGGCTGGATTTGTCGCAGGTGCGGCGCATCGCCGCCGACGAAACCTCGGCGCGGCGCGGCCACGACTATATCAGCCTGTTCGTCGACATGGCGCGGCGCAAAGTCATCTACGTGGCCGACGGCAAGGACGCTGCGACGGTGAAGGAATTCGCGGATTTCCTCGAGGCGCACGGCGGCAAGCGCGAGGCGGTCACCGACGCCAGCATCGACATGGGGGCGGCGTTCGAAGCGGGGATCAAGGCGAATTTCGACAACGCCGAGATCACGTTCGACAAATTCCACGTCATCAAACTCGCCAACGAGGCCGTCGACCAGGTGCGGCGCGAGGAAGCGCGGAACAACTTCCAGATCAAGGGCCGGCGCTACATCTTCCTCAAGAACGTCGATCATCTGACGCAGGAGGAGAAGGAAGCGTTGTCAAGATTGGAAGCGCAGAACCTGGACACGATCCAGGCGATGCAAATCCGCATGAACCTGCAGCAGCTGTTCGCGATGGACGCCAAGACGGCCCGACGCTTCCTCGATCGCTGGAACGCCTGGGTTCAGGTCTGCGATCTCGGCCCGATGAAACGACTGGCCAAAACGATCATGGCCAAGGCCGAGGGCATTCTCAGATCGATCGCAACCGGCCTTTCCAACGGCGTCCTGGAAGCCATCAACGGCAATGTCCAGGCTGAACTGGACCCCGGATTTAGGACCATTGGCTAAGGTGTGAAATGACCTGCTCTGTCGCAACCGATGGAGCGAGAAATGACGAAGTCACGCAAGAAGTTTGATGCGGCGTTCAAGGCGAAGATTGCGCTCGAGGCGCTTCGCGAGGATGCGACAGTTCCGGAACTGGCGAGGCGGCACGGGGTGCATCCGAACCAGATTTATGCCTGGAAGAAGCAGGTTCTTGACAACGTCGCGAGCCTGTTCGCGCGCGGGGCGAGGGGTTCGGGCGATGGCGAGGAGGAGCGCGAACGCGAGACGGCCAAGCTTTACGCCACGATCGGCCAGCTGACGGTCGAACGGGATTTCTTGGCCAAGAGGCCAGGTCGATGAGCGCGCCCGATCGAAGAGCGAAGGTCGAACGGCCTGGTAAGGACCTGTCGGTGCGCCGCCAATGCGCGCTTGTGGGCGTGGCGCGCTCGGGGGTCTACCGCCCCAAGCCCTTCGCCGGGGCGGACGATCTGGCGGTGATGCGCCGCATCGACGAACTGCATCTCGAGCTTCCGTTCTACGGCTCGCGGCGAATGACCTTCGAACTCAACAAGGAAGGCCGCGGGGTCAATCGCAAGCGGGTGCGGCGGCTGATGCGGGCGATGGGGATCGAGGCGCTGGTTCCGCGCCCCGGCACGAGCAAAGCCGCGCCCGGGCACAAGATATACCCCTACCTGCTGCGCGGCCTGAAGATTGTCGAGCCGAACCACGTGTGGGCGGCCGACGTGACCTACATCCCGATGGCGTGCGGCTTCCTCTATCTGGTGGCGATCATCGACTGGGCCAGCCGGGCGGTTCTGGCGTGGCGGCTGTCGAACACCAACGATGCCAGCTTCTGCGTGGCGGCGCTGGAGGAGGCGCTGCTTCGGTTCGGAAAGCCCCAAATATTCAATACTGATCAGGGCTCCACGTTCACCGCCGAGGCTTTCACCGGCAAGCTCGCGGCGGCCGGCGTCGCGATTTCGATGGACGGACGCGGCCGCTTCATGGACAACATCTTCATCGAACGGCTGTGGCGCTCGATCAAGTATGAAGAGGTGCATCTCAAAGCCTACGCCGACGGCCGCGAGGCGCGGGCCGGCATCGGTTCCTGGATGACCTTTTACAATTTTCGACGCCCGCACCAGGCGATGAACAACCAGATGCCGATGGCGGTGTGGCGCGCCGGCATGGACGAAATCGAGGCGGCGGCGAGGCCTGTGGATATGCCGCTTCGCTTGGACAACGCAAACGCGTTGCCCACATACCCACAGCAGAGGCAGAAGCAGCAAGAAGCGGCTTGATTCTTGAAAGACAAGGGCAGGCGAGATTACACCTTAAGTCCGACCTCCCGTGGTCCCACGAATGGGGTCCAGTTCAGGCCGCCAAGCGCAAGGCCAAGGGCTACCGAACCAAACGAAACCTCAAAGCCATCGTCTACCTCATCGCCGGCGACGTGCTCGCTAATTCACCCACTTGAAATAGCGAGGAGCCCAATGCATCCAGCATCGCCGAGGTCACCGGCATTCCCCGGGAAACCGTGCGGCGAAAGCTGGAGGGTCTCGCAGAGCGCCAGTGGGTTGCCCGTGACAGCAAAGGTCTTTGGCATATCGCGGTGACCGGACTGGATATGTCGCCAGTCAGACGGGAGCTCATGGACCTCGATCGACGGCAAGCGGAGCGGATCTCTCGTTATCTCGGCCTCATGCACGCCATGGCGGTCGAAGCCCGGCCTACCGCAGGCAAGATCAAAGATCCGACGAAACATCCTGCGGCCCGCTCGTCCGGCGAAGCGGACTGAGCGAGGATACTGGCGCGTCTGGCGCCCATTTTGAGCGCCTCCGCCGTGGAGGGTTGAACCCAGATCGCTTAGCTCTTCCGCTGTAACCGCTTCGAGGCGGTCGCGGCGCCGCTTTCGGGTCCATTCCTTCGAGAGCGACGCCAAAGCCTGATCAGGGTGGAGCGAATGTGGGGCGATAGCGCCATGGAATTCGCCGTGATCGCCGGCAATGCGTTCCTGTTCGCATTCCCGTCGCTGTTTTCGATCATCAACCCGATCGGCGGCGCCTTCATTTTCGACGGCGTCATGAGGGAGGCCGACCATGCCCAGCGGACCAAGGTCGCCGCCCGCGTCGGCTTCTATGCGATGCTCATCATGTTCGGCGCGCTTTGGGTGGGCGCTTATGTGCTCAATTTCTTCGGCGTCTCGATCGGCGCCCTTCGGATCGCGGGCGGCCTCGTCGTCGTGGCGAGCGGCTGGAAACTGCTGTCTGCGGGCGAACAGAACCCGGTAGGGTCGAGGACAGGCGCGCCGGTTTAGGTCGAAGTTTGAGTTTCCTGTTGGCTCGCTCTTTCGTCTGCGAGTGTCTCAGTATCTCGACCGTACCACGTCTCCTGTCCCCGCCACGTCGAACGCAGCTTGCGGATTTCCCGCACTGCGCTCCCCCATCTGCTTCGCGTCGAGGTTTATGGGACCTATCCTGCTGGGACGACTTTCGGCGCGGGTCGCTTCACGCGATAGCTGTCGAACAGCCCCAGCGTGTCGTAGAGCCAACGCCTATTCCACCGCTTCCAACCGAAGCCTCGTCGTTTCCGTGCATGCGCCAGATGACGCCTGACCTTCTTTTCTGCCCAGTCCTTGATGAAGCTGAAGCACTCGCTAGAGTGCCCCACGGCGAAGTAGTTGACCCACCCTCGGAGAACCGGATTGATCAAGCTGATCACCCGTTCTACCGGTTGCGATTGATGGCGACGGAACACCTCTTTGAGCCCTCGCACGAGCGCCGTCCGCTTTTTGAGCTTGGGCGTGTAGTGCGGCCTCCACTTCCCGCTTAGACCGCGGAGATAGCGGAAATCGAAGCCTAAGAAGCCGAAGCTCTCGCCTCGGCTAAGGTCCACGATGCTGCTCTTCTCATCATTGATCTCGACTTGCAGTTTGTCGAACTCCTCCCGCAGCCGTCGTTCCGCGGCCCCAATCAGCCAGTCATGTCGCGCGAAGGCGTCGATCAAGATCACCAGATCGTCAGCAAATCTCGCATATTCGATGTAGGTGTACTTGCCTTGGCGAGTGACCTCCTTGGCCCGCTCCAGCATTCGGTCGACCTCATTGAGGTAGAGATTGCTGAGCAGCGGGGAGATCACTCCGCCTTGAGGAACGCCCCTTCTGCCCGAAGCCCTGAGAATGACCCTCAGGAGATGCATGATGTCCGCGTCCTCCACCCGCTTGGCCACCTTTTCCAACAACCGGTCGTGCCGGACATTGTCGAAGTAGCTGCGCAGATCGAAGTCGAGAACTCGCGTCTTCCTTTGGACGATGGCTTCAGCCACGCGCTGTATTGCTTCATGCGCTGTCCGCTTGGGACGGTATCCAAACGACCCCGGTTGGAAATCCGCCTCGAAGATGGGCTCTAAAACCAGTTTGAGCGCCCCTTGCACCACCCGATCGCGAATGGCCGGAATCGAAAGGACGCGGACTTTGCCCCCGTCCTTCGGTATCTCCTGCCGCCGCGCCGGAAGAGGCGCGTAGATACGCCCAACCAGTTCGCCCCGTATCTGCTCTAGGAAAGCCTCTGCGCCTTGCGCTTCGATGGCCTCGAAAGTCATCCCGTCGATTCCCGGGGCGCCGTCGTTCTTTTTGGCCGCCTCATACGCTTCTCGCAGAGTCTCCAATTTGCAGACGTGGTCGTAGAGTCCCCAGAAACGCCAAGACGGTTCAGCCTTCGCCTTGACGTATATCCTCCGCCTCAGGTCCTGCAATTCGATGGACGTCTTTGTCATCCCGTCCGCGCCTTCCCTTGGTCGGAGTCGTTACAAATGGCAGGGCCCCTTCGCTCCCCGGACGTTGCTCCGGTTCATCGCTAATACGGACCCGTCCGCCACCCTCTCGTCGTCAACCGATTTCCCGGGTTCGCCGGTTATACGATCTACCCTGCTCCGGCGATTTCGCGCCGGGACGAGTAGGGTTTCTCCAGTTGCTCGGCATGTCCTTGTCACCGTGCTGCCGCTTCCACCCCGCCGAGGTGAATAGTCGTGTCAGTCAGACTTCGACCATTCATGCTGCCTTCGCCCTCCGGTTGAAGACTCGGCCCTCGGGACTACTCATTTTCGAGGCCACATCGCGTTCACTTTTGTTACGGCCCGGTGACTCGTGGATCTCCCCGATAGGGAGACCTTGTCGATAGGCTTCAGAGTTTCGGTTTCCTTCGCCTCTGCTATCCAAACTACGGGGCCTCTGACTCTTGCCCCGGCAGGTCTATCCCCTGCTGAACACGCCAGCCTTCGCTGGACACACAACCGGACATGCAGATCGCCCGCATCCGGCTGTCCGACAGGCTTCATTTGAGGCTCACAGAGCCCGACACGAAATTCAGATGGCCTCGCTTTTCCGCGCAATCCTTCGCATGAGGAGGAAAGCGAGGGCCAATTGGAGCCACGCGAGCGAGGATTCGATTGTCGCCTCGAAGTCTTTTGACAACCGTCTGGCGCGATTTATCCATCCCAACGTTCTTTCAACGACCCACCTTTTGGGCAAGACGATGAAGCCTTTGACCGTTGTGTCGGTGCGCTTGACGACTGTGATGGATATTCGGCTCGCCTCGTAGGCGGCCCTTTGCGCCTCGTCGCCTTGGTATCCGCTATCGACGAAGGACATTGTCACCCATGGGCTCTTACGATGAACCGCGCCGAGCATGGGCGCGAGGGCGTCTCGATCTTGGACACTTGCGGATGTGACTTGGCATTCGATCGGCAATCCGAGCGTATCGACGGCGATATGTCGCTTGCGCCCCTTGATTTTCTTGCCTGCGTCGAAGCCGCGCGGCCCTCCCGCTTCCGTCGTCTTGACCGATTGGCTGTCGACGACGACCGCCGTCGGCGCGGCTTGGCGGCCTTCGTCCTCGCGCGCGGCCATCACGAGTACGCTGATGATTTGCATCCACAATCCGCTGTCGCGCCAAGCATAAAATCTGTTTTGAACGGTCGTGAATGGCGGAAATTCCTTCGGAAGCAATCGCCAAGGGCAACCTACCCGGATTATGTAGAACAAGGCGTTGAGGATCGTGCGGAAATCGGTCGGCTTGCGTCCCCGAACCTTCGGCGGTGGCAGGAGCGCCGAGACCAGTTCGAATTCCGCATCCGACATATCGGTTGAATATCGATCTCGAATGACGTCATACTTTGCCCGATCGGCCTCGTTCCACGGCACCGCAAATCTCCCCAAGTTGTTGCAAACCAGGGAGAACCAGACGCAGCGAGGCCGGTCAATCAATTTCAGGTCAGGCTCTCAGCCGGCAGCGGGGCGGGTCGCAGGCAAGGCGACGCACGGCAAGCGCGCCGAAGATCTCGCTCCAGGAATAGGCCCCAAGAGCTCGGGGATCGCCGTGATCTCGTTGGACAGTCGCGGACTTGACTGCTTAATCCACAAGCGAGCCTTGCCCGCTCCGCGCGGCTCAAAGGAGCGCCCCCGTCAGGCCGGCTCCTTCGGCTCCTGGATGGCGACGTCGCGCTCCCAGCCCTCGTTTTCGAGGGTCAGCCGTTCGATCGCGACGCCGGCGGCATTGGCGTCGAGCGCGGGAAGCGCCTCGTAGACGGAGGGCCAACAGCGGAAGATCTTGTAGGAGAGCGCGAGCTGGCCCGCCTCGTTATAGAATTCGAGGGTCATGTCCTTGCGGAAGTCGGCGAGCCCGACCTCGCTCCCGAGCCCCGCGCCGGGCCGCCACACCTTGTTCGCCCAGTCCTCGAAGTCGTGATCGTAGGTGACGCCGCGCTCGATGGTGATCGGCTCGTATTGCGAGCGGCCGGGCGACTTGCGCGAAGTCGACGGATCGCCGCCCTCGCGGTGCTCGACGACTTCCGTCACGCGCCTGAGCCCGCTCACGCGCGAAACCCCGGCGACGAAGCGCCCGTCCCATTTCAGGCGGAACTTGAAATTCTTGTAGGGATCGAAACGCGTCGCATTGACCGTGAACTCCGCCATCGCAAGCTCCCCCTCGTCGCCGGCGGCGAAGGCCGCTCCGCGGGGCCGATGGTAGCGCGCACCTTTGCGCGCCGGCAAGGCGCGCGGGATGGTCTTCACGGAAGGCGCCTGCAAGGCGGCGCCTTCCAACCAACCTTTTTTTTCGCTTCGCGGAGAACAGGCGCCAAACGCTGCGGATTGCGGAAGGCGCTCAGCGGCGGTTCGGCGAGACAAGCTGTCGCGAAGATCAGCCGCTTGGCTGGACTGTGGCGCTTTCGCGACGTAGCCTCGCGCAGCGCGTCGGTCGCACGCTCGGAACCGCGCGTGGCGAGCGGCATGGGCCGGGGGTCGGGATTCCTCTCCGCGGCGCGTTCGATATATCCGGAGGGCTTGAAGACATGACCACAGGCGCGATCCAGGGCATGGACGTCCAGTTCACCGCCGACCTCGCCCACTATTGGGGCTGGTTTCTCCTCTGGGGCGTCCTGCTGCTGGCGATTGGGGTCGCCGCCGTGTGGCGGTCGATGACCGCGACGCTGGCCTCGATGGCATTCTTCGGCTGGCTGCTCGCCCTGGCGGCGGCGATCGAAATCGTCCAGGCCGTGATGGTCGGCCATTGGGCGGGGTTCTTCCAGCACGCGCTCGCCGCGATCCTGTTCGGCGTCCTCGCCCTCATCTTCCTCGTGCGGCCCCTGATCACCGCCGAGGTTCTGACGCTCGTCATGGCGCTGTTCTTCCTCGTCGGCGGCCTGTTCCAGATCGCGGGCTCCGCCTGGCTCGGGCTCGGCGGTTGGGGCTGGCACGTCATCGACGGGCTCATCACCGTCGCCCTCGGCGTCATGATCTTGGCGCGATGGCCGGCGTCGGGCCTGTGGGTGATCGGCCTCTTCCTCGGTGTCGACCTGATCTTCTACGGCCTCGCCTGGGTCGCGATCGCGCTCGGCCTGCGCGGAAGCGCCTGATGGCGCCGTTCCGCCGACTTTCCTCTGGGGGTGAATGACGCGTCCCTCTGGGGGTGAATGACGCGTCGCGGAGCCCGAAGAGCCTTTCCGCAGTCGACAAGATCGAGGGAGGAGGACATGAGCAGGGCCATCGACCGATGGGAGGAGCGGTGCACGTCTTCCCCCATCCTGCGGTTCGTCGACATCAACCTGCGCGGCGTCGGGCAAGTGATGTTCCAGGACAATCCGCTGACCGGGTTGCTGTTCCTCGCCGCGATCGCGTGGGGATCGTTGGCCGCGGGCGCGCCGAGGATCGTCCTCGCCGGAGCGCTTGCGGTTGTCACGGCGACGCTTACGGCGCTCTGGCTCCGGGTCGAGAGGCCCGCGCTCAACGCCGGCCTCTACGGCTACAACGGCGTGCTTGTCGGCCTTGCGCTGGCCACCTTCATTGCGCCGGGACCGTTGCTCTGGACGTATGTCGTGCTCGGCGCCGCGGTTTCGGTGGTCGCGACGCTCGGAACCGCCAATGCGCTGAAACCTTTCGGCGTGGCAGCATTGACGTTTCCTTTTGTGATCGTCACCTGGATCCTGCTGCTTGCGACGTACGGCTTCTCCGGTCTCTCCGGCTCCGGTCTGCCTGTCGCCACGGCGATCGCGCCCTTCGAGTTGCCGCCGGCAGGATCGTTCGGTCCGGGCGACTTCATCAAGGGCGTGTTTCTCAGTATTTCGCAGGTGTTTCTCAAGGATAGCGTCGTTGCGGCGTTGCTTCTGCTCGCGGGCCTCGCCGTAAGCTCGATCGAAGTCGCCCTGTTTGCGCTCGGGGGCGCGATCGTCGCTATCGTAGCGGCGCATCTCTTCGGCGCCGAAAGTGATCTCGT
The DNA here is from genome assembly GCA_963741405.1 of uncultured Alphaproteobacteria bacterium. GTDB lineage: Bacteria > Pseudomonadota > Alphaproteobacteria > Rhizobiales > Beijerinckiaceae > Roseiarcus. The sequence goes on from CAVUHX010000034.1 coordinate 147,768, forward strand.
CGCGGGCGGCCTGCTCGGCTTCAGCCCCGTGCTCACCGCAATCGCGCTCGGCGCCACGTTCCACCGGCCAGGTCTTCGCGTCGCGGCCTACGCGGCGCTCGGCACGATCTTCACGGTTGTCGCGCAGGCCGCTCTCAATGTCGCCCTGAGACCATTCGCGGTCCCGGCGCTGACGGCGCCGTTCATTCTGGTCTCGTGGATGTTCTTGCTCCCGCGCCAGTCGTTCGGGCCGTCGGGAACCGGGAGCGGCGACGCAAAAGCGGGGCAGAGGAAGCGGGCCTCTTAGCCTGCTGTCCGGCTGCCGGAGTGCACGTTTCGTCCGCTTCCGTCAGGCCCTCAAGTCGTCATCGTTGTAGCCGAGCCCCGCTCGCACCGCGAGGATCACCGGGACCAGCACCGAGGCGACGATCCCTGCTGCGAAGCCGTTGTTGTAGAGGTTGAGGCCGGCGTGCAGCGGACCGACGCTCATCGCGGCGGATGAATGCACGAAACCTGCGACCAGTCCCCACCCCCAACCGAAGCGTCCCGCGATCGGCGCCAGCGTCGTGCCGAACAGCGCCGCGAGCTGGGCGGACGGATCGGAGGCCGCCCATGGCTTCGCCAGCGAGCCGATGAAGACGCCGAGCATGATCGGGACGATGTTGCGCGGGTGCTTGCCGTAGGCCGAGAAGCCGACGATGGTCAGGATCGCCCCGATCACCGGACCGTTAAGATCGCCGCCGATCGCGAGCACGTAGATCACGCCGATGAACCCGGTCAGACCCATGTTGGCGATCGTCGGGCCGAACCCGACCATCGCGATGAAATCGGTCGGCGCCTGTCCGGGCGCCCGCATGATCGTCTGCACGCCTTTGAACGCGTCCCGGTCGAGGAGAGAACCAACGCCGAGCATCGAGGCGAACACGACCGACAGGAACATCGCAAGCGAAAAGTTGTGCCCCCTCGTCCAGATGAACACCGGATCGGGCACGAAGCCGTAGGATTTGTAGAGGGCGACGGTCAATGTCCCGACGATCCCGGCTGTGAACCCCATGTTGTAGAGGCTGAAGCCCATGTGCGCCTTGAAGAGATGAGCGGCCGCAGGCGCGAGGACGAATCCGATCGCCAGGCTGGTCGTCACCGCGAGCGGGACACTGAGCATCGGCGGTATCAATGTGCTGAACAGGATCTCGGAAAAGACCGGCGCGAGAGCGGCGCCGAAAAACGCGGTGTTTATGTGCGCCGCGAAGGGCTCCCGCCGGAATCTCGCGTAGGCGTAGACGCCGAGGACGATGGCCCAGACATTGACGAGGTTCTTGCCGAAGAGGCCGAATCCCAGAACCAGGAACAGGCAGGCGACCGAGGCGCCGGAGATCCTGGCGTCGGTCCTCCAGTAGACGACCGTGGCGGCGAGGGTCAGCAGCCCCGCGTTCACGCAGCCGCCACCAATGCCGCCGACCCCGAAATAATCGGTGAGGAGCGCATCGCGCGTGGTGACTATGTCGGCGAGGCCGCTCAGCAGAGCCGCAGGCGTTTGGAGCGTGAGGCCGAACAGGACAAAAGCGGCCGCGTAGCCCGCGACGATCAGCAAGATCGTACGGTCCGATAGCACTCTCGGCGGATCGGCAAGCGTATTCTGAGCTGTCATTTCGGATGCCCTTCTCGGAACTGATCGGGAGAGGGACGCGTCGCGGCGCCTCCCCGCGCGGGTCCCCACACGGCGCTTGTTCGACTATGCGGCTCGAGAGCCGGCGAGGGAAGCAGGCCCGAAGGGTTGCCGAAGTGCCCAACTGTCAAGGCGCTCCTGACCGCACCTTACGGAGGCCCGTTGAGCCGATTGGCTGGCAGGCGTTCCTCGATGCGCTGCGCGACATAGGGGAAGAAGGGATTGGAGGTCAGCCGCATCAGCGAGTCGAGGCTTGTGACGAGGACGCCGCGCTCGCCTCTCGGCGTGACGGTTCCGAGTCGGATTCCGAAATTTTCGTTCGGGTCGGGACGTGACCCGTAGAGGCCATCGCCGACAGGGAAAGGCAGGGCGATGTGCGACAGGGAATAGGTGTCTGACGGAAAGGACATGCCGAGCGGATGGACGGACTCGGTCCGTGCGCCCGCTTCGAAGACCCGCTCGACCTCTTGGCCGCTTTCCGCTCCCTCGTTGGTGATGATTGTCGTGCGGAAATTCCGCGGCGCCGGCGGCAGGACGCGCGCGAGTTTTGTTTCGACGGCTGGGCGCAGCAGCAGATCGAGCGACGTCGCCCGATTGATATCGAACAGCACCAGTTCGCCGACCCCCGGCGGGAGGCGCGCGTAAAACTCCGACACGACCGCCGGCGCGCTGACGGTGAAGTCCACCACGGACTGGAAGGTCAGGACCGCGGGCAACCGCGCAAGCTCTCCACGGCGCTCCGCAGTCGCGATCTCATCCTGCAGGACTTGCGTCAGCCGGTGCGACTGCCACGCGGCATTGACGGGAAACGAGTTGTACTTGAACGGATTGAATTCCGGCAGGACGTCGAGCCAGGCGGCCTTCGCATATCGGGGAAGATAGGCAGGCAGGGCCGCAAGCCCGACGAAACGGGCAAACCGGGTGATCCCGATCATCGGCGATATGAGAACGAGGCGATCTGCTTTTTCCAGCCGATCGTCGTCGAGCGCATCGAGCGCATATTTGAGCGCCAGCGCCCCTCCATTCGAGTAGCCGACGATGTGCAGCGGCTTCAAGTCTCCTGCCCGGCGGCGCGCTTCCCGGACAGCAAGCCGCGTGGCGGCCATCCAATCTTCCCATTCGACCTCCGTCAGCGCCCCGGGAACGGTGCCGTGGGCCGGCAGCCTCACGCACACGGTGACGAAGCCGTGAGCGTGGTAGAGTTCGGCGATGTGACGCAGGCTGAACGGCGAGTTGGTCAGTCCGTGCAGAAGGACGACCGCGCCAACCGACTCCCCTTGCGGTGCGAGGATGTAGGACCTATTCCAATCCTGCTTGAAATGGCCGGGATAAACCGGACTTCCTTCGAAGTAGCGGTTCATTGGAACGCGGTCCCGCTCAGGAAGCGCGCGGGTGACGTTGTCTCGCAGCGCCTCGAAAATGCGGTTCTCCGCCTCAACATATTGCGGCCATTCCGCCGCGTCGAGCTCGCGCGCATGCAACTCGCGGGGCACGTAGGTGTGCCAGGGCTCGAGCGGGGGCCCGCGTTGCGAATCCCACGCCCGCGCTGCGACCAGGGCCACAAAGGCTGCAGCGAGCGCTACGAGCGCGTATTTGACGCTCCTGGCTATGCGACGCATCGAATTTCGCCTGTCGGGAACAAGCCGCGGCCTCTAGCCTCCGCGCGCGGCCATCGCCGCCAGAACGAGGGCGATCGCCAGAAGCGACAGGCCGCCAATGGGCCATTGGCGCAGCCGGGCGTCCATGTTCTCGAAAAACGCGCTCAGACCAAAGCTTGCCTTGAAAGCGGCCTCGGCGACGACCACCGTATCGCCTGCGGGAATGCGCGGCAGGGCTTTCCCCCACCGCTGAAGGGCGATGGCGAGGCCGGCGCCGATCATGATCGGCCAAAGCCCGTCCCACAGCTTGCCGAAGGTCACAACCTCCGAAAGGTCGCCGACGGCGGGATAGAGAAGCCATGGCAGGAAGACGGCGCCAAGCGCGATGACCGGCCAAAAGCGGCGGATTGTCCGCAAAGCCCGTCCGTCCCCCGGAAAATCCTGTCCGAGACGCGTCAGAAAATGCAGCATGAGGAGCGCGGTTCCCGCCGCCGACGCGTTGGCGAGGCTGGCGGCCGGGCCATAACCGAACTGCGCCTTGACCGCGAGCTTCGCCAGCGCGCCTCCGGTGAAGGGCAGTCCGGCGAGACTGAGCGCGAGCGCCGCCGCCAGGATCATCGTCCGGGTTCCACGACTACCGTCCGCCGCGGTGCCGACGGCCAGAAACAGCGCGCCCTTCACCAGCACGTGATTGGCGGCGACGAAGGCGATATCGGGCCGTGCGCCTGCATCGCCAGCCGCCAGCGCCGTGCCGAGCGCTGCGGCGATCACCCCCATTTGGCTGATGCTCGAATAGGCGAGCACGGTCTTCGTATTCTGCTGCGTGATCCCGATGGCGACGCCGTAGAAGGCGGATACGAATCCGATGACGACGAGCGCATCGCCCCAGCCCGCAAGCGGCGCGGCGAATGGCAGGAAGCGGATGAGGCCGATCACGCCGGCCTTCACCGCCGCCCCGCTGAGCGCCGCGGCGGCGGGAATTGGCGCGGCCGTGTAGGTCAGCGGCATCCAGCCGTTGAGCGGCGCGAGGCCCACCTTCATGCCAAAGCCGGCGATGAGCAGCGCCAGCGCCCCGTCGCGCCAGGGGGAGGCGGGCAGCGCCGCGACAACATCCTCGATTCGCAGGCTGCCGCGGGGCTCGCCGGCGGCAAGTAGCGCGAAGGCGAACAGCAGCAGCGCCTCGCCGAAAATCGTGAAGGCCATGTAGACGCCGCCCGCCCGCTTCGACGCGGGCGAGTCGCCATCGGCGATGAGAACGTAGGCCGGGATGCTGACGAGCGCATACACGAGATAGAATGTGAGGAGATCGGCGGCGACGAAGACGCCGAGACTGCCGGTCATCGTGAGCAGCCACGAGACCGCGAAGCGCCGGCCCGGCCTACTTTGGGGGCTAGCAAAGGCGGCCGCGCCGGCAACGATCCACAAGATCGACGCGAACGCGAGCAGAAGCGCGCCCGGCAGATCGAGCCGGAGGCTCAGGCGCAATGCCGGCGCCTCCAACCCGAACGGGCCTCCCGCGATGGCAAGGATTGCAGCGACCAGCGCGGGAACCGGCGCGAGCCACTGAAGCGACAGAGCCTCGCCTCGCAGGCGCTCCCAGAGGCAGGCCGCCAGAAAGAGCAGCGGGAAGGCCAGCGAGGCCGCGAGCAGCCAGGGGCCGAGGAAGGTCGAGGCGGTTGTCATGGAAGCGCGGTCGCGGCCGCGCGGCCGATCTGGAGAAAGTCGAAAAACGATTGCGGCGCGAATCCAAGCGCCAGCGCCACGATCGCCAGCGCCAGAGCGATAGCCTCCCGACTCCGCTGCGGCGGCTTCTCGAGGACGATCGCGCGATCCATGAGCGCCGGGGCCAGGATGCGATACACATAGCCGGCGGCGAGCAGCCCGCCTGCCAGCATCACGACCGCCCAGACCCACTGGCCCGCCGCCACCGAGGCTCGCAGAAGCAGCCATTTCGCCGCGAAGCCTCCACTGGGCGGCAGGCCCATGAGCGACAATCCACCGAGACCAAGGGCAAAAAAGGTTGCCGGCATCGCGCGGCCCGCGCCGCCGAACTCGGCGATGCGGTCGTGGCCGAGCAATTCGGCGAGAAGGCCGGCGGACAGGAACATCGCCGCCTTGGCGAAGGCGTGGGAGAGCGTCTGCATCATGCCGCCGCTCCATCCGTCGGCGATCCAAGGATGGGCGCCCGAGGCGAGCGGAAAGATGAGAAACAGGTAACCGATCTGCGCCAGCGTCGAATAGGCGATCAGGAGCTTCAGCCGTTGCTGCCTCAGCGCGAGCACGCTGCCAAACAGGATAGCCGCAGACCCAAGCGTCCCGAGAATGGCTTCCGCTCCGCCGCCCGGAAGCGCGGGCAGCACATAGAACCAGAGGCGGACCGTCAGGAAGAACGATCCCTTGACGACCAGTCCGGACAGGACGGCGCTGGCCGCCGCTGGCGCGTTGGCGTGAGCCGGAGGCAGCCACAGATGCAGTGGAAACAGCGCCGTCTTGGCAAGCAGCCCCGCCGTCATCAGTCCGGCCGCAAGCCAGACGGCGGGCATGGGCCGAACGCGCTCGGCGAGCAACACAATGTCGAGCGTCCCGTAGGCTCCATAGAGCAGCGCTGCGCCCAGCAGGTAGAAAACGGAGCCGAACAGCGCAAACATGAGGTATCGGAGCGCGGCCGCCAGCGTCTCAGGTTTTCCGCTCAGGCAGACCAGCGGGACCGCCGCGAAGGTCAGGAGTTCCAGCGCGACGTAGAGATTGAAGAGGTCCCCGCCGACGAACAGGATGGCGAGGGCCGCCCAGATCGCCTGAAGCAGGATCCAGAACGCCAGCGGGGCCCTCGCTTCTCCAGCGCCCTCGGGCGTCGCGAAATTTGCGCGCGCATAGATCGCAGCCGCGGCGATCACCAGCGCGGCCGTTACAAGCATGACGGCCGATATGCCGTCCGCCCGGAGGGAAATGCCGAGCGGAGGCGGAATTCCGGCGACGTTGTAGACAATCCGCCCGCCAGAGCGCCAGACTAGGGCGGCGATCGCGAACGCCAGCGCGACCCCGATGGGCAATATCCCGAGCGCGACGCGTTCGGCGAACCGGCCGCCGAGCACGAAGGACAGGAGAATTCCGGCGACCGGCAACAGGATCGCAAGCACCAGCAGCGATCCGCCTGGCGTCGCCGCAAGAGCAGCAGGCGTCTCGATCATGGCGCGTCCGCCCCCTGCTCCGCAGGCGCCTCGGGATCGAGTTCGATCTTGCCCGTCTCCTCCTGGATCCGAAGGATCATAGCCACGGCGAGCGCGCTGGCCGCAAATGCGACGACAATGCCGGTGATCACCATGGCCTGAGGGACCGGATCGAATGGAAAGCCGGCCGCGGCGCCCCTGCGGGCAACAATGCCGAACACCAGGAAGGCGCCGCTGCCGATCAGGTTGAAGGACAGGATCTTGCGCAGCGGCTGAGGATTGACGATGAGGCCATAGAGCCCCAAGCCGACCAGCCCCGCGCCGACCAGTCCCGCCAGCGTCGCCGCGCTCATCGTTCCGGCCCCCGGCGTGGCGGGCCTGCGACCAGCATGGGCAGGGTCGCCGCGATTGTCAGCACCATGAAGGCTTCAATAACAAGGATGATCGGCTTTGCGAATCCCGCGGGATAGGCAAAGTACGCATCGGCCATTCCAGGTCCAGCGAGGCCGATCACGAGAAAGACCGCCGGTCCCGCGACGAGTGCAAGGCGCAGCCACAGCGCGCTGACGCGGGGCGGCTCGGACAGCCGCGAGATCATCACGATCATCCACATTGCGGCGAGAATCGCGCCGCTCTGAAAGGCCCCGCCCGGCTGGTCCGCGCCGACCCAGAACATATGAACTCCGACGAGGATCCCGAGCGGAACCAGCGCCTGATCGAGAAACAGCAGGGCGCCCTCGGGCTTCGCCCGGCCAAGGGGCGCGGGCGCGCCGCCCCAAAACCGGTCGGGCGCGAGCGACCAGACGCCGACGACCGCCAGAAGGAGCACAATCTTCTCGAGCATCGTGTCGAAGGAACGATAGGCGATCAGGACCGCGGTGACGGGATTCCCGAGACCTGTCGCCGCAAGCCCTTGCCGCGCTTCGGGAGCAAGCGTCGGGGCCGGGTCCGGAAGCAGGAGGATGACGGCGGCAAGCGCCGCCGCCGCCAGAATGGCAAGGGCGGCTGCGCAAATCCTCTGGGAAAGGCCTGGCGCCCGGACGGCGCGCGCTGCTCCTGCACGCCCGAGCCGCGCCCCCGACGTCACCAGCAGGACGCCGGTCACGCCGCTGCCGATTGCCGCCTCGGTCAGCGCAACATCCGGCGCATAGAGCCGAACCCAGACAATCGACAGCAGGAGTCCGTAAGCCACATAAGTGACGACCGCGCCAAAAAGCTCACGCGCAGCGACGGTCCAGGCAGCGACCGCCAGGACGAGGATCGCGAGACCGAGATCGAGGATTTGAAGGACGCTCACTTGCCCACCTGGCGGCGCAGCGCGCGCCCGATCAGTTGGGCGGTCGAGGCGCCCGAGATCTGGACAAGGGCCCAGATCGCGATGAGCCTCAGCGCGTCGAGCAGGCTTCCGGCGCGAGGGAGAAGCCCGAGGACGACGAGGCCAAGACCGAGATTGTCGGCCTTGGTCAACGCGTGCAGTCGCGTGAGCGAATCGGGGAAGCGCAAGAGCCCGACCGTGCCGGCGAAGAAAAAGAAGGCCCCCGCGCCAATTGCAACGAGGCTGAAAAGGTCGATCGCGAGGCTCATTGTCGCATGGCCCCCGAGTCCGGGTCATCCGTCCCGGCGCTATTGACGAAGGCGATCGATGCGAAGACCGCAAGAAGCGCAAGGCCAAGCGCAACGTCTTCGACGCCGGCTACCGTCGTCGCCGAGGCGATCAGGAGAAGGGCGGCGATCCCCCCGGTGCCGAGAAGTTGCACGGCCATCATTCGATCGACGTCGCCGGGTCCTCTCAGCACCCGGACGAGGCCGACCGCAACTGTGAGCAAGATGAAACCCGCGGCCGCAAGAAGCAGGTCATTCATCGCCGAGCACCCGCAGAAAGAGAGCTTCCTCCTGCGCTAAGTCCTGCGCGATCGGCTGAGTGACGTCGAGGCCATGGACGAGCAGCGACTCCTCGTCCATCCCGACCGGCAGCGTGCCCGGCATCAGGCTTGCGAGCGCCGTGAACGCGTTGCGGGCGTTCCCCGACGGCAAATGAAGGGGCACCGTGACGAATCCGGGGCGCAGGTCGAGCTGTGGGCGTAGCGCGCGTCTCGCGACGTCAAATCCGGAAACGACGGAGCCGCGGAAGAAACTTGTCGCAAGCGCCGCTAGCGCGCCGAGCCGAAGCCACGACCCTTTTGCCGGTAGAAGAGCGAGACTGGCCCAGGTGGCCGCGGCGGCCGCCGCGATTCCAACGGGTAGATCCTTCACGTCCCAACCCGAAATCGCGAGCCAGAAAACGAAAAAGAGTGTTGCGCGCGCAAGGGCGGCGCCCGGCGGTCGTTCGCCTGCGTCCGCACTCAAGGTCGGCGCCCTGCGGCAAAAGCAGGTATCGCGCCTGGGGCGCCCGATAAAGGCTCTCGGGCCGCCGGGCAACGACAAAAGCGGTCCAACATTGCGACGCTCCTCCGCACCCGCTCGTAGGTGTTCGACAGCCACGCGCAGTTACCATATCGCTCCTGTTGCGCCAATGCCGAGCCGGCGAAGAGAGTTCAGGAGTGATCACGCTACTCGACGCCGGGTTGTATTCCTGAAGTGCGCGTCCGACATGCCGGCTCCGAATGCGGTTGCAGGGAAGGCGGCTTGAAAGTCGGCCAGCCATGGCTATAGTTTATTTGGGCGCGGGCAAACCGGCATGCATTGGCTCTTTGACAGCGACTGCCGCACGGCCCCTCGCTCCAGTTGACTTCTTAAGGACCGCGATGGCCCTGCGCACGATTGTTCCGACCGGCGGGCGCCGCCTTGCTTGGGCTTTGCCGATTGTTTCGGCGCTCGCCTTCTTGCTGGGCGCTTGCCGGCAAGAGACGGCGACCGAGCCGGCTGCGCCTCCGCGTCCCGTGCGCACGATCACGGCGGCCAAGGGCGACGTTGGCGAGACGGTCGTCCTCACCGGCCAGATTGCAGCGGAAAATGAAGTCTCGCTCGCCTTTCGCATCGGCGGCCGCATCCTGAAGCGATTCGCCAACGTCGGCGACCGGGTCGAACCGGACAAGGTTTTGGCGACCCTCGATCCGGTGGACGAACTGAACGCGTTGAGGTCGGCCACTGCCGCATTGTCCGCGGCGGAAGGACAATTGGAGGAGGCGAGCAACAACTTCGATCGCCAGTCCCACCTTATGGACCGGGGTTTCACCACGAGGGTCAATTTCGATCAGGCCCGGCAGGCCCGGCAAACCGCGCAGGCCCGGGTCGACGACGCGCGCGCCCAGCTTGACCAGGCTAAGGACAGGGTCAGCTTCACCGAACTGAAGTCGACCGTGACCGGCGCGATCACCGCGAGGAACGCCGAGGCGGGCGAAGTCGTGCAGCCGGGGCAGGCCATTTATCAGGTGGCGCGCGAGGATGGCCGCGACGCCGTGTTCGACGTCCCGGCCCAGGTGCTGCGTACCGCGCCGCCGGATGCGACCGTCCTCGTGACCCTGACCGACGACAAGTCCGTGACCGCGAAGGCCCGCGTCCGCACTGTCGACCCTCAGGCCGACCCCGTCACACGCACGTTCCGGGTGAGGATGAGCCTGATCGATCACCCCGAGGCGATGCGACTCGGCGCGACAGTGACGGGGCGCCTGGAACTGGATGCGGGCCCGGGCATCGCGATTCCGGCGAGCGCGCTGACCCAGATTGAAGGCCGGCCCGCCGTCTGGCTCGTCGATCCGTCGACCCAGACCGTGTCCCTCCACAATGTCGAAGTGCAGCGGTTCGATCCGGGAACGGTTGTGGTTTCAGGAGGGCTCACGGGCGGAGAGGTCGTGGTCACGGCCGGCGTGCAGGCCCTTCATCCGGGCCAGAAGGTCAGGCTGCTCGGAGCGGCCTCTTGAGCAGCCTCAACCTTTCCGATTGGGCGCTGAAGCATCGTTCGTTCATCGTGTTCCTGATGATCGCCGCGACGGTCGGCGGCCTCCTCTCCTATTCTCGGCTCGGCCGCGCCGAGGACCCGCCGTTCACCTTCAGGACCATGATCGTGCAGGCTGCCTGGCCCGGCGCGTCGATGGACGACACGCTGAAGCAGGTCACCGAGCGCCTGGAACGCAAGCTGCAGGAGACCAAGGGCCTCGACTTTCTGCGCAGCTATACGAAGCCGGGCCTCGCCACCATTTTTGTCAATCTCAAGGGCTCGACGAAAGCCTCCGACGTCCCGGACATCTGGTATCAGGTCCGCAAGAACGTCGGCGACATTCGCGGCACCCTACCGACCGGAGTCGTCGGACCGGGCTTCAACGACGACTTCGGCGACACCTTCGGCCTGATCTACGGCTTCGCCGCCGACGGCTTCACCCATCGCGAATTGCGCGATCACGTCGAAGAGATCCGCTCCCGGCTCCTGCAGGTTCCCGACGTCTCGAAAATCGAGATCATCGGCGCGCAGGATGAGCAGATCTTCGTCGAGTTTTCAACCGAGCAACTCGCCGGCCTCGGGATCGACCGCACCGCATTGATCGCCGCGCTGAGGGCGCAGAACGCCGTCAGCCCCGCTGGCGCGCTTCAGACCGGAGACGAGACCCTGTCTTTGCGGGTGTCCGGCGCCTTCTCTTCCGAAGGGGACATTCTCGACGTCAACTTCCTGTCGAACGGGCGCTTGATCCGGCTGCGTGACATCGCCCAGGTGCGCCGCGCCTATTCCGATCCCCCGCAGCCGATGTTTCGCGTCAATGGCAAGCCGGCGATCGGCCTCGCGATCGCCATGCGCGACGGCGGCGATATTTTGGCGCTCGGCAATAACGTGAAAAAAGCGATCGACGAGAGCGTCGCGGACCTGCCGCTCGGCATCGACGCGACGCTGGTCTCCGATCAGCCGGTCGTGGTCAAGACCGCCATCAGCGAATTCATGGAATCGCTCTGGCAGGCGATCGCTATCATCATGGCGGTGAGCATCATCAGTCTCGGCCTCAGGCCCGGCTCGGTCGTCGCCCTGACCATCCCGCTTACGATCGCGATCGTGTTCCCGATCATGGAGGCGATGAATATCGACCTCCAGCGGATTTCTCTTGGCGCGCTGATCATCTCGCTCAGCCTGCTTGTCGACAGTGCGATGACGACCATCGACGTGATGACCACGCGCCTCGCGCAGGGCGACAGCAAGGAAAAGGCGGCGTCCTTCGCCTATCGGACACTGGCGTTTCCGATGCTGACCGGCACCCTGGTCACAATCGCCGGCTTCGTGCCGATCGGCTTCGCGCGGAGCGCGGCCGGCGAATACACCTTCTCAATCTTCGCGGTCGTCACGATTGCGCTGGTCGTGTCTTGGTTCGTGGCGGTCCTGTTCGCGCCCCTGCTTGGCGTATGGTTCCTCAAGAAGCCGGACACGGCGGCTTCCGCCGGGCCCGGGATGGTCGAGCGAATTTTCCGATCGATCCTCGTCGGGGTGATGCGGGTGCGGTGGCTCACCATCGCGGTGACGCTTGGCTGTTTCATCCTGGCCCTGCTGGCGCTGCCTTTTGTGCCACGGCAGTTTTTCCCCGCCTCCGATCGCCCCGAACTCGTCGTCGACCTCACCTTGCCGCAGAACGCTTCGATCTTCGCCAGCGACGCGGTCGCGACCAAATTGGACGCTATGCTGAAGAGCGATCCGGACGTCGCGAGCTGGAGCACCTATGTCGGACGTGGCGCCATCCGCTTCTATCTTCCCCTCGACGTCCAATTGGCCAACGACTTCTTTTCCCAGGCCGTCATCATCGCCAAGGATGTGAAGGCGCGCGACCGGCTGCACGCCAGGCTCGAGAAAGAGCTGGCAGAGCAACTCCCGAGTGTCGTCGCCCGCGTTTCGCCGCTCGAGCTGGGGCCGCCCGTCGGCTGGCCGGTGAAATACAGGGTCAGCGGTCCCGACATCCCGCAAGTACGAGCAATCGCTCTGAAGCTTGGGCAGATCATGGGTTCGAATTCGAACCTGAGGCTGGTCAATTTCGACTGGATCGAGCCGGCCCGTGAGGTCCGCATCAAGATCGATCAGGACCAGGCCCGGCTTGTGGGGTTGAATTCGCAGGCCCTCGCCGAAGTGCTGAACACGGTGATGACCGGAACGCCGGTGACGCAGGTGCGCGACGACATCTATCTCGTCAACGTCGTCGCCCGGGCGAACGACGAGCAGCGCGTCTCGCTCTCCACGCTACGTTCCTTGCAGCTGCCGCTTCCCAACGGGCGCACCGTGCCGCTGAGCCAGGTCGCGACGTTCGACTTCGATCAGGAATTCCCGCTTATCTGGCGGCGCGACCGCGTTCCGACTTTGACGGTCGAGGCTGACGTCGGGGCCGGCGCGACTCCGGAGAGCGCGGTCCGCTCGCTGACGCCAGCGATCGACAAGCTGCAGGAGAGCCTGCCGAGGGGCTATCATATCGCGGTCGGTGGAACCGTCGAAGAAAGCGCGCAGTCGCAGGCATCGGTTTTCGCCATGCTGCCTGTCGCCTTCCTTCTGATGCTGGTCTTCCTGATGGCGCAGCTGCACAGTTTCGGTCGAGTCTTCCTGGTCATCGCCACGGTTCCGCTGGGACTGATCGGAATTGTGCTGGCGCTGCTCGTCTTCAACAGGCCGCTTGGATTTGTCGCGATTCTCGGGATTCTGGCGCTCGTCGGCATGATCGCACGCAACGCCGTCATCCTGATCGACCAGATCGAGACCGAGAGGGCTCAGGGGCGCAAAATATGGGATGCCGTGGTCGAGGCGACGGTGTCTCGCTTTCGCCCGATCATGCTGACCGCGATCTCGACCGTCCTCGGCATGATCCCGATCGCCCCGACCGTGTTCTGGGGGCCGATGGCGTTTGCCATCATGGGAGGCCTGTTCGTCGCGACGATGCTGACGCTTCTCGTCCTGCCCGTCTTCTACATCACGCTCTATGGCGCCAAGAGGTCCGAGAAGGTCGAAGTCGCGGCCTGAGCCGCAAGGGGCCGCGATTCGCCGCGCGATCAAAAAGAGCCGAGTGCGGACCCGAGAGCGATAACGACGACCAGCGCGACAATCGCGCCCAGGATCGCGACCATGAAGATGTCCTTGTAGCTTTCCCGGTGTGTCGAACCACAGACGGACAAAAGTGTGACCACGGCTCCGTTGTGCGGCAGGCTGTCGAGGGTCCCCGAACCGATCACGGCGACGCGATGGAGTAGCGCCGGATCCATGCCGATCTCGGCCGCGCGCTCGAGATAGACCCCGCCGAGCGCATCTAGGGCGATGGTCAACCCGCCCGACGCGGAACCGGTCAGCGCCGCCAGCGTGTTCGTGGCGACCGCCAGCGACACCAGCGGGCCGCCGCCGATACCGAGCACGGCGTCGCGCACGACGGCAAAGGCCGGCATCGCCGCAACGACCGCGCCGAATCCGACGAGGCTCGCAACGCTGATGGCTGGAAGCGCAGAGGCGTTGACGCCGGCGTCCATGGATGCGCGCAAATCGGGTATCCGTCGGACATTGAGCGCGAGAACCGTCAGGATCGCGCAGGTGAGCGCGGTCATGACCGACCATACGCCCGTCACCGCCGCGGGCGTGGTCGAGCCCCACTCGGGCCTCGCGAGAAAACCGAGGTCGAGCCTCGGCATGACGATGAGCGACAGCAGGAGGTTGACCAGAATGACGACGACGATCGGCGCCGCCGCGGCGACGATCGAGGGCTCCGCGGACGCCGTCTTTCCGTGTCCGATCTCGGCGGGATCGAATTCCCGCGCCGTCGTCGCACGCTCGCGCAGGGTCTCGTCGTCGACTAGGCTTTTGGCTGTCGGAGGCGCGCCGTCCCCAAAACCCTCGCCCCGCGCGTGCGCCGCGGTCTGCTCTCGGCCGAGCCACCACATGCCGAAGCCGAACATGATCAGCGACGCAATCAGGCCGAGACCCGGCGCAGCGAACGGCGTCGTGCCGAAGAAAGGCATGGGGATGGTGTTTTGAATCGACGGCGTGCCGGGCATCGCCGACATGGTGAAGGTCGAGGTGCCGAGCATGATCGCTGCGGGCATCAGGCGGCGAGGGATGCCGCCCGATCGGAACAGACCCTGCGCCATCGGCGCGATCACGAATATGGCGACGAACAGGCTCACGCCGCCGAATGTAACGATCGCTCCGCCGAGAACGACCGCGAGAATGGCGCGCCGGGCGCCGAGCTTCCGGGTCATGAAATTGGCGATCGCGGCCACCGAGCCGCTGTCCTCCATCAGCTTGCCGAACAGCGCGCCCAGCAGGAAGAGCGGGAAGAATTGGGCGAGGAACCCGGCGGCGCTGCGCATGAAGGTCTGGGTCCAATGCGCGAGGATCGGCTCCTGCGAGAAGAGCGCCGCCACGACAGCGGCGATTGGCGCGAGCAGAAGAACGCTCCAGCCTTTGAAGGCGAGCCAGATCAGGAGGGCGAGCCCGACCAGAATGCCGAGGAGCCCGACGAGGTCAGGCAAAGCTCATCCGTCAGCACTCCGCCAGCAACTCGTCGAGTTCGATGGTCGAACGCTTGCCGATATCATCGCCGTGCGCGACCAGGAACTCATCGGCGCTGCGCCGCCCCTCTTCCTTCAGCAACGCCAGGAACTCCCCTTCCGCATTGAGCTTCGACGAGGCGCCGAGTTCGGCGAGCTTGTCGGTCATGATCCTGTGCGTGCGCATGCGAGCCCAACGCGCTCCCTCGCCCGTTCCTGGATCGGCCGCCTGCCGGAGCAGCGCCATCATCCGCAATTCCTTCATCAGGGGCGAATTGAAGGAAATCTCGTTTAGGCGGTTCAGAATCTCGCTGGCGGTGCGCGGCGTGTCGGCCCGCACGCGCGGGTTGATCTGGACGAGAATCGTATCGGGCGCGTCGCTTTCTCGCACCAGCGGCGTCATGGTCGGGTTGCCGGCGAAGCCCCCGTCCCAGTAAGGCTCGCCGTCGATCTCGATCGCCTGGAACATGGTCGGCAGGCAGGCGGAAGCAAGAAGGACGTCCGGCGTGATCTCCTTGTTGCGGAAGACGCGACCGCGACCGGTGTGGACATTGGTCGCGGTGATAAAGAGTTTAATCGGCGCCTCGGCGAGGTGGGCGAAATCGATGCTTTCGGCAAGAATCGAACTGATCGGATTGAGGCCCAGAGGATTCAAATCATACGGCGAGAGGACCCGGCTCATCAGGTCCATGGCGAGGTAGGCCGGAGATGTATCGAGCGTCCAGCGGTTCATCAGCCGATCGATCGGCGAGCGCTGGAGCGGGCTGAACTTCGCCGCCTTCGCGACGCGGCCCCAGTAAGCGTCGAGCGCCGCCCGCGCCCCTTCGGCGCCGCGCTGCATATAGCCGCTTACAAGCACCGCCGCATTCATCGCGCCAGCGGACGTACCGGAGATCGCCTCGATTGTGAGCCACGGCTCCTCGAGAAGCCGGTCGAGCACGCCCCAGGTGAACGCGCCATGCGAACCGCCGCCTTGCAGCGCGAAGTCCACGAGGACGGATTCGCGAGCCGCCTTACTCCGCCCAACGGTCGGATCTTTCGCCATTTGTGCCCAGCCAATGCCAAAGAGGAAACCCCGGCCTTTCTCGCGGTTTTCAGAAACAGCGGATCGGCGTGCTAGGATGGTTTTGGTGCTGTCAGCTTAACGCAGGGGTGGTCTCCTGCCAACCAAGTCAAGAGAGAGGGCGCAATGAGCGAGGCGGAACCCGACACCAGAGGTCCTGAGCATCGCTCCGCCCCAGACCGCCAAACAAAAAAGCCCCCGGCCTTTTGGGCCGGGGCTCGACAGGGAACGTTGGTTGCGGGGGCAGGCATTGGCCGAGATCGACATTGGCTTGCGGTAGCCATTTGACCCGGTTTCCGCAACCCGCAGACATTTCCATCTGCTGCGCTATTCGGGTAAACATCCCCCGGCAAAGTCGGGAGTTTTAGGGTTGGGGGCCCCTCAAAGCGGGCAATTGCCGCTTTATTCTTGCTGCTTGTTTACTGTCTTGGGAGCCACACCGGCAGGGAGGAGCCTCTCGGCACCAAAATCGGATCCGCCCAGTCTTCCGGAGGCTCGGACATCTCCACTTGCGAACCGAGCCGCGTGAACTTGCCGAACGGCGTCATGCGGGTGACGAGATTGGGTTTCTGAATCTGATGCTCAGGCCCGAGCGCGGCGATGTCGACGCGGGTCGCGTCGGCTTCGCCCTGGATGATCAGAGGCTGGGGGCCGCGAGATACCAGATCTACAGCCCGACCACCCGGCCAGAGCTAAGGTTACGATCAAGGCCGCAGCGAGCGCCCCGCCCGAGGCTTGCTCAGGCTTCGCTTTCTCCTTCTCCAGACGGTCAGTCGGGCGGCGCAATGCGGCGTCGTTCATGCGGCGGCCTCGGTCCGCGGGGCGAGCGCGCGAACGCCGCCCTGCCGCACCGATTGCGAAATGGCGCGTTGAAGACGCGCCATGCCTCAAGCGCGACCGCCGACCGCGCCGCGCGCCCGGGTCGCCCCCGCTGGCCCGAAGGTGAGCCGCACCCCAACCCCGCCCACAAAAGCCGGGAAGGGTGCATTGACGCGCGCCCATTCCGGCACTCCTGTCTTTCTGGCTCGGCCTCGAAATTCGCTGTTCTTGTTCGCGCCGTCGCCGCGAACGATTGGGGCCTCTTGTTCGGAAGGAGGCTTCATGTTCGGGAATACGCACTTGGGGCTTTGCGGTGCGAGCAGGCCGCCGCATGGCGGGCGCTTGCGAGCGCGATGCACGACGGCAAGCGTCGTTCTCGGGGTCGGAATGAGCGCGATAGGGGAGGCCCATGCTGATCCCAGCATTGTGCTGCCGAATGGATTGCCGGTGCAGGTCAAGCCCACGTTTCAGGAGCCGGGGCTGCCGGCTTTTTCGTTTCCGGTCGGCGGCTCGTCACCAGCGGGCGGATCGACTTCGGGCGTTGACGACAGCGGAGGAAGCAGCGGCGGAATCGTCAGCAGCGGCGGAAGCGGCGACGCCCATAACATGATGGCGACTCAGGATTGGGGTTCGCAAGCCGAAGCGGCGGCCTCGGCGATGGGTGTCAGCCTGACAGCGCTCGCTGTGACCGGCGCGATGGAATCGAACTGCCAGAACGTCGGCGCCGCGTCCGGGAGCAGCGCGGCGGGCGCGTTCCAAATGATCTACTCGACCTACACAGCCGACATCAGCGGCGCGGTTGCTTACGATCCGGGCATTGCCGGCAGCATTGTTTCCGGGCTTGCGGGACAGATGGAGCCTGCGACAGGCGCCAACTGTCGAAGATCAGTTTGAGCCATTTCCTCATCCTCGGTCTGATCTTCACGTCATATCGCGAACAGGTCGGCCTATGGCGGCGAGGTTTGCGGCGAGGACGAGGGAGACTCGCGGTTGGCGCCGTATTTCGCTTGCAAGCGAGCGAGGATGTCGAGCTCGCGCTTGCGGCTCGCATCGGCCTCGCGCATGCGGAACACTTCGATCACGTTGGTGGCCCGCAGGCGCCGCTGGACGGCGCGCTCGACGTCGCAGACTGTGTAGGTCGGATCGTCGTAGCAACGCCAACGAAGCGTCTGATCGAGGAAAACCACCTTGTCGGCGTCGCTCTCGAAGTAGGCGGAATAGTACTTGTCTTGGCTGGTATGCGCGATATGCCCGAACGTATTGTTGAGCCGTTGATCGCGTCCGAGATCGCGCGTCTCGAACGCTTGCGCGACAGCCATTTCGACGACCAACTCGCGATTCGCCGCAAGATCAGCTACAGCGAGAAGAGCCTCGCCGGCGCTACGCAGAGGATCGCCGAGATCGCGCAAGACCTCGCCCGGCGAACGCCGACGCGGGAGCGCAAGGCTGCGGGCGAGGCGCTGATTGCGCTCGCCAAAAAGCTAAAGTCGAAAAAACCGGGCGAGACCGCGCTCGTCGGCGCGCTCGGCGGCTTCGCAATCGAGGCGAGGATCACCACCTTCGACGAACTCGAACTCGAACTCAAACTCGGGCGCGCGTCCCGGTCCGACCCGATCGCCTGTGAGAAAGACGTGACCCCGCTCGGCCTCGTCTCGCGCCTCGAATTGGCGCTGAGCCGGTTCGAAGTCGAGCTCGCCGAGGAACGCCGCACCGTCGCCGGAGTCTCCGGCTGGATGCCGGGCTTCAAGGCGCGGCTTTGCGACGCCTTCCCCCATCAGGCCGTGCTCGACGAGAAGCGCGCCGAAATGGCTGAGCTCGAAGCCTCGCTCGCGGCCACGCCCGCCGCCGTCGCTCCGCCCGAAGCAACCGAAGCCGCCGCCTGACCGTCACGCGACGATCGGCAACGCAAACGCCCCTTCGCCCCATGAACCCCTCCCGACAGGAGACGAGCGACGCTGCTCTCAACAATCGTTCGCGCGCTCACGACGCCCGCGTTCGAACCCGATCACTTCACCGCAACGCAATGGAGCACCGCCGAGGACAAGGCAAAATTCGCAAACGCGCTGATGAAGTTCATCGCTCAGGAATTTCCGCGCCAGAGCTTCAGCAAAGCTCTGTATCTCCTCGCCCTTCTGCGGTTTCCGCTGGCGCTGCTCGATCGCCTTGATGCGCTCTGCGAGATGGCGCTGATAGGCGAGGAAGGCCTCGCTCGCCGGGGCCGCCATGATCTGGCGTCGCCCGCGCGCGATCGCGGGCAACCGGAGATACTGGCGCAGGTCGGATTTGAGCACCACGTCCGTCGACATGCGAGTGATCGCCATGAGGTCGGGGACGTTGACGAATTCGCAGAAGCTGGTGACAGACTTGTAGAGGCCGGAGGGCTGAAGCTCGAGTTCGGTCCTCGTCTCCCCGAAATTGGCCGCCCAGGCGTCGATTTTCTGAATGCCGCGCTCCTGCAAGGCGTCGGGCTGATTCCGTGTCGGCGGCGTTGAGGACGCGCTTCTCGGCCCCATCCTCGGTGAAGACATTATAGATCTGGGGCAACGACGCGTTGAGCGCGTCCTTCAGGAGCTCGCCGGCGTGCCGGCGGGACGTGCCCCAATCGGTCGAGGAGGTCGCGACCGGCGCGAAAGCATGGACATTGATCGACCAGGTCGTGATCTCGACGTATGATACACGAGCGTCTTGACGCCGAGCACGTCCTCAGAGAAAGCGGCGACGACGTCGGCGGGGATCCAAGGCGCGCCGAGGCGGGCGGTGATGTCGGAGGGCTTCAGGTCCTCGGGCAGGGTCTTTTCGAGGGCTGCGACATTGCGCCGATAGCGTTCGTCCAAGCTCGCGGCGGCGACCGCCGCGGCGAGCTTGGTGCGGATTTTGCCCGAGAGATAGGCGTCGGCCGTCACCCAGACGTCCCTGTTGTGGGCGAGGGCAGGTTCCGGATCGAGAAAGATGCGCTCGCCGAGTTCCGCGATCGCTGTCTCGCGGGAACGGCCCAAAAGTTCGGCAATGCGGTCGAGATCGACGCCACCGGTCTCGTGCAGGGTGACAGCGAGCGCGTCCTCGGCGGTCTCGATCAGCGGCGTGGCTTCCGGATGCAGCACGCGCTCCCGGAAGAGCTCGGCAACAGCAGCACGCCCGATTCCGGCTTCAGCGGGCCGTTCCGGGGAGAGCTGGGCGACGCGAGCGAGGGCTCCAACCGGACCTTCGCTTTCATCCGCTGGCCCGGCCACGTGAGCCCGGACACGTCGTCCTACGCCATGTTCCCCGAGATGGACTTTCTCCCGACGCTCGCGGGCCTCATCGGCGGCAGGTTGCCCGCTGACCGGCCGTTCGATGGAATCGACCAGAGCGACGTGCTCATCGGCGAGAGCGCGACGGGGCATCGAGAGCAGTTGCTGACCTTCATCGGGCCGGATCTGGTCGCCGTGCGCTGGAAGCAGTGGCGTGTCTATTATCGCGACATCCGTCCGGTCGGCGAAGGAGCGGAGCGCCTCGGGGGCCTGGAAGCGGCCAGCAGCGATATGAACGGCTATCCAAAAATCTTCAACATCGAGATGGACCCCGGAGAGCAGCTGAACGTCGCCTTCCTATTTCCCTGGGTCCTCGATCCCGCGCTGAAAGCGGTCCTCGCCTACGAGCGCTCGGTGAAGGAGCGCCCGAACCCACCGGCGCCGCACGTGACGCGGTTCCGCGGCGGGGGGTGAGGCTTGGCTGCAGCCGCATCCGCCGCGAACTTCCTTTTGGGGGCTTCGATCGCTGTCCGGAAGGGTCCAAAGCCGAATGCTTTGTGGCCGCCCACGGTCTTGACGACCATGCTTATGCCTACGACGCTCGCTAGGGTCAGCGCGCGCAACACACGCCGATGAAAGCCGGAGCGGCGCGACTCACCCGGGAGAAGGTCAATGACGGTAGGGCAGAAAGCCGATCTTGGCGTGCTTGGATTGGCCGTCATGGGCGCCAACCTCGCGCGCAACGCCGCGGGCCGCGGGTTCGGCGTGGCCCTCTTTAACCGGCATGCGGAGCGCACCGATGAACTGGTCCGCGATCACGGCGGCGAAGGGCGCTTCAGTCCGACGAAAAGCATCGCCGAGTTCGTCGCCGCGCTGAGCAAGCCGCGGATCGTCATTGTCCTGGTCCAGGCAGGCAGGCCGGTCGACGATGTCGTCGACGAACTCATTCCGCATCTCGATCCGGACGACATCCTGATCGACGCCGGCAATTCACTGTTCACGGACACGATAAGGCGCGCCAAATCGTGCGAGGCGAAGCGGATCCGCTTCGTCGGCATGGGCGTGTCCGGCGGTGAAGAGGGCGCGCTGCACGGCCCCAGCATGATGCCGGGCGGCGACCGCGCCGCCTACGAGCGGATTGCGCCGTTCCTCACGAGAATGGCGGCCAAGGCTGCGGGCCGCCCGTGTTGCGCCTATATCGGCCCCGACGGCGCCGGCCACTATGTCAAGATGGTGCACAACGGCATCGAATACGCCGACATGCAGCTGATTGCCGAGACCTACGATCTCCTGAAGACGGTCTATGGACTATCGGCGCCCGAGATCGGCGACGCGTTCGCCGGCTGGAAGTCGAGCGCGCTCGATTCCTATCTCATCGACATTTCCGCCGAGGTGCTGCGCAAGCGGGACGCGAGCGGCGCGCCGCTGGTCGACAAAATCCTCGACGAAGCCGAGCAGAAGGGCACCGGCCGCTGGACGGCCCAGTCCGCGCTCGATCTCGGCGTGCCGATCACCGCGATCACCGAGGCGGTGTTCGCGCGCGCCCTGTCGAGCCGGCGCGAGCTGCGCGCCAACGCGGAGACTGTTTTTCCGCATCCGCCGGCGCCGGCGCGCACGGCGGAGCCGGTCGACATCGAGGCCATCCGCAATGCGCTCTACGCCGCCAAGATCGTCGCCTACGCGCAGGGGTTCGAGCAGATGAGCGCGGCGAGCGCGCAATTCGGCTGGCGGCTGAACCTCGACGAAATCGCCTCGATCTGGCGCGCCGGCTGCATCATCCGCGCGCGCATGCTCGACCGGATCATGGAGGCTTTCGAGCGCGAGCCGGCTCTTGCGAGCCTTCTCCTCGCCGGGCATTTCCGAGACGCGGTCGCAGGCGCCGAAGGCGCCTGGCGGAAGGTCGTCGGGCTCGCGATCGCGAACGGCGTCGCCACGCCGGCCTTCTCCTCGACCCTCGCCTATTACGACGGCTTCCGCCGGGCCCGCGGCCCCGCCAACCTGCTACAGGGCCTGCGCGACTATTTCGGCGCCCATACCTACCGCCGCCTGGACAGGCCTGGCGTCTTTCACACCCGTTGGAGCCAGGACGGCGTCGAGGTCAAGGTCGACTGAGGGGGCTTGCGCATCCGGTCCTGAAGCCTTCTCCGCTCTGCTCTGTGGCATGCACGCATTTGCGTAGTCGGACGGACGCCGCGAGAACAAAGGTCTGTCTCGCTCGAACATTTCGGCTGTTTCGCGCCCCTTCTCCACGAAGTGGAGAAGTGCCTGCCCCCGGGCGAAGACCCGGTGGTGTCGGGCGAAACCCGACGGATGGGGTGTGGAAGGCAGGAATGCGTCGTCGAAGGCTCGCTCTTTGGTCGTGCCAGCCTGTCGCCCTTGAAGCAGCGGGCCACACCCCATCCGGCCCTCCTGTGCGACCGACTTCTGGTTCGTTCTTGTCGCCATCTGCCGGCGGTTCTATCCTTTGGCCAAATTTTTGCGAAACGAGCAATTGATATGAGCATGGCGAACGAAACGGGCTTGAAGCCCGTCGATCCGGCGGCGATTCCGCAAAGAAAACTTTACACCGGCGCGACCATGCCGGCCGTCGGGCTCGGCACGTTCGGATCCGACGCCGTGGGTCCGGACAGGGTCGCGGAGGCGGTCAAAGGCGCGGCGGCGGTCGGCTACAGGCATTTCGACTGCGCCTCCGTCTATGGAAACGAGGCGGCTGTCGGAGCCTCGCTCGAAGCGGTCATCCGCGGCGGCGTGAAGCGGGAGGAGCTTTGGGTCACTTCGAAGCTCTGGAACGACATGCACGGCGAAAGGAACGTGATCGAATCGTGTCTCAAGTCGCTGGCCGACCTGCGACTCGACACTCTCGACCTGTTCCTCGTGCACTGGCCCTTCCCGAACTTCCACCCGCCCGGCTGCGACGTGACCTCGCGCAGCCCGGAAGCCCGGCCCTACATCCATGCGGACTTCATGACGACCTGGCGCGCGATGGAGGAACTGGTCGATCGCGGACTGGTCCGGCACGTCGGCACGTCGAACATGACCATCCCCAAGCTGAGGCTCCTCTTGCGCGATGCGCGGATCAGGCCGGCTGTCAACGAGATGGAGCTCCACCCGCATTTCCAGCAGCCCGAGCTCTTCCGGTTCGTGACCGACAACGGAATACAGCCGATCGGCTATTGTCCGCTGGGCTCCCCGGGGCGCCCCGAGCGCGACCGCACGCCCGAAGACACAGCGCCCCTCGAAGATCCGGTGATCGTCCGGATCGCCGGGCGCCATGGCGTCCATCCCGCCGCAATCTGCATCAAATGGGCGGTGCAGCGCGGGCAGACGCCAATTCCGTTCTCCGTCAGCCCGCGCAACTACACGGCGAACCTGAGGGCCGCCGCGGAAGACCCGCTGACCGACGAGGAGATGCGGGAGATCGCCGGCCGTGACAACGGCTGCCGCCTGATCAAGGGCCAGGTGTTCCTGTGGAAAGATGGACAGAGCTGGGAGGACCTCTGGGACGTGAGCGGAGACATCACGCCGCCATAACCCGCGCGGCCGCCGTCCGCGCGGGTTGAACGCACGGTCGAAACGGAGTCCCGATCGTCCTGCGGCAGTTCGTGCCGCCTGCACGCAATTTGAATGAAAATATGTCCGGGACGTTAATGCGGACGTCGGATGATCCCCCCGCGATCGGCCGTCCGGGCCCGACTGACGTTGGGGAAGGGCGGCCGGACAGCGCGACTGGAGCCGCTTTGGGGGAAAAGACATGTGCGAACGACGAACAGAGACGCGCCGCCGAACTCTCCTGTCCGGCCGACTTTCCGCCGCTCCTTCGAGCGCGCCCGCCGGAGCGTTGGATTGCGTCGTCCTGGACCTGAGCGAGCGCGGAGCCCGACTCCTCTGCCGCAGCGCCGGACTCGACGAAGACGTCGTCCTCCAGCTGAAGGCCGCCCGCGGCTTTCGTCGACGGGCCCGGATCGCCTGGCGGCGGGTAGAGGACTGCGGTGTGGAATTCATCGGGCCCGAATCCGACACGAACGCCGATCCACGCCATCCGGCAATCCGACGCACGCCGGACCCCGCCGCTTCGCCCGGCCGTTTTCCCCCGCCGCCCGCCGCCGCGCCATCGAACGACCGCTTCTGACAGCGTGAACGAAAGACCGGATTCCGCTTGGTGCGTTTGGTGCAGTTCGGAGCGACAATGCGATCAAATGGTGCTGCAAGAGAGGATTGAACTCTCGGCCTCTCCCTTACCAAGGGAGTGCTCTACCACTGAGCTACTGCAGCATCCTGAGGGCGCGAGCGCCCGAAAGCACGCGGCTTCTGCCACAGCGTCCTGCACAAGGCAAGCGGCCCCGCGGCAGCAATTCTAAAAGTATGGAATTTTCAGGATTCGCGAATCAGCAAAAGTCTGATTCACGGTTGGGATGCAGCTTTTGCCCTCCCTTCTGTCCAAGTTGAAGTCCGTATGCGCGACTTTTCCTGACACGCGAAAAGGGCGTGGCGGCAATATCGAGATCGCCGACTTCGGCCTCTCGGCTTTCGCGATGTTTTTCATGCAGGGCGCGTCGTTTCTCCGTTTTCAGCGCGCGCTGGAGAAGGGCCATGGCCGCTCCAACTGCCAGACGCTGTTCGGGATCGGTCGAATCCCTTCGGACAATTATATCCGCGACAGGCTGGACGAGGCCGACCCCGCGCTTTTGCAGCCTTGTTTCGAGCGCATGGAAACGCTGCTGACCGAGCCCCCGATCCGACAGGCCTTCAGTCGGCTGGACGGCAGAACCTTGGTTGCATGGGATGGAACCGAGTATTTCTGCTCGCAAAAGCTCGGCTGTCCGAACTGTCTCACCCGCAAGCGGTCCAACGGCAGGACCGAGAACTATCATAGCCTGTTGTCCGCGACGGTCGTGGCGCCCGGCCATTCCAAGGTCGTGCCCTTGATGCCGGAATTCATCGCGACCCGAGACGGCGCCGAGAAACAGGACTGCGAGCGTAATGCCGTCAAGCGCTGGTTCGGCAAGCATGGCGCGCGGCTCGCCCCGCTGCGGCCGATTTATCTGGGCGACGATTTGTTCGCCTGCCATCCCGTCGCCAAGATGGTCACGGACGCCGGCGATGATTTCATCTTCACCGCCAAGGAAACCTCGCACAAGGCGCTCTACGACTTCATCGCCGGGGCCGAGCTTTCGAGCCACGAGGAGAAAGCGCGCCGCCGCACCTCGAAAGAGACGTTCCGTTATCGCTGGATCGAGGCGGTTCCGATCCGCGAGGCCAAGGACGCCATCCTCGTCAACTGGATCGGCTTCGAGATCGTCGACGCCAAAACTATCGAATTGGGGTCCACTCATGAGCGATCTCGGATATGTGTGAGTTCTGGGGGGATGGCGCGCCGAAGATTCCGACGGCGGTTGAGATCGGTCTCGTAGATTTTGAGCGTGCTATATATATCAAGAGGAATTGTTGCTGTACTGCGGCCGAAGCGTTTCGCACGGCCTCCTGGCGTTCAACCTGAACGCCTGCACTTCCGCGCGATTGGCTATTAGACCGAGGCGCTGATAAGACGCCGGGTGCCTTTCCCTGAGATGCTGCGATGGCATTGGTCTCCACTTTCGACAATCCGTCGCCTCCCGGAGCCGTCGAACAGGATGTTTACGCGACAGACGGTGTGCGATTGCGCACCGCCCGTTGGACATCAGCGTCGAACGGCCGCGGAACGATCGCCATTCTCGGCGGCCGGGGAGAATTCATCGAAAAGTATTTTGAAGTGGCGGCTGATCTCCTCTCTCGCGGCTTCGCCGTCGTCAGCATGGATTGGCGTGGCCAAGGTGGATCAGAACGGCCGTTGCGGAACGCAAGCAAGGGGCATATTGATGATTTCTCCTTTTTCGGACGCGACGTCAGCGCTTTAGTCCATTCAATCCTCAGGCCGTACTGCCCGCCTCCCTTTTTTGGTCTCTGTCATTCAATGGGAGCGGCGATTGCCCTAATGGTTGATGAAGCGGGTCTTTGTCCTTTTGAACGCCTCGTGTTGACCTCCCCGATGATCGCCGTGAAAAACGTCAACCACCGTGGCCCGATGCGATTTCTGTTGGAAGGGTTGGACGCCGTCGGCATGGGAGCAGCCTTCATCCCGGGTGAAGGGTCCAGAAACCTGTGGTCTGCTCCCTATGAGGGAAACGTCTTCACCACCGACCCGGTCCGGTTCGCGCGCATCGCCAAATTGGCCAAGGACGCTCCCCATCTTGGTCTCGGCGGCCCGACCGTCGGTTGGGCGCATGCCGCGTTCCGCCTGTGGAACCGCTTCGACGAGCCAAATTTTCCCCGGAGGCTCCAGACGCCGACGCTGATCATCGCGTCCGGAGCCGATCGAGTGGTCGACACCGCCGCGGCCGAAAGCTTCGCGATGCGATCCAACACCGGACGGATTATCATTATCGACGGCGCCAAGCACGAAATCCTGATCGAACACGACGTCTTTCGACGCCAGTTCTGGGCGGCTTTCGACAAATTCGTGCCCGGATCGGCGGCGGGGACCGCCGATCCGTTGACGACGTGACTGGCGCAGGACAGGCCGTTGCTCCGGATTGAGCGATATGACCGCCGCGCCATCGTCATTCTCACGGGCTTTCTCGCTGCGGAGACTCACTTTCGCCTTCGCGCTCGGGCCCGGGATTGACGAGAGCTACACGCTCGCGATCGCGAGGGCCCTGAACCTCTCTTATTTCGACCATCCGCCCTTACATCAATGGATTGTCCATTTCGCAGCGCGCGCCCTCGGCGAAGGGGCTGGCGCCCGACTGCCGTTCATCGCGCTGTTCGCCGTGACGGGCTGGACTCTCTATCGTCTGACGTACGGCCTGTTTGGCGGACGCGCGGGGCTCGTCGCGTTGTTCGCTGTCAACGTCAGCCCTTTCTTCTTCGCCTCCGCAGGGACGTGGATTGTCCCGGACGGTCTCTTATTGTTCGGGCTCTCCGTCGCAGCCTGGGCGTTGGCGGAGTTGTTCTTCGTCAGGCCCACTGGCAGGCGGGCGATCTGGCTTCTCTGGCTCTCGGCGGGCGCAGGATTCGGCCTAGCGGGACTGTCGAAATACAGCGCCGTGCTCAGCGTCGCTGGGCTTGCGGCTTTCGTAGTTCTGACCGCGGAACGCCGGCGCTGGCTGAGCGATCCGGCGCCTTACGCCGCTGCTGCGCTTGCGCTCGCGATGGCCACGCCGGTCTTCGTCTGGAACTCCGAGCACCGCTGGACGTCCTTCGTTTTCCAGGGTGCCCGGGCCGCGCCCGGACTAGGTCTCAAGCCAGCCCAGGCGCTCGTCATGACCCTTGGCGAAATCGCCTATCTGATGCCTTGGATCTTCATTGTCCTGGTCCTTGCGCTGGCGGAGGCCTGGTGCTCGCGACGGGACGAGCGGAAGTTTTTCCTCTTCTGCCTCGCCCTGCCGCCAATCGTCCTTTTCACGCTGACGCCGCTATGGGGCGCACGGGGCCTGCCTCAATGGACAATGCCCGGCTGGTTTTTCGCCTATCCGTTGCTCGGCGCGTGGATTGACGAACGCGCGGCCTCCGCCGCCGCGCTGCGGCGCTGGGCGATCCTCTCCTGCGGAATGCTCGCCGCCGCGGCGGCCCTCTTCGCCCTGCAGGGCGCGACCGGCTTCCCCTTGCGGCTGCTGCCGCTGCGGCCGGGTGTGGCCGACCCGACGCTGGAAGCCTTCTCCTGGAGCGGCTTGCGATCCGCGCCGCTTCTCGACCCCCCGCCCGCTTTCGTGCTGTCCACCCACTGGTCGGACGCGGGAAAGATCGCGCTCGCGCTCGGGCCCGGCGTGCCGGTCTTTGTCATTTCGGACGATCCACGCGGCTGGGCCTACGCGCGCGACGGCGGTGCGCTGATCGGACGCGACGGGGTCCTCGTCGCGCGCCCGGCGGAGGCTCCCCTGGCGCGCGCGACGGCGGCGACACTCAGTTCGGGGGAGATCGGAAAGACGCGATTCAGTACACTGATGCGGAACGGCGCTCCTGCCGTCGAACTTGCGCTCGTTCCGGTCCATGGCTTGACGCGGAGGCTTCCCCTCCCTTATCCGGGCGCGCCCGGCGGGTAGACTTTCCCGACGCCGCAAGAGAAAAGCAAAGTGGATCCAGACACAGCGGCGGCGATATCGCGGCCGACTCTTTCGGTGGTGGTGCCGACCTATCGCGAGGCCGCCAATATCGCCGCTCTGTTCGAACGCATGAAGACGGCGCTGCACGGCCTGCCCTGGGAGATGATCGTCGTCGACGACAATTCCCCCGACGGGACGTCGGAGATCGCCTTCACGATCGCGGCGTCGGACCGGCGTCTGCGCTGTCTCAGGCGCGTCAACCGCACGGGTCTCGCCGGCGCTGTCATCGAGGGCTGGATGTCTTCGAGCGCGGATTTCGTCGCGGTCATCGACGGCGATCTCCAGCACGACGAGCGTATCCTTCCGAAGATGTACGGCGCGCTGGAGGCGGGGTCGTTCGACTTGGCGATCGGCACGCGGGTGGCCGACGGGGACGGTCTCTCGGCCGCCCGGCAGAAGCTCAGCGATCTCGGCAAATGGTTTTTCAATCAGATGGCCGGGGCAACGGTCACGGACCCGATGAGCGGCTTTTTCATGATCCGCCGGGACCTCGCCTCCGAACTCGCGCCGCGTCTTTCACCCGACGGATTCAAGATCCTGGTCGACGTGATCCTCTCAGCCAGGCGTAGCCTGAAGATCATCGAAACGCCCTACAGGTTCCGCAAGCGGGCTGCGGGAGAATCGAAGCTAACCCCCCTTGTCGGCCTCGATTTTCTCGGCCTCGTCGCCCATCACGCGACCGGCGGACTCCTGCCCAACCGCTTCGTCCTGTTCGCGCTCGTCGGGGCGATCGGCCTCGTGGTCCACATCGTCACCCTTTCGGCGTTCCGGGCCCTGTTCGGGATGTATGATTTCCAGTCGGGGCAGATCGCTGCGACCCTCGTCGCCATGGGGAGCAACTTCGTTCTCAACAACGAGATCACCTATCGGACCCACCGCTATCGCGGTCCTGCGATGATCGGCGGCTTTGTGGCCTTTGCGCTCGGATGCAGCGTCGGGGCGCTCGCCAATATCAACATCGCGTCGTTTCTATACAGGTCCAACCAGGTCTGGTGGGCCGCGGCCCTCGCGGGCGCGCTGTTGAGCGTCGTCTGGAACTACGCGGTCAGCACCAACCTGATCTGGCGTCCCCGCCGCCGCAGACCGCGGCCGGCGCCGCTCGCGGCAGGCTCGCCATGATCGCTGACGCCCGCGACGCTTTCGCCGAGATCCTCTCGCCGCCGTTCCGGCGGGTCATGTGGAAGTCGCTCGGACTGACGGCCGCGATTCTCGTTCTCGCCGGCGTCGGGCTGGACCGCCTTGCGCTTTCCTTCGTGCACGTCGGACCGGCGTGGCTGAACGCGGTTCTCTCCGTCGGCCTCGCGCTCGGCCTCGTCGTCAGCATGATCTTCCTCGCCCCGCCGACGGCGTCGCTGGTCGCGAGCTTTTTTCTCGACGACGTGGCGGCGATGGTGGAGCGAACGATCGACCCTCATGGACCGCTGGGGCGGCCGCCGCCCTTGGCGCCGTCGGTCCTGATGGGGATTCGCTTCACCGTCCTTTCGGTTGTCGTCAACGTGATCGTCCTTGTATTGACGGTTTTCACCGGCATCGGGCTGTTGTCGTTCTTCGTCCTCAACGGGTATCTCCTCGGGCGCGAGTTTTTCGAGCTCGCGGCGATGCGCCATGTCTCCGGCGCGGAGGCCCGATTCCTTTTCCGACGGCACATGCCGATGGTCTTCATCGCCGGAGCCGTCGTCTCCGGCTTCGTCGCCGTGCCGGTTCTGAATCTTCTGACGCCCCTGTTCGCCACGGCGTACATGACGCGCGTCTACAAGCGCATCCGCTTGATCGAATCGCGTGCGGGCGGTTAGAGCGCTTTACCCCTCTCCCCTCTTGCGGGGAGAGGGGATTCCAAGCGGAAGGGGGACGATGTGATCAAAGCGCTCATTTTCGACGTCGATGGAACCCTGGCCGAGACGGAGGAGGGCCACCGCGCCGCGTTCAACGCCGCCTTCGTCGAAGCGGGCCTCGACTGGGCGTGGGACGTCGACCGCTACCGCGAGCTCTACCGCATCACCGGCGGCAAGGAGCGGATGCGCGGCTACGCCGACATGCGCGGCGTCTCGGCGGCCGAGCTTTCCGATGCGGACATCGCCGCGCTTCATGCGCACAAGAACGCCCATTACGCCGAAATCGTCCGGGCGGGCCAATGTCCGCTTCGCCCCGGCGTCGAACGCCTGATCCGCACTTCGCGCGCCCGCGGCCTCAAGCTCGCGATCTGCACCACCACGTCGCGGGTCAATATCGTCGAACTGGTCGAAGCGACGCTGCGGCCAGAAGGGCTCGGACTGTTCGATTGCGTCGTTTCGGGCGAGGACGCTCCGATCAAGAAGCCCGCGCCCGACGCCTATCTGCAGGTGCTCGAGGCGCTCGCGCTGCGGCCGGACGAATGCCTCGCGTTCGAAGATTCGCACAACGGGCTCCTAGCCGCGACGGCGGCCGGCCTCACGACGATCGTGACGCCGAGCCTTTACACGCGTCACGAGACGTTCGACGGCGCAGCGATCGTCCTGCCGGACCTGAGCGGGTTCGAGCCGCCAATCGACGGCGTTGCGTCCGAGGCGGCAGGGGCGTGAACCGCGGCCAAGTTTTCGGTCCGGAGCTCGCGAAAGCCTTTTCCGCGGCTTTTGGCCCCATTGCCAAGCGGGTAAAGTTGGGCTTACCTCATATCGTATGAGGAAACGTCGCGCGCCGACATGTTTCCGGCGGGAGGGAGAGGAATGGCGCCGGAGGCTGGCGGTTTCGCATCGATCGTGCGGATGGAGGGGGTGCAGAAATTCTTCGGCGCCGTCCAGGCTTTGCGCGACATCGACATCGCCATCGGCCGCAACGAAATCGTCGGGCTCATCGGCGACAACGGCGCCGGCAAGTCGACCCTGATCAAGGTCATGACCGGCGTCCTTGCCCCGACCTCGGGGAGAATCTTCATCCGCGACCGCGAAATCCAGCCGCACGAATATTCGGTGCGCATGGCCCATGATCTCTCGATCGAGACCGTCTACCAGGACAAGTCCCTCGCCGAGAAGCAGCCTTTGTGGCGCAATTTCTTCGTCGGCCGGCAGATTGCCAACCGCTTCGGCTTCATCGACATCAAGCGCGAGAAGGAAGTCGCCCAGCAGATCCTCATCGACGTGATCGGTTTCCGCGGCGTCGGCATCACCGTCGATTCGACGGTCGGCAAGCTTTCCGGCGGCGAGCGGCAGGGAATCGCGATCGGCCGGGCGATGCACTACAACGCCGACCTGATCGTGCTCGACGAGCCAACCGCCGCGCTCGGCGTCGCGGAAGTGCGAAAAGTGATCGACTTCGTGCGCAAGATCAAACAGTCGGGCCACGCCTGCATCTATATCGAGCACAATCTCGCGCATGTCCACGAGGTGGCGGACCGGCTGGTTGTGCTCGATCGCGGCCAGATCGTGTCGCAGATCAATCCGAAGGACATGACGGTGGCGGAGCTGACCAAGTACCTGATCGCTTTGCAGCACAAGGTCTAGAGGGGACGGGAAGGAATGGCTCAGCGGTCAGGCTTTTCGCTCGTGCAGCGCTTCGAGGCGTTGCCGATCATCATCGTCTTTGTCCTTTTGCTTGGCTTGTTCATGAACCGGGCGCCGGAGGTTTTCCTCGCCCCCTATATCTACACGACCTTCCTTACCACCCTGCCGCCCCTCATTCTGCTGGCGACAGGCCTGACCTTCGTGATCGGGGCCGGTGAAATCGATCTCTGCTTTCCCTCGATCATCGCATTTTCTGGCTTCGTCTTCGCCGTGCTGTTCAAGGAATACCAACTGGGCTGGCTTGCCGTCGTCGCGGGGCTAGCGTCCGGGATCCTCGTCGGCTTCATCAATGGCCTCCTCATCGCCAAGGTCGGCATTCCGTCGTTCATGACCACGCTGGCGACCCAATTCTTCTGGGCCGGCATGGCGACCGTGCTGTCGGGAGGCAAGTCCTACGCGTTGCGCGGCGCGGAAGAGAGCTCGGTCTGGCAATGGATCGTCGGACGGCCATTCGCGACGGTCTCGAGCGTCGACTGGATCCAGCAGGTTTCGATCCAGGCGCTCTGGACGGCGATCATCGTCGGCTTTCTCTGGCTGATCCTCACCCGCCACCGCTTCGGCGAGCACACGCTGTTCATCGGCGACTCAAGCGACGTCTCGCGCGTCGTCGGCATCGACGTCGACCGCGAGAAGATCAAGATCTTCACCCTGATGGGGTTCCTCGCCGCCTGCGCCGCCATCATTCTGACGCTCGAGAACAAGAACTTCTTCGGCAATCAGGGACAGGGCTATCTGCTCACCGCCATCGCCTCGGTGCTGATCGGCGGCACGTCGATCTTCGGCGGCCGGGCGACGATCGTGGGAACGGTGTTCGGCTGTTTCATCATCGGGATGATCGAAGCCGGCCTCGTCGCGGCGGGCCTCACCGGCGCGTGGGTCAGAACGGTGCAGGGTCTCATTTTCCTGATTGCAGTCGTATTTTATATGTATGTCGACGAACCGCAGCGCCGGCAGGCGTTCATCGCCAACCTGCGGTCGTTTCGGAGATTCGGAAGCGCCCGCGCGGCCGAATAGAGACGGGTCCGCCCGGGAGAGGCGGCCCGAACAGGACAGGGAGAGATCAAAATGCGTTTGTCCAATTTGCTTCTGGTCGGAGTCGCCGCCGCCGCGGTTTCGGCGGTTGCCGGCCCGGCCTCCGCGGCCGATCCGATCGGCAAGGGCCTAGTGATGTATATGCAGATGGGAGGCAACCCCGGCGACGGCGCGACGCTCGCCCGCCAGACGGGAGCCAAAGAAGCCGCCGAAGCCCTCGGCGTGGAGCTGAAGTCTCAGTTTTCCGCCTGGGCGCCCGAGAAGATGATCGCCCAGTTCAAGGAGGCGATGGCCGCCAAGCCGAACTGCATCGAGATCATGGGTCACCCCGGTGCCCCTGCCTTCCATGACCTGGTCAAGCAGGCCACCGACCAGGGCATCGTCGTTACCGACGGCAATTCGCCGTTGACCCCTCTGCAGAACGAATTCGGCACGAAAGGCTTCGGCTACGCCGGCGTCGACCTCGCCGTTGGCGGCGCGCTGACCGCCAACGCCATGCTGGCGCACGGCCTGAAGGCGGGCGACGAGGCG
This sequence comes from uncultured Alphaproteobacteria bacterium, assembly GCA_963741405.1. Lineage (GTDB taxonomy): Bacteria > Pseudomonadota > Alphaproteobacteria > Rhizobiales > Beijerinckiaceae > Roseiarcus. Next base: position 180,954 of record CAVUHX010000034.1, read on the forward strand.
GTGGTTTGGGGCATTTTCAGCCAGGCCGAGCGAGGCGTATCCGAAAAGAGCCTCGCCGACACGCTGGAGAAGGCCGGCCTCAAAGTCGATCGGCTGGAAATCCCCCAGGAGGTCAACAGCGACGCCTCGCTCGGCATCCCGCAGTTCGTCGCCTATATCCAATCCCATCCGAACCTGAAGGCCATCGGCCTGCAGCACGGCAGCGTGACCGGGGTCATGCCGGAGGCCCTGAAGAAGGCGGGCAAGAAGCCAGGCGAGATCATCCTCGGCGGCATCGATCTCGCCCCCTCGACGATCGACGGGCTGAAATCCGGCTATATCACCGCAACCCTCGACCAACTGCTCTACCTGCAGGGCTTCGTGCCGGTCGTGCAGTGCGTGATGAGCGCGAAGTACAAGATGCCGGGGCTGTACCTCAACACCGGCGCGGGCGTCGTCACGCCGGACACGATCGGCGGGCTGGTCAAGCTGATCGACGCGGGCATCCGCTGAGCGTTGACGTCAATTGCAAGGGCGCCGACGGCCAACCGTCGGCGCATGCGCTTGCGAGGCGTGAGCGGGATGCGTTATCTGCCTACTCGATCGCCCTTGCGGTGAACAAAGCAGCAACTTCGATCTCGAGGACCGCTCGGTTCTTCAGGATCGGCCGGCGATACGCTATTTCTGAAGCGCGAGTTTCCACCTTTGTCGTCGATGATCCTCGGACCGGTAGAAGCTGCCCCGCTGTAGCCAATGATCTTGCGCGTTTGGCTAGTGCTTGGCCAGCTTACCGCGTTCGATCTTGTCGCGAGCGGCAAGGGATCCAAAACGCCGCCGAAGTGATTCATTCAAATCAGAATCAGTCCCTCGCGCCGAAGCCAGCCGAGAAGTTTCAATATCGGCAACCCAAGAATCGTCGCGTGATCTCCTTCGATCCAATCAAACAGGCTCATTCCGAGTCCTTCGACCTGATAGCAGCCGACGCTGGAAAGAACGGCGGGACCAGCAAGATCAAGATACCGCGCGATTTCACTTGCATCAAGAGAACGCATGTGAAGATCCGCCGTATCGCTTTCCGAAAAGAGCGGCTTACCATTGCGCGCGACACAGAACGCGGACGTCAGCCGATGCGTTCGCCCGGAAAGCGTCGCCAGAGACGACGCGGCTTCGAGGAGATCGCCTGACTTGTGCATGAGACGCTCGCCCAGCATCAGAGTCTGGTCGGCGCCGACGCAAAAGTGCTCCCTGCGCAGAGAACTGACAGCGACGGCCTTCGCTTCCGCCAAACAGATCGCGAGATTGCCGGAGGATCCGCCTTCAGCGATGTAATGCTCTTCTACCGCCCGCTCATCGAGTCTCGGAGGAACGACCTCGGCCGCGAGCCCCACTGCCTTCAACAAAGCGATACGGCTTGAACTCTTGGAAGCCAGTATCAGGGGGCGGTCTCCCGCCCAGACCATTGCAGTCGTGGGGGCGCTGGATTGCACGGGAACTAGCCGTCCGCAATAAACTTCAAGCGATGGGCTCGATACAGGTCGAGCACCGCGGCGGCGGTTTCCTCAATCGACCGTCGCGAAACATCGATGGTCGGCCACCCACGCTCTGCAAAGAGCCGGCGTGAGGCCGCAATTTCCTCGACGACCGCGATTCGATCGACATAGTCGGTGCGGGCGTCGGCGTTCAGGGACAGCAAGCGATTCTGGCGAATCTGCACGATACGTTCGGCCGATGCGACCAGACCGACTACAAGCGGATGACGAAGAGACGCGAGCGCGTATGGCAGCGGAACATTCGGCACGAGCGGAATGTTGGCGGTTTTGTAACCTCGGTTGGCGAGATAGATGCTGGTCGGAGTTTTTGACGTGCGGCTCACCCCGACGAGCACGATGTCAGCATGCTCAAGGTTTTCAGGCAATTGGCCATCATCGCTCATCATACTGAAATTGAGCGCGTCGATGCGCTTGAAGTAATCCGCGTTCAGCATGTGCTGAGCGCCCGCACGCGGGGTTGAATTCTGGCCGAGATAGGACTTAAACAAGGTCAGAATCGGGCCAAGGACAGAGAGGCATGGCGACCCTGAAGCCTCACAGCTTTTCTCCAGACGTCTGGAGAGATCCGGATCAACGAGCGTAAACAGGACGATGCCGGGCGCGTTCTCGATTTCGGCAATGACCCGATCGAGCTGGGTTTGCGTTCTGACCAAGGGGTAAACGTGTTCGATTGAAGCCACACCTTGATACTGTGCAGAAGAAGCCCGTGAAGCAGCAATCAATGTCTCGCCCGTCGAATCGGAGACGAGGTGCAGATGGAAATAGCTGCGGCCCAAAGCAGCTCCTTCAATGGTGAGAAGACCCCTTGTAGCGGCAGTGTAACCTTGTGGACAGGATCGGACAACCGCTCGGCCCGGGCGCCGATCGCGGGATCCCTCGGCGATCGCGCACAGCGGACAGCTTAAGGAAAAGTTTAGGCAACCGATCGAGGCAGAGCTGAATTACGGGGACAACATTCGCGGGAACCACCCTCCATTCCCTCTAACTATCCAGGACACCGGTGAAAAATACGAATCTTAAGGAGGCCGAGTTACGGCGCGCCCAAGGGTGGTTGGGGCTCCGAACGTGCAAGCCATTCGAACAGTCCGGAATAGCGCCTAACAACAGGCAATAAAGGAAATAATAAACACTACGATTACGTTGTAATTTTTGGCACGTCCAATGGAGCATGCCCGTAGCGTGACCCCCTTCCCGTTGTCGAGCAGACCATCCTGCTTTGGTGCCGGTCGTGCTGTGTGAAGCGAGACGCGGGCCACACGAATTCCAACAACAGTTTTGCGACGGCTCGACAAGAGGCAGACGGTTCTCGTGATTGCCAACCAACCTAAGCGTCAAATCTGATCCGCGGTTAACGGCGACGGTTGGCTAGAACCTCGAAGAGGGTGGAACGCTCAAATGCCTCTCTGTCCTTGCCTTGCGAAACGATGAACCGTCCGTTCGTCGATGCAGTGCAAAAAGAATTTTCACGCGCGGCGAAAAACGCATATGTTACGTTAGCCAAAAAAGCATCGCGGCGCACTCTTGGAACAGAAGCGACATGGTCGATACGACGCCAACTACCATTAAAAAATATGCGAACCGACGTCTGTATAATACCGCCTCAAGCACGTACGTCACATTGGCGGATCTCGCAAAGATGGTGAAGAGCGGTGATGATTTCATTGTATACGACGCTAAGACAAATGAGGATATAACAAGATCCGTCCTGACGCAGATCATATTTGAACAAGAGGGAATTGAGGGGCAGTCATTGCTACCGACGACGTTTTTGCGCCAGCTGATTCGTTTTTACGGGGACAGCATGCAGGCGTTGTTGCCGAGCTATTTGGAATTTTCCATTGACCGTTTTACAGGCGAAAAGGAAGCGATAAGCGACGCAGCAAGAAGGATATTTGGTGCAGGGAGTTTCACACCAAATTCTTTTAATTCTTTACAAGAACTAACCCAGCAGAACATTGCCGCTTTTCATCAAGCGTTGGGTATTTTTTCCCCGTTCGTCCCGGCTGTGCGTGTCGGTGAACAACGGTCTCTGGATGAAACCGCTGCTACGGATATTGATAAATTGAGGAATCAGCTAACAGACATTCAAAACAAGCTTGAGTTGCTGGCAAAAGTGAAGAAGGGTTGACCGCCTCCTGCTGCCAGGCACACGATGATATCGCGTGTTGGTGGTGGCTCTCTTTCGCTTTACAATCAAATTCAGCCAGGTGGGAAAGACAGCGGCCGCTGAATTGACCTCATTCTTAACAGATTTCGCTATGGAGGTGAACGGTGGAGTTTAAATCTCTGGCGCTTGGCGTCCTCACGGCTTGCGGAACGCCCTTGTCGGCATATTCCGCACAATACGAGTTCTTGCCCGCTCCGCAGATCAATCTCTCTCTTGTTTATCGGTTGGATCGTGTGACTGGCGAAGTTATCGCCTGTCAGTTCGGCCATAACCCGGGAAGGACCGATGTCGGTCCGGGCGCTTTTGGAGTAACCACATGCTACCGGAGCGGTGAGGGAGCGACAAAGCAGGACGCCGGAGAATATGGTCTGATAGCCACACGACACGAGCAGGAGGGCGGCGTTTTCCGCGTCGACTATCGAACGGGCGGCATGAGTATATGTTACCTTTACTTCCAGCGCGAGAAGCAGGGCGATCACGAGGCGATCGCGGATCAGTACGTCGTATGTACATCGCAATCGAAATAGCGACGGCGGTGGGGGCATGCGAGCCGCATTCCTTCCAAGAAAAGATGACACAATTTTTGCCTATGCGTCCGGTGTCGGGAAGGCGGCCGTTGCGGTTTTTCGCATCTCCGGCCCCGGGTGCGCTTACGCATTGAAATCCGTGGCTCCCGGGCCCGAATTGCCTCCTCGCGTGGCGACCGTACGGAAATTGAGATATCCGAATACGCTCGAGCCAATTGACACGGCGCTCGTCACTCGGTTTCAGCGGCCGAACAGCTTTACCGGGGAAGATCTGATCGAGTTGCACGTAACCGGGGGTCGCGCAGTCTTTTCAGCAACTGTCGCCGCGCTGAGCCAAGTCCAGGGATTGCGTCCCGCCGAAGCGGGCGAGTTTGCCTGGCGCGCCTTCGTCAATGGAAAAATCGACCTCTCGCAGGTAGAGGGGCTTGGTCAGCTTGTCAACGCCGAAACGGAGGCCCAGCGTTGCCAGGCTCAGCGGATCGCCGGCGGATCCCTGCGGCGCGAGTGCGAAGCGATTCGCGCCGTGATTGTCGAGGCGATGGCGGCCGTTGAAACGCAGATCGATTTTTCGGACGTCGAGGAATCCGAACTATGGACACTGGATAACGTGAAGAGACAGGTTCGGGCGGCGAGCGAACTCGTCGGTAAGGCATTGATGACCTCTTCGGCAGCCGAGCGTCTTCACAACGGATTCACAGTCGTTATCGCCGGTCCGCCAAATGTCGGGAAATCGACGCTCATGAATGTTATTGCCGGGCGGGATGTGGCGATTACTTCGCCATTCGCCGGGACGACCCGGGATCTGATCGAGGTCTATCTGGACTTGCGTGGATACCCGGTCGTCCTCGTGGATACCGCCGGAATCCGCGACAGCGAAGATCCGGTCGAAAGCGAAGGAATTCACAGGGCCCTCCAACGGGCCGACTCTGCGGACCTGACCCTGTGGCTAAGCGACGATCGTGAGGATACTCCTCCCCCAGCCTCGGGCCCGTTGTTTCGCGTCCGCCCGAAGATCGACCTCATCGATGGAGAACAACGTTTAGGGTCGAATTCAGAGTTCGCTATTTCCGCAAAGACCGGCCAGGGTATTGACGACCTTCTCGAGGCTATCGCCTATCGAGCCCGAGAACAAATGTCGTCATCCGAGCCGGCCCTGCTCACCCTGGAAAGGCATCGCCAGGCATTCCGCAACGCGAAAAGCGCTCTCGATTCGATCCTGTCGCCTGCGAATTTGGAAGTCGAAATTATCGCAGAGGAACTGCGAAATGCAGCAGCGGCCTTGGATTCTGTTATTGGTCGAATTGGGGTTGATGACGTTCTCGGGGAGATTTTCTCCCGCTTGTGTGTCGGCAAATGAGATAAATCAATGGAGTTTTGCCGTGAGGGACTTTGACGTTGTTGTCATCGGCGGCGGACATGCTGGCTGCGAAGCCGCCGCCGCATCGGCGCGGTGCGGGGCCGCCACCGCGCTCGTCACGCGTCATTTTGCAAGCATAGGGGAAATGTCTTGCAACCCAGCGATCGGCGGTCTCGGGAAAGGCCACCTGGTCCGGGAAATTGATGCTCTCGACGGGCTGATGGCTCGGGCCGCCGACGCTGCGGCGATTCAGTTTCGTGTCCTGAATCGCAGCAAGGGGCCCGCGGTTCAGGGTCCGCGGGTGCAAGCCGATCGCAATCGGTATCGTCGCGAGATGCAAGCTTTGATCGGTGACATACCCAATCTCGCGGTCATCGAGGGCGAGGCCGCTCAGGTTCTCTCCGAGAACGGAGCCGTCCGAGGTCTCGAACTTGCCGACGGGCGCGCGTTTCGGTGTTTCGCGGTCGTCCTGACGACAGGAACCTTTCTCCGCGGGGTCATCCACCTTGGCGATTCAATCATCGCAGCCGGCAGATTCGGTGAACAAGCATCGATTCGTTTGGCGCAGAGTTTGGACGTTGATGGATTCAAACTCTCCAGACTCAAGACGGGAACTCCGCCTCGGATCGATGGCAGGACGATCGACTGGGCAGGCCTCGATGCACAGCACGGTGACAACCCTCCTGAATTTCTTTCATATCGCACCAACTCTGCGGCTGCCCCCCAGATGCCGTGCCACCTCACCCGGACGACTCCGCAAACCCACCAAACCGTTCTTTCAAATTTGTCCAGATCTGCTCTGCTATCCGGAGCAATCTCCGGCCGCGGTCCAAGGTACTGCCCCTCGATCGAAGACAAGGTCATTCGGTTCGCCGACCGGGAGGCGCATCAGATTTTCCTGGAGCCGGAGGGAAGCGATAGCAGGACCATCTACCCGAATGGAATTTCTACCTCATTGCCTGCAGAGATTCAGCAAGCCATGATCCAAACGATTCCCGGGCTCGAACGGGCTCGGAACCTCCGTCCTGGCTATGCCATCGAATATGACTACATCGATCCGCGGGCTCTTGATCCAACTTTGGAATCGGGGGGTCACAAAGGCGTTTTCCTGGCCGGTCAGATCAACGGTACGACAGGATATGAAGAGGCGGCCGCGCAAGGACTTGTCGCGGGGGTCAATGCAGCACGGAGGGCAGGCGGACAATCACTCGCGGTGCTCGACAGGGCCGAGTCCTATATTGGGGTCATGATCGACGATTTGACTACGCAGGGGGTCAGTGAACCTTACCGGATGTTCACGTCTCGCGCCGAATATCGTCTCTCGCTGAGAGCCGATAATGCGGATGAGCGTCTCACCCCTAAAGGAATTGCCCTTGGATGTGTTGGAAAGGAACGGGCAAATGCATATTTGGGCCTTCAGACGAATCTTAAAAATTATCGTAGTCTTCTTCGGGACACAATTGCGTCTCCAAGCGCTCTGAATACGTACGGTCTTGCTGTTAATCAAGACGGTATCCGGAGATCCGCGTTTGAGTTGGCTGCACAGCCACAGTTTAAAATAGACAATTTGCTATTGGTATGGCCACAACTGAATCTGATTCCAAGAACGCTTCACAGCCGCCTCGAAGCTGACGCGAAATACACGATTTATATAAAGCGGCAAGCGGAAAACGTAGCAAGATATCGAGAGGACGACTGTAAGTTGCTTCCGAGGGATCTGGATTATTCCCGGCTCAGTGGGCTTTCTTCGGAAATGAAACAGAAATTCATTTCCGTGCGTCCGCGCAGCATCGGTCAAGCAAGCCGTATCGAAGGTGTAACGCCGGTAGCACTCGCCATCGTTGCTGCATACGCCATGGACCTTTGAGTATTACAGCGTCGGTGGCGATCTGCGCCAGGATAAGGCGTTGCTCGCAGCCCCAGGCGGAGACCATGTGCAATGGCGACTTGCCCCTGGCCGATCTTCGACGGTCGGAGAAGCCAAGTTGTTGACAGGGAGAGAAAATCTGCACGGCGACGGCCGCCGTGGCACTACATTACACGCTGTTGCTGTTGATCAAGCTTCTGTAAGCTGGCGCAGGGTCGGTGGGCGGGCGCGGTTCGGAGCGCAGCGAGAAGCGCTTGCCGTCCTGTTCGACCTCGGTCTCGTTGAGCGAGTCGAGATCGGCGATGACGTCGGGCCAGGAGGCGCGGCCGCTCTTGGCGGCGGCGAGGCGGTCTTCCAGTTCCGTCTTCAGCACGAGCGCGAGGAAGCTGCAGGCGACGTGGCCGGGGATCGCCTCGTCCAGTTTGTGATAGATCGGCCGCGTCTCGAGCAGATCCTTGGCCGTGCGGAACAGCGTTTGGCGTAGAGGTTGACGATCCGGGACGCGCTCGCGGTCGCATCGCTGACGGCCAGATGCCAAGCCTCCTTCATTCCCTTGGCGTGGAGGCAGACCGCCGCGCCGACCTTGTGGCGGGCCGCAGTGAGCTCGGCGCCGCGCAGAAGGCGCGCGCCCTTTCTTGCCGACCCAGTCCTCGGCCAGGCGCGTCTCACCGTCCGCCGCGGTCACATGAACGTTGCCGCGAAAGCGGATGACGTAACCGAAGCCGAGGCTTTCGAGGAATTCGAACAGTTTGACGGCGCCGAAGCCGCGATCGGCCAGGATCGTCACCGCCACGCCCTCGGGCAGGATCGCCTTCAAACGCGTCAGGCAGAGGTCTTCGAAGGCGTTGCGCTGGTGCTTCAGTTCGTCCTTATCGACCGTCAGCCACAGAAGCGGCGTCGCCCGGCCGTGACGCGTGATGAGGTTCAAAGCGAGCCTGGCCTGATTGTCGGCGTCGAAATCGGTCCAGTCCATCGCCACGACGATCGCCTCGCGCTGACCCACGACCTCGCGAACCCATGGCGCGAAAAGGTCCCATACGACGACCCCGGCGTTGCTCAGCAGGCGATCGACTTGTTTGATTGCTGATTCCGAATGATGCCGCCCCCCGATTTCGGGATGATCGCGCCCCCCATAACGGAATGATCCCGCCCGGGGTCTTCCGAGATTGGCGGGCGGCGCCGTTGGCCTGATCAGATCGCTCCTTTGGCAAGCCCAAAGGAGGATCGATGCCAGCGGAGCGGATTGGGATGCGCGATGCGCGCGAGGTTATTCGGCTGAAGTCTGCGTCGGTGTCGACGCACGAGATCGCCCGGCGGCTCGGCCTGGCGCGCTCGACGGTGCGGGAGACGTTGAGGCGGGCGGAGACTGTGGGCCTCGGCTGGCCTCTGCCGGACGACATGACCGACGGGGCGCTGGAGGCGGCGCTCTACGCCAGCCGGCGCAGCAAGCGCGGCCACCGGCGCATCGAGGAGCCGGATTGGGCCGGCGTGCATCGCGAGTTGAAGCGCAAGCACGTCACCCTGCTGATCCTGTGGGACGAGTACATCGCCGCCGACCCGGGCGGCTACAGCTATTCGCGGTTCTGCGAGCTCTACCGGGCGTTCGAGAAGACGCTGTCGGTGACGATGCGCCAGACGTACGCCGCTGGCGAGCGGCTGTTCGTCGATTACGCCGGTGATGGCGTCCCGGTGGTCATCGACCGGCTCACCGGCGAGATCCGCATGGCGCAGATCTTCGTCGCCGTGCTGGGCGCGTCGAGCTTCACCTTCGCCAAAGCGACCTGGACGCAGGCGCTGCCGGACTGGATCGCCGCCCACGTCCGCGCCTTCGAAGCGATCGACGGCGTTCCCGAGCTCGTCGTGCCGGACAATACGAAGACCGCGATCGTCAAGGCGTGCTTCTACGAGCCCGAGGTCAACCGCACCTATGCCGAGATGGCGGCGCACTACGGAACCGCCATCCTGCCGGCGAGACCGAGACGCCCGCGCGACAAGGCGAAGGTCGAGCAGGCGGTGCTGATCGTCGAGCGCTGGCTCATCGGCCGGCTCCGGCGACGGATCTTCCACAGTCTCGCCGACGTCGACGCCGCGCTCGGCGAACTCATGACGCAGCTCAACCAACGCCAGCCCCTGCGCAGGCTCGTCACCCGCCGCCGGCTGCTCGATGAAGTCGACCGCCCGGCGCTGAAAGCGCTGCCAGGCGAGCCCTATGAATACAGCGAGTGGCGAGGTTGCCGGGTCGGCGTCGACTATCATGTCGACATCGACGCGCACTATTACTCCGTCCCCTACCGCTTCGCCCGCGCCGAAGTTGACGCGCGCCTGACCGCCCGCGGCGTCGAGATCTTCCACAAGGGCGAGCGCATCGCCGTCCACCTGAGGTCCAGCGGGAACAGGAAGCACACCACCGTTTCCGAGCACATGCCTTCGAGCCACCGGCGCTATGCCGGCTGGACGATCGAGCGCATCCGGGAAGACGCCCGCAAGATCGGCAAGGCGACCGCGGCGCTCTGCGAGCAGATCCTCGAGTCCCGGCCTCATCCCGAACAAGGGTATCGCGCCTGCCTCGGCATCGTGCGGCTCGCCGGCTCCTACGGGGCAGCGCGCGTCGAAGCGGCCGCTGAGCACGCCATCGAGATCGGCGCCCGGACCTACGGCTCCGTCAAATCCATCCTCGACACCAAGCTCGATCGGAGGCCGGCGCCCAGGCGCCCCGCGGACACCACTCCGATCCGCCATTCCAACATCCGCGGGCCCCGCTACTACCATTGAGGAGAACCTCGACGTGCTCAAGCATCCCACCCTCGACCAACTTCACGCCCTCGGCCTCCACGGGATGGCCAAGGCCTTCGCCGAGCTCGCCGACGCCGACGGGGCCAAGGATCTCATCCACGCGGACTGGCTCGCCCTGCTCCTCGACAAGGAGATCTCGTGGCGCAGGGACAAGCGCCTGGCCGCGCGGCTGAGCGCGGCAAAGCTACGCCATCAGGCGAGCGTCGAAGACGTCGACTACCGCGCCGCGCGGGGCCTCGATCGCGCCTTGTTCCAAAGGCTCTCCGAGGGGGACTGGATCGTCGCCCACGACAATCTGGTCCTGGTCGGGGCCGGAGTGGGCAAGAGCTGGCTCGCCTGCGCCATCGGCCATCGGGCCTGCCGCGACAATCGCTCGGTCCTCTATCATCGCTGGCCGAAGCTCTGCGGGGACCTGGCGCTCGCCCGGGGCGACGGGCGCCATTCCCGACTGATCAGAGCCCTCGGCCGCGCCGATCTCCTCATCCTCGACGACTTCGGTCTCGAGCCCCTCGACGCCAGCGCCCGCCACGATCTGCTCGAAATCCTCGAGGAGCGATACGGCCGCCGATCGACGATCGTCACCTCCCAGCTCCCCCTGTCCGCTTGGCACGAGGTCGTCGGAGACCCCACCTACGCCGACGCCATCCTGGATCGCCTCGTCCACAACGCGCATCGCATCGAGCTGACCGGCGAAAGCCTGCGCCGCACCCACCCGCGGCAAGCCGTCGAAAGCGGCTTGACGAGAAACCACGTCGGAGGAAAAACTCACTCGGCCAAAACGCGCGGCCCCCCGGGCGCGATCATCTCGTTACAGGGGGCGGCATCATCCAGGAATCCCTGGGCGCAATCATCCCGTTTTAGACGGGCGGCTTCATCGGAATCGGCAGTTTGATCGCGTTCTGTCCATCAGACCGCGCGCTTGCGCCAGCGCATGCCCGATCACCGAAACGGCCAAGGACGCACCCGTCAAAACCCCGAGCGTCCCGTTGGCTAGCGAAAGAATCCGCTTGGCGTGCAAGCTCCCCGAAAACGCGCGCTTCAGAAAATCATGAACCAATTCCATCCGATCGATCGACTTGCGCATGCCCGCTTCCGCCCGCACGATTCGCCACACCGTCACGCGCCGGACGCAAAAATTCAGGCATTTCCGAGTCCTCCAAAATGAGGGGATTCATGAGGCGCCCGATGACTCATAACCGGTTTCCGAGCATAGCGGGGCTCTGCAATCGCTCAGGGCGATCGAATTTCAAAAGAGCCGGGCGAGATAGGCGTCGTCCCTGCCGGCCCGCTTGAATTTGCCCCGCAGTGATCCTTTTGCGCCGTCCTTTTGCATGACGTTCAAAGCCACGCGGCGGAGAACGGCGAGATTGTGGGGACCGTTTCTCTAAGCAACAATCCACGGGTTCTTAACCGGCCGGAAAGGCCCGGTGCGGTATTGGCGCGGCGTCGCAATCAGCACGGATCGGACGGATGCAGGTCAGCTTTTCGAGCGGTCTCGACGACGGCCGCGAGACCATGGCGATTGGACGGGTTAGAGCTTCCACGCGTTGGCGCGCCGCCGATCGGCCCGGCTCGGAATCCGAGCGTCAGGCGGCGATCGAGGCCCTCAAACGCGAGGCGGCGGAGTACGCCGCGGACGCCATCGTCGACGTGCGGTTTGAGGTGGACGACGTTAGGGGCGTCGATATCGACGGTGTGCCGTTGCAGCGCGTTACCGTCTCCGGCTTGGCGGTCCGGTTCTCCCGCGCGGCCTGACCGCTGGAGCCCGGCAGGACTCTCACTCGGCGGCTTCGCGCATATCGGGAACAGCCGCCTCACGGCCACGCAGCGCGGCCTCGCGTTCGAGGATGTAGTCCCGCGTCAGAGGGACCGCGTCCTGCCGTTTGGCGAGCTGAATCTGCAGAACCATGTGTCCGTCGACGCGGAACGACGTCTCCGACCCCGCCAGATAGAATTCCCACATACGGCAGAACCGCTCGTCATGAATGCGTGCGACTTCCGCCCGATTCGCCATGAAGCGCTCGCGCCAGGCGCGCAGCGTCTCGGCGTAGTGGAGGCGGAGGATCTCGACGTCCATCACGTAGAGCCCGGCGCGTTCGATCGACGGCAGAACCTCGGAGAGGCTCGGAATGTAGCCGCCGGGGAAAATGTATTTGCGTATCCAGGGGTTTGTCGCGCCCGGTGTGGAATTCCGGCCGATCGAGTGGAGCAGCATCACTCCGTCGTCCTTGAGCTGACGACGGACGGTCTCGAAATATTCGTCGTAGCCCGCCACGCCGACGTGTTCGAACATACCGACCGAAACAATGCGGTCGAAGGTTTCGTGGACATCGCGGTAGTCCTGCAGCCGGAACTCGACCCGATCGCCAAATCCCGACTGCCCGGCCCGGTCCACTGCCACTCCGAACTGGTCCTCCGACAGTGTGACGCCGGTCACCCTCGCATCGGCCACGCTCGCGAGATAGAGCGCCATGCCGCCGAAACCGCAGCCGATATCGAGCACGGTGGCGCCGTCCTTTAACAACAGCTTTGCCGCAATGTGGCGTTTCTTCGCCTTTTGCGCGTCGTCCAGCGACTGGCCGGGATGCTCGAAATAGGCGCAGGAATATTGACGGTCCGAGTCGAGAAAAAGCTCGTACAGACGCGGGTCGTTGTCATAGTGGCGAGCGATGTTCTTCTTCACCAGGCGGCGGTCGTTTCGCTGGTGGAGGCCTCGGAACGCGACGCGGGCGTGCTCCAACGCCCTGAGCCACGGCAGATCCTGAAGTTCGGCGAGGTTCCTGGCGCCGAGCTCCAGGACCTCGTAAAGGCTGCCTTTGGTGATGATCAGGCGGCCGTCCATATAGATTTCGCCGAAGCGGAGCGCCGGATTGATGAGTAGCTGGCGCTCCGCCGCCCGGTCCGCGAGTCGGACGCCGAGCGGCGGTCCGGAGCCGTCGCCGAATCGATGCCTCTGGCCATCGGAGGTTTGCACCTCGAGATCGCCCTTCCGCACAAGCTTTCCGAGCAGAGTCGCAAGAGAAACCAGCATGGACAACTCCTCACACGTCTCCCCGGCCGCTCCCGCCGGATGAACGTCTGTCTTTCCCTAAAGTTACAAGACATACTGCGGATAATTCAAGCGTGACGTGCAGGATGGGCATCGCCTGCGTCTTGGTTTGGCCCCAATCGTGGGGGCATGTCCGGCGACATTTTCCTTTCGCGCCTTTTGCGATAGACGACGAGCAAATCGGCTAGGGATTTCCTGTTCGTGCAGTACATTTCAACGCGCGGCGCGGCGCCGGCACTCGGCTTTGCCGACACGCTCTTGACGGGCCTGGCGCGTGATGGCGGGCTTTATACCCCCTCGACGCTTCCCGTCTGGCGGCCGGCCACGATTTGCGACCTGCGGGGCGTCGCCTACGCCGAAGCGGCCGTCCGAGTGATGACGCCGTTCATCAGCCGCGATTTCGCCGCTGACGAACTCAGGGCGATGACCGCGGACGCCTATCGCGGCTTCCGTCACACCGCCACCGCGCCGCTTGTGCAGATCGAGCCCAATCTCTTCGCGCTTGAGCTCTTCCACGGGCCGACGTTGGCGTTCAAGGATTTCGCCATGCAGTGGCTCGGGCGAGCGATGAATCACGAGCTCAGACGGCGGAATGCGCGAGCGACCATCCTCGGGGCGACGTCCGGCGACACTGGCGCGGCAGCCATCGAGGCTTTCGGCGGCCAGTCGCAGACCGACGTCTACATTCTCTATCCGCACGGCCGCGTTTCCGACGTCCAGCGGCGCCAGATGACGACGGTCGGCAAGCGCAACGTTCACGCGCTGGCGATCGAAGGAACGTTCGACGACTGTCAGCGCATCGTGAAGGAGTTGTTCGGCGATCTGGCGTTGCGCGACGAGATGAGCCTCTCGGGGGTCAACTCGATCAATTGGGCCCGGATCCTCGCGCAGATCGTCTATTACTTCGTCGCTGCCGCGGCTCTCGGCGCTCCGGACCGGGCCGTGTCCTTCTCCGTTCCAACCGGCAATTTCGGCGATATCCTGGCCGGATATTACGCCAAACGCATGGGCCTGCCGATCGAACGCCTCATGGTCGCGACCAACGAGAACGACATCCTCGCTCGGGCCCTGGCAAGCGGCCGTTACGAACCACGCGGAGTCCGAACGACCCAGTCGCCGTCGATGGACATTCAAGTGTCGTCGAATTTTGAGCGCCTGCTGTTCGAATGCTCAGATCATCGGCCAGACGCCGTCCGCTCGCTGATGGCGGCTTTCGCCGCCGTCGGGTCCTATACAATTCCCTCTTCCGCGCTCGGGCTCATTCGCGCCGACTTTGTTGCAGAGCGCATCGACGAGACGGCGTGCACGGCGGAAATGGATCGTGTCTATCGCGACACCGGGTTTATCCTCGATCCGCACAGCGCCGTCGGCGTCGCCGCCGCGCGACGGCTGGTCGCCGCCTCTCCCGAAACGCCGGCGATCGCGCTCGCCACGGCCCATCCGGCGAAGTTTCCGGACGCGGTCGAACGCGCGACCGGCGTGCGACCATCGCTCCCCCCCCACCTCGCAGATCTCATGGACCGCGAAGAGACGATCGTCATTCTACCGAATGATGGCGCCGCGATCGCCAATTTCCTCCGCCAGACAGCGCGGGAGCCGGCGTGAGCGTTCAGATCACAACCCTCCCTTCCGGCCTCGCTGTCGTAACCGACGCGATGCCACATGTGAAAACCGCCGCGGTGGGAGTTTCCGTGGCGGCCGGTTCGCGCCACGAAAGCGTGAGCGAGCATGGCCTGTCGCACCTCCTCGAGCATATGGCCTTCAAGGGCACCCGCACGCGGAGCGCGCGCCAGATCGCCGAAGCGATCGAGGACGTCGGCGGCGAGCTCAACGCCGAAACCGGCGTTGAGCGGACGGGCTATTTCGCCCGCGTCATGGACGCCGACGTCGGACTGGCGCTCGACGTCATCGGCGACATCCTGACCGACAGCCAGTTCGACCCGGAAGAACTCGAGCGCGAGAAAAGCGTTATCGTACAGGAGATCGGCGCGGTCGAGGACACGCCGGATGACCTCGTATTCGATCTCCTGACTGCGGCCTCCTGGCCAGATCAGGCGATCGGCAGGCCGATCCTTGGGACGCGCGAGGGTGTCGGGGCCTTCAACCGGGATGCGATCGGTCTATATCTCCGCCGGCACTACCGCCCGTCCGCAATGGTCGTCGCCGCCGCCGGCGCGGTCGAGCACGACGCAGTCGTCTCGCTCGCCGATTCCCGCCTCGAGGCGCTTTCCCGGGGGCCCGGCGCGTCGCAGGTCCCGGCAACCTACCGAGGCGGCGAGGCGCGGCTTCGCAAACGATCCGAGCAAACGCATGTCGTGATCGGGTTCGAGGGGCGGCCGATCGGCGCGCCGGATCACGACGCGGCGCATGTTTTTGCCGCCGCCGCCGGCGGGGGCATGTCCTCCCGGTTGTTCCAGGAGGTGCGCGAGAAGCGCGGACTCGCCTACTCTATCTACTCCTTCCACTGGGATTATTCCGACACGGCGCTGTTCGGCTTTTACGCCGGCTCGGCCGGCCGCGACGCGGCCGAGGTGGTCGCAACCTCGCTCGGATGCCTGGCGCAGGCCACCCATGAAATCAGCGAGGCGGAAATCCGCCGCGCGAAGGCCCAGATGAAGGTGTCGCTGGTCGCCGCGCTCGAATCGCCCGGAGCCCGCGCCCAGCAGCTCGCGCGGCAGTTGCAGGTCTATGGTCGCCCGATCCCGATCGAGGAAAGGATCGCGCGGGTCGAGGCCATCTCGGACGAAGAGGTTCGCAAAACCGGCGCGGCCATGCTTAGATCGTCGCCGACAATCGCAGTGATCGGCGCCGCAGGCAGGGTCCCCGGCCAGGCCAAGGTCGCCGAAGCGCTGAGGGGTGTTTGATGGCGCTTTTCGGCCTGACCCGGCCGCTCAACCCCGAGCCGCTCGTACGCGGCGACGGACTTTATCTGCGCCCGGCGACCGCGGCAGACTACTCGTCATGGATGCGGCTCAGGCAGGCCAGCCGGGCCTTCCTCGAACCCTGGGAGCCGACCTGGCCTGAGGACGACCTGACCCTGCCCGCCTTCCGGCGCCGCCTGCGCCGTCAGGATGAGGATATTTCACGCGACGAGGCCTATGCGTTTCTCATCTTCGACCAGACTTCGGATCAGTTGCTCGGCGGGATCACACTCGGCGGCGTGCGGCGCGGCGTATCCCAGACAGGCACGCTCGGCTACTGGATGGGCGCGAGTCATGCTGGCAAGGGCCGCATGACTCGCGCCGTTGCGGCCATCGTCGATTTCGGGTTCGCCAAGGCGCGGCTGCACCGGGTCGAGGCCGCCTGCATTCCGGACAACGCCCCCTCGATCCAAGTTCTGGAGCGCAACGGCTTCACACGCGAGGGTTATGCGCGAGGTTACCTCAAGATCGACGGCGCGTGGCGCGACCATGTCCTTTTCGGACGGCTCGAGACCGACGCGGGCGCACGGCGGACGGCCTCCTGATTTGTCCGAGATCGATTTGCGCGTCGTCGACCCGACCCCTTTTCGCGCCGTTCCCCCGGCGCGACTCGCCCTCCGCGGCGGATGGGCCCTGCGCCTCCTCCTGCGGCTCGTCCTGCTGATTGCGCTCGTCCCTGTGGGCGGCCCGCCGGCGCTCGCGGTCCAGTCGGTCAGGGTTTCCGCCGATTCCGACGCCATCGACCTGACCAAGGCGGTCGAACGGTACAGCGCCCAGGGCGATCGGATCCAGGTCTCGACTGCGCCCGGCCCCGACGGCATCGTGCGCCGCATCGAGGTCAGCGCGCTCGAAGCCGGCGCGCAGCCGTCATGGATCGTCTTCGCCCTCACCAACGACTCCGACGAGCAGTTGACCCGCCTCATCGTCGCGCCGCATTTCAGGCTGGTCGGCTCCGGTGTCGTCTGGCCCGATCTTGGCTCCTCGCGGATCACGACCATCACCGCAAGTCAGGGACAGGCTCCCGAGCGCGAGGACAACCCGCAGGCTGACGTGTTCCGGCTGACGCTCGACCCCGGAACGACAGTGACCTACGTCGCCGAGTTGCGCACGCCCTCGCTCCCGCAGCTCTATCTTTGGGAGCCGGACGCCTTCAAGGACAAGTCGACCAGCCTCACGCTCTACCAGGGCATCCTCATCGGCATCGCCGGTCTTCTCGCGCTCTTCCTCACCATCGTGTTTGTCGTTCGCGGAGCGATGATCTTTCCGGCCGCCGCCGCGCTGGCCTGGGCGGTGTTCGTCTACGTCTGCATCGATTTCGGCTTCTGGCGGAAGATGTTCGGGCTGGAAGACGCATCCGAGCGGATCTGGCGCGCCGGCATCGAGGCGACGATCGCCGCGACGCTGATCGTGTTCCTGTTCGCCTACCTCAATCTGCGCCGGTGGCACGTGCGCTATCTGCATTTCGCGATGGCTTGGCTGGTGCTGATGGCCGCGGTCGTCGCGCTCTCCGTGTTCAACGCTCCGGTGGCGGCCGGCGTCGCCCGCATTTCTATTGCGACGATTGCCGGCGTCGGACTGCTCCTGATTCTCAGTCTGGCCGCGCGCGGATCCGACCGCGCGGTCATGCTCATCCCGACTTGGTATCTTCTGGCGGTCTGGGTGGTCGCGGCGGGCGCGACCGCGCTCGGCTACCTGACCAATGACCTCGCGGCGCCGGGCCTCGTCGGCGGCCTTGTGCTGATTGTCATGCTGATCGGCTTCACCGTGATGCAGTTCGCTTTCTCGGGCGCCGGCCGCGGCACGGTGAACTCGGCCGACGCCGAACGGCGTTCCCTCGCCATGACGGGTTCGGGGGAGGCGATCTTTGACTGGGACGTCGTCAACGATGAAATCAGCGGCTCGGAGGCGCTCGAAAGCCAACTCGGCCTCAAGCGGCATGCCCTCGAGGGGCCGGCCGCCGGCTGGCTCGACGTCCTCCATCCTCTCGACCGCGACCGCTACACCCTGGCGCTCGACGGGCTCCTGCATCAGCGCTCTGGCAGGATCAACCACGATCTGCGGCTGCGCGGCTCGGACGGCCATTACTTCTGGTACGTGCTGAAGGCGCGGCCGGTGATCGGCGCCGACGGAGAGGTCGTGCGGGTGATCGGATCGCTGGCGGACGTCACTGAAATCAAGTCGGCCGAAGAGCGCATGCTCCACGACGCCATCCACGACAATCTGACCGGCCTTCCCAACCGCGAGCTGTTCCAGGACCGGCTGACGTCTGCGCTCTATCTCGCGCAGAAGCCCGGGGCGCCGGCGCCGACCGTGCTTGTCGTCGACATCGACGGCTTCAAGGGGGTCAACAATTCGTTCGGCCTGTCGATGGGCGACGCTGCGCTGCTCGCCGTCGCGCGCCGTCTCTCCCGCGACCTGAAACCGGGCGACACGCTGGCACGGCTGTCCGGGGACCAGTTCGGCGCGATCGTCCTGGCCGCGCCTCCGTCCGGCGACCTTTCCACCATGCTCGAGAACCTGCGCGCCGCGCTCGCCGCGCCGCTCAGCTTCGGCGAACGGGAGATCGCGCTGACCGTATCGATCGGAGCGGCGCTCTACAATACGAAGCAGCACGTCAAGGGCGGAGAGTTGCTCGCCGACGCCCAACTCGCCCTCGCCAATGCGAAGAAGGCTGGCGGCGACCGGGCCGTTCTGTTCACCCCTTCGATGCGCTCCTACGCCTCGGATCGGCGGACGCTTGAAAATGACATGCGCCACGCGATCGAGCGCGGCGAGATCATGGTGCTGTTCCGGCCGATCGTCCGGCTGGAGGATCGGACCGTCGCCGGGTTTCAGGCGCTGACCCGCTGGCGCCATCCGAGGCTCGGTGTTCTCAACGAGGACGAGTTCGCCTCGATCGCGGAGGCGGCCGGGGTGATGGTCGACGTTGGCGCGCATGTTCTCGATACGACGGCTCGCGAACTCGCGGCCTGGCAGAAGGCGCTCGAGGTCATACCGCCGATCTTCGCCACCGTCTCCGCGTCCTCCCGCCAGTTGCTGAGTTTCGACCTTCTGAGCGACGTGCGGTCCACACTGAACCGGCACTTCGCCGAGCGCGGATCGCTAAAGCTCGCGGTCCCCGAAAGCCTGGTGATGGAGAATCCGGAATATGCGGCGGTGCTGTTGCAGCGGGTGCGGGAGATGGGCGCGGCTCTGATGCTCGACCGGTTTGGCGCCGGCTACACCTCGCTCGGCCACCTGCCGCAGTACCGGTTCGACGCAATGCGGATCGACGCTTCGCTGGTGAGGCCGAACGCCTTCGGCACACGCTCTCCAGTCTTGCGCTCGATCGTCGCGATGGCGCACGAGATCGGCATGGAGGTCATTGCCGAGGGGGCTGAGACAGAGTCAGATGCGGTTGAGCTTGCCCAGATCGGCTGCCAGTTCGCCCAGGGCGCGGCGTTCGGCCAGCCGATGAGCGCCGCCGCGGCGCGCAAGCTGATGGGCGCCGCGCCGCATTGATGACCTTAGGGACTGCGCTTGTGAATGCCGGGGACAACGCTTCTCCCGGCTTGCCAAACGGCCGGGCGCGGCCAATCTCGCCCTTATGAAATTCCCGACCGCCTTTCTCGACGAGATCCGGGCCCGGCTGCCGGTGTCGGAAGTTGCGGCCCAGCGCGTCAAACTGCGCAGGCAGGGCCGCGAGTGGGCGGGCCTCTCGCCCTTCAACGCGGAAAAGACGCCTTCGTTTTTCGTCAACGACCAGAAGGGCTTCTTCCATGACTTCTCCTCCGGCAAGCACGGCGACATCTTCAGTTTCGTCAGCGAAACCGAGGGCCTGAGCTTCCCCGAGGCGGTCGAACGGCTGGCGGCGATGGCGGGCGTGCCGATGCCGCGACAGACGGGCGCCGAAGCCGAACAGGAGAAAAAGCGGGCGAGCCTACTCGACGTGCTGGCGATGGCCGCGCGCGTTTTCGAGGCCGATCTCAATCAGCCGGTCGGCGCCAAGGCGCGCGGATACCTCTCCGACCGCGGACTCGGACCCGCCGTGCAGCAGCGCTTCTCGCTCGGCTATTCCTCGCCCGAGCGGTTCAGCCTGCGCGACGTGCTGGCGGGCAAAGGGGTCGGCGTCGACCAAATGATCGAGGCGGGTCTCCTCATCCACGGCGAAGGGATCGCGGTTCCGTACGACCGTTTCCGTGACCGCGTGATGTTTCCCATCCATGACCGGGCCGGCCGGGTCGTCGCCTTCGGCGGCCGGGCGATGGAGCCGGGGGCCAAGGCCAAATACCTCAATTCGCCCGAGACCGCGCTCTTCCACAAGGGTGCGCTGCTGTTCAATCACCACCGCGCGAGAAAGCCAGCGCACGACACGGGCGAGATCATCGTCGTCGAGGGCTACGTGGATGCGATCGCATTGAGCGAGGCCGGCTTTCCCAACGTCGTCGCGCCGCTCGGCACGGCGCTGACCCCTGACCAGTGCGCGCTCCTTTGGGCAATGGCGAACGAGCCGGTCCTCTGCTTCGACGGCGACAGCGCCGGACGCAAGGCGGCGTTCCGGGCGATCGAGACGGCGCTGCCACTGATCGGCGCCGGCAAAAGCCTCCGCTTCGCGCTTCTTCCCGAAGGGCAGGATCCCGACGATCTCATCCGCGCGAGCGGCGCGGCAGCGATGGCCGAGGTTCTGAAGGGCGCCCGGCCGTTCGCCGAAATGCTGTTCGCCCGCGAGAGCGAGGATCAGCGGCTGGAGACGCCCGAGAGCCGCGCCGCCCTCGAGCGGCGTCTGGCGGACGCCGTTGCGGGGATCGCCGACGAGACGTTGCGCAAGCACTATCAGGCCGACATGAAGCGGCGCCTCGCGGCGCTGTTCGGCGAAGAGCGGACCGGACCGGACCGGCGCGTGGGCGGCACAAGACCGCCATTCGCCGAGCGGCGAAAGGGGCCGTGGCCGCCGCGTGGCCCCCGGCTCGGCCTCGCCGAGCAGCCGTTGCCCCCGCAGGCCAAACTCGGGCGCAAGGCGCCCGTTCCGGCGCGCGAGATCACCATCCTGGCGATCGCGCTCGGCCATCCCGCGCTGCTCGAGGCGCACTGGGAGGAACTCGCGGCGCTCGATTTGGCGAACGCAGGTCTGGCCTCGTTCCGCGACGCGCTCGCCTCGGCTCCGCCCGAGTCGCTCCGGTCGCCGGAGGCGCTCGCCGAAGCGCTGGACGCCGCGGGCCGCCGGGACGAGCGCGAGCGCATTCTCGCCCAGGCCGCCAATATGCCGAACTGGTGGTGCTTGCGCGCCGAAGCCGCGCCGGCTGACGCCGAGCACGTGCTGCGGCAAAGCCTGGCCTTGCATCAGCGGGCCGGCGCGTTACATAGGGAGTTGAAACTCGCGGAGCGGTCGCTGGCTGCTGAGCCAAACGAGCAGAATTTCGCCCGATTGCTGGACATCAAAGCCCACTTGGCGGACCTCGCGCATGCGCAGGCGGCCATCGACGGCTTCGGCGAACAGTCTGGACGAGCAACCTCGACGATCTGACCGGGACGCGAGAGATCAGGGCTGGCGAATTTCAGGGGGCTTCCGAGATCGAGAGACGATTCGGGCGCACCCCTTGCTTCGTCGCGTCTCGACGAATATTGAACCGGGCCTCGCGGCCTGCCGCGGGCGGCCCACCGGCGAAACAGAAGGCCGCGCCTGTCGCGGAATGACGGAGACTTCTGATGGCGAAGAAGGAAGAGGCGAAGGCCGAAGGCGAGACCGCCGCCGCCGAAACCGCCGACAGCCCCCTTCTCGATCTGAGCGACGCGGCCGTCAAGCGGATGCTGAAGGTCGCCAAGAAGCGCGGCTGGGTGACGCAGGACGAATTGAACGCGGTGCTGCCGTCCGAAGAGATTTCCTCCGACCAGATCGAGGACATGAACGCAATGCTCAGCGAGATGGGCATCAACGTGGTGGATAGCGAGGACCACGAAGAAGCCGAGAAGGAGCCCGCGGAGAGCCCCGACGAGGAGGAGGCCGAGGGCGGCGAGATCGTCGAGGCGAGCCGGTCGACGGCGGTGACCATCCGCAGTTCCGAGCCTGCCGAGCGAACTGACGATCCGGTGCGCATGTATCTGCGCGAGATGGGTTCGGTCGAGCTTCTGTCGCGCGAGGGCGAGATCGCAATCGCCAAGCGCATCGAGGCTGGCCGCGAGGCGATGATCGCGGGCCTGTGCGAAAGCCCGCTCACGTTTCAGGCGATCATCATCTGGCGGGACGAATTGAACGAAGGCAAGATCCTGCTGCGCGACATCATCGACCTCGAGGCGTCCTACACCGGACCCGACGGCAAGAAGCCGCCGAAGACCGACTACACCGCGCCCGGCGCCCCTCCGGCTCCCAATCCGGTACGCGACCGGATCGCCCCCGCGACCGCGCCGGCGGCGCCGCCCGAAGGCTTCGAAGGCGAAGCCGGAATCCCCGTGGAAGGCTTCGACGACGACGACGATCTCGAGAATTCGGTTTCGCTCTCGGCGATGGAGGCCGACCTCAAGCCGCGCGTCCTCGAAACCTTCGACCGGATCGCCGACGCCTACAAGAAACTGCGCCGCCTCCAGGACCAGAACGTCGAGAACAAGCTCAGGAGCGAATCGCTCTCGCCGGCTCAGGAGCGCAAGTACAAGGCGTTGAAGAAAGAGATCGTGACCGACGTCAAGTCGCTGTCGCTGAACCAGAACCGCATCGACGCCCTGGTCGAGCAGCTTTACGACATCAACAAGCGCCTCATCGGACTCGACGTGCGCCTGATGCGGATGGCGGAGACCCACCGCGTCAGCCGTGAGGATTTCTTAAGGAACTATCAGAACTCGGAACTGGATCCGAAGTGGCTCCTGCGCGTCGCGCGGCTGACCACGCGCGGCTGGAAGGAATGGGTCGCGACCGACAAGGCCTCGATCAAGGAGATTAGGGCTGAGATCCAGTCGCTCGCGACCGAGACAGGACTGGAGATCCAGGAATTCCGCAAGCTCGTCCAGATGGTGCAGAAGGGCGAGCGCGAGGCGCGGCAGGCGAAGAAGGAAATGGTCGAGGCGAATCTGCGCCTGGTCATCTCGATCGCCAAGAAATACACCAACCGTGGCCTGCAGTTCCTGGACCTCATCCAGGAAGGCAACATCGGCCTGATGAAGGCGGTCGACAAGTTCGAATACCGCCGCGGCTACAAGTTCTCGACCTACGCCACATGGTGGATCCGCCAGGCGATCACCCGCTCGATCGCCGATCAGGCGCGCACGATCCGCATCCCCGTGCACATGATCGAGACAATCAACAAGATCGTGCGCACCTCGCGCCAGATGCTGCACGAGATCGGTCGCGAGCCGACGCCGGAGGAGCTTTCCGAGAAGCTCGCGATGCCGCTCGAAAAAGTGCGCAAGGTGCTCAAGATCGCCAAGGAGCCGATCAGCCTCGAAACGCCAATCGGCGACGAGGAGGACAGTCATCTCGGCGATTTCATCGAGGACAAGAACGCGGTGCTGCCGATCGACGCGGCGATCCAGTCGAACCTGCGCGAGACGACGACAAGAGTGCTCGCTTCGCTCACCCCGCGCGAGGAGCGCGTGCTTCGCATGCGCTTCGGCATCGGCATGAACACCGATCACACGCTTGAGGAAGTCGGCCAGCAGTTCTCGGTGACGCGCGAGCGCATTCGCCAGATCGAGGCCAAGGCGTTGCGCAAGCTGAAGCACCCGAGCCGCAGTCGGAAGCTCAGGAGCTTTTTGGATAATTGAGGCGGCCACCGGCGGGCCTTTGCGACCTTGAGCGCCGGAGAACCTTGGAAAGCCCGGACCCGGCGGGTCGGCGTCGCCGATCGCAGCCTTCCAGTTCATCGGTGCTTCGCCGTCGACGTGTCCCGTGCTACAGTCGGGAACCGCCAGTGGGCCTGCCGGCCGCAGAGCCCGGCGGGCCGCCGGCGTGGATGCGGGAGGGCGTCATGGCCTACAAGGATATTCTTGTCTACCTCGATCCGACGGCCGAATCCGTCGAGCGCCTCGGCTTCGCCGTCGCCCTCGCCAAGGCGCACGGGGCGCGCCTCGTCGGGGTCGACATCAGCACGCCGGAAGCGCTGGCGGGATGTGAAAATCCAGACGCCACCCGCGAGATGTTCAATTCCTCCGCCCGCGCCGCGTCGGTCAAGTCCGTGTTCGTGCCGGCCGAAAAGCCCGGGGAGGGAGATGCTTTCACTCATTGCGTCGATCTCATGGTCGCCCCCGCCCCGGGGGGCGCATCGCGCGACGTGGTGCGCCACGGCGCGCTGGACCGGGCCCTGGTCGAATCCGGCGCGCCGATGCTGATCTTGCCGCCTGAATGGACGGGCGGCGCGGTCGGCGACAACGTCGTCATCGCCTGGAACGGCGGAAGGGAGGCGCTACGCGCCGTCCATGACGCGATGCCGTTCCTGGAGAAGGCGCGCAAGATCACCGTCTTCTGCTTCTCCGCCCGGCCGAGCGACTTGCGCGCCTCGGCGGCGATGCTGGTCCACCATCTCGAGGCGCACGGTGTTGTGGCCCACATTTCTGACTGGACCAACACCGGTGACCTGACCGCGATCGAAGCCTTGTTCGCCAGCCTCGACACCCAGGACGCCGATCTCATCGTCGCCGGCGCGTTCGGGCACTCGCGGCTCTATGAAGGCCTGTTCGGCGGGGTGAGCATGGACCTCATGCGCCAGCAGTCGCTGCCGGTGCTAATGTCGCATTAGGGCGGGCGCAATCGCCGCAACCGTTCCGACCGACTGAAATGCGCCGGCAGATCCGAAACCGGCCGCCGGTCGCCCTGTCCTGAGCCGCCGCGGCTTGGTGGCGAGGTCACAAAGACCCCATCCGGGTTCTCGTCCGTCGCTTTCCCGTCACTTGCGACCAGAGGTCGACCGCATCCCCCCGCATTGCTCTTTTCCGGCCCTCTACTCGGACGCGGGAGTTTCGTCGCCAACCGTGTTGGCGTTCGGCGCATCGCTCTCGTCTTCAGTGGCCTGACGGGCGTTGAAGCCATAGGGCGACCGCAGCCGGCGGCGTCGGCCTCGACCCGGGAAAGGCGCGTCCCCCGGAGCATTTTCGTCGGGCCCGGCGCCTGCCTCAGGCGGGTTCTGGGGCGCTGGAAGCGCGGTTTGTTCGGAAACGGGCAGATTCTCCCCTTCCGAACTGCTCGGCTTCGGTTCTCCGGTTATGAAAGACGGAAGCGCAGTCGGGGGCCCGTTTTCCATGCCCGGCTCCCGCGGAGGCTGGAATGGATCGCGGTAAGGGCGGAAGTCACGTGGCCGTCCATCCCGATTTTGCCGATTGTCCCGATATCCGTCGTTTCGATCCCCGAACTGGCGGTCGGGGCGAGGACCACGGTCCTGAAAGCGGTTACCCTGCCGATCCTGCCGAGACGGAAATCCACCCCGATCATTCTGTACGGACCTGTTATCGGGTTCGAACTGCGGTCGCTCAACGTATGGCTGAGGAGCGTTGGGCGCGGCGTTTGCAGGGCCTGGAAACGCATTGTTCTGCTGCGGGAAAGCACTCGCGCGTTCGGAAGGAGAAGCGAACCGATCGGACAGCGCGGAGTAATCGTCATCGTCGTCGAACTCCGACGCTTCGCCTTCTCCCGCCGGGCGCTGACCGCTTTGCGCCAGCGCCTGGGCCGCCTGGGCGGCGGCAATCAATCGGAAATAATGCTCAGCGTGCTGTAGATAGTTCTCCGCGGCGACGGGATCGCCGCCGGTATGCGCATCGCGCGCCAACTGAAGATATTTCTCGGCGACATGTTGCGCATTTCCGCGAATCTTCACGTCCGGACCGTTCAATTCGTAGGAGCGCGTCAACGGGTTCGGCCCACGGCGATTGTTCGTCGGCCTGCCGCGCATCCGTTTGTTTTGACCTGGTCTCATTGGCTTTTCCGATTGTCCACTTGGTAGTGCCTGTTTGCTTTTCCGCGCGTGCATGCGAGCGCTTCACCAGTCTGTCTGCATTTTGGCGCTGCATGCCGCCCGCGGCGCTGGATCGTATCCGCCGCGTCTCGGCAGTCCTGCTCGAAGACCGTGTACGCTACGAGTTTGCTCGCCCCGCCAGCATCAACCCGCCAATTCGAAGCGCATCAGAGATTTTTTGCTTCAGCGCAAACGCCGCCATTCGCCTCTTGCGAATTGCCCGCGTTCAGGCCAGCTACTCGGTCACTCCCCCTCGTGGCGGCGAATCTACGCGCTTAGCCATTGACCGAGCCGAGCCACAGCGAATCTAGGCCTATAAGATAGCGAGTTTTCCCCCGCCCGCCAAGTCGGAACCGTACAAGAATTTCAATCTGCCGGCATTTTCAGCGATTGGATGTCATTTGCCCGACTGTCCTGTCGTCCCGATCGCCGCGCGGTAACCTTTCGGAGGATCGGTCAGCCACTCGCGGTCTGGTTCGGGACCGATAGGAACGCTCTTGCCCATCCCAACCCAGCTCATCGGGTTAAGGCTTCCCAGGACCGATGACGTCGCCGTTGACGTCGAGGCTTTGCCGTCCGATGAAGCTCCGCTGGGCGCCTGCTGATCCGGCGCGCCGACCGTTACCGGAGCGTTGGGAAATGGGTGAGTGTATCGGAGGCGCGCGTCCCCCACGCCAGCAATTTGCTTCTTCGCTTCTTCCTTTGCGGCCCTCTTGCGGAGGATCTCCTGGTTCACCGGCCATTCCGCGCCGCCTTGCGAGGCGGCCGACTCCGGCGGCGGAAGGTCAATCTTCGGCGGCAGGACGATCTTGCCATGCTGCCGATAGTCAATCGGCGCCGGGTCATCCTTGCTCAAACCGAACACCGGACCGAATATCGAACCGATCCCCACCCAAAGCGGAGCGGCTCCGTCATCGCCCGCCTCCGCGTAACCCGTCCCGAAACAGCTCAGCGTCGCCGCCGCTGCGATCGCCGTCATACCAAAACGCACTCGCATTCCTCTTCCCCTCGCGGACCCGCGACGCCGGACAATTCGAAGCTACGTTCCCGGCTATTCGCCGCAAATTCGGGCTATTCCATGACAGTCTCGGCGAGCCAAAATTCGAGTCCTGGGCCGGGCCCTGGGCCAAGCGGCTCACTTTTCCCCCTTTTGTGGCGAGACGACCGATCGACTCTCGAGGTCCGGTCGAAAAACGAGATCAATCACCAGAAACAAAACCCCGACGTTGATCGCGGCGTCCGCCAGATTGAAAACGAATAAGTGCCGGCCAGCAAAGTGCAAATCGAGATAGTCGACCACTGCCCCGTAGACGACACGGTCAAAAGCGTTGCCGAGCGCTCCGCCTATGATCGCCCCGAGGCCCACGGCGGCAAGTCTCGTGCGCGAGTTCGACAGCCACCAGACCAGAAGCGACACCGCTACGGCCGTGAACGCGAGCAAAGCCGCACGTCCGGCGGCCGAATTCTGAACGAACAGGCTGAACGAGATACCGCGGTTCCATCTCAGCGCCAGGTCGAGGACCGGGAAGAGGGGCTTCGGACGCTCTGCGGACCCGGCGAAGCTCGCAAGAACAGCGACCTTCGCGGCCTGATCGACGAGAAAGACTCCGAGGGCGACGCCGCCGCCGACCAGGCGTGGATTCACCGGAGAAGACCAAGCGCCTGAAGCTCGCGCAGCGCGGCGGCGTCACGCGGGCTGACGTCCGGAAAGTCGGCTGACGCGGTCGACGGGTCGAAGTATCTCCAGGAGCGTGCGCACTTCATTCCCTTCGCGCGCTCGACGACCACTGCGACGTCAGGCGTCTCCGGCGCTCGAAAAGCGTCTTCCGGAGGCTGCTTTTCTGTATCGATCGAGATGTCCGACGTTATGCAGATCTCGGCGAAATCGACGTCCCGCAGCGCCTCGATGTGCTCCGGCCTGCTGACGTAGACTGTCGGAGCGGCTTCGAGAGACGAGCCTATCTCCTTGTTCGCGCGCGCGATCTCAAGCGCTCCCGTCACAACAAGGCGAATTGCGCGAACGGTGTCCCACGTCTTCGCCAGGGCGTCATCGCGCCACTCCGCCGGAACGACCGGAAATTGCTCGAGATGCACGGAGCCGGCGGCGGGGTCGCGCGACGCCCAGGCTTCCTCCGCGGTGAAGACGAGGATCGGCGCGAGCCAGACCGTGACGCAACGGAATACATGCTCGATCGCTTGCAGGGCGCCAAGGCGCTTGCGGCTCGAAGGCGGTTCGCAATAGAGCGCGTCCTTGCGAACGTCAAAATAGAAGGCGGAAAGGTCGGCGTTCATGAACGCCGTCAGGGCGGCGACCGCGCGGGCGAAATCGAAGTTCGCGTAAGCCTCCCGAATTCGGCCGTCGAGTTCGGCGAGCTTGTGCAGCATGAGCCGGTCGAGGTCGTCCATCGTCGCGCGCTCGACCCGATCGCCCTCCCGCCGATGCGCGAGCGTCCCGAGCATCCAGCGGATCGTGTTGCGCAGCTTTCGGTAATTGTCGCTGACCGCCTTGAGGATATCCGGCCCGATGCGCTGGTCGTCGGAGTAGTCCACGCTCGCCGCCCACAGCCTCAGGATGTCCGCGCCTGACGCTCGAATGACGTCCTGCGGAAATGTCTGGTTGCCCAGCGACTTCGACATCTTGCGCCCCTGCTCGTCGAGCGTGAAGCCATGCGTCAGCACGATGTCGAATGGCGCGCGTCCTCGCGTGCCGCAACTTTCGAGAAGCGAAGACTGGAACCAGCCCCGGTGCTGGTCCGACCCTTCGAGATACATCACCTGGTCTGATCCGCCGTCGACGGCGCGGCGGATTCCCGCGAGACCCGGAAAATGGACCGGGTCCTCCAGCACGAAGGCGTGGGTCGAGCCCGAATCGAACCAAACTTCCACCAGATTGTCGATCTTGTCATAGTCTTCGGGGTTATGTTTCTCGCCGAGGAACCGCTCCTTGGCGCCTGGCGAGAACCACGCGTCCGCGCCCTCCTGCTCGAAGGCCGCGGCGATGCGCGCATTGACGTCTTCGTCATACAGGACCTCGTTCCCGCCCTTGCGAACGAGTATCGCCAGCGGCACGCCCCAGGCGCGCTGTCGCGACAGCACCCAATCGGGTTTGCTCGTCACCATGCCCTTGATACGGTTTTCTCCCGTGGCTGGAACCCAGCGGGTTTCCTCGATCGCTTCGAGCGCAATTTCCCTCAAGGTCATGCCGTTGCGCGCATTGGCGAAGGGGCGGTCCATGGCCAGAAACCATTGCGGCGTGTTGCGGAAAATGACCGGTTTCTTCGAGCGCCAGCTGTGCGGATACTGGTGCTTCATCCGGCCGCGCGCGAGGAGCGCGCCCGCCTCGGCGAGCGCCTTGATCACGGCTTCGTTGGCCTCGCCCTTCTCGCCTTTGTCCGTGATGACGCGCAGGCCCTCGAAACCGGGCGCCTCCTGGGTGAATGCGCCATTCTCGTCGACGGTGTAGGGGATGCGATGATCGATGCCGCGCTCGGCAAGCCAGCGGCCGTTGGCCATCCAGAGTTCGAAGTCTTCGCGACCGTGGCTCGGAGCCGTATGCACGAAACCGGTCCCGGTCTCCTCGGTGACGTGCTCGCCGTCGAGCAGCGGGACGACAAAGCCGTAGCCGTGCGCGCGCAAAGGATGCGCGCAGATCATCGACGCGAGCGCGTCTCCGCCGACCTCTCCCAGGAATTCGAAGCGAGCGACTTTGGCGGCGGCGAGCGCGCTCCCGGCCAGCGACTGCGCGAGGATGTAGGTCGAGCCGACCTTCGCCCAGTTTCCGTCGGGCGCCTCCGTCACCCGATAGCGGCCGTAGGCGATGCGGCGGGAGAAGGCGATGGCGCGATTGCCGGGAATCGTCCATGGCGTGGTCGTCCAGATGACGATCGAAGCATCGTCGCCCTCGACCGGGAACGCCACGGTGACCGAATCGCTCGTGTAATCCTCGTATTCGATCTCGGCTTCGGCGAGCGCCGTCTTCTCGACGACGCTCCACATCACCGGCTTCGAGCCGCGGTAGAGGAGGCCGTTGGCGACGAATTTGAAGATTTCCCGTGCGATCTGCGCCTCCGCGGCGAAGCTCATGGTGGTGTAGGGGTGATCCCAGTCGCCAACGACGCCGAGCCGCTTGAATTCCGCCCTCTGCACGTCGATCCAGTGCTCGGCGTAGGCGCGGCACTCCCGCCGGAACGCGATGATCGCCTCCTGATCGGAAAAATTCGGCTTGGTCTTGCCCTTCTTGCGATAGAACTCTTCCTCGACCTTCCACTCGATCGGCAGGCCGTGGCAATCCCATCCCGGCACGTAGTTCGAAGTCCTTGCCGGTCATCTGCTGGGTGCGGACCACCGTGTCCTTCAGGATCTTGTTCAGCGCCGTGCCGATGTGAACATTGCCGTTGGCGTAGGGAGGCCCGTCGTGCAGGACGAACTTCGGCCGCCCCTTCCCGCTCCTTCTGAGCGCGCCGTAGAGATCCTCCCGCCGCCACCGGGCAAGGATTTCGGGCTCCTTCTGGGGCAAGCCGGCTCGCATCGGGAAGTCGGTTTTCGGCAGGTAGAGGGTTCGTGAGTAGTCGAGGCTTTGGACAGGTGCGTCAGTCATGGATATGAGGACCGCATTGAGTTCGCTGAGCGAAAGCGAGGCAATTAAAGGATTTGCCTCGAATCGCCAAATGGAGGGTTGGCCTTCCGAGCCAGGATCGCGCGCGCGCGCTCTATGTCGCGACGCATCTCGGCGACAAGCAGGTCGAGCAATTCAAACCTGCGTTCCTCCCGGATGCGCTCGACGAATTCGACCGCCATCTCCTGTCCGTAGAGGTCGCCGTCGAAATCAAGCAGGTGGACTTCGAGCAGCGGCGGGCCGTTGTCGACGCTCGGCCGAACGCCGAAACTCGCCACGCCCGGGTGGGACTGGCCGCCGACCGCGCCCCACACCGCATAAACTCCATGGGCGAGCCGGTTGGTCGCGGCAAGCGCGATATTGGCGGTGGGAACGCCGAGAACCCGGCCGAGCTGCTGCCCCGTCGCCACCCGTCCCGACACCGAATAACGCCGCCCCAAAGCGAGTTCGGCGGCCGCGACGTCGCCCCGCTCCAGCGCCCGTCGGACAGCCGTCGACGACACGACAGCCGCATCCTCGCCCGTTCCCTCCTGGATCTTGCCGACGATGTCGACCGCGAAGCCGTATCGCAAACCCGCCTCAGCCAGAAAGGCCGGGCTTCCGTACCGCCCCTTGCCGAAATGAAAGTCCCATCCGACCACCACAGCCCCGGCGCCCAGCCGCTCGACGAGAATGCCCCTGACGAACTCCTCCGCGGTCATCCCGGCCAGACGGGCGTCGAAGGTCAGGAACACAATTCCCGACAGTCCGAATCTCTCGCAAAGGGAAGCCTTCAGCGCCGGAGGAGTCAGTCGGAAGGCGACCGGACGCTCGGCGAAATGATCGGCAGGGTGAGGCTCGAACGTCAGCACGGCGCTCGGCGCGAAGCGCTCCCTGGCGAGCGAGATCGCCCGTTCGATCACGGCCTGGTGACCAAGATGCAGCCCGTCGAAATTTCCGATGGCGTAGACGGCTCGCTCGAGCCCGGCGGGCGGCAAGACCGGGTCCGTGGCGACCACGAAGCCGCTGGTCATGATGTCCTGCCGATGGTCAAGCTTCTGACGCGGGTGTTGCGCCCCAGTCGAGGCCGGAAACTGCCCCGACCTCATTGCGCGGTCAAGCGGTCGCATGCCTCAGTTTCGGGTTCGGCGGCACGCTCAAAACGCCTTCGCCTTCCAGGACAACCTTGTCCCCGACCCTGCATTCGCACTTCAGACGGACGCGCCGGCCCTTCTCGGTCAGTTCGACCACTTCGACGCTGACACAATGACGTCGCCGATTTTGACCGGACCGAGAAAGTTCAGGCTCTGCGAAATGTAAACCGCTCCCGGGCCCGGGAGCCGCATGCCGATGACGCCGGAGATCAGACTCGCCGTGTAGAGGCCATGGACGATCCGGCTGCCGAAGCGGGTCTTGCGGGCGAAATGCTCCGACAGGTGAATCGGATTGTGATCGCCGGACAGTTCGGCGAAGCCGATGACGTCCTCGTTCTCGACGGTCTTGCTGATCGTCTCGCGCATGCCGACCGCGAGTTCGTCGAAATAATAGGTCTGAAACGGCGTCTTCTGCATGAGGTCAGCCTTTATGGCCGCAACGCGGACATCGCGGCGATCGGCCAGAGCGAATATTCGGCGAAAAGGCGACGGAGCTCGTTCGGGTCGGCTGACGCATCGAGCGCTTGCCCATGCAGCGCGGCGCGATGAATGCCCCCGGTGATGAACAGGGCGTCGATCCCGGCCGCCGCCGCCCCGGCGATGTCGGTCTTCATCCCGTCCCCGACGGCGAGGATTCGCCGCCTGTCGATCCGCCCGCCGCGCGCCCGCTCCGCCTCCGCGATCGACCGATCGTAAATCGGAAGGTAGGGCTTGCCCGCGTAGACGACCTCGCCGCCGATCTCCTCGTACCGGCGCGCCAGCGCGCCCGCGCAATAGACCGGCGTGTCGCCGCGATGAATGACGATGTCCGGATTGGCGCAGACCATCGGGAGCGACCGCTCGCTCAGCGCGCGAAGCTCGTCCTCGTAATCCTCGGGCGTTTCCGTTCGGTCGTCGCGCAGGCCGGTGCAGACGCAGGACCGGGCTTCGGCGGGCGGAACGAGAGCCGGACGCCGGCCGGTCGCCGCTTCGGCGGCCTCGAACAGGCTCAGGTCCCTGGCCGGCCCGAGGTGAAACAGAGGATCCCCGATCCTCGCCTCGATCAGGCGTATGGTCACGTCGCCGGAGGTCACGACGGCGTCGAAAGCCTCGGGGAACACCCCGAGCTTCAGCAATTGACCGCGGATGACCGCCGAGGGCCGCGGCGCGTTGGTGATCAGGATGACCGCGCCGCCCCGCCGCCGAAACGCGGCCAGCGACTTCGACGCCTCGACGAACGACGCCACGCCATTGTGCAGGACGCCCCAGATGTCGCACAGAATCGCGTCGTAACGATCGGAAATCTCGCCAAGACGAGCGATCTGCGGCGCGAACAGGGTCATCGGCGCTCGGCTACGGCCCGGAGGCGCCTCGTGTCAAGAGCCCGTTCGAGTTTGATCTTCTCACGGAAAGCGCGAACGCGCTTTGCGGCGCCTCGGCCGTCGGCGCAGGCCCGCAACACGGGGATGGTCGTGTTTCGGTTGGAATTTCCGGTTTCGACCCTTCCGCGACGTCCGACTCACGATTGGTCCTGATCGCCGGCGCCGTCGTCAGATTGAAATCTGTGCCCTATTGATATATAGCAACAATATCATATATCAAAGGCTACCGACATGCGAACATTGGTCGACCTCACCGATCGTCAGGTGGCGGCGCTGGACGAATTATCGAAGAGCGAAGAGCGGTCGCGCGCGGCGCTCATCCGTCAGGCGATTGACGACTATCTCACCAAGCGGCGCAGCAATCAGGAAAGCGACGCCTTTGGACTGTGGGGCGAGCGCAAAGTGGATGGCTTGAGCTATCAAAAGAAGGTTCGCAGCGAATGGTGAGACCGCTGTTCGACACCAACGTCCTGGTCGACTACCTGAACGCCGTTCCGGAAGCTCGCGTCGAACTTCAACGTTATCCGCAGAAGGCCATCAGCATCATCACCTGGATGGAGGTGATGGTGGGCGCCGGAAACGATGTCGAATCCTCCACCCGCGCCTTCTTGAAGGGTTTCGACGTCATCGCGCTCGATGCAACGATCGCCGAGCGGGCCGTCGATCTTCGCCGGAGCCATCGGATCAAACTGCCCGACGCGATTATCTGGGCGACGGCGCAAACCAAGGCGATGCTTCTCGTCACCCGCAACACCAAAGATTTCGCCGCCGATGATCCGGGCGTTCGCCTGCCGTACAAACTTTAGCTCGGGTTCAGCAATAATCGGGGCCGTATCGGATGACGATGCGGAGTTACGGTGACGCTTTACTAAACCACCGTTCCCGTTCACAATCTGCGCCTCAGCATCGGAGCCCGCATGGCGCACATCGCCCGTTTCGTCGTTCCCGGCCTGCCCCATCACGTCACGCAGCGCGGCAACCGGCGCGAAAAGGTGTTCTTCTCGGACGCCGACTTCGAACTCTATCGAGATCTTCTGGCCGAGCAATGCCGCAAGCACGGCGTCGCGGTCTGGGCGTATTGCCTGATGCCCAACCACGTGCATCTGATCCTCGTCCCCGACGCCGCCGAGGGGCTCGGGCGGGCGCTCGGCGAGACGCACCGGCGCTACAGCGCCGTGGTCAACGCGCGCATGCGCGTCACGGGCCACCTGTTTCAGTCGCGCTACGGATCGGTCGTCATGGATGAGGATCACCTGATGGCCGCGGCGCGCTACGTCGCGCTCAATCCGGTGCGGGCGCGGCTCGTGGCGGGCGCGCAGGACTGGCGATGGTCGAGCGTGAAGGCGCATCTGTCCGGGGTCGGCGACGAACTCGTCAGCGTCGCGCCGCTCATCGAGCGGTGCGGCGGTCGGTTCGGCGATCTGATCGACGAGGCCGCCGCGCCCGACCTGATGGCCGCCCTGCGCGGCGCCGAGACGATCGGGCGCCCGCTCGGATCGCCCGCCTTCCTCGACCGGCTCGCCGCGCTGACCGGCCGCGATCCTCGGCCCGGCAGGCGGGGGCCCAAGCCAAGCGCCAATAAGGGGTTAGGTAAGGCGTCACCGTGTGCGCCCTGAAGGCGCGTTTCTCTAGTGGAGGAAGGTTCCACCCGGATAAGTGTCGATGGGTCCGGTAGCTGGCGAGCGGTCTGGCGGGGCAACCGGCCGGGCTGGAGCCTCGCGACAAAGGCCGCCTTGGGCGGTTGAGCGATCCGGCCGGCCGCAACTTGAGTGATAGCCTGAGCAGGCCTCGAAAGGTTCAATGCGGACGCCGACCCGCCACGGTGACGGGGAAGGCAGCATCCATGGGGGAGGCATCGACATGCGCACTCATGGGGTCCGCCGGGGTATTGGGCGCGGCAGGCCGGAAGAGAGGAACGGGTAATCAGGGGAGACCCGCGTCCGGCGAGGGTTCGGCCTCGACGGCGTCTTTGAGGGCGCCGGCCGGAAGCGGGAGTCGGACAGGGGCGTAAGAGCGTCGAGGCCGGGTAACTCCGGCGGAGCAAAGGCCCCTGACTTCAGAGGCGCTTTCGAAGAGGGGAAGGAGCGGCGATTGGCGACGAGTCTGCAAACGCCGGATAAGATCAGGACCCTTCAGAGGAAGCTTTATGTGAAGGCGAAGGCGGAGCCCAAGTTCCGCTTCTATCTTCTGTACGACAAGATCTGTCGGGCGGACATCCTCGCCCACGCCTATGCGCTGGCCCGTCGCAACGACGGGACGGCGGGCGTTGACGGGGTGACGTTCGACGACATCGAGCGGGCGGGAGTGGAGGCGTGGCTCGAGGCTTTGCGTGAGGACCTCGCCTCGATGACGTATCGGCCCTCGCCGGTGCGGCGCGTGATGATCCCGAAGCCGGGAGGCGGGGAGCGCCCGTTGGGCATTCCCACCATCCGCGATCGGGTTGCGCAGACGGCCGCCAAACTGGTGTTGGAGCCGATCTTCGAGGCGGACTTCGAGGACTGTGCGTACGGATACAGACCCGAACGAAGCGCGGGCGACGCGATCAAGGCGACCCACCGGTTGATCCGGCAGGGTTACGCCGATGTCGTAGACGCCGACTTGTCGAGATATTTCGACACAATTCCGCACGTCGAGCTGCTCAAGAGCGTGGCCCGGCGCGTCGTCGACGCAAAAGTGCTGCGGCTGATCAAGCTGTGGCTGAGCTCGCCGGCGGAAGAACGGGATGGCGCGGGGAGACGGCGCGTGAGCGGAGGCAAGAGCTGCCGGAAGGGCACGCCGCAGGGCGGCGTGATCAGTCCGCTGCTCGCCAACCTCTATATGAACCGTTTCCTGAAGTTCTGGCGTGTGAAGGAGTGCGGCAAGACGTTCCGCGCGCATGTGGTCAATTACGCCGACGACTTCGTCATCCTCAGCCGCGGCAGAGCGGCCGAGGCCCTGGCGTGGACGCGGGCGGTCATGACCCGGCTCGGGCTCACGCTCAACGAGGCCAAGACCTCGGTGAGAGACGCCCGTGCGGAAGACTTCGACTTCTTGGGCTATACGTTCGGGCCGAGATACGCCCGCGACGGAGAGCGCTATCTGGGCGCGCGTCCTTCGATGAAGAGCCTGACGCGGATCAAAGGCAAGATCGGCGATCTGTTGAGGCCGTGCGAGACGGGCGACTGGCCGGGCGTGCGCAAGCGACTGAACCGCCTTCTTGGCGGGTGGTCGGCGTACTTCGGCTACGGAACCCTGAACGCGGCCTACAGGAGCGTCGACCGACATGTCGGCGATCGGGTCCGGCGCTTCCTCAACCGGCGCGCCAAGCGCGGCGGACGCGGCGCGCGTGAGTACTCCTGGAGCGAAATCTTCGGGAGGCTCGGCGTGCAGCGTCTAACCCGCGACAGACCGGCCGCGCCGGCCGTGAGCCTGACATGAACTCTGTCGGAAAGCCGGATGCGGCAAATCCGCACGTCCGGTTTGATGAGCGGGGAAGGGAAACGGAGCCATTGGCCAAGCCTCAACGCCACCGCGCCCTTCCTCGACTCTACAATGCCACCGTAATGCCCAAATCGCTCGGCCAGACCGGCGACGCTATAACGCCCCGCCCGCCCGTAGCGGACGCACTCGATCCGCAGGACCGGCCCCGGATGGTCCGCAAGCGAAAGCGCGCCGTTCGGCATGGCTCAACCTTAAAGCCGTTCCCCGGAGCCGGGGAAGGGGCTAGAGTTTCGTGATGGGTTAGCCGTCACGAAATGAGGGCTGAAAAATGGGCCGTCCGCCGATCCGGAAGTCTGGCGCGATGATGGACGCCGAGCGGGCCAAGCGCTATCGCCGCAAGGTCGCCCGCGCCCTCAAGCTCGCCAATCCGAACCTCGTCGCGAAGCGGGAACGCCGCAGGGAGCGCGAGGTCGAGCTTGGCGCGAAGATCATGGCGCTGCCGGATCGCCACTATGGCGTCATCTATGCCGACCCGGAGTGGCGCTTTGAGCCTTACCCCCGCGTGACCGGCTAACTTGAGCGGGGGCCCTGTTCGAGAGGTTTTGTGATGAAATACCTACTTTTAGCCACCGCCTTGGCGCTCCTGTCACCTGCGCCCATTGCCCTCGCTGATTGCGAGAGCGACAAAGCAGAAATACTCAAGGCCACTGCCGCCACCGCTCCTATCCGTCGCTTCAGCAACTATCTCGACAAAGGCGCGCCGGATCATACCGTCACCCGCGATTTCAGCCCGCCAGACCAAATCAAGGAAGTTTCAGTATCCAAGGGCGGTAAATTCGTTTCAACAGTTTTGGTCTCGGGCAAGACGGCTTGGTCCTCGGTCAAGAGCCCGGACACTGCCGATCAGCGGCCGTCCGAATTTGATGGTTCGGCATTTCTGCCAGACACACTCCTATTCCGCTTGCCGCCAGCCCCGGCCACTGAGTGCAGCAACGATGGCACTGAGATCAAACTAGTCTGGAAATCTACCGACGGCAAAAACCAACAGCAATTTACCGCCAGGGCCGACGCCAAGACCCATGTGCTTATTGCGGTTGATGGCTTCCTGAAAGACGAAAAGGGTAATATCGGGTACGAAGAACACACCACTTTCTCTTCCATCCCGGCTTTCACTAACTCGCCGCCGGCGGGAGCTGTGAAATTGGATAGCGGGCCAAAATATGCAAAAGTGGGTGATGTTGATCCCGCAATCCCGATGCCACCGGATGCGGCCAAGATCCGTTATTCAAAAGGGATAGATTTGAGATTTGAAACGCCGCAAAGGCTCTCAACGCTTGTTGATTTCTATCGTGGAAAATACAAATCAATGGGCTGGAAAGAAGAGGACGCAAGATCAAAAGAGAACTACTTCGAGGCAAAATTTAGAGATGCCAAGGTGGGTTGGGTCATGTTTGAAGCACAAGAACTTGACGGAGCCACTAAAGTATTTGTGGGCGGGCCTTATCCAAAGAACTGACAAACTGTTTCACACTTAAAGTAAACTCACCTGGATGGGCCATCGACCTTGCCTTGGATGCACTGGTAAACGTCTGGGGTGCCGGAACGGTCGACCATTCGCGTCGCGCCCTGCCAGATGATCGGCCCCGTCGTCGTCTTTCGGCTTGGGCCCCCGCTTGAGGGCGTGCAGGCGGCGGCGGGTCGTGGTTTCCAGTTCGGCGAGGAACGCATCCGAACCGACCGGACACCGTAACACCGGTTTGATGAGCGGGGAAGGGAAACGGAGCCGTTGGCAAAAGCCTCAATGCCACCGCGCCCTTCCTCGACTCTACAATCCCGAAGCGGAAGCCAAGGCGGCGCATGGTCAGATCGCCAAGGCGATCACGAGAGCCCGGAGTTGCACATCACGGGCGCGTACGGAAGAACGAACCCTTTTAAGTAGTCTCAATCCTGCGAGGTCCAACATCTACCGTCCTTGTCGCCTTGCCGAGCCGGCCTTATACAGAGATGTACAAGCGCGGCGCGATAGCGCGTTATGCCCCTCGGACGTTGGACATGAAAAACTGGAAGGTTCCCGTCCCCTTTTTGGCCGTTTCGTTGGCAAGCGTTCTAATGCCTATCAGCGGACTAGCAGATACTAATGCTGAAGTTTTGAAAGAAATTACAGACACAGCGGACAAAATATGTGGATACGTAGCACAGGCTGGGAGCATCAGCTCCGTGGAAGTGAAGGGCGACGTGAAGGCCGAGTTGACTGGATTGTTTAAGCGACTTGCGGATCTCGGTGTGAGCGGTGTTGGAAGTATAGACGAAACGAGGTATGAGGGTCTTGTTCATGAACAACTTGCAGATACGCTTACAGACATAAGACGATGTAAAACCTCTATATTTAATACCCTGCAACAAAAGCTCTTGCCTAGTCATCCTCAGCGATCTACAGTAGAGTACAACAAGAACGCGATCGATACCATCGTATCTTTGATCGACGAAGGTAATAAAATCTCGGATGCATTTTTGGCAACTAATGACGTTGATCAAATCGGAAGCCAATATCGAGAATGGGTAACGAAAGTGGACAAAGCCTTGCGAGACAAGCTGGATGCTTCGTATGCTGTACAGTTTCGTAATGCCCTGCCATTTCCAGGGGTTAGATCGGGAATGGCGGTGGCTGGGGCGGGCTATTGGCAGCACCTAATGGGAAGCTTGTCCGTTTTAAATTCGTTCATTATAGAGCTTAGACATGCGAGCCAATGAGAACGAAGGGGCGGGGAACGTTGACACGGGCATTCCGGTGACAGTGCGCCGGGAGGCCGGCGAGGAGTAGGTGGTGCAAGTCCACTACGATGAAGGAATAGCGAACCGCATCGGCCCCGAGCCGTGCGTCGTCGGCCGCGAGGCCGGGGGCGAAGCGTCGGCAGGGGTGCGTTTAGGCCAGCCATTGAGCCGCGAAAGAATCAATTGGGACGCCGACGCCGTTGTCACAGCGGAAGGCGAAACGGGGATGCGCGTCAACGCGAGCGCATATCCGGTCCTGCGTGGTCGAAGACCCTGGCATGTACGTACGCTCCTCGACCGGAAACCGGGAGACCTCGACCTTGGCCGCGCGTGAGTTGCGCGGTCCGCATCGGGAAGGCGACGAGCCGAAGCCGATGATGCACGGGGGCGAGGAGTCAGACTCCGTCGTAGTAGCTGTGAAGCGAGCGAACGAGGCCGGGCGACTGGCCGAGGAGTTCGTGGAGCCAAGGGCGGGGGCCAAGGAGAACGCGGAACAGGACGGCACGCCCCGGACACCGAGCCGGCAAGGCGCGTCCCACGGCCTGGAACGCGTACGGCAAACAGCAAGGCTGAAGAAGGAGGAACGGTTCACCGCGCTCCTGCACCACATCGACGCCGACCAGCTTCGGGAAGCCTACTTCGCGCTCAAGCGCGAGGCGGCCCCCGGCGTTGATGGCGTGACGTGGGAGGATTACGGCCATGACCTCGAGGCGCGCCTCGAGGACCTGCACGGCCGAATCCACCGGGGAGCCTATCGGGCGCAACCGTCGCGGCGTCGGTATATCCCGAAGCCCGACGGGCGGCGGCGCCCGCTCGGCATTGCCGCGCTGGAGGACAAGATCGTCCAGCGCGCGCTGGTCGAGGTGCTGAACGCGGTTTACGAGGAGGACTTCCTCGGATTCTCGTATGGATTTCGTCCCGGACGCGGCCAGCACGATGCGCTGGACGCGCTATGGGTGGGAATCGACAGCACGAAGGTGAACTGGGTGCTGGACGCCGACATTGCGGGATTCTTCGATGCGGTCGACCATGAGTGGCTGATCCGCTTCGTCGAGCATCGCATCGGCGACCGGCGGGCGATCCGCCTGATCCGCAAATGGCTGAAAGCCGGGATGATGGAGGACGGGCAGGTGACGCCGACGGGGACCGGAACGCCGCAAGGCGCGGTGATCTCACCCCTGCTGGCGAACATCTACCTGCATTACGTCTTCGATCTCTGGGCGCAACAATGGCGCAAACGCCACGCCCGGGGAAATGTCATCCTCGTGCGCTATGCCGACGACATCGTCGCCGGTTTCGAGCACAAAGCCGACGCCGAGCGGTTCCGGGCGGAGCTGAACGAGCGGATGGCGCAGTTCGCGCTCACGCTGCATCCGGAAAAGACGCGCCTCATCGAGTTCGGCCGCTCTGCGGCGGCGAACCGCGAGCGGCGTGGTCTGGGCAAGCCGGAGAGTTTCAACTTCCTGGGGTTCACGCATATCTGTGGACGCACCCGGCGCGGCGGCTTCCTGCTTCGGCGGCAGTCGCGACGCGACCGGATGCGCGCCAAGCTGCATGAGCTCAAGGAGGAACTCCGATGGCGGCGGCACTCGCCGATCCCCGAACAGGGACGATGGCTGCGACGCGTGGTCGCCGGCTGGTATAACTACCACGCCGTACCCACCAACATCGCGGCCCTGAGCACCTTCCAGCATCATGTCGGAAACCTGTGGCGGCGCGCGCTCCAGCGCCGAAGCCAGAGGGACTGCACGACGTGGGCGAAGATGCGCGGGATCATCGACCGCTGGCTGCCCTCGCCACGCATCCTCCATCCCTGGCCTCGAATACGTTTCGCCGTCAAACATCCAAGGTGGGAGCCGGATGCCTTAATTGGGCCCGTCCGGTTCTGTGCGGGGGGCGCTCAGTAATGAGCGTCCCTACCGCGATCCCATTAGCCGGCCTCGCGTCAAGGGGCGCGCGGAGTTTTTTTGGCGGCGTCAGCCGCCAATTGCATCCTTTCTTTTCCTTCCGTCAGCGGCAGGTCTTGAACCGCGCCCGTTTCTTCACGATTGGCTGCGAACGCATGCGATCGCGCCAGACACCCATGAGGATCAAGCGTTGGTCGAGCCTTGCGGCTTTCCCTCGCCCTGGCGGCTCGGCCGCCCCAGAAGAACGTTGGTTCCGCGCCGCGTCCAAGAGATTTCTCAGTTTCCATGGCTGTCGGCTTCCCGACTCCAATCTCCGGCTGGCTCACGACGCGGGCGATCCGCTTCCCATTGCCGCTGGCGACGGCGATCCGGCGTCCAATTCAGTTCAGCTGGTTGCAACCCCAGTCACCGGACCTGGCTCACCGGACCGCCGTCTGTCCTTCAGGCGAAGCAGCGCGTCACATCGAACGGCCGGCCCTCCTTCAGGATGTGGTAGCAGGCGCGCGCGAGCTTGTGCGCCAACGCCTTGGTGGCGACGATAGTGTTGGTCCTGGCCTTCTTGCGCTCGTAGAAGCGCTTGGCCTCGGGGCAGGTGCGGCGCGCGAAATTGGCCGCCTCGACGAACGCCCAGGCCAGATACTTGTTGCCGTTCTTGACGTTGCCCTCGCCCTTCTTCTTGCGGTTGCTCGTATGCACGCTGTCCACGCAGCGCGCGTAGGAGGCGTAGTTCCCGACGCCGGCGAAGCGATCGATGGGACCGGTTTCCAACAGGATCGTCGTCGACAGCGCTGGGCCGATGCCGGGCACGCTGGTCAGCAGCGCGTAGTCCGGTCGCGGCTTGACCCTTTCGCGCAGCCGCTGCTCGAGACCCTCGATCTGGGCGTCGAGCGCGCCGATGACCGCGAGGTTGGCTTTCATCGCCAAGCCTACATCCTCCGATATCGGCATCCGATCGATGTCGTCGGCGCTCAGCCGTTTGATCTGATTGCTGGTCATCCGCCCGCCCAGCTGCCTGGCCATGATATTCTCGATCGCCAGGATGTGCGTGGTGCGCCCGCGCACCAGTTGGATGCGCTTTCGCGCCAGATCCCTCACCGCGCGCTCTTCCTTCGGAAGGATGGTT
This sequence comes from uncultured Alphaproteobacteria bacterium, assembly GCA_963741405.1. Taxonomy (GTDB): domain Bacteria; phylum Pseudomonadota; class Alphaproteobacteria; order Rhizobiales; family Beijerinckiaceae; genus Roseiarcus. The sequence continues at coordinate 223,406 of CAVUHX010000034.1, forward strand.
CCCGTCGGCAGGATGCCGAGCCGCAACAAATGCGCCAAATGCCGGGCGTCCGCTTCGTCGCCGCTGTGCTTGAGGCCGTCGTACGGCTTGATCGCCGTGGTGTTGGCCAGATGAACCCGGAACCCGGCCGCTTGCAGTCCATCGACCAGCCAATACCAATTGTAGGTCGACTCGATCACGACGCCGACCAATTCATCTCGCCACGGCGCAACGAACTCGACGATCCGCGAAAGGTCGTTCGGCAAGCGCCTCTGCGCGACAACGCGATCCTCGTCGTCGATCACCACGATGACGCTGTTGTTCGAATGCAAGTCTATCCCACAGTACTTCATCTTCGCCTCCATGGGCTAAAGCCGATTCGGCTTCGACAACCCACGCTAACCCCGGCGCTCCTCGGCGCCGGAAGCCGGCTAGATGATCTTCAGTGCGTTTATAATTCACGTTTTGCCCACCCCGTCTCTCGTGGATTTCGCCCCGCGCTTTTGTGGCCGCAGCTGATCCTGACGATGGTGCGAAGGCCGAGCTTGCCAATCGAGCTGTGTGACGGCAGTAGACGTTCGGATTACGGTGACAGTGCGCCGGGAGGCCGGCGAGGAGTAGGTGGTGCAAGTCCACTACGATGAAGGAATAGCGAACCGCATCGGCCCCGAGCCGTGCGTCGTCGGCCGCGAGGCCGGGGGCGAAGCGTCGGCAGGGGTGCGTATAGGCCAGCCATTGAGCCGCGAAAGAATCAATTGGGACGCCGACGCCGTTGTCACAGCGGAAGGCGAAACGGGGATGCGCGTCAACGCGAGCGCATATCCGGTCCTGCGTGGTCGAAGACCCTGGCATGTACGTACGCTCCTCGACCGGAAACCGGGAGACCTCGACCTTGGCCGCGCGTGAGTTGCGCGGTCCGCATCGGGAAGGCGACGAGCCGAAGCCGATGATGCACGGGGGCGAGGAGTCAGACTCCGTCGTAGTAGCTGTGAAGCGAGCGAACGAGGCCGGGCGACTGGCCGAGGAGTTCGTGGAGCCAAGGGCGGGGGCCAAGGAGAACGCGGAACAGGACGGCACGCCCCGGACACCGAGCCGGCAAGGCGCGTCCCACGGCCTGGAACGCGTACGGCAAACAGCAAGGCTGAAGAAGGAGGAACGGTTCACCGCGCTCCTGCACCACATCGACGCCGACCAGCTTCGGGAAGCCTACTTCGCGCTCAAGCGCGAGGCGGCCCCCGGCGTTGATGGCGTGACGTGGGAGGATTACGGCCATGACCTCGAGGCGCGCCTCGAGGACCTGCACGGCCGAATCCACCGGGGAGCCTATCGGGCGCAACCGTCGCGGCGTCGGTATATCCCGAAGCCCGACGGGCGGCAGCGCCCGCTCGGCATTGCCGCGCTGGAGGACAAGATCGTCCAGCGCGCGCTGGTCGAGGTGCTGAACGCGGTTTACGAGGAGGACTTCCTCGGATTCTCGTATGGATTTCGTCCCGGACGCGGCCAGCACGATGCGCTGGACGCGCTATGGGTGGGAATCGACAGCACGAAGGTGAACTGGGTGCTGGACGCCGACATTGCGGGATTCTTCGATGCGGTCGACCATGAGTGGCTGATCCGCTTCGTCGAGCATCGCATCGGCGACCGGCGGGCGATCCGCCTGATCCGCAAATGGCTGAAAGCCGGGATGATGGAGGACGGGCAGGTGACGCCGACGGGGACCGGAACGCCGCAAGGCGCGGTGATCTCACCCCTGCTGGCGAACATCTACCTGCATTACGTCTTCGATCTCTGGGCGCAACAATGGCGCAAACGCCACGCCCGGGGAAATGTCATCCTCGTGCGCTATGCCGACGACATCGTCGCCGGTTTCGAGCACAAAGCCGACGCCGAGCGGTTCCGGGCGGAGCTGAACGAGCGGATGGCGCAGTTCGCGCTCACGCTGCATCCGGAAAAGACGCGCCTCATCGAGTTCGGCCGCTCTGCGGCGGCGAACCGCGAGCGGCGTGGTCTGGGCAAGCCGGAGAGTTTCAACTTCCTGGGGTTCACGCATATCTGTGGACGCACCCGGCGCGGCGGCTTCCTGCTTCGGCGGCAGTCGCGACGCGACCGGATGCGCGCCAAGCTGCATGAGCTCAAGGAGGAACTCCGATGGCGGCGGCACTCGCCGATCCCCGAACAGGGACGATGGCTGCGACGCGTGGTCGCCGGCTGGTATAACTACCACGCCGTACCCACCAACATCGCGGCCCTGAGCACCTTCCAGCATCATGTCGGAAACCTGTGGCGGCGCGCGCTCCAGCGCCGAAGCCAGAGGGACTGCACGACGTGGGCGAAGATGCGCGGGATCATCGACCGCTGGCTGCCCTCGCCACGCATCCTCCATCCCTGGCCTCGAATACGTTTCGCCGTCAAACATCCAAGGTGGGAGCCGGATGCCTTAATTGGGCCCGTCCGGTTCTGTGCGGGGGGCGCTCAGTAATGAGCGTCCCTACCGCGATGTGTATTTATAATTCATGTTTCGCCCACTCCGTCTCTTCTGGATTTCGCCCCGCGCTTTTGTGGCCGCAGCTGATCCTGACGATGGTGCGAAGGCCGAGCTTGCCAATCGAGCTGTGTGACGACAGTAGACGTTCGGAAGGTGTATGCCAGACTATTCTCCGGTCGGGCGAAAGGAACATGGGAAACTCCGATATCATGATCATGGACCGTGGAATTGCCGATGCGACTGCGATAGACGACGAGGGAGCTCTGCCCGCGCTTCGGTCGGGGCTTCTCAACCGCCGGTCGTTTCTGTTCGGCTCCGCCGTCGGTCTCGGTGCGCTGGGGCTGGCCGGTTGCGCCTCATCCGACGACTTGCTCCGCGCCGAGGCGGCGAAGGTCTACGGGCCGGTTCCGAACGAGAAGTTCCCAATCCCGGCGGTCGATATCAGCAAGATGGACCCGAAATTTTTTCGCCAGATCGTGCGCTACGACAGCAACGAAGCGCCCGGTACGATTATCGTCGATTCCAGCAATCATTATCTTTACCGCATCGAAGGCGACGGAAAAGCCACCCGCTACGGCGCCAATGTCAGCCGCGCCGAGTTCCTGTGGAGCGGTGAGGCTTATGTCGGGCGCAAGGCCGAATGGCCGATCTGGACGCCGCCCAAGGAGATGATCCAACGCCAGCCCGAGGCGGCCAAATATGCCAGCGGCATGCCAGGAGGGCTGGGCAATCCGCTCGGCGCCCGCACGCTCTACCTCTATCAAGACGGCAAGTACACGCTCTACACGATCTACAGCACCAGCGATCCCGACTCGATCGGCGACGGCGTTACAAGCGGCTGTACCGGCCTCCTCAGTCAGGACATGCTCGACCTCTATCCACGAACGCCCCTCAAGACGAAGGTGGTCATGCTGCCGGCGTAAGCAACGAGGCAAGCCCACGGGCGCAGGCGTCACGCTGGGATTACGGTGCGCCCGTATTCACCTTATTCATCCGCGCCGTCAAAGCTTCGCGGTTTGTGGCCGCGCTTGGCCGGCGCCAGCCCGCGCCCCAAAAACGCGTCCCGATCTCAGCCGGCTGCGATTGGGCCCCAGACCGGACGCGTCAGCGAATAGGATAAAACGCTAATATATTTCAACGTCTTATAATGATCTGGAGCGGTCGGTGCGAAATATTTGTTGACTTTGTTCTCTTTGTGTTCCAAACTCATACCAACGCTGAAATCGAAATCAGGAGACGCGCCGCTTGACCGCATCCCTCGCCTCTCGTCCCGCCGAAAAACCCCGCGACCGCTCGATTCCGGCGCGGCGCGGCGCCCGCAGCGCCAGGTTCGAGCGCGAGAGGCTGATCGTCGACTTCCTCAACCGCGGCGTCTCGGTCGCCGAGATCGCCGGGCGCATCGGCGTGACCGAGAAGCGCATGCGCGCGCTCGTCCGCGAGAATTCTCGCCCGCCGCGCGCCCGCGGCGCCGGAGGATTTCGCCGCGCTGCAAGTCGGCCGGCTGAACCGGGCGCTGCTTGTGGCTTACGGCGCGATGTCGGCCGACAACCTTCGGGCGGTCGCCCTCGTGGTGAGGATCGTGCGCGAGCTCGATCGCTACCACGGCTTCGCCGCCGCCGGCCGGCGCGCCCCCCTTCTCCACGAAGTGGGGAAGGTGGAGGGCGAAGCCCGCCGGATGGGGTGGGGAGAGCAGGGCTCCGATGGCGCCGGTTTGGCAGGCTCGTCGTGCAAGCGTGCCAGCGTCGAAGTAGCGGGCCACACCCCATCCGTCGCCTTCGGCGACACCTTCCCCGGCGGGGCCGGGGAAGGGGGGGCGATTCGCCCGGAAATGGCGCCGCAAACTCTTGAAAAGACGGAGTCTGCGGCCGAAAAAGTCGCGCGCCCGAACGCGTTTGACGCGGCGCCGCTCGAAGCTGAAAACGCTCGCTCCGCGCAGGCGGACGACGCGGGAGGGGAAGCGTCGTACGACGCCGCGCCGCCGGCCGCCCAACCGCCGCAGTCCGACCCGGGGTCCGCCGAGCCCCGCGCCGGCGCGCAAAGGGCGCCGCAAGCGGTTGACAACATTGATTTTGCGCCCGGAAACAAGAGGACCCCGACCGCCGCCGGGCCGACCGAAGAGCCGTCCCCGCACGGGGACGCCGGCGCGTCCCGCGCCGCCTCGTCGGAGCAAGCCCAGCCGTCGGCGATCGGACCCCAGTTCATGGAATGGCCGGAGTCCACGGCTGTGGTTCTCGCCCCCGACCCCGCCGCCCCGGGCGGATTCAGACGGATGCGGATCCGGTTTCTCCGCAACGGCGTGGCCGCCTGTGCGGACGCGGCTTGAGCGGCGGCCGGAAGCCGCGACCGATCGTCTCACTTGACGCAGGTGTGCGTGGTTCCTAAGTCAATCTCGGCATGCGTGGCGCTCGGCCACGCGAACGCGAGGGTGCCATGTCAGTCACCGCCAAAGTTACGGATGCGAGTTTCGAAACCGACGTCATCAATTCTGCGGAGCCGGTCGTCGTCGATTTTTGGGCCGAGTGGTGCGGCCCGTGCAGGATGATCGCTCCCGCCCTCGAGGAAATCGCCAACGAAATGCAGGGCAAGATCAAGATCGCCAAGCTCAACGTCGACGAGAATCCGGGCGTGGCGAGTAAATTTGGCATCCGCTCGATTCCGACGCTGATGCTGTTCAAGGGCGGCAAGCAGGTCGGGACGAAAGTCGGGGCCAGCCCGAAGTCCGAGCTTTCCCGCTGGATCAGCGCGACGATTTAGGAGCGGCGGACCTCGAATCCGTTTTGTCACCAGGGTTGGCCTCCCGCTTTCACCGGACGGGAGCCATCTCCATGCCAAAGGCGGCGGATCCGACCCTCAGCGAAAGCGGAAGACGCCGGTTCGCTTGATTTCCGAATCCTCCAGTTCGCGCGTCACCGGCACCCGGTACTCGACCACGCATTCGAGGCGGTCGAGGGCGAGATAGGTCCGGCGAGGATCGCCGACGAGGACCTCCGCGCCGCGGCGCTTGAGGGCGGCGAGCCAGGCGGTCGCATCCGAGGCCATGTCCCTTTCGTAGGAAATGTCCCCGGCGAGCACGACGTCCCACCCCTCGTCGGCGCCGACGAGGTTCTCGAGCCGGGGAAGGACGGCGGCTTTGTTTTCTGCCGCATTGACTTCGATCGCGGCGATCGCAAATGCGTCGATGTCGGAGGCTTCAGTCGCCGACGCTCCCGCGAGCGCGGCCGCGACCGCGACAATTCCGGAACCCGAGGCGAAATCGAGCACGCGCCGGCCGGCCACGAGGGCGGGATTGTCGAGAACATACCGGGCGAGCGCCTGGCCGCCTGCCCACGCAAAGGCCCAGTAAGGCGGCGGCAGGCCCATGGCGCCGAGCTCGTCCTCGGTCTTCCGCCAGATCCGCGCCGCCTCGTCCGCCAGCCAGAGCCGGATTTCAGGCGTCAGCGGCGGCGCAACAAGCCGCGTGTTGGCGATAACGAAGCTCCGCGTCGGAGCTGCGACGGCGATCATACCTTCCAGCGCAGGGTCGAGACGAGCGTGAAGAGCCTTCGCGCCGTCCCCTGATCGATGTCCGCCTTTTCCAATAGACGCTGCGCCATCAGCTCCGCTCCCTCGTTGTGAAGCTTGGTGCGCTCCCGGTCGATCGCCTCGATCTGGCGGGGGCTGGCCGTGCGGATGGCGGAGTAGTAGGTCTCGCAGACCATGAAATAGTCTTTGAGAAGCGGTCGGAAGGGAGTCATCGAAACCACGATCGAGACCGCCTGTTCTCCATCGGAGGTCCGCACGTCCAAAGTGAGTTTCGACTCCTCCTGAGAGATCGTCATCGTGTAAGGGCCGTCGTCCCTGCCGGGAATTCCGAAGGAATTTTCCTCGACGAGATCGAATATCGCCACCTTCCGCTCGTGATCGACATCGATCACGCCTCGCGGAATCGTGTCCTCATCGAGAAAAACATCCGACAGGCGGTCCCGGCTTTCCGCCGACTTCTCGGTCACGGCCGCCTCGCGGGCCGTGCCTGGTCGGCAAGGCGCAACGCCACCGAACGGGCGTGGGCATGAAGCGCCTCGGCCTCGGCGAGCGCAATGGCCGCGGGCCCCAAAGCCGCGAGCGACCGCGCGTCGCACTTCAGTATCGACGTGCGCTTCATGAAATCGAGCACTCCGAGCCCCGAGGAGAAGCGCGCAGAACGCGCCGTCGGCAGCACATGGTTGGAGCCGCCGACATAGTCGCCAATCGCCTCCGGCGTAAAGGCCCCAAGGAAGATGGCGCCGGCGTTGTTGATTTTCGCCGCCAGCGCCTCAGGGTCGCGAGTCATGATCTCAAGGTGCTCTGGCGCCAGCCGATCGACGAGCGGCAGCGCCGCCTCCAATGTCGGACAGAGGATGATTGCGCCGTTGCTACGCCAGCTCGCGCCGGCAATCTCCTTGCGTGGCAGCGTCGCGATCTGGCGGTCCACTTCGGCCGCGGCGGAGCGCGCGACGGTGACGTCGTCGGTGATGAGGATCGACTGCGCGGCCTCGTCATGTTCAGCCTGGGCGAGAAGATCCGCGGCCGCGAAGCGCGGGTCGGCGCTCGAATCGGCGAGGATGACGACCTCCGAGGGCCCAGCGATCATGTCGATGCCGACGGCGCCGAACACCCTGCGCTTCGCAGCCGCCACAAAAGCGTTGCCCGGTCCGACAATTTTCGCAACGGGGACAATCGTCTGCGTTCCGTAGGCGAGCGCGGCGACCGCTTGCGCTCCGCCGATCCGGTAGATTTCATCGACGCCAACAATTCGGGCCGCCGCCAGAACCAGCGGATTGATGCGCCCGTCCGGAGTCGGCACAACCATCGCCAAACGCCGGCAGCCCGCCACTTTGGCCGGCACGGCGTTCATCAGGACCGACGAAGGATAGCTCGCCGCCCCGCCCGGAACGTACAGGCCCACCGCATCGATCGGCCGCCATATCCAGCCGAGTTCAACCCCAAGCGCGTCGGTGAACCGCAAATCGGCCGGTTTCTGCCGCGAGTGATAGGCCCAGACGCGTTCGTGAGCGAATTTGAGCGCTTCGAGCGCCTCGGGCCCACAGGCGGCGACCGCGGCCTCGACTTCATCAGCGCCGATCGCAATTCCCTCGGCGCGGAGATTGACGCGGTCGAACCGCAGCGAGAATTCCGCGAGCGCGTCGTCGCCGCGAGCGCGCACGTCGTCGATAATGCCGGCGACCACAGCGTCGACATCCGCTGCGGATTCGCGCTTGGCGTCCAGCAGCGCCTCGAAGCGCCGTTCGAATTCCGCCGAACCCATGTCGAGTTCAATCGCCATAACCCTCTCCAGCGCTGCCCTCAGACAGCCGAGGCGTACGTCAGCGCGTGTCCGGGGCACTGCTCGGCAGGCACGCGGCGCCCCATGTCGCAAAGCTCGACCTCGACGCATTCGACGTCGAGCCGCACCAACGCGCCGTCGGCGAAGGCCAGCAGAATCATGCCCGCAGGCGGATCGGTCTTCTCGAATGTGACCGCCAGAAGGTTCAGCGAGGCGTCCTTGCTTTTCTCGGCGAGGCCGAGATGGGAAACCCTCAGCACCCGGTCGAATCGCAGCGCGCTCGAAACCCGCTCGGCCGGGCCGGTTTTTGCGCCGACCCAGTCGTAGCGCATGCCGGCCAGAACGAAGCGCCGCTGCTTCGGCAGCCAGGTCATGTCGGAGCGCCTGACGCAGGTGTTCTGCGCATGAGCCGAGATCACGCCAAGTCCCTCGCGATCGAGCGCGAGGAGTTTGAGCCTTTGCCCGCGGTTGGACATCGCCCTAGCCCACGATCCGGGTAATGTCGGCGCCGCAGGCGCCCAGCTTCTCCTCCAGCCGTTCGAAACCACGATCGAGATGATAGACGCGGTTGACGACCGTTTCGCCCTCCGCCGCGAGGCCCGCGATGACGAGCGAGACCGAGGCGCGCAGATCAGTCGCCATCACCGGCGCTCCACGCAGCCGCTCGACCCCCTCGACCACCGCCGTGTCGCCCTCGAGCTTGATGCGCGCGCCGAGGCGGGCCAGCTCCTGCACATGCATGAATCGGTTCTCGAAGATCGTTTCGGTGATGCGTGACGTACCATGGGCGCGCGTCATCAGCGCCATGAACTGGGCCTGCAGGTCCGTGGGAAAGCCCGGGAATGGAGCGGTTGCAATGTCGATGGCGTCGATCCCCGCGCCGTTGCGCCGCACGCGCACGCCGCGATTGTCGACCGTCACCGTTGCGCCGACCTTTTCCAGCGCCTCGAGCGGCCGTTGAAGAAGGTCGTCGCTGACGCCCTCGAGGAGGATGTCGCCGCCGGTCATCGCCACGGCGGTGGCGTAGGTTCCCGCCTCAATCCGGTCGGGCAGAACGCGATGGTGCGCTCCGTTGAGGCGCGCCACGCCATGAATTTCGATCTTCGAGGCGCCTGCGCCACGGATGCGCGCGCCCATTTTGTTGAGGCAGTCGGCGAGATCCACGACTTCCGGCTCTCTCGCCGCATTGGAAATGAGCGTCGAACCGCGGGCCGTCGAGGCCGCGATCATCGCGACATGAGTTCCTCCGACAGTCACCTTCGGAAAGTCGATCTCGGCGCCGATGAGGCCCTTCGGCGCCCTGGCGACGGCGTAGCCGCCATCGATCTCGATCGTGCCGCCGAGCTTCTCCAGCGCCATGAGAAGAAGGTCGACCGGCCGGGTGCCGATCGCGCAGCCGCCCGGCAGCGACACGTGCGCCTCCCCCATCCGCGCGAGCAGCGGCGCAATAACCCAGAAGCTCGCGCGCATGCGAGAGACGAGATCGTATGGCGCCGTCGTGTCGACAATCGTCCGGGCCCTGAGATGGGCGGTCTGGCCCGACGAAACTTCCTCGCCGATGCGCTTGCCGTCGATCGAATAGTCAACGCCGTGATTGCCGAGGATGCGGGCAAGCTGGTTGACATCGGCCAGACGCGGCAGATTTTCGAGCGTCAGTGTCTGATCGGTCATGAGCGAGGCGATCATCAGCGGCAGTGCGGCGTTCTTCGCGCCCGAAATCGGAATCACGCCATTGAGTTTGGCGCCGCCGCGAATCTGAATGCGATCCATTCCCCTATCCTTCCGACCCCGATCCACCGATGAAACTGCGAACGGTCGCGTCATCCTTCGAGTTGGGAGATGGAGACTGCCGGCTCGCCTCTTCCATCGGCCGATCTTCGGCTGCGCGCGAACGCTGCTGTGTCTTGCGCCGCCTCAGATTCTCACGCAGGGAGGCGGCAAGGCGCTCCCGCCGCTTGTCCTGTTTCGCATTGCCGGCATCGTTCGGGCACATGTGGTCCTCTGGCGAGCGTCAGGCGAACCGCGTCGGCTCGACGCGGCGCTTGATAGGGCCAAGCAGCCAAGCGGAGCAAGCCTTTGCCGTCAAAGTGGACCGGTTTTCTGCGGTCATCCAGCCCTTTCGATCAGGCTGACGGCAGCCGCCCGCGCTTCCCGGGTGATTTCTGCGCCGGCGAGCATGCGAGCAATCTCCTCGCGCCGCTGGCGCGCCCCAAGGCGAGAAACGCTGGTGACGACCCGATCGCCGTCAACCGCATCGCTCTTGGCGATGCGGAAATGGCAGGACGCCCGCGCGGCGACCTGTGGGGCATGAGTGACCGCGAGCACCTGCGCCCGCTGCGACAGTCGGGCCAGACGTTGACCCATGGCGTCCGCCACCGCACCTCCGACGCCGGTGTCGATCTCGTCGAACACGAGGGTCGGCGCGGTGCCGCGCTCGGCAAGACAGACTTTCATCGCGAGAAGAAACCGCGATAGTTCGCCGCCCGAAGCGACCTTCATCAGTGGCCCCGGCCTTGATCCCGGGTTCGCCTGGACGAGAAACTCCGCCCGATCGTAGCCGCTTGCCGACACGAGGGTCCTGTCGCTGCGCAAGTCGACGCTGAATTGCGCCCGCTCGAGCTTGAGGGGCGGAAGTTCCGCCATGACCGCCCGTTCGAGCGCCCTCGCGCTGCGCTCGCGCCCTTCGCTCAGGTCGGCGGCGACGCCATGGTAAGCCTTTCGCGCGCCGGCGACTGCCGCCTCGAGTCTTGCGACCTCTTCGCGGCCGGCGTCGAGGTTGGCAAGGTCGTTGGCGTATTTCTGCCCAAGGGCGGGCAGGTTTTCGATCGGGGCGCCGTACTTGCGGCCCATCGCCCTCAAGGTAAACAGGCGCACTTCGCAGCGCTCAAGTTCGTGGGGATCGAACGCGCATTCCTCGAGCGCCTGCTCGATCGCTCGCGACGCGCCCTCGACCGCCTCGATCGCCTCGTCCAGCGCCTTCACGCTCGGCTCGATGAGAGCCGGCGCCTGAGGCATCCTGCGCTGCAGCCGCCGCGAGATGGATAGAAGCGCCGGAAGTAGCGCAGCCTCGCCGTTTAGGTGATCGTGCGCCTCGCGGATGTCGGCGGCGACTTTCTCACCTTGCATCATTGTCTGCCGGCGCGCCGCCAACGCCTCTTCTTCCCCCGGCTGGACTGCAAGGCGGGTCAGCTCCTCGCAGGCGTGCCGCGCGAACTCGGCGTCCGCCTCCGCCTCCGCGACCCGCAAACGTTCAGTCTCCAGCGCGCGTTCGGAATCGCGCAGGGCCGCGAAGGCGGTTTGGACCGCCTCGGCCGGCTCGTCGAGGCGGCCGTAGGAGTCGATAAGCGCCCGATGAGTGGCGGCGTCCGTCAGAGCCCGCTCGTCGTGTTGGCCGTGGATTTCGACCAAGGCCGACGCTAGCGACCGCAGCGCCTGCGCGCTGACGCTCTGGTCGTTGACATAGGCGCGAGTGCGTCCGTCTGCGAACTGGACTCGTCGCAGGATCAGCTCGTCGCCGATCACTATGTCCTGGCCCTCGAGCACTGTGCGAGCCACGTGGTCGGGAGAAAGCTCGAACACCGCCGTCACTTGGCCTTGGCTTAAGCCGTGACGAACAAGGCTGCCGTCGCCGCGCGCGCCCAGCGCCAGAGAAAGCGCATCGAGCAGGATCGATTTGCCCGCGCCCGTTTCCCCGGTAAGGATTGTCAGGCCGGCCGAGAACTCGAGATCAAGCTGGTCGATCAGAACCACGTCGCGGATTGCCAGGCGCGCGAGCATGGCCGATCCTCGCTCAGGATGGAACGACGACGCGATAGATCTTCGAGATCCATGAGCTTGAGTTCTCCTGCGGCGACAGGCCTTTGCCCTTCAGTTGCGCGTAGGCGTCCTGGTACCACTGGCTGTCAGGGAAGTTGTGCCCGAGCACCGCGGCCGCCGTCTCGGCCTCGTCAGTGATCCCCAGCCCAAGATAGGCCTCGACCAAGCGATACAGGGCTTCTTCCGCATGCCTCGTGGTCTGGTAGTATTGCAGCACGTTGCGGAAGCGGTTGATAGCCGCGGTATAATTGTGCCGGTTCAGGTAGAATCTGCCGATCGACATTTCCTTGCCCGCAAGCTGGTCCTGCGTCACCTGGATCTTATACTTCGCGTCCTCGACATACTCCGACTTGGGGTATTTCTTCACAAGATCCTGGAACGCCTCCATCGCTTTGGTGGCAGAGTCCTGATCACGCGAGATGTCAGGAATCTGCTGGTAATAAGCGTTGGCCCGCAGATAGGTGACATAGGCGGCGTCGGGCGAGTTCGGATATTCTTTAAGAAAGCGCTCGGCCGAGGTTTCGGTGTCAGTATAGCTTCCCGCCTGGTAGTTGGCGTAGGTCGTCATCAGGAGGGCTTTTTGCGCCCAATCCGAGCCCGGGTATTGTTTGCCGAGGTCGCCGAATTTCTTGGCCGCCTCGCCCGGCGCCCCGTTTGCCAATTTCTCGAGCCCCTGGTTGTACGTCTTGCTCGCCGGCGTGTCCGGCACGATCTCCATTTTGTACTTCTCGGTTCCGAAGGGATTGAACTGGTCGATCATCGAGCATGCCGACGCGAACAGGGCGATGGACGCCAGCGTGACGGAGAAAAGGAATCGGCGCGACGTTTGCTTGCCGGCTCTCGAAGGTGAGACGCCGAATTCGACCGTGGCCATGCTGGAAACTCGATTGTTGGAATAACGACGAACGTACGACGCCCTCGCGGCGACGCCGCTGTTTACCCCAGTCCGGACGCGTCCGCCACTTTCGGCGGTCCCACGATTCGACAATTGGACGGAAAATGTGGCGCAATAGCGCCATCCGGGTCCTCGACCCGGAATCCGGTCCTTACGAAAACGACTGGTCGGCGGCGGCGAAGGCCGCTACGGCGGCCGGCAGGTGGGCTCCGACGGGATGACCTTTGACCGAAACCCGCGAGGCGGATGAGTCCACATACTCGAATGCGGAGCGGTTCGCGAACAGCGCGTCCAGCGCTGCGGCGTTCAGCTTGTGACCCGGCCGGTAGGCGCGGTAAAGGCCGATCATCGGCGCTCCGGCCAGCGATAGATCGCCCACGGCGTCCAGGGCCTTATGGCGCACGAATTCGTCGGCGTAGCGAAGCCCCTCGGGGTTGAGAATCGTGTCCCCGTCAATGGCGACTGAATTCTCCAGCGAGGAACCCAGCGCGTACCCCGCCTGCCACAACTTCTGGACGTCCCCGACAAAGCCGAACGTGCGGGCGCGCGCGATTTCCCGGCGGAACGTGGCTGGATCGAGATTGAAAAGGCGGCGCTGCCGTCCAATCGCCGGTGACTTGAAGTCGATCTCGACGTCGAGGTGAAATCCGCGCTCCGCCGGCAGAAACTCCGCCCAGCCGCCGTCGCGTTCGACCCGTACGGGCTTCAGGATCTTGAGATAGCGCCGCGAGCGCGATTGCTGAACGCGTCCCGCCTGATCGATGGCGCTGACGAAATCCGCCGCCGAACCATCCATGATCGGCGTCTCGGGCCCGTCGATCTCGACCAAAATATTGTCAATCTGCAGACCGGAAAGGGCCGCCAGAAGATGCTCGACCGTGCCGACGCTGGCGCCCGACGCATCGCCGAGAATCGTGCACAGGGCCGTATGCGTGACATTCGACCGTCGCGCCTCGAGCAACCGCTCGCGGCCGCCGGGCAGCCCGGTGCGTAGGAAAACCACGCCGGAATCGGCGTCTGCTGGATGAAGAGCAAGTTGAGCGGGCGCCGCCGAATGAACTCCCGTCCCGGCCACCGTGACACGGTCGCGAATCGTCGTCTGAAAACCAAACTTCATCGTCAAGCATCCCCGGGCGTGGCCCGGCCCCGATTGGAGGCGCTTCGCGCAATGCGACCGATAGCCGGCGGCGCCGCGCCCATTCTTGCCGCTATCGTCGCCAAGACTATCGCGGCGGATCGTGGTGCGGGGGGAATGTAGTCGGCAAATCAGGGCGGAGCCAAATCACCTTTGGTGAACAAAAGTTACAGCTCTGCCATATCAATTTTTTGGTTAAAATTCAGTTATTTGCAATCATTTACGGAAGTAATGGATTGAAAAATGTGTCCGGGCGCGTCCCTATGGGCGCCCCCGGACAGGGGGTCGGTCGACAAGAATCAGTTTGGATGCCGCCGCAAAAACGCCGGGATGTCGAGATGGTCGTCTTCCGTTACCGGAGGACGATGGGCCGGGCGTCCGTTCTGGTCGAACACCCCGGCTGACGCCCGCTGGGGTTGAGCCTGGGGGCGCGGCTGAGCCCTGCCGAAATCGGCATGTGTCACGGGCGCGGGCAGCGGACGAGGCGCGGCGGCGGGCGGTAGGACCGGGTTCGTCGCTTTCGGCGCCGGCTCTTCGTCGTGGCGGGTAATTCCGAACGCAGCGAGTTTTTCCAGCAACGAGCGCCGGCGCGGTTCCGGGGCGGCAGCCTGCGCTTCGCCGCGCATCACGCGAAGCTGATTCTGGGCCACGGGCGGCAGGTCCTCGATCTGCGGCATGCGGGGAGCCCGGACCACGGGCTGCTCAGCCTGCGGCGGGATGAAATAGGGCGTTTCGTCTTCGGGCTCGCGCCGCGGAGCGATCGGCTCGGGGAAGTCGACTGCGACGGGAGCAACCGGCTGGAACTCGACGTCGTTGACCACCGGAGCCGGCTGGAGCGCTTCGACGGGCGCCGGCTGCTGCGGGACAGCGCGAACGAGCGCGGGCGCCGGCGTCTGTGCGCGCATGCGGGGCGCGGGTTCGGCCCGAGGCTGATACAAGACGGGCTCGATCTGCGAGATAGTCGCCTGATCGATGCCGGTCGCCACCACGGAGACGCGCACGACGCCGTCGAGCGCCGAATCAAAGGTGGCGCCGAGGATGATGTTGGCCTCCTCATCGACTTCCTGGCGGATTCGGCTCGCGGCTTCGTCTACTTCATAGAGCGTGAGATCGTTGCCGCCGGTGATGGAGATCAGCAACCCGCGAGCGCCCTTCATCGAAGTCTCGTCGAGCAGCGGGTTGGCGATCGCCGCCTCGGCCGCGAGCACGGCGCGCTTTTCACCGGTCGCCTCGCCGGTTCCCATCATCGCCTTGCCCATCTCGCTCATGATCGAGCGGACGTCGGCGAAGTCGAGGTTGATCAGGCCTTCCTTGACCATGAGGTCGGTGATGCAGGCGACGCCCGAGTAGAGCACCTGGTCGGCCATCGCGAAGGCGTCGGCGAATGTCGTCTTTTCGTTGGCGACACGGAACAGGTTCTGATTCGGGATGATGATCAGCGTATCGACTGCCTTGTGCAGATCGCCGATGCCCTGCTCGGCGATCTTCATCCGGCGGCCGCCCTCGAAATGGAACGGCTTGGTGACGACGCCGACCGTCAGGATACCCATCTCGCGCGCGGCCCTGGCGATCACCGGTGCCGCGCCGGTGCCGGTGCCCCCGCCCATGCCCGCGGTGACGAACACCATGTGCGAGCCAGCGAGGTGGTCGCGAATTTCTTCCAGCGCTTCTTCGGCCGCAGCCTTGCCGACCTCCGGCTTCGAGCCGGCGCCGAGCCCTTCGGTGACCTGCAGGCCCATCTGGATGATGCGTTCGGCGCGCGACGACGTCAGCGCCTGCGCGTCGGTGTTGGCGACGATGAAGTCGACTCCGGACAGACCGGAGACGATCATGTTGTTCACGGCGTTGCCGCCCGCGCCGCCGACGCCGCACACGATGATGCGCGGCTTCAATTCTCTCAGTTCCGGGGCCTTCAAGTTGATCGACATACCCTGCCTCATCCCGTTGGGCGTCCGGCGACGCCGATTGGTTGACTAATCGCCTATTTCCAGGATCCTCCGTCGACGAGGGTCCTGACCTCCTTCAGAAGCTTTCCTTCAGCCAGCGTCCGACCCGCGCGACGTACCCGCCCTCCTCATGCGCCTGCCGCGAGACGTACCGGGCAGGTTCAAAGTATTCGAGGCCCGCCATCTGCGGGTAGACCATCAGCCCGACCGCCGCGGCAAAGGACGGGCTCTTGCCCGATTCCGGCAGCCCTTCGATGCCGAGCGGGCGCCCGATTCGCGCCTGGCTCGAGATGATGCTCCGGCCGAGTTCCACGAGCCCCGTCAGCTGGCAGGCGCCGCCGGTCATCACCAGGCGGCGGCCCGCCTGCGCGGCATGTCCGGAGGCCTTGAGCCGGTCGCGCACGAGTTCGAGTATCTCCTCCACCCGCGGACGGATGATCCGCAGGAGCTCGGACTTCGGCAGATGGGTCGGATGATCCATGTCGTCGCCGAGCCGGTGGACCGCGATCGATTCGCGGTCGTCCGACGGGGAAGCAAGACAGGCGCCGTAAAGAGTCTTCAGGCGCTCGGCGTCGGTCATCGAGACGTTGAGGCCGCGCGCAATGTCGCGCGTGATGTGAATCCCGCCGACCGCCACGGCATCGACATGGAGCAGCCGCCCGCCTGAAAACACGCCGACTGTCGTGGTCCCGCCGCCGAAATCGATGACGGCGGCGCCGAGTTCGGCCTCGTCGTCGACCAGTGTCGACAGGCCGGCGGCGTAAGGCGTCGCGACCATAGCCTCGACCCGCAGATGGCAGCGCTCGACCACCAGCATGAGGTTGCGCGCCGCCGCCAACTCGCAGGACGCGACATGCAGGTCGACGCCAAGTTCCTCCCCGATCATCCCCTTCGGATCCAGAACCTCCCGGATCGCGTCGAGCGAGAAACCGGTGGGCAGGGCGTGCAGCACCGTTCGCCCGGAGTGCGTGTTCGCCGCGGAGGCGGCTTCGAGCACCCGGTGAACGTCGTTTTCGGACACCGTCTTGCCGCGCAGCGCGGTCTTGGCGTTGAAACGCTGCGAGCCGAGGAGGCCGCCTGACATGTTGACGATAACACCGCCAACCTCGACGCCCGCCATGCGCTCGGCCGCGTCGATCGCGAGGCGCGCGGCATGCTCGGCCGCCTGAAGGTCGACAATGGCGCCGCCTTTCACTCCGCTAGAGCGCTGGTGACCGATGCCGAGCACCTTGCACCTGTGCGTCCGGCCGCGCAGCGCGCTCGACGGCTCCATCGGGTTCAACCGCGCGATTAGGCAAACGATTTTCGAGGCGCCGATGTCGAGAACCGACAGAATTGCGCTCTTGCGCGCCGGAATCTGACGCATTCGCGGAGGGAGCGGCCGGAAAGTCATGGCTGGGCGGCTTTCTTTGGCGCATGAGCCTCGGCCCATTCGGCGGCCGCTTCCTGCGACAGCCGCACGAACATTCGCCCAGGGGTGCGAAGATCGAGCGCGAGCACGTCGCGATCGAGAAGGCGGGACTGGCGCTGGAGGCGCAGCAGGGTCGCGATCGCCGCCTTCGGGTCGTCCTCGGGCAGCTTGACCTCGACGCCGGATTTCAGCTTGAGGTCCCAGTTGCGCTGGCCGACCAGGATCCCCGCAGCGACGCGCGGCCGGAGCTCCTCCATCGCATCGAGCAGGACGGTGAATTCGCGCACCCGCACATTCGCGCCTTCTCCGACGACGAACGGCAGGTCTATGTACCGGCCATCAGTAACGTCGTCGATCCATGCGCCGTCCGCGGCGATGGCGTGAACCTGTCCATCCTTCTGCCACACGCCGTAGGGCGTGCGTTCCACGATCTCGACCACGATCTGATTCGGGTAGAGCTTCCGGACGCTCGCCTGCTTGACCAGCGGATCGGCTTCGAGCCGCGCCCGGGCGGAGGCCGCGTCGAAGAACGGCAGCGAGTTCCTGGCGCTGATCCCGGCGATCGAAAGGATGCGCTTTTCGTTCATATGCGTTGCGCCCGACACGGTGACGACATCGACCCCGAAGCCGAACGCCCGCGCGGCGACATCGCTCAGGCTTCCGTTGGCCGCGATGAAGGCGTCGAGTTCGCCGCCGCGCACCGCGCCGAAGGTCGCCGCCCCGAAAAGAACAGCCAGAGTGAGAGCGATGTCGAGCGCAAGCGGCGCCGGGCGATCGAAAGGCAGGCGCAGGCGGAGCGCGCTCCGCGTCGATCGTTCGCCGCGCAGCAGCACCGCCGGCGCCGCTGTCGGAACGCCGGCGAGCGCAGGGGTTGCGGCCGTCTGCCAATCGAGCGCGTGGCTCAGCGATCGCACGAAGCGTCCTCCACCATCCAGGCGACAAGCTGGCCAAACGCCAATCCCGAATGAGCGGCCATTTCCGGCACGAGCGACGTCTCGGTCATTCCGGGCTGCGTGTTGACTTCAAGACACACGAGCTCGCCCTCTTCGCCTTTCGTTTCGTCGTACCGGAAATCGGCCCGACTGACGCCACGGCACCCGAGGGCCCGATGCGCCACCAACGTCAAGTCTTGGACCTTATGGTAAATATTTGGTTTAAGATCTGCCGGAAGGACGTGCCGCGACCCGCCCTTGGCGTATTTTGCGTCATAACCGTAGAACGCTTCGGAAACCGGCTGGATTTCGATGATGCCGAGCGCCCGGTCGCCCCCCATCGTCGCGCAGGTCAGTTCCTTGCCGGCGACGAATTGCTCGGCGAGCAGCGTGTCGCCATAGGGCCAGTCGTCGCGGCCGACCTCCTGCGGCGGATGGCTGCGCTGCTCCTTGACGATGACGACGCCGAAGGACGATCCCTCGTTGACCGGCTTCAGCACGTAGGGCGGCTCGAGCGCGTGCCGCCGCGCCGCATCGTGACGGTTGACGATGATCCCGTGAGCCACGGGAACGCCGGCGGCCTGGAGGACGATCTTGGCGAGATCCTTCTGCATCGCCAGCGCCGAGGCGAGCACGCCCGAATGCGTATAGGGGATGCGCAGGATCTCGAGCAGGCCCTGGATCGTCCCGTCCTCGCCTACCCGCCCGTGCAAGGCATTGAAGGCGACGTCGGGCCTGAGCCGGGCCAAGACGTCGCCGATCGAGCGATCGACGTCGATTCGGGTGACGCGGTAGCCCAGCGCCTCCAGCGCGTCGGCGCACCCGCGGCCGGAATTGAGCGAAACCGGACGCTCCGCCGACCAGCCGCCCATCAGCACCGCGACATGCTTCATCGCCCGGCAATCTTCCCTAACGTTCGGCCAATCGGCAAAGTTAAGTTACGATTAAGCGGGCGGACTTAACGAGGCGTTAACCGACGCCGTCTGCATCGACGAAAGGTCGCGCAGGAATGCGATTTTTCCGCGAGCCGACCCTCCGGGAGAGACCGGCGGCGCCGTTTGAGGAGATCAACTCGAATCCAGGGTCGGGTCTCACGGGACAGGGACGGAGGTTCAGACCGACGCCTCGACCCCTGGTTTTCGAGACATTCGTCCATAATCCGGTTTGTCAGCAGACGGCCATGACCGCCATCGAGCCCGGTGCGGCGGCAACCGCTCCGGCCGCCCGCCGCGCGCCCTGTTCCGGCTCGGAACAGGGAGGAACTCGCCGGGGAGCGTGCACCGGATGCGCCACTGCAGGCGGGCGCGAGGCGAGCGCTCTTGAGATCCCCGCCGCCGGGGGCTATGGCGGGGCGGATAGTCCGCTACCTGCAAAAGAGACCGACGTTGGGCGCACAGGAACCGAAGGTCGACGAGGCGCTGGCGGTCGGGCATGGGCTGAAGCCGGAGGAATTTTCCCGCTTCGTCGCCCTGATCGACCGCACGCCGACCTTCACCGAGCTCGGCATCGTCTCGGCGATGTGGAACGAGCACTGCTCCTACAAGTCCTCGCGCCTTCACCTGCGCGGCCTTCCGACCAAGGGCCCGCATGTCATCCAGGGGCCGGGCGAGAACGCCGGCGTCATCGACATCGGCGACGGGCTCGCCTGCGTGTTCAAGATGGAGAGCCACAACCACCCCTCCTACATCGAGCCCTACCAGGGCGCGGCGACCGGAGTGGGCGGCATCCTGCGCGACGTCTTCACCATGGGGGCGCGTCCGGTCGCCTGCCTCAACTTCCTGCGCTTCGGCTCGCCCAAGCATCCCAAGACTCGCCATCTGGTCGCGGGCGTGGTCGGCGGGATCGGCGGCTACGGCAATTCCTTCGGCGTGCCGACGGTTGGCGGCTCGGTCGGGTTCCATAAGCGCTATGACGGCAACATCCTCGTCAACGCCATGGCCGTCGGGGTCACGAAGGCGGACGCGATCTTCTATGCGGCGGCGACCGGCGTCGGGAACCCGATCGTCTATCTCGGCTCGAAGACCGGTCGCGACGGCATCCATGGCGCGACGATGGCCTCGGCCGCCTTCGAGGCGGACGCGGCGGAAAAGCGCCCAACGGTGCAGGTCGGCGATCCCTTCGCCGAGAAACTTCTGCTCGAGGCCTGTCTCGAGCTGATGGCCTCCGGCGCGGTCGTCGCCATCCAGGACATGGGCGCGGCCGGCCTCACCTCCTCCGCCGTCGAGATGGGGGCGAAAGGCGATCTCGGGGTCGAACTCGACCTCGACGCCGTGCCTTGCCGCGAGACCGGCATGACGCCTTACGAAATGATGCTCTCCGAAAGCCAGGAGCGCATGCTGATGGTGCTGAAGCCCGAGCTCGAGGCGACGGCCGAGGATATTTTCCGCAAATGGGGGCTCGACTTCGCCGTCATCGGCAAGACGACCGACTCGATGCGTTTCGTCGTGAAGCATCGGGGCGAGATCAAGGCCGATCTGCCGATCAAGGAGCTCGGCGACGAGGCGCCGCTCTACGACCGCCCGTGGACGCCGACCGCGCCCTCGCCGGTTCTCGACGCGGCTTCGATCGCGCCGCCGGTGCCGACCGACGCGGCGCTCCTGAAGCTGTTGCGCTCGCCCGACCTCGGCTCGAAGCGCTGGGTCTACGAGCAGTACGATTCGCTGATCCTCGGCAACACCGTCCAGGGCCCTGGCGGAGGCGCGGCGGTGATCCGCCTCGGCGACGGGCCGAAGGGGCTCGCGCTGACGACCGACTGCACTGAACGCTATTGCGAGGCGGACCCGCGCGAAGGCGGCAAGCAGGCGGTGGCGGAAGCCTGGCGCAATCTCGTCGCGGTCGGCGCGCGGCCGCTGGCGCTGACCGACAATCTCAATTTCGGCAATCCGGAGAAGCCGCACGCCATGGGGCAGCTGGTCGGCTGCATCGAGGGCATCGGCGAAGCCGCCCGCGCGCTCGACTTCCCGATCGTGTCGGGCAACGTGTCGCTCTACAACGAGACGATGGGCTCGGGGATTCCGCCGACGCCGGCGATCGGCGGGGTTGGGCTTGTCGCCGACGTCACGACGACGGCGACGCCCGCCTTCAAGGCCGAGGGGCACGACATCCTCCTCGTCGGCGGCGCCCCCGGCTGGCTCGGCCGTTCGGCCTGGCTCGCGACGGTCGCGGGGCGAGAGGAAGGCGCTCCGCCCCCGGTCGACCTCGCCGCCGAGCGGCGCAACGGCGACTTCGTCGCCTCCCTGATCGCCGAGGGCCGTGTCGCCGCCGTGCAGGACCTGTCCGACGGCGGGCTTGCGGTCGCGCTGGCCGAGATGGCGATGGCCGGCGGGATCGGCGCTTCCATCGAGGCGCCGGGCGCGGAACACGCCTTTTTCTTCGGCGAGGACCAGGGGCGCTATGTCGTGACCGCTTCGCCGGCCGAGACGGCTCACATTGTCGGAGCGGGAGCGCGCGCGGGCGCGCCCGTCGCGCGGATCGGGGCGACCGGCGGCGAGACGCTGAAGCTTGGCGCCGCCCAGGCAGTTGGACTTGCGGACCTGCGCAGGGCGCACGAATCCTGGCTGCCGGATTTCATGGACCGGGCCCCCACATGATCTCCTTCATTGTCGTCAAGACCAAGGCCGGCTTCGCCTATTTGCGGGCCGAACGGGTCATCGCCGTCAGCGCGACCGATTCCTCCGAGTGCGTGATCCTCATGTCCGACGGCGTGACGATCGCGGCAAAGGAACCGGCCGAGGACGTCGTCGCCCGGCTCGAGACGCGCGAGGCGGACGACGCCGCAGCCAACGAGGAGCACAACCAGCATGGCCATGTCCCGAACCGAGATTGAGACGATGATCCGCGAGGCCTTTCCCGACGCCGCAATCGAGGTGAAGGATCTGGCAGGCGACGGCAACCACTATGCCGCCACCGTTGTCACGCCCGCCTTCAAGGGCAAGAACAAGGTGCAGCAGCACCAAATGGTCTATGCCGCGCTCAAGGGCAAGATGGGGGGCGACTTGCACGCGCTGGCGTTGACGACGTCGGAGAGTTAGCGCGAGCGGGACCCAATCCCTTCTCCCGCCTGCGGGAGAAGGCGGCGCGAAGCGCCGGATGAGGGCCGGCGGCGCGAGCCGTTCGGAATTCTCTTGCTGAGTACGACGTCATTGCGCCGGTCCAGGCCCGAAGGTCGAGATTCGGGATCGCTGCCGGTACGAGAACCCGAAGCCTCACTCCTGCACGAGCCGGAACGACTTCTCGCCTGTGGTGAAGAGCAGTTTCCAGAGCGCATCGCCGCCGATCACCTCCGCAACCGTCCGGAAGGCGAAGAACGGGATCAGCGCGACGAAGAAGATCGCCGCGTAGGTCGCCAGACCAAGCCATGTCCCGCCGCCGAAGTCGGCGACCGCGGTCGACAGCGGCAGATCCTTGAACCAGGCCCTTATCGCCTCTTCCGCGATATGGAACAGGATCAGGACGACCGTGAAAAGCAGCGACTTTCCGAGCACGATCCAGACGAGCGCCCTTTCTTTCAGGTTGTCTCCAAGGCTGAGCGCCTGGGCGACCAGGACGACCTTGCCGAAAATCAGCGCGTTGACGATGGCGAAGCCCTGGTTCCAGGCGCTGATGCCGTTCTCATGCAGGAGCATCCGCTTGTAGGAGGCAAACAGGACGAACAGCACCCAGAGATAGAGGGTGATGATGGCGTATTCCTTCAGTTCATGCAGCGCCCGTTCCTTGAGGCTCGCCTTTTTGGCGCCCTGCGCCATCTTCGCAGCGTCCTGCATCCCATTCCTCCGCGTGCGGCAGCCGACGATGTGAGCCATCGCGTGAATCGCGATTTCGGGCGCCCGTTCACCGGCCGTCAAAGCGGACAGGGAGCGATCATGCGCCAACTCGGCTCACTCGTGAGCTGGCCGGTCCCGCCGAACGTTTCGTCGATTTCTCGCGGGGGCGCAAGCGCCGTCAGGCACTCCCTCCGCGTGACCGCGACCCGCTCCGCAAATTCCGGAACGTCCGGGAATAGCGGAGCCGGTCCGCCGCGGGAATGCTGTGTTCCCATTGCTCACGCGAACGTTCGCTGAGCAGGTAGGCCGAGCGCGGCGCGAGGCGGAGCGAGGCGCGCTCCCAGGCCGCGCCCGATTTCCTGCGAAGGCGGAACGGGCATTCGGCCAGGAGGGAGACGCCGATCACCTCGCCGTAGACCGGTCGGTCCCTCTGCCAGCCGATCGCGGCGCCGGGCGCGTATTCCGTCACCAGAAGCTGTTCAAAGCCGCGCGTGTCGAGGCCGGCGAAAGCGGCAGCCCTCTCGCAGACGGGACGGAAGATTTGTGGAACGAGGTCCGCCTCGCGCAGCCTCGCTTCGTTGAAGTCTTAGCGCCAGCGCGAACATTGGAGTCCTTCGTGTTTGATATTTCGACACGAAGGGCACGAGGAGCGCGCGAGGGTCAAGCCCAAAATCGGTCTCCCCCGCTTCAACGGTCGGTGAATCTCAGCGAGCCGGTTCTTCATAGCTGCGACCTTGGGCATCGAGAACCGGCTTTGGCGCGCGCGATAAGCCTTAAATCCGGGCGGCAAGGCGACGATATCGGGGCCGGCCGCCGCCCTGGCGCGGCCATCGCCCCAATCGTCATTGCCAAGAGGCCCCCTTTGACCGCCGACGCCCAAACCCCGACGACCGAAGCCGCGACCACGCAGAGCTTCGAGGCCGACGTTTCGCGCCTGCTGCATCTCATGGTCCATTCGGTCTATTCCGACCGGGAAATCTTTGTCCGCGAACTCGTCTCCAATTCCGCCGACGCCTGCGAAAAACTCCGCTACGAGGCGATCGCCAGGCCCGAACTGATTGAGAGCGGGCCGTTCGTCATCACCGTCTCGCTGGACCCGGACAAGAAGACGCTGACCGTCTCCGACAATGGAATCGGCATGACGCGCGAGGACCTGACCGCGGGCCTCGGCACCATCGCCCGCTCCGGCACCAAGGCTTTTCTCGACAAGCTGACGGCCGAGGACGCGAGCAAGGAGGCCCAGGCGCTGATCGGCCAGTTCGGCATCGGCTTCTATTCCGCCTTCATGGTCGCCGACGACGTCGTGGTCGACACGCGCCGGGCGGGCGAGCCGCATGCGTGGCGCTGGTCGTCCGACGGCAAGGGTTCGTTCACCATCGCGCCGCTCGCACTCGAGTCCGCGCCCGAGCGGGGCACGCGCGTCATCCTCCATCTCAACGACGACCTCGAAGGAGTTCTGCGACGGCTGGCGGGTCGAGCGGATCATAAAGGAGCATTCGGGCGCGGTCGCCGTGCCGATCGACTTCGTCGACAAGCCGGGCGCCGAGCCCAAGCGCCTCACCGACGGCGCGGCGATCTGGGCCAAGCCCAAATCCGAGGTGAAGCCGGAAGACTATGCCGAGTTCTACCGCGGCCTTTCGGGCCAGTTCGACGAGCCGGCGCTGACCCTGCACTGGCGCGCCGAAGGGCGGCACGAATATACCGTGCTCGCCTTCATCCCGGGCTCACGCCCCTTCGACCTGTTCGATCCGGCGCGCAAAGGGCGCAACAAGCTCTATGTGCGGCGGGTGCTGATCACCGAGGACGCCGACATCCTGCCCGGCTGGCTGCGCTTCGTCCGGCTCGTGGTCGACAGCGCCGATCTGCCGCTCAACGTGTCGCGCGAGATGATCCAGAAGAGCGAGGTGTTCGCGGCGATCCGCAAGGGCGTGACCAACCGCGTCGTGCAGGAGCTCGGCAAGCTCGCGGAAGCGGAGCCGGAGACATTCGCCAAAGTGTGGGAGAATTTTGGCGCGGTGATCAAGGAGGGTCTCTACGAGGATCCGGAGCGCCGCGACGGCCTCTACAAGATCGCCCGCTTCGCCTCGACCGCCAAGCCGGACGGCGGGCGGACGCTTGCCGAGTACGTCGCGTCTTTCCGCGAGAACCAGACGGCGATCTACTACCTCACCGGCGACGACGCCAAGCGCCTCGCCGCGAGCCCGCAGCTCGAGGGTTTCAAGGCCCGCGGGGTCGAGGTGCTGCTGCTTTCCGATCCGGTCGACGCCTTCTGGGTGTCGACCGCGGCGGGCTTCGACGGCAAGCCGTTCAAGTCGGTGAGCCAGGGCGCGGCCGACATCAAGACGATCGCCCTGGCCGAGGGAGCGAGCGCGCCGGCCGAGGCGTCGGGCGAGGTCGCCACCCTGCTCGCCTTCTTCAAGCAGACATTGGAAAAGGAGGTCGCCGAGGTGCGCGCCTCCGACCGCCTGACCGACAGCGTCGCCTGCCTGATCGCGCCGGACTTCGGACCCGACCGGCAGCTCGAGAAGATGCTCGCCATGCACGGGCGGGTCGGCGAACGGACGAAACCGATCCTCGAGATCAATCCGTCCCATCCGCTCACCGTCGCGCTCGCGCACCGCTTCCTCGACGGCAAAGACAAGCCGCTGGTGGAAGATTCCGCCTGGCTGATGCTCGACGAGGCGCGCCTGCTCGAGGGCGGCCAGGTCGAGGACCCGCCGGCCTTCGCCGGCCGCCTGCGGCGAGTGATGGAAAAGGCGCTGGGGTAGCCTAGCGCCCCTGTCCCGAGGCGCCCGCGAAGCGGGCCGGGTCAGCGACCCGGCCCTCCAGCAGCGTGGGCCGCCGATCGCCCACGATGTACACCGGCGTGGTCTGCTCGATACCCTTCAAGCGCGCCTGAGCCGTGCGAATCGCATAGGACGCCAGGGCGTCGTCGACGCCGGGCGCATGGCGCACCTCCTCGGTCAGGCAAATCTCGTCGCCGCCGGCGACGGTCTGGACGCGCGAGGCGATATTCACCGTCTGTCCGAAGTAGTCCAGGCGATCGTTCAGCGTAACCGCGATCGCAGCGCCGCGGTGGATGCCGATCTTGAGGATGAAATCGCGCTGCGTGCGTTCCCGATTGAGTTCCTCCGCCGCGTTTCGCATGTCGAGCGCCGCGGTCACCGCATCGGCCGCCGTCGGGAAGGCGGCCATCACGGCGTCGCCGATCGTCTTGTTGACGGCCCCGTTGCGCTTGATCGTCACGTCGAGAAGACGTTCGAAATGGCGCTGGACCTGCATATAGGCGTTGAGGTCGCCGATGCGCTCGTAGAGCGCGGTCGATCCTTTCAGGTCGGTGAACAGCAGGGTCACGTCGCGCACCGCGATCCCCTCGGCGGCGCGGATCACCTCGGAACGGAAATTGTCGCGAAAGGCCTGGGTCATCAGCAGCCGCTTGCCCGACAGGAACGGCCTGAAGGTGAGCATGCCATGATCCTCGCCGCCGGGCGGAATCTGCACAATGCCGACGGCGGCGCTGTGCCCCGTCTCGTTGCGGGCCTCGATGACGATCGGGCCGGGCGCCACGGTTCCTCCGTTCGGTTCGCACGCGCCCGGGCCGATCGCGATCGATATCGTGTGAGGCTGCGCCCGCCGCTCGCCGATCACCGTGAAAGCGAAGGACGCGTCGCTGTCCAGGACCGTGCCGAGAAGCGTCCCCGGCTCGGCGTCGAAGGCGAAGCGGGAGGTCTCGTCGGGGTTGAGCCGCGCGAGGCCGCGCACGCCCGATCTCATCAGTTCCATGAGAGGGGCGCCTCCCTCGGTCAGCCCGTCGAGCGTACCCCTGTAGGTGAAGAAATAATCCTCCAGCGGGAGTGATTCCGGGTCGTGATAGCGGATGCGCCGAACCGCGGGGGACACCGTGAAGGCGACCGCGATATAGTCGTCGAGCGTGGCCTCGTAGTCCGCATGGCAGAGGTGGCAGTGGTAGTGGTTGTGGACCGATCGCAGGCTGCGGAAATTCGCGACCACATCCGAGCACAGCGGACAGTAGAGCAGCCAGTCCATCTCGACGAGGCCGGCGAGCGTCGCCTGCAGGAAGAGGTCGATCGCCTCGGCCTCGGCGATGCCGCGCTCGGCGGCAAAAAGAAGCGGGTTGATCCGGAACACGGCCTCGTCCGGCGCAGACCGGATCAACGTCTCCAGGCGCGATATGACCCTCGGGCTCCAGCTTTTCGATGCTTCGAGCCTGGAGAGACGCTCCTCCAGAACCTGCTCGTTGATCATGCCATCGTTCCCGTCTGGGCGCGGCCGGGCTCCGCAGGAGGCCGAGGCCTGAGCCGTATCAAGAGGCCATGGGGCGGATTTTGCTACGATCTCCTGACGCGAGCAAGCGGCCGAGGGGGCGCGAGCGGGCCGGGTCGCCTGGTCGGCCGGCCGGTCGGCGATGGTCCAGCCGAAGGCCCGGGCGGAAGACGCCGACTTGCGCAGGTATTTGGCGAAGAATAGTTCCGCAGTATACATAACATTGCAGTTATTGTCGATGGACGCTGTCGTATTACGGCGTTACGCTCTTGTATAATATGGTTAATATCAAAGTCGAGCGAAAGATTCGGTTCGGGCGGCGGGAAAGGCGACGCTAAACTGCGTCCAACCCTCTGAAAATGCACAAACCCGCACGCTAAAGCCGGAAAGCATCGTTTCCTTCTCCCGTCGGCCGCTTCGGCGCCTGGCGAAAGCGCCCGGGGCGCCGCCGCGCGCCCCATCTTCCCCATCTTCGCCTTTTGCTTGCCCGACGGCCAAGCCTTTGCCAATAGAGGGAGTCTCCGGAAGAGGTCTCCTCGTGGTCCCCGTCAATCCCGCCTTTGCCCGCATGGGCGAGGAAAACGCCTTCGCCGTTCTCGCCACGGCGGCCGAACTGCAGCGGCAGGGCCGCGACATCATCAATCTCGGCATCGGCCAGCCGGACTTCAAAACGCCCCCCCACATCGTCGAGGCGGCGGTCAAGGCTCTGCGCGATGGCGAGCACGGCTATACCGACGCGACCGGCATCGCCCCGCTTCGCGACGCGGTGGCCGAAGACCTGCACCGCCGGCTCGGCGTCGATGTCTCGCCCGACCTCGTCATGATCGTGCCCGGCGGAAAGGTCACCATGTTCATGGCGATCCTGATGTTCGGAGAGGCGGGGGCGGACATCCTCTACCCCGATCCCGGCTTCCCGATCTACCGCTCGATGATCGAGTTCACCGGGGCCCGGCCGGTCCCCGCGCAAATGCGCGAGGCGAACGGCTTCGCGTTCTCGGCCGAGGAGACGCTCGCGCTGATGACGCCTGAAACGCGGCTCGTCATCATCAATTCGCCAGCCAACCCGACAGGCGGGGTGACGCCGAGGCAAGAGATCGACAAGCTCGTCGCAGGGCTCGCCCGCTTTCCCGGCGCGGCGATCCTGTCAGACGAGATCTACGGGCAACTCACCTACGACGGGCTCGCCCATCGATCGCTTCTCGCCTATCCGGAGATCCGCGACCGGCTCATCCTGCTCGACGGCTGGTCAAAGACCTACGCCATGACCGGCTGGCGGCTCGGCCATTCGGTGTGGCCAAAGCCCTGGCGCGACGTCGCGCGGAAGCTTGCGGTCAATTCCTATTCCTGCGTCAATTCCGCGGCCCAGTTCGCCGGTATGGCGGCGCTGAAGGGCCCGCAGGACTCGGTCGCCGCGATGCGGGCCGAGTTCGACCGGAGGCGCCAGGCGGTGGTCGCCGGGCTCAACCGCCTGCCCGGCGTCAGCGCCGTCACGCCGAAAGGCGCCTTCTACGCCTTCCCCAACGTCTCGAAAACGGGCTGGAAGGCGAAACCTCTAGCCTCCGCCCTGCTCGAAAAGGCGGGGGTGGCGACGGTCGGGGGCCCCGATTTCGGCGTTCACGGCGAGGGCTATCTGCGCCTCTCGTACGCCAGCTCGCTCGAAAACATCGAACGCGCGCTCGAACGCATGGACGAATTCCTGAGCCGCCCCGCCTCAGCGAACGCCAGCGCCTGAGCAAGCCCATCCGAAAGGCCCTATTGATGCGACCCTTGATCCTGTGCGCCGCGTTCTCCCTCGCCGCGGCCGTCGCTGCGGCGCCGGCTTTCGCGGAAGGCGCGGCGCGTCCGTCACAGACGGCCTGCGACGACAGCAAGATCGGCGCGCGGGATCTCGCCGAATGTCTTCGGACAGGCGCCGACCGCGCCGATTTGGAACTCCGCGCCGCCTTCGACGCCGCGATCAAATCGATCGAACTCGCGTCAGGGGTTGTTGTCGTCGCAGAAGGCGCGCTGGCGGCGCTCGCTCAGCGAGGCGCAGGCGCAGTGGACGAGCTGGCGGGATTCGGAATGCCAGGACGTCGCGCCCTTCGAGGCAGGCATGGCGGCCAAGGGCGCCGATCCCCGGCTCGGCTGCATCATCGATTACGACGCCGAACGCGCGGCGAGCCTCAAGGCGCGCTATCCTTGAGCGGTCCGCTTGACTCGCAGCTTCCCGTTCCGATCGTCAGCGTCGACTGGCTCGCCGCCCATCTTGGAAATCGGGGGCTCGTCCTTCTGGATGCGTCCTATTACCTCCCGGCCACGCGACGAGACGGAAGGGCGGAATTCCTTGAGGAGCACATTCCTGGCGCCCGCTTTTTCGATATCGACGCCATCGCCGATCCCTCGACGACGTTGCCGCATATGGTCCCCGACACGAGCCTGTTTTCCGAAGCGGTCGGCGAGGGTCTGCTCTCTGCGGCGCGGGCGTGGTGGATGCTCCTCGCCTTCGGCGCGGAGCGCGTCGCCGTGCTCGACGGCGGTCTCCCGACTTGGACCGCGAATGGCGGGGCGGCCGAATCGGGGCCCTCGGAAGGGCCGGCGCGGCCCTTTTCCGCTCGCTTCGACCGCTCATTGCTGGCGGAGCTGAGCGATGTCAGGGCGGCGCTCCAAGACGGAGTGGCCCAGATCGTCGACGCGCGCAGCGCCGAGCGCTTCGCGGGGCAAGCCCCGGAGCCGTGGCAAGTCGTGAACGTCGGACATATGCCCGGCGCCGTCAACCTGCCGATGAATAGGGTCGTCCGCGCCGGCAGTCTCCGGGAACCGGGCGACCTCGAGGAGGTTTTCGTACGGGCGGGGGTAGACCTCGACCGGCCGATCATCACGACCTGCGGCTCGGGGATCACGACGGCGATCCTCAACCTGGCGCTGGCCAGGCTCGGCAAGCCGATCGGGCGCCTTTACGACGGCTCCTCGGCCGAGTGGGGCGCGCGCGCCGACCTGCCCGCAACTTGCATCTGATGGAGGTCCGGCGTTGACGATCCTCGATGGCATGGGCTTTGCCGCCGATCCGCTGCACCGTGCGACCGACCGGCGCGAGAACGTGGACGCTGTCGCCGCCCTGCGGGCCCGCGCCGACGCGCGGGCGATCATGATCGTCCGTGACATGCCCATTCTCATGAAGACCGGCCTGGGCCTCGACCCGCTCTTGCCGATGGCGGAGATCGGGGCCCTCGGCGGCGCCCGGGTCGAGGCGCTGCTCGGCGTCCTGCTGGACGGCGCGCCGGTTTTCGCCGCCCTGCTCGACGACGCGGCGGTGGTGGAGGAGTTGAACGCGAGCGACGGTTTCCTCGACCAGCGCGTCCTTGTTGCACCCGGGCGAAGCGATCTCAAGCCGGTCGATCTGCGTTCGATCGCGGCTGGCGGCCTCGTTCCGCCTGAGCAGGCGACCATGCTGGCCGCCGCCAAGGCGCTGATGGCCTGGCACGCGCGACGCCGCTTCTGCTCGAACTGCGGGCAGCCGAGCGAAGTCTCGGCGGCGGGCTGGCGGCGCGAGTGCAGGTCCTGCGGGATGCAGCATTTTCCCCGCACGGATCCGGTCGTCATCATGCTCGCCGTCGACGGCGATGATTGCCTGCTCGGCCGCCAGCCGCGGTTCCCGAAGGGCATGTATTCGGCGCTCGCCGGATTCGTCGAGCCGGGCGAGACGATCGAGGCCGCCGTGCGGCGCGAGATCCTCGAGGAGTTGGGCGTCGCCTGCGGCGCAGTCAGCTATTTTGCCTCCCAGCCCTGGCCGTTCCCGTCCTCGCTGATGATCGGCTGCTTTGCTGAAGCTCGTGGCCGCGCGGTCGCGATCGACCGGACGGAACTCGAGGACGCGCGCTGGTTTTCGCGCGAGGAAACGCTGGCTCTCCTCGAAAAGCGCCATCCCGACGGACTCGCCGCGCCGATCCCGATGGCGATCGCGCATCACCTGATGAAGCGGTGGGCCTGTGAGGGCGTCGCGTTCCCCCGCGCCGGCGTCGACTCCCGGCTATGGCCGCTTTAGCGCCGGCTTAGCGTTGGCGCCCAACGATATCAGTGGCCTGCGACCCCGCTTAGCGTCGGCACGAAAATCGAATTCAGACGCCATATTAGACGCATACAACATGTTATTAATCATAGAGATCCCTCCGACGGGCGAAATTTGTCGCAGCCGCGACCACCCGCGCCCGGTTGCCGTCGGCAGACCGCCTCATTATGCTGCGATGCGCAATTTCCCAAGGATCATAAGGGATAAACGTTTGATGGCCTTCCTCGCCGACGTCCTCTCACGCGTAAAGCCCTCCGCGACCATGACGGTGACGCAGAAGGCGCGCGACCTGAAGGCCAAGGGGCGCGACGTCATCTCGCTGTCGGTCGGCGAGCCCGATTTCGACACCCCCGACAACATCAAGGAAGCCGCCATGGCGGCGATCAGGCGCGGCGAGACGAAATATCCGCCGGTGCTGGGCATTCCGCCGCTGAGAGAAGCGATCGCGCAGAAATTCAAGCGGGAGAACGGGCTCGACTACAAGGCCTCCGACACCATCGTCGCCACCGGCGGCAAGCAGATCCTGTACAACGCCTTCCTCGTCACGATGAACAAGGGCGACGAGGTGATCATCCCCGCGCCCTTCTGGGTCAGCTATCCCGAGATGGTCGCGATCAACTGGGGCGAGCCGGTCATCGTGCCAACGCGGCTCGAGCAGGCGTTCAAGTTGCAGCCGGAGGATCTCGAGCGCGCGATCACGCCGCGCACCAAGTGGGTCATCCTCAACTCGCCGTCGAACCCGACCGGCGCGGCCTATACGCGCGACGAACTGAAAGGTCTGACCGACGTCCTGATGCGCCATCCGCATGTCTGGGTTCT
This sequence comes from uncultured Alphaproteobacteria bacterium, assembly GCA_963741405.1. Taxonomy (GTDB): domain Bacteria; phylum Pseudomonadota; class Alphaproteobacteria; order Rhizobiales; family Beijerinckiaceae; genus Roseiarcus. Next base: position 255,221 of record CAVUHX010000034.1, read on the forward strand.
GACCGACGACATGTACGAGCATCTCGTCTACGGCGACTTCACGTTCACCACCGCGGCGCAGGTCGAGCCGCGCTTGAAGCCGCGCGCGCTGACGATGAACGGTGTCTCGAAGGCCTATGCGATGACCGGCTGGCGCATCGGTTACGGCGCCGGCCCCGCCGAGCTGATCAAGGCGATGGACATGGTGCAGGGCCAGCAGACCTCGGGCGCCTGCACGATCTCGCAATGGGCCTCGGTCGAGGCCCTCACCGGCCCGCAGGACTTCATTGCCGTGCGGCGGAAAGCGTTCGAGGAGCGCCGCGACCTCGTCGTGTCGATGCTGAACCAGGCCAAGCACATCGAGTGCCCAAAGCCGGAAGGGGCGTTCTACGTCTATCCTTCGGTCGCCGGCGCGATCGGCAAGACCGCGCCCTCGGGCAAGGCGATCGAGACCGACGAGGATTTCGTCACCGAGCTCCTCGAGGAGACGGGCGTCGCCGTCGTGCATGGGTCGGCCTTCGGCCAGGGTCCGAACGTCCGCGTCTCCTACGCGACCTCGCTCGCGCAGCTCGAAAGCGCGTGCAAGAAGATCCAGGCGTTCACGGCGGCGCTCCGATAGCACGCATTCGTCATCGCGAGGAGCCCAAGAGGGCGACGTAGCGATCCAGGGGCCGTAGGGCGCCCGACGATCCCCTGCATCGCCGCGCCGCTTTGCGGCTCGCGATGACGCGCGCCGAACATTGCCGCGGCATTTCCGCGCAACCTCTGGAAAATTGTTGCCCCGCGCCCACGTCCGGTGGCAGCATACGCCTGTCAGCGTAGGGCGGAGCCATGGGCGAGGCTGTCTTTCGTCTTTTCGTGTCGTCGCCCGGCGACGTGGCGGGGGAGCGGGCGCGCGCCGAGGCGGTGGTCGAAAAGCTCAACGCCGAATTCAAGGACCGCGCGCACTTCGACGCCGAGTTCTGGGAAGACCATTTCTATTTGGCGCACGAGACCTTCCAGAAGCAGATTCCGGAGGCGGCCGATTGCGACCTCGTCGTCGCGATCTTCAAAGCCCGTCTCGGCTCGCCGTTGCCGGACGGTTTCAAGCGGCAGCCCACGGGCGACCCCTATCCTTCGGGCACGGCCTATGAGGTTCTGAGCGCGATCGGGAAGAGGCGCGACGGCGCGCCGCTGCCCGACATCTACGTGTTCCGATACCCGCGCGACCCGCAGGTCTCGCTCGACGATCCGAGGCGTCCTGAGATCGAGGCGCAGTGGACGGCGCTGAAGGGCTTCTTCGAACGCTGGTTCAAGACCGCCGGGGGACAGTTCGTCGCCGGGTTCCAGCCCTTTGACGGCCCCGACGAATTCGCGGAGCGGATCGAGGCGTGCCTGCGCCAGTGGCTCGAGAAGCGCGGAATCGCCGCGCGGGAGATCTGGGACCGAGCGCGCTTCGGCTCGCCCTTCCCTGGCCTCGCGGCCTTCGCGGCGAACCGCGAGCATGTGTTCTTCGGCCGCGATCTCGCGATCCGGCAGGCGATGGGGCGCCTGCGGGAGGGGAAGACGCCGTTTCTCCTGATTCTCGGCGCGAGCGGCTCAGGAAAGTCTTCGCTTTTGAACGCCGGCATGATGCCGAAACTTCTGCGGCCCGGCGCGATTCCCGAGGTCGATCTGTTCCGGCCGGTCGTGATGACGCCCGGGCTCGACCCGTTCGCCGAACTCGCCGAGGCGCTGCTCGCGCCCAAGGCGCTCGGCGGCGAACTCGCGGGCGGGCGCTTCGCCGACAAGGCCGTGCTGACCGAGGCGCTGAGGGGCGACCCGAACACGGCGGCGGGCGTGATCGGCGAGGCGCTCGACAAGGCGGCGGAGGCGCGCCGCATCGCCGCCCATTACGAGCAAGCGCGCCCCGCGCGCCTCCTTCTCGCCGTCGATCAGGCCGAGCGGCTGTTCGCCGAGGCGCCGAAGGACGCGGACGCCTTTGGCGCGCTCCTGCAGGCGCTGGCGGGACCTGCCGCCACTGTCGTCCTGGTCATGCGCGCCGACGCCTATGCGCGCTTCCAGGCCTGCGCCCCGCTGCTCGCGCTGCGCGTCGCGGGCGCGACCTTCGACCTCATGCCGCCGACCGCGGCCGAGCTCGAGGACATCATCGCCGGCCCTGTCGCCGCCTGCGAGCCGCCGCTGGCCTTCGGCCCGAGCGACCCGCCGCTGCCGCAGCGGCTCGTCGCCGACGCGAAGGGCGGCGACGCGCTGCCCGCTGCTGCAGATGACGCTCGAAGGCCTCTACAAGGCGCAGGAGGCGCGCGGCGACGGAGTTCTTGCGCGCCGAGGACTACAAAGGCATGGCGGCGGCGGTGAGCGAGGCCGCCAACGCCGCCATGGCGCATCTGGGCGCGGGCGGCCGCAAGGCGCTGGAGGCGCTGGTCGCCGGCCTCGTCGCCGACGTCGCGCCCGATCCGATCACCGCCGAGCCGACGCCCGTCGTCGTCGCGCTCGACCGCGACCGCTTCGTCAAGGGCAAGCCGGATCGCGCGGCGCTGATCGACGCCTTCGTCGAGGCGCGGCTCCTGACGCTGGAGGGCGGGGCGCGCGTGCGACCGACTCACGACGCGCTCCTGCGCATCTGGCCGGAGGCCGCGACGCTGGTGAAGGAGATGGGCCCTCTGATCCGCGCCCGCCACGCGCTCGCGCCGCTGGCGCAGGCCTGGGCCGAGGCGGCGCCAGGAGAGAAGCCCAAGCGCCTGGAAATTCCGGCGCCGCTGCTGGCCAGCGGGCAGCAATTGGAGGCGCGCTTCGGCGACGATCTCGGCGCGCCGCTGCGGGCGTTCATCGCCGAGGCGGAGAAGGCGGAGGCGGCGGAGCGCGCGCGAGAATCGCGGCGCAGACGGACTATTTTCGGCGCGACGGTCGCGGCGCTCATTGTGATGACCGTCCTCGCTGGCGCGGCGGCATGGCAATGGCGCGAAGCGGCGGCGCAGAAGGCGGCGGCCGAGCGCAATCTTGCGCTTGCGACAGAGGCCGCCAATTCGCTGGTGTTCGACCTCGCCCAGAAATTCCGCGACGTCTCCGGCGTCCCCGCCTCGCTGATCAAGAGCATTCTCGACCGCGCCAGCGACCTGCAGGAGAAGCTGCTCGGCGGCGACCAATCGAGTCCTGACCTGCTTCGCAGTCGGGCGGCGGCGCTTGACGAGACGAGCACGACGCTGCTGACCATTGGCGACACGAAGGGCGCGCTGGGGGCTGCGCAGAAGGCGGCGGACATTTTCGAGAGTTTGCTGAAGCAACAGCCCGACAGCACGGATTATCAGCGCGATCTTTCGGTGTCGTACGATCGAAATCGGCGACGTGCAGGACGGCGCAGGGCGACCTCGCGGGCGCGCTGAAGGCCTACCGAGGACAGCCTCGCGATCAGAGACCGGCTGGCGAAATCCGATCCGGCGCCGCCGGCTGGCAGCGCGATCTCTCGGTGTCGTACGATAAAGATCGGCGACGTGAAGACGGCGCAGGGCGACCTTGCGGGCGCGCTGAAGGCCTACGAGGACAGCCTCGCGATCATTGACCGGCTGGCGAAATCCGATCCCGGCAACGCCGGCTGGCAGCGCGATCTTTCGGTGTCGTACGACAATATCGGCGACGTGAAGATGGCGCAGGGCGACCTTGCGGGCGCGCTGAAGGCCTACGAGGACAGCCTCGCGATTGCCGACCGGCTGGCGAAATCCGATCCCGGCAACGCCGGCTGGCAGCGCGATCTTTCGGTGTCGTACGACAAGATCGGCGACGTGACAGATGGCGCAGGGCGACCTTGCGGGCGCGCTGAAGGCCTACGAGGACAGCCTCGCGATTGCCGACCGGCTGGCGAAATCCGATCCCGGCAACGCCGGCTGGCAGCGCGATCTTTCGGTGTCGTACGAGCAAGATCGGCGACGTGAAGACGGCGCAGGGCGACCTTGCGGGCGCGCTGAAGGCCTACCAGGACAGCCTCGCGATCAGAGACCGGCTGGCGAAATCCGATCCCGGCAACGCCGGCTGGCAGCGCGATCTTTCGGTGTCGTTGAACAAGGTCGGCGACGTGAAGAGGGCGCAGGGCGACCTCGCGGGCGCGCTGAAGGCCTACGAGGACAGCCTCGCGATCAGAGACCGGCTGGCGAAATCCGATCCCGGCAACGCCGGCTGGCAGCGCGATCTTTCGGTGTCGTACGATCATATTGGCGACGTGAAGAGGGCGCAGGGCGACCTTGCGGGCGCGCTGAAGGCCTACCAGGACAGCCTCGCGATCCGAGACCGGCTGGCGAAATCCGATCCCGGCAACGCCGGCTGGCAGCGCGATCTCTCGGTGTCGTACGCGAAGTTGGCCTCGGTCTATATCGCGCAAAAGGATGACGCGAAGGCGCGCGAGGCGCTCGAGGCCGGCCGGGCGATCATGGCCAGGCTCGTCGCGCTTTCGCCGGACAACGCAACCTGGAAGAACGACCTCGCCTGGTTCGACGAGCAGCTCGCGGCTCTGAAGCCGTGACCGTCGCCGAGGCGATCGGCACGAGGAAGCCATCGGGCAAGGCGATCGGAACGGACGAGGATTTCGTCACCGAGCTTCTCGAGGAGACCGGCGTCGCCGTCGTGCATGGGTCGGCCCTCGGCCAGGGCCCGAATGTCCGCGTCTCGTATGCGACCTCGCTCGCGCGGCTCGAAAACGCGTGCCGGAAGATCCAGACGTTCGCGGCGGCGCTGCGATAGCGACGGGGAGGTCCTGCGTTTCGCCGTCTGCAATGCGGATCATCTTTGCGCCGCACGCGACTGACACGGCCGGCGGCGCCGCGAAGGATTCCACGGCGGGGCCTGTCGAGACGGTTCTTGCCTATTCCTGTCGCCTTCTTCGGCAGCCGCCGCGGAGGGGGCGCGAGTCGATGCAGTCATTGAGTTGACGAGGCGACTGAAGCGGTTGGGATAAATAGCAGTCATTCGCCGAAATCCTGGAGACTGTGTCAAATCGCGTATCCATGATCACGTCGGCGGACGGCCCCGGCAACGCGACTGCGATACCAGGAGGCGAGCGACCCATGCTGGAACGTCGGGGCGTCAGCGCTCTCTTGCAACGAGTGCCGGCAATCGCCATGTTACACAGAGGCTCGGACGTGTCGGGCTCCGTCGGCAACATGGTCTAGAACAAGTTCCGGACCAGCGGCTTCGACGCCCAAGGCAAGCAAGATCTCGAAATGCTCGCCAGCGGCTTCGTGGAATCCAGGAGAGGTGGTGTCGTCCGTTGCGGTGGCGCCGTTGGCGAGTTGAAACGCTGAACGAATCCAATCGGGCGGCGGGTGGCCGCCGCCTCGTTCGCTCCTGGTCGTCCCGCACGGAGTGAGGGGACGACATCGGTGGTGCACCCGGTACGCGATCCGGCCCGGGCGATGCTCACCGCTTCATCCGGCGGCGGAAAGGTTAAATTGAAAGCTTTCTTGCGGAGCGCCTTTGAAGGCGCAACTTTAACATCGCAGTGGGACAGCCAAGGCCCCATTCGCGAGGAACTGTTCAGCGTTGAGCGGCTCGAGGACCATGCGCGCAGCCTTGCAGGCGCGCAGATTGTGTCGCCTCGTACGACCAAGGGGCAATCTCTGGCGAGGCGACTCGCCGAAAACCGGGCGGCGCTTCTCGTCGCGTATCGTAACGCGGTCATAGCGATCAATGACGGTCGCCCCATAACGCCCGCGACGGAGTGGCTGGTCGATAATTATCACCTCGTGGAAAAGCAGATCCATGAGATTCACTCGGATTTGCCGCCTGGGTACTATCGCCAGCTGCCCAAGCTCGCCGCTGGGCCATTCGCAGGCTACCCGAGAGTGTTCGGCATCGCCTGGGCCTTCGTCGCCCATACCGATAGCCGCTTCGACTCCGACATGCTGGTTCGATTCGTCAGAGCGTATCAAGAGGTACAGCCGCTAACCATCGGGGAGCTCTGGGCCGTATCGATCACGCTACGGATCGTTCTGGTCGAGAATCTCGGGCGCCTCGCGCGACAGATCACCAATAGCCGGGCCGAGAGGCAACGGGCCGACGGTCTGGCCGACCGGTTGCTCGGGGCTGGCGGTGTGCCGGCCGAATCGGTTGCGATCGTCCTCGCCGCGGACGAGCGGAAGCCGCTGTCTCAAGCTTTCGCAGTCCAGCTTGTCCATCGGTTGCGCGATCAGGGCCGCCGGATCACGCCCGCGCTGAGATGGCTCGACGAGCGCCTGGCCATCCAGGGCACGACAACCGAAGCCGTGGTGCGTGACGTCCATCGCCAACAGGGCGCGGCGAACGTCTCTGTCCGCAACATCATCACCAGCTTGCGGCGGATTTCCGATGTCGACTGGAAGACTTTGTTCGAGCGCCTTAGCCTCGTCGACGCGGTTCTTGCGACCGGGGGCGACTTCGAGAGCATGGATTTTCCAACCCGCACGCTCTACCGTAGCGCGGTCGAGGAATTGTCGCGTGGCTCGAACCGAACCGAGCTCGACATCGCCAGCGCGGCGGTCCTTGCGGCAAAGCAGGCCGAGGCCGACGCCCCGGCAACGGAGCAAGCGCGGCGTAGAGACACGGGATACATCCTGCTTGCGGGCGGGCGTCGCGCGTTCGAAAAGACGATCGGCTTTCGCCTCCCCATGCGAAACTGGGCGGCGCGCCTCAATGCGTCGCTCGGCGTCGGCGGGTATGTCACGGCAATTTTTCTGGTCGCTGCAATCCTGCTTGCTGCGCCGTTGCTCGTCCTGTCCGCCTCCGGAATCGGCCCCGCGATTCTCGGCCTGCTTGGCGTGCTTGGCGCCATTCCCGCGATCGACGCCGCGGTTGCGTTGGTCAATCGCGCAGTCAACCTTGGCTTTGCTGCGACCCTTCTGCCGGCGCTGGAGCTACGGGATGGAGTGCCCTCGCACCTGCGAACGCTCGTCGCCGTGCCAACCTTGCTCACGACGCCGGACAGTGTGGAAGAGCTGATCGAGCGGCTCGAGATTCATCATCTCGCGAGCCCGGAAGGCGATCTGCATTTCGCGCTGGTGACCGACTGGACCGATGCAGCGAGCGAACATGTCGACGGCGATGCCGGCCTCGTCGCCGCGGCCGCAGCTGGCATTGCGCGTCTCAACCTGCGCTATGGCCCGGCGCCTGGCGGGACGCGTTTCCTCCTTCTGCACCGGCGTCGCGTATGGAATGAGGGCGAAGGGCGGTGGATCGGTTGGGAGCGCAAGCGCGGGAAGCTCCATGAACTGAATCGACTGCTGCGCGGCGCGACCGACACCACCTTCGTGGACGTGGGTTTCGGTGCGCCGGCCGCTCCGACGGACATTCGTTATGTCGTGACGCTCGATTCGGACACGCGATTGCCGCGCGACGCCATTCATCGCCTGATCGGCAAGATGGCGCACCCGCTCAACCGGCCGCGCCTCGACGCCGATGGCCGCCGCGTTGTCGAGGGCCATGCAGTCTTGCAGCCCCGCGTCACGCCGTCGCTACCGACGGGTCGGGAAGGCTCGCTGTTTCAGCGAATCTTCTCCAGCGTGAGCGGCATCGATCCCTATGCCTCGGCGGTGTCCGACGTTTATCAGGATCTATTCGGAGAAGGATCCTATGCCGGAAAAGGCATCTATGACGTCGATGCTTTCGAGGCTGTGCTTGCGGACCGAGCGCCGGACTCAACCCTCCTCAGTCACGATCTCTTCGAGGGCGTGTTCGCGCGCGCCGGCCTCGCCTCGGACGTCGAAGTCGTCGAAGAATTCCCCGCCCGGTATGACGTCGGCGCCATTCGCCATCACAGGTGGGCGCGCGGCGACTGGCAACTCCTGCCCTGGATTTTTGGCCGCGCGCCAGCGCATTCTGCAACGGCGCCTGCGTCAAGCGCACTTCCAGCGATCGGGCGCTGGAAAATGCTGGACAATCTGCGTCGAACGCTCTCGGCGCCGGCCGCGGTCCTCGCGTTGCTCGTGGGTTGGACGCTGCCGCTTCACGTGGCGCTGATCTGGACGCTCTTCGTTGTCCTCACGATCGCGCTGCCGACGCTCATTCCAGTCGTAGCCGCCATTCCTGCGCGCCGACCCGGCGTGACGATGTCAAGTCATTTGCGCGCGCTCGGCGGCGATCTCCACATTGCCTTGACCCTTTCGGCCCTGACAGTCGTGTTCCTGGCGGACCAGGGGTGGCTCATGACCGATGCGATCGGCCGCACGCTCTGGCGCCTCGGGGTGAGCCGACGACATCTGCTCGAATGGGTTCCGGCTGCCCAGGCGGCAATCGGTCCTCGCCTCGACTTGCCGGGCTTCGTGCGTCGAATGACGGGAGCGATTGTCATCGGTGGGGCCGCAGCGATTGTAGGCTTGGCGTCTCGCCATGGAACCTGGCCGCTGGTGTTTCCCTTCGCCGCGCTCTGGGTCGCTTCTCCGGCCGTCGCCCGTTTTGTCAGCCTGTCTCCTGACGCGGCCGGTCGCCTGCCCGTGGACCACACCGATGCGCAGGCGCTGAGGCTGACCGCGCGCCGGACCTGGCGTTTCTTCGAGACTTTCGTCACGTCGGCCGACAACGCTCTGCCGCCCGACAATTTTCAGGAGGATCCTGCCCCTGCGGTCGCTCACCGGACATCGCCGACCAACATCGGCCTCTATCTTCTTTCCGTCGTTTGCGCTCGCGATTTTGGTTGGATCGGAACGGGTCAGGCGATTGACCGGCTGGAGGCGACGCTCGGGACAATGGGTCGCATGCAACGCATGCGCGGTCATTTCTACAATTGGTACGACACGCGCGATCTTCGGCCGCTGGAGCCAAGATACGTATCCACCGTCGACAGCGGCAATCTGGCGGGGCATCTGATCGCGCTCGCCAATGCGTGCCGGGAATGGAGCGACCATCCGTTCGAGGCGTCGCGTCGCTTCAGTGGCGTCGCCGACGCACTCGAAATCACTCGTGCCGAATGCGGCCGCCTGCGTGACGGCCGCAAGACCCAGACCGTGACCTTGCATCAGCTCGACGACGCTCTGGCCGCGGTCGGATCGGCTTTGCAACAGGATTCGCTTTCGCATGGCGATTGTCAGGCGCAGTTGGTCAGCCTGTGCGGCGACGTCGAGATCATGGTCGATATCGCCAGCGCGCTCGCCATCGAGCGTGGCGACGGGAGCGGCTCGGATATGCTGCTTTGGGCGCGAGCGGTGTTGATCTCGCTCGAAGCGCACCGCCATGATCTGGCGCAGGCTGCAGACACCGCGCTTGCCTGGAAGGGGCGGCTTGCCGCCCTCGAAAACACTGCGCGGTCGATGGCGCTTGCGATGGAGTTCGGCTTTCTCCTGGACCACGACCGGCAATTGCTGTCGATCGGATATCTCGTCAACGAAGGCGCGCTCGACCAGAACTGCTACGATCTCCTGGCTTCCGAGGCGCGGCTCGCCAGCTTCTTCGCAATCGCCAAAGACGACGTCGCGGCGAAGCATTGGTTCCGGCTCGGCCGCGCCGCAACGCCTGTTGCGCATGGCGCGGCGCTGATCTCGTGGTCGGGATCCATGTTCGAGTATCTGATGCCCTCGCTCGTCATGCGGGCGCCGGCCGGCAGCCTGCTCGACCAGACAAACCGTCTGATCGTGCGCCGCCAGATCGCCTATGCCACGAAACTCGGACTGCCCTGGGGCATATCCGAATCCGCCTATAACGCCCGCGATCTGGAGCTGACTTATCAATATTCGAATTTCGGCGTTCCTGGCCTCGGGCTGAAACGTGGTCTCGGCGAAAACCGGGTGATCGCCCCCTACGCCACTGCTCTCGCTTCGATGGTCGATCCGCGTGCGGCGGTCGCCAATCTGAAACGTCTGGCCGAGAGCGGCGCACAAGGCCGCTTCGGATTCTACGAGGCGTTGGACTACACGCCGGCGCGCGTCCCGGAGGGGGAAAAGGTCGCGATTATCCGCGCCTTCATGGCGCATCATCAGGGTATGACGATCGTCGCCGTCGCCGACGCCCTTTTGGACGGCGCGATGCGGGTGCGCTTCCATGCCGAGCCGATGATCAAGGCGACAGAACTGCTTCTTCAGGAGCGCATGCCCCGCGACGTCGCGGCGACGCGACTTTGGGCTGCCGACGTGAAATCGGCTGCCGGCGCTCGCAATGTCGAACCGTCGGGCGGTCGCCGGTTCGCCTCCGCCCATCAAGCGACGCCCGCCACGCATTTGCTCTCGAACGGCCGCTACTCGACGATGCTGACTTCCGCCGGCTCGGGGTACAGTCGTTGGGGCGATATGGCGCTAACGCGCTGGCGCGAGGATGCGACGTGCGACAACTCGGGCTTCTACATCTATGTCAAAGATTTGCGCACCGGCGTTGTTTGGTCTGCGGGTTTTCAACCCAGCGGGGTCGAACCGGACGACTATGCCGTCGTCTTCGACGAGGATCGAGCCGAGATCACGCGCAGGGACAACTTCCTGACAACGACATTGGATGTGATCGTCTCCGCAGAGGACGACGCGGAGGTTCGCCGGGTTACGGTCACGAACGCTGGAGGCCGCCCGCGCGAAATCGAGCTCACGTCTTACGCCGAACTCGCCCTGGCGCCGCAGAGCGCCGACGTTGCGCATCCCGCTTTCTCGAAGCTGTTCGTCGAAACGGAATTTCTTCCCGATGTCGGCGCGATCCTCGCCACGCGGCGAAAGCGAGCGCCGAGCGACCCCGGAATCTGGGCCGCGCACCTGACCGTCATCGACGGCGAGGCGATCGGCCCGCCGGAGTTCGAGACCGATAGGGCGCGATTCCTCGGACGCAGCCACACCGTCCGCTCGCCGATCGCGATCATGGATAGTCGGCCTCTGTCGAACTCGGTCGGCGCCGTCCTCGATCCGATTTTCTCCATCCGCCGGCGCATTCGCGTGGCGCCGGGTGCAACTGTTCGTGTCGCCTACTGGACAATCGCGGCCGCCACCCGTGAGACGCTTCTGGATGCCGTCGACAAACATCGAGACGCGATGGCGTTTGCGCGAGCCTCGACGCTGGCGTGGACGCAAGGTCAGGTGCAGTTGCACCATCTCGGCGTGACCGCTGGCGAAGCCAGCCTGTTTCAGCGAGTCGCCGGACACGTGATTTACGCCTCTCCGGCCATGCGCCCCTCTTCAGATGCCATTCTGCGTGGCTGCGGCCCGCAGTCGGGTTTGTGGTCGCAGGGCATTTCCGGGGATCTGCCGATCGTCCTTCTGCGCATCGCGGAAATCGAAGACGTCGAGATCGTGCGGGAGCTTCTGCAGGCGCACGAATATTGGCGCATGAAACAGCTCGCCGTCGACCTTGTCATCCTGAACGATCGTCAATCCTCGTATATCCAGGAACTTCAGATCGCGATCGACACGCTGGCGCGCGCAAACCAGTCCTCCGCGCTGCCGGGAACGGAACACAGACCGGGCCGCGTTTTTCTGCTGCGCTCGGACCTGATTGCCGCGGAAGTGAAAAGCCTTCTATCCTCGGTTGCTCGGGTGGTCCTTGTCGCGCAACGCGGCACGCTGTTCGAGCAGCTCGAGCGCGCTCTGGAGTCTGAGTTCTCGAAAACCGCTCCAAGGTCTGTCAGCGCTCGCTCGACGGCGCCCGGATGGGCGCGCGCGCCCGATCTCGAATTTTTCAACGGACTCGGCGGCTTCGCTCGAAATGGACGAGAGTATCTGACGGTCCTTGGGCCGGGCCAATCGACGCCTGCGCCGTGGATCAACGTCATCGCCAATCCCACGTTCGGCTTCCAGACCGGAACCGAGGGCGGCGGCTACACATGGTCGCTCAACAGCCGCGAGAATCAGATCACGCCATGGTCGAATGATCCGGTGAGCGATCGTCCGGGCGAAGCGTTCTACCTGCGAGACGATGACACCGGCGACTTCTGGACTCCGACAGCGCTGCCGATCCGCGACCCCATGGCGACTTACGTCGCCCGGCATGGCCGCGGATATAGCCGGTTCGAACATGTCGCCCATGAAATCGCATCGGATTTGCTGCAGTTCGTGCCGGTTGACGATTCGATCAAGATTTCCCGCCTCGTATTGACGAATCAGTCGAGCCGGCTTCGTCGGCTGAGCGTTACGGCCTATGCCGAGTGGGTTCTTGGCCCCGCGCGTTCGGCATCGCTGCCGTTTGTTTCGACCGAGATCGACGCCGCGATGGGCGTGATGTTCGCCCGCAATCCCTGGAATATGAGCTTTGGCTCGCGAGTCGCCTTTGCCGATCTGCGTGGGGCGCAGACCGGCTGGACCGGCGATCGGCGCGAGTTCATCGGTCGAAATGGCACGCTCGCCAATCCCGCCGCGCTCACCAGCGCTGCGGCGCTTTCGAAGACAGTCGGGGCGAGCCTTGATCCCTGCGCGGCTTTGAGCACCACGATCGAACTGTCGCCCGGAGACGCAATCGAAGTTGTTTTCTTGCTAGGCGAAGCGGGAAACGAGGAAGCGGCGCGGAGCCTCGTCGCGCGCTATCGCGCCGCCGATCTCGACGCCGTCAAAGCGGACGTCGACCGCCAATGGGACGAAATCCTCGGTTCAATCGTCGTCAAGACCCCGGATCGGTCGATGGACGTCATGCTCAACGGCTGGCTGCTCTATCAGACGCTGAGCTGCCGCGTCTGGGCGCGTTCCGGGTTCTATCAGGCCAGCGGCGCCTATGGTTTCCGCGATCAGCTGCAGGATGGCATGGCGCTCGCGGCGACGCAGCCCGCATTGACACGCGAGCATCTCATGCGCGCTGCGGCGCGACAGTTCCTCGAAGGCGATGTCCAGCATTGGTGGCTGCCACATTCGGGGCAGGGCGTGCGAACCCGCATCTCGGACGATCGTGCGTGGCTCGCCTATGCGGTCGCCCACTACGTCGACGCCGCCGGAGACTGGACCGTCCTCGATGAGAGAGTCCCGTTCCTCGAAGGCCAGACGCTCGAGCCGGCTGAGCATGACAGCTTCTTCAATCCGACCGTCTCCGACCGGAAGGCGACCGTGTTCGAGCATTGCGCTCTGGCTCTCGACGCGTCTCTTGCGCTTGGGGTGCATGGACTTCCCTTGATGGGAACCGGCGACTGGAACGACGGCATGAACCGGGTCGGCGAAAAGGGAGCGGGGGAAAGCGTATGGCTCGGCTGGTTTTTGCACGCGGCGTTGACGGCCTTCATTCCTCTCGCCGAGGCGCGTCAGGAAAAGGTCAGAGTCGCCAGGTGGAGCGCACACGCCGCCGTACTCCAAGCCTCGCTCGAACGTGAAGCGTGGGACGGAGACTGGTATCGGCGCGCCTTCTTCGACAACGGCGAGCCGCTGGGTGCGTCGGCGAACGAAGAGTGCCGCATCGACTCGATCGCGCAATCCTGGGCGGCGCTCTCAGGCGCCGCGGCGCCGGATCGGGCGGCCAAAGCGATGAGCGCGGTCGAGCGGGAACTGATCCGCCGCGACGAGGGCCTCGCGTTGCTGTTCGCGCCGCCATTCGACAGGACCGCGCTGGATCCCGGTTACATCAAGGGTTATCCACCCGGGATACGCGAGAACGGTGCTCAGTACACCCATGCGGCCTTATGGTCCGTGATGGCGTTCGCCGCGCTCGGCGAGGGCGACAAGGCGGCCGATCTCTTTTCGTTGCTCAACCCCATCAATCATGCGCGGACCCGCGCCGACGTTCATCGCTACAAAGTGGAGCCTTACGTGGTCGCGGCAGACATCTATGCGAGCGCGCCCCATATCGGGCGTGGCGGCTGGACGTGGTACACGGGCTCGGCGGGTTGGATGCAGCGCGCGGGAATTGAGAGCATTCTCGGGCTCACGATCCGCGGCGCTGATTTGCGTCTCGACCCCTGCATTCCCAAGAGCTGGGCGACGTTCGAGATGACGGTTCGCCGGCAATCCGCGCGATACGAGATCACGGTCGACAATTCGGCGGGAGTCAGTCGGGGCGTGTGCTTCGCCGAAATGGACGGGGTTGAAATCGTGGAGCGGCCATTGCGACTTCGCATTCTCGACGACGGCGCGGTCCATCGCGTTCGCGTGGTCCTGGGCTGATAATGAGATGTGGCGGGCGAGGGGGGGGCTTACGCGAAGATGACATTCCCGTGTTCGGCGCGCGGAGGTCGGCCAGCACGCCCATGACAATGGGACACCTCACCCCGCCGGCAGCCCCGGAATCGGCACGCCGAACGTCTGCAGCACCAGCACGACGTTGAGCGCCAGGATCACGATCGAGCCGAGAACCGCAGCAGCCTGGGTGAGGCGCGAGTTGACGAAGGCGCCCATGATGTCGCGCCGGCCGGTGAACACGGTCAGCGCGATCATCGGAACCGGCAAGGCGAGGCTGAGAGCGACCTGCGAATAGACGAGAGCCTGGGTCGCGTTGACCCCGAGGGCGACAACGACGAAGGCCGGGATCATGGTGACGAGGCGGCGCACGAGCACAGGAATTTTGAAGCCGACGAAGCCCTGCATCACCATCTGCCCCGCCATGGTGCCGACCGCGGAGCTCGATATGCCCGAGGCGAGAAGCGAGGTGAGGAACACCGCGGCTGCGGCCGGGCCGAGGATCGGCGTCAGCGTCGCGTAAGCCGTCCCGATCTCGGCGACGTCGCTGTGTCCGGCGTGAAAGGCGCTCGCGGCCGTGATGATCATGGCGATGTTGACGAGCCCCGCCGCGGCCAGTGCGACGATCACCTCCAGATTGGAGAAGCGCAGCAGCATGCGACGCTCCCCGTCGCTGCGCGCCGCGCCACGCGCGCTGGCGAGGCCGGAGTGCAGGAAGATCGCGTGCGGCATCACGGTCGCGCCGATCATGCCGACCGCCAGGGTGAGCGCCGCGGCGTCGGGCAGCGCCGGCGTGGTCAGGCCGCGGGCGGCCGCGCCCCAATTGACCGGCGCGATCACGAGCTCCACGAGATAGCAAAGGCCGATGGTCGCGACGAAGGCGCCGATGACAAGCTCGATCGGCCGGAAGCCCCACCGCTCGACATGCAGGATGGCGAACGTCAGGACCGCGACGACGCCCATGCCGATCATCATCGGAATGTGGAGGAGCAGCGAAAGACCGATCGCCCCGCCGATGAATTCGGCGAGGTCGGTCGCCATCGCGGCGAACTCGCTGACGCCCCAGAGAACATAAACGATCGGCTGCGGCAGCCGATCGCGGCACATCTCGGCCAGATTGCGCCGCGTCACGATGCCGAGCTTGGCCGACAGCGCCTGAAACAGCATCGCAATGGCGTTGGCGAGCAGGGCGACCCACAGAAGCGCGTAGCCATAGCGGGCGCCGGCCTGGATGTTGGTGGCGAAGTTTCCGGGGTCCATGTAGGCGATCGAGGCGATCACCGCCGGCCCGACGAACAGGAGCGCGGAAAAGGCGCGCCCGCGGCCCGCCAGCGTCTCCTGGATGGCGGCGAGCGTCCGCTCGGTCATCGTCGCGTTGGTCATCGGGGCTCCGGCCGGGCGCTCTCGGCCTGTTCTCAAGATGTAGCCTTGGCTACAATTTCGTCAAGGCCCGATCGTTCCATGATTTGCCTGGCCGATGGCCTTTTCCCGTCAGGATCAGCCCGGCGCCAGTTGCCGCTCCAGGTCGCTCAGCACCCGATAGCAAGGCAGAACCTGCTCGACGCTGGAATTGGGCTCCCGGCCCTCGCGGATGGCGGCGAAGAATTCGCGGTCCTGCAATTCGATGCCGTTCATCGAGACGTCGACATGGGAGACGTCGATCTTCTCGTCCTTGCCGGTGAACAGGTCGTCGTAACGGGCGATATAGGTCGCGGTGTCGCCGATGTAGCGGAAGAAGGTGCCGAGCGGCCCGTCGTTGTTGAACGACAAGGACAGGGTGCAGATCGCGCCGTTCTCAGCTTTCAGCTGGATGCTCATGTCCATCGCGATGCCGAGCGTCGGGTGGATCGGACCCTGCAACGCATTTGCCTTAACAATCGGCGAGCGGCACTGCCAGGCGAAGAGGTCGACTGTGTGGGCCGCATGGTGCCAAAGCAAGTGGTCGGTCCACGAGCGCGGCTGGCCGAGCGCGTTCATGTTGGAGCGGCGGAAAAAGTAGGTTTGTACGTCCATCTGCTGGATATGGAACTCATTCGCCGCAACGCGCTTGTGCACGAACTGATGGCTCGGGTTGAAGCGTCTTGTATGGCCACCCATCGCCACGAGCCCGGTCTTCGTCTGCATCGCGACGACCGCCTCGGCGTCCTTCAGGCTGTCGGCCAGAGGAATCTCGACCTGCACGTGCTTGCCGGCTTCCAGGCACTGCAGCGCCTGGGCGGCGTGCATCTGGGTCGGCGTCGCGAGAATGACGGCGTCGAGGCCCGGCAGCTTGAGAGCGTCGGCGAGATCGGTGGTCACGTGGCCGACCCCATACTTTCTGGCGGCCTCCTCCGTCTTGTCGAGTTCGCGTCCGACGAGCGAAACGACCTCGACCCCGTCGATCAGCCTGATGCCGTCGAGATGCTTGAGGCCGAAGGCCCCGGCCCCCGCCAGCGCGACTGTGATGGTCTTGGTCATGAGGGCTCCCGAGCTTGGCTGCGCTTGCAGAGCGGCGTCGATGGCGCCGCCCTACAGGACGTTTTCCAGAATGAGGTGGCCGACGGCGGTGTTCGATGCAGGAACATGGTAGAATCGGTGCGCCACCTTCGGCTTCTGGCCGGCCACGACATCCGACATCGCGCCGCGCGCAATCAGCCACATCACGAGTTCGATACCTTCCGAGCCCGCCTCGCGGACATATTCGATGTTCGGCATCCGCGCGAGGCCCTTCGGGTCGTCGATCAGACGGTCGAGGAACGTGTTGTCCCACTCTCTGTTGATCAGGCCGGCGCGCGGCCCCTGAAGCTGATGGCTCATGCCCCCGGTGCCCCAGATCTGGACGTCGAGATCCTCGGGGTAGTTCCGGATCGCCTTGCCGATCGCCTGGCCGAGGGCGAAGCAGCGCGCCCCCGACGGCACGGGGTGCTGCACGACATTGACGGCGAAAGGGATGATCTTGCATGGCCATGCGTCGACCTTGCCGAATACGCAGCTCAGCGGCACCGTGAGGCCGTGATCGACGTCGATCTCGTTGACCATGGTCAGATCGAAATCCTGCTGGATCACTTCCGAGGCGATGTGCGAGGCAAGCTCCGGATGGCCGATGACTTTCGGCACCGGGCGCGCCCCATAGCCTTCGTCCGCCGGGTTGAATTCCGGGCCGGTCATGATGGCGAAAGTGGGGATCATCGCGAGACTGAAAGCGGTGGCGTGATCGTTGTAGACGAGGAAGATCACGTCGGGCGTGTGCGTTCTCTCCCAGTCCCTGGTGAAGTCGTATCCGGCGAACACCGGCTTCCAGTAATCCTCCCCGGTCTTGCCGAGGTCGAAGGCCGCCCCGACGGCGGGGATGTGCGACGTGTAGAGGGAGGCGGTGATGCGGGCCATGATCCGTATCCTTAAAGTGCGTGAAAAGTCGCGAGACCGTCAGTCTTTGGGGGTGCGCTGCGCGTCGCCCTCCTCGCCGATCCTGCGGTTGCCGTCGATCTTTCGGCCGCCCCTGATCATCATGTCGCGGTATTCCTGCTCGGTCATGCCTGTCATCGAGCCGGCCATCTGCTGAAAGCTCTTGCCGTCGGTCGCGCCGATCTTCGACAGGAAGTAGATGTTTCCGCCGAGCGCCATCATGCGGTTGAGGTCGCGGTCGATCACCGCCTGCTTCTGCTCCTCGCTGAGCTTCCACCCATCGAGGTAGGCGCGCTCGTCGGCCTTGAACTTCGCGCGGTTCTCGGCCTTCATCAGCGACATGCAGAACTGGTTCAGCCAGTACCCTTTCCGCGATTGCTCGGCATCAAAGATGATCGTGCCGGGAATCTCCTTGAACTCTTTGTCGAGAGCCATCGTTCAAACTCCTCTTTCGTCGGGCCAGTAGAGCCGCATCGGGTTGTCGACCAGGAGCTTCCGTTGCAATTCGGGCGTCGTGGCGATATGCGGGATGAAGTCGACCAGGAGTCCGTCGTCAGGCATGTGGCCCTTGAGGTTGGGGTGCGGCCAGTCGGTTCCCCACAGCACGCGTTCGGGAAATTCCTCGACGATGCGACGGGCGAAGGGAACGACGTCGCAATAGGCGTTTCGCTCGCCGTTCAACGCCGGCGGACCGGAGAGTGACAGGCGCTCCGGGCAGGAGACCTTGCTCCACACGTTGGCGTGGTCGCGCATGAACCTCAGGAACAGTGAGAATTCCGGGCCGTCGATCGGCTTCGACACATCGGGTCGGCCCATGTGATCGACGACGACAGTTGTCGGCAGCGTGGTGAAGAAGTCCCAGAGTCCCGGCAGGTCCGCGGCCTCGAAATAGATCACGACATGCCAGCCGAACCCCGCGATTCGGCCGGCGATCTCCATCAGCTCATCCTTCGGCGTGAAGTCGACGAGCCGCTTGACGAAATTGAACCGCACGCCGCGCACGCCGGCGCCGTGCAGCCGCTCGAGTTCGTCGTCTCTCACGTCGCGACGAACCGTCGCGACGCCGCGCGCCCGGCCGCCGCTGGCGAGGCAGGCGTCGATCATAGCGCGGTTGTCGGCGCCATGGCAGGTCGCCTGCACGACGACGTTGCGGGAAAAGCCGAGATGGTCGCGCAGCGCAAAGAGCTGCGCCTTGCTCGCGTCGCAGGGCGTGTACTTGCGCTCCGCAGCGTAAGGAAACTCCGCGCCCGGACCGAAGACATGGCAATGCGCGTCGACGCTGCCCGGCGGTGGGCGGAAGCGCGGCTTGCTCGGCCCATCGAACCAGTCGAGCCAACCCTTGGTCTTATCGAATGGCCCGGTGACGGGCCTGCCGGCTGTGGTCATGGACTCGAGCCTCAGTCGATATATTTCAGGCCGGCCTTCTCGAGTGGCTCGCGCATTTTGTACATGTCGAGCCCGAGCACGCCCGAGGCGAGCTTCGCCCGCTTGTCGCCTTCGTTGGCTTCCCGCGCGCGCGCCGCGGCGAGGGTCCGTTCCGCCCAGGCCGCCGGCACGACGACCACGCCATCGTCGTCGGCGACGATGGCGTCGCCGGGATTGACGAGCGCGCCGGCGCAGACGACGGGAATGTTCACCGAGCCGAGCGTCGCTTTGACGGTGCCCTTGGCGCTGACGCACTTGCTCCACACCGGAAAGCCCATCTCGGTCAGCGTTCTCACGTCGCGCACGCCCGCATCGATGACCAGCGCCCGCGCGCCGCGCGCTTTGAAGCTGGTCGCCAGAAGATCGCCGAAATAGCCGTCCGTGCATTCGGCGGTGATGGCGGCGACGACGACGTCGCCGGGCAGAATCTGCTCGGCGACGACGTGCATCATCCAGTTGTCGCCCGGGTGGAGGAGCACGGTCACCGCCGTGCCCGAAACCTGCGCGCCGGCATAGATGGGCCGCATGCCTGGATTCATGAGACCGACTCGCCCCATCGCCTCATGGACCGTCGCGACGCCGAATGCGGCGAGCCCATCGGCGGCGGCGCGGTCAGCGCGTTGGATGGTGCATCGGACGACGCCGAGTTCGGTCATGGATTCCCTCCTGCAGGCCTTTGGCCCGGATAGACGCGGCGCACGCCGGTTTCATAGCCCTCAGGACGCCGCTGAGACAATGCTTTGCTGGCGCAAGCGATCATACTCGAGCTTGTCGACCGCGACGGCGCCCGGCTCGCCGAGATCATTCAGATGCACACGATTTGTTTCGCGCGCCGTGAAGGCGGCGATCGCGGAGATAACGGTGACGCCGAAAGCGCAGGCGCCGATCGTCAGCGGCACATTCGCCGATCCCGGCGGCGCGATGGCGGCGAAAGCCGCCGGCAACAGCGCGGTCAGCATGGTGCCGACATTCTGCGCGATCGCCATCCCGGAGACGCGCGCCCGGGTCGGAAAGAGTTCCGGGTAGAAGCTCGGAAAGACCGCGTTATAGCCCTGGTAGACGACGCCCCACATCAGGATCGAAAAGACGAATGCAAGCGGCACGTTCTTGATGCTGATCGCATAGAGGTAGGCGAACGACAGCAGCCCCGACAGGAGAGAGCCGACGATGATCGGCGGACGGCGGCCGATGCGGTCGGAAAGGTCGCCGACGAAGGGGATCACCACCACCGCGACGATGTTGCCGATGACGGGGATCCACAGGTAGACGCTTCTGTCCATCCCGACGCCGTAGCCGGGCTGCACTGCGTAAGCTGCGCCGAAGATGGTCGCCACCACTGGTATGACGTTCATCAGCGACATGCAGACGACCCGAAGCATGTCGCCTCCGTGGTTGGTCAGAGCGTCCACGACCGGCGCCTTCGGGACCTCGCGGTGTGCGCGCTCCTCGGCGAAGGCCGGCGTCTCGTCGACTTCGCGCCGGATCACGTAGCCGGCGATGAGGACGACGACGCTTAGCAGGAACGGCACGCGCCATCCCCACGCGACGAAGTCCTCCTTCGACAGCGCGTAGCTCAGGGGCAGAAAGACTGCCGCCGCCAGGATCTGCCCGGCCTGCACACCCTGCAGCGTGAAGCTCGCGAAATAGCCGCGACGGCCGAAAGGCGCATGCTCGAGGATCATCGAGCTCGCGCCCGAAATTTCCCCCGCGACGGCGAACCCCTGGATGAGGCGCAGGATCACGAGCAGGGTCGGCGCCCAGACCCCCACTTGATGATAAGTCGGCAGCAGCCCGACCGCCATCGTCGAGGCGCCCATCAGGAACAGGCAGACGAGCATCACGTTCTTGCGTCCGTGCCGGTCCCCCCAGTGGCCGAGCACGATCGCGCCGATCGGTCGGGCGACGTAGCCGACCCCGTAGGTCGCGAGCGACGCGACAATGGCGACGGTCGGATTGCTGGACGGGAAGAACATCTGCGGAAAGATCAGCGACGCCGCGGTCGCGTAAATGAAGAAGTCATAATATTCCAGCGCCGAACCGATCCAACCGCTGGCTGCGGCGATCCTGGACTGATGCCGCCCTGGCGGCTCATGGGTCATCGCCTGGCTCACTGCGTTCCTCCCTTGGCGTGCTTCTAGTACTCGATCTTCGCCACCTCTCTCAGCTCCCCTGGCGTCGCCTGGGGGAAGCCGAAGAATTCGAGATAGGCAGGGATCTGCTCGAACAGCATATCGATGCCGACCTGGGTCCGGCAGCCCTGCGCCTGGGCCGCGGCGAGAAAGGCGGTCGTCTCGTGCTTCATCACCACCTCAGCGACATAGGTTCCGGGCGTGAAGCGCGAGACGTCGAGCGGCATCGGATCGCCCGGATAGGTTCCGAGCGGCGTCGCGTTGACGACGACATCGAACCCGACCGGGTCGTTCGAGCCGAGCGAAACCTTCAGAGCCGGATAGCTTTGCCTGAGCCGGTCGCCGAGGCCCCGCATCGCCGCGGCGTCGACATCGTAGAGGGCGATCTCCTCCGTCCCGGCCGCCGCCGCAGATGCGGCGATCGCTGACCCGACGCCGCCGGAGCCGACGACGAGTAGCCTCTTGCCGCCGAGCGACGCGCCATTATGCGCGACGCCGCGGACGAAGCCCTCGCCGTCGAACATGTCGCCGATCAGCCTCCCATCGTGCCCATGACGCACCGCATTGCACGAGCCCGCGACCTTCACCGCGGTCGAAACCTCGTCGAGAAGGGCGATGACCGCGACCTTGTGCGGCATCGTGATCAGCGCGCCGTGGAAATTGGTGAAACGGCAGATTTCCGGAAAGGCCCGGCCGAAATCCTCGCGCCTGACACCGAGCGGCACCACCGCGGCGTTGACGCCCCGCCGTTCGAACCATGGATTGTAGATCATCGGCGACTTGAACGTCGTTGTCGGGTAGCCGATATGAGCGATGATCTTCGTGTCGCCGTTGATCATTCCCGCGGCTCCCTCATCCTTGAGCGGCCGTCACTCGAATTCCATCACCGTCCGCCTCTCGGCGTCCGCAACGCTCGCCTGCGCGGCGAGCCGCACCGGTGTATTGGCTGCCCCGAAGAGGTCATAATTGCGGCGCTGGACGATCTCGAAGAAAAAGCGGTCGCGGAAGGTTCGCGTATAAACATGGAAGAACTCGCCGTCCTTCACGCGGTCGTACAGGACGCCGAGCGCGCGCATGCGCGCGAGCAAATCGGGCGCGAGGTCGAAGCGAGTCGCAAGGTCGTCGTAGTAGTTTTCGGGGATCGGCAGCAGGGGAACGCCCCCGGCCTTCGCTGTCTCGACGGCGGCGAAGATGTCGTCGGTCGACAGCGCGATCTGCTGATAGCCGGCGCCGCCAAAGGCGTCGAGAAAGCGCGACACGCCCGTCGCCCCGCCCTCGCCGATATTGAGCGCGATGCGCAACTCGTTGTTCTCGCTGCGCAGCGAGCGGCTGAAAAAGGCCCCGTGCGGGTCGGCGATCTCGACCTGGGGCGCCGCCAAGAGCCCGAGCACAGAGCGGTAAAACAGCGACCAGCTCAGGAATTCGCCGCGGCGGACGACGTTGGAGAGGTGGTCGACCTTCTTGAGGCCCCCTGACGCATCGGGCCCGCGCGCCGATTCGAAGTCGTCCCGCCATTTCTGATCGCCCGCGGCGACGAAATAGATCAGGCTGCCTTCGACGCCGGCGACCGCGGGCAGCATCGCCTCGCCGGGTCCGATCTTGCCGACATAGCTCTGGCATTCGAGGGCGGCCGCGCGGTCGAGCGCCTTGTCGATCGAGTCGACGCCAAGCGCCAATGCGCAAATCGAGGGACCGTGCAGCAGCGCGAAGGAATGGGCGAAGCCCTCCCGCTCCCGGTTGACGACGAGGTTGATGTCGCCTTGGGCAAAGAGATCGACGTCCTTCGAGCGATGGCGACCCGCAAGCCGAAAGCCGAGGCCTTCGATCATTGCGACGAGTTCCTTTGCATCCGTGTCGCTGACCGCGAATTCGATGAATTCCGGCCGCTCGACGACCGGCGGGGGCGGAAGCGGCGGCAAATCGACAAGCGGCGCGTCGCCGCGCTCCGCGCGCCTGGCCGCGAGAGCTTCGCCGGAGGTGCGGAGCGAGCGCATGCCGTCGACCGCAATCGCCACCGCCGAGCCGCCCCGAAACTGATCGTTGAAGATCTCGAGCGATAGCGGCCCCCCGTAGCCGGCGCGGGTCGCGGCATCCAGAAAATCGATGATCGGAAACTCGCCTTGGCCGGGATAACAGCGGTAATGCCGGCTCAGCGACAGCGGGTCCATGACCAGGGCGGGCGCGTCGGCCACCTGGACGAGCGCGATTCGCTCGGCCGGCAGATCCGCGATCGGCTCGATCGGATTGCCGCGCGCGCAGATGTGAAAGCTGTCGAGCACGATGCCGAGATTGTCGCGGTCCGCGGCCCGCAGAATCTCCCATGCGGCCGTCCAGTCTTTCACATGGCGGCCCCAGGCGAGCGCCTCGTAACCGATCCGCATGCCATGCTGGCGGGCGAGATCGGCCAGTTCCGCGAGATCTGCGGCGGCCCGCGCAGCGTCGTCGATCGTTTCCGTTGAGACGTTGGAGCAGACGCAGAGAAGTCGGCTCCCGAGTTCGTGCATGAGTTCGAGTTTGCGCGCCGCGCGCTCGAAGTTTCGTTCCCGGATCGGCTCCGGCATCGCCTCGAAATCGCGCAGCGGCTGAAGAGCGACAATTTCGAGCCCGAGATCCGCCGCCATGCGGCGCACGTCTTTGGGCTTTCCGTTGAAGAAGGTCAGGTCGTTCTCGAACAGTTCGACCGCTCGGAACCCCGCCTTGGCCGCTGCCGCGAGCTTGCCCTCCAGCGCGCCGCCCATGCAGACAGAGGCGATCGACCATCTCAGCATGGAACTCTCCTATGCTTCTGACGTCATACTCGATCGGAAAAGTGTTGCAATATGGTCTTTTGCCAGCCAAGGGGCGATCGGGCGACGCGAACGTGCGGAACCTCGGCCACTTGTTCGAGCGGCGTCGTCACGACGTCTTTCTGAGCGTGCTCCGGCCGGCGGCCAAGCGCAAACTCGAGAAGCTCAGCAACGTCAGTGTCAATGCGTTGCGCGAAACCCCTGTCACATGTCGCAGCGGACGGGCTTGTCGTCGACATAGGCCAGAAGGTCTTTGCAGTCCTGTCGGTCTCGAGTGACAACCTGCGCGAAATGACCGAGATGCGGCGGCTGACGCCAGGCCGTTGCGGCATTGCGTTTCGGGTCGAAGCACATGCCCCTTCTTACGCTATTCGTGGACCAGCGGCTTTCCCGGTTTCAGTTCGGCACCTCGAGTTTGCGCCTTGCATATTCGATGATCGGCAAGCCGAATGCGATCAAGAACATCGACGAAATGACAATGAGCGGAACGCTATAGTAGGTCTTGACGGACAGGGGAAACATGCCGGCGCGAAACATTTCGATACAATTGGCGAGAGGAACCCACTCAACGACCACCTTGAAATTCGGCGGAAGCCAGGCCGTCATGGTGAAGGCGCCGGTTATCGGCAGGGTCAGATACATCAAGGGATGCATGAGCCTCTCGACCATCTCGGACAGCCCAGCCAGGCCAGCCATGAAAAGGGAGAACGAAAAACAGAACAAGGTGTCGAGACACCACGCGGCCAGAACCAGGCCGGGATCGCGGATCGGCTCCATCGCTCCGAACAGGATGCTGATCGTGGCGATGATGAGGAACGATGTAAAGATCGACACGCTTTCGATCAACGTTCCGGCTATAACCATATCAACAATGTGTATGTCCTGATGATAAAACAGCCAGCCTGAAGTATGTAATACATTCAGCGCGGGCAGGACGGTCCGACGCCACAGCTGCATATGCGTGTAAGCCGAGAGCGCGAGGGGGATGATGGGGGTATTGCTGTGCCCTTCATTTCGACCGCTGGCAATCCAAAGTATGATAACCCCGCATGTCAGGATCAGCGGCTCGCCGACGGTCCAGAAGAAGCCCAGCGTCTTGGTGGTGTACTTGGATTGCCCCTCTCGAATCATGAGGGCGAGAATGACCCGCCATTGTGCGTTGAGGCTGGCGGCGAGGGAAGCGGGCAACAGATACTCCTCTCCTCGAGCCGACAGGCTCTCGGAATAACGATCACGACCTCATCGTCCCGCAGGTTACGCAGTCCGCCCATCCGAG
This sequence comes from uncultured Alphaproteobacteria bacterium, assembly GCA_963741405.1. Taxonomy (GTDB): domain Bacteria; phylum Pseudomonadota; class Alphaproteobacteria; order Rhizobiales; family Beijerinckiaceae; genus Roseiarcus. The sequence goes on from CAVUHX010000034.1 coordinate 280,191, forward strand.
ACAAGCCGCAGCGGTCGAGGCTTTCGGCCGGAGCGGAACAATCGCGCCGCCTGCCCCGACTGGTCTTGCGCCTTGCGAGCATGACTACTGGAGCCGACCGGGCGACAACGGCCGCGGTCTAACCCGACCGCATTGCCCGCGGGTGGCTGACTTCTTGCGCAGTCTGTCCTATACACAACCGGCTGCGCCACGCTTCAGGCGGGAAGGGATCGAAATTTCACAATGACGAGTTCAGCGGTCGCCAAGACTTCCGATCGCGTCCCGCGTCGGACTGATCGGCCCGTTCGGCCCGACGAGGAGCGGATCGGCCAGCGTTATGAGGCCCGCCGGCAGCGACGCTCGCGGTTCATGCGTTGGACATTTCTCGCCGCTGTCGCAGCCCCGACGGCGATTGCGGCGCTGTACTACGGCGTTTTTGCTGCGCCCCGTTATGTGTCGGAAACCCAGTTCATCGTGCGCACGTCGGACGGCAGCCAGGGCGGTGGCGGATCTGTCCTCCAGGGCCTCCTGCAGATGATCGGGATCAGCCGTTCGACAGACGACTCGAACGCCGTCCTCAGCTATCTGCAATCCCGGGATGCCGTCGCCAGTCTGGAATCGGCGTTGCCGCTGCGGCAGATCTACGCACGCGAAGGCGCAGATCCGCTGGCGCGTTTCCCACGCCCCTTCTCCGGAGCCAGCTTCGAGCGTCTCTATTGGTACTATAACGATCGGGTGACCGCCTGGACCGACCAGGACTCCGGCATTATCACGCTTCAGGCGCAGGCTTTTCGTCCTGAAGACGCCCAGGCGATCGCGAAGCAGCTGTTGTCGCAGGCCGAAGGGCTGGTCAACGCGATGAACGCTCGCCTTGAAGCCGACTCGATCCGAACCGCCGAGGCCGCCGTGGCCGAGGCTCAGAAAGTGGTACTCGCCGCCCAGGAGGAAGTGGATCGATTTCGCAGCAGCGAGACCGTCGTCGACCCGACGCAGAACGCGGTCGCCCAGCTCACCACGATCACGACGTTGTCGAGCCAGGTCGACCAGGTGGTGGCGCAAATCATGGCGAACGATCGGCTGTCGCCTTCGAACCCGACCACGACCGGCCTCAAGGCGCAGGTCGACGCATTGGCGGCGCAGATCGTCAAGGAACAGAAATCGCTCGCCGGATCGAACGGCGCGGTCTCCAACAAGGTGACGGCCTACGAGCGCCTCACGCTGCTTCGCAGCCTTGCCGACTCGAGTCTCGGGGCGGCGAGGTCGGCCCTGGACAGCGCGCGGACGGACGCGCGTCGTCAGCATGTGTTCATTGAAGAGATCGTTTCGCCGAATCTTTCCGATTATTCAACGGAGCCTCAGCGTTTGAGATCCGTGGCCATGGTGTTCGCCGTCTCTCTGGCGGTCCTGGCGGTTCTTTGGCTGATGTCGATCGGCGTCAAGGAGCGCCGCAGTTGAACGATACGAGCCTGTCGGCAATCGAGGAGAAGGGTTCGGAGTCCGAGCCCCGGAGGGCCCCGGTCGCGCTCGGGACGGCAACTGTCCTCGATCAGGATGTGGGAATCGGAGTTCGGGCTCCCGCCGCCGTTCGTCGACGACGAGGTCGTCCAACCCCGCCTGGGCTTCTGGCGTCGCCACAGGCTGTTCATCGCCACGGTCGTCATTCCGATGGCGATAGCCGCCGGCTTTCTTTTGTTGGTCGCTTCGTCCCGCTACAGTTCGACCGCGAGCTTCATCGTCCGCTCGACAGACCCGTCCGCCGGCCACAATATCCTGTCGTCCCTGGCGAAGGGCTTTGCCTCGACCGTGGCCACCGACGAGACATACGCAACGACGGCGTATCTGACGTCGCGCGACGTGGTCGATCAGCTCGATCGCGACGACAACCTCCGCGCCAGGCTGAGCCGTGCGCAAGGCGACTTCGTCTTCCGCTATCCCACGTTCTGGCTGCCGGACAACAGGGAGTTTCTCTACCGGCGGTTTCAGTGGGCGGCGACCGCGAGTCTCGACGCCGAAACCGGCATCGTCACCATTGAGGCGAACGCGTTCACGCCCGAGGACGCGCGGGCGCTCGTTCAGGCGATGCTGGATCATGCGGAAGCGTTGCTGAACCGCATGAACGACCGGTTCTATCGCAGCCAGGTCGCCTCGGCCGATCGCTTCGTGGTCGAGGCGCAAAACGGCCTCGACGCGATCGAAGCCGAACTCAGGGATTTCCGGAACCGCTCCGGTTCGGTGGACCCCAATCTCGTCGCGAAATCCAAGTTGGACGTGATTCAGGGGCTCTCCGCGCAGCTGGCGCAAGTCGAGGCGTCGATCGCACAGCAGCTCAAAATGGCGCCCACCGCGCCGGCCCTGGCCGGCCTTCGCGCGCAGACGAAGTCCTACCGGGACGAAATCGAAAAGCAGAAGCTGGAGATCGCCGGCGCCGCCGGTTCGGAAGCGGTCAAGCTGCAAACATACGACCAATTGACGTTGCGGCGCGATTTTGCGCTTGCCGCCCTCGCCGGCGCCGTCGCGCAGCGGGACCTCGCGCGACAGGACGCCGAGCGGCAGCATCTCTATGTCCAGATCATTTCCAGGCCCAGTCTCCCGCTCGACTGGGCGCGCTATCCCCAGACGACTCTCGACCTGCTCATCCTGCTCGCGTTATCTCTGGGATTCTACTTCGTGCTGCGCAAGCTGCGCGACGTTGCGCTAGAGCATCGTGCATGATGTCCGAGACCTCGACCGCAGTCGCCAGGAGACCGCCCGACCCGTCCCGGTCGGTTGCGCCCGCCGATGGGCAGGCGTTTCGGCCGGCCCGTTCGATCCGCGTCGACCGGCTGGTGAAGGAATATCACACGGCCGTCGGCGTGCGTCGGGTTCTCGACGACATCTCTTTCGAAGTGCGTGAGGGAGAAAAAATCGGCGTGCTCGGGCGCAACGGCTCGGGCAAATCCACGCTGATCAAACTGATCGGAGGCGTCGAGTTTCCGACCTCGGGGACGATCCGCCGGGATTTGAGCCTGTCCTGGCCGCTCGGCTTCTCCGGCGGCCTCTCCGGCTATATGACCGGCGCCGCCAGCGCGCGCTTCATCGCGCGGCTCTACAACCGCGACGAAAAGGACGTGCTCGCCTTCGTCGACGATTTCGCCGAGCTCGGCCGGCAGCTGTTCATCCCGATGGAAGCCTATTCCTCCGGCATGCGAGCGCGTCTGACCTTCGCGCTCTCCCTCGCAGTCGACTTCGAATGCTACCTGATCGACGAGGTTCTCGCGGTCGGCGACCAGCGGTTCCATCGAAAGTGCCATTACGAATTGTTCGTCAAGCGCGCCGATCGGGCGATGGTCATCGTCAGCCACGACGTCAACACCGTGCGCAACTATTGCCGCAGCGTGCTCGTCCTGAAGGCGGGGCGCGGCCGGGTGTTCGACGACAGGGAACTCGCGTTCCGCATCTACGAAACGCTGTAGCGGCTTCATCGAAGAGCGTCGGACCCCCGCTCAACGGTACGGATCCGCCGACTCCAGGTATTTCACATATCGCGCGACCCCCTCGGCGACAGGCGCGAACGCGCCCGCATAGCCGGCCGCGCGCAGGTTTTCCAGCGGCGCGCGCGAGAAATATTGATAGCGGTCGCGCAGCAACTCGGGCATCGGCACGTAGCGGATGGCGGGCTGTCGCCCGACGGCCTTGAACAAGGCCTCGACAAGCGCGCGAAACGAGGCGGCGACGCCCGTGCCGACGTTGAAAATCCCGCAGGCGGGACCTTTTTCCATCAGCCAGAGCGTCGCGGCGACGGCGTCGTCGACATAGACGAAGTCGCGCAGCTGCTCGCCGTCGGCGTAGTGCTCGTGATGGCTCTTGAACAGCTCGACGGTCTCCCCGGCCCTGGCCCGGGCGTAATTCTTTCCGACGACGCTGATCATTCCCCCCTTGTGATATTCGTTCTGACCATAGACGTTGAAATATTTGACGCCGATGCACTTCGGCGGCAGCGGCAGGTTGTTTTCCCGCCGTTCCGCGACGATCTTGTCGATCAGATGCTTGGTCCAGCCGTAGAGGTTGAGCGGGCGCAGCTTCTTCAGCGCGTCGAGCGAAGGGTCGTCGTCGAATCCGTTCTCGCCGGCGCCGTAGGTCGCCGCGCTGGAGGCGTAGACCAGCTTGACCCCCTCGCGGGCGCAATAGTCGACGAGATCGAGGGTGAACCGGAAATTGACGCGCATCAGCTCGTCGGCGTCGGTCGTCGTGGTCGAGGAATTGGCGCCGAGGTGGAAAATCGCCTCCGGCCGGATTCGACCGAGCGCCGCCAACAGCTGGTCGGGAGGGACGAAGTCGCGAAAGGTTCGCTTGCGCAGGTTCTGCCAGCGCAGATCCTGGCCGAGCCGGTCGCAGACCACCAGATCGTCGCGTCCCTGCTCGTTCAACGCCGCAACGACATTCGACCCCATGAAGCCGGCCGCCCCCGTGACAACGATCATTCCTTCTCCTCTTCTGAAGCGGGACTGGCGGAATCGCGGTCCCCATCCGGCGGGCCGCCTGCGGCTGCTTCTTTAATCCATCCGCTCGGCGCGGCAACGGGCCGAACGGCGGGAGACCGACCTGCCGCCCCAACCGCCTCGTCCGGATGAGCGCGATCGAAAGCAGGATGCAGTCGGGTCGAACCGGTCGACGGCGGAAAGGAGGAAAACTTGACGATGCCTCGTGCGCCGGCGCCGTCGCGCAGAATCGCCAGGAACGGGATTTTGGCCGCGGCTCCCTGTTTTGCCCTGGTAACAGGGAGAATCGCCGGCGCCGCGCCCCTTCCGCCCAAGGAATGCGTCGTGATGACAATAGGGTGGCTGCCGACATCGGATGCGGAGAATGAGCGAAAGAACAGGGAGACTTTCTCCCTGTTCCGCTGCCGAAACAGGGAGGAGAGGAAGGGGGCGGAAAGCTGGAAAGCGCGCGTCGCGCGCCCGCGGCGGAACGCAATCGTCAAGAATTCCTGAACTCTCGCAAATGCGGAAAGGCTCATCGGCGATGGCGCTGGACCGGCTTGAAATCCCCGCGTTCCAGCCGCTCGAGGCCTTCCGGCGCTTCGAAACCGCGAGCGATCTTTTCTGGGAGCGCCGACGCCCAATGACACCGCCGATTTTCGCAGCAATCGCGCCGGGCGCGCCCTGGAATTCCCTTCGGGATCCGAGCGCTCCGGGAAGCGCCTCAGCGAATTCTATCGCCATGTCGTTGGCTGAGTGTCGCCTTCGTCGCGCGTTCGAGCGATGTCACTCCCTCTTTTGCGCCAGGAACGTGTTCGAAAGCCATCGGTCGTAGTTTCCGATGCAGTGATCCTGCCGGACTTCGATGGGCAGCATGTTGTGCCGGCTTAGAAGCTGAAAGATTTCCCGCTGCGGCACGAAATGGATTTCCATTTCTTCTTTTTTGTATTGTCCGTCGAGATAGCCTCGCAGAGCGAATTTGTAGCCCGATCCATAAGTCGGCACCTGGAAGAAGGCGATTCCCCCGTTGGCCAATCCCGTCGAAGGCTCGTTCCAGAACGTCGCAAATGATCGGCGGAGGATTGTGCTGCAACACGATGATCGAGAAGAAGATATCGGCGCCGCGCAACCTGCTCAGCCCCTCCGGCCCCTCCAGGAGAACGAATTCGACATTGTCGATGTTCTCCTTGCTGAGGCGTTCGCGCGCTGCCGCGAGGTGCGAAGGCGATACGTCGAAGGCGAGGACGCGCTTGTAGCGGCGGGCGAGAAAGCGGGTCACTCGACCGACGCCGCAGCCAAACTCGGCGATCGTCGCCTCTCTCGACGTCTCGACGTCGTTTCGCTGCAGGAATGCGTCAAAATATTTCAGATCATGCGAGCCGGTTTCATAAAACAAATCGATCAGATTTTCCTGATGAATTTGATCGGACATAAATTTCTTGTCGGTGAGCACCGACCAATAGGGCTCTTCCTCGCCAAATTTTGTCCAGACATTTTGAATGTGTTTCCAGAGCTTGATCTGGTCGTCGCTTGGAAAGCCGCGTCTGCACCTCGTTTCGCGGGCTGAAGTTCAGGTTCAAACCGGGAGGCGCATCAGAGCGAGGCTCGGGAGGCGGGCCGGAATATAAACCGCGTGAATTCTGCCGATCCGAGGAAATTCTGGACAAGGGGCAGCAGGCCGCGTTGCTTCAGGGCAGCGACATTGGGTATGGAACCCGCGAATGTCGGGCTCGCGCCTGAGCATCGCCTTATAGAGGGCGTCAACGATCTCCCCCGCAGTAAAGATCTCGCGATTTACCGTCTCGACACTGTCTGACATCGCTTGCCTCTGGGCACCGGGGTTACCGACCCGTGGCGCTTAGCAGCTTTCTGGAAGGAACCTCGGGAGACGATCCCGAGTAAACCTGTTTGAACTCGGCCAACTCAAGGAAATTCCTCACCAGGGCCAGCAGCCCATGTTGCTTCAGGGCGGCTGCGTGGGTGTAAAACCCGTCGGCATCGGGCTCGCGCTTGAGGAAGCCATGGTAAAAGGCGTTGATGGTATCATACATTTCGGGGGTTACATCGACTTTGTTCGACATGCTTGCCTCTGCCGCCGGGTGGCCCGACCTCGGCGCTTAGCGGTTTCTTGCCCTTGCCAACGAACTCCGATTGGAATTCGGTTGACCGTTGCGAGTTAGCGTTTGTGGCCCAGCCTGATGAATAAACTGAGCGCCTTCACCGTCCTACCACAAGAGGATTGCCGAGGACAGGATTGATGCCAGCGCCGCCAATTCCCAACTTACTCACTACCGCAATTTCGTGAACGTGAAAATGTTTGTCATGTACACTAGGTGCCCGATTCTTCGTGGACGTTCTGTAGGCAGCAGTTGTTGCTAAACGCGGCTTCAAGAATGCTTTTCGCAGGTGTTACATGCATCTCCATATGGAGGTAGGCGTCACGAACGTCCTGCGGCGACACTGCTTTCACTACTCCGGAAATCATTTCGCGTCTTTATTCGTGTTCGTGAGAGACAAGCCATTGCCGATGTCCCCTCCTACTCGCTTCTGCTGAGGTACCCTGACCGAAATGTCTTCGTCGCTTTGAGATTGCAGCACCTGCGGCCGATCCGGCTGAAGGAAATCGTGACCCTCTGGTTGGTTGACGAGGTGGCCATTGCCAAAGGCCTAGAGGCCTATTTGCCGGAGTCAGGCTTAGCGTTGAGCAAAAATAGATCCAAGTGACTACCGTGGTCGTGTGTAATATGTCGGGTGAGCGCCGAGTTGATCTGTTCTATAATCTCGTACTTCGAACCTAGGATTTTCTCAGAAGGTTTTTCCCTGTGTAGTATTTCAAATCCATAGCCAATATCAATTAACTCGGAAAGCAGAGAAGCACCCGATTGCCCAGACCCTAGTTTCTGAAATTCATCGGAATACTCCAAATATATCATTGGCATATTGCGTCTAACTGTTTCCATCGCACCCTTGAAGAATTTATACTCATGCCCCTCGATGTCGATTTTAACCATGTCGATTGGTATTTCCTTGTTCCAGAATCCATCCAAAGTCACAACAGGGACGACTTCAAAACTTGCGCCTTGATTTCCCTCGCCAACCAGTGTGTTGTTAGATGTCTGGCGGTCCTTACTGAAGTACAAACATCCATTGACGTCACTAAGGCCAAGAGGGTAGACTGTGACGTTTTGGATGGAGTTTGCCCAAACATTTTGCTGTAGCACATTTGCATTACGCGATGACGCTTCAAACGAATAAATATGCCCGTGCGGAATTTTCTTCGCTAAAGGAAGAGTAAACAGTCCAAGATTTGCGCCAACGTCAACAAAAGTACGCACCCCAGAAAGCCTAGAAAACATATGTGACGAAACATATGGTTCGTACGTTTGAGCAACGGAAAGATTCAAATACGTAAAATCTGGGTATGGTAAAGTAAATTCCACTTCTTCGTAAGTCACGCGGCAGAACGTATCCCAGATACTTGCTTTTCGCAACTTATGCAGTCTTAGAAACTCCTCACTTTGGATCATTGCGGAAGCCAATTCATACACGCTATCTGTTTTTATGCCCTTGACATAGGCACCCCAAGTCTGCAACCCCGATGGATCAGCCTCCCTGTTCAGAAGTACTTTGTACAACAGTTTTATATTTTCTTGCACTAGCATTGTCGTCCTATTTTACTTTCTCGTGGCCTTTGGGCTAAGTTCAATCCGCCCATCATCCCTCTCATCGCCGGTACGGAAGACGGTTCAATTTGCTTCCCTTGCATTCCGGAGCTCGAGCGTCGCCGCCCCCGCTAGCTTTAAGTACCAGTCATTGCTGACATGGCAGTCGCTGTTGTCGAGGGACAGGAGCGGCGCGTTTGCCGGTAGTTGATCCGGCATAGCGACTACTTTGAATATAGCTGTGCCCTCGTTCACTTCGTCGAACATTGCTGTATAAAGCATCGTGGCGCCTGCTTCGACTACACCAGCGACCTGATGCGTGTAAAATTGGCCGCAGTCTCGGGGAATTCGACCGAGCGCCTGTTTTCGGTCAGTTCCGTTATGCCAAGACATGCCTGGGAATACGACAGGCAAATAGTCAATCCCGAGCCGCTTTGTCTCGGCGATATCGGGCTCGATTTGATCCCTTTCAAATTCATCAAACTCGGTTTTGTTCTTAAACCGCCCAATGGTCCAGGGAGAGATGACGTCCACCGATCGATAAACCTCCGCCCATTCTCGTTCTTTGCGAGAGTCCTTACCAAGTGTCCGCCAGTACGCGGGGACACCCGCGACAATCGTTGCCGGCGTCGCCGCGGTCCGAAAAACTCGAATGAGATCAAGCGCTTGCGGAGGAGAAATCGGACGTAGCCCGAAACCCCATAGTCCCACAACTGGTTTACCCCGGTGGCGCATATAGCTCGGGCTGCCGGTGAGGTGGTTTGATTGGGTCAATTCCGTCCAATCACGACTGACTTTTTCAACAATATCGGGAATGTCTCCGGACAGATCATACATGATGAAAAATCCTCGACGCGCCTCCTCCGCGGCGGCTCTCACACTTTCCATCACGCGATCAGTATGCTCAAGGGTTTGCGGAACGCGAAACTCCGAGACAAATCTCTCCAAAGCAACGCCGTCGATATTGTTGTCGCGCATCCAGCGAAAATGGCGAGCGACGGTTTTTGGATTCTCGGATGAAAAGAGATAAGCGGGCTTTCCTGAGGGTAGCGATAGCCCAGTCGCACACAATTCGGGCGGCGTTAGCTCCGATGTGTCAGGCCAGAAGTCCACTACCAAGTCGTTTGGGTCGGGCTTCTTGCCGCGGAACCAGTGTCGCCAGCCCAGGCCATCAGGATCTGTCGGGCAACTGAACCATCCCTGATAACCCACTACGTGTTTGCCGTAGAGGGTTGAGAAGTCGTCAGCTTGGGCAAAACCTGACAGGTGCCATGAGCATAGAACGGTGAGAAAGAATAGGGATCCAATGAACTTCAATTCTGCGCCTCTCACTGCAGGCGAACCCACGGATACCCGCCAGTAACGCCCGACCTCATAACATGGTCAAAGAGTTTTAGATCTTGCTCCATCTTTTTAGATATCGAAAGTTTTAGCTGCCTCGACATATCATTATATTGTATATATTTTGTCGAAACATTTTGATTGTCGAACTGCTCAATCCCTAGTCTGGCCAGGAATTCTGCTAATCTATCCAGCATAACCAATTTGACATCCAGTTGTCGGATGCACTCAACCGCAGACGACATCGTTGGTACAATTCCAAGTTGAGCGCACATTGGATTGTCCTGTAGCAACTTATCAACAATGCGAGGGACAAATTCTCTTATCATACTTTGATCATCGATAAGTTGATCATGCGCAAGACCCAAGGATTCCTTCCAAGCTAATACCCCAGGGTTAATTTCTGTGTTTACCGAAATCTATAACAAAATTGATAAAAGAAACCGCAGTAGTGTAAGGATCGCGCAAGACGGTAAATATGCTATCGTCGGCCCGCTTCGCATGGAAAGTTATAAGGTCACGAATTGAAGGATGCCCGTCGAGCGCAATATATTTAGTATTCGAATTTAATAGAGATCGCGTCGCCTCACCAAAGAGACCCAGGACGTCCGGCATCCATCCGCCTTTGACGAAGCTGGGCATCTTCAGGACCGAAAACCGCGGATCATTTTTGAATGCGTGAATGACTGTTGTGCCGCCCGTTTTTGGAATGTGGACAAAGAGTTCACGCTTCAGATGCTGAAAGTCATCAAGTAGATACCAGACATAATTATTGATAAACTCTTCCGAAGTCAGCATTTCCTCCATGGTTTGCGCGTGATTTTCGACCGGCTTCGACGCGATGGAGTTCGATTTGGGTAGCCTGCCTAAAAGCACCACGTAGTAAAATCGTAACTCACGTGCAGGCGGGTAGTGCTTTACGAGGGACGCAATCTCTTCCAAGCCGGCACGAGGTCCATCATCATGCGCTAGAGCACGGATAATTCGACCGCGCCAGTGCGCATGGTCCACTCGTGGACTTTGGGTCGGCTGTCCTCTGACAACATTAGGGCCGTCGAAGCCCCTCTGACCGTCGGCGTTAGTCCCCAGCTCGAGAATCACATATTTCTATAATTAATTTCTGTGTTTCCCCCTTCTGCACCGTCGAGGGTGATTTCTTCCGATCCCGGAACACCCTCTGATTGCCGGCTCTGGATGTTTTTGTTGGCGAAGGGAGTTCTCCGGTTTGAAAACTGCATCCGGAGGAAGTGAGTTACTACCCGGCGCAGAAACCGCAACGGTTCCAACTCCGGCCCGTGACCTACGGAACTGGGTATATAGTCGACTGAACTCCTCCGACCGAAGCAACGCAGTCCGAAATGTCATACAGTCTTTCATTGTCGCCGCGTGGGCACGCACTATCGCCATATTCTCTGGTTCTCGACCAAGAATATAGCGATAGCCCCAAACGACCTCAGCTTCGGTCAGCGCCATAATTGCCCTCGTTCAGCAGCTTCTAACAACCCGTTCTTCAACCCCACTCGATCAAACAACTCGCTGCAGCCCAGGCAATGGCTTCAAGGAAACGACCCCTGACATTCCAAGCAACAGCTCTTCAAGGAGCATAACGCGCGCCAGGGCGTCGTCCAGCCGCGCATATCCAACGGACCCCACCCCGAGCCAGACGTCTTTGCGAGGATCGGCGCCCGTGCTGTCCGCATGGATCTCTCCCACGGCGCGAAACTCGAGCAGCAGTTTTCGCCCATTGGGAACTGCATGAACGCGCAAGGCCTGTTTGGCGCCGGAACGCAACGGCACCACCGGATAGGCGATGTCGTTGATGAAAAGTTGCAAAGACGTTCCGGACAACCATGTCGCGGTATTCGTTTCGATCGCAATCACAATCGGCTGGTCCTGCTCATCGTCGACCCGGAACGCGATCGTTGCGCCTTTGCCTTTGATCCACCGTCCAAAGTTCTCCACCGGATACCAATCCGTGTCGAACGCGAAGTGGACTACGCCAGCGTCGCCCGAGTCGATGAATCTCGTCAAGTTGTCGCCGTGACCGAATCGGCATATGCGGCCGGCCTTCAGAAGCGGCGGCTCGAGAATATTCTCCAGGTTATCCTTGTCGCCCGCCGCCGACTGGACAATTTTGATCAAATCCACCGCAACGTCAGACCATTGTCGCGGCGTGAAATTGTCCTTGATGTGCGTCGCTCGTTGTTCTCGGAACCGCGCGTCGTTAATGAATTTCGCAATCTTGTCGTAGCCGTCATTCTCATTAAACGGGTCAACATAGTCAACGAAATCGCCGGCCACTTCCGGAACGGAACTTGTATTCGAGGCGACGCAGGGACGGCCAAAAATAAGGCTCTCTCCCACCGGCAACCCCCAGCCTTCCACGAAACTCGGAAAAACGGTAAACATGGCAGAACGGTAAAGCTGAGACAATTCATGGTCGGACAAGTCGTGCAGGATCTTGATCATACCCTGCAGGTTGTTGGTCGATTCCAGCTGCGATCGTAAATCCTGGACGCGCCAACCTAGCCTGCCAACAAACACGAGCCGTGGAGCTTTCGCGCCCATCTCTTCGATCAGTCGCTTCCATATTCTGAAAAGATAAGTATGGTTCTTGCGAATTTCTATGGTTGAAACATACAATACGTAGTTCTCTTTCAGTAACTTAGCTACCGGTGTTGAAATCGTTGCCTTCAAGCCTTCGCTAGGTTCCCAGGTCTTGTGCGCAGATCGCAGAGTCAAAATTGGCGCGCGTGGAATCGCTTGTTCATCCATGAACTTCCCGACGCGTTTTCCGGAGTAATCCGAGACAGTCAGGATGAAATTGACAACACTCAGCACGCTGTAGAAGTAGGATCGAAATGCATCCGTCAGGTCTTTTTCACAAAATTCCGGGTGAGTTATCGGAATGATATCGTGAATCAGTGTTCCAACACGGACACCTTGCCGCCTGAGGGCGATTATACGCTCGGCGACGTTTTGAAGCACCCAAAAAGCCCCCAATATTAACAGAACATCCCCTAGTACAGGCTGATAGTAGCGGCCGCGAGCGGTAGACGCCTCCATTATTTCCTTAAGGCGGTCATGGTCGACCACGATTCGTGACAGCTCCTCGGTAAGTTCGATAATGTAAATGTCGTCAATATTGATGTACTCCCCGTCTCTTTCCGCCAGGAATGATGCGCCTCCCCGTTCGCTGGGCCCCATGGCAATCAGGGCTTTGGCGATTTCGAGCTGGACCCTCTGAATACCGGACACTGTCGGGTGATGTCTCAAGTAAAAATAGACGTCAGACAAGTCAATAAATATGGCAGACTTTCTCTCTCCCACAATATTCTTGCCGGGATCGATTTCCTCAACAGAAATACCAAAATTGCGCAGTTCTCGTGAAGCGTCGAGCAGCAATGGATCAAGCCGCAGCGCTCTCTTGTAAGCATGGACCGCCTCGGCGGTCTTGTGCAACCTCTTGTACAAGTGACCAAGCTGGAGATGCGTGTCCGCGATTTCCGGATTCAGCTCGATGCTGCGCTTGTAGGCCTCCTCGGCGCCCGACAGATTTCCCGACTCCTTCAGCATATGGCCAAATTGCACCCAAATGGCGTCATGGTCCGGCGCGGAGGCCAGATACTCTTTGTATAACTCAGCGGCTTTTGCCCAATTTCTGTCGTCTCGGGCAGCGTCCGCGTTGCGCAGCGCGGTTTTAGCGCCCGTATTGGTGGCGGCCCGCACAGAATTCTGAAATATGGAAGTCAACTTCACCACCGAACTCTCTCCAACTCGAATATTCTTCGGATGCCGCGGTGGACCACAAGATCGACGACACCGGGACTCTCGCCCGCGGATTCCACCTCAAGAATGTGCGGCCCCCGCGATCGCTTTGCCGCAATCCTTACTTTTCCGCCCATTTGGGCTCCGACGGCGAAAGCGTCAGTTTCTCGATTACCTTTATGCGCGCCGCGTAGTCGTCGGCCTTGCAGCAAACCAGCCGCCGGGCTCCAAGATACACCGGACGTCCCCCCCGATCGGACCAGCAACAAAGCCGCCGGGCGCCGAGATACACCTGACGCCGCCCGCCACCGGATTGAACTCGCCCATCGCCACGAGTTCGATGTCGACCTCGCCCATCGCCCCGACGGGAACCTCGAAAACGAACCACTGGCGCTGACTATCGAAATAGCACACCTCGACCGGCTCTCCGCCGGACAGGACGCTGAACCTCGCGGACGAAGGCGGAGTCTCGCTCGCCAGCTGCAGCTCCAGATACACCGCGGCCACCTCGCCAGGCGCGTAAGGGGTGCGAAACAGAACGCCCGCCCTCCGTTTCGCCATCCACACGCCCCAGTCCTCGGCGAAATACCAGTTGCCGTCGACAACCGAGGCGCAATAGATGAGCTTCTGCTTTCGCGCGTCCCTTTCTGCTAACGCCGAAACCCAAACGAGTAGATCTCGCCCGGGTCGCATAAAAAATTCGTGTAGCAGGGCGGCGTATCCTTTTGCTTGACGAATGGCGTCATAGAAATCCGGCCGCAAATTCGGTCCAGGTCCGCGGCTTATACTCCTCTCTGATCTCCTTCTCCCAAGCCGAAAGGGCGGCGGGATCGGCGAGAAGCTCCTCAACCAGCCGCACGCCGCCCTCGACGTCTTCGGGGCTCACGTATTTGACGAAGCGCCCGCCCACTTCGGGCATGGATGACCGGTTGGACGCGATGCAAGGCTTCCCGTGAGCGAGGCTTTCTCCGACCGGCAAGCCAAAACCTTCGACGAAGCTCGGAAACATCGTAAACAGACATTTATCGTAGAGATAAGTCAGCTCGTGGTCTGAAACATTGGACAAAATGTGCAACCGCCCGTCGAGATGACCGGACTGGTCGATGTATTTCATCAAGGGTTCGATATCCCAGCCGAGCTTTCCGACAAACACAAGATTGGGAATATTCTTTGCGCCCTTCGCAATGAGTTCCTCCCATATCTTGATCATGTAGAGGTGGTTCTTGCGCACCTCGATCGTCGAAACCGACAGGACGAATGGCGACGAAGCGGCGGCCCGCACGTCGCGGCGGGTCGGTTGCGAAACTTGCTTCTGTTCGCCGACAAGCGCGGTGGCGAGCGGCGCAGATTTCACCGGAACGGAAAAGTTCAGTCTGGACGACATGAACTTGCGAACATCGTTCGCCACATACTCGGAGTTCGTCATGACGAAGTCGGCGAGCATCAGCGCATCCACCAGCGCTTGCCGAAAACGCTTGTTGGCGGCTTCAAATGGCAAATTGCGGATGGCTGATCTGAATAAGATCGTGAATGAACAGCGTTGAATCTGACGCCATTGGCCCGCATCTGCTTTACGGCGTCATAGTTCGGGTAAATCCAGAATGCGCCTGGGATGGCGAAGTCGTCGCCGGACTTGCGGTTCGACGGGCCTGCGCGTGGCATAAACGGCGCGCACGACTTGATCGATGTCTTTGCGGGACTTGCCGCCGGATTGCAAAGCAGAAATAAGAGAGGCGACGACTACCCGATCCACTTCAAAGAATTTTCCGAGATCGTAATCGTATTACGCTCAGTGCTATTTTCGATCCAGACGCGATTTCGTATTGCTTGGCCTCCAGCACCAGATTTGCGACAACCCTCTGAATGCCGCTCAGAGTGATATTTTCTTGCTTGGCGTAGTCGATCAGATCCGTGACGTCCAGGTAAATCGTGGGTCCCGTTACTGCAGCCTCCGGGCTCCCCGAATCGGCACGGTCGGTCCACAATAGGCTGCCAAGTTCCCGCGCCGCATCCGAGCAAGCCGGGTCGAGCTCCAAAGCCTTCCGGTAAGCCCTGTGCGCCGAATCCATGTCGCCCGCCACCTTGTAGGCGTGACCAAGGTTGACGTGAATGTCGGAGTCGTTCGGGTTTAAGGTCAGGGCCTGCTTGTAGGCATCGATCGCGAGACCAATGTTCCTGTCATCCTTGTGCGCATGACCAAGATTCATGTAAACATCGGGGTCGTTCGGCTCCAGCGTCAAGGCCTGCCTGTAGGCTTCGATCGCCAGACTAAACTTCTTGTCGTCCTTGAGCACATGCCCGAGCTGGACCCAGATCGCGCCATGATTCGGCGCCAGTTCCAGATATTGCTTGTAGAGGGCGGCGGCCGTGCTCCAGTCCCTCTTGTCCCGCGCGGCGTCCGCGTCGCGCAGCAGGGCCGCCTTCTCCGCGCCTCCCTCCGTGGTCTGCCGGAACCGGTCAAGGAGAGAGTTAAGCGGCGCCACCGATATCTCCTGTTGATTCGCGAACTGCCGCAGGCAGCTGGAATGATCGACGCATCGCGGCCATCCTTGTGGCGCGATTCCGGCCCTGGTTTGAACACGGTCGACGGCTCCCGCGTGTCGTCCTGCCGCGCTTTCGGACCAGCGGAGGCCTTATGCACGCTGAGCCGCAGGCCAGCAAGGTCTTCCCCCGGATGGAGGGCGGGCCAATCGACGGCGACCGTCAGAGCGGAATGATCTCCGGTCGAGCCGGACAGGACGCCGATCCGCCTCTGCGACCGCGGAGGACCGGTTCGCCTTGTCCCGGGTTTCCTTCCGCCGCGACGGGAGAGGCTTGTCACCCGACTCGGGCACTCTCTCTCTCTTCGGCCGGCTTCTGCAGCGCGGACAGCTGGAAGATGCGGAACGTCTGCAGTTCGAACTTTTGCATCACCGGCACGGTGCGCGGAAAGCCACGGCGAGATGAACCGGTCCTGCGGCCAGAGCGCGACGCCCCGGGTCGACGCCGTCATGGCGTTCATGGCGAAGGAAGACAGCCTTCCCGCGCTGAAGGGCAGGCGAAACGCGGTCGCCTCGATCCCCGCAGCGGCCAGGTCGTGGTGCGCGCTCTGCGACTTCGCCGCGCCGACGAACGCCCCGTTGACGGAGATGTCGACCTCCCGCGGCTGGAGCCCAAACAGGAAGCCTGAAATTTCGTCGTTGCGGAATTCTTCCAGCCAGCCGGGGCAATCCGAAAGCAGCAGGCGCTCCCCCTCCTCCGACAGCAAGCGCGCCTGCGCATCGACGTCTCGCTCGACAATCGCCCAAACGGCCGTCTCGCGCTCCTTGCCGCCGCGAGCCAGGGACTCGGCGAACACCGGAGCGAGCCATCGTGTCGCATTGTCGTTCAGAAGCATGGCGATGGTCCTGCCCGCGGCTTCCGACCCCTGCGGCCGCTTTTTCGCCTCGTCCGACTCTCGCGTCGTGTGAAGGATCCAGCTGCGCGGCTTCCCCTCGGCCAACTCGGAGCGGTAGTGAGCAAGGCCGCCCGCATCGGCGCTCCGTCCGAGCACAGCGCGATAAACGAGATCGATGTATTCCTCGTCGCGCGGCGAAATCAGGTGTGGGTGCAGTGTGAATGCCATGGTCGAATCGCCCCTCAAAGACCTTTGTAAGCGTCGTGCAGGTAGAAGCGCGCCGTCTCTCTCAGGCCGTCGCGCAGGCTGATCTCCGGCTGGTACCCGACCAGGCGCCGGAGCTTGCCAAGGTTCGGCGCCCGCCGGGGCACGCTGCCCGGCGGCGACGGATTGAGTTCGATGTCGCCGCGGAGACCGGCAACCTCCATCATCATCGCGCCGAGGTCCTCCATCCGAATTTCGGTGTCGCCGCCGACGTTGACGATCTCGCCTTGCGCCGCCTGCGCGCCCGCAAGGAGGAGGGTGGCGCGGACGGCGTCCTTCACGTGGATGAAGCTTCGCGTGTCCTCAAATCCGTTGAGCGCGAACTCGCCCTTGCGGGCCCGATTGTAGAAATCGGGAATCACATGCTTGTCGCCCATCCTCGGCCCATAGGCGTTGTGATAGCGGATGATGGTGAACGGCAGGCCGAATTGCGCCCGCGCCGCAATGACCGCAATCTCGCCGTGAAGCTTCGAGCCGCCGTAAGACCGGCGCACGTTGAGGATGTCGTCGAGAGTCAGGGGCACGGTCTCGTCCGTCGGGACTTCCCAGCCGAATTTCGACACCGTGCTGGCGTAGGCTTCCGAACTACTGGCGTAGACGAAGCGGCCGAGGCGCTTCGTTCGGCCATAATGCTCGACCAGGTTCATGGTGGGCAAGGTGCAGCACCGAACGACGTCGAACGGGCGTTCATAGAAGTTTTGCGTGCCGTTCAGGGCGGCCAGGTGAAAGACGACGTCGATGTCGGCCGGCAGTCCGCGCACCGCCGGAAGATCGTTGAGATCGAGGTCGAGCGAGCGGACATTGGGGCGGGCCGAAAGCGCCTCGAAAGCCTGATCCCGTTTGCCGCGGATGAAATTGTCGACAGCGACGACTTCGTCCGATGCGGTCTCGGCAAGCTTTTCCGCAAGAGCAAAGCCGAGGAAACCAGCGGCTCCAGTGACCAGGTATTTCGTCATTCTTCGCCAAACCTCAATTCAGGCGGCCGTCACGGCGCGGGCGCGACGGGCAAGGGACCAGAAGCCGGTAAAGATCGCCGAGCGTCTCGCCGCTTGCGCTTCGTTTCCGCCAATCGCTCAATTCCGCAGTGTCCGGCGCCCGGTCGAAGCAACGGTTCAGCAGCTCATCCTCGCCGTTCTGCGCGTCGGAGCGGAACATACGGGGCTACACGGACTCTGGCCGGACCAAAACCGGGTCCCTCACCGAATCTCGACCCCGAGCTCGCGCAGGCGCGCCGCGTAGCGCGCCGCCATCGCCTCCACCCCGTGATCCCGGGTGATCGTCTCCCTGGCGCGCTCGCCGAGTCTCGTTGCGAATTCGGGGTCGTCGAACAGGCGCCGGAGCGCCTTCGCAGCCTGGTCGACGTCCGGGTCCGCCCATTTCATTTCCGGCGTCACGTAGAGGTATTCTTCCTGCCCGATATGGACGAGAGGCGCATCGACCAGAATGCAATTGTCGTCCGTCGCGAACTCGACGTTCGCCGAATAGCCGGTCATGATCACCGGTTTGCCGATCGCCATCGCCTCGGCCGGGCCGTAGCCGTATCCCTCCGAGCGATGCAGGCTCATGTAGCAGTCGCAGGCGTTCTTCAGCGAATAGAGTTCCCGGAGCGACATCGTCCGGTCGAAGAAATGGATGCGGCTGTCGGAGGCGCACAGCTCGAGCAGTTCCTCCCCTCGGCCGTTGACCTTGTTCCAGTGCGCCGTCGCCATGTTCTGGGTCTTGATCACCAGCATCGCGGGCTCGTCACCGCGCGGAAACGCCTTCATAAAGGCGCGAACAACAGCGGCCGGATTCTTCCGGTGGATCACCGAATGCGAATCGAAGCTGAACAGGACGACGAACGTGTCTTCTGGCAGGCCCAGTTCGGAGCGGGTGAAGTAGGGTTGGACGTCCGGCAGCTGAACAGAAGATCCCACGTTGACCACCGGCACGCCTTGGCCGGCATATGAGGACGCACAGAACGCGGACGGGGTCCAAATCTCATCGACGATTTTGCAGGCCAGTTCGTGCGCGACCGGCATGGCCTCCGTTTCCCAAAAGAAATATGCAATATTGTAAGCGTTAGGTGCTATCTCGTCCATTGTCGACATCACTTCCGGCAAATACTCGCCATTGAAGTGCCAGAGGATAACCTTCGGGTTTTCTCCGCGATAGACGAGTTTCTCCTCAACGCCTGAACTCACGGAGCTCGGCATATCGAAGTACGTCTCGAGCACACGAAATCTGGCCCCCGATTGCTCCAGCGCTCCGATCGATCGTCGCATTCCGGCCCCGAGTCCGCTTGCGGCGCCTGCCGGGCCAACAACCACGACATCGATCGTCTCCTCGGCTCTCGTCCGTTCAAACGCAACTCGCGAGAAAACTCGCTCTTGTTCCGGCCGCGTAAACCCGCCAAAGCTGAACTTCCTGCTGCGATCGAAAACGGGTGTTCCGTTCTCGGAAGCCAGCTTTGGGACGAAACGGCGCAGCACAGGAAGCTGCGGGAACAACTCGCACTTGACCCACATGTCCAACGAGGACAGTTTCTGCGGCGTCGTCCGTCCTTCCCGAAACAGAGTCTCAGAATCGCGGGGAAAGCGCCGCCAGCGCGATCGAAAAGCGGGTGACATAGGGGCTTGAGGGCGTGAATTCTGCAGACCAATACCGCTCATATTCTGGAAAGAGAAACAGATATCTTTGCCGCTCGATAATGAGATGATTGAGTAGGTCAAAGGTATACGAATCCCTGACCGCCGGATCGTGTAGGTCGTGGTATTTGTTTTTGTAAAAATCACTGCTCAACCATATATTGTAGAAGCAGCGGGTAATTGGAGGAGGCCCGAACCCGGGCTGGAGTTCTCCCAAGCTTTCCAGAATGTAGGCAGGAAAAAGCACATGCGGTAGGTTGCGGTGATAAAGAAAATGCAGCGCCTCAGTGAGGAAACAGTAATACCCAAACTCCTCGAATATGTTGCAATCGGCGCGCTGGGAGTAATGTTGCCGCCAAATCTCCATCCAGAAAGTCGATATAGGCAAAAAGGCGCCGATCTCTGCGTTTAGATCGTGCAGTAGTCTGTCGTTGTTTAGGCTTGCTGCGACGGGACGAGTGGGGATGAATTCCGTCACGTACCAGACAATGTAGCGCAGGCGGCCATGAACTGAGTTAACTGGCCACTGCCTAAGCAACGCCCACCTGTGAAGCACCGCCAGCATGTGACGGGTCAACGGCATCTTCGCTTCTTCGAAGCGGGGGTCGGTTTCCGCCATTGCGGCGTGGACGTTGGAACGGGCCACGATGGGCGCGGCCTCACTCGAGATCGCCATCATCGCTGCGTGCGTATTCATCATTCCCCTCACCACATCAGCTAAATGAGAAGGCCTGCCCGGCAATTCAGTGTGCCGCCTGTTGACATACTGTCGATCGCAAGTCTAGAAGTCAACTGACGTTCCGGAAAGAATTTTCTTCTTGAAGAATTCTTACAAGCGCCGAGTTGGCGACGTTCACCAGTAGCCACGTTGACAACCCTCCACATAGTCGAGCTCTATCCTGATGATCGTTCCTGTTTCCTACCCCGACCGGCGCGTTTGCGTCATCGGCCTCGGCTATGTCGGGCTTACACTTGCCGTCGCGATGGCGGAGGCCGGTTTTTCCGTCCGCGGCGTGGAGCGGAACGCCGATATCGTCCGCTCCATTCAGGCCGGGCGGCCGCATTTCGTGGAATTGGGCCTCGCGGCGCGTCTCGACCCTCAGGTCGCCGCCGGGAAGCTTGCCGCTGCGACCGAATGGCCCGCAGCAGGGGAAGCCTCGGTCTATGTCATTACCGTCGGAACGCCGCTCGGGCAGGACCGGACGACCAATCTCGAGGCGATCAGGGACGTCGCCCTTCACGTTAGCCGCATCCTGTGCGAGGGCGATCTGGTCATCCTCCGGTCGACTGTGCGGGTCGGCGTCAGCGCGATGTCGTGAAGCCGATCCTCGACGAGGCGGGCGTCTCCTACGGGCTCGCCTTCTGCCCGGAGCGGACCATCGAGGGAAAGGCGCTGCTCGAGCTCCGGACGCTGCCGCAGATCATCGGCGGGGTCGACCAGGATTCCGCGCTCCGCGCCTCGCAACTGTTCAATTTCCTCACCCCGACCACGATCCGCGTCCGCGATCTCGAGACCGCGGAAATGACCAAGCTGATGAACAATACCCAGCGCGACCTGCTGTTCGCCTTCGCCAACGAGATCGCGGAGACCTGCGATTCGATCGGCATTTCCGCCGCCGAGGTGATCAGCGCCGGCAACATGGGCTACGCTCGAAGCTTCGTTCCCTTGCCCGGGCCGGTCGGCGGGCCCTGCCTCGAAAAGGATCCCTACATCCTCGCCGACAGCGTGAAGGGGCGCGGAAATCCGCCGGAGCTCGCTTTGCTCGGACGCGCGATCAACGAACGGCTGCCGGCGAATACAATTCGTTCGCTGCAGACGGTGCTGAACGGGCGCGGCGTGCGCAGAGTGACGATCGCCGGTCTCGCCTTCAAGGGCCGGCCTGACACGTCGGATCTGCGGGGTTCGCTCGCGATCCCGCTGATCGCCGAGGCGAAGCGCGGTTTCCCCCGGGCTGAAATGGTCGGTTACGACCCCGCGGTGCCGCGCGCCAAGGTTGAATCGCTCGGTTTGAGGGCGGCGGCGACCGCGGAAGAGGCGTTCGCCGGCGCCGATTGCGTGATCTTCCAGACCAACCACCAGCAGTTCGAGACTCTGGATCTCGCCCATCTGGCCCTGACGATGGCGGCCGGCGGCATCGTCTGCGACCTCTGGAACCAGTTCGATCTTGCGCAGATCAACCTGCCGAACAATGTCCGGTATTACGGCCTCGGCAGCCTGTCGCTCCTGAAACGGCAGAAGGCGCCGGTGTCTTAAACACGTGTGATGGTTAAGTCTCGGGAACTTCCGTCGCGAACAAGTACCCCGAAGCCAAGGCCAGATCGGTGGTTCGGCAAGAGAATGCCGAAGTGAGCACATTATCGACCTGCCGTAGGCCTGGGGCTGGTGCGATCACGATGCAGCAGGCGCTCATCGAAGCGATCCCACGGAAAATCTTTCGTACTGGCGCGACGCACGTTATTGCGGTCGGAGGGACATCGCGCCCTTTACCCGGGAATTCGCGACTGATATGCGACCATTTGGAGGCGCCGGCATTCGAAACGGACGAACTCATGCTTCCGCCGAGCGTGCCTGTCGTTTCCCCGGCGAGAGCCCCTCGACCGTGCGGTTGATCTTCCTAACTGTTCGGAATCCGCCGCAGCACATTGCGGACTTCTATCTAGGTTGTATTCTGTTGAGATCGGATCTGATTCTGTAATGAAGCATGTACTTGGAGTGTCCCTTCCCAGATCTGGGCACCATTATTTAGTGTCCATGCTTCGTGAATATTTACACGATGGGTTTTCATATTGCGAATTTTATCAGACTGCAGATTGTTGCAGACAAATACCTTGCACGAAGTCCGCCGCCTCCAGCGGCAAAATATACGTTCAGAAATCGCATGATTTTCAATTAACAGATCCTGTCACAGTGGACGGCGCTGTGCGTCTAATCCAATTCAGAAGTCCGGTGCCGCGCCTGTTATCGGACTATGAGCTTTGGCTCAAGGTAACAAGCGCGTCTGCCTCCAGAATCCTCCTAACGCAATTCCTACAAAATAACGTTGAGTATACAGTGAAGTTCCATCGTAAATGGCTTTCGGATCGCAGAGAAGGTCAACTTGCTGTAAGCTACGAGCAACTGACTGCCGATCCCCTTCGCGCAGTTGAGGGCCTTCTGTATTTGTGTGGAGTAGAGAGCGATCGGAAAAAGATCGCTCGCGCAATCCAAAAAGTTAACGGCAGGCGATCTGGGACACATGAGCAGTTCAAGCCGCGGATGATCCAAGAATCTTGTGGGGAATTATTGCCTCTAGTCGAGAAGCTGATTGTCGACGGCTCACCTGGATACCTTCCCATGTCTTTATTTGGAGATGTCGAGTTTAGCCCGGAGACCAGGCGCGATCTGGTTGAGTACTCGCGGTACTTGGGCGAGGATGACTTGGACGAAGCGATGAACTTGGCAAGAGGGACAATTGGTCGAGCGGCGCGACTTTAGGCCACCGGACGTCGATCGTATCATAGGATTCATGTTGTTGACGCCAAACGGCGGGCCTACGCGCACCTTTCGGTCATTTCTTTATCGCGCCGGTTTCAGTCTCGGTCGCCACCGCCCTCGCACGATCCGCCCACCGTTGTCTCGCGAGTTCGAACTGGTGAAAGACGTCGTCGGGCTGCAACTGCGTCATGCACGCGACGCCGTTCGGGCAACGTGCAGCCCCCAGCCCGCAGGGCGAACATCGCAAGGACTTGACGACGGTGAGAACAAAGGGACCTCGGGGCATCCATTCCGTAACGGCGTGGCTCGCCGAAAAAATGCAAAGCGTCCACCGCCGGCGCGCTGCGGCAAGATGCGCCACGCCCGAATTGTTAGCAACAATATAGGGCGCAGCGTCAATGACCGCTACGAGTTCGGACCAACTCAAATTGCCGCACGCGTTGCTGACTAGCTCCGATGAGAGTCCGCGGACGATAGTATTGGCGACAGAGCGCTGGTCCTTCGTCCCGACGAGCAGGACAGGGAAACCATGCTCCCGCGTGATGATCTCGATCAGTTCGCGGTAGTGCCGTGACGGCCACTGCCGGACCCGCTCGTTGGCGAACGGGGAAATGACCACAGGAGCGGATTCCGTGTGTGACATCAACGCATTTGCATGTTGTATGGCTGTGACGTGCGCAGCCGCGCGAGATGCGCGAGAAGCGTCATGGCTTCACTCTGGTGAAGGCCTCGCTCGAGGCCGAGACGTGTTAGCCTTACCCCCAGGAACCGGAAAGGTTTGAGATCGCTCTTTTCGCCGCCGCGGACTTTGAACTCGACCTTTTCGGTCTTGCTCGGAATTCGAAGATGGACAACTGGATATTCTTTCCGAGTGGCTCGGACTTTTCCGGCGATCAGCGTGCGTTCCCCCCTGTCGGCAACGACATCGAAGCTGAGGTCAAAATCGTCCTTTAGGGCCTCAACCAGCCATTCGAGACGATAACGCCCAGGACCAAGGTCCTCATAAGGGCCCCACAGAACCGGGTGGCTTTCGCTCTTGCCGTCTACCTCACAACGGATTTCGAACGTCCGATGCCTGCCGACCGAGGTGCGAAACCTGCTCGCCGGGATAGCAATTTCTTCGGCGCGGTCATCCTCTGTCGCGCTTGGCGTATTCAGCCGGATGGTGAGCCAGGGGAACGAATCGTGTCGGTCGAAACCGGCCCGATCGCGTGCCTTGATTGCTTGCACGACCGGCCGCGTGTCATCGAAAAGACGAAGGTCGACGGCGAGATCGTAGGATTCCCCCTCCATCCGCCTGGCGAAGTCCGCAATCAGTTCTTCGCGCGGCCGCATTAAGGCTCGGGCCGAATCGTCCTCCGGGAAAAACGCGAACGGAAGGATTTTGTCGAAGTAGCCGCTGGCTTTGGCTTCCGCAACGTTCCACGGTCCGCACACCAGTGTAATTTCGGCTTGGCCGAATGCGTCTCGAAAGGTCTTGAACGCCTCCATGCCCAAAATAAAGTCGCCGCGATGGTCAAGTTTCACCAAAATAATACGTTTGACCGTGTGGGCCTCGGGCGAAACGACCCGGAGTTGCCCCGGTTCATTCTTGCCGAGTTCGGGGATCCTCGATGGCGCTTTGGGAGACTCTGCCCAAATCTCGTCCGCGCCGAGGTTGGCGCGCCATGGGGGTACGGCGATCCTCTCCAGCCCCACGACAATATCCTGTCCGCCATCCGGGTCGCTGCTCAGACCGGCGCGATAATCGTAGCCGAAGTCGTTCTCGCCGAGGAACCGAACGCGATATTCGCACGGGTCAATCGCCTCCTCGATATCGCGCAGGAGCGCCTCCGGCGTGTAGAAACGGCGGTGAAGCGGATTGCGGCGCGATGGAAGCCGAAGCTTGCGCTCGAACAGGAACTGATGCGGCACAGTCACGATCATCATTCCGCCAACCGCCAGTTTCGAAAAGCAAAGACCGAGAAATTGGCGGGTTTCGGTCAGGAATTGCAGGGTGTCGTGAATGAGCATCGACGTCAATCCGTCGCGCAGTGCGCGCACAGCGGCCTGAGCCTCCGCCGCATCGCTGGCGTTGACCTCGACACGGGCGGAAGTCGGCAACAAAGCCTTGCGACTTTCGTCGTCTGCGGCGCGGACTTCAACGACTGCGCTTTCAATGAGGGCGGCCCGCAACTCATCGTGTGACATCATGAGGGTCAGTAAGCTACCGTCCCTCTTCGACAACGACTTTAGCCAAGCCTCATCCGAAGACTCTGCAGTTGGTGTTTCCTGCTCGGGGATGCCTGATTCCGCGGGGGATTTCGAAATTTTCGGCAGCGGCATCAACAGAAGCTGGCATTAGAGACAGAACTCACGCGTTTGAAAATGGCGCGACGGGTTCTGAATCCAATCGCTTCCGATGCTGCCCCCAATTATCTCAAGACAAGTGCATGACGCAAGGCACAGCGCGTGTAAGCGTCGTTGATTTGACGCCTGAATAAAATACGTTCGCGATGACGCACAGAACACTGCGAATACCGGCGACGCGAGACTAGACGGGGTGACCCCTTCTGTGTGACAGCTATGTCTCATGGCGGTTGCCTGCGGCGGGCCGCGTCGCCTAGTTGAGACGGTTTGGCAGCATGGGCATCGATGGAGGGATTTTGCCAGGGCGATCGTCAATTGCTTGCGCTCAATTGCTTGCGCATTGTCGCGATCGAGTTGGGCGCGTGGCGTTCGGGACGGATCGGGGGCGCGTGGGGATCGACAACGGCCGGAAAGGGCAGGTTTTTCGCGGCGCCAGCGGGCTGAGGGGGGAAAAGCCGATCTCTCGAGGATCAGGAACCCGTAGGCTGCGATGCAGAGGCTGGCGTGATGATGGAATCCCCGCCAGCCTCGCCCCTCGAAGTGAGCCAGGCCGAGTTCGCTCTTCAATTCCTCATAGTCGCGTTCGATGCGCCAGCGCAGCTTGATGACGTCGACGAGAGCCGCGAGCGGTATGTCCTCGGGCAAGGTCGAGAGCCAGTATTTGGTCGGCTCCGCCTCGCCCTCCGGCCATTCGATGACGAGCCATTCGACGGGGTGCGGCGCCACGAGTTTGTGGTCGCGCGAGGCCGGCCTGACCCGCGCGGCGGCGAAGCGCGAAGACAAAGGCTGGTTGGAGCCTTCGCGCCACTCGACGTCTTTCCAGGCCTCGGCGGGCAGGCGCATCGCAAGCTCTTTGGCCGAGACCGGCCGATGATCGGCGTCGTGTCGCAGGCGCGAAGGCTTGCGCCCCCGGCCGCTCCAGGGTTTGGGCGGCAATGGCTCTTCTCCGGGAGGCCAGACCGACAGCGTCGATTGCACGCCCACCGCATAGGGCAGTCCCAGCGCGGTGACGCCGGCGCGGAAGTCTCCGTCGCAGCCGTAGGCGGCGTCGGTCAGCACGACGCCCCTGGCCACGCCGCCCTTCAGGGCGGCCTCGATCTGGGCGAGCGCGATTTGCGGCTTGGTCCTGAACTCCACGTCCTCGGGAACATGCGCCTTTTCTCGACGTTCGGCGTCGTTCGCCCAGATTTCGGGCAGATAGAGCCGATAGGCGATCGGCAGGCTCGCATGATGATTGGCGATCGAGAGCGTCACCGAGATCTGACAGTTGTCCGTCTTGCCCAGCCGCCCGCAATATTGCCGCGCCACGCCAACCGAGTGCAAACCCTTCTTCTGAAACCCCGTATCGTCGACGATCCAGGCTTCGACGCCTCCTTGCGCCGCAAATGCCGGCGCCGCAAGTTCGCGAACCTTCGCCAGCATCGCCTCGTCCGACCACCCCGACTGCCCAACGAAGTGCAACAAAGACTGATGCGTCGCCGCAGCGCGCGCCGGAGACACCATCGACGCGATCGGCTCGACGCTCTTGCGCTCGCAGGGCATCAGCAAACCGGTGCAATAATCCATCAAAGGCCCCGCTCGGTCCGCGTGCCCGAGCGCGTCCGCCACGCTGTCCACGTAAGCCGCAAACCGCGCCTCGCTCTCCCGCCCCGCCCCGTCCGCCTTCGCCGCCTCCGCCAACAAAACAAATCGGCAGAATATCAAAGCCTTACACTCGGCAAATCCGCAAAATCGGGTTGTGAACTCAGTAGAACTATGGAGATTGCGGTTGGGACCGGTCTAATCGAAAGTATAGAGACTGAAGGCGCCGGGGTGCTGGATCAAGTCGCCGGGTCGGCCACAATCCCCGATCAAATCTGGGCGCGCGCCTTGGCGTGACCGATTTTGCGGTCTCGAGGGGCTGGCAAGGTCACGGCGTCGAGTTTTCGGTCACCTCCTCTGCTTCGTCTTCGTGCGCCGCGAGTTCGTGCAACGATCGGGTGCAACTTGCGCGAGTCGGCCGCTTTCGCGCGGACGCGGTTTATCATGACCGCTCCAGGCGGCGGCCGGGGACGCGCGGTTTCGGATGGGGAGCGAGTGGTTTTGCGTCATCCGGCCGGTCCATGCGCGAGCGCGCGGATCCTCGCGCGCGCGTCGAGGATCGTCGCCAGCGCCTCGGCTCCGCCGCCCAGCCGAACGATCACCTGGCGAGCGTGGCTGACCACGCGCCCAGGCAGGCCGATCAGATGGAAACGCAGAGCCTTCATGCGTTTGCTCGCCCAGCCCTCGCCCAGTGCCAGGCGCTTCATCGCCGCGTTCAGGTTGAACGCCAGGATCGACAGGGCCCACCAGGCCGCGTTGGCCCCGAACAAGCCCGAAGGCATCTGCCCTCCGGCCAAGTCGGACTTCAACCCCGAATGGACCTCCTCGCTCTTGCCGCAGCGTTCGCGCAACCACCCGATCACGCCGTCGCCCGGACCCTGGCGGTTGGTCACGACGCCGAACAGCTTGGGGAGTCCCTTGCGGCCGAAGCCTCCTGTCGGGAACGGCAGTTTCTCCTCGCCGCCCAGCGCCAATTGGCGCAGCGGCTCGCGGATCGCCAGAAAACGATAATCGGCGCGCTTGCCGCTGTGTCCGGCCCAATTGGGCGCGTAGGCCACCTCGGCCCATTCCTGATCGGTCGCATAAGACTTGTCCCCCACCCGTCGGATCAGCGGGCGCCACTCGCTTTCCGCCCGTCGCCAGCACGGCCGTGCGAAACGCTTCGGTCACGTCGGCGCCGACCACGAACTCGATCACGCCGAAGCGCGGGTTCTTGCCCGCATCTCAACCCGATCGAGCGGCTCTGGAAGGTGATGCACGAAAACGTCACCCACAACAGATGCTACGCCAAATTCCGCGACTTCGCCGAGGCCGTGCTCGGTTTCCTGCGTGAAACCGTGCCACAGCGGTTCGACGAGTTCTCGTCAACCATCACCGATAATTTCCGCGTCATCAACCCGAAGGAATTTCGGATCCTCGCGTGACACCGCTATATCGAGATTAATGGCGGCCAGCTTATGCCGTGACGGCCCCTCGAGTTCGCCTACTGGCGATATTGCTGAATGCGAGTCGTGCGGAGGCCTGGCAGGCCGAACTGGTCGATCGATACCTGCCAGCTCAGGAATTCGTCCACGGTCAGCGTATAACGCGAGCAGGCCTCCTCAAGCGACAGGAGACCGCCGCGCACCGCGGCGACCACTTCCGCCTTGCGCCGTATGACCCAGCGGCGGGTGGTGGGAGGAGGCAGATCCGCGACTGTCAAAGGGCTCCCGTCGGGACCGATCACATATTTGATCCTCGGCCGTATCGCTTCACTCATGGAACGCTCACTCATACGCTCGAACTCGACGCCTCGGACGATACGGGCGGCGCTTTAAGATTTGCCTAAACGGCAGGCGGTAAGATATGGCTGCATGTGTCTCAAATCGCACGATGTATTGCGCAAAGGTTAGCAAGGTGAGGAACTGCGCCGATGTTTACGCCGCTACGTGAGCCCCTCTCGGGCCGTTCGGCGGCCCGGTTCTCCCTCAATATCGGGGCAATTGCGCTCCTCGCCCGACCGCGCAGGTAAGCGCGGCCATCCGCACGGTCGACATGACCGTCGCCGAGGCTTGGGAGACCGATATGCACACCGTCGATCCGCGAAGCTCGATGCTCGTTGTCATCGACCTTCAGGCGAGGCTGCTGCCTGCTATCGACGGCGCCGCCTCGGTCATCGCCAACGCTCGTCGCCTCGTCGCGGCGGCGGCGCTCCTCGAAGTCCCCATCTTGTTCACCGAACAGAATCCGAAAGGCCTCGGCGCGACCGTCGCCGAACTCGCGCCCGACCCGGTGAATGTCGTCAAGAAAATGTCGTTTGACGCCTGCCGGACGCCGGAGTTTCTGCTTCGCGCGCCGGCCGACCGCGTTGTTATCATCGCCGGCTGCGAGGCGCATGTCTGTGTGCTTCAGACGGGGCTCGGTCTGACCGACCGCGGCCGACGCGTATTCGTCGTACGCGACGCGATCGGCTCGCGGCGCGCCGAAAGCAAGGAGACTGCGATTGCGCGCATGGCGCGCCACTGCGTCGAGATCGTGACAGCGGAAATGATCCTCTTCGAATGGCTCGGAACCGCCGAGCATCCGCGTTTCCGGGAAGCCGCCGCCCTCATCAGGTAGCGCGCCGCAGCGAATGGGCGCGGCGCCGACCGTCGGCGCCGGGCGGCGTGTTCATTCAGCAATTCTAAAAGAGGGTCGGGATGATTTTTTCGCTGGGGGATTCCCAAATCAGCGGAAACATGATTCACGCTGTGGATGGAGATCTTGGCGTCGCTTTTGTCTGGCCTGAAGGCGGTTTGCAAGGCGTTTCCGGACCCTCGCAAGGGGCGGAGCGGCAATATTGCGATGGCGGATTTCGGTCTGTCGGCCTTCGCGATGTTTTTCATGCAGAGCGCGTCTTTTCTGTCCTTTCAGCGTAGGCTGGAGAAAGGTCAGGGACGGTCGAACTGCCAAACCCTTTTTGGCATCGAGAAGATCCCTTCCGACAATTATATCAGGGACATGCTCGACGGCGCGGATCCTGCTCTTCTTTCGCCCTGCTTCGAGGACACGGAGCGTCTGCTGCTCGAACCGGCGATGCGCGAGGCTTTCGGCCGGCTGGGCGGCCGAGCGCTCGTGGCCCTCGACGGGACCGAGTATTTTTGCAGCCAGAGGATCGCCTGCCCGCATTGCCAGACGCGCAAGCGCAGCAACGGCAAGGTCGAAAGCTATCATTCCATGCTGTGCGCGACGGTTGTCGCGCCGGGACATTCCAAGGTGGTCCCGCTCGCGCCGGAGTTCATCGTCAAACAGGACGGCGCCGAGAAGCAGGACTGCGAGCGCAACGCGGTCAAACGCTGGCTCATGCAGCACGGCGCGCGCCTGAAGCCCCTGCGACCGGTGTATCTGGGCGACGATCTGTTCGCCTGCCAGAGCGTGGTCGAGAGGCTCGCGGACAACGGCGACGATTTCATCTTCACCTGCAAGGAGACCTCGCACAAGGCGCTCTACGACTTCATCGATGGAGCCGAACTCACGCGTCATGAGGTCCAAGTCCGCAAAGGCAAGACGCGCCAGACGCATCGCTACCGGTTCGTCGAGAAGGTTCCGCTGCGCGACGGCAAGGACGCCGTGCTGGTCAACTGGATCGGCTTCGACAGCCTCAACGCCAAGGGCGCAGTCACATACAAGATGGCCTTCGTTACCTCGCTGCCGGTCGCCAAGAGCAACGTCGCCGAGATCGCCGCTTGCGGCCGCGCAAGGTGGAAGATCGAGAACGAAGGTTTCAACGTCCTGAAAAACAACGGCTACGAGCTTGAACACAATTTCGGGCACGGCGAGACCAATCTGGCCATGACGCTCGCCGCGCTCAACTTGCTCGCCTTCGCCTGGCATACGGTTCTCGACCTTCTCGAACCGCCCTGGCGAAAAGCGAGAGAGGCGGCGGAAAAGCGAACGAGCTTCTTTGCTCATCTTGCAACCCTGACCACCCTGGCGGTCTTCCCCGCCTGGTCCGATCTCCTCGAAGCCCTCGCCACCTTCATAATCCCACCCCACCTCCTCACAACCCAAAAAATCGAATAGGACCCTCGCCACGGCCGACTTTTAGAATTGCTGGTGTTCATTGGCCAGCAAACTGGCCTCTCGCCCGGATTTCGGCTATGAACTTGTCTTTGCGGGTCAAACGCCCAATCTAAGTCCCGTCCGGCGGTGTTGCCGGCATGAGAACGGAATGCTGGCGACATCCTTCGCGCACGTCCCGTGCGGCGCGGCTAACAGCTTGGGAATCGACAAATCGCCCGCGGAAACCCGCGTTGTCGTGGCGATGTCGGGCGGCGTCGATTCTTCCGTCGTTGCTGCGCTGCTGGCCAGCCAGGGTTATGACGTCGTCGGCGTGACGATGCAGCTCTACGACCACGGCGAGGCGACCCATCGCAAGGGAGCCTGCTGTGCGGGCCAGGATATTCACGACGCGCGCGACGTCGCTGCGCGGCTCGGAATACCCCATTACGTTCTCGACTACGAGCAGCGTTTCCGGGAGAAAGTGATCGAGCCGTTCGCGCGCGCCTATGTCGCGGGCGAGACGCCGATCCCCTGCGTCGCATGCAACCAGCACATGAAATTCGCCGACTTGTTCGCCGCGGCGCGCGATCTCGGCGCCGACCTTCTGGCGACCGGGCATTATGTTGTCGCGCGCGACGATGGCCGAGGCGGCCAGGCGCTCTATCGCGCCGCCGACCCGGATCGGGACCAGAGCTATTTCCTGTTTGCCACCACTCGCGACCAGCTCAGACGCCTGCGCTTTCCGCTCGGTGCGATGCCTAAGCCGGAAGTCCGCGAGCTCGCGCGCCGGTTCGGCCTCATCAATGCCGAAAAAGCCGACAGCCAGGACATCTGTTTCGTCCCCGCCGGTCATTACAGCGATATGATCGAGCGTCTGATGCCGGGCGCGTCAAACCCAGGCGACATCGTCCATGTCGACGGCCGGGTGCTCGGCCGTCACGCCGGAATCCTCCATTACACCATCGGCCAGCGGCGCGGTCTTGGCGTCGCCGCGAGCGAACCGCTTTATGTTGTGACGCTGGACGCCGCTCGAGAGCGGGTGATTGTCGGCCCCAGAACTGCCCTGGCGAGAACCAGGCTCAGGCTGCGCGACGTCAACTGGATCGGTGACGGCGAGTTCGCCGGGCTGCCGGGGGATGGGCTCCCTATCGCTGCGCGGGTGCGCTCGACCCGGCCGCCCGCGCCCGCACTCCTCCTCCCGTCGGGCGAGGTCGATTTCCTCGAACCCGAATGCGGCGTCTCGCCGGGACAGGCCTGCGTATTCTACCAATCCCTCGACCCTCGGGCGAGGGTGCTAGGCGGCGGCTTCATCGCTGCGTCCTGAATCTTGCAAAGAGAGCGAGCGATGGCCGAATTCGATGAGGAATCCGTATTCGGAATCAAGCACAAAGCGCCCGCGGCGCACGAGATCGGACAGAACCTCGACGATCTGTCCGCTGCTGAGCTTGGGGAACGGATCGCGCTTCTGAAGGCGGAGATCGAGCGACTCGAGCGAGCGATCGAGGCGCGCCAGGCGACGCGCCAGGCGGCGCACTCTGCGTTCAGATAGCCGCGCGCGTCCCGTTTCGAACCGCCCGATGCCATTTTGCGACAGGCGACGTCGTCGCAAGGCCTTGTTAAGGGTTATCGTTTATGAATTGATCCGACCCGAATTCGTGGGTTCTGAACGGGTTTCGCGCCTGTTCTGTTCGACGTCTCCGATCCTCCCCTCCCTCAAGCCGCCTCCGGGCGGCTTTTTTTGTCGGTTGCCGGGGGTGGCGCGCCTGAGTTAACGTTAAATTCACGTAAACGCATGGCCCTCCTGTGCGGGGCGCTATATTTGCTTAGGTTCGTCCTGAATGCGCGCGGGGTCCTATCACAGGCGTCCGGTCGCGGGGGATGGGAGTAAAGCGTATGGGCCGCCAGTTCGATGGATGGAAGCGACTTCCCTCGGCCGCAAGTCCGCCGCCGCCCGCTGTGCCTCTGATCAATCGCCTGACGGCTTCGCGCGCCTTCAGCGAGCTCTTCCACGAGGGCATGGCGCTCGTCGAAGAGGCGGCGGCCTATCTCGACGGTCCCGGCCGATCGGAGTCGAAAGCGCTTCCGCGTCCGGTCGCGCTCGCCTACGCTACGGAAACCATGCGCCTCACCACGCGGCTCATGCAGGTCGCCTCGTGGCTTTTGCTGCGGCGCGCCGTCAATGAGGGCGAACTGACCCCGGGCCAGGCGTTCACGGAGCGCCATCGAGTGAAGTTGACGCGCCAGGATCTTGCTTGCTCGCCCGAGATTTTCGAACTTTTACCGGCCACGCTTCGGATCCTGAGCCGCCGCTCGCTGCGAATCCAGGAGCGGGTCATTCATCTCGATCAGGGCCTGGCCCTCGCCCGATCGCCGGAGGCGCTGGGGCGCCAGAGCGAGGTCATGACGCAGCACGAGCGATTGAAGGCCGCTTTTCCCAATTGAGTTCGGCCGCCCGTCGCGGCTGACGTCGTGTCGTAACCTCGTTCGTTTTCGCGGCAAATCCGCGGCTGAGGCCGCCCACACTCCTGATCCGCGGAACACATGGCGGCTTTCGACGGTTAGCCGGCCATCGGTAAATCGTCGTTGGCGAAGGGCGCGCATGGATGGCGACGGACGGCGCTGGGCGCATGGCCCTTCGATCGAAAAGCACGGGATCGGCTTTCGGATCTGGGCCCCAGCGCAAGAGCGCGTAAGTCTGGCGCTCGAAGGCCGAAGCTCGGCAATTCCGATGGAGTGTCGCGAGGACGGCTTCTTCGAGATTTTCGTCGAACGGATCGGCGCCGGCGCACGCTACCGCTTCGAACTGAGCGATGGGACGCACGTTCCCGATCCCGCGTCCCGCTTCCAGCCCTTCGATGTGCACGGGCCGAGCGAGGTGATCGACCACGACGCCTATTGCGGGCGCGCGCCATGGCAGGGCAGAGCCTGGGACGACCTCGTGCTCTACGAGCTCCACATCGGCGCCTTCACCCCGGAAGGCTTGTTCGCCGCCGCCGCCCGCAAACTCGACCATCTTGTCGAACTCGGCGTGACTGCGGTCCAAGTCATGCTGGGCGCCGACTTCCGCGGCCGCTGGGACTGGGGCTATGACGGGGTTTTTCCCTACGCTCCAGACGCGTCCCATGGCCGCCCGGAGGATTTCAAGGCCTTCGTCGAAGCCGCCCACCGCCGCAGCATCGCTGTCCTGCTCGACGTCGTCTATAACCATCTCGGACCAGAGGGAAACTATTTGTCGTCCTACGCGCCGGGCTTTTTCACTCGGCGCCATCGGACGCCATGGGGCGAGGCCGTCAATTTCGACGGCCCCGACCCGCATCCGGTCCGCGATTTCGTCGTCAAGAACGCCGAATACTGGATCGATGCATTCCGCCTCGACGGGCTGCGCCTCGACGCGGCTCATTCGATCAAGGACGACAGCCGTCCGGACATCATCGACGAGCTCGCGTCGCGGCTGCGGTCGCGCTTCGACCGTCCGATCCATGTCTTGATCGAGAATGAGAACAATGAGCCGAAGCGCCTCGTTCGCCGCGGGCGCAAACCCCTGCTCTACACGGCGCAGTGGAACGACGACGTTCATCATGTGCTGCACGTCGCCGCGACGCAGGAGCAGAACGGCTATTACGCCGACTATGGGGCGACGGAGATCCTGGGCAGGGCCCTGGCGGAGGGATTCGCCTTCCAGGGCGAGCTGTCGCCCTGTCGGAGCGCGCCGCGCGGCGGCCCGAGCGGGCAGCTTCGCCCCGGCACCTTCGTCGCGTTCATCTAGAACCACGACCAGATCGGAAACCGCGCCTTCGGCGAGCGCCTGGACGCGCTCGTCTCCGCGGCGGCAGTCCGGGCGCTGACCAGCGTCTACCTCCTCCTGCCGCAGACGCCGATGCTGTTCATGGGCGAGGAATGGGCGGCGGCGCAGCCGTTTCCGTCCTTCTGCGACTTCGATGGCGACCTTGCGGAAGCTGTCCGACGCGGGCGGCGGCCGGAATTCTCGCCCTTTCCCGAGTTCGCGGAGTCCGGGCGGCAGGGTCCCGATCCGATCGCCGAGGCAACATTCTTGTCGGCCAAGCTCGACTGGAGCCGGATCGACGCCGATCGGCTCGCCTTCACCCGCGCGGCGAGAGCATGTCCGGCCGCTGCTGCCGCAGATCGAGCGCGGCGGAGCGTTTGAAATTGTCGGCGAGCAGGCGGTTCGAGCTGTCTGGCGAGCCGGCGCCCAGCGCCTCACGCTCGACGCCAACCTTTCCGAGGGTCGGGCCGCCCTTCCCGAAGCGGCCCGAGCCTTCTGGCGCTGCGGCGAGACCGATCGCGAATTCGGACCGTGGAGCGTGCGCTGGAGCGTCGAGCCGGCATGATTCCCCCCCCCCGCGCCACCTACCGGCTGCAACTCAGGGAAAGTTTCGGCTTCCGCGAGGCGACGGCGGTCGCGCCCTATCTCGCCCGTCTCGGCGTTAGCCACGTCTACCTTGTCGCGGTTCTTCAAGGCTCGGCCCAAGAGCCCGCACGGCTACGACATCACCGACCATGCAAAGCTCAATCCGGACCTCGGCTCGGAAGTCGAGTATGCCGCGATGATCGACGCCTTCCGGCGCGAGCGCCTGAAGGCCGTTCTCGACTTTGTTCCGAACCACATGGGTGTCGGCGGCGCCGACAACCCCCTCTGGCTCGACGTGCTCGAATGGGGGCCGGAGTCGCGCTATGCGGGGTGGTTCGACATCGACTGGGACGCGGGCGGCGGCAAATTGCTCGCGCCCGTGCTCGAAGCGCAATACGGGGAAACTGAGGCGCGGCAATCTCGCTCTCGACTTCAATAGCGAGGGAACATTCGCGATCTGGGCCTACGGCGAGCACAAGCTGCCGATCTGCCCGCTGACCTATCCTATGATCCTGGGTCACGATAGCGAGGCGCTGGACAGGATGTCGGACCGGTTTATCGACCTGCCGCACTGGCGGCCGCAGATCGCCGAACGAGCCTTCGGCCTAGAGGCCGAATTGGCCGAACTCGCGCGACGCGACGCGGAAATGCGCGGCGCGATCGACGAGCGGGTCGATGCGCACAATCGCGACTGGCGCAAAATGGACCGGCTCATTTCCGCTCAGTCCTGGAGGGTCGCGTCCTTCCGGGTCGCCGGGGACGAGATCAACTATCGGCGTTTCTTCAACATCAACGAACTGGCCGGGCTCCGGATGGAGGTGGCGCCCGTATTTGAGCATGCGCATGCGAGGACGTTGCGGATGCTCGACAGCGGGGAGATCGACGGCCTCAGAATCGATCACATCGATGGCCTGTTCGACCCGAAATCCTACCTGGCCGCTCTAAGAGAGCGGGTCGAACGACCGTTCTATCTCGTGGTCGAGAAAATCCTGGCGCAGCACGAGTGCCTGCCGGACGACTGGCCGATCCAGGGCACGACCGGCTACGACTATCTGAACCTTTCGCTCGGCCTTCTCGTCGATCCATCGGCTGAGGCGGCGTTCTCCGAAACCTATCGTTTGTTTGCCGGCGCCTCGGACTCCTGCGAGGAAATCGCCGTCGCCTGCAAAATCAGGATCATGGACAACGAGATGGCGAGCGAACTCGCCGCGCTGGGGCGCGCCGCGGCGTGGCTTGCCCGCCAGAGTCCGATGACGGCGGATCTCACCCGCACGCTTCTGACTCGCGCGATCAAGGCGATCGTCGCCTGCCTTCCGGTCTACCGCACCTATGTCGATCTCTCCGGCCGGGTGGCGGACGCCGACCGCCGCGATATCGGCTAGGGGGTTGCGCGCGCGCCGCCTCGACCCCGACGTCCATGCGTCGGCGATCGATTTCCTCGAGAATCGGCTTGCCGGCGGCCCCGACACGCCCTCTGCAACCGGGATCGGGCGAACCGTGGCGCGGCGGTTTGCAATGAAGCTGCAGCAGTACTCGGGGCCGGTGATGGCGAAGGGCGGCGAGGGCCGCGCCACGCCCGACCGCGACGACGAATACATGTTCTACCAGATGCTGGTCGGCTCGTCGCCGTTCGAACTGCTCGAGTCTCCCTCCGCCGAAGGGCTGGAAATCTATCGAACCCGGATTCATGCCGCGCTCGAAAAGGCGTGGCGGGAAGGAAAGCGCCGCTCGAGCTGGGCCGCTCCCGATGTCGAATACGAGACGGCGATGCAGGCTTTCGCCGAGAAAGCGCTGCGACCGGAGGGCGGCTTTCTGGCGGCCTTTCTGCCGTTCGTCGGGCGCGTGGCCCGGCTCGGCGTTCAGAACAGCCTCGTTCAGACGGCCTTGAAGCTCATGGCGCCGGGCGTGCCCGACTTCTATCAGGGCTGCGAATTGCGGGACCTGAGCCTGGTCGATCCGGATAATCGTCGCTCAGTCGACTACCGCGAACGTGGCGCGGCGCTGGGCAAGGTCGGGCCGCGCCTTGAAGCCGAGAAGGAGCCAGCAGGGCTGTTCGAATCGCTGTTGGCGACCTGGCAAGACGGGCGGATCAAGCCCGCCGTAACGGCGCTGCTGCTGGCGCTTCGACGCGAGCGCGCCGAGCTTTTCGCCGAGGGAGGGTACGCGCCGATCGAGACGACAGGCGAGGAGGCCGACTGGTGCGTGAGGTTCGTCCGGGCCGCCGGCGAATCGCGCCTCGCGGTGCTGGCGGCCCGCTTTCCCGCGCTCCGGGAGGAAAAGCCGCACTGGAAGGCCCAGGCGCAGCTGCCCAACGGCGACTGGTTCGATCTCCTGCGCGCGAAGCCGTTCGACCGCGGCGCGCCATTGAGCGCCTGGTTGGGGACCCTGCCGCTCGCGGTCCTGGCGCCGGCCGGCTCTCCGACGTGATCGGCCGGCTGTCCGGTCGGGATTGGGTCCCGGGCATCGTTCCGCCGAGCGACGGCGGCGTCGGCCGCGCCACACCCGTGCTTCGGCGGCGGATGGAGTCGTCGATCGAATCGCGTTTTCCTTGTTATTCCGTGATCCGGACAGAAACGCCGCAGGCATCGAACGCTTTCGCCTGAAAAAGCGCCATTGTTTCATTGGATTAAGCTATTATACCCTGTTCCGGGGCGGAACAGGGACTGCAGAAGCCGGAACAGGGAAATGTCGCGCGACAGCGCCCGGCGTGGCGCCGATCGTGTTGAGCCCGTCATTCGCCCGCGCCGGCTTCCTCGGCTCCGAGCTTCGTCCCGTTCCCCATGCGTTCGAACAGCAGGAGCGACCGTCCCGTCACTTCGTAGACATGCTCGATCTCGAACTCCTGCTCGGGCAGATCCGGGTCGTTGGTGT
This sequence comes from uncultured Alphaproteobacteria bacterium, assembly GCA_963741405.1. GTDB lineage: Bacteria > Pseudomonadota > Alphaproteobacteria > Rhizobiales > Beijerinckiaceae > Roseiarcus. The sequence goes on from CAVUHX010000034.1 coordinate 318,330, forward strand.
CGATCAGGCGTTTCCAGCCGCGCAGGTCGCAGCAGCGCGGCAGGGAAAACTCCACCACGTCGTGATGGGCGTTCAGAACGATCAGCAGCGTGACGTCGCCGCCGCGCCGCTTGATGCCGGTGGCCTGCGCGCGACCATCGAGCAGCATCCCGAAGCAGCGCGTCAGTTCGTTGTCCCACGTCTCGGGCGTCATTTCCGAGCCATTGGCGTCGATCCAGCTCACATCCTTCACATCGATGTTCGGGTTCAACTCGCCGGTAAAAAAACGTGATCGGCGCAGGACCGGGTAAAGCTGGAAGAGCGTCGTCAGACGGCGAAAGAAGGCGACGAGCGCCTGCTGTTCTTCGTCGAGACGCCAGTCGACCCAACTGATTTCGTTATCCTGGCAATAGGCGTTGTTATTGCCGTTCTGCGTACGGCCGAACTCGTCGCTCGCCCTGATCATCGGCGTTCCCTGGGACAGCATCAGCGTCGCGAGCAGGTTTCGCATCTGGCGCAGGCGAAGGGAGCGGATCTCCGGGTCGTCGGTTGGGCCCTCGACGCCACAGTTCCACGAACGATTGTCTGAGTGGCCGTCGCGGTTGTCTTCGCCGTTCGCCTCGTTGTGCTTGTCGTTGTAGGAAACGAGGTCGCGCAGGGTGAAGCCGTCATGCGCGGTTATGAAATTGACGCTCGCCCACGGCTTCCGGCCGCGGAAGCTGAATTTGTCAGGAGAGGCGCAGAGGCGAGGCGCGAGCGCCTTGGCGCTCGCTTCGCCACGCCAGAAGTCGCGCACCGTATCCCGGAACGTATCGTTCCATTCCGCCCAGCCCGGCGGAAAGCCGCCGACCTGGTAGCCGCCCGGACCGCAATCCCAGGGCTCGGCGATAAGCTTGACCTCTGCGAGCAGCGGATCCTGTCCGACCGCCTTCAGAAATCCGCTCTCGGTCCTGAATCCGTCGGGCTCGCGCGCCAGAATGGTGCCGAGATCGAAACGGAATCCGTCGACCCGCATTTCACTCACCCAGTAGCGCAGGGAGTCGGCGACCATCTGGATGACGCGCGGATGGCTGAGATTGAGCGTGTTTCCGGTCCCCGTGTCATTGACATAGTAGCGCTGCTGGTCGGGAATAAGCCGGTAGTAGGAGCGGTTGTCGATGCCCTTGAAGGAAAGGGTCGGGCCGAGTTCGTTGCCCTCGGCGGTGTGGTTGTAGACGACATCCAGGATCACCTCGAGCCCGCCATCGTGCAGGCGGGCGATCATTTCCTTGAATTCGCGCAGCGAATTCGGGACGTCCGCGGCATAGCGCGGGTCGGGGGCGAAGAAGCCGATCGAATTATAGCCCCAATAGTTTTTGAGGCCGCGCTCAAGCAAGAAAAATCGTCGATGAACGTGTGGACCGGCAGGAGCTCGACGGTGGTGACGCCGAGCGAACGGATGTAGTCGACGATCGGCTTCGACCCGAGTCCGGCATAGAAGCCACGCAAGTTCTCGTCCACCTCGGGATGACGCTTGGTGAAGCCTTTGACGTGTGTTTCGTAGATGATCGTGTGATCCCAAGGGACGGTGCGCCTTCGGTATTCGCCGCGCCAGTCGAAGTTGGGATCGACGACGGCGCATTTCGGCACGAACGGGGCGCTGTCACGCTCGTCGAAGCTCAGGTCGTCCCCCTCGGCGCCGATCGTGTAACCGAATGCCGCCGGGTTCCAGGTGAGCTTGCCCGCGTGAGCGCGCGCGTAGGGGTCGAGCAGAAGCTTGTTCGGGTTGAAACGGTGGCCGGCCTCGGGTTCGAACGCCCCGTGGGCGCGGAAACCATAGAAGGTGCCGGGCCCGACGCCCGCGACATGGCCGTGAAAGACTTCGTCAGTGTATTCGGGCAGCTCGAACCGTTCGACCTCCCGCCCGTCGGGCGCGTCGAAAATGCAGACGTCGATCCGAGTCGCGTGGGCTGAGAAGATCGCAAAATTGGCGCCGTTGGCGTCGGCCGTGGCGCCGAGCGGATAGGGCTTTCCTTCGCTGACCCGCATGGTCGCTCCTCGCGGCTCCGGTCTTTTGAAGGATAGCGTGTACCACCCGCGACCGGCAACGCGACGGACGCCGCGACGGTTCCGTGTCGGGTTGGGTTCCGTCCCGAACCGGGCTCGAAAGCGCCGCCAAACTGCCGCGACTGGAGCGCGACGACGGCGTTCCGCGTTTTGCGCCGGTCAGAGAGGAATCCGGGTGGGAAAAAACTTGCACAGCATGTTTACGGCTCCTGGTCTTACGGCCGACAAACACCGGACGGGCGGAGCCGCGGACGAATTCATACGGCTGGAGATACTGAACGCGCTCCATTGGGATCTTGCGGTGCCGCGCGATCATGTCAGGGTCGAGGACCGCTGTGGACACGTGACGTTGACCGGCGTCGTCGACAGAGCCTACTCGAAGGCCTGCGCCGAGCGGGAGGCGCGCGACACGCCGCGCGTGGCCAGCGTGACCAATGCGATCGTAGTCGACGGCCCTGTTCCTCAGGCCGGCCGGACCGCCCGCCTCGCGGCGCCCGAGCCCGCCATAACGACGACCATGAGGAAAACCCCGCGCACCACCGACTGCCAGTAGGCGCTGAGGCTGATCCAGCCGAGGCCATTCTCGAAGTTGAGCACGTTGAAGATGAGCCCGAGCAGGAGGACGCCGATGAGGGTCGTGGCGACCGAGCCGACGCCTCCCGTCAGCAACGTGCCGCCGACGACCACCGCGGCGATCGAGAACAGCTCCCAGCCGACCCCCTCGGCCGGCTGGCCGGCACCGAACTGCGCCGCGAGGATGACCCCGGCGAGGCTCGCGAACACACCCGACTGCACGTAGGTCCAGAAGATCACACGGTCGACTGGCAATCCCATTAGACGGGATGCCTCCTCGTTGCCGCCGACCGCAAGGACGTAGCGGCCAAAGCTCGTATAATTGAGGACGACGGAGCCGTAGACATAGGCGGCGCCGGCGATCCATGCCGGCACAGGAAAACCGAGGAAATCGCCCTGCCCAAGCCAAGTGAAGTCCGTGTCGTACGACACGGAAACCGACTGGTTGTGCGCGAGCAGGAGTCCTGCGCCGCTCGCCATCAGCATACCGGCAAGAGTGGCGATAAACGGAAGCAGTTTCATGCGCGCGACCATGAAGCCGTTGACGATTCCGACCGCGACCCCGACGGCGAGACCCGCGAGCAATCCCGGCAGAAGGCCCATCGGCGAAAAAATCGCCGCCACAACGCTTGCGCAGGCCGCCGTGGTTCCAACCGACAGGTCGATGCCTGCCGCCATGATGGCGAAGCACATGCCCAGACTCGTGAGCGCGAACATCGAATTGTAGCGCAGCACGCTCAGCACGTTATAGGCGCCAAGAAAGTGGTCGTAACGAAGCGCTCCAAACAGGATGAGCAGGATGAGCGCGATCAGCACGCGCTGCTGCGAGGCCCACGCAAGACGATTTGGTCTTGTCGCGGCGGGAAGCTTCGCGGTTGCGGCGCTCATGTGGATTTGCCTCGCTGCTGCGACCACACCGCGCCGGCGATGATCGCGCCCTTGACGACCAGCGCCGCCGCGTCGGGCACCCCGTTGGCGAGCAGAGTGTAGCGCACGAGTTGGATCAACAGCGCGCCGATCAGCGAGCCGACCACGCTCGCCTGCCCACCTGTGAAAGGCGTGCCCCCGACGGCGACAGCCGCGATCGCATCGAGCTCCATGCCGAGGCCGACGAGATTGGCGTCGCTCGACGAGTTGATCGAAATAACGACGAGACCGGCAATGCCGGCGCAAAGGCCGCTGATCGCGTAGACCCAGCGCTTCACCCGGTCGACCGGAACGCCTGAAAGGCGCGCCGCCCTCTCGTTGCCGCCGAGCGCAAGGATCTGGCGGCCGAACAGCGTGCTCCGCAGCATCCATGCGGCGAACGCGACCACGATCAGCATGACGATGACCTGGAACGGCACGCCGAGGATGCGTCCAAGCCCGATGAACTGGAAGGTAGGGTTGTGGAACACCTGCAGATTGCCGTTGGTCAGCACCTGCCCGATGCCGCGCCCGGCGATGAACATGACGAGCGTTCCGACGATTGGCTGCACCCGAAACCGAGTGATGAACCATCCGTTGAACGCGCCGAGGAGGCCCGCCGCAGCGACGGGAACGACGAAGGCGAGCATGTTTCCAAGGACAGGATGCGAGGTCCCGAACGAACTGAGAAAAATGATCGGCGCCAGCGCCCCCGCGATCGCCATCAGCGAGCCGACGGAGAGGTCGATGCCCCCGGTGGCGATGACAAGCGTCATGCCCACCGAGACGATGACGATCTCGGCCACCTGCGTCAGATTCACGTTCAGCGTCTGCCAGCTGGCGAAATTCGGCGTCAGCGCAAAGTTGACTGCCAGCAACACGAACAATGCGGTCAGCGCGGCGTAGCGGCGAAAAAACGCCACGACGTCCGGGGCGGTTGTCTTTCGTTGGATCGTCGGAGCGTCAGCCACGAGCAATCACTCCCGTCGCCGCAGGATCTTCGTGCGCCATCGCCGCCATAATCGCCGAAGCGCTCGCCACGGCGTGGGGCAGATCAGCTACGGTGCGTCCGTCGCTCAAAACGAACACGCGGTCGGCGCCTTCAACGATCTCCTCGAGCTCGGAAGAGATCATCAGCACGCCAAGCCCCTGGTCAGAAAGTTCGCGGATAAGCGACTGGATTTCCGCCTTGGCGCCGACGTCGATGCCGCGTGTCGGCTCGTCGAGAATGAGCAGCTTCGGATCGGTGCTGAGCCAGCGCGCCAGGAGCACCTTCTGCTGGTTGCCACCTGAAAGCTCGCGAATCTTCTGCTCGACGCTCGAGGCCTTGATGGCGAGACGCTTCATGAACTTGTCGACAATCGCTCGCTGACGCGCTTCGTCCACGACGCCCATCTTGACGAGGCGCGGCAGGATGGCGAGCGTGATGTTCTCGCGCACCGACATGTCGGGAATGATGCCGTCGGACTTGCGGTCCTCGCTGCAATAGCCGATGCCGAGCGCGATGGCGTCCGACGGCTCGCGCGGCTGGACTAGCTTGCCGTACATTCGCATCGTGCCCGCATCCGGTGGATCGGCGCCGAAGATCGCGCGCGCGGTCTCCGTCCGGCCCGAGCCGAGCAGCCCTGCCAGGCCGACGATCTGGCCGGCGTTCACCTCGACGCGCGCGTCGCGCACTCTCCGACCGATCCGGAGACCTTCGGCCGAGAGCACTTCGTCGCCTGCCTTCGTCGAAGCGGCAGAGAACCCGGTCGTATGGCTGCGTACGGTTTCGAGATCGCGGCCGAGCATCGCCGAGACGAGATGAAGCTTGTCGACGTCAGCCATGCGGCTCGTCGACACCGTGCGCCCATCGCGCATGACCGTGACGCGATCGCAGATCTGATAGAGCTCATCGAGTCGGTGGGTGATGAAGATCACGGCGACGCCCTCGGTGCGCAACTGTCGCATGACGTCGAACAGCACCGCAACCTCGCGCTCGTCGAGCGAGGAGGTCGGTTCATCCATAATGACGAGTTCCGCCTTGAAGGAGACCGCGCGGGCGATGGCGACCATCTGCTGGATTGCGGTGGAGAAGTTCATCAGCGGACGGCGCACGTCGATCTCGACGGCGAATCGTCGAAGGAGTTGAGCCGCCTCCGCGTTCATTCGTCCCCAGTCGAGCAGCCCGTAACGACGGCGTTCGCGCCCGAGGAATATGTTTTCGGCCACCGAGCGGAACGGGACGAGGTTGATTTCCTGGTAAATGGTGCTGACCCCGCCGCGCTGGGCCTCCTGGGGGGAGGCGAAGTCGATCGGCTGGCCGCCCAGGCTGATGGAGCCCGAGTCCCGCGTGTATGCGCCGGTCAAGACCTTTATGAGGGTCGATTTGCCGGCACCGTTCTGGCCGACGAGCGCCATGATCTCGCCGGGGTCGACCTCGAGCGATGCCGAGGACAGCGCCTTGACGCCCTGAAAGCGCTTCTCGATGTCGCGCATGACGAGGAACGGAGGGGTCGACGGCATTGATGACTTTCGGCTTTCATGCGCGTCCGATCCGAGACGCGCCCTCCCGCCGGCAGGAAAGCAGGCGGCAGGGGTTTCGGCAAGATCTGCCGTTCAAGCGGTCTCAGTAGGCGCCTGCGAGCGCCTCCTTGGCGTTGCTGGCGTCGTAAAAGTTGTCCGGGTTGATGATCATTGGCGGGATCTTGTCGCCGTTCGCGTATTTGTAGAGGATGTCAAACGCCGACGGACCAAAGCGCGGATTACACTCGCAGGAGCACCCCATTTTGCCGTCGACGATCGCCTGTACGGCGTCCTTCTCGCCGTCGATCGAGACGACGAGGATGTCCTTGCCCGGGACCTTTCCCGCCGCCTCGATCGCGGCGATGGCGCCGAGGGCCATTTCGTCGTTGTGGGCGTAAACGATTGTCGCGTCCGGATGAGCTTGCAGGAGCGTCTCCGCGACCTGGCGGCCCTTGGCGCGGTTGAAGTCGCCGGACTGACTCGCCAGAATGGCCATTTCCGGCGCCTTGGCCTTGATCGTCTCGTCGAAGCCCTTCTTGCGGTCGTTCGCCGGCGAAGCGCCAACGGATCCTTCGAGCTCGATGATCCTGCCCTTGCCGCCAGTCTTCTGGATCGTCCAATCAGCGACGCGTTGTCCTTCCTGCACGAAATTCGAGCCGATGAAGGCGAGGAAATCGACGCCGGGCTTGGCGAGCGACGGATCGACGTTGCGGTCGACCAGCAGCACCGGGATACCGGCCTTCTTTGCGGCCATGACGGCGGGAATGAGCGGCTTCTCTTCGCGAGGGGCGAGGAAGATGAAATCGACGCCCTGGGCGATCATGCTGTTGACGTCGGCGACCTGCTTGGCGGCGGAACTGGCGGCGTCTGTATAGACGAGCTGATCGCCGCGCTTGGCGGCCTCGTCCTTCATGCTCGCGGTCTGCGCGAGACGCCAGGGATTGTTGCTTTCCGTTTGGGCGAAGCCGACCTTGTAGTGGTCCTTCTTCTTGAGCGGCGGCACCTGGCCGAAAGCGGGAATGATCGTCAGTCCTGCGGCGGCGCCGACGGATCCGATAAGCACGTGTCTACGAGTGATAAGCATCTGGCTTTCCTCCTCTCCACAAACGCGCGTTGCGCGTCGCGACGGCTCTCTCGCCGTTCAATTTCGGGATGCGATGACGTTCCCGGGCGGTTACAGGCCGCTCCATTTCTTCGCGTTCGAACCCCGACCTGATCCAAGGATAATAGGGTGCTAAAACTTGTCAACGGAAAAGCTGACACAGAGGAGTTTTCGATTGAATTCCATGGCGTTGTCATGCTAATAATATTTGCGCACGGGGTTCGAGGGAGCGATGCTGGACGAAAACCGCTCCTCAACCGGCGCAAAGCGCCGCCGGCAGGAGGAGAAGCGAGTCTACCGGGGGGGAGCCGCGTCCAGCCGCCGGATCACGATGATTGACATCGCCAACGAGGCGCGCGTCTCACAGACCACGGTCTCTCTGGTTCTCAATCATGCCGACGGGGCCCGCCTCTCGGCCGAGACACGGCAGCGGGTGATGAAGGCCGCGGTCCGGCTCGGCTACCAGCCGGTGCGGCGCGGGGGCGCGCCCGGCGATTCGGCGCCGACATCGATCGGCTTCGTCTGCGACGAGATCTCAACGGACCCTTGGACCGCGATCGGGCTCGATGGCGTGCGCGAAAAGGCGTGGGAGCAGGGGCTGACGGTCACGGTGATGGTGACGCAAGGCGACGTCGTGATGGAGGCTGCAGCACTCGCCGAACTCGCCTCCCGTCCGCTTCTCGGGCTCATCTACGCCACCATCAATACGCGTTTCATCGATCTTCCCGCCGCGCTCATGCGCTGGCCGGCGGTGCTCCTCAACTGTCATTCCGCGACCAGCGCCTTGACCTCGGTCGCGCCGGGCGAGGTGGCCGGCGGACACGCCGCGGCCGACGTTCTCATCCGCGCAGGCCATCGGCGGATCGGCTACATCAACGGCGAAGCGAGCATGGAGGCCGCGCGCCATCGACTGAGGGGCTATCGTCAGGCGCTCGCGACGGCGGACTTGCCCTTCGATCCCGACCTCGTGCGCGAAGGCAACTGGCAGCCGCTTTCCGGCTACGACGCGACGAGAGCGCTGATGGCCCTGCCCGCTCCGCCGACTGCAATCTTCTGCGCCAACGACCTCATGGCGGTCGGATGCTACGAGGCTCTCCGAGAACTCGGGCGGAAAATTCCCGACGATGTCGCGGTCATGGGCTACGACGACCGGGAAATCGCCCAGCATCTGCATCCGCCGCTCACGACCGTGCTCCTTCCGCATTTCGAGATGGGGTCGATCGCGGCCGAGCTTCTCATCGACGCGGCGGCCGGGTCCGCGATGCGCCCGCGGCAGATCAAAGTCGAATGTCCGATCGTGATGCGGAAGTCGGTATGAACGGGCGTCGAAACCGGACAAGGGAGGAAATGATGGCGGAAAGCTTGAACGCGCTGGCGAAAGGAGCGCTGAAGGACCTCGAAGGCGTGTTCGCGGCAATGTCCGAGAACGCCCTCGACGGGCTGATCGAGGAGATCGTGAAAGCGAAGCGCATTGTCGTCTTCGGGCTCGGCCGCGAGGGCCTGCAAATGCGGGGGTTCGCGATGCGCCTGTTCCACATGGGCCGCAATGTCGCGGTCTGGGGCGACATGACGGCGCCCGAGGTCGGCGCCGGGGACCTGCTCTTCGTCTCCGCCGGCCCCGGCGATCTCGCGACCGCCCGCGCCCTCGTCGAGATCGCGCGCAAGGCGGGGGCCCGCACGGCGCTGATCACCGCCCAGCCCCAGGGTGAACTGGCACGCCACGTCGATGTCGTCGCGGTCATCCCGGCGCAGACGATGGCTGACGATCGGGGCGGCCAGCTTTCGGTCCTGCCGATGGGTTCCCTGTTCGAGACGGCGCAAATGATCGCCTTCGAACTCGTGATCCTCAGGCTGCGCCCCCTGTTTAACGAGACCGCGGAGACGATGCGCGCCCGTCACACAAATCTCGAATGACAGCGGCAGGTCGGATTTTGCAGGTCCCAAAGGGCTTGCCTTGAACTCTCTTATGCCTCATTTGGCGCCCAAACGGGTCTCTCGCCAAGTGACTGCATATGCCGCCGACGCCGCCCGATCAGCATTCATGCTCGCTCTGTCTCGTCACGCCGCGCTTGTCGGCGGCGAACGCGGCGGCGTTCGCCAGTCGTTTCACCGAGGTTCTCGCAGCGGCGCCGGTCGCAAGCATGCTCGTCAGGCTCGCGCCGGGAGCGGCGGGCGACGCGAAGGCGATTGTCGGCCCGCTGGTCGACGCCGCGGTTTCGGCTGATTGTGCGCTCATCCTCGAGAACGACGCGCGTCTCGCGGCGCGGCTAGGAGCTGACGGAGTTCAGGTCGCCGGCGCGGGGGAGGCGCTCGAAGAGGCGCTCGACAGTCTGAAGCCCGAGCGAATCGTCGGCGCGGCGGGCCTGCGCATGCGCGACGAGGCGATGACGGCGGGGGAAATGGGCGCCGATTACGTGATGTTCGGAGAGCCGCGTGGAGAGGCGCCGGCGATGCCGCTGGAGCTTCTCCTCGAGCGGGTCGGCTGGTGGGCGGAGGTCTTCGAGATTCCGTGCGTCGCCTATGCCGAGACGATCGAGGCGGCGGGCCGGCTGGCGTGCGCCGGCGCGGATTTCGTCGCGCTCGAGGGTGCAGTCTGGGAAGCAAACTCGCCCGCCGCAGCCGTCCGTCAAGCCTACGAGCTTGTGTCGAAGGTCGTCGCGGGGACGCCATGACGAGGCTTCCGCTCGCCGCAGTCCTCGCGCTCGTTTTCGCCACAAACGCCTGGTCGCAGACGCCGGACGCGAACGCCGTCTTGCCGCTCGGCGTCTCGCCGCTAGGCAATGTCTCCGCCGGCGCGACGTTGGCGCAACCGCCGACGCCCTTGCCGCCGCGGGCCGACGGCAAGCCGCCCGATTACGCTTTCGGCGCCTACCAGCGCGGAAATTTCCTTTTCGCCCTCAGGGAGGCCGAGCGTCGCATCGACGCAAATCCCAAGGACGCCGCCGCGATGACGCTGATCGGCGAAACCTACCACGACGGCGCGGCGGTCGGAAAAAGCGACCTCGAGGCGTCGCGCTGGTACGCCCTCGCCAGCAATCTCGGCGATCCGCAAGCCGCATACGAACTCGGCGTGTTGCGGCTCGAAGGCGCCGACGGCGTCCCGAAGGACCGCATCGCCGCCAAGCAGCAGTTCGAACGCGCTGCGACCAGGAACCATCCGGGCGCCCTCTACAATCTCGGCGTGATGGCGCTCGACACGGGCAATGGGCAGACGCCCGACTACGTCGCGGCCGCGCGATATTTCCTCGCCTCCGCCAAGGCAGGCGACGACAATGGCGCCTATTCCTATGGGGTGATGCTGCGCGAGGGGAAAGGCCTTCCCCAGAACGTGACCGAAGGGGCGCACTGGCTCAAGCGCGCGGCCGACGGCGGCATCATCGCCGGGCAGGTGGAATATGCGATCATGCTGTTCAACGGCGTGGGTGTGCCGAAGGACGAGGCCGGCGCGGTCAAGATTCTCAGGATCGCCGCGGCGAAAGGCAACCCGATCGCCCAAAACCGGCTCGCTCACCTTTATGTCGTCGGACGCGTGGTGGAGCGCGATCTCGCGAAGGCCGCTGCATGGAACGCCTTCGCCAAGGCGGGCGGCCTGAACGACCAGGGGCTCGACGTTGCGACCGCCAATCTGTCCAAGGACGAGCGCAGCCGCTTCACCAGGATCGTTCGCAGCCAGATCGGCTATTGAGATTGATGCGGGTTGGACGGGCCTCGGACGGGGACCGCGCGCCGTGCCCCGCCCGTTTTTGCGATGGAGGAGTCAGGCATGACCGAACTCAACGCACGAGTCGCCGAAGTCACCCTGCGGATCGCTGAACGGAGCCGCGCCTCGCGACGCGCCTATCTCGATCGAATCGACGCCGCGGTCGCCAAGGGGCCAGTGCGCAAGCGCCTCGGCTGCGCCAATTTCGCCCACGGTTTCGCCGGTTGCGCAGCCGACGACAAGGAGGCGCTGCGCGACGGAACGGGACCCAATCTCGCGATCGTCACCTCATACAACGACATGCTCTCGGCCCATCAACCCTTCGCCCGCTTTCCCGACCTCATCAAACAGGCGGCAAGGGCGGTCGGCGGCACAGCGCAGGTCGCAGGCGGCGTGCCGGCGATGTGCGACGGCGTGACCCAGGGCGAAAGGGGCATGGAGCTTTCGTTGTTCTCCCGCGACGTCATTGCGCTCTCGACCGCAGTTGCGCTGTCGCACGATATGTTCGACGCGGCGGTCTTCCTCGGCGTCTGCGACAAGATCGTCCCGGGGCTTCTGATCGGCGCCCTTTCGTTCGGGCATTTGCCGGCGGTGTTCCTGCCCGCCGGGCCGATGCCGTCGGGGCTCGCCAACGACGAAAAATCAAAGATCCGCCAGCTCTACGCCGAAGGCAAGGCGAGCCGCGCCGACCTGCTGGAAGCCGAAGCCAAGGCCTACCACGCGCCGGGCACCTGCACCTTCTACGGCACCGCCAACACCAACCAGATGTTGATGGAGATCATGGGGCTCCATCTCCCAGGCGCCTCGTTCGTCAATCCCAACACTCCCTTGCGCGACGCGCTGACGACGCTCGGCGTGAAGCGGGCGCTGGAGCTGACTGCGCTCGGCAACGAATTTACCCCGATCGGCCACGTCATCGACGAGCGTGCGGTGGTCAACGGCGTCGTCGGGCTCAGCGCGACCGGCGGATCGACCAATCTCACCATCCATCTGGTCGCGATGGCGGCCGCCGCAGGCATTGCGCTGACCTGGGAGGACTTCGCCGACCTCGCCGAAGTGACGCCGCTCCTGACCCGGATCTATCCCAACGGCAAGGCGGACGTGAACCATTTCCATGCCGCCGGCGGAATGGGCGTCCTCATCCGTGAACTCGAAGGCGCGGGGCTCCTGCACGGCGATGCGCGGACCGTTTGGGGCGAACGGCTCGCCGACTACGCTTTCGAGCCGCATCTCGACGCCGCCGGCGAGGTCCACTGGCGCCCCGCGCCGGAGAAGACGGGGGATCCGGGACGTCCTGCGGGGCGCAGACGATCCGTTTCAGCCCACCGGCGGCTTGCGCGTGCTGGACGGGCCGCTCGGCCGGGCCGTCATCAAGACGTCCGCCGTCGCCCCCGAACGGCACGTCATCGAGGCGCCGGCGCGGGTCTTCCATAGCCAGGAAGAACTGCACGCCGCGTTCCGCGCGGGCGAGCTCGACCGCGACGTCGTCGCCGTCGTCCGCTTCCAGGGCCCCAAGGCGATCGGCATGCCGGAGCTGCACAAGCTGATGCCGCCGCTCGGCGTGCTGCAGGACCGCGGCCATCGCGTCGCCCTGGTCACCGACGGGCGTCTGTCGGGCGCGTCGGGAAAAGTGCCTTCGGCGCTGCACGTGACGCCGGAGGCCGCCGCGGGCGGGGCGATCGCGAAGATCCGCAACGGCGATGTCATCAGGCTCGACGCAATCGCCGGCCGCCTGGACGTCCTGGTTTCGGAAGAGGTGTGGTCCCGGAGGGGCCACGCCGAAGCCGACCTTTCGCAGGCTCACGTCGGCATGGGACGGGAGCTGTTCGCCGCATTCCGCGGACAGGTCGGGCCGGCGGACGAAGGCGCAGCGATATTTCCGCCAACGTGACGCTGCGGCGCCGCGCTTCCGTTGAAGCTTCTTTCACCACTCGCGGGCGAAATGGGCCTCGTGCCCGCGTACACCGTTACCCGCGTAGAGAGGTCGCTTCGATGTCATCCCGCTTCTGGCTCGCGCTCGCCTTTGTCGCCGCATTCGGCCCGGAGCCGGCCCGCGCGGCGGCGTCCCCAGAAGTCGTGACGATCACGCTCGACGAGGCCAGGGTCGCCAGGATTCCCGAGGGAACATCGACCCTCATCGTCGGCAATCCGATGATCGCCGACGTGACGATGCTGAAGAGCGGCGACGCGGTGGTGCTGACCGGCAAGGGCTATGGCGAGACGAACCTCATCGCGCTCGACTCGCATGGCGCGATCATCCTCGAAAAGCGGCTGCGCGTTCTTCCCGACAGGTCGGTCGTGGTCTTGCAGAATGGCGCTTCGCGCGTATCGTACGCCTGCAATCCCGATTGCATGCCGACGGTGCAGCTTGGCGATGACCCGAAGACTTTCAACGACGCCGGCGGCGAGATCACGACCCGCAACGGCTTCGCCGCAGGGGCCGTCAAATAGCCTGAGACGATTGGAGAGGTTTTGCGCCAGCTGATCGTCGATGAGCCGGTCGCCGGCGCGGCGCGATGGTCGAGGCGGCTTGCGGCGTTCGCCGCGGCAATCGCCGCGGTCGCGGTCGCCCTGGCGCGATTGCGCGCCGCAGATCCTCCGGCGGCGCTGACCGTCTTCGCCGCGGCGCTCGTCATCGCGGCAATCGCCGTGGCGCTCGCCGGATCCGCCGCCGCGACGATCTGGCGCGACGGGCTCAGGGGCGCGGGGCAGGCCGCGTTCGGGTTCGCTCTCGCGGCGGCGCTGCTCGCTTACCCCGCCTGTCTCGCCGTCGTCGCCTTCGCCCTGCCGCCGATCAACCAGGTCTCGACCGATCTCGCCTCGCCTCCGCCGTTCATGCTGTCGACCAAGGCGCGCACGGCCCGCGCCGGGGCCCATCCGCCGGCGCTGAACGACGAGACCGCCGCCGCCCAGCGGGCAGCCTATCCGGATATCGAGACCGTGAAGGTCGAGATGGACCCGACCGAGGCCTACCGGCTGGCGCTCGGCGTAGCGAGCGACCTCGGCTGGCGCATCGTCGACGCCGAACCGCCGAACCTCGCCGGCGACGGCTCCGCCCTGATCGAGGCGACCGACCGGTCGCTGTTCTTCGGCCTCGTCACCGACATCGCCATCCGCGTCCGCCCCGGCGCGACGCGGACGGCAATCGACGTCCGCTGCGTTTCGCGCCTCGGCAAGCACGACTTCGGCGCCAACGCGGCGCGCGTTCGCCGGTTCGTCGCGGCGGCGAAAGAGGGCGCGGGCCAGCGCTGAGACGAGACTCAGCCGCGCTTCCTCAGATAGACGTCGAAAGCCTCGAGCGTCGCCTGGGACACGTAGTGCTCGATGCCTTCGGCGTCGGCTTCGGCCGCTTCGGCGGGCGCGCCGATGGCGAGGAGCAGGTTTACGACCAGGCGGTGCCGCTGGCGGGAGCGCTCGGCCATCGCCTGGCCGGCCGGGGTCAGGAACACGCCGCGATAGGGCTCCGACACCGCAAGACCCTCCCGCTTCAGGCGCGCGATCGTCTTGCTCGCGGTCGGATGGGCGACGCCGAGGTGGCTCGCGATATCCGTCATTCGCGCTTCGCCCGTGGCGGCGTGCAGATCGGCGATGAGCTCGGTGCAGTCTTCCAGCATCGAGGCGGCCCGCGCTTCGCGCGCCCGGCCGAAGCGGCGCGCATGCGTCGGCGCGGGCACATATTTGGCGCCGGTCATCGGGCCCCCATGGTTTCTTCTTGTCTCCGCCCGGCTTTACGCCGCCGACCGCGGCCGCGCAATTCGGCTTGCGACGGTTCACCGGCCAAATTCTCCAAGCCGCACCCAAGTCGAACCAAGAAAGCGGCCTTGGATTTCCTTGCGATTTAACTTTGGGCTTTTTCGGCTCCAATTCGAGACTTTTCAACGCGTTACGAGCAATCCAAATTAAAAAATTGACGCGCGGATCGGCGTCCTGAGGGCTTCGAATCGACCGACGCCCGAGTTCGGTCCTTGCGACGGGGATCCTCTCGGACACCGGCGCGACGGCCGGGGATGTTCCAAAGGCACAATTGTCTTCGCCTTTCCCGGGCCTCTTGTTCAGCCGGGAGAATCAATCGACGCCCATTCGCGATCTCTCTCGGAATAGAACAGAAACGGGAACACTAGCACGAACTCGCCTCGGCCCGTAAAGCTTTCATTTCAAGGAGTTTGTCGGTCGCCCCCGTCCGCGCTATCCATCGACCTTACTGCCCGGACGCCCCGACGTCGATGCGCAAGATCCTGCTCGCCCTCGCCCTCCTCGCCTGCCGCGGCGCCCGCGCCGACGACGCGGGGAACCCGCCGGCCTATCTGGGGAAATCCGTCGGTCGACGGCGGCAAATGCTGCGCGACCCTCGCCGAGGTGCGCCAGAACATCGACCGGATCGACCACGCGATCGTCGGGCTGATGGCCGAGCGGGGAAAATATGTCGCGGAGGCGGGCCGCTTCAAGAAGGATCCGGCCGCGGTCAGCGCGCCGGCCCGGGTCGAGGCGATCATCGCAAAAGTGCGGGCGGACGCGACGGCCCAGGGCCTCGACCCGACCGTGGCGGAAAGGACCTGGCGCGCGATGATCGCCGCTTTCGAGGATTTCGAGCGGGCCGAGTGGGTGAAGAGACAGCAACGCGGGAAGTAGACCTTCCCGAAGATCAACCCTGTTTGGTCTTTTCCGCGGCCTTAACCTTGGCCGCGGCTTCGTCGGCCGCCTTCTTTGCCGCGGCGGCCTTGTTCACGGCCTCAGTCGCGGCCTTCTCAGCGGCCACGGCCTTTTCGTCCGCGTCCTTCTTGGCCGGTTCCGCCGCCTGAACTTTCCGCGCGGACTCGTTCTTCGCTCTTTCGGCTTCCTCCGCCCGTTTCGCGGCGGCAGTCTTCGCCTTGTCCGCAGCCGCCGCCTTCTCCTGGGCCTCCTTGGACGAGGGATTTTGGGCGGCCTCTGTCTTCGCTATTTCGAATGCAGCGGCCTTGTCCGACTCGTCCTTCCTGGCTTTGTCGGCGTCCGCTATTGTCTGGGCCGCCTCGCGCTTGGCCTTTTCGAGGACTTCAGATTTGTCGGAAGCTTCCTGTTTCGCCTTCGTGGCTTCGTCGGCCTTAACGCCTGCGTCCTTCTTCGCCGTCTCGGCGACGTTGGCTTTTTCAGCAGCCTCCTCCGCGGGTGTCTTGTGACCTCCGCCATTCGATCCGCGACCTCCATCACCGGGTCCGCCGCCGACTGAAACCCCTACGCCAGAAGTCACGCCGCCCACTGCTCCGGCCGTAGTCCCGCCGAGGGCGCCGACGAACGCCGTCGCCCGCTGACCAACCGCGTTCGGGAGAGCCTGCTCACCGATACCGCAGAGGCAACCAATGAGGATAGCCCTCATCGCAGCCACGCCGGCGTTGAAATCTCCTCCGACGGCCTGAGACATCAAGAAGTTGGTCTTGAAGGCTCCGACTGTTATCACCACCATGCCGGTCGCAAGGATCAGAGCCACCACGATTGTCAACCCTGCTACAAAGAGGAGTTGAACTTTTGGATCTAGCAGATCTTTCTCGATCGCAGCAAGCTCTGCAAATGCGAGAGTGGGTTTTCTAATTGAAAATGACAGCCACGTTCCTAACATGCTCCCAAGCATCATGAGAAAGAATGTCTTATCTTTTATTGTCTTACTTACCAATGGATCGCCTAAGGATATCAAATACGCGCCAAAAAATACTGCCCCAAATATCGCAGCCCATTTTCCCAGCTCAATTATGTATTTGTTCTTTATTCTACCGCTTTCCCTAATTACGATATCGTCTTGCAACGATTTCAAAGCAAGGGAACCCAGCGTCACTTGATCCTGCCCAAGCGAAGATCTCGCCAAATTCTTAAGTCTAGTGAAATAAATGTTGAATCTTTGCCTTGACCATTCGTCATCATCTGGAAACATTACGGTCAATATTGTGCAGGCATGTTCAATTTCAGTCTCCAGATTGAAGTAGGCATCAGGCACCACGATATTCGGCCGAACGCGAAATGAAATTTCTCTTGGATTGGGACCCTTCTTTACCCCAACTATAAGATACTTTCCGCAATCCCAATCATTTTCGTATTCATTTTGGAGGAAATTATACTGTTCAAGAGTCAATTCCGATTTACTCATGGACTGAACTCCTCGACAGAATCAATAATACTTGTAAACCGGGCTATTTTTGCCTCCCTTCTGGAGTTTACTCTCTAGCCGCCAGGAGGCTTGGACAGATCAGGGAATGAATTAGGGAATGGATCAATGGATGGCTCAGGAAACGGATCCAAAGACTTCGTCCCAGACTTGGCGTCCGGAAGCGGAACCAACTCGTCGAGCTTCCTGAACGCCGGATGCAGCGTCTCACTCTCGTAGATATTTTTCACTGCATCATGAAGCTGCTTCAGAAGTGGAGACTTTTCGAATGCGCTCGCTGGAAGTTTCCCAAACAAATCGCGCAGATGGGCGATGACGCCAAACAACTCGCCTTTGAGTTCGCCCACCCCCTCTGTGGCTCCCATGGAACCCTCCGCTTCGGTTTTCCGTGTCGGTTTTTGGTAAACATGGTGCCGACAGGCAGCACTTTTGAGTGCGACAGGTTGTCGCTCTCCAGAGCACCAGTGCAGAAACGCATACGCCGGCGCCGGCGCCGGTGCCGGCGTGCGCGATGATCGCCGCCTTCGGGGACTTCGAGAGGGCTGAGGTCGCCAGGGCACGCCGGCGAAGTGAGGAGCGCGTCGATGCCGGTCAGTTCAATCGACGGATTTTGAAAGCGCCGAACTCCTCGGCCATGCCCTTCTTCGAGCCCCGCTGGACCTGGAAGATCGCCCCGGAGGGGGTCGTCTTCACCAGCGACTTGATCGTGTACACCGACGTCGTGATGCCGACGTGGCCGGTGGATTCCGATACCGTAATCGTCACCGTTCCGTCGGCCTGCCGGCGAGCCGTGCCGGGCTCGGTGATCACGATGTGTCCGACGGGAGTGTCGTTGTAGTCTCGGACGATCCCCGAGTTCTGATCGCAGAGCGCCATCAGCATCGAGCGGCCTTCGGGCGGCGCGAAATCCGCCATGGAATTCAGGAACGCGCCATTCATCCTCAGGAGCTCGTTGATCGGCGTTCCGGTCATGGTTCCGCGCGTGCGCAGCCATTGCGCGGGGTTGCGGCTCCGCTCGAGGTAGCCTCCGACAAAGCCATTGCAGTCGAGGCCGATCGAGCCATTTTCAAGCACCATGTCCTTGACGTTCGGCGGCCCCAATCCAAGGCGATGCCAAAGCTGAAGCGCAAGCTGGCACTCTTCCGGATATCCTTTGCCCCAGAACGGGGCGATGAGGCCATAGGCGATCTGGTCGTACTGGAAGGAATTCGTTTCGATCGTCCCGTCGATGCGGAAGATCTTCGCCTCGATGTAGAGGGCTGTTTTCAAGGCCGGCCCGAACTTCCCGAAATACGGCTTCGAGGGCGCGCCTCCCCCGGAGACGAGCAGGTAGCTCTTGACGTCGACGATCTCCTGGCGCGGCCGCCACGACAGGCTGGGAGGGGTTCGTCCCCGCTCGTTCAACGCCATCGGCGTCGGCTGCGGATCGTCGTCGCCGGGCTCGCTGTCGAGATACACGCGAAGCTTGCGGAAAGCGCTGGCGTATTGTGCGGGAGTCACGGCGTTCACCCTCCATAGGAGCCAGGCGGGGGATTCGGGCGACGGAATTGACTTTTCGGCGCAGCCGGGATCGGCGTCAGGCGGGACGATATCCTTTGCGAGGCGCGTCAACAAGAACGGCGCAGCGGGTGCTGTATCGGGACAGGAAAAGAGGGGGACCGCCCGAGCGGAATCCTTCGCAGCCGCGCCTCAGGCGGCCACAATATCGGTCTTCGAAAAATCGTGGCCCTTGAAGAGCAGCGGTTCCTGCGTCAGCGCCGACAGGGCATAGGAGAAGCAGTCGCCGAAGTTCAGTCCGGCGGGATGGCGTCCCTTGCCGAAGCGCCGCCAGGCGCGCCGGGCCTGGTCGGCCAGCTCCGCGTCGACCGGGACGATCTCGACGCCAGCCTTGTGCAGCCACAAGTCGAACTCGCTTCCGCCTGCCTCGCCGAGCCGGGTCTCGATGACCATCGCGGCCTCGAGCACGGTGGCGGCCGAAATCAGGCGAATCGACGCATCGGCGATCGTCCTTTCGAAGGCTTCCGCCTCGGGTTCATTCAGCGCGATGGCGACGATCGCCGAAGTGTCGATCACCATCACCTGGGCAGCCCGTTGTCGTCATAACCGATGATCTCGTCGGCGCTGCGCGAATCGAGCGTCGGCATCGCGCTCCAGCGACGACGGATCGCCGCGAGATCCTCGAGCAGCGCCGCCCGGCGCGTAGCCCCGCCGACCCGGCGCAACCGCTCCTCCAGCGCGCGCCGGGTGGCGATCGTGAGGGACTCGCCCGTCCGCTCCGCCAGAGCGCGCGCGAGCCTTTCGGTTTCGGGATCTTTGATGCTCAGGGCCATTTCGGGTTCCTGGGTACCTAGGCATCAATATTCTACCTAAATCCTGTTTCGCCGACAAGACCGCACTCGTCGCGAAACCGTCCGCCCGGGCGAAAACCCGGGCGGACGGATTCGCGTCGAAACGGCTTCCCCGCCTATTCCATCTTTCCCTTCATCGCCTTGATGCGTTCCTCGATCTCGGCCTTGACGGCTTCGAGATTGAAGCTCGCGCCGCGCTGCATCGGCGGATAGTCGATGAAGGTCTGGGCGTATTCGCCGACCTTCTGCTGCAGGAAGACGAAGCGCCAGAACTCGTGGGCGTAGAAGTCCATCCCGTAGCCCATCGAGCCGTTGTTGCCCTTGGCGAACAGCATCCGCTCGAACGGATCGAGCCGCAGATTGGACAGGATCGGCCAGTCGAGATGGACGGTCCCGCCGAGCCAGCCGTCCGGCTGGTCGATCATGCGATACTTCCAGTCGTCGATGCGCACCGCGCCGAGCGTGCCTTCCGCGAAATAGAAGATCTCGTGGCGGTTGGACGGCCCCTTGCCGGTCAGCAGGCTGGTCTGGTCGTAGCCGTCGAGATGGACCTTGTAGGTCTTGCCGCCGAGATCCTTGCCCGTCAGCAATTCCTGCTTGATGTTCGCGTCGCCCGCGATCGCCGTCAGGGTCGGGAAGAAATCGAGACCGGACATGATGCCGTTCTCGACCTTTCCGGCCGGAATGTGATCGGGCCAGCGGGCGATCATCGGCACGCGCATGCCGCCTTCCATGATCGTCCCCTTGCCGGCGGCGAAGGGCGTGTTGCCGCCGTCGGGCCAGGTGAAGTTTTCCGTGCCGTTGTCGGTGGTGAAGACGACGATCGTGTTCTTGTCGAGCCCGTCGGCCTTCAGCTTGTCCATCACCCCGCCGACGACGTCGTCGAGCTGCTTCATCACGCCTTCTTCCAGATACCACTGGTTTTCCGGCGTCAGCATCGCCTGATATTTCGGCGACAGATGCGAGATGACGTGGACGCGGGTCGGGTTCAGCCAGACGAAGAACGGCTTGCCGTCCTTCTCCGCCTTGTCGATGAACTTCTTGGTGAAATCGAGGATGTCCTCGTCGACCGTCTCCATGTTGTACTTGATGCCGGGCATCGGGTGCGGCGGCAGCGGTCCCTCGTCGACGATCTTCTGCTTGCCGACCTTGCCCCAGCGCGGCTCGACGGTCGGGTCGTCGACGTCGGTCGCAAAGGTGTGCAGCAGGTTGCGCGGGCCGACGACGTCCTTCAGCGCCGGCGGATAGGAGTGCCAGAACGGATCCTCCATCGCGTCGAGGTGATAGAGGTAGCCGAAGAATTCGTCGAACCCGTGCACGGTCGGCAGATACTGGTTCAGATCGCCGAGATGGTTCTTGCCGAACTGCCCGGTTTCGTAACCCAGCGCCTTCAGCGCGGTGGCGATCGTCGGGGCCGCGTCGGGCATGCCGACCTTGGCGCCCGCCTGGCCGACCGTGGTGAGGCCGGTGCGGATCGGCAGTTCGCCGGTGATGAAGTTGGCGCGGCCGGCGGTGCAGCTCGGCTCGGCGTAATAGTCGGTGAAGCGCATGCCTTCGCTGGCGAGCTTGTCGAGGTTCGGGGTGGTGTCATACATCAGCCCCTGATGATAGGCGCCGATGTTCTCCCAGCCGACGTCGTCGCCCATGATGACGATGATGTTGGGTTTCTTGTCCTGCGCGAGCGCGCTCGCGACCGGCGCCGCGGCGAGCCCGAGGCCGATCGCGAGGGAGATCCAGGAACCGTGGGAACGTCCGCCTGAAAACATGCAAATTCCTCCTGTTTTCCTCAGGATTTCCGAGGAAATCTTCGTAACGACACTCGAGTGCAAAACCCGCCCTGAGGCTTGGTCAGCTTAGACGGACTTGACGACTTCTCCAAGACGAAAACGGCGCAAGAAAAAACTGCCCCGTCGCCCCGTTCAATCAACCGCATGACTTGCCGACTGTTTCGGCGGCACGGAGCGTGGCCTCACTCCCGCGCGAGCACCTCGCGCACGCGCTCGACCAGCTCCGCCTCCGGCGCGGAAATTTGAGCGCGCTGGCGGAGCTCCAGATAATCAGCGCGGTCCTTCGTGGCCTTGGCGAGCTCGGCGCCGAGCCTGAGATCGCGGATGCGTCACCTGCGGACCGCCGGGCGCGTCGCGCTCGTTCGAGCCCTGGATGACGGCGCAGCGGCTCCCGCGCTTGTCCGCGTATTTGAGCTGCGCGTTGATGCCGGCCGCGCCGGGATAGAGCTCGGCGGCGACCGCCGCCTGACAGGGACGGTCGAGGCAATTGACTCTGCGCATGCGTCAGATAAGTGCTACCCGTGTTCTACTTAAGGGACGTCATTTGGGAAGGGGACTATCCGTGCAACAGATGAAAATCCTCAAGCAGCTGGCTGCGAGCGCAGTTCAAGGCGTCGGTTCCGAGGCTGGCGATTTCGCGCACCTATTTTACAATGACCTCGACCGGGGCCAACCCGGGTTATCTCCTGAGCGCCGCAGGGTTTGCCGAGCAAAAGCCAAGCGAGCTATCCATTCGTTAAAGCAGAGGGGCTTTGTTGATGTATTCTATAGTCAAGCGTCGGCACCGGCTGCTGAATATCAGGTTCAGAAGCTTTTCGTAGAATTGACAAATACCGGTCACACAATGGCATCGAAGCTGTTGGAATAGACTTGTGTCTAAGTGGAGTTTTTTTACGGACAGCTATTGACCGCCCAACTGTGCATTTGTCACTAACATACTATTCGCGGTGACGACGTCCAACAGAGATTTCGTGCCCATGGCCATAAACCCCCAAGCACCTTTTACGTCGCGACCCTCAACAACCCGAATCGAAGCATATATAGTCCCGGCGGAGGTTGCGACCGAGCCCGTCCCCTCGCATGTGACGCGCCCTCTCCACAAGGATACAACCGGATCGAAACTGGTTATTCCTACGCTGCTCAACGCAGATTTCGCTACGTTTTGAACGGAGGCCTGAGGATTTACAAAAGCGCCTTCTGTCTCAAAGAAACTAACGGTAAGACGCAGATCATTGGATACCGCGTGGCTCAGAATTATCGTGCGCGTCTGCTTCCCGGACGCACTCGCCAGATCATGGAACTCAGGCACAAATGGGGCAGTCGGAAATCAAACGGATGTGGGCATACGGATAAGCTGTTTCTTGTGAAGTCGATGTCCATACCGGATTGACAAGCAGCTTCTGGCGACAACAGTGAGGCGTCCAAGCCTGCGATCGTTTGCGTCACCAACTCATCGCTAATGTATATCGGGTCCGCTAGGGCCCGCGAAGGGCAGACACCGGTGGACCGCAGCGATTGAATCAACATTTCCGCCTCGGCGATCCGCCTCAGACAACCGACTTGGAATTTCGGACTATCGCCGAAGAAGACGCAGAGCCTTTCGACGCTTCATAGCCTTGAGTTCTCACGACCCGATGCGCTTCCATGCTTAGCTTAATGCTTTGCCAAGTCTCACGCTGAAAGTCGGATCTCGACAAGTTGTTTATCCAGGGATTCGTCAGGATCTTTTTAAACTGGGGTCGACAAGAATTGGCAGGAAAGCTGATGATTTGCGGGACCAATCGGCAACCTCCGGATATCCGTCTGGGCTCTGTTAGGTCGGCCCGCTTCTCCACAACAAGTCCAGAGGCTTAGCGAGCCAACGCCGTCTGAAAATCCAAGCATTCACGTACCCGCGCCGACGAGCTCGCTCCTTTGATGCCCTTGGTAGGCGCAAGAATTCAGCACCCTTCGCGACGCGGAATCAGGTCTGACCCAGCACCTCGCGCACGCGCTCGACGAGCTCGGCCTCCGGGACAGCGAACTGGGCGCGCTGGCGAAGCTCCAGATAATCGGCGCGGTCCTTGGTCGCCTTGGCGAGCTCGGCGCCGAGCTTCAGATCGCGGATCGTCACCTGCGGGCCGCCCGGCGCGTCGCGCTCGTTCGAGCCCTGGATGACGGCGCAGCGGCTCCCGCGCCTGTCGGCGTATTTGAGCTGCGCGTTCATGCCGCCCGAGCCCAGATAGAGCTCGGCGCGCGATGCCCGCGGCGCGCAGCGAAGCGACGAGGCGCTGGGTGTTCGCCATCGATTCTTGGTCGCGGTCGAGCGCCAGCACGACGACCGGGCCCGGCGCCTCGGCGGCCGCGACGATCGGGCTGTTGATCGCGCGCAGCGCCGCGAGCAGCCGCGACACGCCGATGGAGAAGCCGGTCGCCGGGACCGGTTCGGCGCGGAAGCGCGCGACGAGGCCGTCGTAGCGCCCGCCGCCGCCGACCGAGCCGAAGCGGACCGGCTTGCCGTCGTCGCCGGGCGTTTCGAAGGTCAGCTCCGCCTCGAAGACGGGGCCGGTGTAATATTCGAGGCCGCGCACGACGGAGCGGTCGATCGCGAATGCGGTCGTCGTCGTATCCGGCCGCCTGCGACGAGGTCGGCGATTCCGTCGGAGTTCATCGAGACCGATCCGCAGGCCGATCGCGGCCACAGCTCGAATGCTTCTCGAGCCAGTCCAGACGTTCGAATTCAGCTCGCGCTTAGCATCGAGCGGGTCGGCTTCATATCGCCCTGGACCTCGACATGAGGACCGAAGCGAATCGAAGACGTTGTCGATCTGAGCGCTCGTCCAGTCCCGCGCCCTTCGTGAAATCGCCGCTCTCGTCCTTGCGCCCGGCGCCGAGCAGCAGCGCGCACGCCCGTCGGGGCCGAGCCGGTCGAGCTTGTCGATCGCGCGCAAGCACGTCGAGCCGCCGCCCGGCGTTGTCGGCGCCGCCGAGGCCGATCGCCTCCATCACCCCGTCGAGCACCTTGCGGTTGTTGACCTTGATGACGTATTGCCGCGCTTGATCCCCAGCGCCTCGAGGCAGTCGGCCGCCATCATGCAGATCTCCGCGTCCGCGGCGACGCGTCGCCGCGCCGACCGTGTCGGCGTCGAACTGCATGAACTGGCGATAGCGGCCGGGGCCCGGCTTCTCGTTGCGGAACACCCAGCCGGCGCGGTAGCTGCGGTAGGGTTTCGGCAGCCGGTCGTAGTTCTCGGCGACATAGCGGGCGAGCGGCGCGGTCAGGTCGTAGCGCAGCGACAGCCACTGCTCGTCGTCGTCCTTGAACGAGAACACGCCTTCGTTCGGCCGGTCCTGGTCGGGCAGGAACTTGCCGAGCGCCTCGGTGTATTCGATGAACGGGGTCTCGACCGCTTCGAACCCGTAGAGCGCGTAGACGCTGCGGATCTTCGCCATCATCGCTTCCGCGGCGGCGATGTCGGCGGCGTCGCGGTCGACGAGCCCGCGCGGCAGCGCGGCGCGGACGCGGGTCGGAGCGTCAGGTTCGGTCATTGCGGTTTCCGTTCATTCGATCGCGACGGTCAGAAGAGGTTCGCGGCGATGTTGATGGTGAGGGCGAGAATGATCGCGTTGAAGAAGAAGAAGACGACCCCCTGGATGGCGCAGATGCGGCGCATCCGCGTCGAGGTGATATTGACGTCCGAGCTCGCGAACGTGCAGCCGACCGCGAACGCCTGATAAACGAATTCGCCCCATCCCGGCTCGGCGTCGCCGGGAAAATCGAGGCCGCCGCGAAATTTGCCGGAGAGACGCTGGAAGTAGACGCCGGCGTAGTGCAGCGCGAACATCACGTTGAGGAAGGTCCAGGCGCTCAGGATCGTCGCGCCGACGAGCGCGAGGTGCGCGGCCTTGGAGAAGCCGGCGAGATTCTTGACCGGGCCCAGTTCCCCGACGATCGCCGCGGTGGCGGCCAGGGACGCCACGATCCCGAGGACGACCAAGACCCATTGGTTCTCGTCCTCCGGCCTCGCCTGGACGCGCGCTTCCCGGCGCGGGTCCGCCATCATCATGGCGATCATGACGAGGAACGCCCAGGCGCCGACATTCCAGGCGATGAGAAGGCGCGTCGCCTCCCGCAAGTCATGCGGAACGACGACATAGGTCGCAATCATGATCGCCGCCCCGATGATGAGACGCGGGCGATGGGCGAAGCTGGCCAGGATGCCGCCGCGAGCCTTTTCGGCCTTCGGCGGACGCGGCGCGTTGGGCATGGGTGAGGGCCGCTCGCGTGGAAAACGGCGCCTGCCTTGCCCGACGCGGCCCGGGGGGTCAAGCGGCGCGGGCGCCTCTTATCTCTCCTTTCCTTCAATGCTAAACGCGCATCATGACGACAATGAACCCCGGACGGCCCGCATGAGCGCGACGGTGACGACACGAACCGACGGGCGCGTCGCCGTGGTGACGATCGAGCGGCCCGAGCGACGCAACGCGGTCGATCTCGCGACGGCGCGCGCCCTCTATGACGCCTTCCGCGCCTTCGACGCCGACGCGGGCTCCGACGTCGCCGTGCTGACCGGAGCCGGCGGCGCCTTCTGCGCCGGCGCCGATCTCGTCGCGCTGGCGGCAGGCGAGACGCGGCCGGTCGAACCGCACGGCGATTTCGGCCCGATGGGCCCGACGCGCCTCGCCCTCTCGAAGCCGGTGATCGCGGCCGTTGAAGGGCCGGCGGTGGCGGGCGGCATGGAGCTCGCCCTCTGGTGCGACCTGAGGATCGCCGGCCGCTCGGCCGTCTTCGGCCTCTACAACCGCCGCTTCGGCGTGCCGCTCATCGACCTCGGCACGATCCGCCTGCCGCGCATCGTCGGCCACGGCCGGGCGCTCGAACTGATCCTGACCGGCCGGCCGGTCGGCGCGGAGGAGGCGCTCCGGATCGGCCTCGTCAACGACGTGACCGAAGACGGGGACGCGCTCACGCGGGCGACGACGCTCGCTCAGGCGTTGTCGGCTTTTCCTCAGACGGCCATGCGGAACGACCGGTTATCCGCAATCGAACAGTGGGGTCTGGGCGGCGGGGAGGCGGTCGCCAACGAAATCGCGCGCGGCCTCGCGACCATTGCAAGCGGCGAGATGCGCGAGGGCTCATCGCGATTCGCCAGCGGCGCCGGGCGGCACGGCGCCTTCCCGCCAGCTGGAAAGCCTCAAACCTGAACGGGGTTCGTTGACACGAGGCCCGGTTTCGTTAAGCCGGCGAAGGCGAGGGCGCAAATATGGCGGAAAACGACGAGGAACGCCTCGCAAGACTTCGGGGCGCGCTCGCCAAAGCGCGCGGCGTCCGCCGGGCGGAGAGCCCGTCGTCGGCGGACGCGCCGCCCGCGCCCAAGGGCGATTCCGGCATGTCGCTCGCCATGCGGGCGGGCAGCGAATTCATTTCCGCCATCATCGTCGGCGCCGGCCTCGGCTGGGCGCTCGACCGCCTGCTCGGTACGAACCCCTTCCTGCTGATCGTGTTCTTTTTCCTCGGCGTCGCAGCCGGTGTGTGGAACGTGATCCGTCAGACTTCGCCCAAAGGCGGGGCTCCTGCCCAAGATTCGCCCTTGTCTCGCACGGAAGCCGCAGATAAAGGGGTGCGGCGCTCGAGCCTGCAGGCGGGACTCGACCGCTCGCGCGAGCGCGGACCTTCCGGCGGGGGCCCTGGCGGCCCGGACGAAGACGAGGATTAGGCGAAGTGGCGACCGAATCGGGACCGGCGATCCATCCGATCGAGCAGTTCTCCATAAATCCGGTCGTCCCCATCCATATCGCCGGACACGATTTTTCCCTGACGAATTCTGGCCTTTATATGCTCCTTGCGGTCGCTCTGAGCTGCCTCGTAGCGGCGGTCGGCGCCCGCGGCGGGTCGGGGGTGCCCGGCCGCATGCAGGCGCTGGCCGAAATGAGCTACGAATTCATCGCGGGCATGGTGCGCTCGGCGACCGGCGAACACGGCATGCGGTTCTTTCCGTTCGTCTTCAGCATCTTCTTCTTCATCCTGATCTCGAACCTGGTCGGTCTCATCCCTTATTCGTTCACGGTCACGAGCCAGATCGTCATCACCGCCGCGCTGGCGTTGCTGGTCTTCTTCACCGTCGTCATCATTGGCGTCAAGGAGCACGGAACCAAGTTCTTCGGCCTGTTCGTCCCGTCGGGGGTGCCGATCTACATTTTGCCGCTGGTCGTGGCGATCGAAGTGATCTCCTTCCTGTCGCGCCCGCTCAGCCACTCGGTCCGTCTGTTCGCCAACATGCTCGCCGGGCACATCACGCTCAACGTGTTCGGCGGGTTCGTCGTCATGCTACTCGGCGCCGGCGTGGCGATGAAAGCCGTCGCAATCCTGCCCTTCGCCATGACGATCGGGCTCTACGCCCTCGAATTGCTTGTCGCATTCCTCCAGGCCTACGTGTTCGCCATGCTGACCTGCATGTACCTCAACGACGCGCTTCACCCCGGCGGGCACTGACCTTCCGATCCACCCAGCACAATCGTTTTCGAAAATTATAGGAGCTGCCTATGGAACCGCATGAACTCGCCCTCGCCGCCAAATACGTGGGCGCGGGTCTGGCCGCCATCGGCACCGGCGCGGCCGGCATCGGCGTCGGCACTCTGTTCGGTCAGTTCCTGAACGGCGCGCTGCGCAATCCGTCGGCGGTCGATGGTCAGTTCGGCCGCCTGATCTTCGGCTTCGCGGTGACGGAAGCGCTCGGCATTTTCGCGCTCCTGATCTCGTTCCTGCTGCTGTTCGCCGTCTGACGGCTGCGGCAATCCGAACCCTGCGGGAAGGCGCACATCGGGGCGCCTTCCCGGCTTGCTGTTTCCCGAAGGATCCGCGATGGCTCAGACCGGAACAACGCAGACGGAAGTCGGTCACGAGGGCGGCGGCCAGTCGAACTTCCCGCCATTCGATACGAGCACGTTCCCGTCGCAGTTGCTCTGGTTCTTCGTCGCGTTCGGGTTCCTCTACTGGTACATGTCGACCCGCGCCCTGCCGCAGATCGCGAAAGTGATCGAGAACCGCCGGGCGCGCATCGCCCGCGACCTCGACGACGCGACGATGATGCAGCAGAAGGCGGACGCCGCGGCGGCAGCCCACGAAAGGACGCTCGCCGAAGCCCGGGGCAAGGCCCAGGCGATGGCCCAGGCCGCGCGCGACCAGGCCGCGGCCGACGCCGAGGCCAAACGCAAGGCGCTGGAAGGCGACCTCGCTGTCAGGATTGCGGCGGCGGAAAGGCAGATCGCCGCGACCCGGGCCCAGGCGATGACCAACGTTTCCGAGATCGCGAACGACGCCGCGGGAGCGATCGTCGAGCGGCTCGCCGGGCGCGCCCCCGACCCTGCCGCCGTCGCGGCAGCGGTCGAATTCGATCAAGCGCTGAACGGAGGCGAAAAATGGAATTCGGCGCCGAATTCTTCGTCCTTCTGGGCTTCCTCGCCTTCGTCGGCACTCCTGATCTATCTCGGGGCTCACCACACGGTTTTGAAGGCGCTCGACGCGCGCGGCGAGGCGATCAAGTCGGAGCTCGCCGAAGCTGCGAAGCTGCGCGACGAGGCGACGGCGCTGCTTGCGAGCTTCGAGAAGAAGAGCGCCGAGGCGGAAGCCAACGCTGCGGCGATCGTCGCCGAGGCGCGCGCCCAGGCCGAGCAGATGGCCAAGGACGCCGCCGAGCGGATGAAAGAGTTCATCGCGCGCCGGACCAGACAGGCCGAATCGAAGATCGCCCTCGCCGAGGCGCAGGCCGCCGCCGACGTGCGCGCCGCAGCGGCCGACCTTGCGGCCAAGGCGGCGGAAGCGGTTCTGCGCGACCAGATGCAGGGCGCCCAAGGCGCCGATCTCGTCGCGCGCGAAATCGCGGGCGTCAGGAACCGCCTGAACTGAGCCTGGCCCGGCGCGTTCCGCTCTTGATTTGGCGCGCGCCGCGCCGCATTGTCCGCGCGCTTTGGCGAGGGAAGCGGACGTGCGTCCGCGCCGCAACGGGGTATACCGGCATGGTTCGCGCAATCATCGGCTGTCTGGCGCTGCTCGGCGCTGTTTCGCAGGCCCACGCCGTGAGCGGCCCGGCCGAGGATTCGATCTACGGAACGCCAGCAGAGGCGCGATGGGCCCCGTTCCACGCCAATCTGGCCAATGTTCCGGTCTGCGACGACCCTGCCGTGCTGTCGACCGTCACCGGGCGGTTCGCCGAGACGGAGAACACCTATTGGGGCGGCGACCATGCGATCGCCGGCTACGAGCGCGTCCGCGAGATCGGCTTTCGCTCCAACGGCATCGACTACATTCCGCGCCGCTACTGCGTCGGCCGGGCCCTGATCGTCGACCCCCGCCTCCCGCCTCCCGAGCGGCCGAAGGCGCGGACGGTTGTCTATTCCGTCGGCGCGAACGAGGGCATGATCGGATGGAGCTGGGGCGTCGAGTGGTGCGTCGTGGGCTTCGACCGCGAGCACGCTTACGAGCCGGACTGCGCCGTTCTGCGCCCGATCATCGAGCGCCGGATCGGCGTGCTCAGGCAAGTCAACTGGTTTGCCGAATACGGCCTGAAGGCGCGCTATTGAGCCGCGTCTTCGACTTTCTCTGCTTCGTCCGTCGCGCGTCCGTACCGATCGCAGGCGCGCTCGCGCTGCTCGGATTGTCCGCCGCCTCCGCCGGGAGTCTTCCTTCCGTCGCAACCTCCCCATTCGACTATTACGTGATGACGCTTTCCTGGTCGCCGGGCTTCTGCGACCTCGGCGGCGACGAGAAGTCGCCCCAGCAATGCGCGGCCGGCGCAGGGAACGGCTTCGTCGTCCATGGTCTGTGGCCCGACAACCGGCGCGGACCCGACCCCGAAGACTGCGGTTACGGCGGTCCATCTTCCGCCGAACTCGCCAACACCCGCGACCTCTACCCGACGACCGGGCTCGCGGCCTACGAATACCGCAAGCACGGAACCTGCACCGGATTGAGCGCCCGCGACTATTTCGCGGCGGTGCGCTACGCCCGCGATCAACTCGTGATCCCGCCGATGTTGCAGGCGCCGCGCGAGCGCCAGCGCCATTCGCCGCGGGTCATCCAGCAGGCCTTCATCGACGCAAACGCCAACCTGAAGCCGACCAACATGGCGGTCACCTGCGTCCGGGGTGAGTTCGTCGACGTGCGCTTCTGCCTGACGCGCGACCTCAGGGCCTTCGCCACCTGCCCGAACGTCACTTCGCGCACCTGCCGGAGCGATTCGATCTCGATCGCGCCGGTGCGATGACCCGCCGAACGCGGCCGGATCGAGCCCGGTGAACTACCGTCACGGCTTCCACGCCGGCAGCTTCGCCGACGTGTTCAAGCACGCGATCCTGGCGCGCATCCTCGTCTATCTCGCCCGCAAGGACGCGTCTTTCCGCTTCATCGACACGCACGCCGGCGCGGGACGGTACGATCTTACCGGCGCCGAGGCGAAGCGCTCGCCGGAATGGCGCGAAGGCGTGGCGCGCCTCCTGAAAGCCTCGCCGCCCGAGCGGGTCGCCGCGCTGCTCGAACCCTACATCCGCGCGATCGGTCCCGCCGACGCGAGCGGAACGCCGGCCTACTACCCGGGCTCGCCGGCGATCGCGCAAACGCTCATGCGCCCGCAAGACAGGATAGCCCTCTGCGAGGCGCATCCCGAAGAGCGGGAGTGGCTCGTCGCCGCGCTCGGACATGACGGTCGGCTGAGCATCGTCGGCACCGACGGCTTTGTCGCGCTGAACGCCTACCTGCCGCCGAAGGAGCGGCGCGGCCTCGTGCTGATCGATCCGCCATTCGAAGCGGCGAACGAAGGCGAGCGGGTCGAACAGGCGCTCGCGCGGGCGCTGCGCAAATGGCCGACGGGAATATACGCCGCGTGGCGACCGATCCGCGAGCCGGCGCCGGACTCCCACTTTCTCAACAACGTCGCCGCGCTCGGCGCGCCGAACATCCTGCGGCTCGAGCTCGACGTCGGGCCCGGCCCGGTCGGGCCGCAGGGGCAGCGCCCGCTGGCGCGCACCGGACTCCTCATCGTCAATCCGCCGCACACGCTGTTCGACGAGGCCCGACTCCTCATGCCCTGGCTCGCCGGGCTCCTCGCGCGCGACGGACACGGGACCTATGCCTGCGAGTGGCTGGCGCCGCCGCGGTAGTGTTCCGTCACTGACGTTCGGACTCCCGCTGCACGAGTCTGCCCGTCGGGGATTCCGGTAAGCAGAGGGAACGCGCCCGAGTTGCCGAAGGACAGTTTGAACCCCGTCGCTGGGCGAAATCCGCGGCCCGGCATCGGTCCCGGCGGCCCGGAATAAACGCTGTGGCAGGATTTTGCGTCAGCTCATGGAAGGCGTCGGTGGCGCGGCCTTCCCCGGGCGCGGGCCGGTTCAAGTTCTCACCAGACTTTCGTAACCCTATAGCCCATCGCGCGCAGGCGCTCGATCAGCCCCTCCTTGCCGGCGAGGTGGAGCGCCCCGACAGCGACAAAGGCTCCGCCTTCCTTGATCAGCGGCGCCATGCGCTCGGCCATCGTGGCGTTCCGTCCGACCAGCAGGAGGCGGGTGAATTCGTCCTCCGCTCCGCGCTCGTCTTCGCTCATGCCCCCGATCGCGTCCGAAACCGGCAGGATTTCAGCCGGGCGGCTCTCCCGATAGAGTTTCAGCATGGTGGCGTAGACGTCATCGTTCAGGCTCGGATTGCGCGACGCGAGCGCGAGCAGGACGGCGGCCACCCGCGGGCGCATCGCGGAGATTGCGTCAAGCTGCTCCCCGACGGTCTCGAGCCCGACGACCTTGACCCCGGACGCCTTGGCGGACTGGGCGATGAACTGGTCGACCTCCGGCAGATCGAGCGCCTGCCGCGCCGCCTCGCACGGCGGGGTCGCCGTCAGGATCGCCAGGAACCAGAGTTTGAGGTGGTGGGCGAATTCGGCCGGATAGCCCTGGGCGGCGATCAGCTTCTCGATTTCCGCGCGCTGCGCCGGAGGCGTCGCCTCGAACGTGTCGTGCTCGCGGTCGAGCGCCCTCGAAAGCATGGCCGCGCCGGCGTTCGCCTTGTCGATCGCGTCCAGCGGTCCGCCGAGCTCGGTCGCCACGACCTTGACCCCGCCGATTTGCTCCGCCGCATGGCGCGCCAGCGCAAGGGCCAATTCGTCAGTCGAATGGATGGTGCCGTAAAGGTAAGAAGGCGCGAGTCCGCTCCTGTCGATGCGCCAGAAGAGTCCGTCGGCGTTCACGAGGTCGTCGGCCCGGCCGGCCCTGGCCTCGGCGAGCCCGGCGATACCCGTCAGGTCCTTGCCGTGGCAGATCGGCAGGGCATCTGTGGCGGCAGGCGGGGCGAAACACCAGAGAAGCCCGAGCCCGAAGAGAGCGAAAAACGATTTCATCTCCTCGCTCTTACAGCTTGCGCAGCGCCACCTCCTCGATGCGGTGGCTTGCGCCTTTGGTCAGCAACAGATCGGCGCGCGGACGGGTCGGCAGGATGTTCTCGTGCAGGTTGACGAGATTGATCCTGCGCCAGATCGAACGGGCGGTCGCCTCGGCTTCGTCGTCGTCGAGATCCGCATATTGGCGGAAATAGCTGCGTGGATCGCGAAACGCGGTCTGCCGGAGGCCGATGAACCGCTCGATGTACCATTGCTCCAGCAGGGCGTCGTCGGCGTGCAGGAAGACCGAGAAGTCGAAGTAGTCGGATACGAACGGGATCTCCTTGCCGTCGCGCGGCAGCCGGTTCGGCGCAAGGACGTTGATCCCTTCGACGATCAAAATATCGGGACGGTCGACGATGACCGATTCTCCCGGGCACGATATCGTATGTGAGATGCGAATAGACCGGCGCGGCGACATTATGCCGGCCCGCTTTGACCGCCGACAGAAAGCGGATCAGCGCCGTTCCGTCGTAGCTTTCGGGGAAGCCCTTGCGGTCCATGATCCCCTGCCGCGTCAGCTCGGCGTTTGTGTGCAGGAAGCCGTCGGTCGTGACGAGCTGAACCTTCGGCGTGTTCGGCCAACGAGTCAGGAGGGCCTGCAGAACACGCGCCGTCGTCGACTTGCCGACCGCAACCGATCCGGCGACGCCGATGATGTAGGGCACCTTGCCGTCGACGGCGCCGAGGAACCGCTGGGTCGCTTTGAACAGCCCCTGGGTCGCGGCGACGTAGAGCGCGAGCAGACGCGACAGCGGCAGATAGATCGCCACCACCTCGTCGAGCGAAATCGGGTCGTGAGTCGACTGCAGCTTGCGAAGATCGTCGATCGTCAGGGTGAGTTGGGTGTCTGCGCGCAACTGCGCCCATTCGTCGCGGGTAAAGCGCCGGAAAGGGGACTCGAGCGGAGGGCGGCTGACTTCACGATCCATGGCGACTTCCTTGCGCTTGCGCCAGCGCTCTCTCTAGCCCTTGCGAGAGGCCTTCTCCTGGTGGCCGCTCTGCCGGGTGCGGCTTCGCAGTTCGCTCATGACCGACTGAAACGCGACGCCGCGCGCCTGCAGCACGACGAGTAGATGATAGAGCACGTCGGCAGCTTCGGCGCGGACGGCGTCATCGTCCTGCGCCGCCGCGGCGATCGCTAGTTCGATCGCCTCCTCGCCGAACTTGCGGGCGCAATGAGCGGCGCCCCCGTCCAGCAGGCTGCGGGTATAGGATTGGCCCGCGGTCGCTTCGGCGCGGTGCGCGATCGTTTCGGCGAGATCTTCGAGGGTGAACATCATCGTAGCCCTACCGTTCTTTCCTGCCGCGGCATAGCGGGAAGAAAGACGGGGTAACCAACGGCCGATCAACGGTAGCCGACGACGGCCTTCAGTTCGAGATAGTCGTCGATGCCGTAGTCGGCATATTCACGCCCGTTGCCGGACTGCTTGAAGCCGCCGAATGGCGCGTGAATGTCCCACGCGGGATAGTTGAGATTGACTGTGCCCGCCCTCAACCGCGCGGCGACCGCGCGCGCATGTCCGATATCGCCCGACGAGACATAGGCCGCGAGTCCATAGGGTGTGTCGTTGGCGATGCGGACCGCCTCGTCCTCGTTCCGATAGCCCATGACCGCAAGCACGGGCCCAAAAACCTCCTCGCGCTCGATCGTCATGCCCGGCTTCACGTCGCCGAAGACGGTGGGCCGGACGAAGTATCCGCGGTTCAGGCCAGGGGGGCGTCCGGGCCCGCCGACAACGAGCCTGCCTCCCTCCTGGATTCCGGCCTCGATGAGACGCTGGATCTTGTCGAACTGGATCCTGCTTACGACCGGTCCGAGGTCGATCCCGGGCTCGCGCGGATCGCCGACCTTCTGCGCCGCCGCGACTTCGGCGGCGATTTTCAGCGCCTCGCCTTGCCTTTCGGCCGGAACCAGCATTCTTGTCGGAGCGTCGCACGACTGCCCGCTGTTGGCGAAGCAGGCGAGGACCCCCGCCCGCACCGCGTCCGGAAAATCCGCGTCCGGCAGGATGATGTTCGGCGACTTGCCGCCGAGCTCCTGTGCGACGCGTTTGACTGTGTCTGCCGCCGCCTTGGCGACGATGATCCCGGCGCGGGTCGATCCGGTGAATGACACCATGTCGACGTCGGGATGCGCCGCCATGACCTGCCCGACCTCCGGGCCCGTGCCGTTGACGAGATTGAAGACCCCGGGAGGGGCGGCGGAAGCCTCGATGATTTCGGCAAACAGGATGCCGCTGATGGGAGCGATCTCGCTCGGCTTCAGGACCACCGTGCAACCGGCCGCCAGCGCCGGGGCGACTTTGCAGACGATCTGGTTCAAGGGCCAGTTCCATGGCGTGATCAGCGCGGCAACGCCGATCGGCTCCTTGACGATCAGGCTCGCTCCGCGGAGCCGGCTGAACTCGTAAGTCTCCAGCGCTTCGATGGTCGCTTCGAGATGCACGCGTCCCGCCCAGACCTGCGCTTCACGCGCGAATGGCAAGGGCGCGCCCATTTCCTGCGAGACGGCCTGCGCAAGCTCCTCTGCCCGGCTGTTGTAATTTTCGAGAAGGCGGCGAAGCAGTGCCAGCCGCTCCTCGCGCGTCGAGCGCGAAAACCCTTCAAAAGCGGCTCTCGCGGCGGCGACGCCCCGGTCGACGTCCTCACTGGAGCCGACCGCAATTTGCGTGAACGGCTGCTCGGTCGACGGGTCAATGACGTCGAGCGCGGCCGGAGTCGCAGGATCCAGCCAACGCCCACCGATGTAGAATTGCGCGTGATGGTTCATGGGCGGTCCTTTGCGGCATGAAGGCCCCAAGGTATCGCGCGCCTGCGCGCGGCTCGCAACCGCCGCCCGCGGCGACGGGTCGCACCCTCGCGACCACGTTCGGGCCCAATTCCCGTCACAGTTGTTGGCGCCCGCTCATTCGGGCGCTAAGGTTTTCGGCATGACCATGATCGATGTGGCCCAGGCGGGCGAGGAAGTTCCAGACGACAAAGCCGCGCTCATCGCCCGCTACGACGGGCGGGTGCCCCGATATACGAGTTACCCGACCGCGCCTCATTTCAGCCCGGCGGTCGGACCGGGGGTTTATGCCCGCTGGCTCTCGGAATTGCCGAGGGAAACGGCGCTGTCGCTTTACCTGCATGTGCCGTTCTGTGACCGGCTCTGCCTCTATTGCGGCTGCAATACATCGGTCGTTCGTCTCGAGACATCGCATCGCGCCTACGCCGCGCTGCTGATGCGGGAGATCGACCATGTCGCGCAGCTGATCGGGCGGCGGGCGGCGGTTTCCCATGTGCACTGGGGCGGCGGCACGCCGACGTCGCTGCCCGGCGACTGCCTGATCGCCGTGATGGACCGTCTGAAAGAACGCTTCGCATTCGACAACGACACCGAGGTCGCGATCGAGCTCGACCCGACTTCGTTGCCGCCGGACCGGCGCGAGGCGCTCGGGCCGATGGGGATAACGCGCATCAGTCTCGGCGTTCAGGATCTGGAGCCTTCCGTGCAGCGCGCCATCGGGCGGCTGCAGTCCTACGAGGAGACGAAGGCCTGCGCCGACGCTGCGCGCAGTCTCGGGGTCGGTTCGCTCAACCTCGATCTCATCTACGGCTTGCCGCTGCAGACGGAGGAGGGGGTCGCGCGCACGGCGCGGCGCGCGCTCGATCTGAAGGCGGACCGGGTCGCGGTGTTCGGATACGCCCATGTGCCGTGGATGAAACGGCACCAGGCGCTGATTCCGGAGGAGCAGCTTCCCGGGCCGGTCGCCCGCTACGACCAGCTCAATGCAATCCATCGGGTTCTGACGCAGGAGGGTGAATATGTCGCCGTCGGCCTCGATCACTACGCGCTGCCGGGCGACGCGATGGCGCAGGCCGCCGCGGCGCGGCGGCTCAGGCGGAGCTTCCAGGGCTATACGACCGACTCGGCGCCGGCCCTCGTCGGATTCGGGGCGAGCTCGATCGGTTCGCTGCCGCAGGGCTATGTGCAGAATGCGCCGACGGCCGCAGCCTACGCCAGGGAGATCGAAGCCGACCGCCTCGCGACTGTCCGCGGCGTCGCGCTCAGCGCCGACGACCGGCTGCGGCGGGACGTGATCGAGCGCGTCATGTGCGACCTCGAGGTCGACGTCGATGCGGTCGCCGCCGAACACCGCGCCGATTCCGCTCCGCTGAAGGCGGCCGCGTCCGACGGGATCGCGCGGTTCGAGGAGGACGGCCTTGCAACCTGGGACGGGATACGCCTCGCGGTCAGCGAACGCGGCCGCCCGTTCGTGCGCTCGGTGGCTGCGCTGTTCGACGTCTATCTCGCCCGGCAGAGCGACAAGCCGCGCCACTCGCGCGCGGTTTAGGAAACGGCGGACCCTTGGTCGATCGGGCCTCGCCTGCGGTCCGCGGCAATCGCCGGGATCGCCGCCTTGGCCCCAGTTTAGCGGCGGAGCCCAAGGATTTCAAGGCGTTGCGATCCGGGTTAGCGTCGGCCCTGGAACGCAATAACTACATCAATATACTTGTGTACACTGGTCGGCGAACGGGGTCAGTCGGGCGCCTTCGCCCTCGTCTGGCGCGAGACGAATCGAAGGATCGCCCATGGCCCGGCGACCGTGCCGAACAGGCCGACCAGCATGACGCCGAGCATCCACTGATTGGCCGGATCGCCGAAGACTTTCCAAAGCGCGTCGGGCAAGGTCGTTTCTCGTCTCGCTGCAGGAAACCGGCTTATGGCGTCGGTTCCTTCGCGACGCAAGCGTCTCGGGCCCGCTTCTTGACTTGCCGGCGGCGCGGGCCGTAAAGCAGGGCGCGCTGTCGGGTCCGGGCGATTAGCTCAGCGGTAGAGCACTCCCTTCACACGGGAGGG
Organism: uncultured Alphaproteobacteria bacterium; assembly: GCA_963741405.1. Classification (GTDB taxonomy): domain Bacteria; phylum Pseudomonadota; class Alphaproteobacteria; order Rhizobiales; family Beijerinckiaceae; genus Roseiarcus. Next base: position 355,654 of record CAVUHX010000034.1, read on the forward strand.
GTCACAGGTTCAATCCCTGTATCGCCCACCAGGCCCTGGCGTTGCGCGGGCGGCCGGCGGATTGCACGAAGTCTCTCCTTCCCGACGGATTGGTCTGCTTCGTCCTGCGCGGGCGGCGCGCGCCGTGGAACGGCTGCGTCGGCGCCGGCACGCGCGGAGGCGCAGGCGCCGGGTTGCTTTTCCTGGCGCGTGGGGGCGGATCGGCGCTTTCTCGCGCCATGGAGAGTTGGAATGAGCAAGATCCAGCCGGTGATCATGTGCGGGGGCTCGGGGACCCGCGTCTGGCCGGAGTCGCGCGAGAGCCTGCCCAAGCAGTTCATTCCGCTGATCGGCGACAGGTCGACCTTCCAGTCGGTGGTCTCCCTGGTCGGCGACCGGTCGATCTTCGAGCCGCCGGCGGTGATCACCAATTTCGACTATCGTTTTCGGGTCGCCGAGCAGTTGAAGGAAATTGGCGCCGAGGCGACCATCCTGCTCGAGCCGGAGCGGCGCGACAGCGCCGCGGCGGTCGGGGCGGCGGCGGCCTGGGCGGCGGGGCGGGATCCCTCGACGGTGGTGGCGGTGCTGGCCGCCGACCATGTGTTCAAGGACGGTGCGAAATTCGCCGGGCTGTGCGCCCAGGCGGGCGCAGCGGCGGAAGCCGGCGAGATCGTCACCTTCGGGGTGACCCCCGACCATCCGGCGACCGGCTACGGCTACATCCATCCCGGGGAGGCGCTGGCGGTCGATCCGCAGGTGCGGCGCGTCGAGCGCTTCGTCGAGAAGCCGGACGAGGAGCGGGCGAAGGGTTTCATTGCAGAGGGATATTTGTGGAACTCGGGCAATTTCGTGTTCCGCGCCGATGTGATGCTGGAGGAGCTCGAGCGGTTCGAGCCGGGGATCGCGGCGGCGTCGCGCGAGGGCGTCGCCCGGGCGAAAACCGATCTCGGCTTCGTCGTTCTGGACCGGGAGTCGTTTATCAAGGCGCCGAAGATGTCGATCGCCTTTGCGGTGATGGAGCGGACCCATCGGGCGGCGGTCCTGGCCGCCGACGTCGGCTGGTCGGACGTCGGCCAGTGGTCGACGGTATGGCGGCTGAGCCCGCAGGACGAGCGGGGCGGGCGGGCGGCGGACGCCGCCGTGCTCGCCGGCGACCAGCCGCGGAGCGACAATGTCAGGGAACTCGTCGAGCGACTGAAGGCCGAGCGCCGGCTGGAGGCGATTCAGGGCCAGCGGATGTATCGGCCGTGGGGCTATTTCGAGACCGTCCTCCAGGGCGACGGCTACCAGGTCAAGCACCTCGTCCTGCGGGCAGGCGGGCGCCAGTCGCTGCAGAAGCACTATCACCGCACCGAACACCTGATCGTCCTGCATGGGACGGCCGAGGTGACGGTCAACGGCGCCGTCCGGCTCGTGCGCGAGAACGAATCGGTCGACCTGCCGATCGCCTCCGACCACCGCCTCGCCAATCCCGGCAAGATCAACGTCGAACTGATCGAGGTGCAGACCGGCAGCTATCTCGGCGAGGACGACATCGTCCGCATCGAAGACGCCTATAACCGGCCCTGAACGGGATCGCCTGGCGCGATCCCGGTTTTTCAGAGGCGGCAATATCGTAACTCTTGGCGCGAGAGCCGGACGTCGCAGAAGGGGCGGAGCGCTGCCGTTCCCGGGCGACGATTGGAGGGCAGGAACTCCGCCCGAAGCGGTCCGTCCCGTCGACTGCAACACGGCTCGGATAAATCGGTCCGCTCAACGGGAGCGGCGGCCGCCCAACTCCTTCCGTTTTCGAGGACGACCGTATTTCGTCACGGGACGGGCCAAGCGACGCCTCCTAGCCCGGCCTTCGAGGCGCTTCGTCGACGATTCGGTTGCGCTGGACGCCGAGATCGATCGAGCCGTCGGCGGTCGCGATGCGCGATTCAACGAGGTCGCCCCCTTTCAGATATTGATTCCGGTTCTCCTGGATCCGCATGAACATCTTCCACTTGACGGCTTCGGGCAGCAGCGCCGCGATCCGCTGCCGCGTCGGCGGCGGGACGCTCAGCGCGCAGCCGGATGGCGTTCCGGTCGAGAGAAGGTCGCCGACGTGAAGGTCCTGGACGCCCGAAAGTTCGGTGAGCGTCTCAGCCGGCCCGTAGACGAGGTTCGCCACGCTATCCTTCTGGCGGATCTTGCCGTTGACCCTCAGCGCGAGCTGCAGATCGCGCAGCCTGCGGAAGTCGTCAGGGGCCAGCAGGCAGAGGTAGGGGCCGACGGGACCGAAGGTGCGGAAGCTCTTGCCCTTGTAGAACTGCATCTCGGGAATCTGGACGTCGCGCGCCGAGTAGTCGTTGACGATCACCGCGCCGGCGACGAACTCGTGCAGACGCTCGTCGGTCACCCGCTCGACGGAAGTCACGTCGCGCTTGAGCACCAGACCGAGCTCGATCTCGTAGTCGAGGAAGCGTACGCGCGACGGCCGCACGACATCGGCGTTGGCGGGCGCGATGCAGCTTTGCGCCTTGGTGAAGATCATGTTGAAGGACTTGGCGTCCGGGTCCATTCCGGACTCGATCATGTGCTGGCGATAGTTGGCGCCCTGGCACAGGAACTGCTGGTTCTCCGTGACCGGCGACAGAAGCTCGACGTCGGCTTCCTCTAACGTCGATGCGCTCAGCCGCGACAGGGCTTCGATGGAATTCGCCTCGAGGAACGCGCGGGTCGTTGCGAAAACGCCGGGAACCGGCGTGATCAACCCGTCGCGGACGACGCCCCATTGCGCGCGCCCCTCGTGTTTGAAATGCAGAACGTTCAAGGGCATGAGTGATCCCGGTTTGAAAGGAAATGCACGCGTTTCGGCCAGCCAGCGCGCTCGTTAGCCGAACAGCTTCATCAGCGTGCGCAGCTTCTTCAAGTTGACGTCCGGGCTGGTCCGCAGGCCGTGAACGAGCGCCTTCACGTTCGACACGGTGGGCTTCGGCCGGGTGAAGCTCGCCGGCATCACCTGGCCCCATTGCGCCATGCCCGCGCGGCTCGCCGGATGGACGCCGGTCGGCTGGTCCACAGTGAAGAGATCGCCGTCGCAATAGTGCTCGTGCTTGTCTCCCCAAGGATCCTCCCAGTAGTCGAAGATCTGGCTGCCCAGAAGGTGTCGCCCCATGCCCCAGGCGTGCTTCCATCCCCGGTCGCGCAAGAGGCGATTGCCGATGCCAACGGCGTCCGGATCGACGAGTTCGAAGGAGATGTGGTTCAGCGCAGGCGCGAAGACCTGCGCCAGGGCAAGGGTGTGGTGGTCCGTGGGTTTGTCGCCGCGATTGAGCCGCATGAACGCGACGGCCGGAGAGCCGTCGGGAAGCGCCTGCACGTCGCTCGGAATAAACCCGAAATGCTGCGTGTACCACGCTGAGGTCGCCTGGTAGTCGGCGAGCTCGAGCGCGACATGCCCGAGGCGGATCACATCCGGAGGGGTGATCGGCGGTCGCTGGGTTCCGTTGACGCGCGCCGGCGCATCGATCGAATTGAGCGGCAAGGGCGGCCGATGCGGCAGTTCTGGGACTTTGGACCGACCGAAAATCGCGTCGACGCGGAAGCCGGACGGGTCGGTCATACGGACGCGCTCTCCGCCGCCCGGCCAGCTCGTCGTTTCGATCGCGGACGCCCCGGGAAGCCTTGACAGGGCCTCGAGATCGGCGCGCGTCTCGACCTCGATGCCCAGACCGACAAAGCGCGGCTTTTCCGCCTTCTGGACGACGTAGCAATACGGGGCGGGCCCCGTGCCGCGCAGGAAGAGCAACTCACCGTCGTTCGAGACGTGGCGCAGCCCGAAGTCGATCAGATAGTCTTCGGCCTTCTTGAGATCCGGACGATCGAAGATCGCATAGGCGAGCGCCGAAGCCTTGGTGGTCGGATTGGGATGGCGGGCCGGTTGCGGAGTGGTCAGTTGCATGATCGGGATTCCTTCAGGCGGAAAGGGCGGGCACGGCGCCGTAGGGCGCCCCGGCGCGAGCCGGCGTTCCCATCAGGGCGAGGCTTTCGATGACGAGCCGGTCGACGTCGGTGACCGGGCCGTCATGAAGGACGGTGCGGTCGGGGCGAACGACGGCGGCCCAACCACAGGGGGCGACGCCTGGCATGAACGTCCCGTCGAGATCCTCGCGCCAACCCTCGCGCTTGACGCGCTGCCTCTGCCCGCGATGGGCGATCTGCACGACCTTGCCGCCGCAGGCCGCGAACTTGCGCAAGGTCGCCGCATCGAGTCCTTCTGCGGCGTCCCGACCGAATCCGACGAGGGTCAGGCTCGGGCCGAGCGCGTCGTCGCTGAGGTGAATGCGCCCGTCCGGGTCCCTCACCCAGCCTTGCGGCAGGAGACCGCCGCGCACGATTTTGGCTTGCGAGCGTCCTGCGGCGAACAGCCCTTTCCCGAATACGTTCTTGGGCTTGATCTCCAACTCCTGCAGCTGCCGGCGCAACGGCGCCAGTCGCGCGAGTTGCGCCAAGCCGTGCGTCAGGAATGCGACAGGCGCGTTTTGCGGCATGATCAACCGACCCATGAACTTCGCCAAATCGATCATCGCCTTGGCGTGGGGGCGACGCTCCTCGTCGTAGCTCTCGAGAATGTGTGGGCTCGCCCGGCCGTGCAGGACCCAGGCGATCTTCCAGGACAGGTTCGCCGCGTCGCGCAATCCCGCGACCAGGCCCTGACCCGCGAAGGGCGGCGTGATGTGGGCCGCGTCGCCGGCGAGAAAGACCCGCCCCTTGCGGAAGGCCTTGGCGGTTCGGGCGTGAAAGCGATAGACGGCCTTCCGCTCGATCGTCATCGCCTTCGGCCCGCCCCAGGGTTTCAGGAGCTCGCTGATCTTGGCGTCGCTCTCCATCTCCGCCCGGGTCTCGCCCGGCCGCAGCATAAACTCCCAGCGCTCGCGGCCGCCGGGCGCGGGCATGTGGGGGGCTGGCCTGCGGTGATCGCAGAGGAACTCGACGTGATCGATCGGGCTTGGCGCGCCGCGGGCGTCGACGACCAGCCAGTCTTGCGCGTAAGTGCGGCCCTTGAACGCCTGCCCGATCAGCTGGCGGACGAGCGAATTGGCGCCGTCGGCGCCGACAAGATAGCGCGCCCGGACCGAACAGGTCCGGCCGCCGCCGACATCGAGCGTCGCGACGACGCCGTCGGCATTCTCGCCAAACCCGGTCAGGGCCGCGCCGGGCGCGATGTGAACCTCGCCGTACTGCGACGCGCGGCGTCGCAGCGCCGCTTCGAGCTCGGGCTGGTAAAACGTCACCAGTTTGGGGTGCCCGTCAATGTGGCCGAGCGTGTTAATTCGACCGAATTCGCCGAGCTGAGGCGAATGCATGCGCACATAGGGAATCGCGACCTTGTCGAAATCGCCGTCCTCGATCCCGGCCAGTTGCAGAATTCTCAGCGCCTCATTGTCCAAGGCGATGGCGCGGGGCGCCATGAAGATCGCCTTGTCCTTATCGATGACCAGCGTGCGCACGCCGTAACGCCCCAAGAGATTGACGATCGTCGCGCCGACCGGCCCGAATCCGACCACCAGAACGTCGATGTCCGACGGAATGTCCGCGGCGGACGCCGCACCGGCGACCTCCCCATGATAGGCGAACTCCGTATGCGAAGCGTCCAAATCGGTACCCATCGCCTTCTTCCCTCCCTGTCGCGGCGACAATCCTTCGGGGGACCGCCCGCCAGGCTTGCTTTGGCCCTTCCCGAGTCGCGCTGAAGAACGGGCTTGACTATTTTTGCACATAAGTGTTCAATTTTGTCAATAGGTGTTCAAAATGAAAACGCTCACGCCGGCACAAATTCGTATCTACGAGGCGGCGGTGCGTTTCTTCGCGGAGCGCGGGACGACGCACGCGAGCGTGACCGAGCTCGCCCAGGCGGCGGGCCTGGCGCGCGGCACGATCTACAACAACGTCGCCAATCTGGATTCGCTGTTCGAGGAGGTCGCGACCGCGCTCGGCGACGAGATGCACGGGCGGATTCTGGCGAGCTTCGAGTCGATGGACGATCCGGCGCGCCGCCTCGCCTGCGGCATCCAACTCTTCGTCCGTCGCGCCCACGAGGAGCCGCACTGGGGCCGCTTTATTGTTCGTTTCGCGTTCACGACGTCGACGATGCGGTCGTTGCTGTCGGGCCCTCCGGCGCGCGACCTCGGCGACGGTCTGGCGAAGGGCCGGTACCGCTTCCGCCCCGAACAGATGCAGTCTGTCCTCGCGTTCGTCGGCTCCGTCACTCTCGCGGCCATGTGGCTTGTTCTGAACGGAGAGAAGACCTGGCGCGAGGCGGGTTCGGACGCCGCCGAGTTGATGCTGTGCTCGATCGGAGTGGCGGCGCAGGAGGCCAGGGCGCTCGCGTCAGAAGATCTTCCGCCGCTTCCCGAGGCGTGAAGGCCGCGAGCGATGCGCGAACCACGACGTAAGAACCATCAGACAGGAGGAGCGCCATGTCGGAAGTCGCAACGCTTGACGACGGTAGAGCCAGAGCAATGAAGGTCGCGACTTACGACGACGTGCTCGCCATCGAGCGCGTGCCGCTCGCGGAGCGGAACATTCCTCAGACCCCCTACGAGATGCTGCGGGCCGGGATGGCGATCGCGCCCGATGCGCCAGCCCTTACGTTTTTCGCCCAGACGAACCGCTTGAAAGAGGCGACGGTCTGGTCGCATCGCGAGCTCTTCCACCGCATCACCCAGGCCGGCAATCTCTTTCATCGCCTCGGAGTCGAGCGCGGCGACGCGGTCGCCTTCATCCTGCCGAACCTTCCCGAAACGCACCTCGCTATCTGGGGCGGCGAAGCCGCCGGGATCGCCTTCGCGATCAGCCCTCTCCTCGAGGAGGAGCAGCTCGCCGGACTCCTCAAGACGGTCGAGCCGAAGCTTCTGGTCACGCTCGCCCCGACGCCCGGGGCCGATCTCTGGCGGAAAGCGTCGGCCGCCGCGGCGGGGCTCACGAACCTGCGCGCGGTGCTCGCCGTCGACATGGCGCCCTACGTGTCCGCGGCCGAAGGACTGGCGCTCAGCCTATTCGCGCAGCGCGAAAAGACCGCGCTCAAGGCTCCCGTGCTCGATTTCCGCCGCGAACTGGAGAAGGAGCGCGGCGACGCGCTCGCCTTCGACGGGCCAAGGCCCGAGGACATCTCCTCCTATTTCTGCACCGGAGGCACGACCGGGTCGCCGAAAATCGCCCGGCGCACCCACTTCTCCGAAGCGTTCGACGCCTGGGCGATGGCGTGCCTCAACGAGGATCGTTTCCGCCCCGGCAAGACGATCTTTTGCGGCCTGCCGCTCTTTCACGTGAACGGGCAGCTGGTGACCGGTCTCGCGCCGTGGGCGAAAGGCGCGCATGTCGTGATGGCGACGCCGCAAGGCTATCGCGGCGAGGGCGTGATCGCGAATTTCTGGACGCTGGTCGAGCATTTTCGCATCACCATGTTCTCGGGCGTTCCGACCGTTTATTCGGCGCTCCTGCAGACGCCGATCGCCGGCCGGGACATCAGCAGCCTGGAAGCGGCGATCTGCGGCGCGGCGCCGATGCCCTTGCAACTCTTCAAGGCGTTCCAGCGCGAGATCGGCGTCCGCATTCTCGAGGGCTACGGCCTGACCGAAGGCGCCTGCGCCTCGAGCTCGACCCCGCTCGACGCCCCGCCGCGCATCGGTTCGATCGGTCTTCGATTTCCCTATCAGGACATGCGTGCGCTGATCCTCGATGGCGAGAACCGATATGTTCGCGACGCGGAAACCGACGAGATCGGCGTCATCGCCATCCAGGGGCCCAACGTTTTCGCCGGCTATTTCGATCCGGCGCACAACGAGGGGATCTGGATCGAGCGCGCCGGCGAGGCCTGGCTGAACACCGGGGACCTCGGACGGCAGGACGCCGAAGGCTACTTCTGGCTCACGGGGCGCAAAAAGGAGCTGATCATCCGCGGCGGGCACAACATCGATCCGAAGCTGATCGAGGACGCCCTGCAATCGCATCCGGCCGTCGCCCTGACCGCCGCGGTCGGAAGTCCGGACGCACACGCCGGCGAATTGCCCGTCGCCTATGTTCAGCTCAAGGCCGGCGCCACCGTCTCCGAGGCGGAGCTGCTCGAGCACGCGGCGCGGTCGATCCCCGAAAAGGCGGCGATCCCGAAGCGCGTCAGGATCTCGCCGTCGCTGCCGACGACGGCGGTCGGCAAGCTCTTCAAGCCGGCGCTCATCGAGCGCGAGATTGAGGAGACCATTCGCGCCGAGGCCGAGAGGGTCGGCGTTCCGATCGTGTCGGTCAGGGTCGAGCGCGATCCGCAAAGAGGTCTTCGAGTCGTTGTCGCGACCCAAGGCGACGGCGACAGTCTCGAGGCGGCGCTCGATCGATACGCGTTTGCATCCGAAGTGAGGGCGGCGTGAGGCCATTGATAGACGTCACGGGCCAGAGCGCTAGAAAGTCAACCACGGGAGACCCAAATGGCTTCCAAGTCCGCAACGCTCGAAGAATTGCGTTCGCTCAGAGAAGAGCTTTCGACTTCGCGACAAGCGCGGAAACCGAAGGGCGCGCCCTCGCCTGCAACGGCTGAGCCTCGTGCCGAAGATCGGAAGCCCGCGGCGACGGGATCGGCCGCCGCCGCGCCCGATGGCGCCGCAGACAGCGAAAAACTGTTTGACGAGATCGGCGAGCTTATGAGCGAGGCCGCGAGTTTCCTTGAGGATAGGGAGAAGGACATCGGCGCGCATCCCGTTGCGGTCGCGATCGGCGGCGTCGTCGTCGGCATGATTATCGGCAGGATGCTCGGGCGTCGATAGGGAGAGGACCATGATGGATAATCTGATGCGCGACCTGCAGGTCTTGTGGAAGGCGGATTCCCTTATCGCAAGGATCTGGCTCAACGTCATTGCGCGGCGGCTCGGGCTTTTCGTATTTGCCGCCCTGATCGCCGTATTCGGGCTGGGAATGGCGAATGTCGCAGGCTTCTATGGGCTGCAACCCACCTTCGGGTTCGTCTGGTCGGCCGCAATCATCGCGGTCGTCGACTTCGTTCTCGCCGTGCTTGTCCTTTCGCTGGCGTCGAGAGCGCAACCCGGAAACGAGCTCGAGCTTGCGCTCGAAGTCCGCAAGATGGCGATCGCGTCGCTGTTGTCGGACACCGCTGACGTCAGGCTCGCCGTCGACTCGATCCGGCAGGAGATCCAGCAAACCAGGGACAGCATTGCGGGCTTCGTCCAAAATCCGCTGAACGCGGCGGCGGAAAGGCTGCTTGTTCCTGCGGCGCTGTCGCTGTTGAGAGGACTGCGCTCGAAGAAGGGGCATGCCTGACATCAATGCACGGACGCGCGCCGCCGCGCTGCGGTCGCTCCTGGCGACCGCTTCGTTCTGCGAGCCGTGTCCGCCGGCGCCTTCTGAACGAGTTTGGGAGCGGCGCGCCTGGCGGGCCGACAAACAAGACGGAGAAGTCATGCCTCAGGAATCCAGGACAACCTCACCGGCTGTCGCGGTGGTGAGCGGCGGATCGTCGGGAATTGGCAAGGCGTTCGTGGCGGCTCTCCGGGCGCGCGGCTGCGCGGTCGTCACATGCGGGCGCAGTCTGCAGAAGCTCGGCCAGCTCGAGGCCGAGTATCCCGGCGTCGAATGTCATGCGGTCGACGTTTCCGACTCCGCCGCGATCAGCACGGCGTCGCAGCGCAGCGCCGCGATATGCGCGTAGCGCTTGTGGTCCACGGCCACCCATTCGAGCTTCGTGCCCAGATCGGCTTCCATCTGGGCCATCACATCGCGGGTGAAGCCGCGCAAGTCCGACAGCTGCTCGCCATCTTCCGGCGCGACGATCATGCGGAAGGAATGCCGGTCGCCCTCGCCGCGCTCCACGAAGGCCTTGCCGTCTTCCTGGTCGCGGTCTGGCCCATAGAGTTGACCACGTTCCCCATCGCGGGTCGTGCCGTCCCGTTGGATGTAGCGCAGATGGGCGCCGGCCGCCCCGCTGCCGCCCCGGTGACGGACGATCCGCGCCTTCACGACCACCCGCCTGGCGCTGGCCGGCGCTACGTTCGGCCGCCTGTCGCTTCAGCCGATCCGCGACTGCCTGGCCCCGACCTATTCGGGAGCACCGTCCCTTCCCGGAGACGCCGTCACGTGGCTTGCCGCCAGTGGACGGCCCCTTGGTCAGCGGGCCGCCGTTGATCTTGGCCACCGCCTTCATCGCCTCGGCGACAAACGACCGCGACCCCCGGGCGCTTGCTCGCCCATGGTCGCGGATGCGGCCTATGCGAGGACGGAAATCAGCGGCGTCGTCTCGGCTCATGGCCGAGATGTCGAAGCGTTGGTCTCGCCAAGCAAGGCCGTGCCGGCCGATGGCGTACAAACGGCTGCAAAAACAAGCCGTTGGCATGGTCGCGACCACCCAGGCTGCCGACCCAGGCGAAAAACCAGTGTGCAGACAAGAGCTTACAGGAAGCGTGAGCTTCCTGTAAGCTTGCCCTCATCCCCAAGTCCGAAAGGCATGCGATAACCTCCGCCACACCAGATGCGAAACAAGGGAGACAGCGGCAACGGGATTTTTCGTTGTCGTCAGCGAAACGCTTACATTCGAATTTCCTTCGTGCGCTGGCCGGCGCGATCGTACGCTCGCCGTTGCATGGTGCCACCAGCGTGACGCAACCCCACAATGCTCTCTACGCGCTGTCGAGGCGCAGCACAGCACCTGCGCGGTGAGCTTTCTGAATGGGTTCTGTTTGACCCCAAATCGCCGCTGCCCCGCGTCGAGCGCGATGCATCGTGAACACGAACCTAGGCATGATGCACTACTCTTGCGCCTCGATGAACGGTCGGCTGAAGAAGCGGATGCAGAAGATTTCATCACGGAACGGACGAATGTTTCCGTTCCTCGTACAGTTGGGGCGTCGGCCTATTTTGCAGCGCAGCCACTGGTTTACGGTCGTTGATCGAGATGCCGAGCTGGCTGCCCGGTCGCAAACCTTCGGCAACGCCATTGCATGAGGAGAGCCCCGCCCGATGGGTCGTCATCGACGCGAGGCCCTGGACCGACGCGACCGCGCTCGAACGCCTTCACCGGACCGTGGGCCTCGCGCGAGAGCCGTTTGTGCAGCGGCGGAGCCTCGATCCCGATGCGAAGGTCGCTGCGGAAGCTCCATACATTCGGGCCCGAATTTGATCGCGAGATCGTGCGTGTTGACGACCCGAAAGCGCGCGCCCCTGTATTTTACCCGCCGCCGGCTCCGCCAGCTTCGCAGGCCGAGCGCCCTCGCGCGTTCGTCGACGGCTCAGAACTTAGCAACGTCCAGTCGCGCCTCGGCGAAGATCCTCGCCTGACCACGGCAACGGCCGCAGGGCTAAGATACACAGCGTCACAGATGTGAAATCACCAGGCACAACAACAGTACTATACAGTGTTATTGGTTGCGTCGAGACGCCTCCAAGGCAGGTCGTAAGCCTTTGATCCAATAAAGGGCGTCGCTAAATCGGCGCAAAGGAAGCTGTCAGCGCCGGCGGGCCCAACGCCAGATCGTCCACTGGCGGCGGAGCGGCGAGACCTCGGCGGGCGGGTCAAAAGGCGTCGAGGCGTTGCGCTCCAGCCGGTCGAGATCGAGGCCGAGCGCCCCGAGCGGGACGAAGGCCGGCAGGATCTCCCGCGGCGATTGCTTAAGCCGCCGCTCAGCCTCGGCAAGCCGCTCCCGGGCGAGCGCGCGCCCCCCCGCGCAGGCCGCGATGACCCCCCCATTGACCTGGCGGGCGTCGAAATCGCGCAGGCTCGCGCCGTTGCGCTGGGCGAGGTCGGCGGGAAACAGGGTCGGCGCCGAGCCCGCCTTCGCGGGCAGCGCTTCGAGCATCCGCCCAAGTGCGAGGGCAAGTCCCGCCGGCGCGTGGGCCGCAAGCGCGTCGATTTCCCTGCCTTCGCCGCAGATCCGCGCGGCGAGTCGGAGCCGGGCGCCCTCGCTCCCGTCGGCATAGCCCTCGAAGGCTGCGAGATCGAAGCCTTGCGGCGGATCGAGTTCATCGAGCCGCGCGCCGAGCATCGCCTCGAACTCGGCGCTGGGCAGCGTGAAGGCGTCGATCGCGGCCAGGAGCGCCAGCGCGGTCGGGTTGCCCGCGGCTTCCGCCTCCCGCTCGCCCCGGACGACGCCGCGCCACCATGCGAGCCGCAAGGCTGCGAGGTTGGGATCGCGGGCGCGCATGCGCGCCTGGCGGATCTCGAAATCGAAGGCGGCGAGGGCATGCAACGCGTCGCGAGCGTTCGACGAGGCATAGAGTGCGCCAAGCCATTGGTCGTGGGCGTGCGCACGGGCGAGCGCGGCACTGTGCCTCCGGGCTTCCGCCAGCGCCGCGGCGCCGACCGGACCCGCAGACATCACGGTGCGGCGATCAGAGCCGCCGCGACCCGGCGGTTTTCCGACTGCATCACATTATAGACGCGCAACGCCGGACCGGTCGCCATCGCCTCGAAACGAAGCCCAGCCTCGCACAACGCGGTGCGCAGCGCTCTCGGTACGGAGGCCATCTGCGCACCTGAACCAATCACGAGAAAATCAATTGATCCCGGCGCCTCCTGCAGTTCGACGAACAGCGACGCGAGCGATCGCTCGTCGAGATCAGCGAGGGTTGACGCTTCAATGCCGCGAACTCCCTTCGGCGTCGCAAGGATCGAACCATGACGGGACATGCCGGCGAAGGCGAAGGCGCCGCCCCCGTGCGCGGAGATCCGGTGGCCGCCCGGCGCGAACGGCGCCGCAATCTCGGCCTTCACGCCTTGACCCTCGACTGGCCGGGCGTCGTGTCGACCTCCTGGTCCTTGTCCTTCCTGTCAAACACGTCAGCTCGGACGCCCATGTAGATCAGCATCGGGGAGCAGATGAATATCGACGAATAGGTGGCGACGAATATTCCCCAGATCATCGCTGCCGAGAACGAACGGATGACGTGGCCGCCGAGGAAGAACAGAGCGAGCAGCGCGAGGAACACGGTTGTTGCGGTCATTATGGTGCGTGGCAGAACGGCGTTGACCGACATGTCGATAATTTCTGCCGTTGACAGCCGTTTGTATTTCCGCATCACCTCGCGAATGCGGTCCAGCACCACCACGGTCTCGTTGAGTGAGTAGCCGACGATCGTCAGGATCGCCGCGATCGACGTCTGGTTGAACTCGAGCTGGGTGACGCAGAAGAATCCGACCGTCAGGAGAAGATCGTGCATCGTGCCGATGATCGCGCCAACCGCAAACTGCCACTCGAAGCGGAACCAAAGATAGGTGAGAACAGCGATGATGGCGACGACAACGCCGAGGGTGCCGCTCTGCACCAACTCAGACGATACGCTCGGGCCGACCGAATCGACGCTGCGGAACTCGTACTCGCCGGAAAAAGCCTCGCGTAACTTGGCGATCGCCGCCTGCTGGCCGGCATCGCCGCCCGGCTGGACGTTGAGGCGCAGAAGAACGTCCGCATCCGAACCGATTTGTTGCACCTCGACCGGTCCAAGGCCAAGGCTCTCCGCCCTGGACCGCAACTCGGCGATGTGAGCCTCCCCGCTCTTCGCACGCAAATCGACCTGCGTTCCCCCGGCGAAATCTATGCCGAAATTCATGCCGACAAACAGGAACATTAACACCGAAACGATCGACAGCGTCGCCGACAGCGGGTAGCTCACGCGGCGCAATCGCATAAAGCCGAACTTGGTGTTTTCGGGCGCGAGGCGGAGGAGTTTCATCGAACGGTCTCCATGGATCGCGCCGGCGCGATCAGATCGGCAGCTTGCTGGGCCGCGCGCGGCGATACCACAGCGCGATCATCATGCGGGTCATCGTCACCGCCGTGACAATGGAGGTAACAATGCCTAGGCCCAGCGAGACGGCGAATCCACGCACCGCTCCCGAGCCGAAAAGATACAGAATGAGCGCAGCCACGAACATCGTCACATTCGAGTCGACGATTGTTGCGAAGGCGCGCTTGAAGCCGGCGTCGAGAGCGGAGATCACTGAGCGCCCAAGGTGCGCCTCCTCACGAATTCGCTCGTAGATCAGCACGTTCGAGTCGACCGCCATGCCGATCGTGAACACAATTCCGGCAATTCCGGGAAGGGTCAGTGTCGCGCCCAGTAGCACCATCGAGGCGAAGATGAAAAGGATGTGCACGGCGAGCGCCAGATCTGCAAAAACGCCAAAAATGCCGTAAGTCGTGATCATGTAGATGACGACAAGGATAGCCCCGACGTAGGCGGCGCGTTTGCCGGCGTCGATTGAATCCTGTCCGAGACCGGGGCCGACAGTACGCTCCTCGACCACCGTCAGCTTGGCCGGCAGCGCGCCGGCTCGAAGCAGAATGGCAAGGCTGCTCGCTTCGTCAATAGTGAAATTTCCGGTGATCTGGCCCGTGCCGCCAGTGATCGGCGAGCGTATGACCGGCGCCGAAATGACCTTGCCGTCAAGCACGATGGCGAAGGGCCGCCCGACGTTTTCGGATGTGACCTGGCCGAACTTCTGGCCGCCCCGCAAGTTGAAACGGAAGGTGACGTCCGGCTCACCTGTCTGCTGGTCGAAGCTCTGTTGCGCATCGACCAGGTCCCCGCCGTCGACCATGATGCGCTTCTGCACGGTGATTGTTCCGCCGCCCTTCTGCATCGGCAGCGTCTCGACCTCGTTCGGCGGATCGCCAGGGTCAGCGACGAGTTGGAAATCGAGCTTAGCGGTCTGGCCGATTATTTCCTTGAGCCTGGTTGTATCCTGCAGGCCCGGCACTTCAATCAGCACCCGATTGGGACCCTGCTGCTGAATGACAGTCTCTTTTGTTCCCATCGCGTTGACGCGGCGATTCAGAACCTCGATCGACTGCCCGACCGCATGACGCACCTTGTCCGCGATAGCGGCTTCGGTCAGCACCAGTTGCACACCGCTGTCCGTTTCACTGACCTCCAGTGTCCGGCCGTTGCCTCCGGCTAGCGGACCGCCGATCGGCTGGCTCAGCGACTGCAGCAGTGCGTAAGCCTTATCGCGCTCTGCCGGATCTGCTATGCGAACGAGGACGCCCCTGGCCTGTGTGGCTATACCGCCGGAAAGCCCAATTTTGCCGTCGCGCAACTTCTGTCGGACGTCGTCGCGCAGAGCCTCGACCTGGGACTTCGTTACGGAGGCCTCGTCGACCTGCATCAGCATATAGGCGCCGCCTTGGAGATCGAGGCCGAGCACGATCTGGCGCATCGGGATGAAGCCCGGCAAGCGGGCAGAAACGGAGTCGACGAGGCCGACCGGCATGAAGCTCGGCACAACGAGCAGGATGGCCACCGCGACGAACGCAAGAACGGAAGCCAATTTCCAAGGGGCGAAACGGAGCATCAGGCTCTCTGTCTAACAATTGGCGAAGGGCGTAAGATGGCGACCGGTCAAGCGTTCGTTGCGTCCTTCTTCGCCGGCGGCGATTTAGCTGGCGGCGACGCATCCTTGATCGGCTCACCCTTCGCGCGGACCTCCGCAATCCCCGAGCGCGCAAGACGTACCTTTACGCTGGGAGCAATCTCGAGCTCAACTTCGTAGTCGTCCACCGACTTTACGACCTTGCCGATGATTCCGCCCGTCGTCACGACGACATCGCCGCGCTTAGCCGCCTGCACCAATTCGCGTTGCTCCTTGGCGCGGCGCTGTTGGGGACGCCACAGCACGAAATAGACGATCGCGATCATAGCCACGATCGGCACAATCTGGATGATCGTGTCGGTGGCCGCCGTAGGCGCTGCATTGGCGGTCTGGGCGAAGGCTTCGGTGATCAGCACTGGGCGGAGGCTCCGGCGACGCGAAAGCCGCGCCGTTTCAGCTGGGGGTCATGCGAAAAGCGTGGCATATATAGCCGCGGACCGCGCGAAAGCAACGTCGCGCGACTTGCGTGTAGCGAGCACCTAAAGTTGTCCGGTTTATGTAGCACATAGATTAACCGCTTTTGTTTCTGTTTTCGCTGTGGGCGGGGTGGGTCAAGGCACAGCCTTGTCCCCGCCGTCCACAGCCCGGCACTCCGCGGCCAGCGGCTTAAGCCGCGGAGCGCAGGGTTTCGGGGTCCTCCCTTTCGTCGGGTCTCCAGCGGACCAAGGGTCTCGGCCCATGGAAGATGGCGATCTCGCCGTCGGGATAGTGGTGCACGCGCACCTTGGCGCGGACGAAATGGGCGCGGGCGGGATGGGGCGGGATCTGCAAGCGCCGTCCGTTCCAGGCCACCGCGTTGTCGCGGGCGACGACGCGCTCCTCCTGCACGCACAGGATGTCGCGCCATTGCGCCTCGGCGACGGGCACGAACGCGCTGGCCGTGTCCGCCGGCTCGACGGCGAAGCGGGCGTTGTGGACCGGCAGATAGACCTCGCGGATATAGCGGTTGGCGGCTTCGACATCCGTCATGCCGGCCAGGGCCAGCTCCTTGGGCAGGCGGTCCTGAAGCGTGCGAAAAGCCCGCTCGGAGCGGCCCCGCGCCTCAGGCGAATAGGCGGTGATGTGCTCGATCCCCAATTGGCCGAGCGCCCGCCCGGCTTGCGTCAGGACGCCCTCCGCCACATTGCCGCCCGCCTCCGGCGTATGGAAATAATGGCAGCCCCTATCGGTGTAGAGCGAGCAGAACAGGCCCTTTTGCGGCGATCGTCTCGTTCAGGCCGAGAAAGCTCGAGACCGTTCCTTCCTCCTCAACCAGGATCGCCGAATAAATCTCGCTGGTGGCGTCGTCGAGCGTGACGACCAGATCGAGCGGCTCCTGGCCGGAAAGCCAGGCGTGGGTCGAGGCGTCCTGATGCAGCATCATGCCCACTATCGGCCGGCGCGGCCGCTTGCGCCGATGCGCCCCGCGCCGCCTTGGCCAACAGGCCCCGGTCCTGCAGATAGGTCTTGGTCCAGGTGTAGCCCCAACGAAAGCCATGACCGCGAACGAGATGCTCGGGTAAATGCTTGGCGGCGTAGCGCTCCCGGTAAAGCCGCTCGACCTCCTCGGCCTCCGCCTCGGGAACCGCCCGGCCTGAGCGCCGCCCCAGCCGCCGGTCCAACAGCCCGTCCTCCCCCTCCTCCTCGAACCGCCGCGTCCAGCGCCGGAACCAGCGTTCGCTCATCCCCATCAGCTTGGCCGCTTCGATCTGGCTCGAATTCGCCGCATCCCAGCGGCTCAACGCGTCGCGAAGCTTCAACATCCTCAGACCCTGCCGTTGCTCAGTCCGACGCACGATCCCCTCCAAAAGAGACATCATGCACCGGACAGATCGTCTGCTCCCTACACGTCGCGCGACTTGCGGAGGAACGAATACACGCCGAGAGACCGTTTCCGGGACTCAGAAGCCCATGAAGGCTGGGGAGTTGGCGTCTCGCGGGGTTGAGAGACCAGGGAATCGACAATCAAATTGCGGACTTCGTAGCCGTGGGCTGCGGCATGGCCGCTTCCTTGGAAGACCCCGGTCCTGGCGGAGCCGACCTTGCAACATGACCCACGGCGCGCCAAAAGCCCGCTATGCTTCATATCAATGGCCTGACCTACCGACTTGGCGAAAGGCTATTGATTGATAGCGCGACCGCCGCGCTGCCGAGCGGCGCGCGCGTAGGCCTTGTGGGGCGTAACGGGGCCGGCAAGACGACCCTCTTTCGCCTGATCCGCGGCGAGCTTTCGCCCGAGAGCGGCTCGATCGCCGCGCCCAGGGGCGCCCGCCTCGGCAGCGTCGAACAGGAGGCGCCGGGGGGGCTGGAAACGCTGATCGACTTCGTGCTCGCGGCCGACTCCGAGCGGACGGCGCTTATCATTGAGGCAGAAAGCGCAAGCGATCCGGAGCGCATCGCCGAGATCCAGACCCGCCTCGTCGACATTGATGCCCATGCGGCGCCCGCCCGCGCCGCTCGTATCCTGAGCGGCCTCGGTTTCAACGAGGAGGCGCAGAACCGGGCGCTTGGCGCGTTCTCCGGAGGATGGCGGATGCGGGTGGCGCTTGCCGCGGTACTCTTCTCGGAGCCGGATGTCCTGCTTCTCGACGAGCCGACCAATTACCTCGACCTTGAGGGCGTCCTGTGGCTCACCGATTATCTGAGAAGCTGCCCCTCGACGATCCTCGTGATCAGCCACGACCGCGACCTTCTGAACGACGTCGCCGACCACATCCTGCATCTCGACCGGGCCAAGCTTACGCTTTGGAGCGGCGGTTATACGAACTTCGAGCGCCAACGTCGGGAACAACAGGCCCTTCAGGGCAAGGCCGCCAAAAAGCAGGAGGAGCGGCGCGCCCATCTGCAGGCGTTCGTCGACCGCTTCCGCGCGAGCGCCACGAAGGCGCCGCAGGCCCAATCGCGGCTCAAGATGCTGGCCAAGATGGAGCCGATCGCTGCGGTCGTCGACGAGGCTGTCATGCCTTTCAAGTGGCCGCCGGTTGCCCGGAAGCTGAGTCCGCCGATCATGACAATGGAGAAGGTCAGCGCCGGCTACGACGGGCGGCCCGTTCTGTCGCGCATCGATCTCACGCTGTCCAACGACGACCGTATCGGCCTGCTCGGAGCCAACGGCAACGGCAAGTCGACCTTCGCCAAGCTCGTCGGCGGCCGGCTCGCGCCCCTGAGCGGGAAGATGGTGCGGGCAAACAAGCTCGAGGTTGGCTTTTTTGCCCAGCATCAGGTCGACGACCTCGAACCAAGAGGCACGCCCTATACCCACGTCGCCGAGCGGATGCGAGGCGAGGCCGATTCAAAGATCCGCGGCCGCGTCGCAATGATCGGATTCTCCGGCCCTCGCGCCGACACCAAGGTCGAGGCGCTGTCTGGCGGGGAGAAGGCGCGGCTCCTCATGGGGCTCGCCACCTTCGAGGGGCCGCAACTCCTCATCCTCGACGAACCGACCAACCATCTCGACATCGACAGCCGCGGCGAGCTCGTCGAGACGATCAACGACTACGAGGGCGCCTGCATCATCGTGTCGCACGACCGGCGGTTGCTCGAAGCCTGCGTCGATCGGTTGTGGCTGGTGGCGAACGGCACGGTGAAACCCTTCGACGGCGACCTCGCCGACTATGGCCGGCAGGTGCTCGGCCAGGGCGGGCCCACCCAGCAGAAAAGCCGCGAGCCGGCCGCCAAACCCGCGCCGCCGCAGAACCGGGGCCGCAGCCGGGAGACGGTCAGGCGCGAGTTCGCGGCGCTTGAGGACCGGATGAACCGCTTCCAGGACCTCCTGCGCCGGGTGGACGAAGCGCTGTTGGAGGCGAGCGCAGTTGGCGGCGACGCCCTCAAGATGGCCGACCTAGCCCGGCGCCGGGGCCAACTCGAGGGAGCGCTGGCCTCGGCCGAGGAGGCGTGGCTCGAACTGTCCGAGCAGGCCGGGGATTCGTGACCGGCGGCGGTTTCTCTGCCAGCCACCGGGCGTCGACCCGCCGAACTAGCGCCGATTTAGCGTTGGTCGCCAATGATTTCAAAGCTTTGCAGCCCTGTTTAGCGTGCTCATTTTAACTGTTGTATTATGTATAATACTGCGGGGAGGCGGCCTCTGTCCTTCCGCTCGCTTCGTGCTAGGGTTCGCGGCGCGCCGGGAAACCGGCGTTCGCTAAGCGCCGAACCTCGACCGCCAAGGCCGGTCCGGACGGCCTTCCGAACCAGGGGAGCGTCGGTGTTCGAGAACACGCCTATGGCCCGACGGCAATGGACCGGGCTCGACGACGACCATCTGGCCAGCATCGGATTCGTCAACTTCGCCTGGAATGCGCTCGAGCGAAAATTCGCCTCCCTCGTCTGGGTCACGGCCGGGTGGACGCAGGAGGTCGGCGAACTCGTGATCGCCGGCATGGGGAATGTCTCGCTCGTCTCGCTCTTCCTCAATCTCCTGAAGCAGGAGCTGAACGAGAATGACGACCGCCGGCTGTGGGAGCAGGGCGCGAAAACCGGAGTCCTGTTCGACGCAATCCGCGACGCGCGCAACGACGTCGTCCACACGTTCTTCCATTGCGACCCGACCTCGGGCGTCGAGGGATACTTCAAGGGCTCCCCGAGGAAGAGCCGGACGGGGTTCGCGGAGGTCAGGACGGTCGCGATGGCGAGGAGCGACATCGACGAACTCTGTTGCGCCATCTCGGACTGCTTCGAATCGATCGACGACCTGATCCTGAAAGTCTGGTTCCGCCGACGCTTTCTCAGCGTCGCCCGGCCCGCGCCAACGCATTCCTACGAACAGGCCGTCCACGGCTGGCAGAATCCGCCCTTCGATCTTGGCCGGCTCCAAATCTATCCGAAGACCCGCGCCCGACGGGCCGAGACGCGGAAGGGCGGGCAAGCGATGCAGCCGCAGCGGGAAGGGCGTGCCGAGGCCGACCAAGAACCAACCATCGGGGAGCGGAGCGCCGTTTCTGTCGGCGCTCACGCTCCCGCCTTGTCGGTGAAGGAATGACTCTGTCCTCTCTCCCGGCAGACTAGCTTGGGCAGACATTTCTGGGGAGCTGATAGCCCTCGACGATGGCGTTGAAGCGCTGGAGGCCGTCGCGCATGGTTATCGGGCCGGTGGATTTGTCGCTGGTGCAGCCGGTCCATCCGCCGAGACGGGCGATGGTCCAGCCAGCCCAGGCGAGGGGCCCGCGCGAGTGAGGATTTTGCTGCTTCTGTGTGCGGCCTTGCAGTTTCTTTTGCAGCACGTTCAACACGTTGATCCGAGTGTCATTGAAGACAGGGCGCGCCGGCGGCTTCGCGGCGGCGGCGCCGGCCTGCGGACTGCGGCCGGCGGAGCGGGCGAGCACCAGTTGCATGGTGATGGTTGCGCCGATCAGGGTTCCGTCCCAAGGCGGCCGGCTTGCTGTGAGGGCGGGCGTCGCGAAGGCTGCAACTTAGAGCTGGCCTTGAGGTCATGCAGAGAGGGATGGGAAGGCTCTCGGGATTGAGCACCGACGGCGTTGGAGCAAGAACGAGAAGGCTCGGATCGTCGAAGAGACGCTGACGCCGGGCGCCGTGGTGAGCGAGGTCGCACGGCGGCGCGGCGTGGCGCAGAGCCTGCTCTGTTCGATATGCCAGCGCAGGCGATACCAGCCGATCACCGCGACGGCTGGGGCGTCAGGTGGCGATCGTCGGTTGGCTTCTGCGTATTCGACCGCTGGCGTGAACTCTTTCGATCGACCTGGGCGCGGTCTCGTCGAAAGGCAAATGGGGCGGAATCATCCCGCGCTCCCGCAGACCAGAAGCTGGGTCCGCGCCATCCTGCGGCAATGCTCAATATTCGGTCGGAGCTCCGCCTTCTGCCTTGCGCCGAGCGACAAACACCTCTAGCGCCTCCCGCCTTTCCGGAGGGATGTAAGGGGCTGTGTAGTGACGCAGTCTGTCGGCGACGACCCGATCGGCCGCGTCGGCGACCGTCGGCGATCCGGACTCTCTCCAGCTGTCGTAGTTCCGCCAGTCGGAGAGCATCGGCGCGAAAAAGGCTGATCGGTAGCGCGACTGAGTGTGTTGGGCGCCAAAGAAATGCCCGCCTGGCCCGACTTCTCGCATGGCCTCAAGCGCGAGCTCTTGCTCGCCGACGCGAATGGGCTGCATGAATTCGGCGACCATAGCCAGAAGATCGGCGTCGAGCGCCATCTTTTCGAACGACGCGCAGAGTCCGCCCTCCATCCACCCCGCGCCGTGCATCAAGAGATTGACACCCCCCATGATCGCGCCCCAAAGCGAAAACACGCTCTCATAGGCAGCTTGAGCATCGAGCGCATTTGCAGCGTTCGCATTAGACGAGCGGTATGGAACCGCGAGGCGTCGAGCGAGCTGGCCTCCGACGATCGCCGTCTTCATGTATTCTGGCGTTCCGAACGCGGGCGCACCGGTTTTCATGTCGACGTTCGAGGTGAAGCCCCCGTACACAAACGGCGCGCCAGGACGCACGACCTGCGTCATGACGAGCCCGGCAAGCGCCTCTGCGTGCTGCTGAGCAAGCGCGCCGGCCAGAGTTATCGGCGCCATTGCTCCCGCAAGAGTGAAGGGGGTCAGCACCACGACCTGATTGTGCCGGGCCATTTGGATCACACCTTCGAGCATCGGCCCGTCAAGCCGCAACGGCGAAGAGGAGTTGATGACGGTGAACAACGAGGGCTCTCGCTCCAGCGTCATCACGTCTACTCCCCTGGCTAGCCTGATCATCTCGAGTGCATCGAGATTTCGTTCGCGTCCAAGGCTGTATGCATGTATCGGCTTGTCAGATAGCGTGAGCATATCAAACAGAGCGTCGAGATGGCGGACTGACGGGTGGATGTCGATTGGTTCCACCGGGTAACCGCCCCAGAAGTGAATCGAATCTAACGTTTGGCCGAGACGAATGAAGTTGCGATAATCCGTGCTGTTCCCGGGTCTTCGCCCATTGGTTCGGTCGGAGGAGTTGGGTGCGCTGGCCACCGAGCCAAAGGCAACGTGGCGACCTCCGATCGTGAGGTTCCGCGCAGGATTGCGCGCATGCAGAACAAATTCGCTTGGCGCAGTGACGAGATGCGTATCGACCAGACCGGGATCGAATCGCACCCGCTTCGAGTTTGGATCGACGTCCGCGCCCGCCGCTTTTAAGATCTTCCGCGCCTCATCGTGCAGGAAATCCATTCCGATTTCCTTCAGAACAATCATTGCCGCCTGATGGATGGATTCGAGTTCGTCGGTCGAGACAATCTCGAGCGGTGCGAACGGTAACTTTGGCTGGGCGGGCGATTTCGTGGACGCCTGCGTTTCCGTGCGGTCGCCTCCGCGCCGGCGCCTCCGCGCGACATCTTGCGGTTGGGTATGAGCTGGCATGCGTTCCCCTGGTCTAGCCGTTCGGGTTCAGTTAACCGTTCCCACAAAGCCGGGCCTGTGCGAGGATTGCATCCCCGCACGAAAATCCATGAGGCTATTTGGCGGAGCGCAGTTTGGCTGGGTCCGGCATTCTAGGTTCCCCCAGCGCCGCGCGGCTAGCGGAGAAGCGCGCAATCAGCCAAGTGCGGAAGAGCGCGACCGCCTCGTTGCTGAGATCTTCGGGGTGCGTTGTCAGATAATAACCATAGCCTTCGTCGATCCAAAGGTCGAACGGCTGCACGAGGCGACCGGCCGTGATCTCCTCATGGAAAAGCAGCGGATCGAGAATCGCCAGCCCGTCTCCGCTCATCGCGTATTGCGCCGCAAGCTGCTGGGTGTCGAACACGAGACCCCGGTCGACCCCGAGGTCCGGCCGCCCGATCGATCGCACGAACATTTCCCAGAAAAAGTGGCGCGGCCGTCCATCGATCTTAAGATGAAGAAGGTCGCTGGCGGCGATCAGCCTAACCGGATCGATAGCGTCGATCGAGCCGAGTAGGAGCGGGCTGCACAACAAAGTAGAGCGCACCATCCAGAGAAGATCGTGAATCGTGTCGGTGACGCGAGGCTCAGAGTACACGATGGCGATGTCGACATCACCGTCCACCTCCGGCCCCGTCGTCGGCTTGGATACAATCTCCAGCGAGATACCAGCATTCTCGGCACGGAAGTCTCGCAGGATCGGGATCGCCAAGCGATGGGCGAAGGAGGTCGGCAGCGCGACCTTGAGCACCCGCTTCGGCCGCCCCTTTTCCTTGATGACTTCGCCGAGCGCCTGATCGATACGGTCGAACGACTTTGACACGACGGGCAAGATGTGCCGCCCGGCTTCCGTCAAGACAAGCTGCTGGGGCCGGCGCTCAAACAGTGCGACGCCAAGAAAATTTTCGAGCACGATGACGTGGCGACTGACCGCACTTTGGGCAACCATGAGGCTATTGGCCGCGGCGGTGAAGCTCAGATGCTGCCCCGCCGCCTCGAACGCCCTCAGGGCGTTAAGCGGCAACCACTTGCGATCCATCCGTCCTCCCCGCGCCGCATGAGCTAGATGTCATTACGAGCGCGATTTCAATCCATAACGCATTAGAACCCCGCCGGGCAATACAAGCTACCGACTCGACACGGCAACATGCTCTCAAGTTAACGTTGGTTAACGTGGCAAGACGCTGCGGCGCAACGGCGACAGCGGTCGCGGCGACAAACCGCTGCCTCTGGTCTCGGCTTGGGCTTCGACCCAGCGTCTGATCCTTTCGCAAGAGGCGGTCGAGACGAAGGACAACGAATGCGCTGCGATCTTGTCGACGGTTCGTGCGATGGCTCCTCCACCGGAACCTCGTCGTGGAGCGATGGCTGATTGCGCTTAAGCGCCAGAACATAGTCATGGCGCGCCCGGAGAGGTTCGAACTCCCAACCCTCGGTTCCGAAGACCGATGCTCTATCCAGTTGAGCTACGGGCGCTGCGCCCCCGTCCTAGCATGAAGCGGCTGCTGGGAGAAAGCTCTGCCGCGCGCCCGCGTCACCCTGCCCAGGACGAGCGGATCGTCGAGGCTTTTCAAAAGAACTTCTCGCGCGTGCTGAGCGCCCGTCTCAACGGCGCGCCGGAGACCGTGCCGATCGAGTTCTGGTTCCGGGATGCCCCCTGACAAGCTCGAAGACCGGTCTGGTTCCGCAATGGGCCAAGCGGGGAACGTCACCTCGTCAGCCCGCCGATCAGCGCTACGACAACGCCTGTCTTTTCGGCGCGATCTGCCCGGCGCGCGGGCGTCGGCGCCGCGCTCGCGCTGCCCTACGCCGACACCGAAGCGATGCAACTCCACCTCTAGGGCATCTCGCGCAACGTCGCCAAGGGAGCGCATGCAGTGCTGCTGTTTGAACTGGAGCCCATTTGTGGGACGGCGGGTCGTTGGGTTTAAGGTGTAATCTCGCCTTCCCTTGTCCTTCAAGAATCAAGCCGCGTCGTGCAGGCGTCTTCCCTTTCTGCCTCTGGTGGGTATGTGGGCAACGCGTTTGCGTTGTCCAAGCGAAGCGGCATATCCACAGCCTTCGCCGCCGCCTCGATTTTGTCCGTGCCGGCGCGCCACACCGCCATCGGCGTCTGGTTGTTCATCGCCTGGTGCGGGCGTCGAAAGTTGCAAAAGGTCATCCGGGAGCCGATACCGGCCCGCGCCTCGCGGGCATCGGCGTAGGGCTTCAGATGGACCTCTTCATACTCGATCGAGCGCCACAGCCGTTCGATGAAAATGTTGTCCATGAAGCGGCCGCGTCCGTCCATCGAAATCGCGACGCCGGCCGCCGCGAGCTTGGCGGTGAAAGCCTCAGCGATGAACGCGGAGCCCTGATCGATATTGAAGATCCGCGGCTTTCCGAACCGAAACAACGCCTCCTCCAGCGCCGCCGCGCAGAAGCTGGCATCGTTGGCGTTCGACAGTCGCCACGCCAGAACCGCCGATGACCGCAACCAGATAGAGGAAGCCGCACGCCATCGGGATGTAGGTCACGTCCACCGCCCACACGTGGTTCGGCTCGGCTTTTCCTCCGCCGCAGGCAGTTTCGCTACCCGGGAACGCGTCACGCGGCGCGCCGCAGTCGCCGGCGTCCGCCCCGAGGACTGCCGAGTGACTGAACCGTCGAATGGCAAGATCGTCGGCGCCGAAGCAAAAGCATGCTCAATTGGTGTAACGGTCCTTCAGGTTCGACGCAGGAGGAAGGTCCTTGCGTAGTGACCAGTCAACGCCGTCCGGCCTGCTATTCCTTGTCGAAACGGGCCTCGATCTCGGAGACAATGGCTCCGAGCATCGCGTTAATCTCGAAATCCTTGGGAGTATAGACCGCCGCCACTCCGGCTGCGCGAAGCCGATCGGCGTCGGCGGCCGGGATAATGCCGCCCACGACCAAAGGCACACGCTCCAGTCCTTCGGCCCGCAACCTTGCGAGGAGTTCCTCTGTCAGCGGCATGTGCGAACCCGACAGTATAGACACGCCGATGCAATGAACGCCGGATTTTGCGCGCTCGACGATCTCGGCCGGGGTGAAGCGGATACCGTCGTAGATCACCTCGATCCCGGCGTCGGTGGCTCGCGCAGCAATCTGTTCGGCTCCATTGGAGTGGCCGTCGAGACCGGGCTTGCCGATGAGGAACTTGATTCGGCGGCCGAGCTTGAGGGACACGCGCTCGACTTCGCCGCGCAGCGCGTCGAGACCGGCCGCCTGTTGTCGCGCCTTGCGCGAAACGCCAGTCGGCGCGCGGAACTCACCGAACTGCGAGCGCAGGGCGTCGCCCCATTCGCCCGTGGTGACGCCCGCCTTGGCGGCTTCGATCGAGGCCGGCATGATGTTCGTGCGGCTTGCGGCCGCCGCCCGGAGCGACTGCAACGCCTGCCGCACCCGACTCTCGTCACGCGTTGCGCGCCAAGCCTTCAGTTTTTCGATCTGTTCACCCTCGGCTTCGGCCGAGGGCACCATGATTGAGTTCTCTCCGGCCGTCAGCGGCGAAGGCTCCGAGTTCGTGAAGGCATTGACGCCGACGACAACCTGATCGCCCCGTTCGATCGCCTCCAGACGCCGCAGATTGGATTCGACCAGCTTTGCCTTGAGGACACCGGTCTCGATTGCCCTCACCGCGCCGCCCATCGCGTCGATCTCGGCAATTTCGGCAAGCGCCTCCCGTTTGAGCTCTTCGACAAGCGCTGCAATCTGCGTGCTTCCGTTGAAGATGTCGCCAAACTCGAGCAGATCTGTCTCGAAGGCCATGATCTGCTGCAAGCGAAGCGACCATTGCTGGTCGAATGGTCGGGGCAATCCGAGCGCTTCGTTCCAGGCCGGCAACTGGACGGCGCGCGCACGGGCGTCCTTCGAGAGCACGACCGACAACATCTCGATCAAGATGCGATAGGCGTTGTTTTCGGGCTGCTGCTCGGTCAGACCGAGCGAATTGACCTGGACGCCGTACCGGAAGCGCCGCTTCGAGGAATCCCTTACGCCGAAACGATCCCGCGTGATCTCATCCCATAGCTCGACAAAAGCCCGCATTTTGGCGAGCTCCGTGACGAAGCGCATGCCGGCGTTGACGAAAAATGAAATCCGCCCGACCACCTCGCTGAAACCATTCTCGTCGACCTCGCCTGAGGTTCGCACCAGATCGAGCACGGCAATCGCCGTCGCCAGCGCGTAGCTCAACTCCTGCACGGGCGTCGCGCCGGCCTCCTGCAGATGGTAGGAGCACACGTTCATCGGATTCCATTTCGGCGTCTCGCGGGCGCAAAACAGAATCAGGTCCTTTGTCAGCCGCAGCGAAGCCTCGGGAGGGTAAACGTAGGAGCCTCGCGCCAGGTACTCCTTGATGATGTCGTTCTGAGTTGTGCCCTGAAGCTGGGTGCGCGGCGTTCCCTGTTCGTCGGCGACCGCAATATAAAGAGCCATTAGCCATGGCGCCGTCGCGTTGATGGTCATCGAAGTGTTCATGGAAGCGAGGGGAATCGCGTCGAACAGCGCCCGCATGTCGCCTATGTGCGAAACCGCGACGCCAACCTTACCCACTTCCCCGCGAGCCAAAGGATGATCGCTGTCAAGGCCATTTTGAGTCGGGAGGTCAAACGCTACCGATAGTCCGGTCTGTCCCTTCGCCAGATTCTGTCGATAGAGCCGGTTGGACTCCGGCGCCGTCGAATGGCCGGCATAAGTGCGGAAGATCCAGGGTTTGTCCCTGCGCCCCCCAGGCGCGAGGCCATCTGCGTCCGCCATCGCTCTCCTTTCGCGCCAGTTGAATCAGGCGCGTACGTCTCGTTCCTGTTCGCTGTCGATTTTTGTGCAGGGCACAATCGCAGAAAAAGCCGGCGCGCGCCACACGCTTGTTTCTCTCCGTCGCCTATCCTCGCCTTGGAGAACGCCCTGTTCGAGCGCCAAGAGGCGATCGCACGGCGAAAGTGGGATTGATTTTCCTGAAGGGAAGCGCAATGATTCATGCTGCGGCGCAATATGTAAACCGCCGAGAGCGCGGTGGACTGCGCGCCGTTTGTTGAGGAAGCCCATGAACACTCGCCCTGCGGGCAAGACTCTGTCGGCTGAAGCGCCGATCAAGGATCTCTACGAAATCGGCGAGATCCCGCCGCTGGGTCATGTTCCAAAATCCATGTACGCATGGGTAGTCCGAAAGGAGAGGCACGGTCCTCCCGAGCAATCCATGCAGGTCGAGGTCGTGCCCACCTGGAGCCTCGATAGCCACGACGTGCTCGTGCTCGTTATGGCGGCGGGCGTCAACTACAACGGAGTTTGGGCGGCGCTCGGCGAACCCGTTTCCGTGCTCGACGTCCACAAGAATCCGTATCACATCGCGGGCTCCGATGCGTCCGGCATCGTCTGGGCGGTCGGCGCCAAAGTTAAACGCTGGAAAGTCGGCGACGAGGTCGTCGTCCATTGCAACCAGGACGATGGCGACGACGAGGAATGCAATGGCGGCGACCCGATGTTTTCGGCGTCTCAGCGGATCTGGGGCTACGAAACGCCCGACGGTTCGTTCGCCCAGTTTTGCCGAGTGCAGGACCGCCAGCTGATGACGAGGCCAAAGCACCTGACTTGGGAGGAGTCAGCATCGTACACGCTGACGCTGGCGACGGCCTACCGCATGTTGTTCGGTCACGAACCGCATCGATTGCGTCCGGGAGACAATGTTCTCGTTTGGGGCGCCTCTGGGGGTCTGGGCGTTTTTGGCGTCCAGCTCTGTGCGGCTGCTGGCGCGAATGCAATCGGCGTCATCTCCGATGAGACCAAGCGCGATTATGTGATGTCGCTGGGCGCCAAGGGCGTTATCAATCGCAAGACCTTCAATTGCTGGGGCCAGTTGCCAAAGGTCAACACGCCTGAATATGCCGCGTATATGGCGGAGGCGCGCAAGTTCGGTAAAGCGATCTGGGAGATCACAGGCAAGAAGGACGTCGACGTGGTGTTCGAGCACCCGGGGGAGCAGACTTTTCCCGCCTCGTGCTTTGTCGTCAAGCGGGGCGGAATGGTTGTATTCTGCGCGGGCACCACAGGGTTCAATCTGACCTTCGACGCGCGGTTCGTCTGGATGCGCCAGAAGCGAATCCAGGGCTCGCACTTCGCCAACCTGAAGCAGGCGTCGGCGGCCAACAAATTCGTGATCGAGCGGCGCATCGACCCTTGCATGTCGGAGGTGTTTCCTTGGGCGCATATTCCTATGGCGCATACGAAGATGTGGAAAAATCTTCACGCACCGGGCAATATGGCGGTTCTCGTCAATGCGCCGACCACCGGACTGCGAAGTTTCGAGGATGTGATCGCGGCCGCGCCAAAATAGGCCTCCGCCGAGGCGATTTGCTTTGGCTCTTGTGAGCCGCTAAAGCGAACCCAGCGCCTTGAAGCCTCGCCTCTTTGGCGCGCGGCATTATCGCGTTCGGATCCGAATCGTTCCGGCGTTCGAGGGTCCCCGAGGCCGGCGAGGGCGAGTGGGACCGCAAAGACAATGACCGCAAACCCCGAAGGCGACCGGCAGAAACGAGAGGCGGCGCGGCGCGCGCTTGATCTCGTCGAGCCGGGAATGCGGCTCGGCCTCGGCACAGGCACGACTGCGCGACATTTCGTCGATCTCGTCGGAGAGAAGGTGGCCGCGGGCCTCGACCTCCGCTGCGTGGCCACATCGGAGGCGACAGCGATCCAGGCGAAAGCGCTCGGCATCCCGCTGGCGACCCTGGAAGAGATTCCCGAACTCGATCTCGTCATCGACGGCGCGGACGAGATCGATCACGAACTGAGGCTGATCAAGGGCGGCGGCGGGGCTTTGCTGCGGGAGAAGATTGTCGCGGCTGCTTCCAGACGGATGGTAGTGATCGCCGACGCCACGAAACTCGTGCGCCGCCTCGGCGCCTTTCCGTTGCCAATCGAGGTCGTGCCATTCGGACTCACGGCCACCCGGCGTCATATCGAACATGCCGCCGCTGAGCTCGGGCTGACGGGCCCGATCAGATTACGGGGCGACGCCAAGCCGTTTGTCACAGACGGAGGCCACCACATCCTTGACTGCTCGTTTGGCGCAATCGTCGACGCGGAGCGACTTGCCGAGAGCCTTGCGCGGATCCCGGGCGTCGTCGAACACGGGCTGTTCATCGGCTACGCGCGGACAGCCTTCGTCGCGCGCGCCGAAGGCGTCGAAGTGCTCAGCCTGGACGGCTAAGAACCCCATTCTCGATAAGGAGTCTCCGCTTTGTCCGCAATTCGAACCGCCAGAGGCTTGCTCCTCGCCGCTACGCTGTTGGCTGGAGGAGGCGCCGGCGCCGCCGAATCAGCCGCGCCCGCCGCCGCGACGCCCCCCCCTTCGGCTGCCGCCATTTCCTCCGCCGACGTTATACTTGGCGAGCTCGGGATCAAGCAGTCGATCGCCCTCATCGTCCCGGGTCTGATGAGTCAGCTCGAGCGCACGGTAACCAATACGCGGCCAGAGATCAGGGACAGCCTGCGCGAAACGCTGCGCGCGATCCAGCCGGAGTTCGACAAGAGCGCCCGGCAGATGTACACGCAGGCGGCGGCGTTGCTCGCGACCCAAATGTCCGAGAAGGAGCTGCAGGACGTCGCATCCTTCTTCGACAGCCCTGCCGGCAAGAAGTACCTGACGGTCGAGCCGGTCTTCCTGCAGAAGTTCGCGGCGCAGGCGGGGCCGTGGCGCGATCAAATGTCCACTGAAATAATGGCGCGGGCGCGTGAGGAGATGAAAAAGAAGGGCATCGACTTCTAGCGAAGCGCCTGATTTCGAGGGGAGCGTTGGCGCGATGACGTTCGACGTCGATTTTTTTGTCATAGGCGCCGGGTCCGGCGGGGTGCGGGCCGCACGCGTCGCCGCCGGTCATAGGGCGAGGACGATCGTCGCCGAAGAGAGCCGTATCGGCGGCACCTGCGTTATCCGCGGCTGCGTGCCGAAGAAGCTCTATGTGTACGCGAGCCGCTTCGCCGACGATTTTGTCGACGCTACAGGATTTGGATGGCGTCTCAACGATATCGCGTTCGACTGGCCGAGTCTCGTCGCCGCCAAGGAAAAAGAGATCACCCGCCTGTCAGCCGCCTATCGGGCCAATCTCAAGGTGTCGGGCGCGGAGCTGATCGAGGAGCGCGCGACGGTTATCGGCCCGCAGCGCGTCCGGTTGTCCAGCGGAAGGGAAATTTCCGCGCGGCACATCCTTGTTTCCGTAGGCTCGCGGCCGACGCTTCTGCCGGAGGTCGAAGGGCTTGAGCACGCGATCACATCCAACGAAGCGTTCGATCTCGCCGTCTTTCCCCGGCGCCTGCTGGTAGTCGGCGGCGGCTACATCGCGGTCGAATTCGCCTCTTTTTTTCAGCGGCTGGGCTCGCAGGTGACGCAGGTCATGCGCGCACCGAATGTGCTCCGCGGCTTCGACGAGGACATGCGCGACGGCGTGCGCGACGCGATCGCGCGCGCCGGCGTGGCGCTTCGGTTCGGCTGCCTGCCCGCCCGCATCGAAAAGCGCCCTGACGGCGCACTTTTCGTAGACCTTTCAGACGGAGGCGCGATCGAGGTCGATCAGGTGCTGATCGCCACCGGGCGACTGCCCAACACGAGAGGACTCGGCCTCGAAGAGGCGGGTGTGACATTGAGCGCGCATGGCGCGGTCAAGGTCGACGAGCACCTGACGAGCGCCGTGCCTTCGATCCACGCCGTCGGGGACGTGACGCACCGCGTCAACCTCACGCCGGTGGCGATCCGCGAGGGCCACATGGTGGCCGACCGGCTGTTCGGCGCGGGCGCCAGGCCGATCCGCTACGACACCATCGCGCATGTGGTGTTCGGGACACCGGAACTCGGGGCGGTGGGACTCACGGAAGGGGAAGCGGTCGAGCGGTTTTCCGAGGTCGACGTCTACAAGACGGATTTCCGGCCGATGAAGGCGACGCTGTCGGGCTCCGCCGAACGGACGATCATGAAGCTCGTTGTCGACGGAGCGACGCAGAGGATTATCGGCGCCCATGTGCTGGCCCATGACGCCGGAGAGATGGTCCAACTCCTTGCGGTCGCGATGACGATGGGTGCGACGAAGGCCGATCTCGACGCGACCATGGCCGTCCACCCGACAGCCGCTGAAGAGCTGGTCACGATGCGGGGGCCCGCCATCCGTTATGAGCGCGGCAAGCGCGTCGCCTGACCGTTGCTCTGCCAAAGACCGAAACGGAATCCGCGCCAAGGGAATCCCCCGTGAGTCAGCCGACGCGGCCGTT
The DNA here is from genome assembly GCA_963741405.1 of uncultured Alphaproteobacteria bacterium. Lineage (GTDB taxonomy): Bacteria > Pseudomonadota > Alphaproteobacteria > Rhizobiales > Beijerinckiaceae > Roseiarcus. The sequence continues at coordinate 387,623 of CAVUHX010000034.1, forward strand.
GATATTAGCCCTTGCTGCCGCCGATCCGCCCCTCCAGCCGTTCGAACAGCGGGTTGCGGGCATCGAATATCTGCTCGAGCGCGGCAACGCAGACGCGATCGGCGCCTCGCACCAGCAGCCAGTTGGCGAGTTCCGCTGCGTCGGCTTTCGCGCAATGCAGGGCGACATAGTTATGCGGATCGGCGTCGTCGCCGGCGGCCGGGACGGCGGCGAAAGCTTCGCAGGCCGCCTTCACGATCGCCTCCGCCGACCCAGGTAGCCGGCACCGTATCTCGCAGGTCCGGCGCGCTTTCTCGCTCGCGGCGATCCTGTCGAGCATGGCCCTTGCGCTCGCGCGCGTGGCCGGCCCCCACAGCGCCGAAATCGAGGCCACCAGCGTGGCCTGCGACTGCAGGATGACGCCATCCTCCAAAGATTTCAGCGCATTTGCCGCCAACGTAGCGCCGGAGGTGGTGATGTCGACGATGAGTTCGGCCGAGCCCGCCGCCGGCGCGCCCTCGGTCGCCCCGAGACTTTCGACGATTCGGTAGTCGGCGACGCCGTGCCTGGCGAAAAAGCGCCGGGTGAGATTGACATATTTCGTCGCCACCCGCATTCGTTCGCCCCGCCTGGCGCGATAGACCGACGCGACGTCCTCAAGATCGGCCATGGTGCGCACGTCGACCCAGGCCTGCGGCACAGCGACGACCACGTTGGCGCAGCCGAAGCCGAGCGGCGCCAGCAGCTCGAGGCGCTGATCTACGTCGGGGACCTTTTCGCGCACCAGATCCTCGCCGGTCACGCCAAAATGGGCAGCGCCGACGGCAAGCTGGGCAACGATCTCGGAGGCCGACAGATAGGCGACCTCGACGCCAGGCAGTCCGACAAGCGCCCCGCGGTAGTCCCGCGCTCCGCGTCCCTGCTGGAGTTCCAGCCCGGCGCGGGCAAAAAACGCCGTGGCGCTCTCCTGCAGCCGCCCCTTAGACGGCACGGCGAGAACGAAAGGCGCCTCCGAGCCCGGCGATTGCGCGGCCGCCATCAGCGGGTACTCCCGTTCGGCAGCCGGTCGATGGTTATCGCGGCGCCGACGGCCGGGATGTCCTGGCTAGCGCCGAGCCGCCGCGCGAGTCCGTCATAACGGCCGCCGCCGAGGGCCGGTTTCGCCTCGGGCGTCGCCGGATCGCGCGCCTCGAACACGAAGCCGGTGTAGTAGTCGAAATCACGAACGAACGCGGCGCTGAACACCGTCTCCTCTATCGGGACGCCGCGGGCCGCGATGAAGCCATTGCGTCTCTCGAAGCCGTCAAGCGCCCGGCCCAAGTCGAGTCCGGCGTCGTCCGCAAGCTGCCGGACTCGGGTTGCGGCGACGTCCGGATGGCCCGAAACAGAAAGATAGGATTCGAGCGCTTTGCGCTTGTCGGGATCGATCGGCGGCCCGGACCGCAGTGCCGCCTGTTCGAGGAACCGGTCGGCGATCTCGCTGGCGGAGCGCCCGCCGACCGCGTCGATCCGTGCGATCGCCAGAAGATCCTCAACCAGCGCCTTTGCGCCGGCGTGGTCGGCGCTCTCCAGCGCCGCCAGCACCCCCGCCTGTGCGATTGCGCTCGCGCCGCGCCCGTCGAGGATGGCGGAGAGGCTGCGGCCCTGCGCGATGCCGCGTCGCAGCCGCCGGCGCCAGACGCCCGGCAGCGTGAGCGCTTCGAGCAGGCTGTCGAACAGGCCCGCGTCGCCGACCCGGGCGGCAAGCGGAGCGCCGACCTCCGCCGCGGCTTCCATCGAAAGCGCGAAGATCTCGGCGTCTGCAGCTTCCGTGTCCGCTCTGCCGAAGCTCTCAAGACCGGTCTGGGCACGCTCGCCACCTTCGACCTGCGAACGAAAGACCGGGCCGAGATATGAATACTCGGCCGTCCTGCCGGCCTTGTCCGAGGCGAGATAGGCGCGGCACACCGGGATCGTGTATTCCGGTCTCAGGCAGAGTTCCTCGCTGGCCGCGCCGCTGGTCAGGAACAGGCGTCCGCGAATCTCCTCTCCGGACATGTCGAGAAAAATCGCCGCCGGATGCAGCACGGGGGGCTCCATGCGCACGAAGCCGGCCCCAAGGAAATGCTCCAGAGCCCGCTCTCCGACGCTTCGAGCGGACAGGGCTGCGGCGTCGGGGGAAATCGAATTCACCGGCTGGTCCTCAAAATCGCAGCCCCATTTAACAAAGCCGGGCGACCGCCGCAGCCCTTTTCGCGTTCGAAGGTGAACGGCGGCTTCGGACGGCGCGTGCCCGCGCCGACGGATCCGCCAACCGCAAAAGCTCCGCCATCGGAAAAGCCACGCGATGCGGCTCGCGCGTGTCCTCGATCAGCGAGAAATGGTCCAAAGGCAGCCGCAGACGCGACGGCGATCCCACATCAGACGGCGAGAAACCCATGGCGACGGCTCCGAATCAACCGCCACTGTCGAGCGATAGCCCCATCAATCATAAATCCGCCCTTAACCTGAGTTCGCGGCCTGAGCAACCCGTTGAAAGAATTGATCGGCGCCGCCAAAGGCGATAAGGTCAGGGGGTCTGATGGCGCGGGCGCCGTCGCAAGGCATGCTCTCGCCGGAGGGCCGCCGCCGCGAATACGGGCTTCGTTCCACGCTGTCCAAATCCAGAGCGAGCTTGCGCATTTCGCCCGACGATCCCATCTTGGCGCACGTGACTTGGCTGAATTCGCAAAACAGGAACACATTTCGGCCGTGAACGGTTAAGATGGTCGAGGCGCGCCGCGGCGCCCGGGCGACGCAGCAATCGAATGAAACGGGAGCCCCATGCCCACTATTGCCTTGGTCGATGACGACCGAAACATCCTGACATCCGTCTCTCTCTCGCTCGAAGCCGAGGGGTACCGCGTGCAGACCTACACCGACGGCGCGAGCGCCCTCGAGGGCCTGAAAGCGAACCCCCCGGATCTCGCCATATTCGACATCAAGATGCCGCGGATGGACGGGATGGAGCTGCTGCGGCGACTGAGGCAGAAATCCGACCTGCCGGTGATCTTCCTGACCTCGAAGGACGAGGAGATCGACGAGCTGTTCGGCCTGAAAATGGGCGCCGACGATTTCATCCGCAAGCCTTTCTCGCAGCGGCTGCTGGTCGAGCGGGTAAAGGCCATCCTGCGCCGCTCGAATCCAAAGGACGCCGCGACCCAGAAAGAGACCGAAGCGAAGATTCTAGAGCGTGGCCGGTTGAAGATGGACCCCGAGCGCCACACCTGCACGTGGGACAACACGCCGGTCACTCTGACAGTCACGGAATTCCTGATCCTGCAGGCGCTCGCCACCCGACCGGGAGTCGTCAAGAGCCGCAACGCGCTGATGGACGCGGCCTACGACGACCAAGTCTACGTCGACGACCGCACCATCGACAGTCACATCAAACGGCTGCGCAAGAAGTTCAAGGTTGTCGAGCCGGAGTTCGAGATGATCGAGACGCTCTACGGCGTCGGCTACCGGTTCAGGGAGGGATAGGCGTCTCCGCCGAGGGCATATGAGCGCTGAGACACGCCGCGGGCGCATCGTCGCCGTAAACTCGCGGAACAGAAGGCAATGGTTGCGCGTTCGCGCCCGGTTCGCGTGGCGCTTTCTGACTGCGCGCTTCTCGTCCTCGCTCACCCGCCGCATCGTCGTCCTCAATCTTGGCGGCCTCGTCGTGTTGATGATCGGCTTCCTGCTGCTAAACCAGTTTCGGGCCGACATCATAGCGGCGCGCGTCCAGAGCCTGACGACCCAGGCCGATATCATCGCCGCCGCGATAGCCGCATCGGCGACGGTCGATACCGACGCTATCACCGTCGATCCCGACAAGCTCCTTCAACTTGCTCCCGGTCAGACCGCCGCTCCGCCGGGCGACGAGGATGCAATCCAGTTCTCCATCAACCCGGAGCGGGTTGGACCCGTCCTCCATCGATTGGTCACGCCGACCCACACGCGCGCGCGCATTTACGACAGCGACGGCCGGCTTCTGCTCAATTCCCGCTCGCTCTCGGCGCACGGGGCCGTCGTCCGCTCCGAGTTGCCCGACAACCCGGAGCAGCGAGGGCTCGTCAGCCGGCTGACCGGCGTAGCGCGGAACTTTTTCGCCGCGCCGTCGCAGCCGCGCGCGCGCTACCCCTGGCTGGTCGACGGAAAGTCGGTGCCGGAGGTTGCCGGGGCCTTGAAGGGGCAGACCCAGTCGGCTGCGCGCATCAACGATGAAGGCGAAACGATCGTCTCCGTGGCGGTGCCAATTCAATACATGATGGCGACGCGCGGGGCGCTTCAGTTGTCGACTCAGGGCGGCGACATCGACCGGGTGATCGCCGCCGAGCGATGGGCGATTTTGCGATTCTTCGCGGTTCTTGCCGCGGTTATGCTGGTCCTTTCGCTGTCGCTGGCCAACACCATCGCCGAGCCCGTGCGAAGGCTTGCGCACGCAGCCGAGCGCGTCAGGCGTGGCATCCGCTCGCGTCAGCAGATTCCGGACTTCACTTCGCGGTCAGACGAGATTGGCCATCTTTCCCGCGCGCTGCGGGAAATGACGCAGGCGCTGTATAATCGGCTCGACGCGATCGAAAGTTTTGCCGCCGACGTGGCTCATGAACTGAAGAATCCTCTGACGTCGTTGCGAAGCGCGCTTGAGACATTGCCCCGGGTGAAGGTCGGACACTCCCGGGACAAGTTGATCGCAGTTATGCAGCATGATGTGCGCCGGCTCGATCGGTTGATCTCCGACATCTCCGACGCTTCCCGCCTCGACGCGGAACTGGCGCGCGGCGAAGCCGGCCCGGTCGACATCGCCGCGCTCCTGCGCGCCGTTGTCTCGATGAGCCAGGATTCGCTGCGCAGCAACGGGGCCCGGATCGAGCTCTCAATTCCCTCGCGGCGTGGCCGCCGCGCCGACGTGGATTATTTCGTCCTGGGCCACGATTCGCGCCTGGCGCAGGTGGTGACGAATCTGATCGACAACGCCTGTTCGTTTTCCGAACCCGGCGGGAGCGTACGCGTCGCCGTCGCCAGGAGCGCGACCGCGACAGACGGTGAGGCGCCGGAGGAGAAAGTGGTGATTACCGTGGACGATGACGGTCCGGGCATCCCGCCGCATGCGCTGGAACGGATATTCGAGCGGTTCTACACCGATCGGCCCAGTCACGGGTTCGGCCAGAATTCCGGCCTCGGACTGTCGATTTCGCGACAGATTATCGAGGCGCATGGTGGGCGCATATGGGCTGCGAACCGGCCGGCGGAGGCGAACGCGGTCAAGGTCGGCGGATCCGCCGACGTCGCCATCGAGTCCGCCCGCCACGGAGCGGGCGCCCGATTTGTCGTAGAACTTCCAGCGTTCGCGCCATGAGCGAACGGGGGCCGCGCGGAACGGGGATGCACGCAACGGCCGTTATCTATGGCGAAAGCGGCGTGCTGGTTTCGGGTCCTTCGGGGTCCGGGAAGAGCGCGCTGGCTCTCGCGTTGCTCGCCCGGGCGCGGGAGATCGGGATCTTTGGCGCGCTCGTCGCCGACGACCGTATCTGGACGCGATCCGTCGGAGGCCGGCTGGTCGCATCGGGGGCGCCGCAAATCGCGGGGCTCGTCGAGCGGCGCGCGGCCGGTCTCGTGGCGGCGCCGCACGAATCGGCGGCCGTCATCGGGTTGTACGTCGAACTCAGTGGGTGCGGGCGCATGTGGCCGCGCCTGCCGGATGATCCGGACGTCGCGATCGTCGACGGTGTCCGCCTGTCGCGTCTGGCGCTGGATTCAGGCAAGAGCGCGGCGGACCACGCGGCCGCCGTGGACGAACGCATAGCGAAAATCGCCGCCTCCGCAGGGAAGCGAAAACGAATTTCGCTTGAACATTGCGCCGCAGTGCACAAAAATGGCCCGCTTGCCGGTGCGCCGGAAGCCTAAGCCGGCCGACTGATGGATCTTTGATGATTGGAATGGTCCTGGTGACCCACGGCCAGCTTGCAACTGGTTTTCGCGCAGCCCTCGAACATGTGGTGGGGCCACAGTCTCAGCTTGAGACGATAACGATTGGCCCTGATGACGACATGGAGCAGCGGCGCTCGGACATCCTCAACGCGGCCGCTCGGGTTCAGGACGGCATGGGCGTCGTGATCCTGACCGACATGTTCGGAGGCACGCCGTCCAATCTGGCAATCTCGGTGATGGATGGCGGCCGGATTGAGGTCATTTGCGGGGTCAATCTCCCGATGCTGATCAAACTCGCGACGATGCGCGAGACGGCAGACCTCGATCACGCGGTCGTGGAGGCGCGCGAAGCCGGGCGCAAGTACATCACCGTCGCCAGCAAGGTGCTCGCAGGTAAATGAGCGAGCCAGGCGCCGAGGATGGAGGCGCAGCGCCGCCTGGGTTGAAGGGGGCGTTATCGCGCGAACTTCAGATCGTGAATCGGAAAGGTCTGCACGCCCGCGCTACCGCCAAGTTTGTCCAGTGCGTCGAGCGGTTCGACGCCGACATCAAAGTGTCGAGGTGTGGTGAAACCGTCGGCGGTGATTCGATCATGGGCATTCTGACGCTTGGGGCCGGCGTAGGATCGAGCATCACGGTGTTCGCTGCGGGCGCGCAGGCGGGCGAAGCGCTGGAAGCGCTTGCCGAACTCGTCGCAAATCGGTTTGGCGAAGACGAGTGAAAGGCGCCTACATTCGGAAGTCCTCGCCCAGATAGAAGCGCCTGACCTCCGGATGGGCGACGATCGCCTCGGGTGATCCCTCCGTCAGAACATGGCCGCTGTGAATGATATAGGCGCGGTCGATCAAACCCAGGGTCTCCCTCACATTGTGGTCGGTGATCAGCACGCCTATCCCGCGGCCTTTCAGATGGCGCACAAGATCCTGAATGTCGCCGACCGCAATCGGATCGATGCCGGCGAACGGCTCGTCCAGCAGCATGAAGGATGGCTTGCCGGCGAGCGCCCGCGCGATCTCGCAACGCCTTCGCTCGCCGCCGGAGAGAGCAATCGACGGCGCCGTGCGCAGGCGCGCGATATCAAACTCGTCGAGCAGAGACTCGAGCGTGGCCTCGCGCGCGTCGCGGTTCGGTTCGTTCACCTCGAGCACCGCGCGAATGTTGTCTTCGACGTTCAGTCCCCTGAAGATTGACGGCTCTTGGGGCAGATAGCCGACGCCAAGACGCGCGCGCTGGAACATCGGCAAACCGGTGACATCATGGCCGTCAAGTTCGATCACCCCCTTGTCCGGCTTCACGAGTCCGGTGATCATATAGAAGACCGTGGTTTTGCCCGCGCCGTTCGGGCCGAGCAAACCGACCGCCTCGCCGCGACGCACCGAGATGCTGACGTCCTGCACCACCATTCGCCCGCGATAGCCTTTGCCGAGGCGATGGACGGCGAGCACTCCCTGACGGGCGCCGCCATCCCTGGCGAGGGCGGAGGTCGATGGCGAACGGGTACGACTCGCGGCGAACCATTTCCACCGGCTCCGCACCACGGGTCTTTCGCTGGACGGATCTTCGCTCACAGGCGGACGCTGATGTCGGATGAACTGGCCTGCGAGAACTCGCCAAAGAACGCCCCTACTTCGGCTTCGCCGATTCGGCGCCGGCGTTCGGGAGGAATTGCCCATGAACACGCCCGGATTTGGAGCCGGCCGTGTCAATCGTGGCCTGACTGGTTTTCAGATCGTAGGTCAGCTTGTCGCCCTTGGTGATGTTCTGACCGTCGCTGAGCGTCACGTGGCCGATCAGCTGAACCTTGTTTTCGAGCTTGTCATAAACCGCGTTGTCGCCGGTCGCGACCTGGGTCTTGGAAATCACTGTCACGGGTCCTGTCGCCTCGAGCCGCGTGAGGCCCGAGCCGGATGAGGAGGTGCTTTGCTGTGCGTCGGGAGCCGCACCTCCGGGCGTCGGCGACCGTTCGAGGAAAACCGTCATCACCGAACAGGTCATCTTGGTGTCGCCCTGAACAACGACGACATTGCCGGAATAGATCGCCTTCTTCTCCTTGTCGAAATAGACCAGCTTGTCCGCGTCGATAGACACCGGCTCGTTCGAGCTTGTTCCGGGGAGGATCTGAATCGGGCTCGAGGCGGCCGGCGGGCCGGCGGCCTTTGTCGCCGCGCCGACGTCCTGAGAGGCAAGAATCATCGTCCCGATCAGCAGCGCCGCGCCAACCGATCTGTTCCGCCCGATCGTCATGGACTGGTCTCCTTCGCGTCGGCTTCCGCCGGCGGAGGCGGAACTATCGTTGTCCTGACGTGCCCCTCGAAGATGAATTCCTGGCCGTTATGACGGGCGGTGGCGCGGTCGCCCGTGATGGTCGTCCGCTCGCCGACGCTGACCTGCACCGGTTCGTCGCTTTGGTACACGCCGCTCTTAAAGTCGATGTCGGCGCTTCGCAACCGAACCTCGAACTTCCCGCTGGCGATCCGGACGTTGTTCGTCAGCTTCATTCGCTCGGCGACGCTGTCATACTGCCCGGAATCGGCGCTCAGGCGTGTCGCGTCTCCGCCCGTCGGGCCGATTTCGCCCGTCAGTTTCTGCAACTCCACGAGCGTCGGTTGCTTGATGTCCTGGAGCGCCCTTTCGGCCGTCAACGTATAGGCCTGTCCGTCGCTTCGGAACCCGGCGAGCTTGGGCCGCGCCATGGCGATCTTGGTCCCGTCGAGCGAAACGTCCGAGAAATCGAGCGCGCCGATTTTGGTCGAGAAAGGGTTGTAGACCGCGATCAGAACCATCGCGGCCACGCTTCCCAACCCGCAGACGAGAATCGCCCTGCGGAGGAATCGAACGCGAGACGACCGCCGTCGGGCGTCCCTGAAGGCACGCTCGCGATCGAACGGCGGCGACAGAATGGCGCGGCGCCGCCGGTTGGCGGCGGCCGGCGCCGCCGATCCCTCCGCACTGTTGAAGCCCGCCGTCATCGCGTTGTCCCGAACCCCGTCGCTCCGCGCTGATTACCACGCCGCCCGGAGGAAGACGATTAGCATGGCAAAGTTAGGGCCGACCCCGGGTGGAATACCTCTCGGGCCAAACGAAACTCGGCAACGACGACCACCAGGGCTGGGCGGCAGAATCGCTAGGAGCCTCTCGTCATTTGCCTCCGGACGCCTTTTGCGTTTAATGCAGCGTCGTTCGCGCCCTGTCGGGCCGGTAGCTCAATGGTTAGAGCCGGCCGCTCATAACGGTCTGGTTGCAGGTTCGAGTCCTGCCCGGCCCACCATCTCCCGAGTCGCTATCCCATCAAATTGAATCCGAGTCATCGCTTCATTTTCCTGGATTCTTTGGTAAGCAACTTTCCAGCAAACCGATCCGACGGTCGCGTCGTCTGACCACCCCGGTGGCGGCCTGCGCCGGATTGGAGGATTGCTCGCAGGCCCTGAAGGAACCACGGCGTCCGGCAACTCGTCCAACAGGAAGTGGACCGCTGTGAGCTTCTCTTCCATGCGCTCTTGAGCGAAACGAAACCGCAGCGCAACGCCGAAATGGCCCGCGAAACGCCGGGCCTGCGCCGGATCGACCGCGTCCAAATCGCCGCACGGAGAATCGCGAAAGGCCCTGATTTCTTGACGTTCGCGTGACCGCCGCTGCTTGTTCTCCCATGAGGCATCAGTCAAATCGGTTTCCCCTTACCTGATCCCGGGTGCGACTTTTGAGCGCATGTTTCGGCGGCCGAGGGAACCTGTCCTTTGGATCTTCGGGGACTGTACATTGAGCCGGCGGGGCCCCAGCCTCGCTGTCCGGAAACGGAGGATGCCATGCACTATTTCCAGACGCCCGAGATGAAGGCGCTCGGCCTTCCCTTCAGCGCCGCCGTCAGGGTGGGCGACATGCTCTATCTTTCCGGCGCGCTCGGCAACCTTCCGGGAACGATGACGCTCGCGGAGGGCGGCATGGCGGGACAGGCGCGGCAGACGATGGAGAACATCGGCGCCGTGCTGCGCTTCTGCGGGCTCGGTTTCGACGACGTGGTGAAGTGCACCATCATGCTCGCCGACATGGCGGAATGGGGCGAGTTCAACAAGATCTACGTCACATACTTCGCTCCCGACCGCCTGCCGGCGCGCTCGGCCTTCGGCTGCAGCGGTCTCGCGCTCGGAGGAAAGCTCGAAGTCGAGTGCCTCGCCCGCTATCCGTGAACCAATCGCCGCCTGCCGCTGGATGCGACCTGCGTCGAAATCGAACGCTTGGGAACCCCGGGTGAACGACGGCAGAGCTCAGGAAGCGGTCGTTCGCCGATGGCATGGCGAACGGGTCTAATCGACCTTGAGCTTACATTCGCGACGACGACGCCCCGAACGCGGCAGAGGCCTTTTCGCAGAGGACTCCGGCCGTCGGATTCTCGCAAGGACGTTGAATTCACTTAGACGCCTTCGGCTTTGCGGGAGACATGCGCCGACTCGGAATGGGTCTCCTTAATTGCGTCGATCACCGATTGAGGGTCCGCTGGTTGAGCCATCACTTCGGCCACTTCATCGACGCGATTGTGAAGGTGCGGGCTATCGTGGCGAAGCTCCTCGAGAAGTGCGACCACCTTGGCGATCTTTTGCTCGCTCAGGATCGTCAGCTCCAGATTGAGCAGTTCGCGGCGCTGGGTCAGGCGATCATCGCCTCTTTGCGTCGTGAGGATCAGGATAACCAGATAGAGGGATGCTAACGACGATACGCCCGCCAACCATGCAAACGGAGGCGGGTCGGGTGCGCGATAGCCAAGCGCGAGGGCGAACCAGTTCAGGCTCACCCAGGCGACGACGAAGGCGGTCAGTGTTGCGATGAAGCCGGCGCGGCCCAACAGCGATGTGATGCGATCAACGGCGCGCTGATGGTGTGTGGCGTTCGCATGGTGCTCCGCGTTGAGCCCCGCGACCGACTGGATGGTCTCCTGGATATGGATCGGAAGGATCGATGACGCGACATCCGTTTCAGCCACTTGACATCCTCTATAGCCGAAACCGCCGCCCGCCGCAGATCAGCGTCGCGGATACTCAGCGCCGGCTCGCAGGATTGCAGCGCCATGATTGTTGCGCACGTCGTAGCCGCCGATCCACGAGAATAGCCGACAGAATAATGGGGAGAATGGCGTTCACCGCCCGGCATCCCGTCGGATTGGGCTCGCTATGAGGAGGCCCGCGGACTTCATGGCCTCCGCCTCGCGCACGGCGTCATTCAAGCCGGCAGTATAATTCTGAATCTTGCCGACGGACTTGTCGGCCTCGCCGTCACTCCGTAACTTGGCGTGGCCGACAGCCTTGCCAATGGCCTCCTTCGCGACGCCTTCGACTTCCTTGATGGAGCCGGCGACTCTGTTCTTGTCCATGACTGGGCTCTCCTTGCGTATTGCGAAGAAACATGACGGCGCCAGGATTCAGGCCATGCGCCTCTGGCATTGAGGCGATAGGGGAGAAAGTCGAGAGACGGCAGCCTCGGAAACTACTTACTCGGGGCCGCACGTCGGCGACGCAGATTGAGAGACCGGATCGGAGGACGGCGAGGCGCCGCCGAGTCCGACAATCCCGCCCTTGCTCTTGCCTAGCCCGATCAAGTTTGTCGAAGAGCATGGCTAATAGGGGCTCGCAGGATTGAGGAACGCAAGCGCGACGATGCCAGGCGGTTTGCGCGCCGGCTCGGAACGGTCATGGATCGACGGCGCCGCTATCGCGCAGGAGTGCGATGCCGCTTCGTCGTGCCCCTCGGCCGCCACCGTCACGGACACGCTTAGTGGGTTTCTCGTCACCGAACATAACGGAGTCTTGATCGTCGAAATTGACCTGACGAAGATCGGACCCGTTTCCCGAGCGATCCCGTTCGGAAGCGATCCGGCTCGATCAGCGCCACTGAGGGATGCGGCTCCGAGAACGGCGCAGACGATGGCAATTGAAAAGACCGATCGCAGTAAGACGGAGTTTTCTCTTTGCATGAATTCTATCCCGTTGCGTAGTCGGTAGCCCGGGCATTCAACGTCGCGCCTGGCGGTCCAAAGTCTCGCGAATGCCTTCCGGCAGCTTGCCAGTTGGACTCTGGCGAAGTCGAAGACACAAGCGTCGGAAAATACTCAGGCCACGCGCCGACGGCGTCCCAGCTTTGGACGAACGCCGCGAACGCATTCGATACCCCGTGGATTGACCAAGCAGGCCTGTCAGCTGCCAAACAAGGCCTTCCTCCGCAGGGTATGGTCCTGAGCCGCGCGAGCGAACTGACTTCCGGCGAAATGATTCTGTTCAGCATCCTCTGGAGCCGCTTTCGGCCTCCCGGCCACTTGTCGAATTTGCGTCGCTGAAAGAACTGGCGGAGCGGGTCGAACCCGCGGTTTCAATCAATGGCGCCTATCGCCGAAATGTGCGACCATATGGGGATGGTCAAGAAAGAACGCGGAAGGCTTCCGACGTGGCCGATTTCATGCTTGAGATCGCCCGGCGGACGTAGGGGAGAGCAACGCTGATCGGTCAACCGCTTCGCTCACCTTGGCTATGACGCCTCGCCGAACGATGCGCTAGACTGAGGTGTTGCGGGGAAAAAAGCGCAGGTGGCCCGACCCATGCATCTCGTGAAATATCGTTCCCATACGCCGGGTCTCAATCTGCGGCAAACGAAGCTCGAAGTCCCCGGCTGGGGCGGTCAGCGCGAGCCGCGCAAGAACGGGTCGATGGAGCAAGCTTGGCACTGTCTGCCTTTCTCCGAAGGCGCGCGCTACGGCGTCGAACTCCTTTATCCGTACGAGAACGAGTTTCGCGTCAGCGTCCACAAAGGCGAGTTGAGGCTGGACGGCGATTTCGGCCCCGCGCCGGAGGGCCATGGCGGCGAATGGCCGCCGTTCCGAACCTTCGGCGAACTCTACTACACCTATCAGGCCTCGCTTGACCTCAAGGTCGAAGAGGGCTTCGCGATCCGGACCGAACCCCATCCACGCTTCTACACCGATCCAACCAACACCACTCCGATCGCCGTGCCTGCGCTTATCCGAAGATGGTGGCCGATGGTCTACTTCTTCGTGTTCAAGGCTCCGCCTGAGGGAGCGACTCACATATTCCGATCCGGCGAGCCTTTCGTTCAAATCTTGATCCTGCCTGAGGAAGCCGATTTCGAACTTGTTCCGATGTCTGATGAAGAAGCGGCCGAACGCGAGTTGCAATCGCGGCGAATCTACGAAAGCCGCAGCACGCTCTCCGCCGAAACCGAATGGACGTCAGCGACCAATACGGTCTTTGACGGCACCTACCGCCACATTCTAGGCGCAGCGACCGAGAAGGCGAAGCGACGGCGCTGATCACCATCAAACGACAGAGGGAAGCCCGGCGCCGTCGGCAACGCCGGGCCTGCCGTCAATAGTAGTGGTGGTGGTGGTGGTGATGATGGTGATGATAATAGTGGTGATGGTGGTGGTGATAATAGCGATGATGATAATGATGATGGTGATGATAATACTGCGCCACCACTATCGGTCGCTCAACGGTCGCGGCGTTTGAAGCCGCGCGCTGGTTGTCCGCGTTGAGAAGTTCAACCGCATTCGGAATTGGGTCCAGTAGCTCGGCGAACGATGTTGCGGGCTGGACACCGGATACGGTGAGGGCAGGCTCGGCCTGGGCGCCGCCAATCAGAGCGAGCGCCGAGGCGACGCTCAGCAATCCGATGATCGATTTGTCCATGGCATGTCCTTTCTTGGCGATGAAAAAGCAGTCTCTTGGACGTGCGAAAACAGTTTCGGAGCCCGCTGGCGGGCTCTCATTTTCTCTGCGTCGAGCTGCCCGCTTGGTGGCGGGCGCTCCGTAACCTGGTCCGCCAGTCTAGCGGCGAGCCAGTCGAACAGCAATCGCGCCTGTCGTGTAGATGCCAACGTTTGGGCGCTCGACGCAGCCCAACCGGCGCCCTCGCGCCGGCCGTCGCCGATCTGTCAGTATCGATCGTAGCGGTGGTGATAGGGGTGATAGGCGTAGCCGCGATGATAATGCCTGTGATTGGTCATAGAGTTTCCGACTACGGCTCCCCCCACGCCGCCCACGACCGCGCCAACTGGACCCCCAACAACAGCCCCCGCGACAGCGCCGCCGACCGCTCCAGTAACCGTGCCGCTTTCGTCGGCAAAAGCAATCTGAGATGAAGCGAACATCAGCGCCGCAGCTGAAAGAACAACAAATATCCTGGACATCGAGACCTCCTGGAATTCGGCGAAACTCGCCGTGGCTCGTCGCCAGCTAGGCGCTAAGTGATCCGAACTCAAAGAGTCGGAATCTACTCAGAGCGCCGCATTTTCGACTGCGCGCTTCGTGGCGGGTCTGGCAGTCCTGCGCGCAATCGCTGGCCCGACGCGAGCGTTGGAGAGCGGTTAGATAACCGCCTTCGCTTCGTGAATGAGTAGTTTCCGAGCCTTCCGCCGTCCTCGCCGCCAGGCAGAAACTGCGTCGATCAAATCCCTACCGCTCCCCAGGAGTCGGAGGGAGAAAACAACGATTTTGTCGATCGAAGGTGGAGAGAAACATGACGACAGCGGCGACTGGTGAGAGCGGCGCCTTGGCGCGATCCGACGTCATCACCTGCATTTCCCAGTTGCGCGCCTTCGCCGTGCTTCTCGCCGGCGATCGTCACCGTGCCGACGATCTTGTGCGGGAGACGATCGTGCAGACCTTCACCGCGGTGAAGCGGCCTCGTGACGGGATCAGCCTGCAGGTTCGAATGTTCACCGCGCTACGCAGACTGCATTACAGCGCGCTGGGCCAATCGGGCGACGGGGCAGCACGGCAGCCGGAGCAGCCGTCAACCGGGGACGACGGTGTCGGGTCCGACGAACTGCTGCGTATCTTCCGTCGGCTCCGCGACGAGCAGCGTGAAGCGCTGATTCTGGCGACCGCCAGCGGTCTGTCATACGAGCAGGCGGCCGAGATATGCGATTGCCAGATAGACACGATCAGGAGCCGGGTATGGGAGGCCGTACGCGAGATATCGGTGATGTCGCGGGAGGCCTCGCTCGGAAAAATCGATTTCGACCTTCTCGCGGATGAGGGCCGAGGCAGTCCGATAACGCCATCGGCGTCGCATAGGAGCCGGCGCCGACAAGAGACCTCGCACCGGGGTGCGCCGGTGCAGGCCGACCGCGCACTTCGAGGCATGGGATGAGAGGGGTTTCCGTGACGACGTGTTGGAAGGCTTCGGGCGTCAAACCCCTTCCCTTGGCGACAATTCATTTTTCGGACTGGTTCGCCAGAAGCAACGATAATCGGCGCGAACGGGAAAAATAGAGTCACAAACTACCGAATTCTCCGAGGCTCGTGGCCGTCGCGCCACCGTAAAATGAGTATTTTCCGATCCTATCGCAGCTTTGCTGAATCCGCGATTGTCGAAGTTGACCTTGGAGGTTCAAATGAAGACCCTATTGTTGGGCGGGTTCGCCATCGCGACCACGCTATTGATTCAGTCCGCACCCGCCTCATCACAGGGCGTTTACGGCGCAGGCCATCCGCGCGTGAGTCATAGCTACGCGGGTCACGGCTACGCGGGTCACGGCCCGGCGCGATATCAATACCAACACCGCGGCTATGCGCACGGCCAGGGGCCGGGATATGGCGTGGGGGCCGGCGTCGCAGCCGTGGCGGCGGGCGCGCTAATCGCCGGAGCTATCGCGTCTCAGAACCAAGGCTACTACCCCGCTGAGACTTATCCCGTGTATTCGGACCCAGGATACGGGTATAACTACCCCGCTCCCGTTGTGTATGACAACGGCGATTCTGTAGCTTACTGCGAACAAACATACAGATCGTACGATCCCGCAAGCGGGACCTACCTCGGTTATGACGGGTTTCGGCATCCTTGCCCGTAATGGCTTATGACTTTAGCGAATACGGTCGCCCGACGGGTTTCAGTGGATAATGACTGTTCACTGGGAGCGAATTGAGGAAAAGCGAGAGCAAATGTTCAAGTTCTCGCAGATCGCGCTAGTCGGATTGATATGCGCAACAATGTTCGCCATCGGTCTCGGCTTCGTTGTTCCCGTGAGCAGCGCCGTCGGCGGTGTATGCGACGTCTTGGCTATCGCGTCGGGCGTCTTTTTTGTTGGGATGCTCGATGGCGAGTAGAATCCCAAAACTAAAGCTCCGTCTCTGACTATTGGGCTGCCAGAGGCGCCCGAAGCCCGACGTAGCCTCGTTTGTCGCCACCGCCGAATAGTGGAACCTCCGTTCCGCTCCCCGAGCGCCAACGCAGAAGGTCACGGCAGTGCGCGCTTTCATCCTCTACGCCAATCCCGTCGCCACGAGTTTTGGGGCCGCATTGCGCCAGCAAGTCGTCATAACGTTGCGATCGCGCGGCTATGAGATCGACGACTGCGACCTTTACGCCGAATCCTTCGATCCGATCATGAACGAACAGGAGCGGATGGAATATCATGACGCGACGCTCAACAGGGCGCGTGTCGCGGTCTACGCCGATCGACTGCTTGCGGCGGACGCTCTTGTCCTCATCTATCCCGTTTGGAACGAGGGATTTCCCGCGATTCTAAAAGGCTTCTTCGATCGCGTCTTCATCCCCGGGGTGAGCTTTACAATGGGCCCAGACGGCGCTGCGACGCCGAACCTTCAAAAGCTGAAGAAGCTCGCGGCGGTCTGCACCTATGGCGCCAATCGCTTGAGTACCTTTCTTTTGGGCGACCCGCCGAGACGAGTGGTCAAGCGGCTGGTGCGCTCGATGCCTGGTCACCATGTGAGGTGCGACTATCTCGCCCACTATGACATGAACCATACGAATCCAGAACGACGAGGAGTTTTCCTGAAGAAAGTCAAGCGGGTCTTTGACTCATGGTGAGACTTCCGTGAGGTCAGCCCCGAAGCGACCACCGTAAGGACCGTCTGCAGGCGCCTCAATCGGTCGGATTCCCCTTTCAATACGAAGCAAGGAGAAACATGCTGGTCCGCCAGATCGAACAACACCGCGCGGGGCGGACCGGATGGCTGCGCGCGGCGGTGCTCGGAGCGAACGACGGTTTGCTGTCGACCGCCAGTTTGGTGCTCGGCGTTGCCGCCGCGAACGGCAGCCGCAGCAATGTCCTTATCGCCGGGTTCGCCGCCCTCGTCGCCGGCGCAATGTCGATGGCTGCGGGAGAGTATGTGTCTGTGCATTCGCAGAAGGACACCGAGGACGCCGACCTCGCGCTCGAACGCACGGAGCTTCGAACGAACGACAAAGGCGAGCACGAGGAGTTGGCGGCAATCTACGTTGACCGCGGCCTTGATCCCGCGCTCGCAGAGCAGGTCGCCGACCAGCTCATGACGCACGACGCTCTCGGCGCGCATGCGCGCGACGAACTCGGCATCACGCCAACTCTGGAAGCTCGGCCGATCCAGGCCGCGCTGGCGTCGGCCGCCAGTTTCATTCTTGGCGCAGCCATTCCGCTGATTGTCGTGGCCCTGGTCCCGCCAGCGCGTCTCCTGATCGCGGTTCCGGCATCGTCGCTGCTGGTGCTCGCGTGTCTCGGGGCGCTGGCGGCGCGGACAGGCGGCGCGCGAATGGCGCCCGGCGCTATTCGGGTCACCTTCTGGGGCGCGCTGGCGATGGGCGTCACGGCAGGGGCCGGCGCATTGTTTGGCGCGGTAGTTTGAGATCCAAACGAAGGCAAATCGCGCCGCGTCCCATCGCGCTGAGCCGTCCTCGGAAGCGAGCTTCGCGTCGAAGCCGCTCGGAGAGCGGTTACGAGTTTTGAAGCGACGGATCCGGGGCTCGAGGGAGCACTTGGCTATGAATGCGCCGTCGGACGAGGCTGGCAAACAACCGAAATGGCCGACGCTTCGCGACGTCCTGGGACCCGGACTCATCACGGGCGCATCGGACGACGATCCCAGCGGCATCGCCACCTATTCCCAGGCCGGCGCGCAGTTCGGTTACACCCTGGGATGGACACTGCTGTTCACCTATCCGCTCATGTGCGCGATCCAGTTGATCAGCGCCCAAACTGGCAGGGTCACAGGACGAGGCCTGGCTGGAAACATCCGTCGCCACTTTCCCGCGTGGCTGCTTTACCCGCTTGTCGGTCTGCTTGTCGCCGCCAATACGATCAATCTCGGCGCCGACCTCGGCGCGATGGCCGCAGCGCTTCACCTGCTCGTTGATGGTCCTACGGTTGTCTACATTGCAGGATTTGCGATCGTCACCGTCCTCGCCGAGATTTATGTACGCTACTCTCGTTACGCCTCGGTGCTGCGATGGCTAACCTTGTCGCTCTTCGCCTACGTGGGCACGGTGTTCGTGGTCGGCGTACCCTGGTTGACTGTGGCGAAGAACCTCGTGTTCCCACATATCAGTCTCGCCGGCGGCTATCTCACCGTCGTCGTCGCCGTGTTTGGCACGACGATCAGCCCCTATCTCTTCTTCTGGCAGGCTGCCGAGGAGGTTGAGGATGAAAAGGAAGATCCGGCGGCCAAGCCGCTCATTCAAGCGCCCAAGCAAGCGCCGGTCCAGATGGCGCGCATGAAGATCGACACGCTCGTCGGAATGGGCCTCTGAAATGTCATCGCCCTTTTCATCATGCTGACAACGGCGGCGACATTGAACGCTCATGGAGTCGCCGACATTCAGACCTCGTCCCAGGCGGCCGAGGCGCTGCGTCCGATTGCCGGCCGCTTCGCCTTCACGATTTTTGCGCTCGGCATTATTGGCGCCGGCTTGCTTGCGGTGCCGGTGTTGGCCGGCAGCGCGGCCTACGCGGTCGGCGAGGCGCTGCAGTGGAGGGTGGGATTGGCCCAGCGCCCAGGCCGTGCGCCGGCGTTTTACGGCGCAATCGCTTTAGCAACTTTGGTCGGCGCAATTCTCAACTTTACTCCCCTCGACCCCATCAAGGCCTTGTTCTGGAGCGCTGTCATCAACGGAGTCGCTGCGGTTCCCATCATGGTCATGATCATGGTCATGATCATGCTGATGGCTTCGCGAAAGAAGGTGATGGGCCAGTTCGCGCTGCGACCTTTGCTCAAGGCCCTTGGTTGGCTCGCCACCACGGCGATGGCCGTCGCCGCCTTCGGCATGTTCGCGACGTGGGGAAGTTGATCACACGGGCGTGGATCATGCCGAATTTTGGAAGACAGACACGACCCAGGTCGGTGCTCGGCGAAACCCCGTCCCCGTTGCTCGGCAACTTCGCATCCATGACGCGATTAGCGAGACGCTTGCGGCGCCCACCATGTCACCCGAGAAGCGAACCGGACGGTAAGGCTCGGAATCTACTCAGCGCCGCCATTGCTCGCTTCAGTCCCGGAGCACTCAACCGAGGACTCAATCTTGGACTCCGGCGCAGGGCTCCGACTTGATCACGCAGCGTGTTAGCTCGTTTCGCCGTCTCGTCGCGCGTCACATGTGCGGTCCGTATGCGCCGATCCCGCCAACGAGCCAAAGCACGATCAGGACGATCAAAACAACTCCCAGGACGCCGCCGAGGCCCGCAGTCCCATAGCGACCGTGCGCATAGTATCCGCCACCCCCGCCGAAAATCAGGATCAGCAGAATAATGATAAGAATCGTGCCCATATGTTACCCTCCCGCAGAGTTTAAGCAAACCTCCTGCCGGCCCGGAGAGTCAACTACTTCTTCACGGCCTCCCGCACGGCGTCTTTCAGGCCGCCAATCGCATTCTGCATTTTCCCTTCGGCCTTGTCAGCTTTGCCCTCCGCCTCCAGCTTGGAGTCGCCGACCACCTTGCCGACCGTCTCCTTTACGGCGCCCTTGACCTGTTTCGCCGATCCCGCGACACGATCCTTGTCCATGACTTTCTCCTGTTTAACCCGCTCCTGTTTAACCCGACAAACAACCGCGAACCGCTGTAAAAGGATTCTAAAACTCCGCCCGTTTCGTTTGACGGTTGAAGCATACCTCCACGGCTCGCAGCTGTCATTGATCCAAATCAATCGATGTCCATCCGGCGTCTCCCGGAAGGCGCTTGCACTGTTCAAGACATCGCAGATACGATGCGCGACCCGGACTCCGGCTGGTTAATTACCTTCCGGGGCAGCTGATCGTCATCTACGCGGTGACGGCCTTGCGCGCCACATCGAAGCCGGAGGCCTCTTGAAGGATCATGGGCTCGACCGTGTTTCATCGCTCGACGGTCGCAGTCCGATCCTGAGTTTCGAAAGTCTCGGCCGGTTCGCCTATCGCCGCGTGACGATGCGTCCTAACGCCGCATTGGAAGGGGCAGGGACTTTGCCCGACGATATGCGCGACCAGCGAAGGGCAATCCGTGCTGATGCGCCGATGGAGACGCCGTCATGGACGAGGTCGGCAAGGAATCGTCCG
Organism: uncultured Alphaproteobacteria bacterium; assembly: GCA_963741405.1. GTDB lineage: Bacteria > Pseudomonadota > Alphaproteobacteria > Rhizobiales > Beijerinckiaceae > Roseiarcus. The sequence continues at coordinate 407,843 of CAVUHX010000034.1, forward strand.
CCGTCGCGGCCCGATTTGAATCATTTGTAGGCGAGAGCCGGCGGCCAGACACGACGCGCGCTCTTGTGTCCCGCTTCTGGCGCACAGCGTCAGGATTCTGGCATGGTCCGACGACCTGGACCGCCTGGCTGCTCACGGCGCTTTTGGTTGGAGCTGTGCTGCTGCAATTGGCGATTCAGTATCGTCTGAATTATTGGAGCCGCGATTTCTTCGACGCCTTCGGCCGCCGGGAGAGCGCCACCCTCCGAGCCCAAGCGCTGATTTTTCTGCCACTCGCCGGCTCAAGCATCCTGGTGGCGGTTCTGACGCTCTGGGCGCGCATGACGATCCAGCGCGGATGGCGCGAATGGCTGACCGCACGCCTGATCGATCGTTGGTTGGCGAACGATCTGTTTCGTCAGCTCCGATTTACAATCGGAGAGGACCAGAATCCTGAATACCGGATCGCCGAGGACGCGCGGGTGGCTACGGACGCGCCTGTAGCCATGACAGTCGGGTTGCTTACTGCGGTGCTCAACGCCGCCATTTTCATCAGCATTCTTTGGAATGTCGGAGGGGATCTCGTTGTCGACGCCTTCGGCCACGTCCTGACCGTGCCAAAATACCTGGTGATCGCAGTCGTGGTCTATTCAGCGGTGCTAAGCATCGCGGTGACGATTATCGGCCGCCGGTTGATCCGCGTGATCGCAGGAAAGAACGCTGCCGAGGCTCAGTTCCGGTCAGTCGGCTCCCATCTACGCGAGCGCGGGAATTCAACGGCGACGCCGCAAGGAGAGACCGAGCAGCACCACTCGCTCAGCAGGGCGCTGGACGTCGTCATCGCAAGCTGGCGAATGTTATGCTTCCAGCTCATGCGTACGACGCTTGTCACGCAGGGAAACGTGCTCCTGGCTCCTGTCATCGGCTGGGTCCTATGCGCGCCGAAATACATGGTCGGAACGATGTCGCTTGGCGAGGTTGCTCAGGTGACAGCGGCCTTCATTACGGTGCAGGCTGCTCTGAACTGGCTGGTTGACAACTATTCCGGTCTGGCCGACTGCCTATCGTCGGTCAACCGCGTCGCTTCACTGCTCCTGGCGCTGGATCAACTCGCCAATGACAGCCAGGTTCCGACCCAAGACTTCAATGGAGATTCGAACCTGACTGGTGATTCGCGGGACATACAATGGTTATAGAGGATAGCTGATCACGCCGTTGTCGCCGGCGCCATTGATCGGGTCGGATTGTCTGCGCAGCCGCCTTGCCGATGGAGCGTAGGTATTTTCCGAGCCTATGACGGCGTCGATTTCCCTATCATATTCAGTGCAGCGATCAAGCAGGCAAGGGAGAGAGGGCTATGTTTCGCAATCGGATTGTCTTCGGCGCGATCGTCGCCGGGCTCGCCGGCTCGGTCGCAGGGTGTGCGCCGGTGGGGTACGCTGGTTACGGCGGCTACGGTGGGCCTGTCGTCTATAGCGGCGGCTACTACGGCGGCTACGCCGCCCCTGTCTATGCCGGCGGCTACTACGGCGGGTACCGCTATCGGCACGGCGTCTATTATCGCGGCGGCTACGGCCACTACGGCCGCTACGGCCACGGCGGCGACTACCGCGGCGGCGCCTATCATGGCGGTCACTGGCGACGGTAGTCTGAGTCTGGTCGACGCGCGCTGAGGAAGCACGGCCATGGACACGAATACACGATTGGCCATCCTCGTCCTGATTTTTTTGTTCGGCGGGTTGGTATGGACGGGGGCGTTGGTACTCCGCCGGCGCCGCGCTCCACTGGTAACGACGAGATCTTACGAACCGTAAGCGTGACCCCGCGTTGCTCCTGATTTTCGGCAAGTTGCGCCCTTGGTGTTGCGGAGGCAGAAATGAACGAAACCGCGAAAGACGCCGCGCAAAACGCAGCCGACGACAAGGCCTACGCTCGTCTCGAGAAGGACTTGACGGCCGTGAAAAACGATATCTCCCATCTCGCCCGACAGGTTTCGGAAACGGTGAACGCCCTCGGGGCGGTCGCACAGGGTCAGGCTCGGCGTGGATTGAGAAACGCGCGCGCGAGCGTTGATTCCGTGATGTCGGACGCATCCGATCGGGCCGGCGCCGTCGCGAACGTCGCGCAGGACGCGGCGTCTTCGGTCGGCGACACATTGGCGGACGCAATCGAGGAGCGGCCCATCGTCGCCGTCGCTCTTGCGTTGGGACTTGGCTTTCTGATTGGAGTGACCTGGCGACGCTAGTCTGGCGCAAGTCGTCATGTTTGAAGGGATTTACGAAAGCTGGAAGTGTCGCCGTAATAGTGGAGGAACGGCGTCTCTCCCAAAAACGACAGCGGATCCAGCCGTCGTTGATGCAAAACCTTGCCCGGCTGCGCGTGGTAGGGATCGTCTGCCGTCTTCGCCGTCCATTCGCCGACGGCGATCAGGGCGCCGCTCAGCGTGGATGGCGGGTCCGGTTGAAGGGATAGCCGTCCGAGGCGGGCTCGATCCGCCGCTGGCGGTTGAGCGCGACGACGTGACGACCGCAATGGGCCGTGATCCTTTCGGGATCGACCCTCAGGCGCCGGGCTAAGGCGAGTTCCATGACGGATCGCCAACCGCCGTGCGCGCGGAAGGTTCCGGCGGCGGCCGACCCCTTCTCCCGCCCGGCGTCGCCTGGCGGGAGAATTGGGCCGGGGCGGTCAGATCCGCTCGATCGACTTGGCCGCCGCGTCGAGCGCGTCGACGATCGCCTGGATCTGCTCGGGGGTCGCGGAGCGGCTGCGCAGGCGGAGCCGCGTGGCGGCGCGCAGGTTCATCATCGCCCGGATCACCGAGCCGACGCCCCCTCGGCCCAATTCCTCGTCCCGGTCGGCGAAGCGGGCGAAGATCGCGTCGATCTGCGCCTTGTTGTCGGCGAGCGCCTTCTCGCCCTCGGGAGTGACCGCATAGAGCTTGCGTCCCTGCTCGTCCTGGCTCGGCCGGGCGAAGCCCATCTCCTCGAGCAGGGTCAGGGTCGGGTAGACGACGCCGGGGCTCGGCGAATAGTCGCCGCCGACGCGCTCGCCGAGCTCCTTGATGATCTCGTAGCCGTGGCGCGGCTTTTCCGCCAGAAGCGCGAGAATGACCAGCCGGAGCTCGCCGCCGTCGAACATCCGGCCCTCGCGCGCGCCAAACCCGCCGCCCCGCCCGCGTCCGCCGAAGGGCCCGTGGCCGAACCCGCCGTGCCGGCCGTGGCGGACATAGTCCTCAAAGTGTCGATGGAACATTGTTTCCTCTTGGTTCACTGCACGACATATCTGAGATATGTCTTACAGAAAGATATATCGCATGTTGAGAGGCGCAAGAGGCGCATCAAAGATTTTGCCATTATTCATATTTATTGTGTGATTCTATACGATCGGCGGCCGAAACAGCCCCCCTCGCGGACCGACGCTAAGCGAGGGTCCAACCTATTGGAAAATCAGGGCCCCGCCGCTAAAGCGGCGCTAATCCGCCAGATCGCCCCGGCCTCACGGCCGGACCTGGCCGTCGCCGCGCACCCGGTACTTGAAAGTGCAAAGCTGCTCGACCCCGACCGGTCCCCGAGCGTGCATGCGCCCCGTGGCGATGCCGATTTCAGCCCCGAAACCGAACTCGCCGCCGTCGGCGAACTGGGTCGAGGCGTTGTGCATGACGATCGCCGAATCGACCTCCTTGAGGAACCGCTCCGCCGCCGCCCTGTCCTCGGTCACAATGCAGTCGGTATGGTGCGAGCCATAGGTCTCAATATGATCAATTGCCGCCTCGAGGCTGTCGACGACCCTGACCGCGATGATCGCGTCGAGATATTCGGTCCGCCAGTCCGCCTCGGTCGCCGCCCTGACCCGCGGATCGGCCTCCTGGACGGAGGCGTCGCCGCGCACTTCACAGCCGGCTTGCGCCAAGGCCTCGATCAGGGGCTCCAGCATGCGGTCCGCAACGCCCCGGTGCACGAGCAGCGTCTCCGCGGCGCCGCAAATCCCCGTGCGCCGCATCTTGGCGTTGACCACGATGCGAACCGCCCTGGCGAAGTCGGCCGCTTTGTCGATATAGACATGGACGATGCCCTCGAGATGGGCGAAGACCGGCACGCGCGCCTCCCGCTGGACCCGATCCACGAGGCTCTTTCCGCCGCGCGGCACAATGACGTCGAGCGTCCCGCCCAGCCCTTCGAGCATCTCGCCGACCGCCGCGCGGGAGGCGAACGGCGCCCGCGCGATGGCCGCCTCCGGAAGGCCCGCCTGTCTAAGGCCGCCGACGAGGCATTCGTGGATGGCGGCCGACGAATGAAAGCTGTCCGATCCGCCGCGCAACACCACGGCGTTGCCGCTTTTCAGGCAAAGTGCGCCGGCGTCCGCGGTGACGTTCGGTCGGCTTTCGTAGATGACGCCGATGACGCCGAGCGGCGTCGCCACCCGCTCGATGACGAGGCCGTTCGGTCGGGTGAAAGTCGCCAGCACCCGCCCAACCGGGTCGGGAAGGGACGCGACGTCCTCGAGGCCCCGCGCTATCGATTGGACGCGGGCTTCGGTCAACTCAAGCCGATCAAGGAACGCTGGCGCGAGGCCCTTCGCCTTGCCGTCCGCGAGATCGCGCGAGTTCGCGGCCAGTATGTCGCGAGCGCGGTCCCTCAGAATCCGCGCGCTCGCCGTCAGCGCGCAATTCTTCTGTTCGGCCGGAGCGTTGGCGAGAACGCGAGCCGCCGCGCGGGCTTTCGCTCCGATCGAGCGCATCGCGATGCGCACTTCCGTTTCCGGCTCGAGCATCTGAACAGCCGCCGACATCAAGAAATCCTGAACCTTCAGCCTGGCAACCTTTGCGTTACCGTAACACCCAACATTCCGACGGCACGGCGCTTCGAGGCCGAAGGCCGCCCGCTTGCACTTTATCACTTCGGCCGGAAAGCCTTGCAAAATTCCGAATTCGTCTCCAAGCGGTCGCCGCCAATGAGATCGATGCAATAAGGAACTGCGGCGAACACGGCGTCGAGGCAGGTGCGGATCGCCGTCGGTTTGCCCGGCAGGTTGATGATGAGGCTTGAGCCGCGCGTTCCCGCAATCTGGCGCGACAGGATCGCGGTGGGAACTTCGACCAGACTCGTTGCGCGCATAAGTTCTCCGAAACCAGGCAACAGCCGCTCGCAAACCGCGTCCGTCGCCTCGGGGGTGACGTCGCGCGGGCTGGGGCCGGTCCCGCCGGTGGTAAGAATGAGAGAGCAGCGCTCAAGATCGGCAAGCTCCCGAAGCGCCGTCTCGATCGCGGGCTGCTCATCGGGCACGAGCCTCCGAACCGAGCGCCAAGGCGAAATGAGAAGTTCCCGGAGCGCCGCTTCAATTCCGGGGCCGCCCTTGTCTTCATAGATGCCTTGCGAGGCGCGATCAGAGATTGTGACTACGCCGATGGGAATGTCAGTCAAGCATTCTCGTCCGAGTTGTGCGCGGCGGAGCGGGCGAGCGCGATGCCCATGTCAGCGCCGCACGACGATGAATGTGTAACCGATACCCGCCGCGATGAGAATAATCGCCAACGCGTTCATAAATGTGTTGCCGGCTCGAATGCCGAGATTACCGACTTGATTGGCGATTGCGAAAGCTGCTGCCGGAACCATGAAATGCGCCAGAACCTTCGTGCCCCCTTCGGTGAACAGGAAGTAAGTCGCCACGACGCACGCAAAACATGCGACAGTCACGACGTCGTAAACAGTGCCCATAACTCTCGCCCGCCCTCGCCGCCAAACGACCGACCGCATCATACTATTTCCGCCTCAGCAATAGCTATACCGGGAACGTTTCCAACATCGGCTCCGATCCGCGTCCGGTCCGGACGTTTTCAGGTGGGCGTCTCTGCCCGAGTTCTCGATAGAAACGCTCGCGTCGCGAGGTACCCCAGAGCGAGCAAAAGGCCATCGAGGAAGAAGAATAGCACGAGCGCGAATACGAACAAAGCAATTCCGGTAAAGTCGTGAAACAGCCCTTCGACCCGGTCAACCCCGAGATAGTACGAGCCAAGAACCAGGAGGAGAACCCGGAAGAAATTAGCCAGAATCGTGATCGGAACAATCGAAACGATAAGTATAATTTTCCGGAACCAACTGTTGCGTGCTACGAACTCATGCACGTAGAAAAGTCCGATTGCCGACAAGGCGAAAATCGAATTCATTCCGGAGCAAGCATCTTTCACCATGAGCTCGTACGGCCCGATCATGATCATGACCCCGTTTTGCGCGATCGGGTACCCGAGCATGTAAAGAAAATTTGTAACGATGTCCGATATCCAGGACTTCAGCGGCACCGTGGCAGCGTCCAATATCCAGCCGGGGGGGGGGAGCGAAAAAACAAGAAATGCGAGGGGGAACCAAAAAACTCTGGCGAGTCGCCATCCCCCGATAAGGAGCAGACAGGCGACGAGGACTGGAATTTGTGTAAACACCTCCACCATCAAGATGTCCTGCGACCGTGTCAAAACCATCAGTAGTAATGACACGGCCAGAATGATCCAGCCCGCAACAGGGGCGGGGTCCAATTGAATGGAGGCCACCTTGTTGTGCTGCTGCCAGGCGAGCCAAGCAGCGGCAAGCATAATGAGAGGCCCATGACCTTCCTGCTCTGTTTGCCAAGGACCGTTCGCCAGCTTTATGTAGGTCGGAAGATACGCCGCGAAGAACGAAGCCGCCGTTGCCAAGAGATACGCGGCGCCAACTCCGCGGCGAATCGAGCGTGCCGGGAGGGAGACGGTCTCGACAGGACCAGACTTCAATGAATTAATGGACATTTTTCCGCTCTGTCGCTTTAACAATAACGTCCAGGCGGCGGCTCCCACGCCGCCATCACTACGCCTAGCGGGATTAGTGAGCATTTTCTCTCGTAAGGACAACAGCTACCGTCCTCAACATGATCGACAAATCCAGCCAAACGCTCCAATTGTTAATGTACCAAAGATCCAGGTCGACCCTCCGCTGCATTTTTTCGAGGGTGTCGGTCTCGCCGCGGGCTCCGCAGACCTGCGCCCACCCGGTTATGCCGGACTTTACGTGATGACGGAAAGCGTATTTCTCGATGATCGATGCGAAGTAACGGTCGTGAGCGGAAGCGTGCGGTCGCGGACCGACTACGGACATGTCTCCACGCACCACATTAAACAGCTGGGGAAGTTCGTCTATGCTGAGCCGCCTTAGCCAGTAACCGACCCGGGTAACGCGTGCGTCATGTTTCTGGGCCTGACGGACAACGTCGCCGTTTTCCATTACCGTCATGGAGCGAAACTTATAGATGTTGAACGGTCTCCCGTTGAACCCGTGCCTCGTTTGACGGAATAGCACCGGTCCCGGCGAATCGAGCTTGATCGAGATCGCCGCCAAAGTCATCAATGGCGACAAAATCACAAGCGCGGACACGGAAACGACGACGTCCAAGACCCGCTTGAAGATCTGTTCCGCGGGAGACAGCGCGGCGCGTTGCAACTCTATTGCAACAGTATCGCCGATGTCATTGTGGGCTCGCTGAAAGAGCTGCGAAAGCGGACCCACAGGCACTAGCGTTACCGGCAGCGGGAGGACTCGCAGTCGCCTGGCGATCGAGCGCAAGTGGGACATTCGCTCTGGATTGACGAAAAGGACAACCTCCTCGATCACGGAAGTCCGGCACAAGGCGATTATGTTATCCACCACATCGTCGGCGCCCGGTTCACCGGTCGGGACATGAAAATGCGCCACGATATGGTAGCCGTGACGCGTTAGATTTTCGACAAATCGCTGTGGTACAGCGTCTTCGGAAGTCAAGCTGACGACGGTCCGCCCCCGCAAAGCGCCGCTCTCCAGTGCGCGCGGGAGGGCAAACCGCCAGAAGGCTCTGTGGGCGAGCAAAGCGACAGCTCCAAACCCCCAGAAAACAAGAATATCGCCGCGGGATAAATCCTGGCTGACACCCCAGCTAAAGACGCCGGACGCCAAGATAAGGAACGCGCCGCACCATGCGCTGAGCACGCTGCGGGCCTGATCGTCCATGACGATCAATCGCGTCGGATTGTAAAGCTTTTGGACTCGCATCGCCGCGACGAAGAGCACCGCGACGAACATAGCGGCGGCCATAGTGTGGGAGAATTCGGCAGAAAATTCCGTTGGCACCCGATGGTACAATGCCTCTGCGCTGAAGGCGCTCGCCCCGATCAGAACAAGGTCGATCCCCAAGGCGGTGGATGGAATTGCACGATACGCGATCGGCAGCCGCCAGTTTCGCGCGGAGGAACCGCGATCTGCGCCTGTGAACGACCTGGCGGAACCAGGCGCAGCCTCGCTGTCGCTCCTCATCTGCAGCGCTCGCGATCCGTCGGATTCACCCCGACATTGCAACTTTCGGCGTTACCTTGCGCCACTCAGCCCCTGAGTTCATTCTGAAGATTGGATAACTCTACCGCTCGGCGACGGCAAAAGACGGCGTCAAGAAGTGTACGCGAAATATCGGCGAAAAAAAAGTCGCAAGTCCGATTTGTCGCAAGTCCGATTCTCGCAAGTCCGAGAAGTCTGCGCCGGCCTGCGGACTTCTCCGGTATCGTCGAACGACCGCCGTGGCTCTCTCCCGTCAGAGCCGCCTGATCGGGAATGTCCCGGGTTGGCGTTCCCGACGCGGCTGATTGTATCTTGTCCGTCAAGGGGAAGCGAGAATTCCGCGTCTTTACTTAGTAACGCTTCTATGACACGGTCAATGCCGTCGCTAACGAGTTCAAACGACTAGCGTTGCCTGTTCGGGCTCCGCGACGCCGCTCTCGAATGGAAAGCAGGAACCGAATAGTTCGTGGGTGTGTCGAAGGTCGCTCGGCAACGCCGAGCCAACTCAGTCTGTCGGCGATCTTTTTGGTTCGGCGCGGGTTGTCAAAGCCTTCCCATGGCGCAATCCGACTGGATTCGCGCTTCGCGTCAAACTCGGTGATCTTCGAAGCATAATTTGAAGAGACGCAATCAAGATTGGCTCAGGAACAGTTTATGAGAAGTATAATTGAGTTCCTTGTTCGTTTTCTTGTCGGACTAGCCACATTGTTTATCGTGTGGTTCGTGCTTGATACGATAAGAGATCGAAATACTGAAATCGTAGTATCTACAATAGGAATACTATATATATTTGTGTTCCAATTGTCGGGACGCCAACAGTACTTCGGGTTAACCGTGTTTTCGTTTTTGGGAAGAACGAACTCCTACGTGCGTAAGGTGCCGTACGATCAAATTTTACGTGACGAAATAGGCTTGGAGCCGCTCGGACGACACTTGTATCTCAATGTCATCTTCGCTGCTCTTGTTGAGCTCCTTTGCCTGGTCCGTCTTTTTTCTTCCCTGTTGGGTAGCGGTTGGCGCCCTCTGTCGGATCCTATCCATCGACTTTTACAAATATTGTCTACCTTGATTACTTAGGCTGCGGGCGAAGCAGGTTTATGCAGCATATCTTTTTATAAGTAAATTCTGCGAGAAGTGGCCGGAGACCAAAATTCGAAAAGGGCAGAGCGCCAATAGTGGTTGCGGGAAAGACGAAAATGTTGATTTGGTTTCCTTCCGCCATGCTCTAAACAAAGAACGCCTCGAAAGCTTATTTCGCGATATGGAAAAAGTTCCATCGTAATACATCCCGTCCACTGACCATTGGAGTTTTGTCGACAGACGGCCATCGGGCTCCGCACGCGACGAGCCCGGTCAAATTTGATTGAACTCGGCCTCAGCGGCAAGAAATAGTGGTACTAGTCCCTGTCGCCGCGCACCTTAGACGATCGCACAGACCGCTTCCGTGGAGCGTTAAGGTCGATAGGGCGGGAAGGACTTCGAGCCCGGATGAGACTTGGTCGATTGTTCGGCGTGGCCGGGCTGGCGCTCGTCGCCGTAGCCGCCTACGGGATTTACTCGCCGGAAACAATCGACCGGTGGGCGCCTACGGCCGGGGAGGCCGCTCGAAATCTGCACGCGCGCCTATTCGCGACGTCGGGCGAAACAACCAACTCCTCGTCGTCCGGCAGGTCGGAACCAGCCGTAGGGCAGGGACACTCCAACAGCCCTCGGCCGATCGTCGTCTCTGTGACTCCGGTCAGGCGGGCGGACTTTCCGATTATTCTCGAAAGTCTTGGGCAGGTGCAGGCCTACAACAACGTCCTCGTGCGTGCGCGGGTTGACGGAGAGATCGTCAAGATCGCGTTTTCGGAAGGACAGATGGTGAAAGCTGGCGATCTGTTGGCGCAGATCGACTCTCGACCGTTCCAGGCGATTCTCGACCAGGCGGTCGCCAAAAGAGCGCAGGACGAGGCCAACCTCGCGAACGCAAAACTCGATCAGACCCGGTACGCGACGCTTGCCAAGCAGAACTTCGCGACGCAGCAGCAACTCGACACCCAGAACTCGCTTGTCAATCAGTTGACGGCGTCCATCGCGGCGGACGCAGCGACGATCGATGCGGCGAAGGTCCAGCTCAATTATACGACGATTCGCGCGCCAATATCAGGTCGCGTCGGATTCAGGCTGATTGACGAAGGAAATCTCGTGAATGCCGGACAACAGACGGGAATTGTGGCAATCGCGCAGTTGCAGCCAATATCCGTCGTCTTCACTGAGCCCCAGGAATATGTGGAGCCAATTAACCGACAGCTTGCCCAGGGCCCGCTGCAAGTTACCGTCAGGAATGCAGAGGGCGAAAGGCTTGCCGACGGCAAGCTCGCCGTAAGCGACAATCAGGTCGACGCGGCAACCGGGACAATTAGACTGAAAGCGGAATTCGAGAACAAGGACAAAGCGCTCTGGCCGGGGCTCGCGGTAACCACAAGCTTGCAGGTCGGTCTCGACAAGAACGCGCTCGTCATTCCCGCGGACTCTGTTCAGCATGGGCAGGGCGGGCTTTACGTTTTCGTTGTCGACGATCAGAACCGGGCCATAATCCGGCAGGTCAAGGTCTCGCACCAAAACACCGAAACAGCCGTTGTCTCCGACGGCCTGAGGGAGGGTGAAAAGGTCGTGACGACGGGCGAGTTCCTGCTGCAGCCGGGAACCCAAGTCGCAATCGACACGGCCGACACGGCGCGCGGGGGCGAGAGCCGGTGATTGGCATTTCGGCTCCGTTCATCCGCAGGCCTGTCGCCACCACTCTGCTGATGGTCGCCATCCTGCTCGTCGGCGTGGTGGCGTTTCCCTCGCTGCCCGTCGCTCCTCTACCGCAGGTCGACTTTCCGACGATTTCCGTCGCGGCCGCGCTTCCGGGCGCCTCTCCCGAAACCATGGCGACCTCGGTGGCGCAACCGCTCGAGCGGCAAATCGCGCAGATCCCGGGGGTGTCGCAAATGACCTCGACGAGCTCGCTCGGCGCGACCGGGATCACCGTTCAGTTCGACCTCGATCGCAACATCGACGCCGCCGCCAATGACATCCAGGCGGCGATCAACGCCGCGTCGGGACAGTTGCCGAAAGACCTGCCGAGCCCGCCCACGTATCGCAAGGTCAACCCGTCCGACACGCCGATTCTCATCCTCTCCGTGAAATCGGACGTTGCGCCGATTGTCGATGTCGATGACGCGGCGGAAAACATTCTTGCCCAGCGCATTAGCCAGATTTCCGGCGTATCCTTGGTGCGTGTCGGCGGCCAGCAGACGCCCGCCATCCGCATCCAGATCGATCCGGCGAAGCTCGTTCAGAAAAATCTGCAGCTCGAAGACGTCCGGGCCCAGATTGGCATCGCCACTGTCGACAGCCCAAAGGGTTCGATCAGGGGCGAGAAACAGTCATTCACGATCTACGACAACGATCAGCTGACTACCGCGAAACCCTGGAACGACGTCATCATCGCCTATCGCAATGGCGCGCCGGTGCGCATCCGCGACATCGGGCAGGCGGTCATGGGACCTTTCGATACGACCCAGGCCGCCTGGAGCAACGGCAAGCGCAGTGTCTTTCTGGTCGTTTTCAAGCAGCCGGGCGCAAACGTCATCAGCACCGTCGAAGCCGTCAAGAAGACTTTGACCAGCCTCGAGGCGGCAATCCCGCCGACCATCCACGTACGAGTGCTGTCCGATCGGACGAGGACGATACGGGCATCCGTCCACGACGTCGAATACACGCTGCTGCTCACCATCGGACTCGTCGTTATGGTGATCTTCGTTTTCTTGCGCAGCATTTGGGCGACGATCATTCCCAGCATTACCGTGCCGCTTTCGCTGCTCGGGGCCTCCGCCCTCATGTGGACCGTCGGCTACAGTCTCGACAATCTGTCGCTCATGGCCTTCACGATCGCGGTGGGTTTCGTCGTGGACGACGCAATCGTCATGCTGGAGAACATAACGCGCCACGTCGAGAATGGGGAGAAGCCTCTCCAGGCGGCGTTGAAGGGCTCGGCGGAGATCGGATTCACGATCATTTCGATCTCCGTATCGCTCATTGCGGTCCTCATTCCGCTTCTCATGATGAGCGGCATCATCGGGCGGCTATTCCGAGAGTTCTCGGTCACGATCGCGATGACGATCGGGGTCTCAGCGCTTGTCGCGCTGACGCTGACCCCGATGATGGCCTCGCGCTTCCTGAAGAGCCGCGACGAGGAGCGGTATGGCCGGCTCCACAACTTGAGCGAGAAAGGCTTCATCGCGCTCGCCCGCGGCTATGAGCGCGGTATCGATTTCGTGTTGCGCCACCGCTTCGCGACCCTCATGACGTTTTTCGCGACCGTCATTGCGACAGTCTATCTCTTCGTCATCATTCCCAAGGGCTTCTTCCCTCAGCAGGACACCGGCATCGTCTTCGGCACCACCGAGGCGGGGCAGGATATTTCGTTCGACCAGATGTACAAGCTGCAGGAGCGGGCCGGCGCCGTCGTCATGGCCGATCCTGCTGTGGACACTATGGCGATGGGGCTTGGCGCGGGCGTGGGAAATTCCGCCCAGAACAACGGACGCATGTTCATCACGCTCAGGCCGCAGGACGAGCGCGACGCGAGTGTGTTTGAGGTCATCGCCCGGCTACGGCCGAAGCTGGCCGAGATCCAGGGTCTCAGGGTTTATCTGCAGGCGGCGCAGGACGTTACGGTCGGCGCGCGATTCTCCAGGACGCAGTTCCAGTATACGCTGCAGGACGCCAATCTCGACGAGTTGAACGCCTGGGCGCCCAAGATCCTCGACACGCTGAAAGCGCTGCCGGAATTGCGCGACGTCGCGACCGACCAGCAGAACGCCGGAACAACGCTGACGCTGAAGATCGATCGCGACATGGCCTCGCGATTTGGAATACAGCCGCAACTGATCGACGACACGCTTTACGACGCTTTTGGCCAGCGTCAGGTCGCTCAGTATTTCACCCAAGTGAACACCTACAACGTGATCGAGGAGGTGCTGCCGCAGCTCCAGGGCGACCCCGCCACGCTCGATAAGGTTTATGTTCGGTCGCCTGCGACCAATCAGATGGTGCCGCTCAGCGCCTTCGCGAAATGGACAACCGCTCCGGTCCAGCCGCTGTCGATCAGTCACCAGGGCCAGTTTCCGGCGATAACGATCAGCTTCAACCTTGCGCAAGGGGTGGCGCTCGGCACAGCGACCGAGGCGGTCCAGCGGGCCGAACGGGAACTGCAACTGCCGCGCAGTTTGACGACGACGTTCCAGGGGAACGCGCAGGCGTTCCAGGATTCGTTGACCACGGTGCCCTTGCTGATCCTTTCTGCGCTCGTGTGCGTCTATCTGATACTCGGCGTGCTTTACGAAAGCTTCATCCATCCGCTGACCATTCTTTCGACCTTGCCATCGGCGGGACTGGGCGCGCTCGCGACTCTGATGTTGTTCGGCTACGAGTTCAGTCTCGTGGCGCTGATCGGCACGATCCTGCTGATCGGCATCGTCAAGAAGAACGGTATCATGATGGTCGATTTCGCCATCTCCGCCGAGCGCGACGAGGGCCTGACGACAGTCGAGGCCATTCGCAAGGCGGCGCTCCTGCGCTTCCGGCCGATCATGATGACAACGATGGCGGCGCTGCTCGGCGGGGTGCCGCTGATGCTGAGCCATGGCAGCGGGTCGGAACTCCGCCAGCCGCTCGGCTACACCATGGTCGGCGGGCTACTCGTCAGCCAGGCGCTGACGCTTTTTACGACGCCGATCATCTATCTCTATCTCGACCGCCTGTCGCATTGGCTGTCGGGCGGATCCGGCAAGGCTCGGCCGCCGACCCCGAAGAAGCCCGTCGAAGTTCCACCGGCGGAGCGCGAGCGCGACGAGTCGCCGCTTAAGCCCGCTTGGGCGCACGGTGACGCCAAAGCGGCGGAGTGACCCGTCGACAGAACGGGACAATCCAACCGCAAGGATTGCCGCCGTCCATCGCATCATGTGTCGATTTTACGCGCCTCCTCGGGCAGCATGATCGGAACGCCGTCGCGAATTGGATAGGCGAGTTTCGCAGCTCGGGAGATGAGTTCCTGTCGCGCGGCGTCGTACTGCAGTTCAGCGCGCGTCACGGGACAGACAAGCAGTTCCAGCAGCCGCGGGTCCGCTCTGAACCCCATTTCTGGCGTGAGGGAAACGCCGCCCTTTTGGTCGGTCATTGACGAGCCTCCGGTTCAAAAGGTTCAAACGACTCTGTCCAGCTTGACGCGACGATGGCGGACATTGTCCCTTTGCGGCGCGTCGCGATTGATCAGACCTGGAATCTCAGCGCAGACGCCTGCCGGACGCCCTTGATCTTGCAAACCTCAGCCAGGACGTCAGCCGGCGCTTCCCCGTCGATCGACACCAGCGCGATCGCGGAACCGCCCTGCTCGTCCCGCCCGAGCGCGAACGTCGCGATGTTGACTCCTGCGTCCCCCAAAAGGCTGGCGAATCGACCGATGAAGCCCGGTTTGTCCTCGTTCGTCACATAGATCATGGACGGCGTGAATTCCGCGTCGACCTTGATGCCCTTGATCGACAGGATGCGCGGTTTGCCGTCGTGAAACACAGTGCCGCCGACCGATCGCGTCTGATCTTTGGTGATCACGCTCATCGAAATGAAACTTTCGTAATCCCCCTCTGCGGCCCGTGTCACTTCTTCGACGACAATGCCGCGTTGGGCGGCGACGGAGGGCGCGGACACAACATTGACGTCAGAGAGCGACGGCCTCAGCAGCCCTGCGATTGCAGCCGAGGTCAGCGCCTTGACTTTCAAGTCCGCGACCGCGCCCTCATAGGTGATCGTCACTTTTTCGATCGGCGCATGAGTAAGTTGACCGGCAAACGAGCCGAGCCCTTCGGCAAGCGCGATGAACGGCCTCAGTCGAGGCGCTTCCTCGGCGGTGATCGACGGGAAATTGACCGCGTTGGTGATCGCGCCGCGGATAAGGTAGTCCGACATCTGTTCGGCGACCTGGAGCGCCACATTTTCCTGCGCTTCCGCGGTCGACGCCCCGAGATGCGGGGTTGCTATGAAGTTGGGGTGGCCAAAAAGGGGATTCTCTTTCGCCGGTTCCTCCGCGAAAACGTCGAAGGCCGCGCCGGCCACGTGACCGCTGTCGAGCGCTGCGCGCAGAGCCGCCTCGTCAACGAGACCACCGCGGGCGCAGTTCACGATGCGGACACCTTTCTTGGTCTTGGCGAGATTGTCCGCCGACAGGATATTGCGCGTCTGCGCCGTTAGCGGCGTGTGCAGGGTGATGAAATCGGCGCGCGTGAGCAACTCGTCGAGCTCCACCTTTTCCACGCCGATCTCTTCCGCGCGCTCGACGCTGAGGAACGGATCATAGGCGATGACCCGCATTCGCAGGCCGATCCCCCGCGACGCGGCGATCGAACCAATGTTGCCACAACCAATGACACCGAGAGTCTTGGCTGTGAGCTCCACGCCCATGAAGCGGTTCTTCTCCCACTTGCCCGCCTGCGTGGACAGGTCTGCCGCCGGCAGCTGGCGGGCGAGCGCAAAGATCAACGCGATCGCATGCTCCGCGGTTGTGATCGAATTGCCGAAAGGTGTATTCATCACGATGACTCCGCGAGCTGTGGCTGCCGGGATATCGACATTGTCGACGCCGATGCCTGCGCGGCCCACGACTTTCAGCCTGGTCGCATGCTCGAGCAGTTTCGCGGTGACCTTCGTCGCGGAGCGTATCGCCAGACCGTCGTAATTGCCTATTATCTTGGCAAGCTCGTCCTTTTCAAGTCCGGGCCGGACGTCGACCTCAACGCCTTGCTGCTTGAAGATCTCGACGGCTGCGGAAGAGAGTTTGTCGGAAATGAGAACCCGAGGGGACATGGTGAAGCCTCGTATTTGAATGGCGCGAGAGCAGCCGAAGCGCGGCCCTGCCGAGCGGCGCCCGGAACATGAGAGAAGGGCGGGCAGCCCTCCTGCGAATTCAAGAAGCTCGAGCGTGATCAGGCGGCTTTGGGCAACTTGCCCTTTTCGAGAGCGAAGGCGTGATCGAGCCACGGGACAAGGGCCTCGATGTCGCGGGTTTCGACTGTCGCGCCGCACCAGATGCGCAGCCCGGGGGGCGCATCGCGGTAGGAACCGATGTCGAAAGCGACCTTCTCCTTCTCGAGGGCGCTGGCGAGCGTCTTCGCGAAGGCAGCCTGTCCATCAGGCGGCAGGGCCGCAACCATAGGATCGACCACCCTCAGGCATACGCTGGTGTTTGAGCGCGTGGCCGGTACGCGAGCGAGGTAGTCGATCCAAGGCGTGCGCTCCACCCACGCGCCGAGCGCCTTTGCGTTGGCGTCGGCACGAGCAATCAAGGCTTTCCCCCCGCCGAGCGACTTCGCCCATTGAAGCGCATCGATGTAATCCTCGACGCAGAGCATGGACGGCGTATTGATGGTTTCGCCCTGAAAAACGCCTTCAATCAACTTGCCGCTCTTCGCCAGTCGGAAAATCTTCGGCAGCGGCCATGACGGCGTGTACGTCTCGAGGCGCTCCGCGGCCCGAGGACTGAGAACGATCATGCCGTGCGCCGCCTCGCCCCCGAGAGCCTTCTGCCAGGAGAACGTGACGACATCCAGCTTCGACCAGTCGAGATCTTGAGCAAAGGCGGCGGAGGTCGCATCGCAAATTGTAAGACCTTTGCGATCGGCCGCAATCCAGTCGGCATTCGGCACGCGCACGCCGGACGTCGTGCCGTTCCAGGTGAAGACGACGTCGCTGTCGAAGTCGACGCCCGTCAGGTCGGGCAGTTCGCCGTAGGGGGCCTTGAGCGTCCGCGCGTCCTTGATCTTGAGCTGCTTGACGACGTCGGTGACCCAGCCGTCGCCAAAGCTCTCCCAGGCGAGCACGTCAACGCCGCGCGCGCCGAGCATCGTCCATAGCGCCATCTCGACTGCGCCCGTGTCCGAGCCCGGCGTAATGCCGATCCGGTAATCGGCGGGAACCCCCAGAACCTCGCGGGTCAGGTCGATTGATAGCTTGAGTTTGGTCTTGCCGATCTTGGCACGGTGCGAGCGGCCCAGCGCAGCGTCGCTCAGACGGGCGGGGGTCCAGCCGGGACGCTTCGCGCATGGTCCCGAAGAAAAGCAAGCATTCGCCGGCCGCAGGGCGGGCATCGTCGTGGTCATTTTGTACCATCCTTTCAGATGGGCGCCTCTCGTTGGGGAGAGGTGTCCCGACGCGGCTATTAGCCCGACGGATTCGGGAAGGCAAGGAGGCGTTTGGCCGGATTGCGGTCGGCTCCCCGGACCAGGCGAAGGTTAATGCTCCGTCAACGGGATTCCTCTAGCCTTTCCTCAAGCCTCTTGGACCTGAGCCAATTCGTGCGCGATCGGATGTTGAGTGACTTTCCCTTTCTGGCCTCGCTCGCATCGAGCCATAGCCCGAAGGACCGCCGAATTTGGCTTAGGGTCGCGACCGATTATTTCGTCGCCGCCGAGTCCGTCGATCCCGGAACGATCGGCGACCTTATCAACGCGATCGTCGCGCAGCTTAATGCGGCCGATCCCTCCACCCGGCTGGAAGTCGCCCGGAAAATCGCTCCCTGCGCTCGATCGCCCGCGCGTCTCCTGACGGTCCTATCATCGGTCGAACTCGGAGGCCTGCGACTATCTCCTCGAGCACGCCGTCGCCTTCACCAAGACCGAAATTGAGCAGGCTGTGGCGCATGGCGGGCGGCGCGCGATTGCAGTCGCCAAACGGAGAGATCTTGATGCGAGGATGGTGGGCGCGCTCGCCGCACAGGACGACATTCTTGTTCTGATCGCGTTGGCGGGAAACGGGTCGGCGCGCCTTGAGGGGGCTGCCCGGGCCGATCTCATCAGACGGGCGCGCCGGCTTGCGGAAGACGAAGGCGACCGACGTCTGGCTGACGCTGTGCTGCAGCACCGGCAGGCGTGGCCCGAGTCTGCGTCGCTCTTTCTGTGCGCGCGGCCAAGCCAGCGCATTGAAATCCTGCTGGCCGCCCAACGTTCCCGACTGGGACGGTCCTCCGCCTCTTCCGATCCGGCGAACTCGGTGTCACTTGAGGAACTCGAGGTGGCGACGGTCGCCCGACAGCCGGAGCGGTTTCTGGCGCTTTTTGCGAAGGCCCTCGATTGCGAGCCGGAACTGGCCCGCAAAATCGTGGACGATCCGACGGGCGAACCGCTGGCTGTCGCCCTCGCCGCTCTGGGCGCCGCCAACGAAGTCCTGGTCCGCATCCTGATTTCGAACGATTTGCTGGCGGGGGCAGCCTACCAAAGGATCGGGGCGCTCACGCGCCTCAACAACGCGCTTGACCGGGATGCGGCGAGGCTGGTCGTGGCGGCGCTTCGCGATCAGCCCGGCGCGAGCCTGCGCCCGGATCGGTCAGGCGAAGCCAATCCGGCCCCTGCGCCGTTCCGCGGCGCTCCGGCCAGCATCGCCAAAAGCGCCCCCGACTCGCGTCGCGCGGTTTCGGGATAGAAGTGTCCTTGCGCGGGGTCAACCGATGAAAGTCAGCACTGTCGGCGCCAGAAAGCCGAAGGCGACCAGTATGGCGCCGAGAACTCCCAGGCCCACGCTAAGCCAAACGAGGGCGCCGATCCCGGTGATGATCGCGGCCGAAGCCAGCACGATTGCGATTTGGCTAAGACCGCTGCCGAACTCGTAATGCTCCAATCTGCGATTCGCCAGTTCCCGAGCCTCGACAGCCGCCTTCGCTCGCTCCTGGATCGCGTCGAGGCTCTCTCGAGGATTTTTCGCGTCCGTCTCGTAGCGGGCGGCAGTCGCCTGGAAATCCGTGATTTGCTTCGCAAAGGCGTCTTCCGCTTTGGCGTCGGCAACAGCGCTCTTCTGCGCTTCGAGCGCCTTGGCCGCGGTTTCGGTTACGGTCGACCGAATTTTCTTGGCCTGGTAGAAATTGAACAGATCGGAAGCCTCGATATTCATTTCGGTCGAGAGGTGCTGCGCCTTCTTCGCACCGGCTTCGGACAGCGCCAGCAGCAGTGCGAGTATAGCGATGATGAGAGCAACGGTGCGGTCTTTCTCTTTCGCTTCAACCGCCGACTCAGCTGCCTCGGGCATGACTCCCCCTGGATCGCCGGAAAACTGTTGGCGCCCGATATCGTCTAACAACTTCGAGGGGCGCAGCGCAAGGAGCCGCCTCGACAGCTCACGAGCTTTCGCCTGTTCGGCGTCGCCTTTTGCGACGGGCTCGCGCCCTTGGGCATTTGATGGTCGATCCGGAGTTCGAGCGTTGGCGCAATCCTTGTTTGGCCTGCTGCACCGTGCTACGCGACGCCCGTGAGTGCTTCGATTGCGAAAAACGAGGCGAGAGATCCACGGAGAGTTCGATGGCTGATGAGAGCGGGAACGGAGTTGGCGCAGCCGCGTCGAACCCGAGATTTTCTATTTTAGCTCAGTATACCAAGGATCTCTCGTTCGAAAACCCAAATGCGCCAAAAACGCTTGGACCCCAGCAGGCTGCCCCCAATCTGTCCGTGCAAATAAACGTCAATGCGCGACAGCTTGCGCCGACAGACTTCGAGGTAAGCTTGATGCTCGAGGGCGGCGCAAGCCAAGGCTCCGAGACGATGTTCAAATTCGAGCTGAATTATGCAGGGGTGTTCCGGGTCGAGAACTTTCCGGCGGAACAGGTGCAGCCAATGGTGATGATCGAGGGGCCGCGCATGCTGTTCCCCTTTGCTCGACAAATCGTCGCCGACGCCGTCCGCGGCGGTTCATACCCTCCCCTGTACCTCGATCCGATCGACTTCCATAGCCTTTACCTACAGCGGTTGGCCGCCGCAGGCGGGCAGGAGCAGCAACGACCCGCCTGATATCCGACGCTTCGTCACGGGTTCGGCAATACATAACGAAGCCACACCGCCTCCTCGCCAAGCGTTCGGATATGCTCGGCGTGCGCCCTGGCCTCGTCCGCGTCAACGAGATGACTGCGTGGTCTGTTCTGTGTGACCTGTCGCACAGCGGCCGGGATCATGATCGGAAGGTTCCGACTCGGCTGGCTGAACAAGAGCGTACGTTGTCGCCCCCCAGTCAGTTCGCAATAGATGTCGACCAGAATTTTGGCGTCGAGCAGGGCGCCGTGCTTCACTCGCCGCGATCTGTCGATCCGATAGCGATCGCAGAGCGCATCGAGACTGTTCGGCAGGCCCGGATGTTTTTTCCGAGCGAGCGCCAGGGTATCGATCACGCGCTCCAGTTCGATGATTTTCCGACCGAGCCGGGCAAGTTCCGAGTTGAGAAAGCGCACGTCGAATTCCGCGTTGTGGATAACCAGCGGCGCGTCGCCGACGAATGACAGAAAGTCATCAACCACCTGAGCAAACACCGGTTTGTCTTTCAGGGCGTTCGCGGTGTGGCCGTGCACGGCGACTGCGTCCTCCGGAATGTCCCGTTCGGGATTGATGAGTTGGTGGAAGACCCTTCCCGTCAGGACCTGATGAACAATTTCTACCGCGCCGATCTCAAGCACACGATGACCGTCGGATGGATCAAGCCCGGTCGTTTCGGTATCAAGCACGACTTCACGCATGATGGTCCTTGCGTCCCTCGAGCCCCGCGATACAGCGTAGAAATTGAGCGACCTGAGAGCGTGTCCTGTCGAGTGTTTTGCCCGTATCGATGATGAAATGGCTACGCCGGCGTTTTTCCAGGTCGCTCATCTGTTGAGCAAGAATGGAATCGAATCTCTCTTGGGTCATGCCGTTTCGCGCCAAAGCCCGTTGTTGTTGGAGCGCCGCCGACGCGCTGATGACCACCACAATGTCGACGGCTAACTCGCCGCCGGTTTCCAAAAGCAGGGGCACATCGACTACGGCGAGCCGGCGTCCTGCCGACGCCGCCCTTTCCACGAAAATGCTCCGAGCTTTCGACACTGCGGGATGCACGAGACTTTCGAGGCGCTTGAGCGCCCCGACGTCGCTCAGCACCAATTGCGAGAGTCGGTCGCGGTCGACGACCCCGTCGACGACGACGCCCGGAAAAACATCGTTGATGACGGTTGCCCCCTCGCCACGATAGAAGTCGCGCACGGCCTCGTCCGCGTCGAAGACGGGCGTTCCGAAGTCGGCGAACATAGAAGCGACGGTCGACTTCCCCATCGCTATCGAACCCGTCAAACCGACCACGACCATCGCCGCCCCTTCGCCTCCGCGCCGTAGCGCCTGCCTCCGTCACCGCGCGAGCTTCCTCAGTTGGCGGCTAAACCGGCTGGGGCGCCACAGCAGCGCTTGGCAGGGTAACATGCCGATCCGGCCTGAGCCCCTGGAGGTTCGCCAACACACAATTTTTTCTCCACCTGGATTGGATTGGATTTCGGCGTGACGGACAGGAAGGGGACGCACTGCGGAGCGGCGGAAGAGCGCCGCCTATATAACTAGATGATAGTGTATATAAGATTGCGTCGGAACTCCCTTGTAAGCCATCCCATAATGTTCTATATTTGTTCTAGCATGTTCTCGATGGTTGCAGCCGCGACGTGAAGTAGCGCGCGACGAGGGGGCGCCTTCTCGGCAAAAGGGGCCGGAAATGGCGCCGCAACCGACTGAAAAAGCTCAATTCGGGAATGGAAATGGCGCCCAGGATCGTGTCGGAGTTCCAAAGTCCCCGCGCATCTACGTCCGGCGGCCGCAATCGGCAACCGACGCCGCCGCGATCGCCGTCATCAAGTGTACCAGACGTACAGCAGGAGGCCGAGGGTGATGACAATACATACCATCGACACGACGAAGCCGATGTTTATGTAAAGCGTTTTCCACCAGAGAAGTTCGGACAGGACCGCGCAGCGTAACTTCAGCTGCTCGATCTCGTCCTCCGATTCGACCACGTCTCGGAAATCCGCAGCGGTCGCGGTGCGTGAGACGAGGAAGTTTCGACTGCCACGTTTAGGATAACGCGGAATGAGGACAAGGAACAAGCACAGATAGACGATCAGGAAGGGCAGAAGGACGATCGCGATCGGCAGAAAGGTCGGAAACCTCGTATAGTTTCCGAGGATTGGACCCATCATGAAAGCAACGAACAAAATTGCGATGTTCGCCTTGAAGTCGCTGGCCCGAATTGCGTCGGTGTAACCGGCGATCAGACTCCGATAGGGCTGAGAAGGATCGGAAGGGGGCTTGTTCATCCGATGTTCGGATGCTCCATTGAACCGGGCGCGCGGACCAGACCCCGTATGCGGGCTGAACCGCATCGTCAAACACAGGATTCGCGTGAAGCGCGACTGTCTGTCAAGTCGATGCCAGCCAGCGGCAATGCCGGCGGTCACGAAGGCGTAGCGCCGATCTGCGCTTTGTGGCAGGAAACGCGGGGGCTGAGCGACGCCGGCGGGCGGATCGCCAAGACGAGATGGGCGATGCTGGTTGAAGACACGGCGATACCGGCAGTCAAGGTCGTGACGCCGAAAAGGTTCGGAGACACCCGAGGTTTCTTTTCCGAGGTCTACAACAGGTCGACATGGGAGGGAGCGGGCCTGCGCTTCGATTTTGTTCAGGACAACCATTCCTTTTCCGCCGCTGTTGGCACATTGCGTGGACTCCATTTCCAGACCCCCCCCTTCGCGCAGGCCAAGCTCCTTCGGGTCGGCAGAGGGCGCATCCTTGATGTCGCGGTCGACATCCGCCGCGCTTCGCCGACCTTCGGAAAATACGTAGCCGTGGAGTTGTCAGCGGAGAACTGGCGTCAGATGCTCATCCCCGTTGGCTTTGCGCATGGCTTCGTAACGCTCGATCCGGACACGGAGGTTTTGTACAAGACAACAGCGGTGTATGCCCCCGCACATGATCGCGGGATTGCCTGGGATGACGAGGATATCGGCGTCGCATGGCCTCTGCCGCCGGCTGGCGCGATTCTCTCTGACAAGGATCGCTTGTGGCCGTGGCTGCGTGATGCGCAGGAATTGTTCGAGTGATGCGCGTCGCGGTGACGGGCGCGAAGGGTCTGGTAGCGACAGCGCAGGTCGAGCAGGCGGGTCCGGAGTTCGAAATTCTGGCCCTGAGCCGATCTGCTTTTTCGCTCGAAGACCGTGACTCCGTTCTTGCCCAGGTGAGGGCGGCGAGGCCGGATGTGGTCATCAACGCTGCAGCTTACACAGCAGTCGACAGGGCCGAGTCCGAGGCGGATCTCGCCATGCAAGTGAACGGCGCGGGTGCCGGTTACGTGGCGGAAGCCGCCGCTGCGGTAGGCGCGCCGCTTCTGCGCCTCTCGACCGACTACGCCTTTGACGGGTCCCTCCACCGTCCGTATCGCGAAGACAATCCGACCGGCCCCACCTCCGCCTTTGGCCGCTTTAAACTGGCTGGAGAGGAGCGAGCTACGAGAATCTGCCCCAACAGTGCGATTCTGCGCACCGCTTGGATCTACAGTCCCTTTGGCGCAAACTTCCTCCGGACGATGCTCGGGCTCAACGAGACGCGCGACGAGGTCGGCGTAGTGGCCGATCAACTCGGCAACCCCACGTCGGCGCTCGACATTGCCGATGCGCTGCTGCTGGTCATCGCAACGCGCATTCGCGACAATTCGTCGCGGACGCTATGCGGCCTCTTTCACATAACCGGTTCCGGCGAAGCAACTTGGGCCGATTTCGCCGAGGCGGCCTTCGATGAGGCCCACGCCCGTGGACGACGTCTCACCCGCGTCAAACGTATTGCGACTGCCGACTATCCCACGCGCGCGAGGCGGCCGGCCAACTCGCGCCTGGACAGCGAAAGGCTGCGCCTTGCTTATGGCGTCGCCCTGCCTCGCTGGCAGATGTCGGTCGCATCCTGCTGCGCGCGACTTATTCAATGACGCAGGAGAATCAATGATGCGCAGTGCGCTTGTGACCGGCGGCGCCGGGTTCATCGGCTCTGCTGTATGTCGCCATCTGGTCGGCGCAGGCGTCAACGTATTGAACGTCGACGCTCTCACCTATGCGGGCAACCTGGGCTCTTTGTCGACGATCGCTAACGCGCCGAACTACCGCTTCGCAAGGATCGACGTCTGCGACCGGCGGGCAATGTCGGAGGCGTTCCGGACGTTTCAGCCGGATCACGTGATCCACCTCGCCGCGGAGAGCCACGTCGACCGCTCAATCACCGGGAGTGACGCCTTCATCCAGACGAACATTATCGGCACGTTCTCGATGCTCGAGGCAGCGCGGGCCTACTGGCTGGGACTGACGCTGGACAAGCGAAACGGGTTTCGTTTTCTGCATGTATCGACCGACGAGGTCTATGGTTCTCTCGGCGACGACGGCTTGTTCACCGAGGCCACGGCCTACGATCCGAGTTCTCCCTATTCCGCCTCGAAGGCCGCGTCTGACCATCTCGTCTCGGCTTGGGCACGCACCTATGGCTTCCCTGCCGTCATTTCGAATTGCTCCAACAATTACGGCCCATATCATTTTCCCGAGAAGTTGATCCCACTCATCATATTGAACGCGGTCCATGGCAAGCCGCTACCCGTTTATGGTGCAGGTACGAACGTTCGTGACTGGCTTTACGTCGAAGACCATGCGCGTGCGCTCGATCTCATCGTCAGCCGCGGCCGCGTCGGCGAGAAATACAACGTTGGCGGTCATAACGAGCGCAGCAACCTCGACGTCGTGCGAAGGATCTGCGCGATCCTGGATTGTCTTCGCCCGGTCGCCGGATCCTACGAGTCGCTCATCACTTTCGTCACGGATCGGCCGGGACACGATCTCCGCTACGCAATCGACGCTTCCAAGCTTGAAGCCGAACTCGGCTGGCGGGCCCTCGAAACGTTCGAAAGCGGCATCGAGAAAACTGTTCGCTGGTACCTCGACAACGAATGGTGGTGGCGTCCCTTGCGGGAACGGATTTATGCCGGCGAACGTCTCGGCGTGCTGCCGGGGAACATTCCGGCGGGAGCGTCGGTCGAAACAACCGGGGGTGAGGCGTGAAAGGGATTATTCTCGCGGGCGGCGCGGGCACGCAACTCCACCCGATCACGCTGGCGGTGTCGAAGCAACTCGTGCCGGTCTACGATAAGCCGATGATTTACTATCCGCTTTCCATCCCCATGCTGGCGGGGATTCGCGAGGTCTTGATCATCTCGACACCGCACGATCTCCCTCTGTTCCGCCGTCTACTCGGCGATGGCGCCCAGTGGGGCATGCGCTTCGAATACGCCGAGCAGCCGACGCCGAACGGCCTCGCCCAGGCTTTCGTCATCGGTGAATCCTTTCTCGGCGGCGACCGGGCGATGCTGGTGCTTGGAGACAACATCTTTTACGGCGCCGGATTGGGCGACCAGTTGCGACGGGCGGCGCAGCGCGAGCAAGGGGCGACCGTGTTCGCCTATCATGTGCCGGATCCGGAGCGATACGGTGTCGTCGAATTTGACAAAAGCGGGAGCGCGATCTCGATCGACGAAAAGCCCGCAAGGCCCAAGTCCAACTGGGCAGTCACAGGACTCTATTTTTACGACGCCAAGGTGGTTGAAATCGCCAAGGTCCTTGAGCCTTCGGCGCGGGGCGAATATGAAATAACCGATGTCAACCGCGTCTACCTCCGAAACGGCGCGCTAAATGTTGAACGCATGGGGCGCGGCTATGCCTGGCTGGATACCGGCACGCCCAATTCGCTGGTCGACGCCGCGAGTTTCGTACGCACGCTCGAGGTGCGTCAGGGCGTCAAGATTTGTTGTCCGGAGGAGATTGCGTTCGAACAGGGGTTTATCGATGAAGCCCAGCTGGAGGCGATCGTTCGGCGACTTGGAAAGAGCGCCTACGGGCAGTATCTGAACGCTCGGATCGAGGAGCGCCGACGACTATAGCGCGCGTCGGCCCTGCAGGCGACCAACCCCTGGGCTTCATGGAAGGGCGAAAAGACGGGCCTTCTCATGAACTTCCGAAAAGTGACAATTCCGCCGCCTGCGGGCCCTTATGAGCGTCGAGAGGCGTTGCCCTCGCCGCTGCAGGAAGTCGTTCGCGACCCCGACGCGGCCGCTCGGGTGCGAGGTGTCCTCGAGTCGCCTTCCTATCGCGTCGCGAGCAGGAGCTTGCCACCCCACTTGGCGCCGGGAGTACCATTACATACTACCTATGTAATAATAAGCGAGTGGCACTGAACGACGCGCGCCCATTCTCGCGCAGGCTGGCGCGCGGTTTGGACCCGGACCCTAACCCGACTTTCTCAACTGGGGCTGCGGGCGGGTGAAAAGGGTCGTGGAATCAAGGCTGGGCGGTTGAAGGTCTCCACGACATTGCGGATTGCGGGTGCTGAGCTGCCGGAGCAGGGGCTGCGATTCGTGGCGGGGGCTGCGGCGGTAGGGTGAGGCCGAGTTGCCGCAGGACGAGTTTCTGGTCGACGTTGGGCTCGGTGGTGCGGCTCAGGATAAAGGTTCGGCCGTCGGTGGTGGAGAAGTGGACGTCGAGCATTTGGATGGCGGCGAGCTTGTCGAGCACGGATCGTGGGGTGAGGCCGGCGGCCATCAGCCGGAGCCTGGCGCGCAACGTGACGTGCAGACAATAGGCGAGGAAGGCGACGAAGATGTGCGCCTCGATGCGCTGCTCCAACTGGTAGTATAATAGATCGGCCGTAGCTTCAGATCGTCCTTGAGGTTCTTGAAGGGCGCCTCGATATCCCATTCACGACGCCGCTCATAAATTGACGAACACCGACGAATCGCCGAGAATCGGGTTTGAAGCGCTGTCCGCCCTGGCGCGTTGGCTTGGATCCCGCGATGAGCGATCTGCCGGCGTCGATCTGGACCCTGTTGTCCCCGGAACGACGGGAACGCATAGCGACGCTGCTGGGACAGATGGCCTTGCACCGGATGCGCAGCGCCACGGTCGCCACGGAGGCGCCTCATGACGAATGTGGGCCTTGTCCAGCGTCGCAGCGGCTCGTCCTGCGACAAGATTCTCCGGCGCCATCAGGATCGTCTGGCGATCGTCTATGTCCGCCAATCCACGGCGCAGCAGGTTGAGCGCCATCAGGAGTCGACCAGGCTGCAATATGCGCTTGCGGACCGGGCGGCGCAGTTTGGCTGGCTGCGCGAGGAGATCGTCGTCATCGACGACGATCTCGGACGCTCCGGCGCGAGCGTCGAAGGACGGCTGGGCTTTCAGCGGCTGGTCGCCGAAGTCGGTCTCGGCAAGGTCGGCCTCGTGCTCGGCGTGGAGATGTCGCGGCTGGCGCGCTCCTGCCGGGACTGGCATCAGCTCTTGGAGATCTGTGCGCTGTTCGACACGCTGATCGCCGACGCCGACGGGGTGTATGATCCGGCAAACTACAACGATCGCCTGCTCTTGGGTCTGAACAGGACGGCGACATAATGCAGTACCTCATGATCTCATTGAAAAGGCAGGCTTTCTTGTCGCGGATCGGATGATACTGGACGTCCCCTTGCGATTGCCTGCCCGACGGCTGGCCGGGCCAGGTCACTCTCGCGGATGACATAGGGGGCGCGAGGGCAAACCTGTCTTGCCGGCAACAGTCCATCTCGGATCAAGCGAACAACGGTCATGTTGCTGACGCCGAGGCGGTTTGCGGCCTCGGTCAGAATAAGCTCATGGCGCTCTTCACGTTCGCCCTCGCGGTAGACCGGTATCCGATGCGTGCCGCGGAAATTGCGCACGCGCAGCTGGGTCCAGGTCTGGCCTCTGGCAGAGCGGACGCCCAGCCGATTGAGAACCGGTGCGATGCTGTGGTCCGGCAACAGGCGGGCAAGTTCGCACACCAGCTGCTCGGTCGCCGCATCGGTCTTGAAGCGGTTTTGGCCCGAGCGGTTCTTCAGCACCTCGAGCCGCGTGTGATCCCCACCCTGCCAGTGCAGCACGAGGTGTAGGCGACCGGTCTCGACGGTCACGACGATCTCCTTCAGCACGGTGCGCAAGATCCGCTTGCGCGTCTCGACGGACGCAGCGGCGTCGTTCCAGAGCCCTGGCAGGTCTCCGGCGAGCGCCATAAGCGCCACGCGCTCGTCGTCGCCGACAGCGCACGGCTCCTCGTTGCGCAAGCTCCGGATCTGCTCTTCGAGCCGCGCGGCCGTCGCAAGACAGTCGTTCCATCGCCGTTCGAGTTCGCCGGCGACCAGCCGGTTGTCGGGATCGACGGCGTCGTATTGCCGGCGCGCATGCTTCGCCTCGTAGCGGGCCTGCTCCAGCGCGGACTCTCTGTGCCGTAGCTGTTCGCTGCTGGCCTCTTTGCGCTCAGCGATCAGCTTCAGCGCCGCCTCGACGGCCAGCGGCGAGATCGCACGCAACACTTCCGCCGACACCGCCGCGTCGATGCGCATGTTGTTGAATGCGGTGCACCCCTTTTCGCGAGACGGGTCGACATGGCTGGCGCAGACATAGCGCGCATCGCGCCTCGAATGATGCAGCACCTTGAATTTGCGTCCGCAGCGTCCGCAGCGCAGCAGGCCGACGAGCAGCGCACCGCCGTTCCGCACCGCGCCCGCCACCATCGACCCCTTCATGTTCGCATTCCCGGCGATGATCGCCAGGTTGCGATCATACTCTTCCCAGGTGATGTAGCCATCATGGTGGTCCTGGATCAGAACCGTCCAGTCCTCGCGCCGGCGCGCCACGCCGTGGATAATGACTTTGCGTCCGCCTTCGACGCGGGTGCGGGACAGGGTCCGTCCGAAGACATAGGCCCCGGCATAGACCGGGTTGGTCAACAGCCGGTGGACGGCATGGTAGCGCGGCGGGTCCCATCGCACCGTCCGCCCGTGCCGACTATGCACGGCGGTCGGCACGTCAATTCCTTCCTGGCGCAGCCACAGGACAAGCTGGCGCACGCTGCCGATCTCACGAAACTTTCGGAACACCAACGACAGGGCCTCGCGGATGCGCCGGTCGGGGTCTTGTTCCAGGCGATCATCGGCGCTGCGCCGATAGCCGATGGCGACGGTCGTGTGCAGATCGCCGCGCGCCGCCTTCAGGCGCAAGGCCTCCTGCGAGCGCTGCCGTAACGTCGAAAGCTCGAGCTCGCTGAAAGCGCCTTTCATGCCCAGCAGCAAGCGATCGTTGACGAGTCGCGGATCGTACACTCCGTCCTCATCGATGATCAGGCTGCCGACCAGGGCGCAGAACTCCAGGAGGGTGTGCCAATCGCGGCCGTTGCGGGCCAGGCGCGACGCCTCGAGAGCGAAGACCGCGCCGGCCTCGCCGCCGCAGATCCCCACGAGCAGGCGCTCGAAGCCGGGGCGCGCCGTCCCGCCTCCTGAGCGGCCGAGATCGTCGTCGATGACAATCACGTCCTGCCAGCCAAGGTCGCGGGCGCGCGTCGTCAGCGCGTACTGGCGTCGTCGGCTCTCCGGATTGTGCAGGAGTTGATCCATGCTGGATTGCCGCACATAGACATAGGCGCTGCGCGCCAGGTGGTCGCCGGTGATCTTAGTCATCGTCCGTCTCCGCCGGCGTTCTGACCTGGCTGAGGCGATCGCTCAGGAGGGCTTTGAGCAGGTTTACGATCTCCGTGCGTGTCGTCGCATCGAACAGCCGTGGCGTAGCCTCGCCGGCCGTCAACATGAGAAGTTCGAGTTGCTGTTCCTGGGCACGCTGCTCCATCGTCGCCTCCACCGCCGCGAATCGCGTCATTCGCCGGTGACGAGGATATGTCCCGCTGATCCGCCAGCCGGCGCAGCTCTCTCAAGCAGGCAAGGGAGAGCCGCGGCGCAGCCATCATCGGCAGCGTCGCCGCGTACGCTTCGGTCATCCATGCCGGCAGCATCAGCCTGACGCCATCCGGCAGCTCGACGACGAAATGCGCATCGCCGGCGTAAGCGAGACGTCGAACGACCGTGAGTCGTTCGCCGGCATTCGGATGATGCGGATACCGGAGGATGACCTCAAACGGCTGTTGCTGGGGAGTATGTCGTGTGTTCGAAAGGGACGATGTCGGAAGCCGAGCTTCATATCCTCAAGGCACGGATGCTGGCGGGCCGGAAAGCCAAGGCGCGACGAGGCGAACTCGGCAAGCCCGTGCCGATCGGCTATGTGCGCCGTCCCTCGGGCGAGGTCGTCCTCGATCCCGACGAGCAGGCGCAGGCGACGGTCCGCCTGGTCTTCGACCTGTTCGATCGCTTCAGGACGGTCGGCAAGGTGATGACCTACCTGGTCGAGCACGACATCCGCATGCCGGTGCGCCGGCGCGGCGGCGCGGGCAAGGGCGAGCTGGAATGGCGGCGCGTCAGTCGCCCCACCCTGCTCAATCTCTTCGCCAATCCGATCTACGCGGGCGTCTACGCTTACGGCGTGCGTGCGGTCGAGAAGCGCAGACAAAAGCTCGGCCGCCCGGGAACGGGACGCCGATCGCCGCGCTCCGAAGAGGCCGAAGTCTTCTTGCCCGATAGGTTGCCCGGCTACATCAGTCTCGATCGCTATGAGCGCAACCAGGCGCAACTGAAGGCCAACAAGGCGGCAGGCGGCGGGACGGTGCGGGCCGGAAGCGCACTTCTCTCGGGCGTGCTGATCTGCGGCCGCTGCGGTCTGCGCATGCTGGCGCAATACAACAACAACGGCCACGCCGCCCGCTACGTCTGCTCGCAGATGCAGAGCTGCTACGGCGAGGCGTTCTGTCAATCGCTGACGGCTGCGCCGCTCGACGCGCTGGTCTCGGGTCTGGTCTTGAAGGCGCTCGAGCCGGCGGCGATCGACGCGAGCCTGGCGCTCGCCGGGACCCTCGAGGCCGAGAGCGCGGCGCTCGATCGCCATTGGAGACAGCGGCTGGAGCGCGCCGCCTACGAGGTCGAGCGTGCGCGCCGGCAATACGCCGCCGTCGAGCCCGAGAACCGGCTGGTGGCGCGCACGCTCGAGCGCGACTGGGAGAAGGCCCTGACCGAGCAGGCCCGTCTTGAGGCGGAGCACGAGCGCGTCCGGCGCGCGCGCAAGGAGGCTCCCTCTGCGGCTGAACTGGCCGCGATCCGCGATCTGTCGC
The DNA here is from genome assembly GCA_963741405.1 of uncultured Alphaproteobacteria bacterium. Classification (GTDB taxonomy): domain Bacteria; phylum Pseudomonadota; class Alphaproteobacteria; order Rhizobiales; family Beijerinckiaceae; genus Roseiarcus. The sequence goes on from CAVUHX010000034.1 coordinate 439,077, forward strand.
AGGATCTGCCGGCGCTCTGGCGCGCCGAGACCACGACGCAAGCCGAGCGCCAGACCATCGTGCGCCTGCTCGTCGAACGGGTTCTGGTCGAGGTCGTCGGCGCAACGGAAAAGGTCCGCGTCGAGTGTCATTGGCACGGCGGCGTCCGCACGACACACGAGCTGACGCGCCCGGTCGCCCGGGTCGCGTCGCTGAGCACGTACGCGGCGTTGACGGGGCGCGCTGCGGAGTTGCGCCGCGAAGGCCTCGAATGCGCGCGGATCGCCGAGATCCTCAACGCCGAGGGATGGCGCCCGGCCAAGCGCCGCAACACCTTCAATGCGCCAATGGTTCATCATCTCCTGCTCAGATCGGGCGCGGAGACGATCAAGTATCGCCGGCGACCGCCACAAATCGGGCGCCTGGAGAACGAATGGACGATCCGCGAACTCGCCGAAGAGATCGGCATGCCGCAGCCGACCCTCTATACCTGGGTCCAGAAGGGACGCCTATCCTGCCGCAAAGCCGGCTCCGGCTCGAAACGCGCCGTGCTCGTGCGCGCCGATCCTGAGACGGTCGCGGCGTTGAAGGCGATCCGCGCCATGCCGCCGCCCTGGCGCCGCCTGCCGCCGAGGCCCGCCGACAGCGCCGCCGCCCCCGCCACAGAATCTTGAGAGTTGCCATGCCTGGTCGATATCAATGAGATTGCGTTCGCAGTAGAGGGCGAAATCGCACGGGCGCGGGGTTTTTCGATTGGATCTGGATGGGATGACTGGCGTGATCGCTCGTGCGTTGAGGGCGCCGATGAAGGGGTCGGCGTCGAAGGCCTTGTCGGCGATCAGAGCGCCGGGATCGACGGCTTCGATGAGAGATTCAGCGCAAGTCAGATCGTGATCCTGGCCCGGGCTGAGCATCACCTCGACAGGATTGCCGAGGGCATCGACGAGCGCGTGTATCTTGGTGGTCAATCCGCCGCGGGATCGGCCGATGGCTTGCGCACCGTCTTTTTTCTTGGCGCCGGCGCTATGCTGGCGAGCGCGCACGATGGTGGCGTCGATCATCATGTATTCGTTGTCGTGATCGCTGGCCAAGAGCCTGAAAACCCGCTCGAAAACGCCGCTCTTGGCCCATCGGTTGAAGCGCTGATAGACGATCTTCCAGCCGCCAAAACGCTCGGGCAGATCACGCCAAGGGACGCCGGCGCGAAACCTGAAGAGAACGGCTTCGACGAACAGGTGATTGTCCGCCGCCGTGCCGCCCACATGGCCTTCACGGCCCGGCAGAATGTCTTTGATCCGATCCCACTGGTCGTCGCGCAGTGCATATCGTCGCATCGGTCAGCCCCTCCTCGGGCCGACCACTCACGAGTCAGACTTTTGCTGATTCGGGAATCCCTCGCGTATCCGAAACACCAAACGTTCTGCGTCCAATTCCACTCCGTTCTCACGTCAACTGAAGACA
>CAVUHX010000035.1:0-61321 GCA_963741405.1 uncultured Alphaproteobacteria bacterium
GAAAGCTTCACCCCAAGGTCGCGGCCGGCCGTCGTTTCCGACAGCACCTCGATCACGATCACCGGCTCCGGAACCTCGAAGACCTCGCGCGGCAGGCGGGGACCGCGGTAGACCAGAGCGTCCGGCTCGAACGCCGTGCTCGACAAGATGCGGACGGTCCCGCCGTCGTGCACGACGTGATACGGCGCGCCGTCACGGCAATCGCGCCCTTCAGCGCCTCGACCGCCGCAAGTTTCGTTTCGCTATGGGCCGGTCGCTCGGGCGTTTTTTCGATAAGCTCGCCATCGAGCAACTCCCAGCGCCCTCGCGCCCCTCCGCCCAGTGCAGGTACTCGTCCACCGTCATCGAAATCTCCGCAGCGCGCGACACCGGGGCGTCCGGCGTCCGATTGGGCGGCTGAAGATTCGAGCCGCCGCTCCGCCAGGGCTCCCTCGCCGGAACCACGGACGCCGGCGTCGATACCCCGGGAGCATCGGAGAGTCACGCCGGTGGGAACAGATCCTCCACGGCGACCTCGAGGCCCGGCGGATCGAGGCGCAGAAGCCCGCTCGTGAGAATGCGGGTCTCGATCACGTCGCCCTGGCCGCGCCTGTGATGGATCATGGTGCGGCGCTCGGGATCGAGGATGAGATAGCGGGCGACGCTCGGCCGGGAGAAATATCCCGCGAGCTTGACGCCGTGATCGCGCCTGGCGGTTTCCTCGGACAGAACTTCGACCACGACGACAGGGTCGCTGATTTCGATCGTTGCGGCGGGCAGGCGCGCCCCACGATCTACGAGAACATCGGGTTCGAAGGCGGTGCGCTCATCGATCCGCACCGTGGCGCCATCCGGAAGGACGCGGCATGGCGAGCGGGCGCGATCGAGCGCGCCCCTCAGCGCAAGCATTGCCTCCGCCTTGGTCTCGAGGTGGGCGACGCGCTCAGGCGACATCGCGACCAGTTCGCCGTCCTGCAATTCCCAGCGGCCCTCGCGTCCCTCGGCCCAGGCGAGGAACTCGTCGACGGTCATGTTCGCTTTGGCGAGAGCCGGCATGATGCGCAAGACTATCATGGCCGCAGCCGGCGCAAAACAGGCGCGCTCGTCACCCGGCGCCCGACAGGCGGCCGAAAATCCTGTTCAGGAAGTCGTTGGCCCGCTGCCCGGGCTGACCGCCGCCGGTCGGGATCGATGCGGGCGGGACGGGCGCGTCGTCGATGGCGCGGGTTCTCGCCGCGCGGGCGGCCGGCGCAGTGGCGAGCGGCGGCGGGGGGCTCGCCGCGACCGGCGTCGGCCGTCCCCCGCCGCGGCCGCCCGAAGCGGGGCCGGCCCCTGCGCCGGAGCGGCGCCGGGAAGATTGAGCGGCGCCAGAAGGGACGACAGCGGATTGGCCGGCGCCGCGGCGGGCCGCCAGTTGGAGAGCGGCAGGGCGGCGACCGGGACCCCGTCGTGCGCCTCTTTCATGAAACGGCTCCAGACCTCGACCGGCAGGTTGCCGCCGGAAACCTTCTTTGTCGGGCTGTCGTCGTCGTTGCCGAGCCAGACGGCGGCGACGAGGTAGCTCGTGTAACCGATGAACCAGGCGTCTCGGAAATCCTGGCTGGTGCCGGTCTTGCCGGCCGCCTGCCAGCCGGGCAGTTCCGCCTTGTGCGCGGTGCCGGTGAGCAGCGTCTCCTGCATCATCTCGTTCATCATCGACACGTATTGCGGCTCGATCACGCGGCCGAAGCTGGCGTTGCGGCGGGCATAGAGCAGCTTGCCGTTGGCCGTGCGCACCTTGGTGATCACATGCGGCTGCACGCCGATCCCGCCGTTGGCGAAGGCGGCGTAGGCGGAGGCCATTTCGAGCGGCGTCACCGCCGAGGTGCCGAGCGAAATGGTGGCGTTCGCATCGAGCTCGGAAGTGATGCCGAGCCGGTGAGCGACCGCCGCCACCGTCTTTGGGCCCACCTCGAGGCCGAGCCGGACCGCGACCGTATTCAGGGAAAGCGAGAGCGCCTTGGTCAGGGTGACGGGGCCGAAATATTCGCGGCTGTAATTTTCCGGGTTCCAGCCCTTGACCGAGATCGGCGCGTCCTCGCGCACCGTGTCCGGCGTCAGGCCCTTCTCCAGCGCCGCCAGATAGACGAACGGCTTGAACGAGGAGCCCGGCTGCCGTTTCGCCGCGACCGCCCGGTTGAACTGGCTCTCGGCGTAGCTCCTGCCTCCGACCATCGCCTTGACCGAGCCGTTCGGGTCGATCGCGACCAGCGCCCCCTCGCCGACCCCGAACTTGCCGCCCTTGGCGTTGAGCTCATCGGTCAGCGCCCGCTCGGCTTCCGCCTGCATCTTCGGATCGATCGTGGTCGTCACCACGATGTCCTCGTCGATCGCGCCGACCGTGTCGTCGAGGGCGTCCATCACGTAGTCGGCGGCATAGTTGATCGAGCCGGCCGACTTGTCGCGCTTCACCTGCGCCGGATTGGCGAGCGCCATCTTGGCCATCGCCTCGGTGATATGGCCCTGCTCGGCCATGGCGGTGAGGACCTGCGCCGCGCGCTCGTTGGCGCCGGCGGGATTGTGGTTGGGGGCGAGCTTGCTCGGCGACTTCATCAGGCCCGCGAGCAGCGCCGCCTCCGACAGGGTGACGTAGCGGGCGCTCTTGCCGAAATATTTCTGCGACGCGGCCTCGACGCCGTAGGCGCCCGAGCCGAAATAGACGCGGTTCAGATAGAGCTCGAGGATCTGGTCCTTGGAGTATTTCCGCTCGAGCCACAGGGCGAGGATCGCCTCCTGGATCTTGCGCGAAATCGTCCGCTCCTGGGTGAGGAACAGGTTCTTGGCGAGCTGCTGGGTCAGGGTCGAGCCGCCCTCGACCGCGCCGCCGCCCGTCACGTCGCGCAGGAGGGCGCGCGAGACGCCGACCGGATCGATGCCGAAATGGGAGAAGAAGCGCCGGTCCTCGATCGCGACGAAGGCCTTGGGCAGATAGGGTGGCAGGTCGATCAGGCGGACCGCCGGGCCGCCGGTGTCGCCGCGGTTGGCGATCAGCGAGCCGTCGTCGGCGAGGATGGCGATGTTCGGCGGGCGCTTCGGCAACGCGAGCTGGTCGATCGGCGGAAGCTGGCTGGCGTTCCAGGCGACGAGCCCGGCCAGGGCGATGAGGCCCCAGATTCCCAGCACCACCGGCCAATAGAGGAGCGTGCGGACGGTCGAGCGGCGCGGGCCGCGCCGGCTCTTCTTTGCCCGCCGCGCGGGCTTCGGCTCGGATCGTCTCCGCATGGGGCGGTCAGCGGGATCGGCGCGCAGGTCGTCGGCGCCGGGGCGCGCGTCGAAGCGCGGCTCGATGCGCGTCCGGTTCTTCCTGCCGCCTCGGCCGAACATTTTCATCCCGCTCGCGCGCCTCGGGACCCATGACCAAGATGGCCAAACGCGCCTAACGCAGGGGGAGAGCCTAAAGCCGGCGGTTTAAGGGCCGGTAAAACTTTGCCGGATTTGGCCGGAAGTTGGCGGCCGAGGGGAAAAGGCGGCCGATTCGGCGGCGCGGCCTTGCTTTGACGACAACGCCTTGGCAAAGTCCGCGCCCCCGAAACGGGGCGCTGCGGCGCAATGTGAGATTCTGGATTTTTTGCGATGAAAGTCACCATCGAGCGTTCGGTCCTGCTCAAGGCTCTGGGGCACGTCCATCGCATCGTCGAGAAGCGCAACACGATACCCATTCTCTCCAACGTGCTGATCGAGGCGGCCGAAGGTTCCGTGGCGCTGAAGAGCACCGACCTCGACCTCGAGGCGACCGAACAGATTCCCGCCGACGTCGAACAGGCCGGCGCCACCACGGTTGCGGCGCATGTCATCTACGACATCGTGCGCAAGCTGCCCGACGGCGCGCAGGTCGGCCTCGAAATGGCCGGCGAGACGGGGCAGCTCCTGGTGCGCTCGGGCCGGTCGCGGTTCTTTCTTCAGGCCCTGCCGGCCTCCGATTTTCCCGACCTGACCCTCGGCGAGTTTTCGCACCGCTTCGCCATGCCGTCGGCCGAGCTCAGGAAGCTGATCGACAACAGCCAGTTCGCCATTTCCACGGAAGAGACGCGCTACTATCTGAACGGCATCTATCTGCACACGGTCGAGGCCGACGGCGCTTCGGCAGGCTCGGGGGCGATGCTGCGCGCGGTCGCGACCGACGGGCACCGGCTCGCCCGGGTCGAGACGCCGGCGCCCCAGGGCGCGGCCGGCATGCCCGGGATCATCGCCCCGCGCAAGGCGGTCAACGAAGTCCTCAAGCTGCTCGAGGATCCGATCAAGGAGGTGCGGGTCGAGATCTCGACCGCCAAGGCGCGGTTCCAGTTCGGCGACGTGGTGCTGACCACCAAGCTGATCGACGGCACGTTTCCCGACTACGCCCGCGTCATTCCGACCGGCAACGACAAGCGCCTGGTCGTCGACAAGGAGCCGTTCGAGAACGCGGTCGACCGCGTCTCGACCCTGTCCTCCGAACGCGGCCGGGCGATCAAGCTGTCGATCGGCGACAGCAAGATGACGCTCTCGGTCAACAATCCCGATTCGGGGTCGGCGAGCGAGGAGATCGAGGTCGACTACGATTCCGACCCGATCGACATCGGCTTCAACGCCCGCTACCTCCTCGACATCCTCGGCCAGCTTTCGGGCGACACGGCGCTGATCAAGCTCGCCGACCCCGGCTCGCCGACGCTGATCCAGGATCGCGACGGGGCGAGCGCGCTCTACGTCCTGATGCCGCTGCGGGTGTGACGCCGGCCAAAGCCCGCGCCTGAGATTGCGCGGGCGTCGTCCATGAAGCGAGCATCGCAGTGGTTCGTCGAATTCTGGTCCTGGCGGCGCTGGCGGCGATCGTGCTCGCGGCCGCCTGGACTTTGTTCCGCCCCCGCGCTCCGGAGCCGATCGCCTGGCAGGGTTATGCGGAGGCCGATTTCGTCAAGGTCGGGCCGACCCAGGCGGGCCTTCTGACCGCGGTCCGCGTTGCGCGCGGCGATCGCGTGGTGAAGGGCCAGCCCCTGTTCGAGCAGGACGCGGCGGACGACAGGGCCGCGGTCGAGCAGGCGCGACGGCTCCTGCAGCAGGCGCGCGACCAACTCGCCAACCTCCTCTCGCCCGCGAAGCCGAGCGAGATCGAGCAGGCGAAGGCCAACCTGCGCGATTCCGAGGCGGCGCGCGACCGGGTGCAGGAAGATTTGCGGCGAAGCTCGGCGCTGCTGCAATCGGGCTCGGCGACGCAGAAGATCGTCGATCAGGAAACGGCCGACCTGCGCTCGGCGGAAGCCAAGGTCGCCGCGGCGACGGCGGCTCTCGCCACCGCCCAGGCGTCGATGGGCCGGCCGGGAGAGATCGACGCGCAGGAATCGATGGTGAGTTCCCTCGAGGCGGCGCTGCGGAAGGCGCAGTGGCGGCTGGACCAGCGGTCAGTGAGCGCTCCGGAAGCCGGGCTCGTCGCCGACGTGATCGCCTTTCCCGGGGAGACGCTGGCGGCCGGCGCGCCGGTCGTCTCCCTTCTGCCGCCACAGAACATCTTCGTCCGTTTCTTCATTCCGGAGCCGGAACTCGCCCGCGTGCACGTCGGCGACAGGGTCGCCTTCTCCTGCGACAATTGCCCGCCCGATCTCGGCGGCGCCATCTCCTTCATTTCGCCGCAGGCCGAGTACACGCCCCCCTTCATCTATTCCGAGCGAACACGAAGCAAGTTCGTCTTCCTCTCGGAAGCCCGCCCGCCGCCGGCCGAGGCGGCGCTCCTCAATCCCGGTCAGCCGGTGACGGTGAAGCCCGGCGCGCCATGAGCGACTACGCCATCGACGTCCGGGACTTACGCAAGAGCTTCGGCGACCTCAAGGTGGTCGAGGGCCTGAACCTGCAGGTCGCCGAAGGCGAGATCTGCGGCTTTCTCGGCGCCAATGGCAGCGGCAAGACGACGACCATCCGCATGCTCTGCGGCCTGCTCAGGCCGGACGGCGGCTCGGGCCAGTGTCTCGGCTACGACATCATCGATCAGCCGCACGAGATCCGCCGCGAGGTCGGCTACATGACGCAGCGCTTCAGCCTCTACGAGGACCTGACGGTGTTCGAGAATCTCGACTTCGTCGCCCGCGTCTACGAGATGCCGAACCGCAAGGCGGCAGTTCTGGAAATCATGGAGCGCATGGAGCTCGTCAACCGCCGTGGCCAGCTCGCGGGCCAGCTCTCCGGCGGCTGGAAGCAGCGGCTCGCGCTCGCCGCCTGCGTCTTGCACCAGCCGCGGCTCCTGCTGCTCGACGAGCCGACCGCCGGCGTCGACGCCAAGGCGCGGCGGGAATTCTGGGACCTCATCCACGACATGGCGGTCGAGGGGCTGACCACGCTGGTTTCGACCCACTACATGGACGAGGCCGAGCGCTGCAAGCGCATCGTCTATCTGGCGCAGGGGCGGATCGTCGTGCAGGGCGGCGCGGCGGCGGTGGTCGCCCATTCGGGCCTCGTCGCGTTCGAGGGTACGGGCGAGGACGTCGACCGCGTCGCGGTCGCGCTCCGCCACACGCCCGGCGTCGAGGCGGCGGCGGTGTTCGGCCGGGCGCTGCGGGTCGCGAGCCTCGACCGCGCAGCGCTGAAGCGGGCGATCGAGACAAAGGGCTCCGGTCTCAAGTGGGTGGAAGTCGAGCCGCGCCTCGACGACGTCTTCATCCATATGCTGAGCGTGCAGGAGGGGAGCCCATGAACGCCTTCTCCTTCGCCCGCCTGATCGCCCTCCTGCGCAAGGAATCGATCCAGATCCTGCGCGACCGGATGACGCTCAGGATCATCATCATGATCCCGATCATCCAGCTCTTCCTGTTCGGCTATGCGATCAATTCCGACCCGAAGCACCTGCCGGCCGGCCTTCTGTCGATCGAGGACTCGAAGTACACCCGTACCATCGCCGCCGCGCTCACCAATTCTGGCTATTACGATCTCCGCATCCTCCGGTCGGAAGCGGAAGCCAACGAGGGACTGGCAAGCGGCGATCTGATTTTCGTCGTCCAGATCCCGCCGGATTTCGACCGGGCGGTCGACCGCGGCGAATCCCCGGGCGTGCTGATCGACGCCGACGCGACCGATCCGTCCGCGATCGGCAATGCGATCGCGGCGCTCGGCCAGGTGGCGAACGACCTCAACCGCGACCTGCCGCCGATCCGCCAGATGCAGCCGCAGACGCCGCCGTTCCAGTTCGTCGTCCACGCCCGCTACAATCCCGAGCAGCTGACCGTGCTTAACGTCGTGCCCGGCCTCGTCTGCATCGTGCTGATGTTCTCGACCCTGTTCGTCACCACCATGGCGATCACCAAGGAGCGCGAGCGCGGCACGATGGAGAACCTGCTCGCGATGCCGGTCAGGCCGATCGAGGTGATGATCGCCAAGATCGCCCCCTATGTGGTGATCGGCTACATTCAGGTCATTCTCATTTTGGTCGCGGCGACGATCTTCTTCGCCCTGCCGATCCGCGGGTCTGTTCTCTTGCTGCTGGCGGCGCTTGGCGTGTTCATCGCCAGCAATCTCGCGCTCGGCGTCACCTACTCGACCGTGTCGGCGAACCAGATGCAGGCGATCCAGCTCGCCCAGTTCACCCTCATGCCCTCGTTCCTGCTGTCGGGCTTTATCTTCCCGTTCCGCGGCATGCCGGTCTGGGCCCAGGTCCTCGGCAACATTTTTCCGACGACGCACGCCATGCGGATCGTGCGCGGCGTGCTGCTCAAGGGGAACGGCTGGACGCGAAATCGCGCCGGAGCTGTGGCCGATGGCCCTCTTCACCGTCGTGGTGATTGCGTTTGCGACGTTCGTCTACCGCGAGACGCTGGACTGAGCCTCGATCGAGGGCGTCCGGGAACCGGCGACGTTTTTCGCGAATGTCCGTAGCTCGTCAACCTGTCGTGTTTTTGTAGCGCATGATGTGGCGTCTTCGGGTTGATGTTCGAAGCGGGTCGGAAGCCGCGGACGGCCCGGCTCGAGAGGAGGATGCTGCGTCGATCATCTCCGGGTTGGGTTTGGGCTGTTTCCTTGTTCGGCTGGGCGGCCGTTTCCTCGTCCCGGCCTGCGCAGCGGAATTGGCGTCGCGCGCAGGGGCGGTCAAGGATGCGCGCAAGCGCGCCCGACAGGGCTTGTCCTTGACGGCCCCGAGCACGACGCCAGACTTGGGCGCAGTCGGGACGCGGAGGACTCCCTCGGCGTCGTAGTCGGCGAGCCGATGCGGGCCGAGGAACACAGCGCAGGCTCCGTCGGGGTACTCGTGCACCCGCACCTGCGCCCTGACGAAATGCGGGCGCAGGCGGCTCTCCGGCAGTTGCAGGCGCCTTGCGTTCCAGGCGACGGTGTTGTCGCCGGCGACCGTGCGCTCCTCGACGACGCAGAGGATCTCGCGCCACATCTCCTTGGCGTCGGGGACGAAGGCCGAGCCCTCCTGCTCGGGGTCGACGGCGAAGCGGGCGTTGTGCTCGGCGATGTAATGGCTCTTCAGCCAGGCGTTGGCCGCCTCGACGGTCTCGATCCCGGCCAGCCGCAGCTCCTTGGGGAGCCGGTCCTGCAGGGTGGCGAACAGCCGCTCGGAGCGTCCCCGCGCCTGTGGCGAATAGGCGGCGATGTGCTCGATCCCCAGATGCGCCAGAGCCCGCCCGACCTGCGTCTGGACCGTGCCCGAGACTTTCCCGCCGGCCTCCGGGGTATGAAAGTAATGGCTGCCGCGGTCGGTGTAGAGCGCACAGAACAGGCCGCGCTCGCCGATCACCTCGCGCAAGGCCTCAAAGGTCGAGGCCGTTCCCTCCTCTTCGACGAGGATCATCGAGTAGATCTCGCTCGTGGCGTCGTCCATGGTGACGATCAGGTCCATCGAGGGCCTGCCCTCGACCCACACGTGCCGCGACCCGTCCTGATGCAGCATCATGCCGCGCATCGGCCGGCGCGGCCGCTTCTTGCGGTGCGCCGAGCGCTTGGGCGCCGGCCTGACCAGCCCGGCCCTGTGCAGGCAAAGCTTCGTCACGGTGTAGCCAAGCGTGTAATTGTGGCGCTTGGTCAGCTGCTCGTGGAAATGCCTGACCGTGAAGTCGGCGTACTTGTCCCGGTAGAGCCCGAGCATCCGCTCGACCTCCTCCTCCGGCGCACGCCGCGGCGACGGCGCGCCGCGCCGATCGACCAGCCCAGCCTCGCCGTCCGCCTCGTAGCGCTCTCTCCATCGCTGGAAAGAGCGAACGCTCATCCCCAACAGCTCCGCCGCCGTCTCCTGTGTCATCTCTCCCGAGTCCCAGCGGTCCAAAATCGTCGAAAACCGCATCTTCCGTATTCCCTCGCGAATGTGCGCCGTGTCCATCAAGGCCCTCCAGGGCCTCCAAAAAAACACGACACTTCACGAGCTACGAAATCACGTCACTCCATCTGCTAGCGACACGACGTTTTTCGCGAATTGGCGTTCGAGACGACCCGCAGTACACTCGCGGCCCGTAAAGGAGAACCCATGCGCGCCGTTCGGGAACGTCCGCAAGCTCCGGCCAGGCATCGGCTCGACGTCGGCGCCGATTACCGAATGGCCGAGGTCGGCATCCTTTTCCATCCCCGTTGCGCCGGCCAATCCGCGCTCAGGGAAAGGCGAAGGGGGGAAGTTCGTGTTCCGACGCGAGCTGAAGAAACCGGCTTTGCTCTGTCGCCCCGCCGCGCTCCCCTATTTGACGCCGATCAAAGTCGGTCATTCGCCTCCTGATATGCTCTGCTCGCTTTCGAACCCGCGCACGATCGCCGGGCCTTTCCCCGGAGGGGTAGAAAATGAGTGAAAACGCATTCGACGCGGTCGTCATCGGCTCCGGCCTCGGCGGCCTTACCGCGGCGGCGCTGCTCGCCAAGGCGGGGCGCAAGGTCTGCGTCATCGAGCGCAATCACAGCGTCGGCGGCGCCGCTTCGGTCTTCAAAAAAGGCGCGCTGACCATCGAGCCGGCGCTGCACCAGACGGCCGACCCGCATTATCCGGGCGACCCGAAGCACGCGATCCTGAAGGAGCTCGAACTCATCGACGAGATCGAGTGGATTCCGGTGAGACCGTTCTACTCGGTCAAGGGCGGTCTCATCGGCGAGGTGTTCGAGATGCCTGTCGGATTCGACGCCGCGCACCACGCGCTGAGCCATCGGTTTCCGAAGAGCCGCCACGGGTTCGCTCAACTTCTCGGCGCGATGGAGAAGATCCATGTCGGCGTCTCCGAGTTCGCGAAGGCCGGGGAGGAGCGATCCCTGCGCAAATTGCTGGGCGCCGGAATGAAGCTGCGGCCGCTCGTGCGCGACTGGCGCGCCTCGACCGCCGACATGCTCGATCGGTTCCTGGGCGGTGACGAGGCGGCGAAATGCGCGGTGGGCGCGACAATCGGCTATTACGCCGACGATGCGCGCCATCTTGCATGGCCCGCCTTCGCCATGTTCCAGGGTGGGTTCTTCAAGGCGGGCGGCGTGTTCATCAAAGGAGGCTCGCGCGTTCTGTCGATGAAGCTCGCCAAGATCGTGACCAAGGCGAGCGGATCCGTATTGCTCGGGCGCGAGGCTAACGGGGTCGAATTCGACATCGAGGGTCGGCCCGCCTATGTCCGGCACGTCGACCCGAAGACCAAGCAGGACGAGCAGCGGATCGTAGCCAAGCAAGTCTTCGCCAATTGCGCTCCCCACGTGCTCGCGCTGATGCTGCCGGACGCCGAGCGGGCGAAAATCGAGCACGCCTATCTTGGCAGAGCGCTTTCGATCTCGATGTTCTCGGCGCATTTCGGGCTTAGCGTCGATCCCGCAAGCCTCGGCCTCGACCGATTCAGCATCGGCGTCCAGCCCGAATGGGCGACCTCTCTCAACGAGATCAGCGAGGGCGCGCGGCTCTTCTCCGCCGACCCGGGAAACAGGCTGCCGAGTTATGGGATCGCCAATTTCGGCGCGATCGACAGCGGCCTCGGCGACGGGCCGACTTTGGTGTCGGTCGTCGGCGTCGACCGGTTCGACAATTGGGCGGCGCTTTCGCCGCAGGAGGAAAAGGACCGCCGCGAACGGTGGCTCGATGCGTTCCAGGCCGCGCTCGAGCGCGATTATCCCGGTTTCGGCGCAGCCGTCGTCGAGCGCATGTTCCTCAACGCCCGCTCGATGGCGAATTTCATGAATACGCCCTCGGGCGCGGTCTCCGGCTTTGCGCCGATGCCGTTCGAACGCGGGATCTGGGCGGGCTTGCCGCGCTCGCCGAGAACGCCTCTGCCCGGCGTCTATCTCGCATCGGCCTTCGCCGAGAGCGGCGGCTTCAGCGGGGTGATGCGGTCGGGCGCGGAGGCGGCGCGAATAGCAATGAAGGAGCGAGCCCGTTAGAGAGCGGGGTCTTCTGCGCCCAGATTTCGAGCCGCGCCAGCAGGCGGGCCTTGAACTCCGCAGGAAGCTTCCGCGGAGACCCTTTCGACATGGTGACCTCCCTGGAAGCCCAGGTCACCTGTTTACCCCGTGTCTCAATTTTGGGGTCCACTCTAGGAGAAACCCCCTGCGGCGCGACCCGGTGCGTCTGACCCAGGTGACCACCAACCTCCTCAAGAACGCAATCAAATTCACCCCGCCCCGGGGTCTCATCGAGATCGAAACGGCGCGGGAGGACGACGAGGCGGTCGTCCGGGTCAGGGACAACGGCGTCGGCATCGCTCCCGACATGCTTCCGTTCGTCTTCAAGCTCTTCTCGCAGGCAGACGATCGCGAAACCGACGGCGAGCCAGGCCTCGGTCTTGGCCTGGCGCTCGCGCAGAAGCTGGTCAATCTGCAGGGGCGTCGGATCGAGGCGCACAGCACAGGTTACGGCAAGGGCAGCGAGTTCGTCGTGCGCCTGCCGCTCGAAGAGTCCGTCCCGCGGACCGTTTCGGCGGCAGCGGCGGATCTGGGCCCCCCGACCCCATTGCGGATATTGGTGATCGACGACAATCCCGACGTCGCCGACAGCCTCGTGATGCTGATGGAAAGCTTCGGCACAGAGGTCAGGGTCGCCTATGACGGCGCCAGCGGAGTCGAGACCGCGGTGGAATTCCGCCCGGAAGTCGCCTTCGTCGATATCCGGATGCCGGGAATGGACGGTCACGAAACCGCCCGGCGTCTTCGCTCGCGGATGGGCCGGGAGGCGCCGACCCTGATCGCGCTGACCGGGCTCGGACAGGACAAGGACCGCAGGCTCAGCAAGGAAGCGGGCTTTGACACGCACCTTACGAAGCCGGTCTCCACCGATGTGCTGGAGGACCTCTTGCGGCGCGAGGCGGAGCGACAGTGGCCCGCCGGCTGACCGCTACGGCAAGCCCGGGGGCGGTTCCCCGCTCAGATCTTCCGGCGCCGAGACTTGGCGAACGTATCGAAAGCCACCGCCAGCACGATGATGACCCCGATGACGATCTGCTGGATGTAGGAGGAAACATTCATCAGGACGAGGCCGTTCAACAGGACGCCAATGAGGATCGTGCCGACGACGGTGCCGAAGATCGTTCCCGACCCGCCAAAGAGGCTTGTTCCGCCGATCACGACCGAGGCGATCACGGTCAGTTCGTAGCCCGTGCCGGCGACGGCTTCCGCCGAGTTGAGCCGCGCGGCGAGCACGAACGCGCCGAGGCCGGCGAAGAAGCCCATGATGACGTAGACGCTCGCCACGATGCGGTTGACGTTGAGGCCGGAGAGACGCGCGGCTTCGGGATTGCCGCCGACTGCATAAATCTGCCGCCCATAGCGGGTGTATCGCAGCGCGATGTGGGCGAGCGCGGCGAAGGACAGGAAAATGGTGACTGGGATTGGCACTGGCCCGATCTTGCCCTGACCCCACCAGGCGAACGAGGGCTCGAAGCCGGAAATAGGTCCGCCGGCGGCGAACAGCAGCGCCGCGCCTCGAAACGCCGACATGCCGCCGAGCGTCACAACGAACGGCGGCACTTTCAGCCGGGTGATCGCGAGGCCCTGCAGATAGCCCCCGGCGAGGCCGACCGCGATCGCCGCGAGAGCGGCGAGACCCCAGCCGTATCCGACTCCGCCCTCCCCCACGGTGAACCGATTTTCAAGGCCGCCCTTGGCGACGGCCCCCGCTACCAGCCCGGCAAACGCGAGGAGTGAACCGACCGAGAGGTCGATGCCGGCGGTCAGGATGACGAAGGTCATGCCGACAGCGAGCAGGCCGGTTATCGACACCTGCCGCATCACGTTGAAGAGATTGATCGAGGACAGGAAGCGCGGCTCGATCACGGCGAACAGCGCCATCAGCGCGACGAGGAACAGAGTCGGGGCGAACCGGGCGACGAAGCCAAAGGCGTCAAATCCTCTCCGCTCGTCTGTCTCCGCCGCCCGCGTTTCGGACATCATTCGCCTCATTGAGCCGATACGGCGCGGTCCGCCGCGCCTTCGTGGGCCGTCATCATCGCCATCAAGATTTCCTGCGTCGCATCGGTGCGGGAGATCTGGCCCGTGACGCGGCCTTCGCGCATGGTGACGATGCGATCGCTAACGGCAAGGATTTCGGGCAGTTCGGACGAGATGACGATCACCGCGATGCCGGACTTCGCCATCTCGATCAGGAGATTGTGAACCTCGACTTTCGAGCCGATGTCGATGCCGCGCGTCGGCTCATCGACAATCAGGACCTTTGGTCTCAGCGCGAGCCAGCGCGCGAGCACGACCTTCTGCTGATTGCCGCCGGACAGATTGCCTGCCGCCTGGTCGGGGCTCGCCATGCGTATGCTGAGCAGGCGGCGGAACTCGTCGATCAGCTTGTCCTCGCGTTTCTCGTCGATGAACCAGCCGCGGCTGATCTGGTCCTGCGCGGCGATCGTTATGTTGGTTCTGATTGCCAGCCGCAGGAACAGCGCCTGTTTCTTGCGGTCCTCGGGCACGAGGCCGATACCGTGGAACATCGCATCACGCGGCCCGGAAAAGGTCACCTGAGCGCCGTCGACCCGGATGACGCCGCGGTCGAACTTGTCTGCCCCGAAGATCGCCCGCGCTGCCTCCGTACGGCCGGCGCCGACGAGTCCCGCCAGACCCAGGATCTCACCATGGTGAACGCGCAGGGAGACGTCGACGAGCTCGATTGCGTGTGGATCGCGCGCGTTGCGACGGCGGGTGAGACCCTCCACCTCCAGCGCGACCGTTCCATGCTCGGGGATCGGCCGCTCTCCGTAGAGTGCGCCGACATCGCGCCCCACCATCATGCGGATGATTGCATCGACATTCGTATCGGCGACAGGCCCCGAACCGACAAAGTGGCCGTCACGCAGAACGGTGAACCGATCGCAAAGGCGGAAGACCTCTTCCAGCCTGTGCGTCACGAAGATGATCGACAACCCTTCGGCCTTCAATTTGCGAATGATCCGAACGAGATTGGCGACCTCCGCTTCGCTCAGGGCCGAAGTTGGCTCGTCCATGATGATGAGCCTCGACTGCATCGACAGCGCACGCGCGATCTCGACAAGCTGCTGCTCGGCCACCGACAGATCGCGCACCAGCGTCATCGGGTCCCGCTTGAGTCCGATCCGGTCGATGATCGCCCGCGTTTCATCGGCGAGGCGTCGCCAACTCACGAAAAGCCGCGAGCCCGGCTCGCGCCCGATAAACACGTTCTCGGCGATCGTCATGTCCGGCGCGAGCGTGAATTCCTGGTAGATGGTCACCACGCCCGCGCGCTGCGCGTCATGGGGCGTGGCGAACGCGACGGGCTGACTGAAAAGTTCGATCGTTCCCGCGTCGGCGGAGTGCGCGCCGGACAGGATCTTCAGAAGCGTCGACTTGCCCGCGCCATTTTCGCCGAGCAGTGCGTGGATCTCGGCCGGCCCGATCTCGAGATGCACGTTTTCGAGCGCCAACACGCCGGGAAAGCGCTTGCTGATCCCCGTCATCCTGAGAATCGGGCGCTCGGCTTCGTTTTCCGCGGCTGGCTCTGAAGTCCGGGCGTTGGGGAGGACGCTCATAAGCTCTGGCGACGAATTGCGAGGCGCAGCGGGCAAACGCGGCGCCTCAACCTTGAGCTACTTGAGCTCGTCGAGGCGCTCGCCGTCCTTGATGTTGTCCTTGGTGATGGCGATCGGCGTCAGTAGCGTGATCTGCGGATCCGGCTTCTTGCCTGATTTGAGATAGTCCGCCAGAATCTGCACGGCGGTCGCGCTCTGCTTGCCGGGAAACTGCTCGATCGTCGCGGTCATCTCGCCGTCGCGCACCTTCCCCAGCGCCTCCGGCAGAGCGTCGAAGCCAATGATGACGACGCCCTTGAGATTGCGGGCTTTGACCGCCTCGAGCGCTCCGAGCGCCATGTCATCGTTGGCCGCGACAATGACCTGCGGCGGCGTCGCCATACCGGCGAGCATCGACTCGGTGACGGAGAGGCCCTTGTCGCGGGCAAATTGCGCCGTCTGCTCGAACACGACCTTGTATTTGTCGCCCGCCTTGTCCAGCACGTTGTGCAGGCCCTTGTTGCGGTCGATCGCGGGGCTCGCGCCGGGCTGACCCTGCAAGTTGGCGATCGTCGCTCCGTCGGGAAACATCTTGACGATAAGGTTGCCCTGCGCCTCGCCGCCCTTCACGTTGTCGGCCCCGACATGGCCGAGGATGCCCGTCGCCGACGGGACGCGGCGGTCGACGGTGACGACCGGCACCTTGGCGTCGATCGCCTCCTGCAGAGCCGGCGCCATCGCGTTGACGTCGATCGGGCTGATCACGATGCCTTTGACGCCCTTGGTCAACGCCGCTTCGACGTCGGCGGTCTGTTTCGGCGCCCCGTTCTGGCCGTCGCCTTCGAGGACGACGAAACCCTGCTTCTCGCCCTCGGCCTTGAAAGCCTTCATCATGTGGACGAAGAACGGAAAGTTCATCCCGGGTACAGAGGCCAGGATCAACGGCTTGTCGTCGGCGAAGGCCGGAGCGGCCAAGGCCAGTGTCAGCACGGTCGCGGTCGCGATACGGCGAGTGATGCGCATGAAAAATCCTCCCTAAGCCGGCTCTTCTGACATGTCAGCCGGCGGCTGGCGAACCATGTCTGAATTCCGCCTCGCGGACAAGGCCGCGTTGAGAGCACGATCATTGCTGCGCCTTTGAGACTTCCCGCCTATCGACAAACCTTCACCGACCGTGAACATTGCAGGTCGCCGGGTGCTTCGAAATCCGCCGCGGCGCCAGGAGGAGACACCAATGGCGATCGATCGCGCCGAGCTTCGCGACTGGTTCGAAACCAATTGTCCTGCTGAAATGCGCGAACCGGGCGGCGAAGACGATACGTGCTGGGGCGGGCGCCATTGGGTCTTTCAGTCCGTCGCGCAGAAACTGTGGCTCGAGCGTTGCGTCGCGCGCGGATTCACCGTGCCGACATGGCCGAAGGAATACGGCGGGGCCGGCTATTCCCGTGAGGACGCCGCCATCCTGGCCGAAGAAATGCGGCGTATCCACGCCCGGCCGCCTCTGGTCAGCTTCGGCATCTGGATGCTCGGTCCCGCCCTCCTGAGGTTCGGTTCGCCGGAACAGAAGGCGACCCATCTGCCTCGAATCGCGCATGGCGAGATTCGCTGGTGCCAAGGCTATTCCGAACCGGGGGCCGGCTCCGATCTCGCCTCCCTCCGGACGCGGGCGGAAGACAAGGGCGATCACTTCCTCGTCAACGGCCAGAAGATCTGGACCTCCTACGCCGACAAGGCGGACTGGATCTTCTGCCTCGTGCGCAGCGATCCCGGGGCGCCGAAGCAGAAGGGCATATCGTTCCTGCTCATTGACATGGCGAGCCCCGGCGTATCGACCCGGCCAATCGTCCTGATCTCGGGCAAATCTCCGTTCTGCGAGACATTCTTCGACAATGTCGCGGTCCCCAGGGAAAATCTGGTTGGGACGCTGCATCGAGGCTGGGACGTCGCCAAGTACCTCCTGACGCATGAGCGCGAGATGATCGCGGGCGGCGGGAGCCTGTTCGACATCCATGCGCTGGATCGGGCGGCGCAGGCGCAAGCGCGGGACGGAAAACTCGCCGATCCGATCCTGCGCGCCGAGATTGCGCGCACGGCGATCGACACCTACGCCTCCGAGGCGACGCGTCGCCGTTATCTCGCCGAGGCCGGGGACGGAGGCGAAATCGGCGCGCGGTCGGCGCTGCTCAAGTATGACGGCACCGAACTCAACAAGCGCCGTCATGAACTATTGATGTCGCTCGCCTCAACTGAGGGGCTCTATTTCGACGGCAACCTCGGTCCGACGCACGACGTCGCGCGGCACTGGCTGCGCTCGAAAGGTAATTCAATCGAGGGCGGGACGTCGGAGATCATGCTCGACATCGTCGCCAAACGCCTGCTCGAACTCCCTGCGGATTGAGGCAGCCATGCTCCTCCTCAACGAAGACCAGAAGCTTTTGATGGAAAGCGCACGCGGCGCCGTCGCTGCGAAGGCGCCGATTGCCGAGCTTCGCAAGCTGCGCGCCGAGCCGCACGGCGACGGTTTCAGCCGCGGGTTCTGGCGCGATGCGGCGGAACTCGGCTGGACGGGTGTGCTCGTGCCGGAAGACTTCGGCGGCATCGATTTCGGCGCGCTCGGCGCGGGGCTGATCGCACGGGAAATGGCGCGCAACCTCGCGCCATCGCCCTTCCTCTCGACATCCGTCCTGTCGGCGACCGCGTTCGTTCGCGGGGGCTCGGCGGCGCAGAAGGCCGACTGGCTGCCCCCAATCGCGCGCGGCGAGGCGATCGTCGCCTTCGCGGTCGATGACGGCGCGCGGCCCGGTGCGACGCCCGTGAAGGGGAGACGCACGGCTTCCGGCTGGGCCCTCGAGGGAGCGAGGCATCTGGTGCTCGACGGCCACGTCGCTGACGCCATTCTCGTCGCCGCCGAGGTCGAAGGCGACGCCGCGTTGTTCCTCGTGAGGGCCGATGCTGCCGGGCTTTCCCGCGGCGCGCGCACGCTCCTCGACGGAAGGCGCGTCGCCAGCCTCGATCTCGACGGCGTGTCACTCGACGTCGACGCCCGTCTCGGAGGCGGATCTGCGGTCATCACGGACGTTCTGGATATCGGACGCGCCGTCGTCGCCGCTGCGCTCTGTGGCGTCGCCGAGGAGGCGTTTTCGCGCACGCTGCGTTACCTCAGGGAGCGCCGCCAGTTCGATCGGCGAATCGGCAGCTTCCAGGCGCTTCAGCATCGCGCCGCGCGGATGCATGTCGATATCGAGAATGCCTGGTCCGCGAGCCTGCAGGCGCTGCAGTCAATCGACGCGCGGGCGAATTCGGCCGCGCTCGACGTCGCGATCGCCAAAGCCAAGTCGAGCGAGACGGCATGCTCCGCGACGGCAGAGTGTCTGCAGATGCACGGCGGCATCGGCATGACCGACGAATTCGACATCGGCCTCTTTCTCAAGCGTGCGCGGGTCGATTCGGTGCTGTTCGGCGACGCCGCGTTTCACGCCGACCGCGTCGCGACCATGCTGGGATATTGATGGCGCGGAACGCAGCCGGTACAGCGTCCCCGCGATCGGATCAGGCCGCCTCGATCGCCATCGCCGTCGCTTCGCCGCCACCGATGCACAGCGTCGCGACGCCGCGCTTCAGGCCCCGCGCCCGCAGGGCGCCGATTAGGGTCACCAGAATCCGCGCGCCGGAGGCCCCGATCGGATGGCCGAGCGCGCAGGCGCCGCCGTTGACGTTGACTTTGTCGTGCGGCAGCGAGAGATCCCGCATCGCCGCCATCGCGACGACCGCGAACGCCTCGTTGATCTCGAAGAGGTCGACCGCGTCCCGGCTCCAGCCAGTCTTGTCGAACAGTTTCTTGAGCGCCCCGATCGGGGCCGTGGGAAAATCCTTCGGCGCGACCGCGTGGGCCGCATGCCCCACGACCCTCGCAAGCGGCGCGAGGCCGCGCTTGTCGGCCTCGCCAGCCCGTATCATCACCAGCGCCGCGGCGCCGTCGGAAATGGAGCTCGAATTCGCCGCCGTCACCGTGCCTCCCGCGCGGAAGGCGGGTTTCAGGGCCGGGATCTTGTCGGGCCGGGCTTTTGGCGGCTGTTCATCGGTCGCGACTACGGTCTCCGCCTTGCCTGTTTTCACCGCAACCGGCGCGATCTCCCAGGCGAACGCGCCGTCCTCGATCGCCCGGTTGGCGCGCTCGAGAGAGGCCAGGGCGTAGGCGTCCTGCGCCTCGCGGGTGAACTGATAGTTTTGCGCGCAGTCCTCGGCGAAGGTCCCCATCAGGCGGCCCTTGTCATAAGCGTCTTCGAGGCCGTCGAGGAACATGTGGTCCAGCGTGCGGCCGTGCCCCATGCGATAGCCGGTGCGCGCCCGGTCGAGCAGATAGGGGGCGTTGCTCATGCTCTCCATGCCGCCCGCGACCGCGACCTCCGCCGACCCCGAGCGCAGCAGGTCGTGGGCGATCATCGCCGCCTTCATCCCCGAGCCGCACATCTTGTTGATCGTGGTGCAGCCCGCCGAGAGCGGCAGGCCCGCGCCGAGCGAGGCCTGGCGCGCCGGCGCCTGGCCCTGACCCGCCGGCAGAACGCAGCCCATCAGGATCTCGTCGATGCTCTCGGCCGGGACGCCCGCCCGCTCAACCGCCGCCGAAATTGCGCGCGCCCCAAGCGCCGGCGCCGCGACGTCCCTGAAGTCGCCAAGAAAACCGCCCATCGGCGTGCGCGCCGCGCCGACGATGACGATCGGATCCGTGCTCATGGCGTTCTCGCTCCTTGGATGTGTCTAGGTAACGCCTCGCCGGGGCGCGCGCCAGCCTTGACGTTGCGCTCCGGCGCGTGAGTCTGGCGTCATGGACGCCCTCACTGTTTTCGGTCTTTTCGCGGTCGCCGCGATGCTGGCCTCGTACGCCCTCGAAGACCGCAACCCGTGGTTCATTCTCACGTTCAGCGGCGCCTCTGCGCCCTGGGATTGATCTATGGTTTCCTGCAGGGCGCCTGGCCTTTTGGCCTTGCCTAAGCAGCATCCGGTCGGTTGAACAACGCATGGAGAGCCAACCGTAGCTTTTATATTGATTTTCAAAGTGATATGCGGTCATTTGGGTGGGAATCGCGAGGTCTTCGGCGGGGATGCGGATTCGCTCTCGGTGCCTGTTGTCCCCATGATCAGGGAGACAAGCTCCCTGTTCTTTTCCTGTCGCCGGGTATTAAAGCGCTTGTAGAAGCGATTGGAATGAAAGGCGTTATTGCGCGCGGCCGGACGCAAAGATCTGCGGCTCCTCCCTGTTAGCAGGGAGAAACAGGGAGAACTCCGATCGCGACCCACTCCTTCGAAGGTGCGCGTCCCGCGCCTTGGGCGGCGAGACGCCGCCCCTCGGGGGCGCCGCGACGCCCGAAAGGCGGGTAATGAGATTCTGCTTAGGCCAAATGGGCGCTCGTTGCGGTCCGGCGCTGGCGGATGAAGTCGCGCGCGCGCGACGGGGATGGTAACCCAGAGAGGCCATGAGTCTTTCCAGCAAAGAAGTTGAGCGCTACGCCCGCCAGATCGTGCTGCGGGGCGTCGGCGGACCCGGACAGAACAAGCTGAAGAGCGCGCGCGTCCTCGTCGTAGGCGCGGGAGGCCTCGGCTCGCCGGCGCTACAGTATCTCTCGGGCGCTGGCGTCGGGACGCTCGGAATCGTCGACGATGACGCCGTTGCGCTCTCCAACCTGCACCGGCAGATCCTTCACGGCACGGACGACGTCGGCCGGCCGAAGACAGAAAGCGCCGCCGCGTCGATCGCCAGGCTGAATCCGCATGTGACCGTCGAATTGGTCCCGGCAAGGCTCGACGCGTCGAACGCCCGGAGAATCGTCGCGCGCTACGACGTCGTGCTCGACGGATCGGACAATTTCGCCACGCGCTATGCGCTGTCCGACGCCTGCTATTTCGAGCGCCGTCCGCTGGTTTCCGCGGCGCTCGGTGAATTCGACGGTTCGCTGACGACCCTGAAGCCTTACGAGGCCGGACCGGACGACCGCCCGAACCCAACCTATCGCTGCCTGTTTCCTGACCCGCCTGAGCCGGGGACGATCCCGACCTGCGCAGAGGCAGGCGTGCTCGGCGCCCTCGGCGGGGTTCTCGGCTCGCTGATGGCGATCGAGACGATCCGCGAAATCGTCGGCGGATTCGGCGACGGCGACGCTGGCCTCGTCGGCCGGCTCCTCCTGGTCGACTTGCGCGCGATGCGGTTCGAAACCCTGCGCTACGGCTGGGACGAGACGAACCCGCTCAGCGGCGCGCCTCACACATCGTCGAAGCCACCTCCGCCCGACCCGTCGTCGAAGGACGAATCGTCGATATAGCCTGCGTCGTCGGGCGCGCTCGGCTCGATCTGGTCGGAGCCGCCCGGCTCGGCTTCGTAGAAGTTGTTGATCGTCTCGGTCGGGACGCCGCCGCCGGGGAATCCAGCCCCGCCGAAGCCGCCACCGCCGAACAGGCCACCGCCCGAGTGGCCGCCGAACAGGCCGCCGAGAAGGTTGCCGAGCGCGACGCCGCCTGCAACGCCGGCCGCTGTCGAGGCGGCATTCTGGAAGAAACCTCCCCCGCCGCTCTGCGCGGGAGCGCCGCCGCCCCATGGCCCCGGACGGGGCGTCGCATATTGCGGCGGAGGCAGAGGGGCATAGCCCTGCTGCGGCGGCGCTGGGCCGCGCTGATAGGCATTCGGGTCATAACCGGGGCGCGGCGGCGTCGACGGCGGTCCCGAGCCGAATATCGACCGACCGAGGTTGCCGAGGAAGCTCCCCTGCTCCTGCTGCTGCCCGGCTTCATGCGTCGCCGCCTCGAGCTCGGCGATCCTGTGGGCGGCCGCCTCCAGGGCGTGCTGTTGGACGAGCACGGTCTGGGCGAGAACGTAGGGCGCAAAGGGCGCCGCGCGAACAGCGTCGTTGATGAAGGTCTCCGCCTGCGCGTCGCGCTGCGCTGCGCCGTTGGCGTGGACGCGCTCGAACAGACCGGCGAGCATCTGGCGTTCTTCGGGGGTCATGTCACTCTCCGCTTCGGGCCTTGCGGGCCGCGCCGCGCATATGGAGATCGGTTGCGGCCGTTCCAAGACGGCGCCCGACCGTTTTTCGCCGGTCGCAGGCGGCCCCTGCGACGCCTTCGCGCCTTTACTCCGCTCGAACGATAGACTAGGCAATTTCCGCAATAAGCCCCCGGCTCCAGCTTATTGTCGCTGGCGTCGGGGCTTTGCGTTTGAGGAACCAAGGAGAGCGACCTTCGATGGCCAATGTCGTTGTTGTCGGCGCCCAGTGGGGCGACGAAGGGAAGGGCAAGATCGTCGACTGGCTGTCGCTCGCCGCTGACGTGGTCGTTCGCTTCCAAGGCGGCCACAACGCCGGCCATACCCTGGTTATCGACGGAAAGGTGTTCAAGCTCGCGCTGCTTCCGTCCGGCATTGTCCGTCCCGGCAAGCTCGCGGTGATCGGCAACGGCGTGGTGCTCGACCCGTACCACCTCGTACAGGAGATCGAGACCATTCGGGGACAGGGCGTCGAGGTGACGCCCGCCAACCTGAAGATCGCCGAAAACGTTCCGCTGATCCTCTCCCTTCACCGCGAACTGGACGCCCATCGCGAGTCAGCCAGCGCCCGCGGCACCAAGATTGGCACGACAAAACGCGGCATCGGGCCAGCTTACGAGGACAAGGTGGCCCGCCGCGCAATCCGGCTGATGGACCTCGCCGAACCGGAGGCGCTCGACGAGAAAATCGAGCGACTGCTCTCCCACCACGATCCGCTTTGCCGCGGTCTGGGGCTGCCCCCGCCCAGCGCCAGCGCCATTCGCGAAGAGCTTCTCGCCGTCGCGTCCAAAATCCTGCCGTTCATGGCGCCGACGTTCGAACTTCTCGATCGCGAGCGGCGGGCCGGCAAGCGCATCCTGTTCGAGGGCGCGCAGGGGGCGCTCCTCGACGTTGACCACGGCACCTATCCCTTCGTCACGTCCTCCAACACGGTTGCTGCGAATGCTGCGACTGGCTCTGGCCTCGGTCCCAGGTCCATTGGCTATGTGCTCGGCATCGCCAAGGCCTATGTGACGCGTGTCGGCGCGGGTCCCTTTCCGACCGAGCTTCACGACGAAATCGGCCAGCGGATCGGCGACCGCGGCAAGGAGTTCGGCACGAACACGGGCCGTCGCCGCCGGTGCGGATGGTTTGACGCGGTGCTCGCGCGGCAGACCGCCCGCACGTCTGGCATCGACGGCTTCGCCTTGACGAAACTTGACATCCTCGACGGCTTCGAAGAGATCAAAGTCGCAACCAGTTACCGGCTGGATGGCAGGGAGATCGACTATCTGCCGGCCTCCCAGTGCGCGCAGGCGCGGATCGAACCGGTGTACGAGACGATCGAGGGCTGGACAGGCGTGACCGGAAGGGCCCGCTCATGGGCCGATCTTCCGGCGCAGGCCATAAAATACGTGCGGCGGATCGAAGAACTGGTTGGCGTTCCGGTCGCCCTGTTGTCAACCAGTCCCGAGCGCGACGATACGATCCTCGTGCACGATCCGTTTCAGGACTGAAGCGGAGAAGAGCGAGCGGATTCCGCATGGCCGACTATCAATCCCTGCTCTCGCGCGCCGTCGCCAACCTTCCGAATCCCGGCACGGCTGCTGCGCGCCAGGCGATCTACGACCGCGCGCGCACCGCGCTGGTGACGCAGCTCAGGTCCTTGCGTCCGCCGTTGCCTGACAGCGACATCGAGCGCGAGGAGCGCGCGCTCAACAAGGCGGTCGCGGAGGTCGAGCTCAAATTCGCGCCGTCGGAAGCAGAGCGCGCTGGGCCCGCCGTGGGCGCTTCGGCGCCGTCGCATCCGTCGACGTCGAACCGCACGCCCGCCGAGCCGAAGCCCGCGTCGCCAGTCGCCCCCGTGAGCGCGCCGACGCACGGGTCCGTCGCCAAACCCTCCCAGCCCCTGCCTGCCGCGCCAGCTCCGCCACGGCCTGCGAGCCGTCCGCCCGCGCCGAGCGCGCCGACGCCGGCGGCGAGACCGGCGCTCGCCGCCGCTGCGCCTCCCACGGCGCAGAGCCCCGCCAAGCCGCCGCCCGTGCAGGTCGCGCCGCGTCGGGATGATCGGGGGACGGCTGCCCCACCGATCACCCTGACGAAGACCGACGGCGCGAGCGCAGCTCCGGTCAATCTCGCCAAGGTCGTGCCGAGCGCGGAGGCGGAGCAGGATGAGAGCGCCGGGGCTCCGCCGGTGACCGCGGAACTCGCCGACGACGCGACGAATGTCGCGCCCGTGGCGCCGGTCGACGTCGAACGGGTCGGCTCAGGGGAGGGGCAACGTCCCTTCGCGCCGACGACGTTGGCGGAGAACCGCCGTTCATGGCCGTGGTTCGCGCTCGCGGTTGTGCTCGGCGTCGTCCTCTCCATCGCCGCCGCGGCGATTCTCATGCGCCAGAAACCGCAGGACCTCGCGATCGCCCCTCCGCCCGAACCGCAGGAGGCCCCGCAAAGTCCCGCCAAAATCGCCCAGCGGGCCCAGCCGTCGCCGGGCGAAGACAGCACGTCGAAGTCCGAGTCGCCCGCCTCCGCCGGAGCTTCGCAGCCGGCTCCGAACGAGTCCGGCGGACAGGCCGCCACGTCGGCGGCGCAAGACTCCACCCCGCTGCCCGCGGCGGCCAGAGCGGCAATGCTGATCGCCGCGCCCGACAATCCGCAGAAGCCCGTGGTCAACCTCGGTTCGACGGTATGGTCCACGATTCCGGCCGCGCCGGGACAGCCGGCCACCGTCGCGGTGAAGGCGGACGCCGACATCCCCGACCTCAAGATGCACGCGACGATGACCTTGAGGAAAAACACCGATCCCACGCTCGAGGCGACCCATACGATCGACCTCAAATTCACATTCGCCGACGGCGCGCCGATCACCGGTTTCAAGGACGTCGGCTTGCCGCAAATGCGTAAGCTCAATTCGACCGCATCGGAGACGCTGAACAGCGTAAAGGTCAAGATCAGCGACGACTACTTCCTCATCGCTCTCGCCAAGGGCGATCAGGATCTCGCACGCAACATTGATCTGATGAAAACGCACGCTTGGTTCGACTTCCCGTTGCTGCTCAACGACGACCGGATCGCCAAGCTCGTTTTCCAGAAATCGGCCGATGGAGAGGCGATGCTGGAAAAGGCCTTGGATGCCTGGAAGTGAGCGTCATCCTCTGAGGTTGAACACGCGGGCCGAGACAAAATAGCCGTCCTCAATGACGCCGAAGGCGATCGGTGTCCCGAAGCAGGCGACCCAGGCCGGGCCCCCAGCCGGCGCTGCGCCGCGCAGGAGCAGGGGTTGCCCACGCCGCAGGATCGCAGCGCCGTTGCGGTCGACCGGGAGGAAAACAAGTTCCGCGAGACCCGCCTGCAGCGGCGCCATGGCGCGCGCCATCAGGTCGGCGTCGTCCGGCAGGTGGTCGAGAGGGACCGCCGCGTCCACCAGGAAAGGGCCCACTCGCGTACGCCTGAGTTCAATCACGTGGCCGTAACAACTGAGCGTCCGACCGAGGTCGCGCGCGATCGCGCGGACGTAGGCCCCCTTCCCGCATTCGGCTTCCAGCACCGCAGAATCCGGGTCGGCCGAAACGAGGTCAAGCCGGTAGACATGAATCGGGCGCGTGGCGATCGTAAAGCTTTCGCCGTCGCGGGCGAGATCGTAGGCGCGCGAACCGCCGATCTTGATGGCGGAATAGATGGGCGGCGTCTGCTCGACAAGGCCAACGAATCGAGGCAGGATCGCCTCGATTTCCGCGCCGCTCGGCCGCTTGTCGGAGCGCGCGACGATCTCGCCCTCGGAGTCGTCGGTCGCGGTTTCCTCGCCCCAGCGCACACGGAACCGGTAGGCCTTGGTTCCTTCCTGGACGATCGGCACCGTCTTGGTCGCCTCACCGAAGGCGACAGGCAGAACGCCGGACGCGAGCGGATCGAGCGTTCCGGCGTGACCCGCTTTCTTCGCGTTGAACAGAAACTTGAGCCGACCGACCGCCTGGGTCGACGTGATGCCGACCGGCTTGTCGAGATTGACCCACCCGTTGACCTCGATCCGGGTGGACCTCGTCTGCGGCGACTTCCCGCGTCCGCGCCGCCCCGTTTCGCCATAGTCGGCCCGAGCGCGCCCAGCCTGTTCGTCCGTCATCGGTCGTGCTCTTCGCGGTCGCGCGGTTCCAGGTCGCGCGCGACCTCGGGCGATTTCAGGATGGCCTCGATCCGCGACTGCGCCTCGAAGCTAGGATCGAGCGCGAAACGAAGGTCAGGCGCGAATTTGAGATTGATCCGGTGCGCGACCAAGGCCCGCAGTTCCTTCTTGTGCCGGTTCAGCGCCTCGATCGTCGCCCCTGCCTCCTCGCCGCCGAGCGGCATGACAGAAACAGTCGCGAGTTTTAGATCGGACGACATGCGCACCGCGGGCACCGTCACCGGATGCCGGTCGAGGGCTGGGGCGAGGATTTCGCCCCGCGCCAGAATCTCGGCCAGCGCATGCCGGATGAGCTCGCCAACGCGCTCGACGCGGTGTGTGGGAGTATGAAATCTGGAGGATGGGTGGGACATTGAAGAGTGACCTCCAGCGCTCGGGCGCCGCGAACCAATTTAGAGCGACGTCCCGGGCGCTCGACCGAAGAAAAAATCGCTGATCAGACTCACCCGAGCAGCGCAGCGATACGGCGCGGGCGCGACGGAAGTCAGCGCATCGTGCGTCCTGATATCTGTCGCCGCATCCACCGCATCAGAGGGTGCGGCGGATTTCCTCGACGCTGTAGCACTCGATCACATCACCGACGCGCATGTCCTGGTAGTTCTCGAACGCCATGCCGCACTCCTGCCCGGCCTGCACCTGCCCGACCTCGTCCTTGAAGCGTTTGAGCGTCGAAAGCTTGCCTTCGTGCACGACCACGTTGTCGCGAATCAGCCGCACGTGCGCGCCCCGCTGCACCACGCCGTCGGTGACCCGACAGCCGGCGACGCTGCCGACCTTGGAGATGTGGAAGATCTCGAGGATCTGCGCGTTGCCGAGCATCGTTTCGCGCAAGGTTGGCGACAACATGCCGGACAGCGCCGCCTTCACATCGTCAACCAGGTTGTAGATGATATTGTAGTAGCGAATCTCGATGCCCGCCTGTTCGGCGAGATCGCGAGCCTCCTTATGGGCGCGGACGTTGAAGCCAATGATGACGGCCTTCGAAGCCTCCGCCAGCGTCACATCCAACTCAGTGACGCCGCCGACGCCGCCATAGATTACGCGCGCCACCACTTCGTCGTTGCCGAGCTTTTCGACCGCAGCGGTGATCGCCTCGAGCGACCCCTGCACGTCACCCTTGACGACGATCGGCAGTTCCTTGCGGCCGGCGGCTTTCAGGTTGCTCATCATGTCCGAGAGCGAAGTACGCACAGCCGGCCCACGCGCGACCGCCTTCTCGCGCTTCTGTCGCTCGCGGTATTCGGCAATTTCGCGCGCGCGCGCTTCCGTTTCGACGACAGCGACGCGATCGCCCGCTTCGGGTGCGCCGTCGAAGCCCAGAACCTCAACGGGCGTCGATGGACCTGCCGTCTGGACAGCCTGGCCCTTGTCGTCCAGTAGCGCACGAACGCGGCCCCAATGGGAGCCCGCGACGACCAGCTGGCCGACGCGCAACGTGCCGCGCTGAACAAGAACGGTTGCGACGGGTCCGCGGCCGCGGTCGAGGCGGGCCTCGATGACCGTCCCTTCCGCGCTGCGATCAGGGTCGGCGACAAGATCAAGGAGTTCCGCCTGAAGGGCGAGCGCCTCGAGCAGCTTGTCCAGATTGATCTGTTTGGTGGCCGAGACTTCGACCGCCAGCGTATCGCCGCCGAAAGCCTCGACCTGAACGTCGTGTTGCAGGAGTTCCTGCATCACTCGTTGGGGATTGGCCTCCGGCTTGTCGATCTTATTGACCGCGACGATGATCGGGGCCTTGGCCGCCTTGGCGTGGCGGATTGCCTCGATCGTCTGGGGCATAACCCCGTCGTCCGCAGCGACCACCAGAACCACGATGTCGGTCACCTTGGCGCCCCGGGCGCGCATCGCCGTGAACGCGGCGTGGCCCGGCGTGTCGATGAATGTGATCATCTCGCCGCCCGGAGCGACAACCTGGTAGGCGCCAATGTGCTGGGTGATGCCGCCAGCCTCGCCAGCAACGACGTTGGCGTGACGGATGGCGTCGAGCAGCGACGTCTTGCCGTGGTCCACATGGCCCATGATTGTGACGATCGGCGGACGTGGAACCGTCGCCCCTTCTTCGTCTGGACGGTCGAACAGCCCCTCCTCGACGTCGGATTCGGCAACGCGCTTGACCGAATGACCCATTTCCTCGGCGATGAGTTCCGCCGTGTCGGCGTCGAGCACATCGGTCAGCGTCACCATGCGCCCCTGGCGCATAAGGAGCTTGATCACGTCGACGGCGCGCTCCGACATGCGGCTGGCGAGTTCCTGGATGCTGATCGCCTCGGGCAGCACGATCTCGCGCGCAATCTTCTCTTTGTGGTCCTGCGCGCCGAGGCCTTTCAGGCGCTGCGTGCGTCGGCGGAAGGAAGCGACGGAACGGGTGCGCTCCTCCTCGGCCGATGTCGCGGTCGCGACTGTAAGCCGGCCGCGGTTCCGCTGCTCACCGCCGCGCGGGGGACGCGGCGTCGGCACGAGGACCTTTTGCGGAAGCAGAGGCGCCGGCGCGGCCCGTCGAATGAGGCGACGCTCTTCTTCGCCCGCCTTCGCCGGCGCGGCGCCCGCCGGCTCGCCCGCCTTCGCCGGTGCGATGGCAACTGCCGGCTTACGCGGAATGGACGGCGACGGCGCAGGCTCTCCGCCCGCAAGACGTCGACGAGCCTCTTCCTCGGACTGGCGCCTGAAATTTGCTTCCTGCGCCCGGCGCAGTTCCTCCTCCCGCTTGCGCGCCTCAGCCGCCTCTCGCTCGGCCCGCTCGCGCGCCTCGCGCTCGCGACGGACTTCGGCCTCGCCTTCCTGGCGTCGACGGTCCTCCTCCTCGCGCGCCCGCGCGTCGAGGAGCGCCCGTGCGCGCGCTTCGCGCTGCTCGGCGGTCAGCGTCGGCAGGACAACGCCTGTTTTCGGCGGCGGCGGTGCAGCGGGCTTCCCGGGTGCGGCGGGCGTCGGCCCCCTAGGGGCGATGGAAATGGTTGGCTTGGCGGCGGGAGCGGCCGGAGCAGACACGGGGGGAGCGGTCTCGCCCGGTCCCAGAACACGACGCTTCACCTTCTCGACGACGACCGCCTTGCTTCGCCCGTGCGAAAAGCTCTGCCTAACGGTGCCCTGCTCGACCGGGCGCTTGAGATGAAGGGTCGCTTTCGGCGATTGGGCGCCGGTCGGCTTGTCGGTGTTGCTCGTTTCGTTCATGCCTGTTCCTAATCGCTTGGCCCTGCAGCCACTCTATCCGGCCGGCCAAGCGCGTCGACGGCGCGGACCGGCGCGCCGCCGCTGGTTGAAATTGTCGCGTCCGCGTCGCTCGTGCGATATCGGCGCAAACGCTCGGCCCTTGAAAGAAA
Organism: uncultured Alphaproteobacteria bacterium; assembly: GCA_963741405.1. Classification (GTDB taxonomy): domain Bacteria; phylum Pseudomonadota; class Alphaproteobacteria; order Rhizobiales; family Beijerinckiaceae; genus Roseiarcus. The sequence goes on from CAVUHX010000035.1 coordinate 29,398, forward strand.
GGCAGAGGTGGCTGCACCGGATTTTAGCGCAGCATGTACCACACTTGCCTTCCCCAATGCCAAACCCAATTGGGTCGACGAGAAGAGATTAATCCACACGATATCTTCGGTTGTACCAAATCGCGAGTGGAGCGCTTGGGCCCGCTTCTGCGCGCCGTCTGGAGCGCCGTCGCTCGCCTGAATCAAGGCGGCCACGTCGCCGTTTCCGATCGCCGAATCGACCTTGAACGCGCCGGCCACGACGAGCCCAGCCTTGTTGGCCATGGACAGCGATTGTAAAGCGTCGCGCTCGAGCAATCCGTCCACATCCTTCGCCAGCGTGGCGGGCGCGTCGGCCGGCGCGCGAAAGGCGCGTGCGAAAGCCCGCTTGTCCGCCGCGCGGCGGACCGCGCATGCGCTGAGCTGCGTCCAGACGCCACGGCCTGGCAATTTGCAGCGGATGTCGGGAACGACCGTATCGTCGCTCGCCAGCGCAAATCGCAGCATCGTTTCCGGGGCGCCCTTCGCGCCCGAAACGATGCAGGTCCGTTCCGACCCGCAGTCATCGGGGTGAGTCTTCGTCGGCAACCGGTCCGTCCTACTCCGCCGGGGGATGCTCGTCGTCTGCGGGTTCTGCCGCAGGATGGGGAGCCTCGATCCACCCCGCGCGCACGCGCGCGTCCAGAACCATCGCGTCGGCCTGCGCCCGCGTTATGCCGAAGCTGCCGAGGAATCCGGGCTTAGTCGTCTCGCCTCCGTCGCTTCGCTCCGTCCAGCCGACCAAGTCGTCGCTCGCGCAGTCGGCGAGATCTTCCAGGGACTTGATCCCGCTTTCGCCGAGCCTGACTAACATCGGCGAGGTCAGGCCCTCGATTTCCTTGAGCTCGTCGGCAACGCCGAGCGCCTTGCGCTGATCGTCGAATTCGGCCTCAATCTGGGCGAGATGCCCCTGTGCGCGCGCCTGGATTTCGGCCGCGGTCTCGTCGTCGAAGCCCTCGATTGAGGCGAGCTCGCGAGGCTCGACATAGGCGATTTCCTCGACGTTGCGAAAGCCCTCCGACGCGAGCAGCTGCGCGACAGTTTCGTCGACGTCGAGCGCATCCATGAACACGCTCGTGCGTTCGAGGAATTCCTTCTGGCGCCGCTCCAACTCCTCGGCCTCCGTCAGGATGTCGATGTCCCAGCCAGTGAGCTGCGAGGCGAGACGCACGTTCTGGCCCCGGCGACCGATCGCGAGCGACAGCTGATCATCGGGCACGACGACCTCGATACGGGTCGAAGTCTTCATCCAGCACCACTTTCATCACCTCGGCCGGTTGCAGCGCATTCACGATGAAGGTGGCGGCGTCGGGCGACCACGGAATGATGTCAACCTTTTCGCCCTGGAGCTCATTGACGACCGCCTGCACGCGCGAGCCGCGCATGCCGACGCAGGCGCCGACCGGGTCGATCGATGAATCGTTCGACGTGACCGCGATCTTGGCGCGGGAGCCCGGATCCCGGGCGACTGACTTCACTTCGACAATGCCATCGTAAATCTCCGGGACTTCCTGGGCGAAAAGCCTCGAAGTGAACTGCGGGTGCGTGCGCGACAGGAAGATCTGCGGCCCGCGCGCTTCACGGCGAACGTCGTAGACAAAGGCCCGGATGCGATCGCCGGGGCGAAACATTTCCCGCGGAATCAACTCGTCGCGGCGGACAACGGCTTCGCCGCCGGCGCCGCCGAGATCGACGACAACATTACCGTACTCGACCCGCTTCACCTGACCGTTGATGATCTCGCCGATCCTGTCCTTGAACACTTCGTATTGTTTGTCTCGCTCGGCTTCGCGGATCTTCTGCACCAGCACCTGCTTCGATGCCTGCGCGGGAATGCGGCCATAGTCGAACGGCGGCAGCGATTCGGAAATCCAGTCGCCGAGCTGCGCCGAAGGGTTCTTCTTCTGCGCGTCAGTCAGGGTAATCTGAGTGGCGTCGTTCTCGACCTGATCGATCACCAGCAACAGCCTCGAAAAACGGATTTCGCCAGTCTTTGGATTGATCTCCGCCCGGACCTCCGTCTCCTGACCGTAACGCGAGCGCGCGGCCTTTTGCATCGCGTCCTCCATCGAGGCGAGGACGATCGCACGATCGATCGATTTCTCGCGCGCGACGGCGTCGACGATCTGCAAAAGTTCGAGTCTATTGGCGCTAACGGCCATTGGAGTCTCCTTCGTCAGGCCCAAGCGTCTCGGCGGCCGAGCCGCGGACCGCGGCTTTGCCTTTCGATTTTGGGGCGAGGCTCGCCGTCGGCTCTGCGCCATAACGACGTGCGCCAGATCGTTTAGCTTCTTTCAGCGCGGCCTTTTCGCGTCTCAGCGCTACACGAATCAGGTCTTCGGTCAGGATGAGCCGTGCTTCGGCCATGCCGCGGATCGGCAATTCGACGCGGCTCTCGGTCTTGTCGTCGGCGACCAGGAGAACGCGCGCCGCCGGCCCGTCCGGTCCACGCTCCACCGCCTCGATCCGGCCGCGAAAGCGCTTGCGGCCATCGATCGCCATCGCCATCTCGATTCGCGCCTCGTGACCGAGAGCGCGCGCGAAATCCAACTCGCGCACGAGCGGGCGGTCGATGCCCGGCGAGGAAATCTCGAGACGCCACGCCTGCAACATGATCTCTTCAACGTCGAACACCGGCGACAAAGCGACACTCGCGCGTTCGCAGTCGTCGATTGTCATGACGCCGTCGGGCCGCTCCGCCATGACTTGCACCGTCGCTCCGGCGGTTGCAGAGATCTTCGCCCGCACGAGCCTCAACCCAAGGTCGTGAAGAACCGGTTCCGCGATCCGTCCAGCTCGAAGCGCCAGGCCCAACTCCTCGATAAGACGCGGCTCGGCAAGCCCCTCGGCGGGGGAAGAGAGGTGGGGAGGTAGCGCTTCGGCCATCGACCTGCAGAAATAAAAAAGAGCGGGTCCCGGACGGGCCCACTCTCAAAAACTCCCTTCATCGGAAGACGAAGGGCTATGAGACGTTGTTGAGCGGCATATAGGACAGGTGGACTACCGTTGCAAGGAGAAAGCGCGCCTGAAAGCGCCGCGGCGGCGTCCCGGGCGGCCCCGGCTTTTCGTCCATTTTTGAGCAAAGGGATCTTATAAGAACATTTGGCTATCAAGATGAACAATTGTGCTTGACAAGTGTTCGCCTCTGACGGAAAAGGGGCGCGCCGCGGCTGCCGCCTGGCTTCCGCGTTTCCAGGAACCAGCATGCCCAAGGCCCTTTTCGTCGATCCCGACGTCCTGCACGCCCCGTCGAAACTCTCATTCCCTGAAATTCCGGTCCACGCCTATCGAACGCCGCTCGCGGAGGAGCGATTGGCCCGCGGAGACGCGGCCCTGATCAGCACGCTCCGTCACATGATGATCGTTCGCGAGTTCGAGTCCATGCTGGGCGCACTGAAAGCGACGGGCGCCTATTTGGGCGTCGCCCATAACTACAAGGGGCCCGCGCATCTCTCGATCGGCCACGAAGGCGCGGCGGTCGGCGCGGCGCTGGCGCTGGAGCCCTGCGATCATATCTTCGGCAGCCATCGCAGCCATGGCGAATTCATCGCCAAGGGACTCTCGGCGATCGACAGGCTGCCGAGGACAGAACTCATCGATGTGATGGAGGGTTATCGAGGCGGAGCGCTTCTGAAGACCGTGGAGGGTCATATCGGCGCAGAGACCGAGACCGCTCTCGCCGAGGCCTTTCTGCTGTTCGGCCTTCTGGCGGAAATCTTCATGCGCGCGAACGGCTTCAACGGCGGCATGGGCGGTTCGATGCACGCCTTTTTCACACCCTTCGGCGCCTATCCCAACAACGCCATTGTGGGCGGTTCGGCCGGAATCGCGACCGGGGCCGCGCTCGCCAAGAAGCTCCTTCGCAACGACGGCGTCGCGGTCGCCAACATCGGCGATGGGTCGACCGGCTGCGGCCCGGTCTGGGAGGCGATGAATTTCGCGGCGATGGCGCAGTATCGAACGCTGTGGGACGACCACGCGGGCGGCCTGCCGACGCTCTTTTTCTTTAACAACAATTTCTATGGCATGGGGGGCCAGACCATCGGCGAGACCATGGGCTGGGACCGTCTGTCCCGCATCGCCGCGGCGGTCAACGTGGAGGCGATGCACGCGGAAACGGTCGACGGGACCAATCCACTCGCCGTCGCGGACGCCGTCCGGCGGAAGCGGGCGCTACTTGTCGCTGGCAAAGGCCCCGCGCTCCTCGACGTCGAGTGCTATCGAAGCACGGGTCATTCGACCTCGGACGCCAACGCCTACCGCACGAAAGACGAGATCGAGCGCTGGTCCGCCTATGATCCTGTCAGTTCATTCGGCAGGACCCTGGCCGGGGCCGGCGTCGTCGGCAACTCCGACATCGAATCGATGCGGGCGGGAGTGGCGGAGACCTTGCGCCGTGTCATTGCGGCCGCGGCGGACCCGGCGATCGCCCCGATCGTCGACATCAAGGCCGACCCCGACCTCATCGGGCGGCTCATGTTTTCGAACGCCGCGATCCCGGTTCCCTCGCGCCGCGCTCCGACGACGACGGACCCGGCCGCCAATCCGAGGGTTGTGCAGAACGCGAAAAAGAGCCGTTTCGGCCTGTCGGAGTCCGGCGCTAGGCTTTCGACGATGCGCGCCATCACCGTGCGCGACGGCCTGTTCGAGGCGATCCTCCATCACATGCTCAACGATGAGCGCCTCATCGCCTATGGCGAAGACTGCAGGGAATGGGGAGGCGCTTTCGGGGTCTACCGGGGCCTCGCGGAGTTCCTGCCGTACCACCGGCTGTTCAACGCGCCCATTTCCGAGGCCGCGATCGTCGCGACCGCGGTCGGCTATGCGCTGGAAGGCGGCAGGGCCCTGGTCGAGCTCATGTATGCGGACTTCATCGGCCGAGCGGGCGACGAGATCTTCAACCAGATGGCGAAGTGGCAAGCCATGTCGGCCGGGGCGCTCAAGGTCCCGGTGGTTCTGCGCTGCTCGGTCGGCAGCAAATACGGCGCCCAGCATTCGCAGGACTGGACGGGCCTCGTCGCCCATATTCCGGGGCTGAAGGCCTTCTACCCGGCGACACCCTACGATGCGAAAGGACTGATGGCGACGGCGCTTTCCAGCGACGACCCCGTCGTCTTTTTCGAGAGCCAGCGCCTTTACGACACGCCGGAGCTCTTTCATGCCGGTGGCGTTCCCGAGGGCTATTATCGGCTTCCCGCCGGCGAGCCGGACGTGAAGCGCGCAGGCGAGCATGTCACGATCCTGACGATCGGCCCTTCGCTCTACCCGGCGGTGGACGCCGCGGTCGAGCTCCAGCAAGCTTACGCCATTGACGCCGAAATCATTGACGCCCGCTGCCTCGTGCCGTTCAACTACGAGCCGGTGCTCGAGTCCTTGCGCAGGACCGGACGGCTGGTCTTGGTGACCGAGGCTTGCGAGCGCGGAAGTTTTGCGATGACGCTGTCGGCCAATGTCGCCCGGTTCGGGTTCGCCGATCTGAAGGCGCCGCCGCGGGTGATCGGTTCGCCGAATTGGATCGTTCCTGGCGCCGACATGGAATCGACGTACTTTCCGCAGGCGCAAGACATCGTGGATATTGTCGTGGCGGAGCTGTTTCCGGACCGCAAGAGGAACAGACGCGGCGTGAGAACCTGGAACGATCTCGACCTCGCCCGCCGAGGCCTGTGACCGAAAAGCGTCAGGGGAGGATGAGCGCGATGGACGTCAATATACTGCTGCCGCAGCTCGGCAACGAAATCGAGGAAGCGCAGGTCGACGCCTGGCTCAAGAAGCCCGGCGACGCCGTGGAGAAGAACGAGCAAATCGCCGTGATAACGACGCCGAAGGTCACGTTCGAGATCGAAGCGCCGGCGGCCGGAACCTTGAAGGCGATCCTGGTGGAGGCGGAAGAGATCGCGCCGGTCGGCGCCATCCTCGGCGTCATCGAGACTCCGTGAGCGCAGCCATGCTGCCAGTCCCCGCCATCATCCATGCGGCGGGGCAGGACGGCCCCCCAATTCTCCTCGTTCATGGTTTCGGCGCCGACCGGCTGAGCTGGCTCGCCAATCAGCACGCGTTGTCGGGCGCCGGACGGGTCTATGTCCTCGATCTTCCAGGCCACGGAGAAACGCCGCTCGCCGGCGCTGGCGCCCTCGCCGCCATCGCCCGCGCCGTGGAGACGGCGCTCGACGGCTCCGGCCTCGGGCCGGTTCACATCGTCGGACATTCTCTCGGCGGCGCCGTCGCGATCGCGCTCGCCGCCGCCAGACCGGATCTCGTGCGCTCGCTCGCGCTGATTGCGGCGGCAGGTCTCGGGCGGGGCGTCGACGAGAGCTTTCTCGACGCTTACCCGAAAGCATCGTCCGTCCAGGAGATGGAGGCTTTGCTGCGGCGTCTGGTCGTCCGTCCCCGCCTCATCAGCCGACCCTTGGCCGCGAGGGCCCTGGAACAGCTCGCGGCTCCCGGAGTGCGGGAAGGGCTGACTGTGATCGCAGGCGAACTTCGCCGCATCGATTCGGTCATCGAGCCGCCCTTTGAGGTCGTCGCCCGGTCGTCCCTGCCCCGGATCGCGGTCTGGGGCGAGGCGGACGCCATCATTCCGCTCGATTCGGCCCGGCTCGGGCGCTTCGGCGCGGAAAGCCTGATTCTCGAGGACACCGCCCACCTGCCGCATGTCGAAAGTCCGCGTCTGGTCAACGAACGTCTGCTCGGCTGGCTGATGGCGCAGCGCTAGCGACAGAAAACTGACCCTTGGCGCGGGAAGGCCGCGGCCGAATTCCCTGGTAGCAGGCAAATATGCAGGGACTAACTCGTCTTTCCGGCCAATTTTGGAGAAACCGGCGAGAAAAACCCTGTAATTCTCGGCACTTCCAGCAATATTCCCTACTTGGCCGAGCAGGGAATATTTTTGCGGAGCAGGGAATTCAAATTCCCTGCTCCGCGGAAAGCAGGGATATCTCGCGCGGCTGAGGCAGCTTTTTGGCGCTTTTCATGAAAACGTGGCCCGGAACGAATTCGGGAAAACAAAAGCGGCAAGAGCCACAATAACTTCGTAGACTTGTTGGTTTAAGTAGCGCCGCGCTCCTGGGCCGCGCGGCTCCATCCTCGGGCGCAGAGTTCCGCTTTCGCGGCACTGGCCCCCGTCCTCCCCGATGGCGGGAACTGTCCGAACGCGCCCCGCGGGAAGTCCGAGCGTGTTACGGCGAAGCGGCGGCCCCGATCGGGAGCACACGAACGGCGTCGGCTTGATTTGGGAAACCATCCCCGACAGGAGTCGAGCCATGCTTGGCGTCTGCCACTACCCCGAACATTGGCCGGAAGTCTGGTGGGCCGAGGACGCCCGGCGCATGCGCGAAATGGGCCTCGCCACTGTTCGCATCGGCGAATTCGCATGGGTGCGCATCGAACCGCGACGCGGGGGGGTCACGTGGGATTGGCTGGACCGGGCGATGAATGCGCTCGGCGACGCGGGACTGAAAATCGTCCTCGGCACGCCGACCGCGGCGCCGCCCAAGTGGCTCATGGACGAATTTCCGGAGATCGCGCCGGTCGACGATCAGGGCCGGCCGCGCGGGTTCGGCTCGCGCCGGCACTATCGCTTCTCCTCAAAGGTCTATTGGCGCGAAAGCGCGCGCGTCGTCGAGGCGCTCAGCCAACGTTACGGCCGCCATCCGGCGCTCGCCGGCTGGCAGACCGACAACGAATACGGCTGCCACGACTCCGTGCTGTCGTGGGGCCATGACGATCTGAAAGGCTTCCGCGACTGGCTTCGGCACCGCTATCAATCGCCCGAGCGGCTCAACGAGGCCTGGGGAGCTTCGTTCTGGTCGATGGAAGTCGGGTGCTTCGAGGAAGTCTCGCTGCCCAATCTGACGGTGACGGAGCCCAATCCGGCGGCGCGGCTCGACTTCTGGCGGTTTTCGTCCGAGCAGGTCGCGGCCTATGATCGCATGCAATGCGAGATCATCCGCCGCCATTCGCCCGGCCGGTGGATCACCCATAATTTCATGGGCTTCTTCAACGAGTTCGACCACTGGGCGCTCGGCGAGCATCTCGATTTCGCCTCGTGGGATTCCTATCCGATCGGCCTCGTCGAGCACTTTCCGTTCGAAGAATCCGAGCGCTTGCGCTGGCAGGACGTCTCGCATCCGGATGTCGCGCCCTTTCATCACGACCTTTATCGCGGCGTCGGCGGCGGGCGCTTCTGGGTGATGGAGCAGCAGCCGGGACCGGTCAACTGGGCGCGCTGGAACCCGGCCCCGGCGCGCGGCATGGTGCGCCTGTGGACGCTCGAAGCGCATGCCCACGGCGCCGAGGTGGTGAGCTATTTTCGCTGGCGACAGGCGCCGTTCGCGCAAGAACAGATGCATGCCGGGCTCAATCTGCCGCACGCGCACGAGCTTTCTCCCGGCGGCCGGGAGGCGGCGGAGGCGGCGAGCGATCTGGCGCGACTCGGCGACCTGCCGGCGACCGCGCCGGCCCCGGCAGCGATCGTCACCGATTAGGAGCCGCACTGGATCGCCGCGATCGAGTCGCAGGGTGAAGATTTCCGCTATCCGGAACTGGTCTTCCGCTGGTACGAGGCGATCCGCCGTCTCGGGCTCGACGTCGATTTCGTGGCCCCGGGCGCGAGCCTCGACGATTATCGTCTTGTGCTGGTCCCTTCCCTGCCGATCGTTTCGGAGGCAGCGGAGCGGGCTTTCGCCGCGGTGACGGGAATCGTCGCCTTCGGCCCGCGTTCCGGCTCGAAGACGCGCCGCCTTTCAATTCCCGAAAAATTGCCGCCGGGTCCGCTGCAGCGGTTTTTGCGTTCGCGCATCATCGAAGTCTCCTCGATGCGGCCCGGCGTGACAGTCGCGATCACAGCCGCGATCTCAGGCCATGCGGAGCGCTGGCGCGAAGCGGCGGAGACGCAGGCCGAAGCCCTTGCGAGTTTCACCGACGGCGCGCCGGCCCTCATCGCCAACGACCATTATCTCTATCTCGCCTGCTGGCCCGACGCCGGCGCGCTGCGATCGCTGATGGCGCTCTTGTGCCAGAAGGCGGGCCTCTCGACCATCGAACTGCCGGCGGAGGTGCGCCTGCGCCGCCGCGGCGACCTCGTCTTGGCCTTCAACTATGGCGAAACGCCCTGGCCTGCGCCTTTCGGCGGCGAGCCGCTGATCGGGGCGCAGAGCGTGGCGCCGAGGGGTCCGGCGCTTCGCGCCACCTTCCCCAGCAGAGTTGAGGAAGGAGAACGCGCGACCTTGCAGATGTGTAAATATAGTAGCGCGTGCGCGGGGGTGACAGTGTTGGACGGGCGGGCGCCCACGCATCCGAATCGGGGAGCTTGGGAGTTATCTTGAAAGAGACAGCTAGTCTCTCAGCCCGGACGCGGCGGCGGCCCTCGGGTGATCAATCTCGTCGAGCGCGGAGAGGATCGAAGCAGCGAGTTCGGGGCGAGTGCGTCCGATGCGCGCGAGGAAAATGACAACCTCCTCGTCAGCAACTCCGGCCAAGGCCTCGATCACACGCGGCGACGGCCTTTCGTTCAAGCAACGCTTCAAGCGATCGCGCGCCTCCACGCGGCCCATTCGCCCCAGAGCGCATGCGGCGGCGGTCGAGACCTCGCGATCACGGTCGTCCAGCAATTCCATCAGAGTCGCTACGATATCGGATCTTACGCGGACGCAATCGCAGGCCGATGCACGCACCGAGGCGTTCGAATGTCGCAACAGCATCAGCGCGACGTCTGGCGGAAACATCACGCGTAGCCGTGAAGCTGCAGCCGCCGCTACGGCGAGGGTTGGCCCTTGGACGACGCCCTTGGCGATCATTCGGCCGACCGATCGAGCAGCGTCGGGCCCGCCAATGGCGGCGAGAGCCTCTAATGCCGCGGCTTGCTCCGGCACATTGCAGTCGACGCCAAAGCCGACGAAACGATTGCAGAGAATCACAAGGGGGGTCACGGCGCCATTCAGCCGCCGCCTCCCGGCTTCGGCCGCAAGCGCACAGGCGTCGCCGAGCACCGAGTCGGGGAGAGCTGCGATCAACGCCGCGTCGGACAGGCTTCGTGGGGCAAGGCGCTGCGCCGGCGGCGCATTCGATGACCCTGGGGCCGGCGCACGGTGAGCGAACAGGTCGAGTTGATCGTGCTTCTTCATACTCGCAAGACTGTCCCGGACGAGGGCGCAATTCAACGCCACCGTCATCGCGAGGAGCAATAGGGGCGTCGCAGACGCCCGTCTATCGACGGGCTATGGCGACGAAGCGATCCAAGGGCCACAGAACGCTCGACGTTCAGATGGATTGCTTCGCTTCGCTCGCAATGACGGCCCCCGTACGGCGGCGCCCATCGACGACCCTCACTCCGTCGGCAGCTTGTAGCCTTTGAACGTCTCGCGCAGCTTCAGCTTGTTGATCTTGCCGGTCGCCGTGTGGGGGATCTCGCTCACGACCTGCATGTCGTCCGGCATCCACCACTTGGCGATTTTCGGCTTCAGGAACTGGAGGACCTCATCGGCTTTCACCTCGTGGCCTTCCTTCGGCACGACGACCAGCAGGGGCCGCTCGTCCCATTTCGGATGGGCGACGCCGATGACCGCCGCTTCGGCGACGTCCGGATGGCCGACGGCGAGATTTTCGATGTCGATGGTCGAGATCCACTCGCCGCCCGACTTGATGACGTCCTTGGCGCGGTCGGTGATCTGCATGAAGCCTTCGGAATCGATGGTGGCGACGTCGCCGGTGTCGAAGAAGCCGTTCTCGTCGAGGATCTCGCCGCCCTCGTCGCGGAAATAGGTCTCGACGACGGCGAAGCCTCTAACCTTGAGCCGGCCGAAGCGCTTGCCGTCCCACGGCACTTCCTCGTTGTTGTCGTCGACGATCTTCATCTCGACGCCGAACGGAGCCCAACCCTGCTTGGACTGGACGGCGAGCTTCTCCTGATGGGTGAGCGAAGTCTGGCTCGGCTTGATCGAGCCCGCGGACCCGATCGGGCTCATTTCGGTCATGCCCCAGGCGTGGCGCACCTCGATGCCGTAATCCTCCTCGAAGGCGCGGATCATCTCCGGCGGGCAGGCCGAGCCGCCGATGCCGACGAATTTCAGCGTCGTGAGCCGCTTGTTCTCCTTGCGCATGTACTGCAGCAGGCCGAGCCAGACGGTCGGCACGGCGGCGGTCATGGTCACCTTCTCGGTCTCGAGGATGTCGAAAACCGAGGCGCCGTCGAGCTTCGGCCCCGGCATCACCATGCGCGCCCCGCGCATCGGGCAGGAGAGCGCCAGTCCCCAGGAGTTGGCGTGGAACATCGGCACGACCGGCAGCACCGAATCGTAGGCGTTCAGCGTCAGGCACTCGGGGCTGTTGGCCATCATCGAATGCAGGACGTTCGAGCGGTGCGAATAGAGCACGCCTTTCGGATTTCCCGTCGTTCCGGAGGTGTAGCAGAGCCCGGCGGCGGTGCGCTCGTCGAATTCCGCCCAGCGGAAGTCGTCGTCGACCTCCTTCAGCCATTCCTCGTAGGCGACCGCGTTCCTGAGCTTCGTCGCTGGCATGTGCGAGGCGTCGGTCAGGACGACATAGCGCTCGACCGTCTTCAGATGGTCGGCGATCGCTTCTAGGAGCGGCACGAAGGTTAGGTCGGTCATCACGATCCGATCTTCGGCGTGGTTGACGATCCAGGCGATCTGCTCGGGAAAGAGGCGTGGATTGACGGTGTGATAGATGGCGCCGACGCCCGCGATGCCGTACCAGGCCTCGAGATGACGGAAACCGTTCCAGGCAAGGGTGGCGACCCGGTCGCCGAGCTTGATCCCGTCGCGCTCGAGGCGCTTGGCGATTTTCAGCGCCCGTTGGCGAATCTCGCCGTAATTCGTCCGGTGCATGGGGCCCTCGACCATCCGCGAGGCGACTTCCCGCGTCGGAAACTGGACCGCGGCGAAATCGATGATCTTGTGCATCAGCAGGGGCCATTCCTGCATGCGTCCGAACATTTGGGCTTCTCCCTGTTTTGTTGCGCGACGGCTTGATCGCGGCGCACGAATTGTTCATGTCTATACTTTGGCGCAGGCGGGGGTGGTTGGCAATCGCGAACCGTGGAACGCCGTCGCGGCTGAAATACGTGCGCCGCAGGACTTTTACAAGGAAGGACGCGGATGCCGAACGGGAACAAGAGCGAGACGTCGATTCGCCTCTGGTTTCGCCTCGTGCGCCTCGAGGCGCGCATGCAGGCCGCAGTCGGCGACCGGCTGCGCCAGATCGGCGTTTCGATTCCGCAATGCGACGTGCTGACGACATTGAGCGAGAAGGAAGGGGTCAGCCAGCAGCAGCTCGCCGAACGGCTCTATGTGACCAAGGGCAATATTTCGGGCCTGCTCGACCGGCTCGAGGACGCAGGCTTCGTCCAGCGCCGGGCAGCCGCCGCGGACCGGCGCCAGTACTCGATCTATCTGACCGAGGCGGGGCGCGCGATGGCCGAGAAGGCGATCGTGGTCCAGCACCGATGGATCGCCTCGACCCTCGGCCGCCTCAGCGAAGCCGATCTCGAGGCGCTGGAAACGCACCTCCTCGCCCTGCGCGACATCGTGCGCGAGCAGGAGACGCCGGCGCGAACGAAGGCGGGGCCCGGCTAGCGCGGTCACCTCACCGGTCGAGCCCGCTCATCAGCATGTACTTGATCTCGACGAACTCCTCCGCCCCATGGCGTGAGCCCTCGCGGCCGAGGCCGGATTCCTTGACCCCGCCGAACGGGGCGAGCTCGGTCGAGATGGCGCCGGAATTGATCCCCACCATGCCGTATTCGAGCGCCTCGGCGACGCGCCACACCCGGCCGAGGTCGCGGGCGTAGAAATAGGCGGCGAGGCCGAATTCGGTGTCGTTGGCGAGACGGATCGCCTCGGCCTCGTCCTTGAACTTGAATACCGGCGCGATCGGCCCGAAGGTCTCCTCGCGGGCGATCCGCATCGAGGCGTCGAGGCCCGACAGCACCGTCGGCTCGAAGAAGGTGCGCCCGAGCGCGTGGCGCCGGCCGCCGATCGTCGCCTTGGCGCCCTTTTCGAGCGCGTCGGCGACATGCGCCTCGACCTTCTCGACCGCCTCCTCGTTGATCAGCGGCCCCTGCTGGACGCCGGCCTCCACGCCATCGCCGACCTTGAGCCCGGCGACGGCCTCGGTGAGTTTTGCGACGAAAGTGTCGTAGATCCCGTCCTGCGCGTAGATGCGGTTGGCGCAGACGCAGGTCTGGCCCATGTTGCGGAATTTCGACACGATCGCGCCCTCGACTGCGGCGTCGACGTCGGCGTCGTCGAACACGATGAAGGGCGCGTTGCCGCCGAGCTCGAGCCCGACCTTCTTCACCGTTCCCGCCGCCTGGCGCATGAGGAGCTTGCCCACCTCTGTCGAGCCGGTGAAGCCGACGAAGCGCACGGCGGGGTGCTCGCACATCGCCTTGCCGATCGCGCGCGATTCGCCCGTCAGCACGTTGAGGACGCCCGGCGGAAAACCGGCGCGGACGGCGAGTTCGGCCAGCGCCAGCGCGGTCAGCGGCGTCTGCCCGGCCGGCTTGACCACCGCCGTGCAGCCGACGGCCAGGGCCGGGGCGACCTTGCGGGTGATCATCGCAGCGGGAAAATTCCACGGCGTGATCGCCGCCACGACGCCGATCGGCTGCCGGATGACGAGGATGCGCGAATCGGCGCGATAGGTCGGGTTGATCTCGCCATAGATGCGCTTTGCCTCCTCGCCGAAGAACTCGACGAAGCCGGCCGCGTAATCGATCTCGCCGCGCGCTTCCGCCAGCGGCTTGCCCTGCTCGCTCGTCATGATGAGAGCGAGGTCGTCGCGGTTGGCGACGATGAGGTCGAACCAGCGGCGCAGGATGTTGGCCCGCTCCTTGGGGAGCTTCTTCGCCCAGGGGCCGAAGGCTTTTTCCGCCGCCTCGATCGCGCCGACGGAGTCGTCGAAGCCGAAGCGCGGAACATTGGCGATCAGCGCGCCGGTCGCGGGATTGCGGATCGGGTCGATCCGCTCGCCGACCCATGCGCCGTCGACGAGGCACTGGCTTTTCAAGAGCGTGGCATCGGCGAGTTTCATCGGGGTGGCCTCCTGTGCAGGGGCGCTTATAGCAAAAGAGGCGAGGTTTCGCAGGGCGTCGCTCAGTGTCGGGCGAGTCTCGCCGGACGCCAATTTCGCGGCGCCGGTTCTCGCCGGCCCGACGATTGGCTTTGCCGCCCCTTGCGCCCCAAACGGTTTAGACATAAAGATATGTTTATGTCTCGACAAGGCTTGGCCCTGCTTCGCCTGTCCTTTCCCGCCCTCCTCGCCGGTCTCGAGGCGGCGGGCGAGGAAACGCGGCTGCGGATCCTCTGTCTGCTCGACGAGGCGGAGCTCACGGTCAGCGAACTGGTCGCGATCCTCGGGCAGTCCCAGCCGCGCGTGTCCCGCCATCTCAAGCTTCTGGTCGAGGCGGGCCTCGCCGCGCGTCAGCGTGAGGGGGCCTGGGCGTTTTTCCGCCTCGCCGACGAGGGCGGCGCTTTCGCCCGCGACCTGTTTCGCCGGTTGGACTCGGCCGACCCGACGCTCGCAGCCGACCGGATCCGGCTCGAAGCCGCGCGAGAGGCGCGGCGCAGGCAGGCCGCCGCCTATTTCGCCGAGCAGGCCGGCGATTGGGACCGGATCCGCGCGCTTCACGCTCCGGAGGAGCGGGTCGAGGCGGCGCTCGATGCGATGATCGGCGACAAACCGTTCCGCAGCCTGCTCGATCTCGGAACCGGGACCGGGCGCATGCTCGAGGTGCTCGCGCCCCGCGCCGCGCGCGCCGTCGGCATCGACCAGAGCGCAGCGATGCTGGCGCTCGCCCGCAGCCGCATCGACCAGGCGAACCTGCGCCACGTCCATCTGCGCCAGGGCGACATCTACGCGCCTCCGGTGGAACGCGATGGCTACGACCTCGTCGTCATCCATCAGGTGCTGCACTTCCTCGACGACCCGGCCCGGGCGCTGAAGGAAGCCGCCCGGGCGCTCGCGCCCGGCGGCCGGCTCGTCGTGGTCGACTTCGACGCCCATACGCAGGAGTTCCTGCGGACCGACTTCGCCCATCGCCGGCTCGGCTTTGCGAGCGACGAGATCGCAGGTTTCCTCGCCGAGGCGGGCCTGACCGGCGTCCAGGCGACGCGCGTGCCGCCGGCCCCCGGCGAGTCGGGCAAACTGACGGTCGCCCTGTGGCTCGCGGAAGACCCGCGCATCATTTCCGACGGATTTCAAAAAGCAGACGCGGAGTTCGCCTGATGGCCCCCAAGACCGTTCCTCTGAGCCGTTCGGGCGCGTCCGTCCGCGTCTCGTTCGAGTTCTTCCCGCCGAAGACGCCGGAGATGGAGGCGAGCCTGTGGGAGGCGGCCCGTCGTCTCGAACCGCTCGATCCCGCCTTCGTCTCCGTCACCTATGGCGCCGGCGGTTCGACGCGCGAGCGCACCCACGCGCTGGTGGCGCGGCTCGTTCGCGAAACGACGATGAAGCCTGCGGCGCATCTCACCTGCGTCGGTTCGTCGCGGGACGAAATCCGCGAGACCCTCGCCGCCTATCACGGCGCGGGCGTCCGCCACATCGTGGCCCTGCGCGGCGATCCGCCGACCGGCCTCGACGCTCCCTATGACGCCCACCCCGACGGCTACCGGACCACGGCCGAGCTCGTCGCCGACGCCAAGGAGATCGGCAACTTCGAGGTCTCGGTCGGGACTTACCCCGAGAAGCACCCGCAGAGCCCGACGCTGCTGCACGACATCGAGGTCCTGAAGCGAAAGGTTGGAGCGGGGGCCGACCGGGCGATCACCCAGTTCTTCTTCGACAACAGCGCGTACTATCGCTTTCTCGACGTCGCCGCGGCCGCGGGAATCCATGTCCCGATCGTCCCGGGGATCTTTCCGGTGCAGAATTTCAAGCAGACGGCCAATTTCGCCCGCCGGGCGGGCACGAGCGTGCCCGGCTGGCTCGCCGAGCGGTTCGACGGCCTCGAGGACGACCCGGCGACGCGGCGCCTCGTCGCCGCCGCCGTCTGCGCCGAGCAGGTCATCGACCTGATCGACCATGGCGTCGAGGAACTGCACTTCTATACGATGAACCGCGCCGACCTTGTGTTCGCCATCTGCCACCTGATCGGGCTCCGGCCCAAGCCGACGGTCGCGGCCGAGGCGGCTTGAGGGGCGGGCGGAGCGCTAGCTCGGGCTTCAAACGCTGGTGAGACGCCAGGGGCCGCATCCTGCAGCGTCGCGCAGGCGGCGGTCATGGACGCTCCAGACATCTCCCGCCGAAGTGACGGTGCATACACAAGTCCGGGCGGCGCCTCGCTCGCCCGCCTTGGGTTCGGTGGACGATCGGCACGAGCCCCCGCCTGAGGGGGATGATTTCCCGTCGACTCGCGTCCGGGGCCGGGGCTCACGACAAGGACGGAGGTTCAACCGCACGCGTCAGACCCCTTGTCTTCGAAAAATCCGCTCTTCATCCAGTTCGCCAACACCCCGGCGTAATCGCTTTCGAGCCCGGCGCGGCGACATCCTCTCCGGAGCCCTGCGGGCGTCGTGTTCCGGCTCGAAACAGGGCGAAGATTGTTCCTGTTATAGCGGGATTCCGCGCCCATCCGAAAATCGTTTGACCGAATTCAGCGGGATCGATTCCAGTCGCCTGGTGAAGTCGAATTGCTATTTCCTGAGCGCAGCGGATCGGGCCGACCTGGTGAAGATCGTCAGGGACGGGCTGGAGGAGCATCGCATCGTCCGCCGGGCGAATGCCATCCTTCCGCTCGACAAGGGCTGGTCCTACGCCGAGGTCGCCGAAGCGCTGTTCCTCGACGACTCGACCATCCGCATCTGGTTCAAGGAATTCCAGGAAGGCGGGCGTCGAGGCGATCGTCCTGTCCGACCTGAAGGGCGGAACCGGACGGCTGTCGCCCCTCCGGATCGACGAATTGCGCGCCTGGGCGACGGAGGTGCTGCCGACGTCGACCACCGAAATCGGGCAATTCATCCTGGATCGGTTCGGGTTCGACTACGGCGCGATCGACCTGGAGACCGGACAGACCCGCATCATCCTTCGACAAGCTCAGGATGAGGGATGTCCAGACCGTCGACGCGGCAAGCACGATCGCCTTGTTCGAGGCGCTGGAGCGCTCCTATTCGACGATGAGCCGCATCCATGTTTTCCTCGACAACGCCCGCTACCACCACGCCAAAGTCGTCCAGGGCTGGCTGCAACAGCCAGGGAGGCGCATCGTCCTGCACTTCGTGCCGTCATACTGTCCGCATCTCAACCCGATCGAGCGGCTCTGGAAGGTGATGCACGAAAACGTTACCCACAACAGATGCTACGCCAAATTCCGCGACTTCGCCGAGGCCGTGCTCGGTTCCCTGCGTGAAACCGTGCCCAGCGGTTCGACGAGTTCTCGTCAACCATCACCGACAATTTCCGCGTCATCGACCTGAAGGAATTTCGGATCCTCGCGTGACAGCAATTCTAAAAGAGGGTCGGGATGATTTTTTCGCTGGGGGATTCCCAAATCAGCGGAAACATGATTCACGCTGGGGATGGAGATCTTGGCGTCGCTTTTGTCTGGCCTGAAGGCGGTTTGCAAGGCGTTTCCGGACCCTCGCAAGGGGCGGAGCGGCAATATTGCGATGGCGGATTTCGGTCTGTCGGCCTTCGCGATGTTTTTCATGCAGAGCGCGTCTTTTCTGTCCTTTCAGCGTAGGCTGGAGAAAGGTCAGGGACGGTCGAACTGCCAAACCCTTTTTGGCATCGAGAAGATCCCTTCCGACAATTATATCAGGGACATGCTCGACGGCGCGGATCCTGCTCTTCTTTCGCCCTGCTTCGAGGACACGGAGCGTCTGCTGCTCGAACCGGCGATGCGCGAGGCTTTCGGCCGGCTGGGCGGCCGAGCGCTCGTGGCCCTCGACGGGACCGAGTATTTTTGCAGCCAGAGGATCGCCTGCCCGCATTGCCAGACGCGCAAGCGCAGCAACGGCAAGGTCGAAAGCTATCATTCCATGCTGTGCGCGACGGTTGTCGCGCCGGGACATTCCAAGGTGGTCCCGCTCGCGCCGGAGTTCATCGTCAAACAGGACGGCGCCGAGAAGCAGGACTGCGAGCGCAACGCGGTCAAACGCTGGCTCATGCAGCACGGCGCGCGCCTGAAGCCCCTGCGACCGGTGTATCTGGGCGACGATCTGTTCGCCTGCCAGAGCGTGGTCGAGAGGCTCGCGGACAACGGCGACGATTTCATCTTCACCTGCAAGGAGACCTCGCACAAGGCGCTCTACGACTTCATCGATGGAGCCGAACTCACGCGTCATGAGGTCCAAGTCCGCAAAGGCAAGACGCGCCAGACGCATCGCTACCGGTTCGTCGAGAAGGTTCCGCTGCGCGACGGCAAGGACGCCGTGCTGGTCAACTGGATCGGCTTCGACAGCCTCAACGCCAAGGGCGCAGTCACATACAAGATGGCCTTCGTTACCTCGCTGCCGGTCGCCAAGAGCAACGTCGCCGAGATCGCCGCTTGCGGCCGCGCAAGGTGGAAGATCGAGAACGAAGGCTTCAACGTCCTGAAAAACAACGGCTACGAGCTTGAACACAATTTCGGGCACGGCGAGACCAATCTGGCCATGACGCTCGCCGCGCTCAACTTGCTCGCCTTCGCCTGGCATACGGTTCTCGACCTTCTCGAACCGCCCTGGCGAAAAGCGAGAGAGGCGGCGGAAAAGCGAACGAGCTTCTTTGCTCATCTTGCAACCCTGACCACCCTGGCGGTCTTCCCCGCCTGGTCCGATCTCCTCGAAGCCCTCGCCACCTTCATAATCCCACCCCACCTCCTCACAACCCAAAAAATCGAATAGGACCCTCGCCACGGCCGACTTTTAGAATTGCTGCTCGCGTGACACCGCTATATCTCCACGCCATGCAAACGGTTTAGAACTCAGGAGTTTGCTTCAACCCCCGGAAACAACGAATTTTTTCCTGGCTGGAGCTGGCCGAAGAGCGCGGGCCTTGGCTGTTTCTCCCTGTTAGCCCGTCTTCGCGGATTGGGCTGTTTTTCGACCTCCAGGTCCAATAAAAACAAGAGCTTGACCGAAAAGGTCTTCACTACAAAAGGGTCGCAGGAGGGGCGGGGAGCGGGGGTAAGTTTGAGATGGCCGAAACGCCGGCGAAGTCGCATCTAAGCCCAAAGCGAATACAAAAATCGATGCTGAGCGAATTTTGGCACGATTCTTCGTGCCTGGGAATCCGGCTTGACGATGGCTGGTCTTCACTGCAGCGGTTTTCGGCCGGTTTCCTGAGATCGTTACGAGCAAAGTCAATCGCTTAGTCAGTGCGCATGGTCGGAAAATAGCTTGCGGCGAGGTCGAATCCGTGAAGTCGGGTTAGCCCGACTTCACCCAGTGGCGTCGAGTTTTACGATTTTTAGGATAAGCGATTGCGATAAGCTACTGGGTTTATTGGGGCGAGAGTGCGAGAGTCGGTTGTAGTGCCGACCAAGGGCCTTGCGTGGCGATCTTGGCGGCGCGAGTTTGGGGCATGTTTTTGCGCCACAAGGTTCGCCGCAAGGACGGCAAGGAGCATCGGGCCTGGTCGGTCGTTGAGAACCGACGCGTGCAGGGCGGCCGCGTGGTTCAACGGCAGGTTCTCTATCTCGGGGAGATCAACGACAGCCAGCGCGGGTTGGAGCCGGGCGATCGAGGCGTTCGACGAAGGCGGACGCTCGACCCAGATTGCGCTTTTTCCCGAAGACCGGACGGCGCCGGTTCTCGATTGCGACGTGGTTTCCGATCCGGTTGAGCCAGATGCGACTGCGCCGGCCGCGCCAATGGGGCGCGTGCTGGTTGCCCATGGTCATCTGGGATCAGCTTCGGTTGGATGAGTTTTGGGACAAGGCTCTAATTCTACTGAGTCACAACCCGATTTTGCGGATTTGCCGAGTGTAAGGCTTTGATATTCTGCCGATTCGTTTTGTTGGCGGAGGCGGCGAAGGCGGACGGGGCGAGGCGGGAGAGCGAGGCGCGGTTTGCGGCTTACGTGGACAGTGTGGCGGACGCGCTCGGGCACGCGGACCGAGCGGGGCCTTTGATGGATTATTGCACCGGTTTGCTGATGCCCTGCGAGCGCAAGAGCGTCGAGCCGATCGCGTCGATGGTGTCTCCGGCGCGCGCTGCGGCGACGCATCGGTCTTTGTTGCACTTCGTTGGGCAGTCGGGGTGGTCGGACGAGGCGATGCTGGCGAAGGTTCGCGAACTTGCGGCGCCGGCATTTGCGGCGCAAGGAGGCGTCGAAGCCTGGATCGTCGACGATACGGGGTTTCAGAAGAAGGGTTTGCACTCGGTTGGCGTGGCGCGTCAATATTGCGGGCGGCTGGGCAAGACGGACAACTGTCAGATCGCGGTGACGCTCTCGATCGCCAATCATCATGCGAGCCTGCCGATCGCCTATCGGCTCTATCTGCCCGAAATCTGGGCGAACGACGCCGAACGTCGAGAAAAGGCGCATGTTCCCGAGGACGTGGAGTTCAGGACCAAGCCGCAGATCGCGCTCGCCCAGATCGAGGCCGCCCTGAAGGGCGGCGTAGCCAGGGGCGTCGTGCTGACCGACGCCGCCTACGGCTGCGACGGAGACTTCCGCGCCGGCGTCACCGCGCTGGGACTGCCCTATGCGGTGGGCGTGCAATCGACGCTGTCGGTCTGGCCTCCCGGAGAAGAGCCATTGCCGCCCAAACCCTGGAGCGGCCGGGGGCGCAAGCCTTCGCGCCTACGACACGACGCCGATCATCGGCCGGTCTCGGCCAAAGAGCTTGCGATGCGCCTGCCCGCCGAGGCCTGGAAAGACGTCGAGTGGCGCGAAGGCTCCAACCAGCCTTTGTCTTCGCGCTTCGCCGCCGCGCGGGTCAGGCCGGCCTCGCGCGACCACAAACTCGTGGCGCCGCACCCCGTCGAATGGCTCGTCATCGAATGGCCGGAGGGCGAGGCGGAGCCGACCAAATACTGGCTCTCGACCTTGCCCGAGGACATGCCGCTCGCGGCTCTCGTCGACGTCATTAAGCTGCGCTGGCGCATCGAACGCGACTATGAGGAATTGAAGAGCGAACTCGGCCTGGCTCACTTCGAGGGGCGAGGCTGGCGGGGATTCCATCATCACGCCAGCCTCTGCATCGCAGCCTACGGGTTCCTGATCCTCGAGAGATCGGCTTTTCCCCCCTCAGCCCGCTGGCGCCGCGAAAAACCTGCCCTTTCCGGCCGTTGTCGATCCCCACGCGCCCCCGATCCGTCCCGAACGCCACGTCGCCAACTCGATCGCGACCATGCGCAAGCAATTGACGATCGCCCTGGCAAAATCCCTCCATCGATGCCCATGCTGTCAAGCCGTCGCAACGCGGCGGAACTTCAGCCAACGCTTGTGACACAGTAGAACTAGTTCATCGAATCGTTGAAACCAATCATATGCGCGCGGGATTCATTTTTCCTGACGTGGTTTGTAGCCTTGCTGCTTTGATTCGGAAGCGAGGTGTGAGGTGATGGCGGGTCGACGGCGGGCGATTGAATTGGCGATTGGCGAGGAGGATGTGGCGGCGTTGGGCGCGATTGCCCGCTCAGGCTGCCTGGTCGAGCTTATAGGACCAAGAGTGGACGACGGGGTCGTCGTACAGCGGACTCTCCCGGGCGCTCTATCGCGACAACTACTTTGTTTTCCAGTATAATTTCGTTCAATTTTTTGTGGAGCATCTCGCCGACATTTCGCGGGTGTTCGACACCGATCTCCAGTCGGTTCTTGTTCTTGCGGTCGTCGGTCAGATGGAGCTCGAGGCGCGCATCAGGTCGAATTTTCACGAAGACGGCGAGATGCCGGTCGGCCTCTTGAAAGGGCCGCCGCCGCGCATCAATGCATCGGCTCCTCGCTGAAAGGAGTGGGTAAGTCGGAATTTGGGGGCGGGTTGGCGATCGCTGAGGGGGGGTCGAGTTTAGCCTGAGGGGATGCGAGACACCGATCTTTTCCAGTTGGCCCTTGGGTTGCAGTCGCCGTGGATGGTGACGCGTAGCGAGTTTGCGGTCGAGGATGGTCGGCTCGATTTGTACGTGGATTTTCCACGCGGGAGCCGGTTCGCCTGCGCTGAGTGCGGAGGCGAGGGTTGTGCGGTTCACGACACGAAGGACGAGACGTGGCGGCATCTGGACTTCTTCCAGCATCGCACGCTGTTGCACGCTCGTGTGCCGCGAGTGAGCTGTAAGCGTGATGCGATGACCGCGCGAGGCTGATCAGGCTGCCTTGGCCTGGGCTGGGATCGCCGACCAGTTCCAAGGCAGGAGCTGGTCGACGCGATTGATCGGATGGTCGGCGATGCGGTGTGTTTCGGCGTGGAAAAGTGACCCCCTGAGGCGGGGGATCGGCGTCCAAAATTGACCCCCTGATTTCCGATTTGTTCGGCTGCCTGCTTTGGCGCGAAGCGGGCGGTGAGGGATGCTGATTGTGGAGACGATTGGTCGGATACGGCGGGAGCATTTCGTTCAGGGCAAGACGATCAGGGAGATCGCGCGCGACCTGAGGCTGTCGCGCAACACGGTGCGCAAGGTCCTGCGATCGGCGGAGACGGCGTTTTTCTATGGACGAGAAGTTCAGCCGCGGCCGAAGCTGGGTGGCTGGACGGAAGACCTCGATCGGCTGCTGGCGAGGAACGCGGACACTTCGGCGCGCGAGCGGATGACGCTGATCCGCATTTTCGAGGAGCTGCGGACGCTCGGCTACGAAGGCGGCTACGACGCCGTTCGACGTTACGCCCGCGCTTGGGCCAAGGCGAACGCGAGCGCGACGGCGAGCGCCTTCGTCCCGCTGACGTTCTCGCCGGGCGAGGCCTACCAGTTCGACTGGAGCCACGACATCGTTGTGATGGACGGGGTAACGACGACCGTGAAGGTCGCGCACATCCGTCTTTGCCACAGCCGCATGATGCTCGCACGCGCCTATCCGCGCGAAACGCAGGAGATGGTTTTCGACGCCCACGAGCGGGCGTTCGCGTTCTTCAGGGGCGCCTGCTCGCGCGGCATCTACGACAACATGAAGACGGCGGTGGAGACGATCTTCGTCGGCAAGGATCGGCAATACAATCGCCGCTTCCTCCAGATGTGCTCGCATCACCTCGTCGAGCCCGTTGCCTGCACGCCGGCCTCGGGCTGGGAGAAGGGCCAGGTCGAGAACCAGGTCGGCCTCGTGCGCGAGCGCTTCTTCACCCCGCGCTTGCGCGTCAGGAATTACGACGAACTGAACGCCTGGCTGATGGACAAATGCATCGCCTGGGCCAAGGCGCATTCT
The DNA here is from genome assembly GCA_963741405.1 of uncultured Alphaproteobacteria bacterium. Lineage (GTDB taxonomy): Bacteria > Pseudomonadota > Alphaproteobacteria > Rhizobiales > Beijerinckiaceae > Roseiarcus. The sequence continues at coordinate 52,711 of CAVUHX010000035.1, forward strand.
CATCCCGAACAGCCCGACAGGACGATCTGGGAGGTCTTCGAGGAAGAGCGCCCCAAGCTCATTCCCTATCGCGGCCGCTTCGACGGCTTCCATGCCCTGCCGGCCTCGGTGTCGAAGACCTGCCTCGTCCGCTTCGACAACAACAAATACTCGGTGAGCGCCAGCGCGGTCGGCCGCCCGGTCGAAGTCCACGCCTACGCCGATCGCGTCGTGATCCGCCAGGACGGGCGCATCGTGGCGGAACACCCACGCCGCTATGGGCGTGGCGCGACGGTCTATGATCCTTGGCATTACGTTCCGGTCCTGGCGCGCAAGCCGGGAGCCTTGCGCAACGGGGCGCCGTTCAAGGACTGGGTGCTGCCGACGGCGCTCGATCGCGTGCGGCGCAAGCTTGCCGGCTCCGACGACGGCGACCGGCAGATGGTCAAAATCCTCGCCGCCGTGCTCACCGATGGATTGCTTGCGGTGGAGGCCGCCTGCCTTCAGGCGCTGTCCGAGGGCGTCCATTCGGCCGACGTCGTCATCAACATCCTCGCGCGTCAGCGCGATCCCGGACCGGCGGCGACGATCATGACGCCCGACGCGTTGCAGCTCCGTCACGCGCCGATCGCCGACTGCGCCCGATACGACCAACTCAGGAGCGTGTAACCCATGGAAAGAACCGAAGTCCTCGACATGATGAGCAGCCTCAAGCTCTACGGGATGAGGAGCGCCTACGACGAGACGCTGACCACGGCGCTCAAGCGCAAGCATGAGCCGCAGCGTTTCGTCGGCGATCTCCTGAAAGCCGAGATCTCGGAGAAGCAGGCGCGCTCGATCAAATACCAGCTCACAGTCGCCAAGCTGCCGCTGGCCAAGGACGTCGACGACTTCGCGTTCAAGAACTCGCCGATCAACGAGGCTCTCGTGCGCGACCTCGCCGCCGGCGGCTTCCTTGCCCAGCAGCGCAACCTCGTCCTGGTCGGGGGAACCGGCACCGGCAAGACGCACCTGGCCATCGCGATCGCGCGAAGCTGCATCCGCGCCGGATCGCGCGGGCGCTTCTTCACCACCGTCGATCTCGTCAATCAGCTCGAGGCTCAGGCGCGCGCCGGCCGCCAGGGACGGCTTGCTGATTATCTCACCCGCCTCGACTTCGTGATCCTCGACGAACTCGGCTATCTCCCCTTCGCCCAGGCCGGCGGGCAATTGCTGTTCCACCTGATCAGCCGTCTCTATGAGCGCACCTCGATCATCGTCACTGAACTGGACCCCGGATTTAGGACCATTGGCTAAGGTGTGAAATGACCTGCTCTGTCGCAACCGATGGAGCGAGAAATGACGAAGTCACGCAAGAAGTTTGATGCGGCGTTCAAGGCGAAGATTGCGCTCGAGGCGCTTCGCGAGGATGCGACAGTTCCGGAACTGGCGAGGCGGCACGGGGTGCATCCGAACCAGATTTATGCCTGGAAGAAGCAGGTTCTTGACAACGTCGCGAGCCTGTTCGCGCGCGGGGCGAGGGGTTCGGGCGATGGCGAGGAGGAGCGCGAACGCGAGACGGCCAAGCTTTACGCCACGATCGGCCAGCTGACGGTCGAACGGGATTTCTTGGCCAAGAGGCCAGGTCGATGAGCGCGCCCGATCGAAGAGCGAAGGTCGAACGGCCTGGTAAGGACCTGTCGGTGCGCCGCCAATGCGCGCTTGTGGGCGTGGCGCGCTCGGGGGTCTACCGCCCCAAGCCCTTCGCCGGGGCGGACGATCTGGCGGTGATGCGCCGCATCGACGAACTGCATCTCGAGCTTCCGTTCTACGGCTCGCGGCGAATGACCTTCGAACTCAACAAGGAAGGCCGCGGGGTCAATCGCAAGCGGGTGCGGCGGCTGATGCGGGCGATGGGGATCGAGGCGCTGGTTCCGCGCCCCGGCACGAGCAAAGCCGCGCCCGGGCACAAGATATACCCCTACCTGCTGCGCGGCCTGAAGATTGTCGAGCCGAACCACGTGTGGGCGGCCGACGTGACCTACATCCCGATGGCGTGCGGCTTCCTCTATCTGGTGGCGATCATCGACTGGGCCAGCCGGGCGGTTCTGGCGTGGCGGCTGTCGAACACCAACGATGCCAGCTTCTGCGTGGCGGCGCTGGAGGAGGCGCTGCTTCGGTTCGGAAAGCCCCAAATATTCAATACTGATCAGGGCTCCACGTTCACCGCCGAGGCTTTCACCGGCAAGCTCGCGGCGGCCGGCGTCGCGATTTCGATGGACGGACGCGGCCGCTTCATGGACAACATCTTCATCGAACGGCTGTGGCGTTCGATCAAGTATGAAGAGGTGCATCTCAAAGCCTACGCCGACGGCCGCGAGGCGCGGGCCGGCATCGGTTCCTGGATGACCTTTTACAATTTTCGACGCCCGCACCAGGCGATGAACAACCAGATGCCGATGGCGGTGTGGCGCGCCGGCATGGACGAAATCGAGGCGGCGGCGAGGCCTGTGGATATGCCGCTTCGCTTGGACAACGCAAACGCGTTGCCCACATACCCACAGCAGAGGCAGAAGCAGCAAGAAGCGGCTTGATTCTTGAAAGACAAGGGCAGGCGAGATTACACCTTAAGTCCGACCTCCCGTGGTCCCACGAGTGGGGTCCAGTTCACACCACCAACCTCGCCTTCGGCGAATGGCCGAGCGTGTTCGGCGATCCAAAAATGACCACCGCGCTGCTCGACCGCCTCACCCATCACTGCGACATCGTCGAGACCGGCAACGAAAGCTGGCGCTTCAAGAACCGCGCCTGACGCGAGACAATCTCAGGTCAACCAAACCGCGCTCGCCCCGGCTGCGCAACCCCGACCGGCTACGCCGGGCCGAGCGCTGCCGTCCGCGCCCTGGCACCAACAGGGGTCAATTTTGGACGCCGATCGGGGGTCAATTTTGGACGCCGATTGACATGTTCAGCAGGGGATAGACCTGCCGGGGCAAGAGTCAGAGGCCCCGTAGTTTGGATAGCAGAGGCGAAGGAAACCGAAACTCTGAAGCCTATCGACAAGGTCTCCCTATCGGGGAGATCCACGAGTCACCGGGCCGTAACAAAAGTGAACGCGATGTGGCCTCGAAAATGAGTAGTCCCGGAGGGCCGAGTCTTCAACCGGAGGGCGAAGGCAGCATGAATGGTCGAAGTCTGACTGACACGACTATTCACCTCGGCGGGGTGGAAGCGGCAGCACGGTGACAAGGACATGCCGAGCAACTGGAGAAACCCTACTCGTCCCGGCGCGAAATCGCCGGAGCAGGGTAGATCGTATAACCGGCGAACCCGGGAAATCGGTTGACGACGAGAGGGTGGCGGACGGGTCCGTATTAGCGATGAACCGGAGCAACGTCCGGGGAGCGAAGGGGCCCTGCCATTTGTAACGACTCCGACCAAGGGAAGGCGCGGACGGGATGACAAAGACGTCCATCGAATTGCAGGACCTGAGGCGGAGGATATACGTCAAGGCGAAGGCTGAACCGTCTTGGCGTTTCTGGGGACTCTACGTCCACGTCTGTGTCGCTAGCAGATGGAGTGACGTGATTTCGTAGCTCGTGAAGTGTCGTGTTTTTTGGAGGCCCTGGAGGCCCTGGAGGGCCTTGATGGACACGGCGCACATTCGCGAGGGAATACGGAAGATGCGGTTTTCGACGATTTTGGACCGCTGGGACTCGGGAGAGATGACACAGGAGACGGCGGCGGAGCTGTTGGGGATGAGCGTTCGCTCTTTCCAGCGATGGAGAGAGCGCTACGAGGCGGACGGCGAGGCTGGGCTGGTCGATCGGCGCGGCGCGCCGTCGCCGCGGCGTGCGCCGGAAGAGGAGGTCGAGCGGATGCTCGGGCTCTACCGGGACAAGTACGCCGACTTCACGGTCAGGCATTTCCACGAGCAGCTGACCAAGCGCCACAATTACACGCTTGGCTACACCGTGACGAAGCTTTGCCTGCACAGGGCCGGGCTGGTCAGGCCGGCGCCCAAGCGCTCGGCGCACCGCAAGAAGCGGCCGCGCCGGCCGATGCGCGGCATGATGCTGCATCAGGACGGGTCGCGGCACGTGTGGGTCGAGGGCAGGCCCTCGATGGACCTGATCGTCACCATGGACGACGCCACGAGCGAGATCTACTCGATGATCCTCGTTGAAGAGGAGGGAACGGCCTCGACCTTTGAGGCCTTGCGCGAGGTGATCGGCGAGCGCGGCCTGTTCTGTGCGCTCTACACCGACCGCGGCAGCCATTACTTTCATACCCCGGAGGCCGGCGGGAAAGTCTCGGGCACGGTCCAGACGCAGGTCGGGCGGGCTCTGGCGCATCTGGGGATCGAGCACATCGCCGCCTATTCGCCACAGGCGCGGGGACGCTCCGAGCGGCTGTTCGCCACCCTGCAGGACCGGCTCCCCAAGGAGCTGCGGCTGGCCGGGATCGAGACCGTCGAGGCGGCCAACGCCTGGCTGAAGAGCCATTACATCGCCGAGCACAACGCCCGCTTCGCCGTCGACCCCGAGCAGGAGGGCTCGGCCTTCGTCCCCGACGCCAAGGAGATGTGGCGCGAGATCCTCTGCGTCGTCGAGGAGCGCACGGTCGCCGGCGACAACACCGTCGCCTGGAACGCAAGGCGCCTGCAACTGCCGGAGAGCCGCCTGCGCCCGCATTTCGTCAGGGCGCAGGTGCGGGTGCACGAGTACCCCGACGGAGCCTGCGCTGTGTTCCTCGGCCCGCATCGGCTCGCCGACTACGACGCCGAGGGAGTCCTCCGCGTCCCGACTGCGCCCAAGTCTGGCGTCGTGCTCGGGGCCGTCAAGGACAAGCCCTGTCGGGCGCGCTTGCGCGCATCCTTGACCGCCCCTGCGCGCGACGCCAATTCCGCTGCGCAGGCCGGGACGAGGAAACGGCCGCCCAGCCGAACAAGGAAACAGCCCAAACCCAACCCGGAGATGATCGACGCAGCATCCTCCTCTCGAGCCGGGCCGTCCGCGGCTTCCGACCCGCTTCGAACATCAACCCGAAGACGCCACATCATGCGCTACAAAAACACGACAGGTTGACGAGCTACGGACACTCTACGTCCACGTCTGCAAATTGGAGACTCTGCGAGAAGCGTATGAGGCGGTGTAGCGCGACAATCTGGATGAGAAGGCGGCGACGGTCAGAAGGAGTGATTTTGGCGGTCGCGGCGGGATTATGATTGTCGCGGCGCGACAGGAACGCAAGCGGTATTTTGTTGTCGTTGTCGCGGCGCGACGATCATGACGACGCCTTGATCGTCGCGCGCGTTGGCGGTCGTCCGGCGCCGCGGGCTTTTTCGATGGCTTCCTTGCGGCGGTAGCTGTCGACATTCATTTCAAGGATGGTGGCGTGATGGACGAGGCGGTCTATGACCGCGAGCGTCATGGCTTGGCCTGGAAAGATCTTTCCCCATTCGCCGAACGGCTGGTTGGCGGTGATGAGCAGGGACCGGTGCTCGTAACGGGCGCTGATCAGTTCGAACAGAACGCTCGTCTCCGCCTGATCCTTGGTGACATAGGCGAGATCGTCGAGGATCAGCAGATGATATTTGTCGAGCTTGGCGATCGCGGCTTCGAGGACGAGATCGCGGCGCGCGATCTGAAGTTTCTGGACGAGGTCGGTGGTTCTGGTGAAGAGGACGCGCCAGCCTTTTTCGATCAAGGCCAGACCGAGCGCCGCCGCGAGATGAGACTTTCCTCCGCCCGGCGGCCCGAAACACAACAAGTTGGCTCCCTTTTCGATCCAGGCGTCGCCGGCGGCGAGCGCCTGCACCTGGGCTTTCGAGATCATCGGCACGGCGGCGAAGTCGAAGGCGTCGAGGGTTTTGCCTGGCGGTAAGCGGGCTTCCTCCAGGTGACGTTCGAACCGCCGCCGGCTTCGCTCCGTCATCTCCTGTTCGGTGAGAGCCGCGAGGAAACGGGCGGCAGGCCAGCCTTCCTTGTCCGCTGTCGCCGCGAGCGCGGTCCAGATCAGCCTGATGCCGGGCAGTCGCAATGCGCTCAGAGCCAGGTCGATCCGGGCCGCGTCGATCTTGTCGGCGGCGTTCATGCCGCTTCTCCCACGCTCGTCGAGATCGGATCGTAGACGGCGAGCGAGGGCAGCGTGACGACGACGTCAGGCCATGCGGCGTCTTTCGGGCGGAAGCGCTCGATCAGCGCCGCCAGATCGGGCAGAACGCTATCGTCGAGAGCCGCTTGCAACGCGAGGGCGAGTTCGGCCTCGCAGGCCCGTTCATGGGCGAGCGCGAGAATCCCGACCATGGCGCGGCAAGCCGGTCTTTCCCCCAGGCCCGCCAGCAAGGCCTCGAACGCCAGGGCAAAGGCTCGGCGAGGAAAGAGCTGGTCGCGATAGACGAGGTTCATGAGCGCCATCGGCTTGCGGCGCAGGGAATGAATGACATGCCGATAATCGACGACATGGCCATGCTTGCCGTTGGGCTGGGACCGGCCGCGGCGCAAGGTGAAGATGGGCGTCGAGCCCTGGAAGCCTTCGAGCCGATCGTCATAGAGATGGACCCGCAGCCGCTGGCCGATCAGTCGCGAGGGGACCGAATAGAACACCTTGCGCAGCGTGAAGGCGCTGGCGCTGGTGACATCGACATGGACCTCCTCGTAGTCGGCGGTCTTGCGATCCGGCAGTTGCTTCAGCGCCGCGCGCTCCTGATCGATGCGCTTGGCGTTGCGGGCGTTGCCGCGCCCGACGATCTCGTCGACGAAGCCCCGCCATGCCGGAAGATCGTCGAAGTCGCGCGAGGCGCGCAGCAGCAGGGCGTCGGCGAGCTTGCTCTTGAGATGGCCGTGGGCGCTTTCGATCGAACCGTTCTCGTGACTGACGCCCAGATTGTTGCGGGTCGGCGTCATGCCGTAATGGGCGCAGAACGCCTCGTAGCGCTTCGTCAGATCCTCCTTCGCTTCGGCGTCGAGATTGCGGAAGGCCGCCGACAGGCTGTCGGTGCGATGCTGCTCGGGGACGCCGCCCAGCGCCCACAGGGCGTTCTGTAGCCCCTCGGCTAGCGCGACGAAGCTTTCGCCGCCGAGCACGACGTGGGCGTGCTCGAAACCCGAGAAGGGCAGACGGAAGTGATAGAGGCGGCAATCGAGGATCTGGCCGGCGATGGTCACGCCGAGATCGGCCACCTCAGTGAAGTCCGACAAGCCCATCCGGCCCGGCGGATGCTCCTGACGAAAGATGACCTCCCGATCCGGACCGTTCACCGCCCGCCAAGCCCGGATGCGGCGCTCGAGGGTTCGCCGCGTTCCGGCGCCCAGGTCTGGATGGCGGCGGCAGAGTTCTTCGAAGACGGCGATCGGTCTCAATCCGGGCGCTGCCTTCAACATCGGGACGGCTTCATTGTCCCAGACATCGGCGAAGGGATCGGATCGGCGTCGTTCTCGACCCGCCTTCTTCTGGCTGGGAAGTCGCGGATCTTTCTCGAAGCGGTACGCGGCGGCCGTGCTGAATCCGGCCTTCGCGCCGGCAATCGCCGGCGAGTGGTAGCGACGCAAGTTCATGAATAGCCTCATCTGACGATCGGTGACGTGTCGGCCGGGCAAGAAGTCGGTCCTCTCGAAAGAGAAAGCCGATCCCTAATCCAGCCGCCGTACCGCCAGACGAGGCCCCTCGGGCGCTCGCCGCCGCCGTGGGGGTGTCTACGGTCGGGCTACGCCCTCCCTTCGTCACCCCCACGGCGGCGCATTCTCATCCTGATTGTCGCGCGATTCTCATCCTGATTGTCGCGCCGCAAGGCGGCCAAAAAGAACGACGGCGCCCCGGGGATCGACGGGATGACTTTCGAGGCCATCGAAGCGCAAGGCGCAGAGGCTTTCCTGGAGCAGATACGGGGCGAACTGGTTGGGCGTATCTACGCGCCTCTTCCGGCGCGGCGGCAGGAGATACCGAAGGACGGGGGCAAAGTCCGCGTCCTTTCGATTCCGGCCATTCGCGATCGGGTGGTGCAAGGGGCGCTCAAACTGATTTTAGAGCCCATCTTCGAGGCGGATTTCCAACCGGGGTCGTTTGGATACCGTCCCAAGCGGACAGCGCATGAAGCTATACAGCGCGTGGCTGAAGCCATCGTCCAAAGGAAGACGCGAGTTCTCGACTTCGATCTGCGCAGCTACTTCGACAATGTCCGGCACGACCGGTTGTTGGAAAAGGTGGCCAAGCGGGTGGAGGACGCGGACATCATGCATCTCCTGAGGGTCATTCTCAGGGCTTCGGGCAGAAGGGGCGTTCCTCAAGGCGAAATGATCTCCCCGCTGCTCAGCAATCTCTACCTCAATGAGGTCGACCGAATGCTGGAGCGGGCCAAGGAGGTCACTCGCCAAGGCAAGTACACCGACATCGAATATGCGAGATTTGCTGACGATCTGGTGATCTTGATCGACGCCTTCGCGCGACATGACTGGCTGATTGGGGCCGCGGAACGACGGCTGCGGGAGGAGTTCGACAAACTGCAAGTCGAGATCAATGATGAGAAGAGCAGCATCGTGGACCTTAGCCGAGGCGAGAGCTTCGGCTTCTTAGGCTTCGATTTCCGCTATCTCCGCGGTCTAAGCGGGAAGTGGAGGCCGCACTACACGCCCAAGCTCAAAAAGCGGACGGC
>CAVUHX010000036.1:0-22264 GCA_963741405.1 uncultured Alphaproteobacteria bacterium
GGTCAGGGCCGACGCGGCGCGGCGCGAGCGTCGACTGGGTTTGCACGTGGCCTATGGCGCCGCGCTCATCGCTGCGCGGGGGTTCGGCGCACAGGAAACGACAGAAGCTTTCGCCAGGGCACGGAAGTCGGCGCACGGCAACAAGAACGCGCCGGGCAGACTGGCGGCCGACTACGGGCTGTGGGCCAGCAGTTATGTTCGGGGCAACTTGCCGGCGATGCGAGCCCATTCCGGGGCGTTCCTCAGCGACGTCGAGGCGGCGGCGGAATCGCCCGAAGCCGGCGTCGCCCATCGCGCTGCCGGGGTCACCTGCTGGTTCGGCGGCGAGTATCGCCAAGCGCTCGAGCATCTGGAGCGTGCGTTCGCCTTGTTCCAGCCCGGCCGTGACGATGATTTCTCCTTTCGCTTCGGAATTGATCCCGGCGTCGCGGCCATGGCCAATCTGGCGTTTACGCTATGGCCGCTCGGCGAGGTCGGGCGCGCGGCATCCTTTCTCGAAAGCGTTCAGGCGCAACTCGCCGCCGTCACCCATGCCGCCACACTCGCGTTCTGCACGACAGCATTTGGCTCTGTTCGCCCTGATGCAGCGTGACCGCGGTCGCCTTGCGCTGGAGGCTTCCGAACTCGCGAGGCTCTCGCATGACTACGATCTGAAGATGTGGCGTTCGTTCGAATCTTCCTGAAGGGCTGGGCGGCGGCGCGAAGCGACGCGCCCGGCGAGGGCCTCGGCGACATGCGCCGGACGTCGATGAGCTGCGCGAACAGAACCTTCTGCTGTTCGACGGGCTCCTGAAGATCGCGCTGGCGGAGGCCGAGGCCCGCGCAGGCGAACCCGGACGTGGCGTCGCCATTCTCGACGAAGCTTTGGCGACCCATGATCGCCTGGGTTACCGCACGTTCGAAGCGGAGTTGCATCGGGTGCGCGGCGAAATGCTGATCAAGCGCGACCCCTCAGATCCGGGCCAGCCGAGAAGACTCTGAAACGGGCGATTGTGGTTTCCCGGGCGCAAGGCGCGCGCAGCTTCGGCCTGCGCGCGGCGCTGTCGCTGGCCAGGCTTTTTCAGTCCACCGGCCGCCCTGCGGACGGCCACGCCGTCCTCGCCCCTGCGCTCGAAGGTTTCGCGCCGACGCAGGACATGCCGGAGATCGCCGAGGCACAGGCGCTACTAGTGGCGCTTGAGCGGGAAACCCCTCTCCCGTCGGGAGAGGGGCAGGGGTGAGGGTGTTCCTCAGCCCGGCGCAAACAGCTGCTCGACGAAGATCGCGAGTCCGGGCGGGTCGAGCCGCAGGGGGCCTTCGGTGAGGGTCCGCGTCTCGATCGCGCCCCTTTGGCCGCGCTCGTGGTGAATGACGGCGCGGCGCTCGGGGTCGAGAACGAGATAATGCGCCACGCTCGGCGCCGAGAAATAGCCGGAAAGCTTCACCCCAAGGTCGCGGCCGGCCGTCGTTTCCGACAGCACCTCGATCACGATCACCGGCTCCGGAACCTCGAAGACCTCGCGCGGCAGGCGGGGACCGCGGTAGACCAGAGCGTCCGGCTCGAACGCCGTGCTCGACGAGATGCGGACGGTCCCGCCGTCGTGCACGACGTGATACGGCGCGCCGTCACGGCGAATCGCGCCCTTCAGCGCCTCGACCGCCGCAAGTTTCGTTTCGCTATGGGCCGGTCGCTCGGGCGTTTTTTCGATAAGCTCGCCATCGAGCAACTCCCAGCGCCCCTCGCGCCCCTCCGCCCAGTGCAGGTACTCGTCCACCGTCATCAAAATCTCCGCAGCGCGCGACACCGGGGCGCCCGGCGTCCGATTGGGCGGCTGAAGATTCGAGCCGCCGCTCCGCCAGGGCTCCCTCGCCGGAACCACGGACGCCGGCGTCGATACCCCGGGAGCATCGGAGAGTCACGCCGGTGGGAACAGATCCTCCACGGCGACCTCGAGGCCCGGCGGATCGAGGCGCAGAAGCCCGCTCGTGAGAATGCGGGTCTCGATCACGTCGCCCTGGCCGCGCCTGTGATGGATCATGGTGCGGCGCTCGGGATCGAGGATGAGATAGCGGGCGACGCTCGGCCGGGAGAAATATCCCGCGAGCTTGACGCCGTGATCGCGCCTGGCGGTTTCCTCGGACAGAACTTCGACCACGACGACAGGGTCGCTGATTTCGATCGTTGCGGCGGGCAGGCGCGCCCCACAATATACGAGAACATCGGGTTCGAAGGCGGTGCGCTCATCGATCCGCACCGTGGCGCCATCCGGAAGGACGCGGCATGGCGAGCGGGCGCGATCGACCGCGCCCCTCAGCGCAAGCATTGCCTCCGCCTTGGTCTCGAGGTGGGCGACGCGCTCAGGCGACATCGCGACCAGTTCGCCGTCCTGCAATTCCCAGCGGCCCTCGCGTCCCTCGGCCCAGGCGAGGAACTCGTCGACGGTCATGTTCGCTTTGGCGAGAGCCGGCATGATGCGCAAGACTATCATGGCCGCAGCCGGCGCAAAACAGGTGCGCTCGTCACCCGGCGCCCGACAGGCGGCCGAAAATCTTGTTCAGGAAGTCGTTGGCCCGCTGCCCGGGCTGACCGCCGCCGGTCGGGATCGACGCGGGCGGGACGGGCGCGTCGTCGATGGCGCGGGTTCTCGCCGCGCGGGCGGCCGGCGCAGTGGCGAGCGGCGGCGGGGGGCTCGCCGCGACCGGCGTCGGCCGTCCCCCGCCGCGGCCGCCCGAAGCGGGGACCGGCCCCTGCGCCGGAGCGGCGCCGGGAAGATTGAGCGGCGCCAGAAGGGACGACAGCGGATTGGCCGGGGCCGCGGCGGGCCGCCAGTTGGAGAGCGGCAGGGCGGCGACCGGGACCCCGTCGTGCGCCTCTTTCATGAAACGGCTCCAGACCTCGACCGGCAGGTTGCCGCCGGAAACCTTCTTTGTCGGGCTGTCGTCGTCGTTGCCGAGCCAGACGGCGGCGACGAGGTAGCTCGTGTAACCGATGAACCAGGCGTCTCGGAAATCCTGGCTGGTGCCGGTCTTGCCGGCCGCCTGCCAGCCGGGCAGTTCCGCCTTGTGCGCGGTGCCGGTGAGCAGGGTCTCCTGCATCATGTCGTTCATCATCGACACGTATTGCGGCTCGATCACGCGGCCGAAGCTGGCGTTGCGGCGGGCATAGAGCAGCTTGCCGTTGGCCGTGCGCACCTTGGTGATCACATGCGGCTGCGCGCCGATCCCGCCGTTGGCGAAGGCGGCGTAGGCGGAGGCCATTTCGAGCGGCGTCACCGCCGAGGTGCCGAGCGAAATGGTGGCGTTCGCATCGAGCTCGGAAGTGATGCCGAGCCGGTGAGCGACCGCCGCCACCGTCTTTGGGCCCACCTCGAGGCCGAGCCGGACCGCGACCGTATTCAGGGAAAGCGAGAGCGCCTTGGTCAGGGTGACGGGGCCGAAATATTCGCGGCTGTAATTTTCCGGGTTCCAGCCCTTGACCGAGATCGGCGCGTCCTCGCGCACCGTGTCCGGCGTCAGGCCCTTCTCCAGCGCCGCCAGATAGACGAACGGCTTGAACGAGGAGCCCGGCTGCCGTTTCGCCGCGACCGCCCGGTTGAACTGGCTCTCGGCGTAGCTCCTGCCTCCGACCATCGCCTTGACCGAGCCGTTCGGGTCGATCGCGACCAGCGCCCCCTCGCCGACCCCGAACTTGCCGCCCTTGGCGTTGAGCTCATCGGTGAGCGCCCTCTCGGCTTCCGCCTGCATCTTCGGATCGATCGTGGTCGTCACCACGATGTCCTCGTCGATCGCGCCGACCGTGTCGTCGAGGGCGTCCATCACGTAGTCGGCGGCATAGTTGATCGAGCCGGCCGACTTGTCGCGCTTCACCTGCGCCGGATTGGCGAGCGCCATCTTGGCCATCGCCTCGGTGATGTGGCCCTGCTCGGCCATGGCGGTGAGGACCTGCGCCGCGCGCTCGTTGGCGCCGGCGGGATTGTGGTTGGGGGCGAGCTTGCTCGGCGACTTCATCAGGCCCGCCAGCAACGCCGCCTCCGACAGGGTGACGTAGCGGGCGCTCTTGCCGAAATATTTCTGCGACGCGGCCTCGACGCCGTAGGCGCCCGAGCCGAAATAGACGCGGTTCAGATAGAGCTCGAGGATCTGGTCCTTGGAGTATTTCCGCTCGAGCCACAGGGCGAGGATCGCCTCCTGGATCTTGCGCGAAATCGTCCGCTCCTGGGTGAGGAACAGGTTCTTGGCGAGCTGCTGGGTCAGGGTCGAGCCGCCCTCGACCGCGCCGCCGCCCGTCACGTCGCGCAGGAGGGCGCGCGAGACGCCGACCGGATCGATGCCGAAATGGGAGAAGAAGCGCCGGTCCTCGATCGCGACGAAGGCCTTGGGCAGATAGGGTGGCAGGTCGATCAGGCGGACCGCCGGGCCGCCGGTGTCGCCGCGGTTGGCGATCAGCGAGCCGTCGTCGGCGAGGATGGCGATGTTCGGCGGGCGCTTCGGCAACGCGAGCTGGTCGATCGGCGGAAGCTGGCTGGCGTTCCAGGCGACGAGCCCGGCCAGGGCGATGAGGCCCCAGATTCCCAGCACCACCGGCCAATAGAGGAGCGTGCGGACGGTCGAGCGGCGCGGGCCGCGCCGGCTCTTCTTTGCCCGCCGCGCGGGCTTCGGCTCGGATCGTCTCCGCATGGGGCGGTCAGCGGGATCGGCGCGCAGGTCGTCGGCGCCGGGGCGCGCGTCGAAGCGCGGCTCGATGCGCGTCCGGTTCTTCCTGCCGCCTCGGCCGAACATTTTCATCCCGCTCGCGCGCCTCGGGACCCATGACCAAGATGGCCAAACGCGCCTAACGCAGGGGGAGAGCCTAAAGCCGGCGGTTTAAGGGCCGGTAAAACTTTGCCGGATTCGGCCGGAAGTTGGCGGCCGAGGGGGAAAAGGCGACCGATTCGGCGGCGCGGCCTTGCTTTGACGACAACGCCTTGGCAAAGTCCGCGCCCCCGAAACGGGGCGCTGCGGCGCAATGTGAGATTCTGGATTTTTTGCGATGAAAGTCACCATCGAGCGTTCGGTCCTGCTCAAGGCTCTGGGGCACGTCCATCGCATCGTCGAGAAGCGCAACACGATACCCATTCTCTCCAACGTGCTGATCGAGGCGGCCGAAGGTTCCGTGGCGCTGAAAAGCACCGACCTCGACCTCGAGGCGACCGAACAGATTCCCGCCGACGTCGAACAGGCCGGCGCCACCACGGTTGCGGCGCATGTCATCTACGACATCGTGCGCAAGCTGCCCGACGGCGCGCAGGTCGGCCTCGAAATGGCCGGCGAGACGGGGCAGCTCCTGGTGCGCTCGGGCCGGTCGCGGTTCTTTCTTCAGGCCCTGCCGGCCTCCGATTTTCCCGACCTGACCCTCGGCGAGTTTTCGCACCGCTTCGCCATGCCGTCGGCCGAGCTCAGGAAGCTGATCGACAACAGCCAGTTCGCCATTTCCACGGAAGAGACGCGCTACTATCTGAACGGTATCTATCTGCACACGGTCGAGGCCGACGGCGCTTCGGCAGGCTCGGGGGCGATGCTGCGCGCGGTCGCGACCGACGGGCACCGGCTCGCCCGGGTCGAGACGCCGGCGCCCCAGGGCGCGGCCGGCATGCCCGGGATCATCGCCCCGCGCAAGGCGGTCAACGAAGTCCTCAAGCTGCTCGAGGATCCGATCAAGGAGGTGCGGGTCGAGATCTCGACCGCCAAGGCGCGGTTCCAGTTCGGCGACGTGGTGCTGACCACCAAGCTGATCGACGGCACGTTTCCCGACTACGCCCGCGTCATTCCGACCGGCAACGACAAGCGCCTGGTGGTCGACAAGGAGCCGTTCGAGAACGCGGTCGACCGCGTCTCGACCCTGTCCTCCGAACGCGGCCGGGCGATCAAGCTGTCGATCGGCGACAGCAAGATGACGCTCTCGGTCAACAATCCCGATTCGGGGTCGGCGAGCGAGGAGATCGAGGTCGACTACGATTCCGACCCGATCGACATCGGCTTCAACGCCCGCTACCTCCTCGACATCCTCGGCCAGCTTTCGGGCGACACGGCGCTGATCAAGCTCGCCGACCCCGGCTCGCCGACGCTGATCCAGGATCGCGACGGGGCGAGCGCGCTCTACGTCCTGATGCCGCTGCGGGTGTGACGCCGGCCAAAGCCCGCGCCTGAGATTGCGCGGGCGTCGTCCATGAAGCGAGCATCGCAGTGGTTCGTCGAATTCTGGTCCTGGCGGCGCTGGCGGCGATCGTGCTCGCGGCCGCCTGGACTTTGTTCCGCCCCCGCGCTCCGGAGCCGATCGCCTGGCAGGGTTATGCGGAGGCCGATTTCGTCAAGGTCGGGCCGACCCAGGCGGGCCTTCTGACCGCGGTCCGCGTTGCGCGCGGCGATCGCGTGGTGAAGGGCCAGCCCCTGTTCGAGCAGGACGCGGCGGACGACAGGGCCGCGGTCGAGCAGGCGCGACGGCTCCTGCAGCAGGCGCGCGACCAACTCGCCAACCTCCTCTCGCCCGCGAAGCCGAGCGAGATCGAGCAGGCGAAGGCCAACCTGCGCGATTCCGAGGCGGCGCGCGACCGGGTGCAGGAAGATTTGCGGCGAAGCTCGGCGCTGCTGCAATCGGGCTCGGCGACGCAGAAGATCGTCGATCAGGAAACGGCCGACCTGCGCTCGGCGGAAGCCAAGGTCGCCGCGGCGACGGCGGCTCTCGCCACCGCCCAGGCGTCGATGGGCCGGCCGGGAGAGATCGACGCGCAGGAATCGATGGTGAGTTCCCTCGAGGCGGCGCTGCGGAAGGCGCAGTGGCGGCTGGACCAGCGGTCAGTGAGCGCTCCGGAAGCCGGGCTCGTCGCCGACGTGATCGCCTTTCCCGGGGAGACGCTGGCGGCCGGCGCGCCGGTCGTCTCCCTTCTGCCGCCACAGAACATCTTCGTCCGTTTCTTCATTCCGGAGCCGGAACTCGCCCGCGTGCACGTCGGCGACAGGGTCGCCTTCTCCTGCGACAATTGCCCGCCCGATCTCGGCGGCGCCATCTCCTTCATTTCGCCGCAGGCCGAGTACACGCCCCCCTTCATCTATTCCGAGCGAACACGAAGCAAGTTCGTCTTCCTCTCGGAAGCCCGCCCGCCGCCGGCCGAGGCGGCGCTCCTCAATCCCGGTCAGCCGGTGACGGTGAAGCCCGGCGCGCCATGAGCGACTACGCCATCGACGTCCGGGACTTACGCAAGAGCTTCGGCGACCTCAAGGTGGTCGAGGGCCTGAACCTGCAGGTCGCCGAGGGCGAGATCTGCGGCTTTCTCGGCGCCAATGGCAGCGGCAAGACGACGACCATCCGCATGCTCTGCGGCCTGCTCAGGCCGGACGGCGGCTCGGGCCAGTGTCTCGGCTACGACATCATCGATCAGCCGCACGAGATCCGCCGCGAGGTCGGCTACATGACGCAGCGCTTCAGCCTCTACGAGGACCTGACGGTGTTCGAGAATCTCGACTTCGTCGCCCGCGTCTACGAGATGCCGAACCGCAAGGCGGCAGTTCTGGAAATCATGGAGCGCATGGAGCTCGTCAACCGCCGTGGCCAGCTCGCGGGCCAGCTCTCCGGCGGCTGGAAGCAGCGGCTCGCGCTCGCCGCCTGCGTCTTGCACCAGCCGCGGCTCCTGCTGCTCGACGAGCCGACCGCCGGCGTCGACGCCAAGGCGCGGCGGGAATTCTGGGACCTCATCCACGACATGGCGGTCGAGGGGCTGACCACGCTGGTTTCGACCCACTACATGGACGAGGCCGAGCGCTGCAAGCGCATCGTCTATCTGGCGCAGGGGCGGATCGTCGTGCAGGGCGGCGCGGCGGCGGTGGTCGCCCATTCGGGCCTCGTCGCGTTCGAGGGTACGGGCGAGGACGTCGACCGCGTCGCGGTCGCGCTCCGCCACACGCCCGGCGTCGAGGCGGCGGCGGTGTTCGGCCGGGCGCTGCGGGTCGCGAGCCTCGACCGCGCAGCGCTGAAGCGGGCGATCGAGACAAAGGGCTCCGGTCTCAAGTGGGTGGAAGTCGAGCCGCGCCTCGACGACGTCTTCATCCATATGCTGAGCGTGCAGGAGGGGAGCCCATGAACGCCTTCTCCTTCGCCCGCCTGATCGCCCTCCTGCGCAAGGAATCGATCCAGATCCTGCGCGACCGGATGACGCTCAGGATCATCATCATGATCCCGATCATCCAGCTCTTCCTGTTCGGCTATGCGATCAATTCCGACCCGAAGCACCTGCCGGCCGGCCTTCTGTCGATCGAGGACTCGAAGTACACCCGTACCATCGCCGCCGCGCTCACCAATTCTGGCTATTACGATCTCCGCATCCTCCGGTCGGAAGCGGAAGCCAACGAGGGACTGGCAAGCGGCGATCTGATTTTCGTCGTCCAGATCCCGCCGGATTTCGACCGGGCGGTCGACCGCGGCGAATCCCCGGGCGTGCTGATCGACGCCGACGCGACCGATCCGTCCGCGATCGGCAATGCGATCGCGGCGCTCGGCCAGGTGGCGAACGACCTCAACCGCGACCTGCCGCCGATCCGCCAGATGCAGCCGCAGACGCCGCCGTTCCAGTTCGTCGTCCACGCCCGCTACAATCCCGAGCAGCTGACCGTGCTTAACGTCGTGCCCGGCCTCGTCTGCATCGTGCTGATGTTCTCGACCCTGTTCGTCACCACCATGGCGATCACCAAGGAGCGCGAGCGCGGCACGATGGAGAACCTGCTCGCGATGCCGGTCAGGCCGATCGAGGTGATGATCGCCAAGATCGCCCCCTATGTGGTGATCGGCTACATTCAGGTCATTCTCATTTTGGTCGCGGCGACGATCTTCTTCGCCCTGCCGATCCGCGGGTCTGTTCTCTTGCTGCTGGCGGCGCTTGGCGTGTTCATCGCCAGCAATCTCGCGCTCGGCGTCACCTACTCGACCGTGTCGGCGAACCAGATGCAGGCGATCCAGCTCGCCCAGTTCACCCTCATGCCCTCGTTCCTGCTGTCGGGCTTTATCTTCCCGTTCCGCGGCATGCCGGTCTGGGCCCAGGTCCTCGGCAACATTTTTCCGACGACGCACGCCATGCGGATCGTGCGCGGCGTGCTGCTCAAGGGGAACGGCTGGAGCGAAATCGCGCCGGAGCTGTGGCCGATGGCCCTCTTCACCGTCGTGGTGATTGCGTTTGCGACGTTCGTCTACCGCGAGACGCTGGACTGAGCCTCGATCGAGGGCGTCCGGGAACCGGCGACGTTTTTCGCGAATTGGCGTTCGAGACGACCCGCAGTACACTCGCGGCCCGTAAAGGAGAACCCATGCGCGCCGTTCGGGAACGTCCGCAAGCTCCGGCCAGGCATCGGCTCGACGTCGGCGCCGATTACCGAATGGCCGAGGTCGGCATCCTTTTCCATCCCCGTTGCGCCGGCCAATCCGCGCTCAGGGAAAGGCGAAGGGGGGAAGTTCGTGTTCCGACGCGAGCTGAAGAAACCGGCTTTGCTCTGTCGCCCCGCCGCGCTCCCCTATTTGACGCCGATCAAAGTCGGTCATTCGCCTCCTGATATGCTCTGCTCGCTTTCGAACCCGCGCACGATCGCCGGGCCTTTCCCCGGAGGGGTAGAAAATGAGTGAAAACGCATTCGACGCGGTCGTCATCGGCTCCGGCCTCGGCGGCCTTACCGCGGCGGCGCTGCTCGCCAAGGCGGGGCGCAAGGTCTGCGTCATCGAGCGCAATCACAGCGTCGGCGGCGCCGCTTCGGTCTTCAAAAAAGGCGCGCTGACCATCGAGCCGGCGCTGCACCAGACGGCCGACCCGCATTATCCGGGCGACCCGAAGCACGCGATCCTGAAGGAGCTCGGACTCATCGACGAGATCGAGTGGATTCCGGTGAGACCGTTCTACTCGGTCAAGGGCGGTCTCATCGGCGAGGTGTTCGAGATGCCTGTCGGATTCGACGCCGCGCACCACGCGCTGAGCCATCGGTTTCCGAAGAGCCGCCACGGGTTCGCTCAACTTCTCGGCGCGATGGAGAAGATCCATGTCGGCGTCTCCGAGTTCGCGAAGGCCGGGGAGGAGCGATCCCTGCGCAAATTGCTGGGCGCCGGAATGAAGCTGCGGCCGCTCGTGCGCGACTGGCGCGCCTCGACCGCCGACATGCTCGATCGGTTCCTGGGCGGTGACGAGGCGGCGAAATGCGCGGTGGGCGCGACAATCGGCTATTACGCCGACGATGCGCGCCATCTTGCATGGCCCGCCTTCGCCATGTTCCAGGGTGGGTTCTTCAAGGCGGGCGGCGTGTTCATCAAAGGAGGCTCGCGCGTTCTGTCGATGAAGCTCGCCAAGATCGTGACCAAGGCGAGCGGATCCGTATTGCTCGGGCGCGAGGCTAACGGGGTCGAATTCGACATCGAGGGTCGGCCCGCCTATGTCCGGCACGTCGACCCGAAGACCAAGCAGGACGAGCAGCGGATCGTAGCCAAGCAAGTCTTCGCCAATTGCGCTCCCCACGTGCTCGCGCTGATGCTGCCGGACGCCGAGCGGGCGAAAATCGAGCACGCCTATCTTGGCAGAGCGCTTTCGATCTCGATGTTCTCGGCGCATTTCGGGCTTAGCGTCGATCCCGCAAGCCTCGGCCTCGACCAATTCAGCATCGGCGTCCAGCCCGAATGGGCGACCTCTCTCAACGAGATCAGCGAGGGCGCGCGGCTCTTCTCCGCCGACCCGGGAAACAGGCTGCCGAGTTATGGGATCGCCAATTTCGGCGCGATCGACAGCGGCCTCGGCGACGGGCCGACTTTGGTGTCGGTCGTCGGCGTCGACCGGTTCGACAATTGGGCGGCGCTTTCGCCGCAGGAGGAAAAGGACCGCCGCGAACGGTGGCTCGATGCGTTCCAGGCCGCGCTCGAGCGCGATTATCCCGGTTTCGGCGCAGCCGTCGTCGAGCGCATGTTCCTCAACGCCCGCTCGATGGCGAATTTCATGAATACGCCCTCGGGCGCGGTCTCCGGCTTTGCGCCGATGCCGTTCGAACGCGGGATCTGGGCGGGCTTGCCGCGCTCGCCGAGAACGCCTCTGCCCGGCGTCTATCTCGCATCGGCCTTCGCCGAGAGCGGCGGCTTCAGCGGGGTGATGCGGTCGGGCGCGGAGGCGGCGCGAATAGCAATGAAGGAGCGAGCCCGTTAGAGAGCGGGGTCTTCTGCGCCCAGATTTCGAGCCGCGCCAGCAGGCGGGCCTTGAACTCCGCAGGAAGCTTCCGCGGAGACCCTTTCGACATGGTGACCTCCCTGGAAGCCCAGGTCACCTGTTTACCCCGTGTCTCAATTTTGGGGTCCACTCTAGGAGAAACCCCCTGCGGCGCAGCAAATTCGCAGCGAATTCGGCCTTCCGAAAGGAAATCCATGCCGAAAAGGCATTCGCTATCAGGCTTTTTGCGGCGAATTCCCTACTTCTACTGTGTCACGAGCGTTGGCTGAAGTTCCGCCGTTTGAGACGGTTTGGCAGCATGGGCATTGATGGAGGGATTTTGCCAGGGCGATCGTCAATTGCTTGCGCATGGTCGCGATGCAGAGGCTGGCGTGATGATGGAATCCCCGCCAGCCTCGCCCCTCGAAGTGAGCCAGGCCGAGTTCGCTCTTCAATTCCTCATAGTCGCGTTCGATCGTCCAGCGTTTGGCGTGGAGGTTGACGATCCGGGACGCGCTCGCGGTCGCATCGCTGACGGCCAGATGCCAAGCCTCCTTCATTCCCTTGGCGTGGACGCAGACCGCCGCGCCGACCTTGTGGCGGGCCGCAGTGAGCTCGGCGCCGCGCAGAAGGCGCGCGCCCTTTCTTGCCGACCCAGTCCTCGGCCAGGCGCGTCTCACCGTCCGCCGCGGTCACATGAACGTTGCCGCGAAAGCGGATGACGTAACCGAAGCCGAGGCTTTCGAGGAATTCGAACAGTTTGACGTCGCCGAAGCCGCGATCGGCCAGGATCGTCACCGCACGCCCTCGGGCAGGATCGCCTTCAAACGCGTCAGGCAGAGGTCTTCGAAGGCGTTGCGCTGGTCCTTCAATTCGTCCTTATCGACCGTCAGCCACAGAAGCGGCGTCGCCCGGCCGTGACGCGTGATGAGGTTCAAAGCGAGCCTGGCCTGATTGTCGGCGTCGAAATCGGTCCAGTCCATCGCCACGACGATCGCCTCGCGCTGACCCACGACCTCGCGAACCCATGGCGCGAAAAGGTCCCATACGACGACCCCGGCGTTGCTCAGCAGGCGATCGACTTGTTTGATCGCGTTCTGTCCATCAGACCGCGCGCTTGCGCCAGCGCGTGCCCGATCACCGAAACGGCCAAGGACGCACCCGTCAAAACCCCGAGCGTCCCGTTGGCTAGCGAAAAATCCGCTTGGCGTGCAAGCTCCCCGAAAACGCGCGCTTCAGAAAATCATGAACCAATTCCATCCGATCGATCGACTTGCGCATGCCCGCTTCCGCCCGCACAATTCGCCACACCGTCACGCGCCGGACGCAAAAATACAGGCATTTTCGAGCCCTCCAAAATGAGGGGGTTCATCAGGGTATGCGGACGACTTCGTCATCCTATGCGGAACGCGCGAGGAGGCTGACGCCGCCCTCGCGGAGGTTCGCGCCTGGGTGAGCGAAAACGGTCTCGCGCTGCACCCCGCAAAGACGCATGTCGGTGACCGCCGGCAGCCGGGGCAAGGGTTCGAGTTCCTCGGCTACCGTTTCGAAGCCGGCCGGCGACAGGTGCGCCAGAAGAGCCTGAACACGTTCAAGGACAGCATAAGAGAGAAGACGCGGCGCACACGCGGCGACAGCCCCGCCTGCGCCGTGAAGGATCTCAACCCGCTGTTGCGCGGCTGGTTCGGCTACTTCAAACATGCCCATCACACCACCTTCGGCAAGCTCGACGGGTTTGTCAGGCGACGGCTGCGCGCCGTCCTGCGCAAGCAGGAAAAGCGCCCCGGGCGGGGCATCTGCCGCGCCGACCATCAACGCCGGCCAAATGCCTTCTTCGCTGAAGCCGGGCTGTTCGCGCTTTACACGGCCTGGTTATCGGCGAGACAGTCTCGATGAAGAAACCACCGACTGGAGAGCCGTATGCGGGAAAACCGCCCGTACGGTTCGGAGGGAGGGGTCGGCGAAAGCCGATCCCTACCCCTATCAGTAGAAGTTTGACAACTACGACGGTATGCGCGCCGGGTTCGCTTCTTATGACGAAAATCAATCCTTGGAGGCGCGCCCATATTCTGCGCTGCCGCCGGTTCCTGACTGACGGTGAAGCGATCCCCACAGCATGATCAGGTGTCCTATCGGAGTGTGTATTTTTGGGACATCAGCGAAGGTTGGGGAATCGGCCCCTTTGAGGGGCCCCAATTCTAAAGCCCCCGGCTTTGCCGGGGGATACTTACTCTGCGGCGGGGTCTTTAGTGGCATTCGCTCGCAGCGCCCGCCGCGGCTTGGCGCGGACACGAGGCTCAAGACGTGAACATAGCTTCGCCGCAAGTCGGGGCCCAATGCCGTGAAGCGTTATGGGCGCTTGCGACGCCGGGAGAACAGACTCGGAAAACCGTCTTTGAGGGCGTCTGGGGAACGCTGACGCTCTGGCGGCCCGGACTGCCGAGCCCGCGAGAGGCCTCGCTAGGTTACTGCGATATCATTCTCGACGAATGTCGCGCCCGGCGCCGACCACGCGGTAGCCCCCGCCAGGTCGCGCGCATTCCAAGTCGTGACCTGCCCGGTCAGCTTGATCTTGCCGCCGTGAGCGCTGACCTTGATTGTGTTTGGATCGTAAAACCACGAGCAATTCAGAGCGCGCGTAATGTTTTGTCCGACATCGTCGGCATTCACCGTCGGCTTGATTTCGATCTGATTGGAAACGCCGACGACGCCGATCAGAGTTTGGACGGCCCGCGCGGCGGCTTCCTTCTGGAAGTACCAATCGACTTCGCCGTTCAGCGTGACCCATCCCTTTTCGACTCTGATCTCGATCGCGTCTGAGGGAACGGATAAGTCCCAGGCCATACGCTCGGCAGCAGCCCCCGCGATACTCTCGTCGCCGCGTTTGACGTCATGGGGAAGCTTGACCTCGATTTCCTCGGCCACGGCCTTCACGCCCTTCACCCGAGCCGCCGCCCTCTCCGCCGCGATCTTTTGCGCGAAGCTTTGGACGTGCCCGGTCAGGGTTACGACGCCCGCGTTCGCGGTGACGCCAATATGCGCGGCGTCAACGCTGGGCTCCCAACCGAGTTCGACCATCACGGATTCCTGAAGATCTTTGTCTTGTGACATTTTGTTTTCCCTTTTGATGAGGGGAGCGGAGGTATTTCGGACCACAAGCCGCATCCCCACCAATTCCGAGCGGCAACGCGACAAAGAACTGTCGAGATCGCGGTTCATATGTTTCTTGAGGCTGAAGGAACTTACCGAGGGCGGTCGCTTCCCGACAAACTCGGAAACTACTCAAGTGTGACAGGACGGAAGGCGATCGGCGTTGTCGCCCCGGGTAGCACAAAAAGGAGGAAGCGTCTCGGCTGGGCCAAGCGCCAGGGACGCCGTCATCAGGCGGAGGTCAGAGGCATGCACCCTTGAAAACGCAACCAACGATTCCGACGCTGGAGTCAGGCCCGTGATCCCGGCCACCCATAGTGCTTATGGAGCCGCATTGCATATTCGTCATTGAATGCGACGAGCGGGTCCCAGGGCGGGCTAGCTTTAACGAGTTCGCGAGACACGTTGAGCTCGACATGGCGCTCGAACCAATCGATCGCATTCACTGCGAGCGGCGAAATCAACACCTGCTTTCCAAACCACCAATTCCGGGTATCGACGATGAAATAGTGGACGCTCCAGTTGGCGTCGTCGATCATGAGATTCTCGACGTGGCCAATTTCGCCGTCGACCGCGTGAACACGGTATCCGGTCACTTCGACGACGCTGCGCAGATGCGGATCGGCTCCCCGCAAAGTCGGGTCGTCGCCGTGAGCATCGGCCTGGTCGTTTGGACCCAGGCCCAAATAGGGCGGCGCCATCAAAGGCGACGCCATCGCGCCGGGGATCGCGGAAAGATTGGGACCGCCCCAAAGCGGGTCCCAACCGTAGTAGGTGTAGAGTCGCTTCTCCATTTGCTGCGAGATCGGCTGATCCTCAGCCAATTCCGGGCTGTCTTCGACCTGGGCCTTCGTCAGCGCAACAACAAATTGTCGCCGTTCGAGGTTCTCTCGGGAAATGGCTGATGGATGGATGAGCACCTTGCGCCCTGTCAGCCAGGTCCCGCAATCGATGACCAGCCAGCGCACTTTCCACGACGCATCGTCGAACAGATAATCGTCGACAGTTCCCATCCTGCCGTCGCTCGCCTCGACCGCGAAGCCCTTCATAGGGGAAATGACCTGCAACATGGTTTGGCGCCTTGTGCGATTGGATCGGCAAAACCGCCGGATTGCGGAACGAGCCGTTCACGCTTCGATCGTCACAGTCAGGCGCGCTAGTCGGCGCCTTGGCGTGCGGCGAGGAAGCGCGGGCGCAAGGCCCGCGCCGCAGCGATCACGAATAGTGGTGATAGCGGTAATAGTGGTGGTGATAGTGGCGATAGTAGTGGCGGTGCGGGACGCCCATGCTTCTCGCGACCGCAGGTCCCGACACCCCACCCACAATGCCGCCGACGACCGCGCCCGCCGGCCCTCCCACGGCGCCGCCCGAGACAGCCCCAACCCCGACCCCACTCAACCTTTCACCTGTCGTGGTGCAGGCGGCAAGGCTAAGCGCGGCCAAGCTGGCCAGGACCAAACTTCGAAAGGACATTGGCATCTTGCAACTCCTCTTTCTCATCACAATCGCCGGTTGCCCCGAGGCAGGCGACTTGGAAGTGCTTGAAGCGGCGAGGGAAGCGGTCGCCGCCGTCTCTCGAAGCCGAACGATCCGCATCCGAACAGCTTATAATTATTATATCCGCCCAGCGACATTGCGGGAGACTCGGAAACTACTCACGCCGAGTGACGCGCGGGGCAGGACGCCAAGCGCTTTCGGCTTCCGCTTGCGCTCAACACGGCTCCCTTTGAGTGCGCCCGCAAAGGCCAAACGGAGGCGCCCTCTCGCCAATTGGCTTGAGTAATTTCCGACGCTTGTTTCTTCAAGGTCGCGGCAGTCCAATCACAAAGGGCACGGAGGCACGCGCGGAACTTGGATGCGTCGGGCGCGAGATTGAAGGTCCAGCGCGCGATGGCCACTCTGGGGCAAAGACCCATGAACAAGACAAACGCCGTCCAGTTGCGATTGGCCTTTTCAGCAGCCGTCATCTGCGCCGTTCTCGCGGCCGCAACCTTCAGCGGCGCTCATCGAGGCGGATCGCTTTCAATCCGGACGGCTCCCGAAACCGAGCCAATTCTCGTGAAGTCGATTTCGACGATCGACGGGGCTGGACCTTCGCATGACCGCGTCCAGCCGCCGCTTATGACGAGCGCTTCGCGTTGAGGACCCAAGCGCCGCGCCATTTCCGGGTCGATACGCGCATAAGGAGAATGACAATGGCAAACATCGAAGTGAAGAAGGTCGAGGAACAGCTGAACCACCGCGTCCGCTGCAGTGTGTAAAGTGAACGCGGACACAGACCACATGGAATTTCCGATCGGCATCCAAGACCAGGGATCGGCGACTGCCAACGAAATCGCGGTCCTCACCTCCACGCTCGCATTCGCGGAAGAGATCGAGGCAGCGACGCAACTCCGGTTGGGAGCAGCTACGCGTCGATAACCATGTCAATCTGGGACCTTTACCCGAACGGCGCGGCGACCCGGCTTTTGCGCGTTCGAACCCGAGCCGTGAGCGGCTTGATTGCACCCGGCGGGAACAAGGGTGGGGTTGTTGGACGCGGTCGCTTTGCATCGCCAGCGCGCAAACCGGTTATTCGATCTGGCGTTGCTGATGCGCTCGGCCCGGTCGAGTAGGTAATTTCCGAGGCTGCCCGCTTTCGAATTTCTCCCCTACCGTCTCAGTGCTGGACGCGATTGCCGCAAACGCAGGCGTCGACACGGGTCTTCGCACTACTCATGGAGAATGTCATGGACAAGAACAGAGTCGCCGGTTCGATCAAGGAAATCAAAGGCGCCGCGAAAGAGGCCATCGGCAAGGCCATCGGCGACGCCAAATTGCAGAGCGACGGCAAGGCCGACAGGGCCATCGGCAAGATTCAGAACGCCGTCGGCGGCCTGAACGACGCGGTCAGCGATGCGGTGAAGAAGTAATTGATCCCTCCGGCACAGCCGGTGCGATCAATAGTTGACGAGAGGCGATGTCATGAGCACGATTCTAATTATCCTCGTCTTGATTTTTCTTTTTGGCGGTGGAGGGTACTATGCCCATGACCGCTACGGAGGCTCCGGGCTTGGAAGCGTTCTTGGTCTGCTCCTGGTCATTGTGGTGGTGCTTTGGCTCGTTGGTGGTCTCGGGGGCTTGAATTTACCGAATCTAAGACTTTGATGCCTTCGTTGTTGTCGACCACCGGAACCGCAACCGACAAAGGTTGCGGCGTCCGGGCGTTTTCGGCGCCTTCTAACGACGCGTGCCCGGTCCCCGCCGATGCTTTGTGGGCGTCGGCTCAAAATGAAACATGCGTAGATTCCGAGCCTGTCGTGGCCGCTTCCAATTCCAATAGGATGCCCTATTGGAATCGGCGGCAGTTCTCGCCATCCAGAATTTGGAGAGGTTGTCATGTCGAGTGAAACTCTCATCGTCATACTGGCGGTCGGCCTCATTGCGGGCTGGTTAGCCGGGCAGATCGTGCAAGGCACTGGATACGGGATCATCAATGACCTTATCATCGGCGTCGTTGGTTCCTTTATCGGCGGGTGGTTGCTGCCTCAACTCGGCGTCCACCTCGGCGTGGGCATGATTGCTGCGATCGCCAACGCCACGATCGGCGCCGTGTTGCTCCTTTTGGTTCTCCAACTCGTGCGCGACGGAGGCCGCTTGGGCGGCAGATGGGGCTGGCGCCGCTAGCGTTGTCGTCGCCGTTCGCGAACGGGAATTCGCGCGGCTGCGCACGGGGCGCCTCTGTGAGGGCTGCGCGGTATCGGCCAGCTGGCCGTAAGTCCGTCGGCCCGAGCTGCTTCCGGTTTCGTGAACGGGCAGTTGGATGAATCTCTCGACGGAATAAGGAGCATGGTCGATCCGATGATGCAGCCGCATGCTTGAAGGTACTCAACTCGCGCGCCGACGCGCCTCGGCGTCCCCATTCAGAATGAACCATTCTTGATGACGATCTTCGTCAGCAGGTTGTTAAGCAAGTGAGGCATTGATCCGGAGCTTCGCAATGTTGGATTCGGATCGGCGGCCTGAGACTGAAGCGCCCGAAGAATTACTGGCGGATATGCCTCTGCCGTCCGATGCGAAGACGTTCTTTCTTGGCTGTATTTTTGTCCTTTCGATGTTGACGGCGGCCTATGTGGCTAGAGACATTGTCCTGCCACTGACCTTCGCGGTCATGTTCAATCTTCTGATGCAGCCTGCCTTGCGCATGCTTGAACGATTGCGGGTGCCCAGGGTGCTGGGATCGATCTTGCTCATTCTCGTCGTGTTAGCGACGATCGTCGGAATTGGCGCCGCCGTCTCCGGGCCCGCCGAGGCGTGGATCGCCAAGCTGCCTGAGGGTATTCCCCGCATCGAGGAGCGGCTGCGCTTTCTCGACGCCCCGATCAAAACGCTTCAAACATTTCTGGCGGCGGCCAACAATTTCGGCGCCGCGGGCCCGCAGCGAAGCTCGCCCGGACCTTTGGACGGCGGCGCAATTCTGTCGAGCGTCTTTGCCGGGACGCGAAGCTTCGCCAGCGGCCTGTTCACCACTGTCTTGTTTCTCTACTTCCTGCTTGTTTCGGGGGACAACTTCCTTCGGCGGTTCGTCGAGCTTCTGCCCAGGTTCGCCAGCAAGCGGCAGGCGGTCGAGATCTCGCAGCAGATCGAACGCGATATTTCCGCCTATCTCCTCACAATTACCCTCATGAACGCCCTGGTCGGCGCCGCGACCGGGCTTGTCATGTGGTCGACCGGCGTCGGCGATCCGATCTTATGGGGAACGGTCGCATTCATTCTGAACTTTGTCCCGATTCTCGGGCCTGCAGCAGCGTTTTTCATTTTCCTGTTCGCCGGCTCGCTCACGATCGCTTCGACCTGGCAGGCCCTGCTCCCGGCGGCGCTCTATGGCGCCATCCACGTGATGGAGGGCGAGACGGCGACGCCGATGCTCCTCGCCAGACAATTCACGCTCAATCCGGTCCTCGTTATCTTCTCTTTCGTGTTCTGGTTCTGGCTGTGGGGCGTCCCTGGCGCAATTCTTTCGGCGCCAATTCTGGCGGCGACCAAGATCGTGTGCGACCGCGTTCGTCCGCTCGCGGCCTTCGGCCATATTCTCGCGGGTTGAAGGCGTGAGCGCAGCGGCTTCTCAACGCAAAATTGACGGATCCTCTTCTGCGCCCGAAGCCAGAAGCGCCAACCGGGCTAGCGCGGGCAGCGACTTCGACCCGGTTCTCCTCATGATCGAGGCGCGGTGGTTCTCGACCGTACGCTGGCTGATGTTGAGATCTGCGGCGATGTTCTTGCTGGGCTGGCCGGCGAGCACTCTTTCCATCACGTCGCGTTGTCGCGGTGTGAGAACTCCGGAAGTGATCCGCCGCCGATTCTCGCAACTTCGCCAATTTTCCGGAATCCTGGGACAGTTCAAGGGCCCGCTCGATGGCTGCGATGAGGTCCTCGCGGCCGATCGGCTTTTCGATGAAGTCGAGCGCGCCCGCTTTCATGGCTTGAACCGCCATCGGCACGTCGGCGTTGCCGGTGATCATGATCGCCGGCAGGCGATGGCCGTCGCTGTGGAGCTTCTCGAGCAACTCGAGCCCGCTCATTCCCGGCAGATAGGCGTCGATCAGCAGGCATGCCGATTTACCGGGATCAAAGGCCTTCAGAAAGGCCTCGCAGCTTGCATAGTCATCGACGCCGCGGCCATCGTCTTCGAGCACGGCGCGTATCGCCTCGCGAAGCTGGTCGTCATCGTCGACGACGACGATCCTGTCTGCGCCCGAAGCGCTCGAGGGCGTGAGCAGTGTGAAGAGGAGATGCGACGAGTGACTCGGCGCCTTGGCCAGCAGTTTCTCGATCGCGCGCGTCAACTCGCCCAGTTTGACCGGCTTGTTGAGATGAACGCAGTCGTGAAGGGCGATATCGCGCAGTGTCTCAGTCGAGATATCGCCGGTAAGTATGATGGCTGGAATTTGCCGATCGAGTTCTTGCCTCAGTTTCTGACAGACTTGCACTCCGTTCAGGCCGTTTGGCAGATTGTAGTCGGCGAGGACCAGATCGGGTCGCGTCGTCCCGCGCGCCAACAATCCCAGGGCATCACGGCCGTGGACGGCCGTGAAAGTCTGATAGCCCTCTTCGCTCAGGAACAACTCGAGGTGCTCGCGCACATCCGGGTCGTCCTCAATGATCAGGATTGCTCCAGCGCGCGGCGCCGTCTGCGTGGATGCGTCGTCCGCCGCGCGCGCACGACGGTCAGGCGGCGAAGAGAGGCCGCCCGGCGTCAGCGGGACCTCGATCGAGAATACCGACCCCTTTCCGTGCAGAGAGCGCACCCGGATCGGATGGTCGAGCAGTTCGCCCAGGCTTTTGACGATCGAGAGGCCCAGGCCCAAGCCTTGGCTTCGCTGGCGGGCGACGTTGTCCACCTGATGGTATTCTTCGAAGATCGCCTGCAACTCCGAGTGGGGGATGCCGATCCCGGTGTCCCAGATCTCGATGCGCAATTTGCCCTGGCGCCGTCGGCACCCGACGAGCACCCTGCCGCGGGGGGTGTATTTCAGGGCGTTCGAGATCAGGTTGCGGATCATCTGCTCGAGCAGACCCGGATCGCTTCGAATCGACAGGACGCAGGGCATGACGCGTAAGTCGAGCCCGACCGCCTGCGCGTGGTAAGTCAATTCTTCCCTCAGACGGTCGAACAGATCGTTCACGGGGAGGTCGACGATTTGCGGCTCAACCGCGCCCGCTTCGATCCGGTTGATGTCGAGCAGCGTATTCAGCATGCCGGTCATGGCGCTCAAAGCTTCATCTATGCGTCCGACCAGCTGCTGAGCCTTCTCCCCAATGACTCTCTTCGCCAGCAAGCCCTGGAGGAGGGCGAGGGATTGCAGTGGCTGTCGCAGATCGTGGCTCGCCGCTGCGAGAAAGCGGGTCTTGGCGATGTTCGCCAATTCCGCCTGACGCTTGGCGGCGCTCAGCGCATCCGCCGTGCGCCGCCGCTCGGTTACGTCTTCATAGGTGATAACGACGCCTTCGGTCTTCTGGTCGCTGGCGCGGTACGGCATGATCCGGCGCACGAACCATGCGCCGCTCTGGCCCTGGATTTCCCGCTTGGCGGGCGTTTGGCTCTTGAGAACTATTTCGACGTCCTCGAGGAGAGCGTCGTCGGCGGCAAGCGACTTGAGATCCGTGAGCGGGCGGCCAACATCGCCTGGAATCACGTTGAAAAGCGCCTTTGTCGCGGGCGTGAAAAAGCGGATATTGAAACGCGTGTCGAGGAAAATCGTCGCGACCTTGGTGCTGTAAAGCACATTCTGTAGATCGTCCGCGGTCGTGCGCTGGCGCTCGAGCGTTTCCTGCAGCTGGCTGTTGAGTGCGGTCAGCTCCTCGTTGAGCGACTGAAGCTCCTCCTTGGAAGCGAGCAGCTCCTCGTTCGTCGACTGATATTCCTCGTTGACGGACAACGCTTCCTCGTTGACCGCCATCTGTTCTTCGCTCGAGATCTCGAGGTTGCGGATGGTGTTCTGCAGTTCGTTCTTCGTCGCTTCGAGCTCACGTTCGAGCTCAACAACGCGCGGGACGTCAGCCGACGCTGCGCTTCCGCCCCCGACGACCTGCGGTTCCGGCTCCTCGACAAAGCAGACCAGCAACAAGTCTTCGCGCTCACGCGGCGCCGGCGTGACGACGATGCTGAATGGCGAGGCGCCGGCCTCGCCTTTCGTCCGGCCCCCGGGCACGACAACTCGCGCGTTCTCGCGCAGCGCACGCTGAACAGCCGATCTTAAGTTCGCGCGTACGCCCGCGCGCGCCATGGCGATCAGATCGTGCGCTGGGGGCCCCGATGCGACCTTGAGGTAACGATCTATCGGTCCTTGGAAGTGGAGGCATTCGAGCTTGCCGTTGATCAAAACCGCAGCCGGACCGTAGGCTTCCAACACCATTCGTCGGCACAGTTCGGCGAGTTCGATCTGGCGCGGAAGCGTGGA